>NZ_VWMY01000015.1:110814-173400 GCF_008905045.1 Streptomyces albicerus
CGACACCCCCACCCACCCAGGGGCGCGGGGAACTGCGCGACCAGCCACAACGAACCCGCAGACGAAAACGAACCCGCACCTACTCCCCGCGCCACCAGGCCCGCAGCCGCGCCCACGCACCCGTCGGCCGGACGGCCGGGGGAACCGGCTGCCCGGGCTGCTCGGCCCCGGCAGACGCGGGCGGCACGGGCGGCACGGGCCGGCGCACAGCCACCCCCTCCCGCGCCTCCCCCTCCCGCGCCTCCGCGGCAACCGCAACCCCCGCCACCGGAAACCGCACCGGCAACGAAGCCAACGCCCGGTGAAACGGCCCCGGCCGCCACTCCAGTTCATCCACCGCCACCGCCAACTCAACATCCGGCAGCCGATCGAGCAGCTTCTCGACCGCGACCGCGGCGATCAGCCGGGCCGGGCTCTGCGCGGGGCAGTTGTGCGGCCCCGCGCTCCACGCCAAGTGGGCCCGGTTCCCGGCCCGTTGGTCGTTCGTCAGCGCCGGATCGGTGTTCGCCGCGGCAAGACTGACGACGACCGGATCGCCCTCGCGCAGCAGCGTCCCCTCGTACACGACGTCCCGTTTCGGGTAGTGCACGGCATAGTTGGCCATCGGCGGGTCGGTCCACAGAACCTCGTCGAGGGCGTCCTCGACGGGCAGACTGCCGCCGCCCAGGCTGCCCGCGAACCGGTCGTCGGAGAGCAGCAACCGCAGACTGTTGGCGATCAGGTTCTGCTGGGGCTCGGTGCCCGCGCCCATCAGGACGACCAGTTCGTGGATCATCTCCTCGTCGGTCAGACCGGCCGGGTGGGCCATGAGCCAGGACGTCATGTCCGGCCCCGGCCGCGCGCGCTTGAGCGCGATCAGGTCGAGCAGCGTCACGGTGAGCAGCTCGTTGGCCTTCTCCGCGTCCACGCCGTCGAAGATCCCGGACATGCCCTCGACCAGCCGCTCCCCGAGGTCGGGCGGGCAGCCGAAGAGACGGTTGAAGACCAGCAGCGGCAACACCTGGGCGTACTCGCCGAGCAGGTCGGCCCGGCCGCGCGGCGCCATCAGGTCGATGAGGGTGTCGGCGCTGCGCTCGACGTATCCGCGCAGGGTGTTGGGCTCGACGCGCGCCAGGCTGTCGGTGATGGCGCCGCGCAGTCTGCGGTGCTCCTCGCCGTCGGTGAACAGCGCGTTCGGCCGGTACATCATCATCGGCACGACCGGGCTGTCCGGCGCGACGGTGCCGTCGGCCAGGTCGCGCCACCGGCGGGGGTCCTTGGAGAAGGTCTCCGGGCTGCGCAGGACGTGCAGGGCGGCCTCGTACCCGGTGACGAGGGTGGCGCGGACGCCGGGCGCGAGTTCCACCGGCGCCGTGTTGCCGTGCGCGCGCAGCTTGCCGTAAGTGGCGGCCGGGTCGGCGGCGAACTCCGGCCCGTACATGGGGTGGTGGAAGGGGCAGCCCTCAGGTGGCTCGGGGGCGGAGGCGGAGGCGGGCACGGAAGCGGGGACGGGGGCTTCGGGGGAGGTCACGCGTGCTCCAGTTCACTGTCGCCGGCACCGTCGCCGGCGCTGTCGTCGGCGCTGTCGTCGGCGCTGCTGTCGGCGCTGCCGGCGTTACGGGTGAGGAGGTACTCGACGAGGGCGATCAGCGCGTGCGTGGAGGAGATCCGGTCGCGGGCGTCGCAGCGTACGAGGGGTGTTTCGGGGAGCAGGTCGAGGGCCTCGCGGACCTCGCCCAGATCGTGCTCGGGGGCGTCGTCGAAGTCGTTGAGGGCGACCGCGTACGGCAGGCCCAGCTCCTCCAGTACGCCCATGACGTCGAAGGACTGGCCGAGGCGGCGCGTGTCGGCGAGGACGAGCGCGCCGAGTGCCCCGCGCGTCATGTCCTGCCACAGCTCGGTGAAGCGCTGCTGCCCCGGGGTGCCGAAGAGGTACAGCACCAGGGAGTCGTTGAGGGTGAGGCGGCCGAAGTCGAGGGCGACCGTGGTGGTCGTCTTGTCCTTCGTGCCCGCGAGGTCGTCGACGAGAGCGCCCGCCTGGGTCATGACCTCCTCGGTGCGCAGCGGCCGGATCTCGGACAGCGCGCCGACGAAGGTGGTCTTGCCGACCGCGAAGTGCCCCACGATCAGGAGCTTGACGGCGGTCTGCACACCGCTCGCGAGATAGACGCCGTCACTGGCGCCGGAGGACGAGGCGCCCGCGGAAGGAATGCCCGCGGAAGGGCTGCCCGCGGAGGGAGTGCCCGCGGAGAGGGCGGCTTCAGAGGCGGGCGCGGAGCCCATCGAGCACCTCCTGGAGGATGCGGGTCTCGGACGGCCGGGCGGACGGGATGGGGGCGCGGGTGACGATGTGGCCGCTGTCCATCAGGTCGGCGATCAGCACCTTGGTGACGCTGACCGGCAGCGCCAGATGTCCCGCCACCTCGGCGACCGACAGCGCGCCGGGCCTGCACAGCTCCATCAACGCCCGCTTCTCCGGGCTCAGTCCGGTCAGCGGCAGATCGTCGGCGGCGATCAGCAGCGTGACCAGGTCCAGGGTGTTGCGGGTCGGGTGGGAGCGGCCGTCCGTGACGACGTACGGCCGCACCAGCTTCCCTCCGGGGCGCCTGGGCGGTGTCATGCCGGGCTGGCGTCCCGACGCGCCGGGCTGGTCAGTTCCTTGCCGAGCCGGTCGACGAGTTTGTGCATGCGGTACGTGACGGCCTCCATGTCCACGTGCTCGGTGGTGGACACCGCGAGATAGGCGCCCTCGCCGGCGGCCACGAGGAAGACGTAGCCGTGCGCGAACTCGATCAGGGTCTGCCGCCACGGCGTGTGCGGGCTGCCGCAGAACTCGGCCGTGCTGCGGCTGATCGACTGGACCCCGGAGAGTCCGGCCGCGAGCCGTTCGGCGTCGTCCCTGCCGATGTCCGCGGAGTGGGCCCGGAGCATGCCGTCGGCCGAGAGCAGGATCGCGTGCCGCGCCTCAGGGACCTTCAGGACCTCATCGAGCATCCAGCCCAACTCGTTGTTCGTGGGCTCGATCATCCTTGGATGTTCCCTTCGTCTTCGTGGGGGGTGCCTGAAATGTCCTGTTCGGCGTCCTGGGCGGCGCGGCCGTGGAGGGTCCCGCGGGCGAACGCGCCCATACGGCGGGCGGTCTCCTCGGCCGAGCGGCCACCGGGTTCCTCGACGGGCGCCGGCGCGTCCTGCACTCCGGCGGCAGGCTCCGCCTGCGTCTGCGCCTGTGCGGATGCCGGGGCCCTGCGGCGGCGCTTGGGCAGCCCGCCGACCGTGGTGGACGCCTCCGCGGGCAGCGGCAGACCGGCCGACCGGCCCGGCGAGGGCTCGGCCGCGGGGGACGGCGAGGGCGCCGGTTCGGACGTACCGGCGGATTCGCTCGTACGGGCCGACGCGGCGGGCGTACCGGCGGATTCGGGCGTACGAGGCGACGCGGCGGGCGTACGGGCGGACGCTCGGGCAGGCGGTGCGGTCACGGGCGGCTCCTCCGCGGTGTCCCGGTGCGTGAGCAGGGCGGACGGCAGGAACACGACGGCACGGACACCGCCGTACGGGGAGCGGGTGTCGGCGGAGACGCTGAACGCGTAGCGCGCGGCGAGTACGCCGATGACGGCGAAGCCGAACTGGGGCGGGTCGTCGAGCCGGGTGACGTCCACCGCGTGCCGTCCCGACAGCAGGGCGGCGGCACGCTCCGTCGCGTGGGCGTCCATGCCGACGCCCGCGTCGTCGATGATCACGCAGGCGCCGTTGTGCACGGACTGGACGTTGACCTCGACCTTGGTGTTGGGCTGCGAGTGGCGGGCCGCGTTGTCGAGCAGTTCGGCGATGGTGAGCACGACCGGTTCGACGGCCCGGCTCTCGACGGCGATGTCGGCCTGGCCGTGGATCTGGACGCGCCGGTAGTCGCGGATGCGGGAGGTGGCGCCGCGGACGACCTCGATCAGCGCGGAGGTGGAGCGCTGGCGTCCCGGCCAGGATCCGCACAGTACGGCGATGGCCTGGGCACGGCGGCCGAACTGGGCGTTGGCGTGGTCGATTTCCAGGAGGTCGCGCAGCACGTCGGGGCGGTCGTGCCGGTCCTGCATGTCGGAGATGGCGACCTGCTGCTCGTTGGCCAGCGCCTGGATGGAACGCATCGACGACTTCAGCGCGGCCTTCGCGGACTGGTCGGCGCGGGACTGCGCGTGCTCGACGGCGGTGGCGAACCGCTCGAGCACGTGGTCGAGGGACTTCGCGAAGCCGCTGCCCGCCAGGCGGGCGTCGAGCAGTCCGAGGCCCGGGACCGGCTGCTGCTGGGGTCCGTGGTCCTCCAGTGCCGGGAGGCGTACGGCGACCAGGTGCCGTACCTCCTCCTCCCGGGTCCGCAGGTCCTCCGCCAGCTCGGCGTTGCGCCGGCGCAGCAGCGAGGTGATCCCGCGCTGGCGCACCAGCAGCACGGTGACGGCGAGCAGGCCGACGGCCACGCACCAGAACACCGCCTCCGGTATCTGTTCCTTCATGAAGTCCTCGAAGTTCTCAAAGGCGGGGAGGGTGAGAGGGGGGAACGGGTCGCTCGACGGTAGTGGCGAGCGGGCGCGCGCACTTTCCCGCGCGCGCAAGGAAGTTGCCCCCAGGCGCACCACCCGCGCGCCGGATTGCGCCGGGGCGCACGGGAGGCTCCGCGCACCTTCCGGCACATGCCCATGTGCGGTCCGCCTCATGTGCCGCCCTCCGGGGCGCGGAAACGGAACGTCTGCACTACGCTTACCAGCCGTAACTGCCGTTGCCAGAAAGCCGGTTGAGCAGGGGTTTCGGCGACGGCCGGGGCAACTCTGGGCGGAGGAAGCGTATTGCCCGCGGGAACCTACATCGTGGAGTCGCAGGCGACCGACGAGGTGGATCCGCGTGAGCGGACCGACTTCTGGAGCGAGCACATCGCGTCGGTCCAGTCCCGGATGGGCTACAGATACGCGCGCACCGACAACTTCCGCGGTGAGACGGTCCGCCAGTTCACCGACACCTATCAGCTGGTCAAGTTCTGGTCGGACGAGATCGAGTACAGCCGGACCGCGCGTCAGGTGCGCCAGGACCCCGACGAGGACTACCGCTTACTGTTCCCCGTGACCGGGGAGCTCATACTGCGGCAGGACGGCCAGGAGGCACGGCTGACGCCGGGAACCGCGACGTTGATGACCTTCGGGGCGCCCTTCGAGTGTCTCCAGGACGCGTCCACGCTGGCATACATCTTCACCATCCCGGCCCGTGAGCTGGACGGCCCACTGCACCGGAAGTCGCCGCTGGTCACCGGCCTTGATCTGAGCAAGGGCCTGGGGCGCGTGGTCAACTCCATGCTGAACGACCTGCACGAGGAGCGCGAAGCCCTCACCGACCCCCAGTTCAACGCCGTCTCCGACCGCATCGTCGAGTTGCTGTGCATGCTCGCGGTCGGCGACGACCGGCCGGACCCCTCCGGTCATCTGACGGAGGTGGAGGCGATGGTCCGCCGCCATGTGCGCGAGCACGCGGCCGATCCCGGCCTGACCGGGACCTCCATGGCACGGGCCCTCGGCTGGTCCCTGCGCCAGATCCAGCTGGCCCTCCAGCGCGTGGGCACCACTCCGCGCGAGCTGATCCGCGAGGAGCGCCTGCGGCTGGTCCGTGACCGGCTCCGGTGCGGCGAGTGCGAGCACATGACGATCACGGATCTGGCCTATGCCTCGGGCTTCTCGTCCGCGAGCGCCCTCAGTACGGCGTTCAAGCAGCGCTTCGGGGTGAGTCCTCGGGAGATGCGGCACGGAGGGCGTTGAGCTTCGCACGTCCGAACGTCGGCCATATCTCGGCTCGGTGACACTGGAGTTCGCTTCTTGCGAACGATGTGCCCCCACCACCGAGCAGAGGATGCAGCACCCGATGCACCACCCGCACGACGACGCTCCCCCGACTCCCCACACCTCCACTCCCCAAGCCCTCACCCCCCACACCGTCACCGCCGCCGAGGTCATACCCGGCGACCTCCTCGCCCTGTCTCCCGAGGCCGTCGCGGAGAACACCTGGTACGTGGTCATGCACACCCTCCCCGAGACGCCCGACACCCTGCGCGTCACACTGCGGCCACCGCTCGGCGGCACGGACCACGACGAACTCCTCGATCGCTGCCGCGAGTTGACGGTCGGGGGCCGCCGGATGGACCCGACGCGGATCCCGTACGCCGTCCCGGCCGACCTCCGCACGGTCGACCTGCGCGACGGCGACCGGGTCACCGCGCTGCGGGCCGTCGACCCCGGGGCCGCCGAGGAGTCGTACACGCGCAGATGGGGCGTCTGGCATCGCGATCTGGACCGACGGGGCCCCGAAGAGCCGCTTCAGGACGAGGAGTTGATGACCTGGGCCGCCGAGCGGGCGGCCCGAGGCCATCTCGTACGTCATCACGCGCGGCCGGCGCCGTCGGGTCGGGAGCCGTCGGGTCGGGAGCCCGCCGTCGGTGAGCGGCGGCGGGTCGTGGTCACCGGGCTGGGGGCCATCACTCCGCTGGGCGTCGGTGTCGACGCGTTGTGGCAGGGGCTGTTGGACGGGCGGCACGGGATCCGTGAGCTGGACGGGCCGGAGTTCGCGGAGCTGCCGGTGCGGACCGGGGCGCTGGTACCGGTGGATCTCGCGGACCTGGTGCCCCGGCAGCAGGCGCGACGGATGAACCGGTCGGCCCAACTCGCCCTGATCGCGGCGCGGGAAGCCTGGGCGGACGGCGGCTTCGATCCGTCGGGGACGTTGGAGAGCGGTCTCGACCCGGACCGGGTCGGGGTCTCGGTCGGCACGATCATCGGGGGTGCGCCCGTGCTCGTCGAGGGTGACCGACGGCTGCGGGAGAAGGGACCGCGTTTCGTCTCGCCGCTCACCACACCGATGACCGTGCCCTCGCAGGCCGCGTCCCAGGTGTCGCTCGGGCTGCACATCACCGGGGAGGCGCGGACGGTGACAAGCGCGTGCGCCTCCGGTACGGAGGCCATCGGGCAGGCGATCGACCGCATACGGTACGGGCACGTGGACGTTGCGCTCGCCGGAGGTGCGGAGGCGGTGGTGACGCCGGCGCTCATGGCCGCGTTCGCCTCCATGCGGGCCCTGTCCACGCTCGACGTCACGTCCGGGACGCCGTCGCGGCCGTTCGCCAGGGATCGGGACGGGTTCGTGAACGGGGAAGGCGCCGGGTTTCTGCTCCTCGAGGCCGAGGAGCACGCTCGGGCGCGGGGGGCTCGGGTGTACTGCGAGGCGGCGGGGTGGGGGCTGTCGGCCGACGCCCATCATGTGGCCGCGCCCGATCCGAGCGGGGGTGGGATCACTCGGGCGGTGCGGCGGGCCGTGCGGGACGCCGGCGCGTATGTCGTGGACGTCGTCCACGTCAACGCGCATGCCACGGCGACGGTCGACGGCGACCTCGCCGAGGCGGTCGCGCTGGAAGAGGTGCTCGGAGGCGAGCGGGTTCCTGTGACCGCGCTCAAGGGGCATCTGGGGCACCTGCAGGGAGCTGCGGGGGGCGTGGAGGCGGTGGCCTCTGCCCTGACCCTCCGCCACGGCCTGATCCCACCGACCATCGGCTGCGCCGAGCTCGACGACGGGGTGTCCCTGGACCTCGTGGTCGATTCCCCACGACCGTTGCCCACAGCGGGTGACCTGGTACTGAGCAACTCGTTCGGATTCGGGGGCCACAACGCGGTACTGGCATTGCGACGACACTGAGGTCCGGACGTGCACTCACGACAACCCGGCACATACGCACCGACCTCAGGCGCCCCTTTAGGGGCGCGGGGAACTGCGCGACCAGCCCACAACGACCCGCGGCCTGCGTACCGGCCTGAGGGGGGTCTGGGGGCGGAGCCCCCAGTTTCGGGAAGGGGTGGGGTTGGGGAAAGAAAGTCCCCCAGCCCCCCGCATCAGGCCGAGGCCCGCTTCCGCGGAGACGCCTTCTTCGTCGCGGCTGCCTTCTTCGTGGCCGTCTTCTTCGCGGCGGAACCGTCCGCCGTCTTCTTGCCCGAAGCCGTCTTCTTCGCCGCCGTCTTCTTCGCAGCCGCAGACGTCGACTTCTTACCCGCGGCCTGCTTGGGAGCGGCCCGGGAGGACTTGCGGGCCGGAGTCTTACGGAGAGGCTTGACCTCAGCCTCCGCCTCGGCCTCACCCGCTGACGCCGCCCCCTCCCCCCGCGCAACCCGAGCCTGCCGAACACTGCTCTCCAACGCGGACATGAGATCGATGACCTTGCCGCCGCCCCTCTCGGCGGCAGGAGCCGAAGGCACCTTCTCGCCGGAGGCCTTCGCCGCGATGAGTTCCTCCACAGCCTCGCGATAGTCGTCATGGAGTTCGGCGAGGTCGACCTCGCCGAGGGTGTCCATGAGGGCATCCGCGAGGTCGAGTTCCTTGTCGCGCACGGTGACACTCGCGTCCGGCGCGACACTCTCGGTCGCCCGGATCTCGTCCGGCCAGAGCAGCCCGTGCATGGCGATGACGTCGTCGACGACCCGCAGCATGCCCAGCCGCTCCCGCCCCCGCAGCGCGAACTTCGCGATGGCGACCTTCTGGCTGCGCTTCAGGGCCTCCCGCAGCAGCGTGTACGGCTTGGCCGCCGGCACCCCGTTCGCCGCCAGGTAGTACGCCGTGTCCATCTGGAGCGGGTCGATCCGATCGGCCGGCACGAAGGCCACGATGTCGATCGTCCGGGCGGTCGGAATGGGCAAGGAGGCCAGGTCGTCGTCCGTGATCGGGATGATCGAGCCGTCCGCGTCCTCGTACCCCTTGCCGATCTCCGAGCCGGACACCTCCCGCTCCTCCAGCTCGCACACCTTGCGGTAGCGGATCCGGCCGCCGTCCTCGGTGTGGATCTGGCGGAAGGAGATCGAGTGGTTCTCCGTGGCGTTCACCAGCTTGATCGGAATGCTGACCAGGCCGAAGGAGATGGCGCCGTTCCATATGGATCGCACGTGCAGCACCCCTCCACCCGATTGCGGATTATTTCAGCCAGTTTCCTAGCATTTCATGGGATTGTCATCCTATGACGCCGATCACTGAGGTGGAGGGGCGAAGGCTCCCGCTGAGCAATCTGGAGAAGGTCCTCCACCCGGCGACCGGCTTCACCAAGGGCGAGCTGCTGCACTACTACGCGACGACCGCCGAGGTCCTGCTGCCCCACCTCCGCGACCGGCCGCTGTCGTTCCTGCGCTACCCGGACGGGCCCGACGGCCAGGTCTTCTTCGCCAAGAACGTGCCGCCGGGTACACCGGAGTGGGTCGCCACGGCCGAGGTGCCACGGTCGGAGGGACCCGCCCGCATGGTCCTGATCCAGGACCTCGCGAGCCTCGTGTGGGCGGCGAACCTCGTCACCGAGTTCCACACGCCCCAGTGGCTGATCGGTGCGCCGGGTGAGGCCGACCGGCTGGTCTTCGACCTCGACCCGGGGGCACCCGCGACCGTCGTCGAGTGCTGCGAGGTCGCGCTGTGGCTGCGGGAGCGGCTGGCGGCGGACGGGATCGAGACGTACGCCAAGACGTCGGGGTCGAAGGGGCTGCATCTGCTGGCGGCGGTGCGGCCGACGTCCTCCGCACGGACGACGGAGTACGCCAAGGAGGTCGCGGTGGAGGCCGAGAAGGCGATGCCGCGGCTTGTCGTGCACCGCATGACGCGCAACCTGCGGCCGGGCAAGGTCTTCGTCGACTGGAGCCAGAACGCGGCACGGAAGACGACGGCGACCCCCTACACCCTGCGGGCGCGGGCGGAACCGACGGTGTCGGCTCCGGTGACGTGGCCGGAGGTCGAGGAGTGCCGGTCCGCCCCCCGGCTGACCTTCCAGGCCCCGGACATCGCGCCACGCCTGCAGGCCTACGGCGACCTGCTGGCCCCGCTGTTCGACCCGCGGAACGCCGGCCCACTGCCCTGAGCGCGGCCGACCGACCGGACGAGGGGGACGAGGGGGACCTCACGGCAGACGAGGGGGGGGACCTCACCGCAAAGGAGCACCATGGAAGTAGCACCGCCCTCCCGTACCGCCCGCCGCACACTCGTCGTCGGCGTGACGGCCCTCGCCCTCGGCGCCCTGCCCTGGGTGTCCGCGGCAGCCCCGGACCGGGCTTCGTCACGGCCCTCGACGCGGGCCACGAGCGCCGAGGTGATCACCGACTGGAACGAGACCGCCGTCGCCGTGGTGAACGTGGACGCCGGGCGCCCGACGTCCGAGCCTTTCCTCTGGTACGGCTTCGTCTCGGCCGCCGTCTACAACGCGGTCGTGGGCATCGAGGGCCGCTACACCCCGTACAAGTGGCACGTACGCGGCCCCCGCACCGCCTCGTCCGAGGCGGCCGCCGCGGCGGCCGCCCGTCGGGTTCTGCTCACGTACTTCCCGGCCTCGAAGGCCCGGATCGACACCGCCTACACCGCCTCTCTCGCGAAGATCCCCGACGGCAGGGCCGAGGACGAGGGCGTCCGCTTCGGGGAGCGCGCCGCCGCGCGGATCGTCGAGCTGCGCGAGAACGACGGGCGCGACGCCCAGGTGACGTACGACAGGGAACCGGCCCCCGGTGTCTGGCGCCCGGTCCCGCCCGGTCACCAGCCCTTCGTGGACCCGTGGCTCGCGAAACTGCGGCCGATGCTCTTCGACTCGCCGGACCGGTTCACACCCGGGCCGCCTCCCGGGCTGACCTCGAAGAGGTACGCCCGGGACGTCGCCGAGGTGAAGGCGGTGGGCGCGAAGAACAGCCCGGGCCGGACGGCGTGGCAGACCGAGACCGCGCGCTTCTTCGCCGACTCCCTGCCGCGGCAGCTCCAGGCCGCCTACCGCGACCACACCGCACGGCACCGGCTGGACATCGTCGAGGCGGCCCGGTTGTTCGCCGCCGCCAACACGGCGAGCGCCGACGCGACGATCACCACCTGGAACTCCAAGTTCACCCACGCCCTCTGGCGCCCGCTCACCGCGATCCGGCTCGCCGACACCGACGGCAACCCCGCCACCGAACCCGACACGTCCTGGCAGCCGCTGCTCAACACGCCCCCGTACCCGGAGTACATCGGCGGCCACTGCGCCATCGACGGGGCCGCCATGGCCGTACTGGACCGCCTCACCGGCGGCGACATCGACTTCCGCGTCTCGTCGGCGGTGACGGGCAGCACCCGTACGTACACGAGGTCGGCCGACTTCAACCGCGACGTGATCAACGCCCGGGTCTGGGGCGGCATCCACTTCCGCACCGCCGACATCGTCGGCAACCGCATCGGCCGCCACATCGGCCACTGGGCACTCGACCACTACTTCCGCCCGGCCCCGTAAGCGGCGCGAGCAACCCCACCCACCCGCACGGAACCTCAGACCCGCACCCAAGTCCCCCGATCACGGGCCATCGCATGCAGCGCCTCGACATCCGCCGGCTTCAGCACACCCCCCGACCGCGCGAGCGCGGTCACGTCAGTGTCCAGGAGAATCCGCACCTCACGAAGAGGAGCCGTCACCGACACGTCCGAGGGCCCGAACAGGGCCAGCACGGGATGAACCTCGGCAGTGAGGGCGTACGAGGCACGATCGGCGTCGGCGCGAACCCGCCGCAGCAGCGGACGCGGTTCGCGCCGGCCCACCGTGACCGTGGGATCGGCGACGAGAACGCGCTGCTTACGGGCGTACAGCGTGTGCACGGCGAACAGACCCCCGGGCCCGATCACCAGGTGGTGCACACGGTCACCGCCGGGCAGCGGCACCGAGTGCAGCGCATGCCACCCCGCTCCCTCCAGCCGGTCCAGCGCCTCCCCGACCGCCAGCTCCGCCGCGAGGGCCCGCCGCCGCGGATCGGGCCGCATCCGACGCGGAGCGCCCGGCTCGCGGTCGAGCGCGATCTGGAGCGCCTCCCCCGGCCGGTTCGGCGCCAGGTCGTCGTCCGGATGCAGGGACAGCCGCGCAAGCTCCGCGGGAGTCGGCACCGGTGGTGGCCCCACCGTCACCGCCCCGGTCAGAAACGGCCCGAGCACGTCGAGCACATCCTCCCGCCGCTCCTCGCTGAGGAGGTTGACCCGGCCCGCCTCTCTGTCGTACCAGGCGACGTTCCTGCCGTCCGTGAGGCAGACGTACAGCCGCTCCTGACCGTGCCGCCAAGTCGGTATGACGCGCAGTCCGCTCATGCACCATCACCCCCGACCATGGGAACAGGCGGGGTGCTCCAGGGGCAAGAAGCCGGTTACCTTTGTGAGCAGTTGAGGGGGAGGCGGGAGGCGCCGTTGCGGGCTCGCAGTAAGCAACCCGATGTGCCGGCCCCGGACAGCCCGTGGAGCGAGATCGTGCCTGGCCTGTGGATGGGCGGGCACGAGTACACGGGCCGGTCGGGAGATCCGGAGTTCGCCGTCGTACGTGACGAGTTCGACCTGGTTCTGACCCTGCTGCGACTACCCGGCCACGGCCCCGACGAGGGCGTGGAACACCATGTGTGGCCCATCCCGGACGGGCCGCTGGA
Organism: Streptomyces albicerus; assembly: GCF_008905045.1. Taxonomy (GTDB): domain Bacteria; phylum Actinomycetota; class Actinomycetes; order Streptomycetales; family Streptomycetaceae; genus Streptomyces; species Streptomyces albicerus. The sequence goes on from NZ_VWMY01000015.1 coordinate 123,246, forward strand.
CGGCACCCAGCTGGCGGGCGTGATGCGGCTCGCGCGGACCGCGGGCGAGGCGCTCGACGAGGGCCGCAGCGTCCTGGTCCGCTGCTACCACGGCTACAACCGCTCGGGCCTGGTCATCGCGCACGCCCTGGTCCGCGCGGGCCGGGCGCCCGAGGACGCGATCCGCCTGATCCGCTCCCGCCGCTCCCCGTGGGCCCTGCACAACGAGCTGTTCGTGGAGTACCTGCGGACGGGTCTGGACACGGCCCGGCTGCTGGAAGAGCTCGCCGAGTAGCCCGGTGGCCACCCGCAGATTTCAGCCAGTGAACAAAAAGGACTTCCGTACGAATAAGGTGTACGGGTCTGTCGCAGCCGTCACGAACGGTCATCGCACCCACGACACCGCAGGAGCCCCGTGATCCACAACCGCCTCGCCCGCGCGGCGCTCGTGCTGCCCGTCGCCGCCCTGCTGCTGGCGGGCTGCGGCGACCCGGGCGACCTGCGCGGCGCGGGCCCGACGTCCACGGCCGTGGGCCCGACCCGGCTGTGGCCCGAGGTCCCGCCCGCCGCCTCACCCGCCGTCGACTACGGCGAGGCGGACACGGAGACGGTCAAGGGCGTCACGGCGCCGGGCGACGACATCCACAAGGTCGACCCGGTCGACGTCATGCGTGCCGAGATCGCCGCGTTTCCCGATCTCTACACCGACGACAAGGCCCGTTACCGGGAGACGGCCCAGCGGATCAAGGAGTGCGGCAAGAAGGGCGAGCCCGGCCGGAAATGCCCGGTCCTCCGGGCGTACTACCGCGATCTCACCGGCGACGGCCGGGACGACATGGTGCTCGGCGTGCGGATGCCCGAGAACCAGCTGGGCGTGCGCACCTACACCTTCATCGATCACAAGCTGATCGAGGTCATGGCGACGACGGACGCCACGCTCAGTGTCGAGATAGCGGGCCGTGACGTGATCATCCGCCAGCCGTCGAAGCTGGCGGGCTACGAGTACCGCACGGTCTGGTCCTGGGACCGCCGCCAGAAGGCCATGCTCGCCGCGAAGGACGAGATCCTGCGCGTGGGTGCGACGACCCCGCCCACCGGCTCGGCTCCCACGCGCACCCCGTCCGCGAGTCCCTCGGCGAGTGGCCGATGACCCGCCCGCCCCGGACCGGGCCGCTCGCCCGGATGAACCGGATACGGCGTCTTCGCCACCGGACCGCCACCCTCACCTGGAAGGCCGCCGTCTTCATCACGGTGATGTGCTGCGGCCTGGCCGCCCTCCTCGGCACCCTCGTGCATGTCTCGGTGACCAACCAGACCGTCGGCGAGGCCCGCGACCGCGCGCTCGACCGGCTCGCGGAGGTGACGGAGGCGTTCGAGGCGGGCGACCGGCTGCCGCCGGACGCGGGGGTCGATCTGGCGGGCCTGCCGGCCGAGCTGCGTACGCTCGCCGAGGCCGGGGACCGCGGCACGATGGTCGGCGACGACGACCCGCACCCCACGATGTGGGCGGCGGGCCCCGCGAGCGGCGGGCGCGCGCTCGCCGTGCGGCTCGACTACTCGCAGGGCGCCCGTACGATCGACGGCCTGGACCGGGCGATCCTGGGCTCCTCGGCGCTGGCGATCGGCGTGACGCTGCTCGTCGGCGCGGTCGCGGTGACGCGCGTGACGCGACGGCTGCACGGGACGGCGCAGGTGGCGCGGCGGATCAGCGCGGGCGACCTGGACGCGCGGGTGAACGACCCGCGGGCCGAGGACCCGACGCGACCCCAGGACGAGGTGGCCGCGGTCGCGGGCGCCCTGGACACGATGGCGTCCTCGCTGCAGAGCAAACTGCTGAGCGAGCAGCGCTTCACCGCGGACGTCGCGCACGAGCTGCGGACACCGCTGACCGGGCTGCACGCGGCGGCCGAGCTGCTGCCGCCGGGCCGCCCGACCGAGCTGGTCCGGGACCGGGTGGCCGCCCTGCGCACGCTCACCGAGGATCTGCTGGAGATCTCCCGCCTGGACGCGCGCCGCGAACGCCTGGACCTGGACGCCGTGCTGCTCGGGCCGCTGGCCGAGCGTGTGGTGCGGGCGTCGGGCACGGACACGGAGGTCAGGGTCGTACGGGACGCGGTCGTGGAGAGCGACCGGCGCCGTCTGGAGCGGGTGCTGGCGAATCTCGTCGCCAACGCGCACAAGCACGGGCGGGCGCCGGTGGTGTTGACCGTCGACCGGTCTGTCATCACGGTGCGGGACCACGGCGACGGCTTTCCGGAGTACCTCGTGGAGCACGGGCCGCAGCGGTTCCGTACGGACGGGGGTTCTAAAGGGCATGGGCTCGGGCTGACTATTGCGCTCGGCCAGTCGGAGGTGCTGGGGGCGCGACTTGTCTTTGCGAATGCGTCGGACGGCGGTGCCGTCGCGACGCTTTCGCTCCGCTAGGTGCGCGGATGAGAGCTCGGGGCTCTGGGTTCGTTGTCGGCTGCGGGTTCGTTGTGGCTTGTCGCGCAGTTCCCCGCGCCCCTTACGGGGCCCGGCCTCTCCGATGGCCCACTGTGGCGGGCGCGGGTCACACCGCGCTCCTAATGTGGCGAATAGTCAGCTCTGCCCCTGTTTCTGGAGGAGCCCGCCATGTCTCTGCGTACCGTTCTTGCCCGTCTCGGTATAGCCGCCGCCGGTGGCGCCCTTGTCGTCGGAGGTGCGGGCCCCGCCCTCGCCAGCGGGTCCACTGACGACGGGGGGCACCACCACGGCCACCACCACGAGTTCTACAAGGGAGTCGTCACAGCGCCGGGCGGACTGAACCTCCGCGACAGGCCGACCCGCGGCAGCGCCGTCATCGGTTTCGCGCACCACGGCCAGGTCGTCTCCATCTTCTGCAAGACGCCCGGCGAGAAAGTCAAGGGCAACCCCCTCTGGTACCTCCTCGCCGACGGCACCTGGGCCTGGGGCACGGCCCGCTTCATCGACAACATCGGCCCCGCCCCTCGGTGGTGCTGAGGAGACATCACGGGATGACGTCACGGGATGACATAACGGGATATCACCCTCGCACTTGCTACTTTCCGGACATGCTCTCGCCCGGAACGACAGCGCAGGCGGACCCGCCCGCTCCCGTTGTACGCCTCCCCCGGCGCCGTGGCATCGAGTTCACCCTCATCGTCGTCGCCGTCCTGCTCTCCGTGTACGGGTACTGCGACGTCGGACTCGCCAGGACCGGCTCCGTCCCGCCCGGCGCCGCCGGCTACGGCGCCGGGCTCGGCGTGCTCGCGCTGCTCGCGCATGTCGCGGTGCGTCTGCGGGCCCCGTACGCCGATCCGCTGCTGCTGCCGATCGCCGTCCTGCTCAACGGCCTGGGCCTGGTGCTGATCTACCGGCTCGACCTGGAGACGCCCGCCGACCGGGCGGCCCCCACGCAGCTCGTCTGGTCGACGCTGGGAGTGGGCCTGTTCATCGCGGTCGTGGTGGTCCTGCGCGACCACCGGGTGCTCCAGCGCTACGCGTACGTGTCCGTCGTGACCGCGCTCGTCCTGCTCGTCCTGCCGATCTTCTTCCCCTCGGTGAACGGCGCCCGGATCTGGATCAGGATCGCCGGATTCTCCATCCAGCCGGGCGAGTTCGCGAAGGTCCTGCTCGCGGTCTTCTTCGCCGGCTATCTCGCGGCGAACCGCAACGCCCTCGCGTACACGGGCCGTCGTGTCTGGAAGCTCCAACTCCCCACCGGCCGCGTCCTCGGCCCGATCCTCGCGATCTGGCTGCTGAGCGTCGGCGTACTGGTCCTGGAGCGGGACCTCGGTACCTCGCTGCTCTTCTTCGGTCTGTTCGTGATCCTGCTGTACGTCGCCACGGGCCGCACCGGCTGGATCGCGGTGGGCCTGCTGCTCGCGGTGTGCGGGGCCCTCGCCGTCGGCTGGCTCGAACCGCATGTGCACAGCAGGGTCGAGGACTGGCTGCACCCGTTCGCGTCGATCGAGGCGGGCCAGGGCCCGAACCAACTCGCCCAGTCGCTCTTCGCGTTCGCGGCCGGCGGCTTCCTGGGCACGGGGCTCGGCCTCGGCCACTCCGTCCTCATCGGCTTCGCCGTCAAGTCGGACTTCATCCTGGCCACGGCGGGCGAGGAACTCGGCCTGGCCGGACTCTCCGCGATCTTCCTGCTGTACGGGCTGCTGGTCGAGCGCGGCTACCGGGCGGGACTCGCCCTGCGCGACCCCTTCGGCCGGCTGCTCGCGGTCGGGCTCGCCTCGATCGTGGCGCTCCAGGTCTTCGTGATCGCGGGCGGCGTGACGGGCCTGATCCCGCTGACCGGGATGGCGATGCCCTTCCTGGCACAGGGCGGTTCGTCGGTCGTCACCAACTGGATCATCGTGGCCCTGCTGATCCGCGTCAGCGACTCGGCACGCGGCCAGTACGAGGACACGCAGGCCGAGGACACACAGCACGAGGGCAAGCCGTACGACGCGGAGGTCGCGCCATGACCGGGAACGGCCGCCCCATGACCCGGTACATCCGCCACGCCGCCGCCTTCTGCGCCCTGCTCCTGCTGGCGCTCCTCGCGAACGCCACCCGAATCCAGATCGTCCAGGCCCGCTCGTACGACGAGAATCCGGCCAACCGCCGCCACACGATCGCCCGTTACGGCCAGCCGCGCGGGAACATCCTCGTCGGGGGCAAGGCCGTCACCGGTTCCAAGGACTCCGGGGAGCAGTTCCGCTACGAACGGACGTACAAGAACGGCCCGTTGTACGCGCCCGTCACCGGCTTCGCCTCGCAGGTGTACGGGACGGACCTGCTGGAGGGCGCCGCGGACGGCGTGCTGGCCGGCACCGACCCGATGCTCTCGCCGCTCCCCCTGTGGAACGACCTCACACGGGCCCGCAACCCCGGCGGCAACGTCGTCACGACCCTCGAACCGGCCGCGCAGCAGGCGGCGTACGCCGCGCTCGGCTCCCGGCGGGGCGCGGTGGCCGCGGTCGAGCCGTCCACGGGCCGGATCCTGGCACTGGTCTCCACCCCTTCCTACGACCCCGAGGAGCTCTCCGGGACGGACTCGGCGGTGGCGGACGCGTGGGCGCGGCTGAACGGCGCCGCGGACAAACCGATGCTCAACCGGGCCGTACGGCAGACGTATCCGCCGGGCTCGACCTTCAAGGTGATCACCGCCGCGGCGGCCCTCGACGCGGGCGTGGTGCGTGACGTCGACGAGCCCACCGAGTCCCCGGACCCGTACCGGCTGCCGGGCAGTTCGGCCCGGCTCACGAACGAGGTCGAGGGGTGCGCGAACGCCTCGCTGCGCTATGCCTTCGAGTGGTCGTGCAACACGGTCTTCGCCAAGCTGGGCGTGGACGTCGGACTGGCCGGCATGCGGACCAAGGCGGCCGAATTCGGCTTCAACGACCGGCAGTTGAAGATCCCCTTCCGGGTCTCCCCCAGCACCTTCGACACACGGGTGGACGAGGCTCAGCTCGCGCTCTCCTCCATCGGCCAGTACAACACCCGGGCGACGCCCCTGCAGATGGCGATGGTCGCGGCGGCCGTCGCCAACCACGGCTCGGTGCGTACGCCCCACTTGGTGGAGCGGACGACCACCGACGACGGCGACACGGTGTCGACGACCGGCCAACGCACCCTGCACCAGGCCATGAACGCCGCCACCGCAGTCCGGCTGCGCGAGCTGATGACGGACGTGGTGGAGGAGGGCACCGGCGAGAACGCCGCCATCCACGGCGCCACGGTCGGCGGCAAGTCCGGCACCGCCCAGCACGGCATCCACAACTCCGGTACGCCGTACGCCTGGTTCATCTCCTGGGCCCAGGCGGACGACTCGATGGAGCCGGCGGTGGCCGTCGCGGTCGTCGTCGAGGACGCGGCGGCCGACCGGGGCGACATCAGCGGGGGCGGGGACGCGGCGCCGATCGCACGGGCCGTGATGGAGGCGGCGCTCAAGTCCTCATCCCGCGAAGGTGGTTGAGGAGGACGACGAGGCCGATGACGTCGACGGGGCCGATGCGGTCGACGAGGCCGGCGGGTCCGGCTGCTGGACGAGCGTGGCGGGCAGCGCGATGTAGGCCGTGACGCCCGAGCCCTCGGTGGGCCGCAGCTCCACATGGGCGCCGAGCCGGGCCGCGAGCGTGCCCACCACATGGTGGCCCAGGAACCGGGTGGGGGCGGCGAGCAGGGACGTGCCGCCGCCGGACAGCAGGGCGTTGGACTGGGCGAGCCGCTCGGCGGTCATACCGATGCCCCGGTCGACGACGGCCAGGCAGTACTCGCCCGCGTCACGCCAGCCGTGGATCTCGACGGACTGCGTGGGCGGGCTGAACATCAGGGCGTTCTCGACGAGTTCGGCGAGCAGATGGGAGAGCTCGGCGACGGCGTGGCCCCGGATGCGGCAGTACTCGACGCCCGCCACGGCGACGCGCTGGTACTGCTCGACCTCGGCGACGGCCGACTGCACCACCTCGGCGACCGTGACCGTGCCGGGCCAGGAGCGGGCCGGTGCCTCCTCGCCCGCGAGGACGAGCAGCGACTCGGCGTTGCGCCGCATCCGCGTGGCCAGGTGGTCGAGTTCGAAGAGCTCGGCCAGGGAGTCCGGGTCGAGCTCCTGGCTCTCCAGCCTGGTGATCAGACCGAGCTGGCGGCCGAGGAGCGCCTGGTTGCGGCGGCCCAGACTGGCGAGGGACTCGGTGCTGTTGCGGCGCAGGACGGCCTGTTCCGCGGCGAGGCCGACGGCGGTTCGTTCGACGTTGCGCAGGGCGGCGGCGAGGCGGCCGATCTCCCGTGCGCTGCCCGGCACTTGGGGCTTCTCCGGATCCGCGGCGACGGGGGTGTCGGGGTCTGCCTCCTGGATGCGCCGGACCGCGCCGGGCAGGCGGGAGCCCGCGACGGCGTCGGCCTCGTCGGCGAGCGCGCCCAGGGGGCGGGTGATGGAGCGGGCGGATAGGACGGCGAGCGCGGCGGCCACGGCGAGGATCAGCGCACCGAGGCCGAGGAAGCCGCCGAGCTGCCACGTGGCGGCACTGCCGGTCTCCTCCGCATGGGTGCGTACGCCGTCGCCGACGGTCCGCTGCACGCCGTGCAGGTCGTCGACGAGCGTCGTCATGTCGGCCCACCAGCGGGCCGGGGCGACCCGGACCTGCGATCCGTCCGCGCCCCGCTCGGCCTGCCGCTCGTAGCCGGTGGCGCGCCGGGCGGCAGCCGTCTCGAAGGCGGCGTCGAGCGCCGACTGCTGTGCGGGGGTGGCGAGTTGGCGGAACTGGCCCAGCGCGGCCACGCGGGTCGCCCGGATCTCGGTGAAGTCGAGGTACTCGCCGGACCGGAAGCGGCCCGCCGCGAAGACGCCGTTCAGGGAGCCGCGTTCGAGGGCGACGGCCTCGGTGGCGCGGGCCAGGGCCTGAAGGGCCTGCACGCCTTCGGTGATAGGGCGGTCGCCGTCGGGCATGCCGGCCGACTCGGCGTCGATCAGGGTGGTGACAGCCTTGGTGTAGAAGCGGAGGGTGTCGGCGCGATCGGCGGTGCCGGTGTCGACGTGCGTCCGGGTCACGGTGAGGTCGCCGAGAGGGCGCCGGGCCTCGCCGAGGGCCGAGGCCGCGGCCCCGGCCAGATCGTCGCTCCCGTCCGAGAGCGCCGCACCCAGTTCCTCCTGGGCGTCGTCCGTACGCAACCGCTGCTTCTGCACGTCGTCCCGGTACTCCTTGGCACCCCCCAACAGCCCGTTGGTCAGGCCGCGTTCACGCTGCAGCTCCCGTACGAGATCCTGCACCCTCAGCAGGACGCCGACCTGGGCCTCGGTCTCCCGCGCGGCGGACCAGTCCTCGGCCCGGTCGGCGACGCCGAGCCCGGTCAGGGCGAGCAGCAGGCAGGTCGGCACTGCGAGGACGACGGCCATACGGCCTCGAATGGAGCCCCAGCCGGGGAAGCGGCCGGGGAGGCGGACGGACTGGTCAGGTCGGTGGAATCGGTTCCCCGTCATGTCCCGCGAGGCTAGGGGCGGGCCGGTGAGGGTCCGATGTCCACTCCGTAAGACATCGGTTCACAGGTGCTCACGCGGCGCGGGGGCCCTCTGTGAGGCGGCCTGGTGAGAGGCATGTGCCGCGGCGCGGTGCCCGCTCCGTGAGACGGGGGGTGTTGCCCGCCCGCCGACCGACCTAACGTTCGGTACATGACTCGACCCGCAGCCGCGTACGAACTCGCCCAGGTCAACATCGCCCGCCTCAAAGCCCCGCTGGATTCCCCTCAGTTGAAGGACTTCGTCGACGCCCTCGACCCGGTGAACGCGGTCGCCGACGCCGCCGACGGTTTCGTCTGGCGCCTGCAGAGCGACTCCGGCGACGCGACGGACATCGCCGTCTTCGGCGACGACTGGCTGATCATCAACATGTCCGTGTGGCGCGACACCAACGCCCTCACCGCGTTCATGTACCAGGGGCAGCATCGCGAGCTCCTCGCCCGGCGCCGCGAGTGGTTCGAGCGGATCCAGGAGGCGATGGCGACCCTGTGGTGGGTGCCCGCCGGACACCGGCCGACGGTGGCCGAGGCGGAGGAGCGGCTGCTGCACCTGCGGGCGCACGGGGCCACGCCGTACGCGTTCACGCTGCGGACGCCGTTCCCGCCCGGGGAGGCGTTCCCTGCCGCTGGGGAGACCCGGGCCCTCCTGGATGTGGAGTGCCCGGTCTAGGGCTACGACTCCGCCCCTGCCTCGATCGCCTCCTCCACCTCCGTCACCCGGGCCTGTTCCTCCGCGGCGAAGCGTTCCGCGTCCAGCTTTTCCGCCAGTTCCTCGTCCTGGGCCATGAGGAGGTCGAGGTTGGAGTTGCCCATGTCGAAGACGCCCATGTCGACGTAGGCCTGCTGGAGCCGTTTGCCCCACAGGCCGATGTCCTTGACGCAGGGGACGATGCGGGAGAACAGCAACTGGCGGAACAGGGCGAGGAATTCGGACTGCTCGCTGTACGCCTCCGCCTCCGCCTTGGGGATGCCGAAGTTCTCCAGGACCTCGACGCCGCGCAGCCGGTCGCGCATCAGATAGCAGCCCTCGATGACGAACTCCTCGCGTTCGCGGAGCTCGGCGTCGGTGAGCTGCTTGTAGTAGTCGCGCAGGGCCATGCGGCCGAAGGCCACGTGCCGGGCCTCGTCCTGCATCACGTACGCGAGGATCTGCTTGGGCAGCGGCTTGTCCGTGGTGTCCCTGATCATGCCGAACGCGGCGAGGGCCAGGCCCTCGATGAGGACCTGCATCCCGACGTACGGCATGTCCCAGCGGGAGTCGCGGAGGGTGTCGCCGAGGAGCAACTCGAGGTTGTCGTTGATCGGGTAGAGCATTCCGATCTTCTCGTGGAGGAAGCGGGCGTAGATCTCCGCGTGCCGCGCCTCGTCCATCGTCTGGGTCGCCGAGTAGAACTTGGCGTCCAGGTCGGGCACGGATTCGACGATGCGGGCCGCGCAGACCATGGCCCCCTGCTCACCGTGCAGGAACTGGCTGAACTGCCATGAGGTGAGGTGCTTGCGGAGTTCGCCCTTGTCGCGGTCGGTCATCGTCTCCCAGTACCGCGTGCCGTAGATCGAGATCGACTCGTCGGGGGTGCCCAGCGGATCGTGCGGGTCCACCTCCAGGTCCCAGTCGATCCGCTTCTGGCCGTCCCACTGCTTGTCCTTGCCCTTCTGGTACAGGGCCAGCAGGCGATCGCGGCCTTCGTCGTACTCCCAGCTGAACCGTGCCGCGCCGGTCGCGGGCACCTGCCAGACGGGGGCTCCGGGGTCCTTGACGTACTGGTCGTAGGTCGGCATGTCTCGCAGGCTCACACGTAGTAGACGGCGGGTCAACAAGTTGCGCGAGAGGGATTGACGAGCTTGCTGACAGGCAGTCTCATAAGAGGTGACCGCCGGTAACTGGACTCTTTCCCCCGCTACTTCCCACTGCTTCCCGCTACAACTTCCCTCTACTTCCCGTACGACGAGGTGGGCACAGCCATGACGACCGTGACGGAGGCCGAGGTGCTGCGCGATGCGCTCGGTCTGCTCAAGGACCGGGAGCAGGTGGCCGAGCGGCTGCTCGACTCCTCCGCGAAGCACTCGTTCGACCCCGACGAGGAGCTGGACTGGGACGCGCCCTTCGAGGAGGGGAAGTGGTTCTGGCCGCCGGAGTTGGTGTCGCTGTACGACACCCCGATGTGGAAGCGGATGAGCGAGGAGCAGCGGGTTCTGTTGTCGCAGCACGAGGCCGCCGCGCTGGCCTCGCTGGGGATCTGGTTCGAGATCATCCTGATGCAGCTGCTCGTGCGGCACATCTACGACAAGGCGGCGACGAGCGCGCATGTGCGCTACGCGCTGACCGAGATCGAGGACGAGTGCCGGCACTCGAAGATGTTCGCGCGGCTGATCGCGCGGGGCGGGACGCCGTGGTACCCGGTGAGCCGGCTGCACCAGAACCTGGGTCGCTTCTTCAAGACGGTGTCGACGACGCCGGGTTCGTTCACCGCCACTCTGCTGGGTGAGGAGGTGCTCGACTGGATGCAGCGGTTGACGTTCCCGGACGAGCGGGTGCAGCCGTTGATCCGTGGGGTGACGCGGATCCACGTCGTGGAGGAGGCCCGGCATGTCCGCTACGCGCGTGAGGAACTCCGCCGGCAGATGGTCACCGCGCCGCGGTGGTCGCAGGAGTTCACGCGGGTGTCCTCCGGTGAGTTCGCGCGTGTCTTCTCGATCGCCTTCGTCAATCCGGAGGTCTACACGAACGTCGGCCTCGACAAGCGTGAGGCTCTCGCGCAGGTGAAGGCGAGCGGGCATCGACGGGAGGTCATGCAGACGGGTGCGAAGCGGTTGACTGATTTCCTGGACGACATAGGGGTGCTGCGAGGTGCCGGCCGGCGGCTGTGGAGGTCCTCGGGGCTACTGGCCTGAAAGACGGGGGCGCAGCCCCCTCTTTCAGGGGCGCGGGGAACTGCGCGACCAGCCCCCACCCGCCCGCACCCGGCACACACCCCCCGCACCCCCGGGGGGCTACGCTGCGAGCATGACCTCGGAGGCTCCCTCACGCGCGTACCGACGGCTCAGTGTCGAGGAGCGGCGGAGCCAGCTGCTGGACGCGGCGCTGTCGCTGTTCGCGCACCGGGCACCCGAAGAGGTCTCACTGGACGACGTGGCGGAGGCCGCCGGAGTCTCACGCCCCCTGGTGTACCGGTACTTCCCGGGCGGCAAGCAGCAGTTGTACGAGGCCGCCCTGCGCTCGGCCGCGGAAGAGCTGGAGCACTGCTTCGCCGAACCCCCGGACGGCCCGCTCACCGGGCGGCTCTCCAACGCCCTGGACCGTTACCTCGCCTTCGTGGACCAGCACGACGCCGGCTTCAGCGCGTTGCTGCAGGGCGGAAGCGTCGTCGAGACGTCCCGCACGACGGCCATCGTGGACGGCGTACGACGGGCCGCCGCCGAGCACATCCTGAGCCACCTGGACGTCGAGAAGCCGGGCCCCCGCCTGCGGATGACCGTCAGGATGTGGATCACGGCCGTCGAGGCGGCCTCGTTGATCTGGCTGGACGAGGAGAAGGAACCCCCGCTGGACGAGTTGCGGGACTGGCTCGTCGAGCAGTTCGTGGCCTGCCTGGTGGCCACCGCGGGACGCGATGCGCAGACCGCCACGGTCGTACGGGCCGCACTGGCGATGGAGGCCGCGGACGGCCCGATGGGCACGCTGGCCCGCCGGGTGCTGCCCGTGGTGAGCGACGCGGCGCACCTGCTGTGACACTGGCTCCGTGAAGAGCGAAGACACCCCCTTCGAGGGCGGCCCCCTGGACGGCCGCGTGCTGCCGGTCCTGCTCGGCGCGACCGGACACCCGCCGAAGGTCTACCGCGTCCCGGTCCCGGACAAGGCCGGCGGCCCGCCGACGGTCCTCGTCTACCGGCGAGTGCAGGCGGGCACGAGCAGAAGGCTCAGCCTGCATCAGGGGTGGAAGTACGAGTACGACCCCTCGGGCAAGAGCGGCAAGCTCAAGTGGCCATGGTCCAAGCCAGAGGCCAAGCCCGACGCCAAGCCCGACGCCATGCCGGACACCGCGCCCGGCATCAAGCCAGACGCCACGCCGGACGGCAAGTCGGACGACACCGACGAGTGACTTCGCTGGGCCGAACCGCCCACGGTCGGCGCGCGGAGTCCGCGCGCGCGTCTGATGCTCACGGTGCGGAGGAGCGGAAGGGCCGCCCCGCACCGGAGGTGATGACGTGTCAGGAAGGCTTCTGCGGCTGGTCTGTACGGCGGCGCTCGCGGCCGGCGCGGTCCTCGCACCCGTACCGGCCGTGGCGGTGCCCGAGCCCGGTGAGAGCTCCGCAGCGGAGCCCGCTCCGGAAGGTGAGAGCTCCGTAGCCGAGCCCGCTCCGGAAGGTGAGCGGTCCGTCGCCGCGTTGCTGACGGACCTTCAGCGGCTGTACCGGGAGGCCGAGCAGGCCACCGAGACGTACAACGCGACCGAGGAGAAGCTGAAGCGGCAGCGGACCAGGGTGACGAAGCTCAACCGGCGGCTCGCCGCGGCCCGGCTCTCGCTCCAGGACAGCCGCGGCGCCGCGGGCCGGCTCGCCCGGCAGCAGTATCAGAGCACGACCGAGATCTCCTCATACGTACGCCTGCTGCTCGCCCGTGATCCGCAGCACGCGCTCGACCAGGGCCAGGTGATCCGCCAGGTCGCGCTGGAACGGTCCGGAACGGTGGAGCGCCTGGCCGTGAACGAGAGAAGGACCGACGAGCTGGCACGCCGGGCCCGCACAGCCCTCGACGCCCAACTCACCCTCGCCGAACGGCAGAAGAAGGCCCGGGACGCCGTACGGAAGCGTCTGAAGGACGTCGAGGAGCTGCTCGCCTCACTGACCGCCGAACAGCTCGACCAGCTGGCCGAGCTGGAGAAGTCGGGGGTGGCCGAGGCGCAGAAGGACTTCATGACGTCGGGGGCACTCAGCAGTACTCCCGCTCGGACGCCCTCCCGGGAGGGGGACGAGGCGCTGCGCTACGCCGTGGACCAGATCGGCAAGCCGTACGAGTGGGGCGCCGAGGGCCCCGCCGCGTACGACTGCTCGGGCCTCACCTCACAGGCCTGGGACCACGCGGGCCGCCCCATCCCCCGCACCAGCCAGGAGCAGTGGGCCCAGTTGCCCCGCATCCCGCTGAGCGAGCTGCGCCCCGGCGACCTGGTGATCTACTTCCCCGAGGCCACCCACGTGGCCATGTACCTGGGCGACGGAATGGTCGTACAGGCACCACGACCGGGAGCAAGGATCAAGGTCTCCCCGATCGCGGCCAACCCGATCCTGGGCGCGGTCCGCCCGGACCCGACCGGGGAACCCCTGCGGCGGTACGCGCCACCGCGGCTCCCCCGAGGGGCGATGGACGGTTCGGATGAAGGCTACGCCCAGCAAGCGCCCCTTAAGGGGCGCGGGGAACTGCGCGACCAGCCACGTACGGCCCGCACGGACGGGAGTGCTCAGCCCCCTGCCACAGATGCCAGGTAAGCCTCGGTCTTCTCCGGCTCATAGAAGAAGTTCTCGAAGTCGGCCGGATCGTTGAACCCATTGGCGAAACGGTCCGCCACAGGCGGAAGCTGACCCGCGGCGCCAATAAGGTTCAGCACATGCTCGGGCGGAACGCCCAACATCGCGTTGGTCCACTTGGTCACGTACTGAGCCGTGTCCCAGTACCGCTCGAACGTCCCCCGCATCCAGGCTTCGTCGAACTCCTTGTCCCCACGCTCAAGAATCGACCCGAGATACGAAGCCGCACACTTCGACGCGGAGTTGGACCCCTGCCCGGTGATCGGGTCGTTCGCGACGACCACATCGGCGACACCGAGGACCAGCCCACCACCCGGCAGCCGGCCGACCGGATTCCGCACCGTGGGCGTGTAGCGCCCGGCCAGCGTGCCACCGGCATCCGTGAGTTCGACCTTGGTGGCCCGCGCGTACTCCCACGGAGTGAACCGCTCCATGAGTTCCAGGATCAGGGAGAGGTGTTCCGCCGGGTCCTTGACGCCTTGGAAGACGTCGAGCGGGCCGCCGGGTATGCCCTCCCAGAAGAGGATGTCCGCGCGGCCGGAGGTGGTGAAGGCCGGCATCACGAAGAGCTCGCCGACGCCGGGGACGAGGTTGCAGCGGACCGCGTCGTAGTCGGGGTGCTCGGGGCGCGGGCCCAGACCGTGGACGTACGCGACGGCCAGCGCGCGCTGCGGCTCCGTGTACGGGGAGCGGGAGGCGTCGCGGCCGAACATCGACACCAGCTCGCCCTTGCCCGCCGAGACGAGGACCAGGTCGTACGTACGGGCGAAGAAGTCGAGGTCGGAGACGGCGGCGCCGTGGATGACGAGCTGGCCGCCACGCTGGGCGAACGTCTCCATCCAGCCGGCCATCTTCACGCGCTGGTCCACCGACTGCGCGTACCCGTCGAGCGTGCCCACCCAGTCGATCACGCGCTGCGTGGGCCCCGGGTCGTGGGAGCCGGGCGCGGCCACCGAGACGCCGAGTCCTTCGATCTTCGGGGCCTGGGACTCCCAGAAGTTCAGCTGGAGATCGCGCTCGTGCTGCAGTGCCGTGTGGAACATGCACTGGGTGGACATGATGCGGCCGGTACGGATCTCGTCCGCGGTCCGGTTGGACATCAGAGTGACCTCGTACCCGTGCGACTGGAGTCCGAGGGCGAGCTGGAGTCCGGACTGGCCGGCTCCGACGACGAGTATCTTCCGCATACCGGTGCTGTCTCCTACTCGGTACTACTCGGGGCTGACTTCACTACTCGGGGCTGACTTCGAGCGCGTGGCCGACGAGGGCCAGCAGCGTCTCGATCACCGAGAACCTGCGGCGCGCGTCCATGATCATGACAGGTATGTGTACGGGCACCGTCAGGGCCTCGCGCACATCCGCCGGCTCGAACTCCTCGGTGCCGTCGAAGTGGTTGACGGCGACGACGTACGGCAGCCCGCAGCTCTCGAAGTAGTCGAGCGCCGGGAAGCAGTCCTTCAGGCGCCGGGTGTCGGCGAGGACCACCGCACCGATCGCCCCGCGCACCAGGTCGTCCCACATGAACCAGAACCGCTGCTGCCCCGGCGTGCCGAACAGGTACAGCACCAGGTCGTCGTCGAGCGTGATGCGGCCGAAGTCCATGGCCACGGTGGTGGTCAGCTTCCCGGGCGTCGAGCTGAGGTCGTCGGTGTCCTCGCTCGCCTCGGTCATCAGCGCCTCCGTCTGGAGGGGCGTGATCTCGGAGGCGGCGCCGACGAGGGTGGTCTTGCCGACGCCGAAGCCGCCCGCCACCACTATCTTCGTGGCGATCGGCGCGCGCGTCCGGTCCTTCTGCCAGGCCTTCAACTCCTCGTCGGTTTCGACGAGTTCGGGGTAACGAAAGCCATCGGCGACGCGGGAGGCGTCAGAGACGACGGAGTCCACTCAGCACCCTTTCCAGCAGAGCGCGGTCCGGCTGTCCCGGGCCGTGACCTGTTCCGTACACACGGATCTTTCCCTGGTCCGCCAGGTCGCTGAGGAGCACCCGGACCACACCGAGCGGCATCCTCAGCAGGGCGGCGACCTCGGCCACCGTACGCATCCGGCGGCACAGCTCGACGATGGCCCGCATCTCCGGCATCACCCGACTGGAGAGTGAACCATTCTCCAACTCCCGCCGCTCCTCCGGGGCTTCGAGCGCCGCCACGAACGTCTCGACGAGCAGGACGTGCCCGAAGCGCGTACGGCCGCCGGTGAGCGAGTACGGGCGTACGCGAGCGGGTTTGCGGTCGCCGCCGCGGACCGGGAGCTTGGGCGTGCCGCTCACGTCGCTCACTTGGCGGCCTCCATCGACGTGGCCTCGATCGACTGGCGCAGCTCGCTGCGGAGTTCGGGGGTCAGGACATGTCCCGCACGGCCGACGAAGAGCGCCATGTGGTACGCGACGACGCTCATGTCGCAGTCCGGGGCGCCGTGCACGCCGAGCAGCGAGCCGTCGCTGATCGACATGACGAAGACGCCGCCCTCCTCCATCGCGATCATCGTCTGCTTGACGCCGCCGCCGTCCATCAGCTTGGCGGCGCCGATGGCGAGGCTGCCGATGCCGGAGACGATGGTGGCCAGGTCCGCCGCGGAGCCCCGGGGCGAGGTGGGTTTGTTGTCCCTGCTCTCCCGTGCCTGAGCGTTCCTCCCGGGGTCGGAGGAGAGCAGCAACAGGCCGTCGGAGGAGACCACCGCGACCGACAGGAGTCCCGGCACCTCCTCGACGAGGTTCGTCAGCAGCCAGTGCAGGTTACGGGCCTCACTGCTCAGTCCGAAGGTACTGGACGCGGTCAACTGCTTGCCTCCTCGACTGTGTCCCCCTTGGTTTCTACGGCATGTGCGGCGGTCGGCTTCAGCTCCGACGTCTGTTCGGCGATCTCCGCTTCGACGTCGCGGCGGCCGTCGTTGGCGCCCTGGTGGAATCCGCCGAGCCTGCGACGCAGCGCCTCGGCGTCGACGGATGCCGTGCGCGGCCTCGCGGCCGGCGCGGGCGCGGAGATCTTGGGGGTCCGCTTGGGCAGACCCTTGTCGGTGACCGGTTCCGCCGGCTCCTGCGATGTCGGCGGCGGGTGCGGCGCGTCGGGGACGCGCTCGTGGGTGTCGGGACCGATGGCGTACGGGTCGGTGGGGTAGGTGGGGTACCGCTCACTGGTGGCCTGGGCCGGGAGCTCGATCGCCGGGGCGTCAGCTCCGGGTTCGCGGGCCGCGGCCTCGCCGGGTTCCGAGGGCTCCTCCACCGGGGGCACCGGCGCCATGAGCACCATGGTCGTCTCGGGCCCGGAGGGCTCGGAGGGCCCGGAGATCTCGGCGGAGCCGATGGGCTCGGCGGACTCGGCGGGCTCCGTGGGATCGACAGGATCGGCGGGTCCGGCAGGCTCCGCCTGCTCGGGCGCGGCATCGACGCGTACGGAGTCCTCGGCGGCATCGTCGCGTACGGAGTCCCCGGCGACGTTGTCGGCGGCATCGTCGGCGTCCCTCAGCGAGTCCTCCGCCGCCGCGATCAGCGGGTCGCGGTCCGAACGGCCGTACAGGACATTGGAGTTGACCTCGGCGTCCGCTCCCGGGAGGGACAGCGAGGACGCGCCACCGGTCGTGCGGGCGGTGGTCGCCGAGGGTACGGCGACGGCGGGAGCGGCGGCGAGCAGGGACTTGGGGAGGACGACGACCGCCGCGATGCCGCCCTGCTTCTGCTCGCGCAACTGCACCCGTACGCCGTGCCGGTGGGCGAGCCGGGCCACCACGTACAGGCCGAGCCCGAGGCCCTCGCCGCTCTCCTGGTCGTAGGTGTCCTCGGGGTCGAAGTCCGAGAGGCGGGCGTTGAGCTGGGTGAGCCGGTCGCCGGTCATGCCGATGCCCTCGTCCTGGACGGAGAGCATCACCTCGCCGCTCTCCAGGAGCCAGCCGGAGACCTCGACGGGCATGTCGGGCGGCGAGAACGACGAGGCGTTCTCGAGGAGTTCGGCCAGCAGGTGGCTGATGTCGTCCGCCGCGAACCCGGCGAGGTGCGCGTGCGGCGGCAGCGCGGCGATCCGTACCCGCTCGTACCGCTCGATCTCGCTGACGGCGGCGCGGACGACATCGACGAGCGGGACCGGGCCGGGGTGCTGGTGGCCGTGCTCCGTGCCGGCGAGGACCAGCAGGTTCTCGCTGTGGCGGCGCATGACGGTGGCGAAGTGGTCGAGCCGGAAGAGCGTCGCGAGGCGGTCGGGATCCTGCTCGCGCTCCTCGAGGCCCTCGATGACGCCGAGCTGCCGCTCGACGAGGCCGAGGGTGCGCAGCGCGAGATTGACGAAGGTGCCGTGGATGGACTGCCGGACCTGCTCCAAGTGGGCGGCGGCCTCGGCGAGTTCGGTACGGAGTCGGTCCCGCTCGTCGGCCATCTTCTGGCGCTGGCCGATGAGGTGCTTGCGGTCGCTCTCGAGGGTCGTCAACCGCTCGTGAAGCGCGAGGGCGTGCGCGTGGAGCGCGTTGACGGAGCGTACGACCTGGGCGAACTCGTCGTTGCGGCCGGTGAACCTGACCAGTTCCTCGGTGGCCGGTTCGGCGGCGAGACGGGCCGAGCCGAGGCGCAGGACGGCCAGCGGGCGGGTCAGCGTGCGGGCCATGGCCGTGGAGACGCCGACGGCGAGCAGCATCAGGGCGCCGAGGATCGCGATCCGGATCTCCAGCGCGGTGACGTCGTCGTCTCGCAACTGGGCGAGTTCCTTGGCCCGTTGGGTGTTGAGCGAGGCCTCGACGCCGCGCATCAGCTCGACGCGGGCGGAGAGCGCGGCGTCCAGCTTCTTGGTGTCGGTGGCGAGTTCGGAGTCGGAGAGGGTGGGCCGGTCGGCGAGGTTCGCGAGGTACTTCTCGGCGGAGGTGACGTCGGGGCCGTTCACCGTGGAGTCGTACGAGGCGCGGTCGGCCTTCGGCGCGGTGTCGCCGAAGCCGGAGAGAGCCGCCTGCTCGCGGACGTTGGCCTGCAGGGCGGCGGCGGTGAGCGCGTTGCGCTGTTTCGTCTCGGCCTCCGACGACGTGGTGGTCGTGGTGGGCAGGCCGGTGATCGGGTCGGTGGTGGTCCGGGTGGTGGTGGGTACGTTCAGGGCCGCGAGGAGCAGGCCGCGGGTCGCGGCGGCCTGCTGGACGGCGGTGTCGAGGTCGGCGAGGGCGTGCGCGCCGGCGCCCGCGCGGGGCGGGAGCTCCTCGGCCAGTTCCTCGGCGAGGCCGTGGAGTTCGGTGAGGGCGGCGGAGTACGCCTGATGCGCTTCGAGAGCGGTGCTCTCTCCGGTGAGCGCCGCTCTGCGTACGGTGGCGATGTTGTCGAGGGTCTTCCGGAACGCCGCGGGAGCGTCGGCCTCGACCGCTTCGGCGCGCAGCTCGTCGACCTGCCGGTCGACGCGGGCGCTGCGCCGCTCGGAGGGGCCTCCGCCGTCGGGGCGTCCGGCCGCGATGTAGGAGGTGACCTCGTCGCGCTCGTCGGCCAGCGAGTGGGCGAGGGCCAGCGCGTCCTGGGTGCGCCCGGCGAGCGTCACCAGGTTCTGGGAGTCGTTCAACTCGCTGGAGGCGGCGATCACGGACGGGGCACCGGCTCCGGCGATCGCGGCGGCCACCACGGCGACGGCGATGATCAGCCGGGTGCGTACATGGGCGGGGCGGCCGCGGCCCGCGGGGTCCGGGGGGTCCTGCGCGGCCGAAGAGTTCGGTGTGCGCCCGGAGGCTTCACCCGAGACCGACTGCCTGCCCTTGCGCCGAGGCCGCATCATCTGCACCGGTGCTCGCATTCTTGACTCGTGTCCCCATGGGCCCGGGTGACGATCCGTCAACTCGCGTGTCGTCCCGGTACGGCTCCCGACCCTCCCAGTGCCGGTGGGCAGTGGTCGCGCATCACCTGGCCCGCCACACGAAGGAGTGAACATCCCCGAGGAGCGGCCCGGCAAGTTCCCTTGGCGTGTGCAGCACTCTTGCGCGGCGGGCCGGTTGGACGTCCACGGCGACCGGTGGCAAGATGCGCCGCCGCGCTTCACCGGAGTCGGTGATTCCACCTCAAAGCAGGCGCCTGACCTGCTCGTCCGGGTCAATTCGGCGACGGTTGCCAGCCTTTGACGAAGCTTGTGAAGGCCTCGTGCAGACTGGCCGAATGCGCTCGGAACTGATCTCGGTACCCGGTGACCCTGCCCGCCCCGACGAGGACTACGCATCGCTCGGACTTCCGGCCTCCGGACAGGGCGGTTCGCTCGTCGTCCTGGACGGCGTGACGCCGCCGGCGACCGATGCCGGCTGTCTGCATTCCGTCCCTTGGTTCATCGCCCGCCTGGGCGGAGCCCTGCACGAACTGTCCGTTTCACGGCGAGATTTGACACTCACCGAGGTGCTGGCGCAGGCCATCACGCGTACCGCCGACGCCCATCGAGCCACCTGTGACCTTTCTCACCCACGCACCCCACAGGCAACCGTGGTCCTGGCCCGCTGGTCCCCGGAGTCCGTCGAGTACCTGGTCCTCTCGGACTCGGCCCTCCTCGTGGAATCCCCCTCCGGCATGGTCACCCCCTACCTCGACGACCGCCTCTCCCGCGTCCCCCGGGCCACTCTGACCTCCCACACCGCCACCGACGCGACCCTCCGCAACAAGGAGGGCGGCTTCTTCACGGCGGCGGCGGACCCCGCGGTCGCGGCCCGCGCGGTCACGGGCGCCCTCCCCCGCCCCGAGGTCCGCACCCTGACCGCCCTCACGGACGGCGCGACCCGCTGGGTGGAGAAGTTCCACGAGGGCGACTGGACCGACCTGTTCACCCTCGTCCGCAAGGAGGGCGGCCAGGCGCTGATCGACCGCGTACGGGCACTGGAACTGGCGGATGCGGAGCGGAAGTTCTTGGGCCGGTCGAAACGGCACGACGACGCGACGGTGGTGTATGTGGAGCTGTGAGCCGATCGACGGCGGCTTACGTGGCGTTGTAAGCCGATCGGGGCTGGTCCATGCGAGATCGCGGCGACCAGGGCGCCCCGTTAGGGGCGCGGGGAACTGCGCGACCAGCCACGACCGGCCGGCAGCCAACACACAAGCAGTCCCGATCCCGAGACCCCGTTCAGCCCTCCACCCCCCGATTCAACCGATGCAGCAACCGAGCAAGCTCAGCCACTTCCTCCCGGTCCCAGCTGGCAAGCTCCCGCACATACCGCGCCCGCCGAGCCTCCCGCACCCTGCGGAACCGCACCCGCCCCTCCTCGGTGAGATGAACGAGCCAGGCCCGCCCGTCCGCGGGATCCGGCTCGCGGGCGACAAGCCCCAGTTCCTCGAGCGCCCGCAGCTGGCGCGACATCGTGGCCTTGCCGATCCCGATGTACGCGGCGAGTTCGGTCGCACGCTGCCGACCGCGTTCCTCCAGGCGTACGAGGAGGCCGTACGCGGAGGACTCCAGGTCGGGGTGGACCTCGCGGACCATCTCGCCGGAGGAGGCGCGGGCGCGTCGCAGGAGGACGGTCAACTCGCGCTCCAGGGCCAGGAATTCCTCGTCCGCGCCGCGCTGGTCCACACCACTCGCCGGGGCGCCGGATTTCATCCGATGCCCCTCGCTGTTTCCGCCCTCGTGCACGTCAGCACCCATGACCCGGTTTCCCGATCCTGAAAGTTTTCGCCAAAGACCGCCATTGCCGCAGCTGGGCCAGTATTTCGCAGGAATAGACCAACGCCAGCTTCCGGGCCCTCTTCCCAGCCCGTCGTCTGCGTACGTAGCTTCTTCGAGCGGCAATCGATGGCATGCCCACGACATCATCCCACTGGGTACCACCGCGAGTGCGGAAGACCCGGGCCCCTCGCGAAGAGGGATCCGGGTCTTCCTGC
This sequence comes from Streptomyces albicerus, assembly GCF_008905045.1. Taxonomy (GTDB): domain Bacteria; phylum Actinomycetota; class Actinomycetes; order Streptomycetales; family Streptomycetaceae; genus Streptomyces; species Streptomyces albicerus. The sequence goes on from NZ_VWMY01000015.1 coordinate 144,532, forward strand.
ACCGGCAGCGTCCGTCACGTCGCTGCCGGAATCTGCGGGGTCACGCGGCCACCGGAACCTCCGTGGCCGCCCCGTTCGTCGCCGGGGACAGGGCGAGCTCCAGGACCTGGCGGACGTCCGTGACTGCGTGGACGTCGAGCTTCTCCAGGACCTCGGCCGGGACGTCGTCCAGGTCGGGCTCGTTGCGCTTCGGGATCACGACGGTGGTGACGCCCGCCCGGTGCGCGGCGAGCAGCTTCTGCTTCACCCCGCCGATCGGGAGCACCCGGCCGGTCAGCGAGACCTCACCCGTCATCGCCACGTCCGTGCGGACCAGGCGGCCGGACAGGAGCGACGCCAGGGCCGTCGTCATGGTGACGCCGGCGCTCGGGCCGTCCTTCGGGACCGCGCCGGCCGGGAAGTGGATGTGCACACCCCGGTCCTTGAGGTCCGCCACCGGAAGCTCCAGTTCGGCACCGTGGCTGCGCAGGAAGGAGAGCGCGATCTGCGCCGACTCCTTCATCACGTCACCGAGCTGACCGGTCAGCGTCAGGCCCGCCGCACCCGTCTCCGGGTCGGCCAGCGACGCCTCGACGAACAGCACGTCGCCGCCCGCGCCGGTGACCGCGAGGCCCGTCGCCACACCGGGCACCGCCGTGCGGCGCTCGGCCGGGTCCTGGGCGGACTCGGGCACGTGGTGCGGCCGCCCGATCAGCCCGCGCAGATCGTCCGCGCCGACCGTGAACGGCAGCTCACGCTCGCCGAGTTCGTGCTGCGCCGCGACCTTGCGGAGCAGCCGCGCGACGGCCCGCTCCAGGTTGCGTACGCCCGCCTCGCGTGTGTACTCGCCGGCCAGCTTGCGCAACGCGCTCTCGTCCAGGGTGACTTCGGCCTTCTCCAGACCGGCCCGCTCCAGCTGACGCGCCAGCAGGTGGTCACGCGCGATGACGACCTTCTCGTCCTCGGTGTAACCGTCGAGCCGGACCAGCTCCATACGGTCGAGCAGCGCCTCCGGAATGGCCTCCAGCACGTTGGCCGTGGCCAGGAACACCACGTCGCTCAGGTCCAGTTCGACCTCCAGGTAGTGGTCCCGGAAGGTGTGGTTCTGGGCCGGGTCGAGGACCTCGAGGAGGGCCGCCGCCGGGTCGCCCCGGAAGTCGGAGCCGACCTTGTCGATCTCGTCCAGCAGGACCACCGGGTTCATGGACCCGGCCTCCTTGATGGCGCGGACGATACGGCCGGGCAGCGCGCCGACGTACGTACGCCGGTGACCGCGGATCTCCGCCTCGTCCCGTACGCCGCCCAGGGCGACCCGGACGAACTTCCGCCCCATGGCGTGCGCGACCGACTCGCCGAGCGAGGTCTTGCCGACGCCGGGCGGGCCGACGAGCGCCAGGACGGCACCGCCGCGGCGGCCGCCGACCACACCAAGACCTCGGTCGTTGCGCCGCTTGCGCACCGCCAGGTACTCGGTGATCCGCTCCTTCACGTCCTCCAGGCCGGCGTGCTCGGCGTCCAGGATCGCCTTGGCGCCCTGGATGTCGTACTCGTCCTCGGTGCGGTCGTTCCACGGCAGTTCGAGCACCGTGTCGAGCCAGGTGCGGATCCAGGAGCCCTCGGGCGACTGGTCGCTCGACCGCTCCAGCTTCTCGACCTCCTTGAGCGCGGCCTCGCGGACCTTCTCGGGAAGGTCGGCGGCCTCGACGCGCGCCCGGTAGTCGTCGGACTCCTCGCCCTCGGCTTCGCCGTTCAGCTCGCGCAGCTCCTTGCGCACGGCCTCCAGCTGCCGCCGCAGCAGGAACTCGCGCTGCTGCTTGTCCACGCCTTCCTGTACGTCCTTGGCGATGGACTCGGCGACATCCTGCTCGGCGAGGTGTTCGCGCAGCTGCTCGGTGGCGAGCTTCAGCCGGGCGACGGGGTCGGCCGTCTCGAGCAGCTCGACCTTCTGAGTGATCGTCAGGAACGGTGAGTACCCGGAGTTGTCGGCGAGCGCGGACACGTCGTCAATGGCCTGCACACGGTCCACGACCTGCCAGGCGCCGCGCTTCTTCAGCCAGTTGGTGGCCAGCGCCTTGTACTCCTTGACCAGCTCGGTCACGGCGCCAGGCAGCGGGTCGGGCACGGTCTCCTCGACCGAGACGCCCTCCACCCACAGAGCGGCTCCGGGGCCGGTCGTGCCGGCGCCGACGCGCACCCGCCCGCGACCGCGGATCAGGGCGCCGGGGTCGCCGTCGGCGAGGCGTCCCACCTGCTCGACCGTGCCGAGCACCCCCGTGTTCGCGTACGTCCCGTCGATCCGCGGAACAAGCAGCACCCGTGGCTTGCTTCCTCCACTGGAGCGTGCGGCGGCCTGCGCGGCCTCCACCGCGGCGCGTACATCGGTGTCGTTGAGGTCCAGGGGCACCACCATTCCGGGCAGCACGACCTCGTCGTCGAGCGGCAGCACGGGCAGGGTGAGCGGTGCGGACGTCAAAGCCATGATCTCCCCTTCGGCAGTCAAGTTGAGCTATGCCGACTCAATGCACATGAGCCTCTGATTGTTCCCCCGGGGCTGTTCGCTGTGAGCGATCGCGTCTGTCGGGGTGGCCACCCGGCCCGTATCGTCGCCGTCGCGGGTAATACCTGAATGCGGACAGTGGTCATTACGGGGGTCATGGTGAACAAGATCGTGCGGGCCTGGGTGGACGGGTGGGTCGTCTCGCGCGGGGCGGCGCCGCCCGTGGTCGAGCCCTGGGGTTGCACGGTGGACGTGGGGCAGGCGGAACACGTCACCCGGCATGTGCTGGGCGCGACGGGAGACGAGGTCGAGGAGGCCACGGTCCGGAAGGTGGCGGACGCGGTGACCGGAGCCGGGGTATGGCTCAAGGTCTTCGCGGAGCCCTCCCGCGTCGGGCCGTGGCTCGGCGACGGCTGGTGGGTCGACCCCGAGCCGGGCTTCCTGATGTCGACCCGGCTCACCGGTGAACCCGCCGCGCCCGTACCCGACGGCTACCGGGTACGCACCTGGTCCCGCGGTGGCGTCATCCGCGTCCTCGTCACGGCGGCGGACGGTTCGTGGGCCGCACGCGGGCAGATCGCCCCGACCGGCGCGACCGCGGTCGCCGACCAGATCGAGACGGCCCCCGCCCACCGGCGCAGAGGCCTCGGCCGCTTCGTCATGCGCACCCTCGCGCGGGCGGCGGTCGACCGGGGAGCGGAGACCGGCGTCCTGGGGGCGACACCCGAGGGGCGGACGCTGTACGAGTCGCTGGGGTGGCAGGTGGACGCGGAGCTGACAAGTGCGAAGTTCACGGGCCGAGCCGGAGGGGCGTGAACGATTCGCCCGGCCGGGGCGTCACAGGAGCAGCGCCGGATTCCGTCGTCTGCCTCGGGGGGCATCATGCGATCAGTAAAACTGCGTCAACTGCTCGTCGTACTCGGCCTGTTCGCCGCCGGAGCCACCGGAGCCACCGGATGCGGCCAGGAGACGGCGCCCGGCGGCGACGAGGTCGGTGACCGGACTCCCACTGCCACGAACCGCGCCCGGCAGGTCTCCGACGCCTGGGCGGGATCGGAGGCGGCGCGGCTGTGGCGGCAGGGCTACTTCCCGCTGGACGAGTCGGTCCAGCTGCCCGAAGGGGGCTTCCGCCACAAGGCCGACGAGCGCGCGTACGTGACCCAGAACTTCGCCCTGCGCGGCTCGCTCCCCAAGTCCCCTCCGCAGAAGGGGGAGGTCCGCTGGCGGAGCGGCGGCTCGCTCACCGTCCCGGTCACCGCCGTGCAGACGGCGTACGAGAAGCTCGCCCGGGGCAGTAACTCCGGTCCCCGGCTCACCGTGACCGGTGCGCGGCTCGGTGAGATGACCGTCTTCACCAGCCGGGGTCAGGCGACGGTCCCCGCCTGGCACTTCACTCTCGACGGATACGACACGCCGCTCAAGCGCGTCGCGGTCAGCCCCTCGAAACTGCCCCGGCCCCCGATCAAGGCGAAGTCGCTCCAGGAGGCTTCGGACGCGCTGTGGCCGCTCGCCGGGCTGACCACGATGTCGCAGGACGACCGGACCGTCGGCCTGGTCGCCCATCACGGGTCCTGCGACGACGGCCCGTCCGTCGACGTGCTGGAGACCGAGGACAACGTGGTGCTGTCCGCGTCGATCCGGAACCGCTCCGACGGTCCCTGCACGGACGACCTGCACATGAAGAAGGTGACGGTGAAACTGGACCGCCCGGTCGGCGACCGCATGCTCCTCGACGCGTTCACGGGCAGGCCCGTGCCCTACGCGGCCGATCCGGGTTCTCTGTCACCGACCTGGAGCTGAGAGAGCCTGTTTCTGACCGTCGAAGGAGGATCAGGGCAGCGGCAGCCGGGATCAGGGCAGCTCCTGCTCGGTCCAGATGATCTTTCCGGTGCTGGTGTAGCGGGTCCCCCAGCGTTCCGTCAGCTGGGCGACGAGGAAGAGTCCGCGCCCGCCCTCGTCCTCGGTCTTCGCCCGCCGCAGCCGGGGTGAGGTGCTGCTGCCGTCGGACACCTCGCAGATCAGCGCCCGGTCGCGGAGCAGCCGCAGCTGTACGGGTCCGGTCGCGTGCCGGATCGCGTTGGTGACGAGTTCGCTGGCGACCAGTTCGGTGGTGAAGGCCAGCTCGTCCAGGTCCCAGGCGGACAGTTGCCGGGTGACCGCGGCGCGGGCGCGTGTGACGACCGCCGGGTCGCTGGGCAGTTCCCACTGGGCGACCTGTTCGGGGCCCAGGGCGCGCGTACGGGCGACGAGCAGCGCGATGTCGTCGCTCGGACGGGCCGGGAGCATGGCGTCGAGCACGGCCTCGCAGGTCTCCTCCGGCGGACGGCCGGGCGTGGCGAGTACGCCGCGGAGCCTTTCGAACCCGTCGTCGATGTCGTGGAAGCGGTCCTCGATCAGGCCGTCGGTGTAGAGCACCAGCTGGCTGCCCTCCGGGAGCTCCAACTCCACGGTCTCGAACGGCATGCCGCCGACACCGAGCGGCGGTCCGGACGGCAGGTCGACGAACTCCGCGGTGCCGTCGGGGCGGACGATCGCGGGCTGCGGGTGGCCGGCGCGGGTGAGGGTGCAGCGCTGGGACACCGGGTCGTAGACCGCGTACAGGCAGGTGGCGCCGACGACCCCGGCGTCGAGGTCGGTGTCGTCGTCCTCCGCCCAGCCCTCGCCCCGGTCGAGCCGTCCGACCAGGTCGTCGAGGTGGGTGAGGAGGTCGTCGGGAGGCAGGTCGAGGGAGCAGAAGTTGTGGACGGCGGTACGCAGCCGGCCCATCGTGGCGGCGGCGTGCAGTCCGTGGCCGACCACGTCGCCGACCACCAGCGCCACCCGGGCGCCGGACAGCGGGATGACGTCGAACCAGTCGCCGCCCACCCCGGCGTGCGCGGGCAGATAGCGGTACGCGACGTCGACGGCGTTCTGCTCGGGCCGGCCGCGGGGCAGCAGGCTGCGCTGCAGGGCCAGGGCGGTGTTGTGCTCGCGCGTGAACAGGCGGGCGTTGTCGACGCAGATCGCCGCGCGGCCGGCCAGTTCCTGCGCCAGGGACAGGTCGTCGTCCTCGAACGGCACGGGCTTCTCGGAGCGGTAGAAGCTGACCACCCCGAGGGTCACCCCGCGGGCCCGCAACGGCACCGCGATCAGCGAGTGGATGCCCGCCGCGAGGGCCCGCTCGGCGCCCGCCGGATCCTGGGCGATCCAGCCGCCGGCGTCGGCGAGCACCGGTTCGAGCACGGGCCGTCCCTTCTCCAGGCAGCGGGCCTGCGGCGTGGACGGGATGTACCTGACGGACGCCCCGGCCCCGTCCAGGTGCGTGCCGACGCGAACGGCTCCCAGCGCGACCCGGCGCAGGGCGGTGTCGCCGCCGACCGGTTCCGGCTCGTCACCGCGCAGGACGGGGTCCGGCAGATCGACGACGGCGAAGTCGGCGAACCGGGGAACCGACACCTCGGTCAGTTCCTCGGCCGTGCGCGTCACGTCCAGCGAGGTGCCGATGCGGAGGCCGGCGTCGTGCAGCAGTTCCAGCCGTCGGCGGGCCAGCACGGCGAGCTGCCCGACACCGGTTTCGCCGACGAGCAGCCAGCCGTCGGCGCCGCCCCGTTCGCCGTCGGGCCCGGCTCCGTCCTCGCCCGGCACGGGAGCGGGGACGGACTTGGGCGCGGCCATGGGCGCGGGCGCGGGCATGGGCGTGGGCGCGGGCATGGGCGTGGGCGCGGGCATGGGCGCGTGCATGGGCAGGACGACGGCGGACGTCTCGGCCGGGGCGCCCTCGACGGCCGCGACGGGCTCGTCGACCAGGGCCACCAGGGCCACCGCGGCCGCCGTGGCGGTCACGGCCGGTCCGGGCCGCGTGTCCGGCACGACCCGCGGGGCCGGCGTGGCCTGCGCCGTCCGGTCCAGTTCGAGGTGGCGCAGCCGCGGCCCGCCGAGGATGCGGGCCTCGACCACCACGCCCGCCTCCCCCGTCGCGCTCATGACCTGACGGCGCAGCAGCGTGGCCACGCGGCCGCGGGGCAGCGTCACCTGATCGAGTGTCCGGTGCGGCGAGGCGATGAGTTCCTCGGCCTTCTCCCGCAGGAGGGCCCGGTCGATGTGGTCGATTCCGTTGCCGCGGGAGCCGGGCCGCGAAGGCCGCTCCCCGGCCGGGCTCGCACCGTGGGCGCGGCGGTAGGCGGTGAGCAGCGCCCGCTCCCGTTCCGTGGCCTGCTCCAGGAGCCGTTGCTCAATGTCCTCGACGGCCTCACGGACCAGGTGCAGCATGGCGGGGTCGGCGTCGCCGCGCAGGCAGGTGAGGTCGAGGATGCCTTCGATGCGCCCGCTGAAGGGATCCCGTACGGGTGCGCCGGCGCAGGCGAACGGCTGCATGCAGTCGGCGAAGTGCTCACGGCCGAGGACGAGGCAGGGCCGCCGCTCGGCCAGCGCGGTGCCGATGCCGTTCGTGCCCGCGATCTGTTCGGCGAAGCCGAAGCCGGGGGCGAACTGCACGGCGTCCAGGCGGGCGTTCAGTGCCGAGTCCGTGCCGCCCCGCTGGATCACGCGGGCCTTCGCGTCGGCGAGCACGACGCTCACTTTCGCGTCGGAGAGCACCGACGTCAGGCGATCGAGCACTGGGTTGGCCGCGGTGAGGAACCGGTCCTCCAGCCCCAGGTCCTCGGCATAGGGGATCAGGAGCCGGTTCGGCTCGAGTCCCGCGGACCGGCACCGCTTCCACGAGTCGAGGATGGAGTCCCTGACATCCGAGTCGACTCGGGATCCTGCAAGAAAACGCTCGTAGGCATCTACGAGCCCGCCGATGTCGTCCCATGCGACGGGCATGCGAACCACTTCCTACCCTGAAGTCGTCCCCGTCGCTCGCCGACATCCGGCTTGTCGGTCGGGAGTCCCTTCAAGTGATTTCACGCTAACACTCCGCCGCTTATTGTGACCAAACTCATAAAACTAACCTGCGCGTCCGGTATCCTCCGACCGCCGCAGCAGCGGCCAGGTGGCCACCCCGATGGCCAGCGCCATGAGATGCCCCCAGTTCGTCAGCGGATCCGTGAACGCGATCAGGTCGCCGACGACCATCCAGCCGAACGTCCCGAGCACGGTCCAGCGCAGCCACGGCGTCAACAGCCCGGCCAGCGCGCCGAGGCTCGCGGCGACGCCGAAGCTGATGCCGTAGTCGTAGCGGTGGAGAGAGCTCTCGGGGAGGTGCCCGACGAGGACGGAGAGGCCGACGGGTATCTCGGTGGCCAGGGTGGCCAGCACGTGTCCCAGCAGGAAGACCCCCGCCGTCCACCACCCGCCGATCCGCCGCTCCAACGCCGTGAGCACCAGCAGGAAGGCGATCGCATACGTCGAGGTGATCCCGCCCGCGACCCACAGCGCACTCGCGACCAGGACGTGCACCGGCGACTGCACCAGATGCGCCACATCCGTGCTCGACCCCTGGAGCACCCGCTCCACGAGGTCGGCGTCGCCGAGCTCGGCGAACAGGGAGGTCACGGCGAGGACTACGGCGTACCCGAGGGTGAAGGGGGTTCCGGTGGGAGTGGGCAACAGCCGCCAGGGCCGGACGCGGCGCCTCGGAGAGGGACCGGCGGATGCGGTGCCCTCGCCGGCGACGGACGCGGTCTCGGCAGCGGCGGGGAGTGCGGTCTCGACACCGACGGACGCGGTGTCGGCAGCGGCGGGTGCGGTCTCGGCAGCGACGACGTGGGCACACTCGCCTGCGGCGGTTCTCTGCCGCGGGACGCCGTCGAGCCCGGGGACGATGTCAGTGGGCGAAGCCGCCTCCGCGCCACTCGTCGCACTCCGGTCCACCGGCGGGCTCCTTCCGTCCCGTCCCACCCTCAACCCCCGCGACCAGGCTGTCTGTGACCGGCACCACGGGATGGCCGATTCACAGCAACCTCTCATGGACACCCCGCGTCCGCGAACGGCAATCCGGCTGCTCCTCCCGGGCGCGCTTGCCAGGATGGCCCCATGAGCACCTCGTACGACACCTCTTACGGCACGACTCCTTGCGGCACGCCCGAAGTCATCGACCGCCGCGAGGGCCCGTACGGCGAGGTCGTGCTGCGCCGCCACGGCGGGCTGCTGCAGATCATCGCCAACGGCTGTTTCCTCATGGACACTTCCGACGGCCGCTCGGAAAGACGGCTGGTCGACGCCGCGCTCGGCGCGCTGGACGGGCGTCCCGGGCCGGACGTCCTGATCGGCGGCCTCGGCGTCGGCTTCTCGCTCGCACACGCGGCCGCGGATCCACGCTGGGGCCGTATCGCGGTCGTCGAGCGGGAGCGGGCGATCATCGACTGGCATCTGTCCGGGCCCCTCGCCGAGTTGTCGTCGGAGGCGCTCGAGGATCCGCGTACCGAGATCGTCGAGGCCGATCTCGTCGCGTACGTCAATGAGACATCGGACACGTACGACGCACTGTGCCTGGACATCGACAACGGGCCCGAGTGGACCGTTACGGAGGGCAACGAAAACCTCTACTCGGAGGCCGGACTCGCCGCGTGCGCAAGGGTGTTGAGGCCCGGCGGGGTACTCGCCGTATGGTCGGCCACACCTTCGCCTGATTTCGCAAAAACCTTGTGGAATGCCGGGTTCCAACAGGTGCGTACCGAAGAGATCCCGGTTGCCCGGGGCGTTCCGGACGTCGTGCATCTCGGGGTCGGGCCTGGATAGCCGAGCGGCGGTCACTGCCCGTACCCTGCTGACCTGACGCCGATCATTCAAGCGTCAAGCGCAGTCATGGAATCACCCCACGGATTCCGGAAAGCACACTCAGGGGCGGGCGATGGAGCAGACACACACCTCCCACAACGGCACGGCGGCCACGCCGGGCGCACAGCGCCGGGTGCTGGTGGTCGAGGACGATCCGACGATCGTGGACGCCATCGCCGCCCGTCTGCGCGCCGAGGGCTTCCTCGTGCAAACGGCGGGTGACGGACCGGCCGCCGTGGACACGGCCGAGGCCTGGCAGCCCGACCTGCTGATCCTCGACATCATGCTGCCGGGCTTCGACGGTCTCGAGGTCTGCCGCCGGGTACAGGCGGCCCGTCCGGTCCCGGTGATGATGCTCACCGCGCGCGACGACGAGACGGACATGCTCGTCGGGCTCGGCGTCGGCGCCGACGACTACATGACGAAGCCGTTCTCGATGCGCGAGCTGGCCGCACGCGTGCACGTGCTGCTGCGCCGGGTGGAGCGGGCCGCGCTGGCCGCGTCCACGCCGCGCTCCGGCATCCTGCGCCTCGGCGAGCTGGAGATCGACCACGCACAGCGCCGGGTGCGGGTGCGCAGCGAGGACGTCCACCTCACACCCACCGAGTTCGACCTGCTGGTCTGCCTGGCGAACACGCCGCGCGCGGTACTCTCGCGCGAGCAGCTGCTGGCCGAGGTGTGGGACTGGGCGGACGCGTCCGGTACGCGGACCGTGGACAGCCACATCAAGGCGCTGCGCCGGAAGATCGGCGCCGAGCGGATCCGTACGGTGCACGGCGTCGGCTACGCGCTGGAGACCCCGACACCCTGAAGTCGGGCACCCTGGCTGAAGGGGCGGATGTGATGAAGGGTCTGAGCGCACTACGCAAGGACGTACGTGCGGGTCTGGAACCCGGTCGGCGTTCGAGCCCGGGGCGGGGTGCGAGCCCGGGGCAGGATTCGAGTCCGGTGCAGGGTGCGAGCCCAGGGCCTGATCCTTGGCGTCCGGAGCATGATCCTTCGGCTCCGGGTGCCGCTCCCGGTTCGGGTCCTGTTTCAGATCTCGATGCGGTTCCGGGTCCGGGGTCCGGTCCGACCCCGATTCCAAATCCGTCCTCGGGCGCGGCGCCCGTCTCAGGCCCGACGCCCACCTCAGGCGCGGCGCCCGGTCCGGGCCCAGGCATTGATGCCGGCCCGGATGCCGGCTCGGAATCCGCCTCGGAGACAGGTTCCGACGTGGGTGCCGGCTGGGCCTCCTGGGGCGACATGCGTCCCTTCTCCATCAAGACGAAGCTCGGCACGCTGGTCGTCGTCTCGGTCTTCATCACCACCGGTCTGCTGATGATCGCGGTGCGCACCGAGACCGAGCTGCGCTTCATCACGGTCTTCTCGATGATCGCGACGCTGCTGATCACGCAGTTCGTGGCGCACTCGCTGACCGCCCCGCTGGACGAGATGAACACCGTGGCGCGAGGCATCTCGCACGGCGACTACACCCGCCGGGTCAGGGGCGCCGACCGCCGCGACGAGCTGGGCGACCTGGCCCAGACGATCAACCGCATGGCCGATGACCTCGAGGCGCAGGAGCGCCAGCGCAAGGAGCTGGTGGCGAACGTCTCGCACGAGTTGCGCACCCCCATCGCGGGCCTGCGCGCGGTCCTGGAGAACGTGGTGGACGGTGTCTCCGCCGCCGACCCCGAGACGATGCGCACGGCCCTGAAGCAGACGGAGCGACTGGGGCGGCTCGTCGAGACGCTGCTGGACCTCTCCCGCCTGGACAACGGCGTCGTACCGCTGCGCAAGCGCCGCTTCGAGGTGTGGCCGTACCTGTCCGGCGTACTGAAGGAGGCCAACATGGTGGCCTCCGCGCGCGGGGGCATGGCCTCCGGCTCCGGCAGCCACAGCCGGACCGACGTCCATCTGCACCTCGACGTGTCACCGCCCGAGCTGACCGCGCACGCGGACCCGGAGCGCATCCACCAGGTCGTCGCCAACCTCATCGACAACGCGGTCAAGCACAGCCCGCCGCACGGCCGTGTCACGGTGAAGGCCCGGCGCGGCGCCCACCCCGAGTCCCTGGACCTGGAGGTCCTGGACGAGGGTCCGGGCATTCCGCGCTCGGAGTGGCACCGGGTCTTCGAGCGGTTCAACCGCGGCGGGGTCGTCGCGCCGCACGGCCCGGGCAGCGACGGCGGTACGGGGCTCGGGCTGGCGATCGCCCGCTGGGCGGTGGATCTGCACGGCGGCCGGATCGGAGTGGCCGAATCCCCCCGGGGCTGCCGGATCCAGGTCACTCTTCCGGGAGTGCCCTCGCTTGACAGGTTGACGTAGGGTTCGAGGAAGAGCTCAAGATCCACGTATGAGGCGTGCGATCGGGCAGCAGGACACGTGTCATCGTGCGGAGACTCGGCCTTTTGCGGTCGCAGTCCCGAACCGACGTGCGCGTTCCGCATCGGAACCTCGCTTGTTTCCCGCCATTTCCACCACCGAAACACGCTTTTCGATGTGACTTACGCGACGATGACCAGGCCCGGACTGACCTTCGCGGCCGGGGAGGCGTAGCCTTAATTCCCGCTGTCCATCACCTTGTGAAGCGGAAGAGGGCGGTTGCCGCCGTGTCGCCACAGTCCCCCAGTAACTCGAGTACCTCGACCGAGGACCAAGCCGGGAAGAACCCTGCTGCTGCGTTCGGTCCCAATGAGTGGCTCGTCGACGAGATCTATCAGCAGTACCTCCAGGACCCGAATTCGGTTGACCGAGCCTGGTGGGACTTCTTCGCCGACTACAAGCCGGGCGGCGTCGCCGCCTCGGCTCCGGCGGGTACCGCGGCCGCGGGGGCCGCGGGAACCACCACAGCAGCTCCGGCCGCCCCTGCCGCGCCCGCGGCTCCGGCTGCTCCGGCTCCGGCTGCTCCGGCTCCGGCTGCCCCCGCGGCGCCGAAGCCCGCGGCTGCCGCTCCGGCGCCGGCCGCCGCTGCCCCTGCCGCGGCTCCGGCGAAGCCCGCCGCGGCCAAGCCGGCCGCAGCAAAGGCCGCGCCCGCCGCCCAGGCTCCCGACGGTCCCGAATACGTGACGCTGCGCGGGCCGAGTGCCGCGGTCGCGAAGAACATGAACGCCTCGCTGGAGCTGCCCACGGCCACGTCCGTGCGCGCGGTCCCGGTGAAGCTGCTCTTCGACAACCGCATCGTCATCAACAACCACCTGAAGCGCGCCCGGGGCGGGAAGATCTCCTTCACCCACCTGATCGGCTACGCGATGGTGCAGGCCATCAAGGCCATGCCGTCGATGAACTACTCCTTCGCGGAGAAGGACGGCAAGCCGACCCTGGTCAAGCCGGCGCACATCAACTTCGGCCTCGCCATCGACCTGGTGAAGCCCAACGGCGACCGCCAGCTGGTCGTCGCGGGCATCAAGAAGGCCGAGACGCTGAACTTCTTCGAGTTCTGGCAGGCCTACGAGGACATCGTCCGCCGCGCCCGTGACGGCAAGCTGACGATGGACGACTTCTCCGGGGTCACGGTCTCCCTGACCAACCCGGGCGGCCTCGGCACCGTCCACTCGGTCCCGCGTCTGATGCCCGGCCAGTCGGTCATCATGGGCGTCGGCTCGATGGACTACCCGGCGGAGTTCCAGGGCACGTCCCAGGACACCCTGAACAAGCTCGGCATCTCGAAGGTCATGACGCTCACGTCGACCTACGACCACCGGGTGATCCAGGGCGCCGCGTCCGGCGAGTTCCTCCGCGTCGTCGCGAACTACCTGCTCGGCGAGAACGGCTTCTACGACGAGATCTTCGAGGCCCTGCGTATTCCGTACGAGCCGGTCCGCTGGCTCAAGGACATCGACGCCTCGCACGACGACGACGTCACGAAGGCCGCGCGTGTCTTCGAGCTGATCCACTCCTACCGGGTCCGCGGCCACGTCATGGCCGACACCGACCCGCTGGAGTACAAGCAGCGCAAGCACCCCGACCTCGACATCACCGAGCACGGGCTCACCCTCTGGGACCTGGAGCGCGAGTTCGCGGTCGGCGGCTTCGCCGGCAAGTCGATGATGAAGCTGCGCGACATCCTCGGTGTGCTGCGCGACTCGTACTGCCGCACCACCGGCGTCGAGTTCATGCACATCCAGGACCCGAAGCAGCGCAAGTGGATCCAGGACCGCATCGAGCGCTCGAACACCAAGCCGGAGCGCGAGGAGCAGCTGCGCATCCTGCGGCGCCTGAACGCTGCGGAGGCCTTCGAGACCTTCCTGCAGACGAAGTACGTCGGCCAGAAGCGCTTCAGCCTGGAGGGCGGCGAGTCCGTCATCCCGCTGCTCGACGCGGTCATCGACAGCGCGGCGGAGTCCCGTCTCGACGAGGTCGTCATCGGCATGGCCCACCGCGGCCGCCTGAACGTCCTCGCGAACATCGTCGGCAAGTCGTACGCGCAGATCTTCCGCGAGTTCGAGGGCAACCTCGACCCGAAGTCGATGCACGGCTCCGGCGACGTGAAGTACCACCTGGGCGCCGAGGGCACCTTCACGGGCCTGGACGGCGAGCAGATCAAGGTCTCGCTGGCCGCCAACCCCTCCCACCTGGAGGCGGTCGACCCGGTCCTCGAGGGTGTCGTCCGCGCCAAGCAGGACGTCATCAACAAGGGCGGTACGGACTTCACGGTCCTGCCGGTGGCCCTGCACGGCGACGCGGCCTTCGCGGGCCAGGGCGTGGTCGCGGAGACCCTGAACATGTCGCAGCTGCGCGGCTACCGCACCGGCGGCACGGTCCACGTGGTCATCAACAACCAGGTCGGCTTCACGGCGGCGCCCGAGTCCTCGCGCTCCTCCATGTACTCGACCGACGTGGCCCGCATGATCGAGGCGCCGATCTTCCACGTGAACGGCGACGACCCGGAGGCCGTGGTCCGCGTCGCGCGCCTCGCCTTCGAGTTCCGTCAGGCGTTCAACAAGGACGTCGTCATCGACCTGATCTGCTACCGCCGTCGGGGCCACAACGAGTCCGACAACCCGGCGTTCACGCAGCCGCTGATGTACGACCTGATCGACAAGAAGCGCTCGGTGCGCAAGCTCTACACCGAGTCCCTGATCGGTCGTGGCGACATCACGCTGGAAGAGGCCGAGCAGGCGCTGCAGGACTACCAGGGCCAGCTGGAGAAGGTCTTCACCGAGGTCCGCGAGGCGACGTCCGCACCGGCCGAGGCCCATGTCCCGGACGCGCAGCCCGAGTTCCCGGTGACGGTCACCACGGCCGTCTCCCAGGAGATCGTCAAGCGCATCGCCGAGTCCCAGGTCAACATCCCCGACCGCGTCACCGTCCACCCGCGTCTGCTGCCCCAGCTGCAGCGCCGCGCGTCGATGGTCGAGGACGGCACGATCGACTGGGGCATGGGCGAGACGCTCGCGATCGGCTCCCTGCTCCTCGAGGGCACCCCGGTGCGCCTCTCGGGCCAGGACTCCCGCCGCGGCACGTTCGGCCAGCGCCACGCGGTGCTCATCGACCGGGAGACCGGCGCGGACTACACCCCGCTCCAGTACCTCTCGGACGACCAGGCGCGTTACAACGTCTACGACTCGCTGCTGAGCGAGTACGCGGCGATGGGCTTCGAATACGGCTACTCGCTGGCCCGTCCCGAGTCCCTCGTGCTGTGGGAGGCGCAGTTCGGCGACTTCGTCAACGGCGCCCAGACGGTGGTGGACGAGTTCATCTCGTCGGCGGAGCAGAAGTGGGGCCAGACGTCCGGCGTCACCCTCCTCCTCCCGCACGGCTACGAGGGCCAGGGCCCGGACCACTCGTCCGCCCGCCCGGAGCGCTTCCTCCAGATGTGCGCGCAGAACAACATGACGGTCGCCATGCCGACGC
This sequence comes from Streptomyces albicerus, assembly GCF_008905045.1. Taxonomy (GTDB): domain Bacteria; phylum Actinomycetota; class Actinomycetes; order Streptomycetales; family Streptomycetaceae; genus Streptomyces; species Streptomyces albicerus. Next base: position 159,545 of record NZ_VWMY01000015.1, read on the forward strand.
TCCCGTCGAACTACTTCCACCTCCTGCGGTGGCAGGTGCACAACCCGCACCACAAGCCGCTGGTGGTCTTCACCCCGAAGTCGATGCTCCGCCTCAAGGCGGCCGCGTCGAAGGCGGAGGAGTTCACGACGGGCGGCTTCCGTCCGGTCATCGGCGACGCCTCGGTGGACCCGGCCGCGGTCCGCAAGGTCGTCTTCACGGCCGGCAAGGTCTACTACGACCTCGACGCGGAGCGCACCAAGCGCGGCGCGACGGACACGGCCATCATCCGCATCGAGCGCCTGTACCCCCTGCCGGGTGCCGAGCTCCAGGCGGAGATCGCCAAGTACCCGAACGCCGAGAAGTACCTGTGGGCCCAGGAGGAGCCGGCGAACCAGGGCGCGTGGCCCTTCATCGCCCTCAACCTGATCGACCACCTGGACCTGGCGGTCGGAGCGGACGTTCCGCACGGGGAGCGGCTGCGGCGGATCTCCCGCCCGCACTCGTCGTCCCCCGCGGTGGGTTCGGCGAAGCGCCACCAGGCGGAGCAGGAGCAGCTCGTCCGCGAGGTCTTCGAGGCCTGATCGGCGGTTGTACGGCCTGTTCTGACGGCCTGTTCTGTACGTACGGAGGGCCCGGCCCCGCGACAACCGCGGGGCCGGGCCCTCCGGCGTTTCAGGGCGCCCTGCACGCGTACGGGAGTACGGGGGTCAGGCGCTCGGCTCGTCGCGGCAGGAGCGGGCGTCGATGGACTCGTCGCTCGGCTTGTAGTCGCTGATCCAGCCCGGCTCCTTGTCGGGGATGTCCGGCAGCGACGTCTCCATGTCCTTGATCCAGTCGCTGCTCTCGACGTACCGCTTCACGAAGTCGCGCAGCCTCCGGCAGTCCTCCCGGTGTCCCTTGGGCAACCCGATGCCGTAGTGCTGCGGGGCTCCGATCGTGACATTGGGGAGCACCCGGAGGCCGTCCTTCACGTGGTGGCGCGCGAAGCCGTAGAGGATCATCTGGTCGGTGGAGACCGCTTGCACTTCGCCGCGCTTGAGTGCCTCGATGCAGTCGGAGGCGTCGACGAGCGTCTGGGGCTGGATGCCCTCGCGCTTGAACTCCTGGAGGGCCGCGTCGGAGGTGGTGCCCTCCCAGGAGCAGACGGTTTCGCCCCGGAGATCGCTCAGATCACGGACAGTCGACGCGGGCCCCACCAGGAACCCCTGCCGCGTGGTGGCGTACGGGCCCACGAAGTCGACCTCCTTCATACGCTCGGGCGTGATGGAGAACGCCGCGATCACCATGTCGACCTCGCCCTTCTCCAGGGACGGGATGCGCCCCTCGGAGGCCACGTTCGACGGTGAGGCGGACTTGATCCCCAGCCCTTCCTTGATCTGCTCGAACAGCAACTGGTCGAAGCCCGACCGGCGGTAGTTCTCCTCGTAGGAGATGCCGGGCAGGTCGTTGTGCATGCCGACGCTTATCCGGTCCTTGCCGAGGAACGTCTCGTCCCGCTCGTCCGAACCGGAACTGACGGCCAGCGTCAGACCGACCCCGACGATCGCGCAGAATGCGGCCACGGCGGCCACGTACACACGGGTCTTCGAGCTCATCCCGTACCCCTCAGCCGTGCAGCACGGCGTCGTCGACGATCACGTTCATCTTGCAGCCGGGGTCGGTGTGGACCGTCACCGAGACGCGGATGCCGTCCCGGGCCCCGCCGAGCGGAAGGTCGACCGCCTGCCCCGACCGGACGTCGGTGGCCGCGCTCTGACCGCCGCCCAGGCCGACTCCGAGATGGGTCTCCGGAGTGCAGGACTGCATCTCCGGGACCGCGTCCTCGGCCCTGAGGACGAGGCGCAGGTGCGTACGGGCCGGGCCGCCGTCCACGTTCACGGTGAGCGTCTCGCCGTCGCTCAGCGGGCGGGACGGCGAGACCGTCGCGAGTCCCGTGACATCGACCTCTCCGTGACCGCGCAGCTGCTCCACCCACACCATCCCGCCGACGGCGAGGGCGACGGACAACGCGGAGGCGAGACCCTGGACCGTGGCGGGCCCCTGTATGCCCGCCACACGTACGAAGGTGATCAGCAGGGCGGCACCGAGCATCAGGTAGACCCAGAGGAACTGACCGGCCGGTCCTTCGGGAGCCCGGATCAGTGCGGCGGCGCAGAGACCGAGGACCACGGCGAACGGCGGCCAGTTCCACAGCCGCCATTTCCTGGCGCCCTCGAAGGTGCTCTGCAGGGCGTCACCGACGACCAGGCTGACGACGAAGTTGCCGAGGACCTGCCCGACGGCCGTGACCCACTTGCCCTGTGCCCAGACGCTGGGGCGCTCCTCTCCCGAAGTGCCCCGGCGGACATCCTCGCGGACGTCGTCGGCGGGTGGGGTCATCTGTCGCTCTCGGGGTCGCGTCCGAACGTGATGTTGAAATCACCCTCGATCCGCCCGACGGCCACGGCGTGCCGGCCGTTGGCCTCGACGTGGGTGCCGCCGCCCGGGCGCAGGTCTGCGGCCTTCCCCATCCAGTCCTTCAGAGCGGACGCGCTCAGATCCTCACCCGCGAGCCAGTGGCCGATCGCCGTCTCCAGCGCCTCGCGGTCCGCCGGGGACAGCCCCGCGAGAGCGGCTTCCGGCCCGGCGACGTCCGCGTCCGCCACGGTGGCTCCGTCACTCCGGCGCCCAAGGGCCGCGTCCAGGAACGTACGGCCGCCCTGTACGACGCTCTCGGCGAGGCGGTCGCGGGCCGTCACGAGCACGGCTGTCCCCATCGAGGCCGCCGCGGCGCTCAGATAGGGGGCTAAGTGGCCGGCTGCCGTCATCAGTTCGGACATCTCACCGCTCCGTCTCGCGCCGCTCCGCGGCCACAGGACCGCACACAACCGCGCAGGCTGAACAGACTTTCGGGAAAGGGGAGTTACCCATGCTGCGCCAGGTGCACACCCTAACGGCCTGATCGCCCCGTCGAGGGACGTCGACCGGTTTCGTAGGCTGTGAGCAGCAGAACGACCGGGTACGCACGCAGGAGAGCAGCCACATGTACTTCACCGACCGCGGCATCGAGGAACTTGAGAAGCGGCGCGGCGAGGAAGAGGTCACTTTTGAGTGGCTTGCCGAGCAGCTGCGTACGTTCGTCGACCTCAATCCGGACTTCGAGGTGCCGGTGGAGCGGCTGGCGACCTGGCTGGCGCGCCTGGATGACGACGAGGACGACGAGTAGGGATTCCGAGGCCCGCTCGGCGCGGTTCCACTCCCGCGTCCGGGGCCTCCCTGGCGCGGGTCCACTCCCGCGCGGCTGCTCGTTCGGGCGCCTGAAGGCGGCTCAGTCGCGCGGGCGCATGAGGTCGTACGCCAGGCCGAGGGTGCCGTGGGCCAGCAGCAGCGCCCCCGCCGCGATCCAGCCGCCGCTGCGTCGGTGTACGCCCCACGCGGTGAGTGGCAGGCCCGCTGCCACCTGGGCGAGTGCGAGGGCGCGGGCCCGGGGAGTACCTGCCCAGGGGAGCCAGGGGCCGAGCCGGCCGGTCTCGACGGCGTCGAGTTCCGCACGGACAGCTCTGCGCCAGCCGGACCATTCGAGGGGCTGGGCGTCGGGCTGGGCGCGGGCCGTCTCGCGGAGGCGGGCGGCGGGTGCGCCGGGGGTGAGGCCGGTGGGCAGGGTGACGCCCGCGCGCGTGAGGACGGCCAGTAGGGCGACCAGGCGGGCTCGGGCGTCCGCGTCGGGGTCGGCTTTCGTCAGCCGGTCGAGGGACTGCGTGTCCAGGACCGGGTCGAGGCCCAGGCGGGTGGCGAAGGTGCGCATGGCCTCCTCCTCGCCCACGGGGATGCCGTTCGCGAGCCACTCGTAGCCGACGGGGCGGCGAAAGCCTGCGGCCAGGGTGTAGCCGCTGTGGTCCGGGTCCCACCAGAGGGCGAGTACGGGCCAGGGGGTACCGACGGCGAGGGCGGTGGCCCAGCCGGTGAGGACACGGTCGACCGGTTCGTCGCCGTGCAGCCAGGGCTTGCCCTCGGGGACCAGCACGCTCCACCCCCGGCCGGCCCGGGTGAGCAGCATGCGCTCGCGCAGCAGTTGGGCGACGGGGGCGACGGCCTCGGGCTCCGCGCGGCAGAGCAGCAGGGCACCGGCCGCCCGGGCGGGGGACGGGTGAGGGGCCTGCGACTCACGGGACGACATGGGCCCAGATTATTCGCTTTTGATCCGATTGATCCCTCCTGGATCACCGAAACGAGTGCCTTGACTTCCCGGATCCGCGATATATCGTGTCTAGTGAAAGACGCGATATGGCGTGTCGTGTCCCACCCCGGTCGAGGAGGTCAGCACCATGTCCGAGTGGTCCGTCGCAGAGCCCAGGAAGCTCACGTTCGACGAACCGGTGACGGCTCTCCATGTGCGCATCGCCAATGGAACGGTGAACGTCGTGGGGATCGACGAGGGTTCCCCCCGGCTGGAAGTCTCCTCGATAGAGGGACCACCCCTGATGGTGACCCAGGAGAACGGCACGCTGACGGTCGCGTACGAGGACCTGCCCTGGAAGGGCTTCCTCAAGTGGCTCGACCGCAAGGGCTGGCGCCGCAGCGCGGTGGTCTCCCTGGCGGTTCCGGCGCGTACACGCGTCGAGGTGGGCGTCGTCAGCGCCAGCGCCGTGATCTCCGGCATCGACGGGCGTGCGGAGGTGAAGGGCATCTCCGGCGACACGACACTCGTGGGACTCGCCGGCCCGGTGCGCGCGGACACGGTCTCGGGGAACGTGGAGGCGCAGGCCCTCACCGGCGACCTCCGCCTCAACTCCGTCTCGGGCGACCTGACCGTCATCGAGGGCTCCAGCCCCTCGGTGCGGGTCGAGTCGGTCAGCGGCTCGGTGATCGTCGACCTCGACCCGGTCGGCCGTCCCAGCGACATCAGTCTGACCAGCATCTCGGGCGAGATCGCCATCCGCTTGCCGCACCCGGCCGATGCGGAGGTCGAGGTGGACACGGCGAGCGGCTCCGTCTCCAACGCTTTCGAGGACCTCCGGGTCTCCGGCCACTGGGGCGCCAAGAAGATCACCGGCAGGCTCGGCGCGGGGAACGGCCGCCTGAAGGCGACCACCGTCTCCGGTTCGATCGCGTTGCTGCGGAGGCCTCCGGCGGAGGACGAGCCGTGGGACGAGGGAGTGGATTTCAAGAAGGGGACTGCGTTCGGAGAGGATGGGCCTGAGGACACGGCTCCTGAGGACACGGTTCCGGGCGGGGCCGAGTCCACGTCCGAGCCCAAGTCCGAGTCCACGTCCATGTCCGACTCCGGGCACGGCGAGGGCCACAGTGCGGTGCCGGAGGATACGGCGCCGGGCGACGGCGTCAGTGCCGCCCGCTCCCCCGTCACCCCCACCCCCGCGAAAGACACCGATCCCGAAGCCACCGAGGGATCACCCGACGGCCCGACCCACGAGAAGGGGCTCTGACATGGCTCCCGTCTTTGCCCATGGCCGCCTGCGGCTCTACCTGCTGAAGCTGCTCGACGAGGCGCCGCGCCACGGTTACGAGGTGATCCGGCTCCTGGAGGAGCGCTTCCAGGGGCTGTACGCGCCGTCGGCCGGGACCGTCTACCCCCGGCTGGCCAAGCTGGAGGCCGAGGGCCTGGTCACGCACACCACCGAGGGCGGCCGAAAGGTGTACGCGATCACGGACGCGGGCCGGGCCGAGCTGGCCGACCGCAGCGGCGAACTGGCCGACCTGGAACTGGAGATCCGCGAGTCGGTCGCGGAGCTCGCCGCGGAGATCCGTGCCGATGTGCGGGGCGCGGCGGGTGACCTTCGCCGCGAGATGCGGGCGGCGGCGAGCGAGGCTCGGCGGGGTTCCACGGGAGCCGGCGCCAAGGGGCGGCGGAGTGAACACGAAGGCGCCTTCGGGGACTTCGGAGACCTCGGTGACAAGGAGGCCTGGCGCGCCGCGAAGGAGGAGATGCGCCGCGTCAAGCAGGAGTGGAAGGAGCAGGCCCGGCGCGCCAAGGACGAGAGCCGGCGGGCCCGCGAGGAGGCCCAGCGGGCACGCCACCAGGCCAAGGAGACCCAGGAGCGGGTCCGGGCCCAGGCCCAGGAAGAGCTCCGGCGCATCGCCAAGCGTGTCCAGGACCAGATGCAGGACCACTTCACCCGGGGCGACTGGCCGACGGGCGTCCATGAGGGGCTCAGCGAACTGGCCAAGGAGTTCGGGGAGTTCGGAAAGGACTTCGGCAAGGAGTTCGGGAAGGACTTCGGCTTCGGCCGGCCGGGGACGAAGGAGCCCGACTACACGGTCACTCCTGAGGACTTCCCCGCCGACTACGAACCCTCCTGGGCCCACGAGGACTCCACGGGCGACCCCGCCCGCGACCTCGACCGCCTCCTGGACCGCTTCCGCGACGACATCCGCGACGCGGCCCGCGACCACGGCGTGACGGAGGACCAACTACGCGATGCCCGCCACCACTTGTCGACGGCGGCGGCGCACATAGCGGCGATGCTGCGAGCGCCCAAGGTCTGAGCGGCGGCCCGCTCCGTGCGAGCGGGAGGCGAGGCCGCCCCGGCGCGGGCCGCCTCGGTTCCTCAGATCCAGACTTCTCAGGTTCCTCGGGTCTCGGTTCCTCAGGTGCACCGCCGGAGGGAGCGGCCTCCCCGCCGTCCGGGGAGGGCATCTGTGGTGGGCCCCACTTCGGGCCCCACCACAGATGCCACCACCCCATCACCGTCCTCCCCTCAGCCCGCCTTCGCCTCGCCCCCTCCGTACAGCACCCGCCGCAGCGACGCGTACGTCACGCCGTGGTCGGCCAGGGCCTCCGCGGGGACGCCCGGGCGGGCGGCGAGGGCGAGGAGGAGGTGCTCGTCGCCGATGTACCGGTCCCGCTGGGCGAGCGCGATGCGCAGGGACTCCGTAAGGACATCCTTGGCGCCCTGGGTGAAAGGACGGTGCCCGCCGACGAACCCGGACCACCAGCCCTTGCCCCGCCCGGCACCCTTCCTCTCGGCACCCTTCCTCTCGGCCTCCAACGCGCCCTCGCCATGGGCCTCTTCGACCCGGGAGACGATCTTCGAGAGGTCGATGCCGAGCCCGGAGAGCGCGTCCGCGTCGGCGCGGGAGAGCCCGCCCCGACGCCGCGCCTCGGCCAGCGCCCGCTTGACGGACTCCCTGCGGTCGGCGAGCCCCAGCGAGGTCAGGGCGAACGACGCGCGGCTGGCCTCACGGTCGAGCAGGGCCAGCAGCATGTGCTGTTCCTCGACCGTCTCCGCGTTCAGCCGCTCCGCATGGCCGACCGCGCCGAGTACCACCGCGCGGGCGTCCTTGGTGAACCGTTCGAACATCACTGCCTCCCGTACTTCTTGTGCACGGCCTGCCTGCTGACACCCAGTTCCGCGGCGATCTCCTGCCACGACCAACCTTGATTGCGCGCACTGCGCACCTGCACCGCTTCGAGCTGCTCCAGCAGCCGCCGCAAGGCGGAGACGGCCCGCAGCCCGATCCGCGGATCGCGGTCGCCTGCGCGCTCGGCGAGATCCGTTGCTTCGGTCATGGTGTCAACTTAGATTGACAGGCCCCAGGATGTCAACCCTAGTTGACATCCCGGGGTGTGCGAGGCAAGTCAGGAGGCCATCAGGGCGTCGTCAGCACGACCTTGCCGAAGAGCTCACCGGACTCCATCCGCTCGAAGCCCTCGCGGGCCCGGTCCAGCGGAAGGACCTCGTCGATGACGGGACGGACGCCGGTGGCGGCGCAGAAGGACAGCAGATCCTCGAGTTCGTCCTTCGTGCCCATCGTGGAACCGACGACCTTGAGTTCGAGGAAGAAGATGCGGGTCAGTTCGGCGTGCGAGGGGCGGTCACCGCTCGTGGCGCCCGAGATCACCAGGGTGCCGCCGGGCTTCAGGGATTTGACCGAGTGGGACCAGGTGGCGGCGCCGACCGTCTCGATGACGGCGTCCACGCGCTGCGGCAGCCGCGCCCCGGACTCGAAGGCCTCTACAGCCCCCAGCTCGACAGCCCGCTTGCGCTTGGCCTCGTCGCGGCTGGTGGCGAAGACCCGCAGCCCCGCCGCCTTGCCGAGCGCGATCGCGGCGGTGGCGACACCGCCTCCGGCGCCCTGGACGAGAACCGAGTCTCCGGGACGTACGCCCGCGTTGGTGAAGAGCATGCGGTACGCCGTCAGCCACGCCGTGGGCAGACAGGCGGCCTCTTCGAAGGAGAGCTCCTTGGGCTTGGGCAGGACGTTCCACGCGGGCACGGACACCTGCTCGGCGAACGTGCCCTGGTACCGCTCGGTGAGGATGGACCGCGGTTCCTTCGGCCCGACGCCGTGCCCCGTCTGCCCGATGACGGAGTGCAGTACGACCTCGTTGCCGTCCTCGTCGACGCCGGCGGCATCGCATCCGAGGATCATCGGCAACTTGTCCTCAGCGAGCCCCACGCCCCGGAGCGACCACAGATCGTGATGGTTCAGGGAGGCGGCCTTGACGTTCACGGTCGTCCAGCCGTCCCGAGCCGCGGGAGCAGGCCGCTCCCCCAACTCAAGGCCGTTCAAGGGCTGGTCCCGGTCAATACGAGCAGCGTAGGCAGCGAACATGCCCCGACCCTAGGCTCCGCCGGGCCCGGACGGAACCACGTCCATCTGTGACACGCGTCCCCCGAACGGGCCCACCCCCGCGGGCCAACGGGCCCCCCACCGGTCGCGCAGTTCCCCGCGCCCCCGAGGGGTGTGCCTCCACCGCGCCGCGGGTGCCTGCGGGTCGAATTGGGCTGAGCGCGCAGTTCCCCGCGCCCCTGAAAGACGGCGCTGCGCGCCCGTCTCCCAGCTGCCTGGGCGCGCTCAGCCCGGCCCGACCCGCACCAGAGGCACCACGCCCAACCCCCACTCACCGAGGGGCGCGGGGAACTGCGCGACCAGCCCCCGTCGGCCCGCAGCCACCCACTCAGCCGAACCCCCCGGTAAAAAATCACCACGCAAAAAATTCGGGCCCCGCCCACCCGGACGGGACCCGAATCTCACACACAACCGAACAAGCAGACCTACCGCCGAGCCACACCCTCAGCCCGAGCGGCAGCGGCAACGGCCGCGGTCACCGCCGGAGCGACCCGCTCGTCGAACGGCGACGGAATCACGTAGTCCGCGGCAAGGTCGTCCCCGACGACCGCAGCCAACGCCTCCGCCGCAGCGATCTTCATCCCCTCGGTGATCCGAGAGGCCCGCACCTGCAGGGCCCCCGCGAAGATCCCGGGGAACGCCAGCACGTTGTTGATCTGGTTCGGATAGTCCGACCGCCCGGTGGCGACGACCGCCGCGTACTTGTGGGCGACATCGGGATGCACCTCAGGGTTCGGGTTCGCCATGGCGAACACGAACGCACCCTCGGCCATGGAGGCGACGGCAGGCTCCGGCACCGTGCCGCCGGACACCCCGATGAACACGTCGGCCCCGGCGAGCGCGGCCTCCAGCGAGCCGGACAGCCCCGCCTTGTTGGTCAGCGAGGCAAGCTCCCGCTTGACCGGAGTCAGGTCGTCCCGGTCCTCCGACACGATCCCCTTGCGGTCCGCCACCGCTACGTCCCCGAGCCCCGCTTCGAGCAGGAACTTCGCGATGGCGACCCCGGCCGCACCCGCGCCCGAGATCACGGCCCGCAGTTCCCCGAGCGTCCGCCCGGTCAGCCGGGCCGCGTTCCGGAGGGCCGCCAGCGTGACGACAGCGGTCCCGTGCTGGTCGTCGTGGAAGACGGGGATGTCCAGCCGCTCCTGGAGCTGCCGCTCGATCTCGAAGCACCGGGGCGCTGAGATGTCTTCCAGGTTCACGCCGCCGAAGGACGGGGCGAGCCGCACGACGGTCTCGACGATCTCGTCGACGCCCGTGCAGTCGAGCGCGATCGGCACGGCATCGACCCCGCCGAACTGCTTGAACAGAATCGCCTTCCCCTCCATCACCGGAAGGGAGGCCTCGGGCCCGATGTCACCGAGCCCCAGCACGGCGGTGCCGTCGGTCACGACGGCGACCACGGACGACTTCCACGTGTAGTCGTGGACGAGATCCGGCTGCTCGGCGATGGCCGTGCACACCTTCGCGACGCCGGGCGTGTACGCCAGGGACAGGTCGTCCTTGTCACGGACGGGCACGGTGGCCTGCACGGCCATCTTGCCGCCGCGGTGCAGCGCGAACGCCGGGTCGAAGGAATCGAGGGGCTCCGCCCCGCCTTCCTGATCCGTACTGCTGTCGCTGCGAGGATTGACGATCTCCGCTGCCACTTTGTTTTACCCCTTAAGTCTTAAACGGTTGAGGGTGTCCACTCCTGGTGAGGCGTGGGCGGGCACCGCATATGTCCCTGATGACTGTTACGTACGGGTACGTACGGGCCATACGCGACGGGCGCGTCGCACACGCGCCCTGAGCCCCGGATGAGGGGTGTAAGGAACCTTCTTACCGGACGGACGGCACCGCGGACGAGTCCATAACGCGAAGGTCACACGTCGACGGCCGAAGGTCACGTGCCGGAGGGTCGAACGCCACATACCGGAGACCTGAAGCACACATTCCGGAGAGCGAAGGTCACATACCGGTGACATGCACTCATGACCGAATACGTCGAACACGCCCATTTCGTGAACAAGAGGCCGATACGTCATCAAGGCGCCGCAAGTGCGGAGAAGCGGCCGCCCATATCGCGCGATACACCGAAGATCTTCCGGCCGTAACAGGGGTTTCCCGCACAAGATCCGGTCTTGATGTACCGGCCTGGCCCGGTTCGGGGGTCACCCGTTATCCGATTTTGACATGGCAGGCACCCTGAAGGCGTAAGTCCGAATGGCAAGATGCCGTAATCACACGAGGTCGCGACACCCGATGGTGTGTGTTCTCGTCGACCCATCGGCTACTGCCGAACCATCGGCAACTCCACCCACCCGCCGGAGGAACCCACCATGACCGCACGCTCCACCCGTCGTACCACCGCCGCGCAGTCCCGGATAGCCGCGGTCGGTGCGATCGCGGTCGCAGGCGCCCTGCTGCTCACCGGCTGCGGTGACCAGACCAAGGACAAGGACAACGGCGGCTCCGACACCACGGAGACCAGCGCGGCCCCGCTGGCCGCCCAGCTGCCCAAGGCCATCCGCGACGCGGGCGTCATCAAGGTCGGCTCGGACATCGCGTACGCGCCGGTCGAGTTCAAGGACGACTCCGGCAAGACCGTCGGCATCGACCCGGACCTCGCCGACGCGATGGGCAAGCAGCTCGGCGTGAAGTTCCAGTTCGAGAACGGCACGTTCGACACCCTGCTCACCGGTCTGCGCTCCAAGCGGTACGACATCGCGATGTCGGCGATGACGGACACCAAGGACCGCCAGGAGGGCATCGACTCCGACACCGGCAAGAAGGTCGGCGAGGGCGTCGACTTCATCGACTACTTCACCGCGGGTGTCTCGATCTACACCAAGCAGGGCGACGACCAGGGCATCAAGACCTGGGACGACCTCTGCGGCAAGAAGATCGTGGTGCAGCGCAACACCGTCTCGAACGACCTGGCCAAGGCCCAGGCCAAGAAGTGCCCGGCCAACAAGAAGCTCTCCATCGAGGCCTTCGACAACGACCAGCAGGCCCAGACCCGGCTGCGCGCCGGCGGCGCCGACGCCGGTTCCTCGGACTTCCCGGTCGCGGCGTACGCGGCGAAGACCTCCGGCGGCGGCAAGGACTTCGAGGTCGTCGGCGAGCAGGTCGAGGCCGCCCCGTACGGCATCGCGGTCGCCAAGTCGAACACCGAGCTGCGGGACGCGCTGAAGGCCGCGCTCGACGCCGTCATCAAGAACGGCGAGTACGACAAGATCATCGCGAAGTGGGGCGTCGAGGCCGGCGCCGTCAAGGAAGCCACCGTCAACGGTGGCAAGTGACCGCGTTCCCAGCGGCGCTGAAAGGCAACATCCGTGACTGTTGACATCGACAAGACGGCCGGCCCCGAGGACGTTCCCCCGGCCGGACCGGAGGCCATCAAGGCCATCCCGGTCCGGCACTACGGGCGGTACGTCTCGGCCGTCATCGCGATCGCGATCTTCGTCTCGATCATCTACGCGTTCGCTCAGGGCAAGATCAACTGGGGCGCCGTACCGGACTACTTCTTCGACGACCGCATCATCAAGGGCGTCGGGCAGACGATGCTCCTGACGGTCCTCTCGATGGTGATCGGCATCGCGGGCGGCATCCTGCTCGCCGTGATGCGCCTGTCGAGGAACCCGGTGACCTCGTCGATCGCGTGGTTCTACATCTGGTTCTTCCGCGGCACGCCGGTCCTGGTGCAGCTCGTGGTCTGGTTCAACCTGGGCCTGGTCTTCGAGTACATCAACCTCGGTCCGATCTACAAGGACTACTGGTCGAGCTTCATGACGCCGCTGCTGACGGCGCTCCTCGGGCTCGGCCTGAACGAGGCCGCGTACATGGCGGAGATCTGCCGCGCGGGCCTCCTGTCGGTCGACGAGGGCCAGACCGAGGCCTCGCACGCCCTGGGCATGAGCCACGGCAAGACCCTGCGGCGGATCGTCATCCCGCAGGCGATGCGCGTGATCGTGCCCCCCACGGGCAACGAGGTCATCAACATGCTGAAGACGACCTCGCTGGTATCGGTGGTCCAGTTCGCCGAACTCTTCCGGTACGCCCAGGACATCGGCCAGTCCTCCGGCGCACCGGTGGAGATGTACTTCCTGGCCGCCGCCTGGTATCTGGTCCTGACCTCGGTGCTCAGCGTCGGGCAGTACTACATCGAGCGGTACTACGCCCGCGGTTCGAGCCGTTCGCTGCCGGCCACGCCGTTGCAGAAGATCAAGGCGAACATGCTGTCCCTCGCGAGCTGGAGGCGCTGACCCATGAGTACGTCAATGGTGAAGGCCGAAGGCGTCCACAAGTCCTTCGGCCCGGTCGAGGTCCTCAAGGGCATCGACCTCGAAGTGAAGCCCGGCGAGGTCTTCTGCCTCATCGGCCCCTCCGGCTCCGGCAAGTCCACGTTTCTCAGGTGCATCAACCATCTTGAGAAGGTCAACGCCGGGCGGCTGTACGTCGACGGGCATCTGGTCGGCTACCGCCAGAAGGGCGACAAGCTGTACGAGCTCAAGGACAGCGAGGTCGCGCGGAAGCGGCGGGACATCGGCATGGTGTTCCAGCGCTTCAACCTGTTCCCGCACATGACGGCGCTCGAGAACATCATGGAGGCGCCGGTCCAGGTCAAGGGCGTCAGCAGGGCCCAGGCGCGGGAGCGCGCGGCACAGCTCATGGAGCGGGTCGGTCTCGCCGACAAGGCGGGCAGCTACCCGTCCCAGCTGTCCGGCGGCCAGCAGCAGCGGGTCGCCATCGCACGGGCCCTCGCGATGGACCCGAAGCTGATGCTCTTCGACGAGCCCACCTCGGCCCTCGACCCGGAGCTCGTCGGCGACGTCCTCGACGTCATGCGCGACCTCGCCGAGTCCGGCATGACGATGATCGTCGTCACCCACGAGATGGGCTTCGCCCGGGAGGTCGGCGACTCGCTGGTCTTCATGGACGAGGGCGTGGTGGTCGAATCCGGCCATCCGCGTGACGTGCTGACGAATCCGCAGCATGAGCGGACGCAGTCGTTCCTGTCGAAGGTGCTTTAGCCTCCGGCGGTTGGGCGGCGTTCGAAGGGGCGGTACGGAATCTCCGTACCGCCCCTTCGCGTGCCGCGGCCTCTTGGCCGGCGCCAGGCCGGTTTGACGCCTGCGGGCCGGTGGGGGCTGGTCGCGCCCACGCGGCGGAGCCGCATATCGATACAGCCCCGCGCCCCTGAAAAGCGGGCTGCGCCCCTGCTTTTCAGCCCGTCCGGCGTTTGAGGACGAGGCCGTTCAGGCCGATACGGGGGTCTGGGGGCGGAGCCCCCAGGGATGGGACGGGTAGGGGCGGCGGGG
>NZ_VWMY01000015.1:173506-189253 GCF_008905045.1 Streptomyces albicerus
GAAGAGCCGGCTACTTGAGAGCGAGTACCAGCGCGTCCGACGGGGAGCGCCATACCGGGCGGGCCTCCGTGAAACCCTTTTCGCGGAGCACGCGCGCGTGCCACTCGGCCGACGGGGTGTCGCCGTCGGCGTGTTCTCCGTAGATCTCGAAGCGGCGGGCCGTCGGCTCGGCGAGGACCGGGTCCTGGGCGGCGAGCTGCCACCACTCGGTCCAGCCGAGTACGCCGGCCTCCTTGGCGCGGTTCATGCGCGCGTGCCGCTGCGCGCTGTCCGCCGCGTTGATCTGGGGGGTCGACTCGTCGATCATGTGGTCCGCGTTCATGAACACACCGCTGTCGCGGACGAGTTCCGCGATCTGACCGTAGAGGACCGCGAGGGGCTCGCTGTGCAGCCAGTGGAGGGCGGTCGCGGTGAGAACCGCGTCGTACGAGTCATGGGGCAGCCGGGACGGCCAGTCGGGGTCCTTGAGGTCGGCCGTCACGAACGTGACCCGGTCGTCGCCCGCGAAGGTGCCCTCGGCGATGGTCAGGAGCGCGGGGTCGAGGTCGACGCCGGTGCTGACCGCCTTCGGGAACCTTTCGAGGAGCCGGGCCGTGATACTTCCCGTACCGCACGCGAGGTCCAGGACACGCGGCTCGGGGCCCACCAGGGCCTCGACCATGGCGAGCATGACCCGGAAGCGCTCCTCACGGTCCGGGAGATACCACTCCTGCTGCCGGTCCCAGCTCTTCTGCCAGGCAGCCCAGTCGGATCCGGTGGTGGTCGTCATGAAAGCCCCTCTCCCCTCCAGCTTGTAATACCCTGGAAGCACCATTAGCCATTACCCGTTTGCACCAAGACCATAGAGCGCCTCCGTAAGGACTACAAGTGGAACTGGCCTATTACTCGGATTACGCCGTCCGTCTCGTCAACAGCGAGGAGCCGGCCCGGGGCAAGGACGCGCTCACCTCGGTCGAGGCCGTCCGCGACCTCTTCGTGGACAACCCGTCGGCGGCCCGGCGCGCCACGGACGCGGACGTGACCCGCTTCCGGGGCGTACGGGCCCGGCTGCGTGCGGTCTTCGAGGCGGCCGACGGCGGCGACGAGACACTCGCCGTGGACCTGCTGAACTCACTCCTCCTGGAGTTCCCGGTGAGCCCGCAGATCTCGGGCCACGACTTCCGGGACGACAACGGCCGCCCGCTGTGGCACATGCACCTGGCGGACCACCCGTCGAACGCGACCGCGGGCTACGCCGCCATCGCCGCGATGGGCCTGGCCTTCCACCTCACGGAGTACGGCGTGGACCGCCTGGGCCTGTGCGAGGCAGCGCCGTGCCGCAACGCCTACCTCGACACCTCGACGAACCGCTCCCGGCGCTACTGCTCGGACCGCTGCGCGACCCGGGCGAACGTCGCCGCCTACCGCGCCCGCAAGCGCTTGGAGGCGGACCGGTCGGACAGCACCGGCCGCGCGGCGGAAAAAGCCCAGCGCGCGACCGCGAGCGGCGAGCGCTGACCCTTCTTGAACGGCCGGTACCGGAACCGCACCTTCCCCAGGACGAGTTCCTCGGGCACGGTCCCGTAGTCGGTGCTGTCCCCACCGGCGTACGCGTTGTCGCCGAGCACCCACCAGCCCCCCTCCCGCCGCTCGGCCGCGCGCTTGACGACCAGCAGGTCCTGCTGGAACGGATGACGCAGAACGACCACGTCACCGGGCCTGATCCGGGCCCCGTACTGCACGACGAGGAGGTCCCCGTGATGCAGCGTGGGCACCATGGACGGCCCCGTCACCTCCGCCGTACCGAAGGGCAGGACGGCCCTCCCGCGCTCGGTCTCCTGCGACAGCTCCGGCATCCCCGGCACCTCCCCGGTCCTATCCTCCACGGGTCCCAGTCTCACCCTGGACTTTTGTCCTAAGCCCATGGGGGCACTCGCGAAAACCCGTCCCTCACGGAGTAATGTCCCACCTGAGAAGACGATCACGAGGAAGGACAGCTCAATGCTCTCCCGCCTGTTTGCCCCCAAGGTCAAGGTCAGCGCACACTGCGACCTGCCCTGCGGTGTGTACGACCCTGCCCAGGCCCGCATCGAGGCGGAGTCGGTGAAGGCCGTGCAGGAGAAGATGGCCGCCAACGACGACCCGCACTTCCAGGCCCGCGCCACCGTCATCAAGGAGCAGCGCGCCGAACTCGCCAAGCACCACGTTTCGGTGCTCTGGAGCGACTACTTCAAGCCCCCGCACTTCGAGAAGTACCCGGAGCTGCACCAGTTGGTCAACGACGCCCTCAAGGCCCTCTCGGCCGCGAAGGCTTCGACCGACCCGGCCACGGGCCAGAAGGCGCTGGACTACATCGCCCAGATCGACAAGATCTTCTGGGAGACCAAGAAGGCCTGATCGAAGGCTCTTTGGCTTCAGGGAAGGGGCCCGACCGGTTCGCCGGTCGGGCCCCTTCCGGCGCCTGTCCCAGGTAGGCGGGAGCGCTCTCCAGCGAGAAGTGAGCGCTTGGCGATAGCCGGGCCGGACCGCGTCCACCACGCACGGTCACGAACAACGGCCCACACGCCCGGACCGCGACGGCATTCCGCTGGACCCGTGCCTGCGCTGCGACCGGGCAACCGCCACCAGGACGACGGTGACGCTGATCAGCAGGGACCAGGCGCCGAACTTCTCCACCCCCACGGGCTTCCAGCCGTCGAGCTGGTAGGGGTAGCGCCAGGCGCCCAGGTAGGTGGCGAGGTTCTCCGCGAGCCAGAGGAAGAAGCCGATCAGGACGAACGCCAACGCCAGTGGCATCCGGTGGCGTACACCGCGCACCGTGTAGCGCACCGACGTGCCCGCGGTGACGGCCAGGAGCAGTCCGGCCAGGAGCCAGCGCACGTCGGGGAGCCAGTGGTGGCTGAAGAAGTTGATGTAGATCGCCGCCGCCACGACCGCTGTCGCACGTGGCCGGTAGCGGACCAGTTCCAGGTCGCACAGGTGCCAGGCCCGGCAGACATAGCTGCCGACAGCCGCGTAGAGGAACCCTCCGTACAGCGGGACGCCCGCGAACTTCAGTACCGCCGGCTCCGGGTAGCTCCACGAACCCACGGACACCTTCACCAGCTCGAAGGCAAGGCCGATGACATGGCAGACGGCGATGACGGCAATGTCCCGGCCGTTCTCCCAGCCGCGCACCCAGAACAGCAGCGTGAGCAGTACGCCATAGGCGACGAGCAGGTCGTAGCGGGCCACCGGGAGACCGGGCAGCAACGTGGACGCTGCGACACCGGACAGCAGGGCGATGGCGAAGGCGCAGGACCGGGTCTGTATCCAGGCGAAGTCGAGCAGTTGGCGAAACGCTGTGGCCAAGGGGCCTGTGGTGGTTGTGGTCAGCATGGTGTCCTGAAAGATGAGCCTGTGGCTTCCTCGGTTGCCCCTGGTCCGGGCCGAGCGGTGTCAGTGCACTTTGCCAGGACCGCCATATGAGTGTGGACCGCGGATGGATCGGGGCAGGTCGCTGACCTGGCCCATTGCTAGGAGACCAAGAAGGCCTGATCCAGGGCCGGTTACCGGCCCTCAGAGTCGGCAACCAGTTCGCCACGACCGGCGAGCGGTGCATATTCGCAGGTCAGCGAGCATCTTGGAAGCGCGATGCCCCGGTGCGTCCCGGCGGTGAACAGGCCGCGGCGGGCGGGGAGTTCGTCGGTCCCGGCGGGTTCAGGTCCGTGCGTGCCGTGGGCTCCGCAGGGGGACGCGCCGACCGACGAGCGTGGGGCGGGTCAGGGCCAGGAACCAGGTCTCGGGCGAGAACGTCCCGGCACTCCCGCTCGGTCAGGCGGGAACACCGTGCCCCGGGGCCGTGTCCAGGGAAGACGAGGGTTCGTCGAGGAGTGTGAAGGTGCGGTCGAGCCTTGTGAGGCGCAGTAGGCGGCGCACCTTGGCGGGGGTGCGGACGAGCCGCAGGGCGGTGCCGTTGCCGGACGTCCGGTTCCTGAGGCGGATCAGCAGGCGCAGTCCGCCGGCGTCCAGGAAGGTCACCCCGCCGAGGTCCACGACGACTTGGGCGACGGCTCGGTCGCGGGGGCGGTCGAGGAGCGCCGCCATGCGCGGGGACAGTTCCTGGTCCGCCCAGGCGTCCAGTTCACCGTGCGGCTGGAGCACGAGCGTGTCGCCTGCCACATGGTGGTGCAGGCCGAAGGTGTTGTGATGGGTGCCCATGGCCCACCTCAGTGGTCTCTCCAGGAACGACGGCAACGCGATGGCGCGACGGGGGCGCGCGGTGGACGCCACCAGGGTCCTGGGTGGCACGGAAGTGATATCACCATCGTGCCCGGTCAGGGCGTGTTCGTACCCCGTTCGTGCGGTAGTTCTTGCCGGGGCCGGGCGCGTCGGGGGCCGGTGGCGCACGCCGGCGCGCCGGGAGGCGCGGAACGGGACCGGACACGGGTCATGATCGGTCACCGTCTCCTTCGTCGCCGAGCCGACCGTGGCCGCGGCCTCGGCCCCGGTCCCGGCCCCGGCCCCGGCCCCGGCCCTCCGGGTGATCGTCGTCCGTTTCCGGCCGGAAGCGGGAGAGTGCGGGCCAGAATCTCCTGTGCCACCTCGGTGACCGTCCGCCTTTGCGAGAAGGCGTGCGCCCGCAGCCGGTCCAGAGCCTGCTCGGGCTCGATCCCCAGCTGGACCATGACCATGCCGACGGCCTGATGGACCTCGATGTGGTCGGCTTCCGCGGCGTCCACCCACGACGCCACTCCGGCTTCGTCCACGGGCGCGAAGCCGTTGGAACCGTTGGACGCCGATTCGAGATTCAGCACGACGGAGGTGACCGCGTCCCGGGCCAGCAGGGCGATCCGCAGGTCCCGCGCGGACAGCGGTCCGACGGCGTCACGGTAGAGGTCAAGCGTGCCGATCGCGAGGGCGCCCGCGCCCAGCGGCAGCGAAAAGACGGCCCGCACGCCCAGGTCGACGGCCTGGTGCGCGAAGACGGGCCAGCGGCGGGCGTCCGGCCCCTGGGTGAGATCTGGGGCGAGCACCGGAACGGCCCGGTCGAGGGCGCTCTGGCAGGGGCCTTCGCCGAGTGTGTACTGCGCCTCGGCGAGACATGCCGCCGTACGGTCGCTGGCGCACCACAGGGCCCGTGCGGTGCTGCTTCCGGTGATCGAGATGGAGGTGCCGGTGACCGGCAGCAGCTCCACGCAGGCCCGGCAGAGCATCGCGGGCACCCGCTTCACGTCGCCTGCCGCGGTCACGGAAGTGAAGGTGTCGGTGACCCGGCGCCGGTCCTCCATGTCGGAGGGCTGCATGTCGGGGTGGTGTACGCGGTCGGGCATCTCGTTGTCGCCGCCGTGGTTCTCGGGCCGCATCGGCATCGCCTCCGCCCCGTCGTACGGCCAGCACCATGATCCATCAGTATCGCCCACGACGGCCGACCGAGAGGGGGCATCACCCGCCCGTCCCGGAAGACGACACGAGGGCGGCCCTGGCCTGTGCGGCCGCTGCCGCTGCCGCCGCCGCTGCCGTTCTCGGTATGCGTGCGCGGAGCCGTTCGTCTGCACGGAGCCGTTCGCGCGCGGAGCCGTTCGTCTGCACCACGGTGCCGAACAGCCTCCCGGACCAGCGTCGTTGGGCCGTTGACCGTCGAAGGGGCCTGTTCCTCGTCGTAATCTCGAAGGCAGTGGCCCCAAGCTGACCGGAGACAGAGACACGGTGAGAGGCAGAAAGGGGAGGGAAGCCGGAATGCCTGAGCAGCCGCACGAGGAGCGGTTGGCCGCCGCCTTCGTGGAGCTCGCCGACACCCTGGCCGGCGACTTCGACGTCACTCACTTCCTGCACACACTGTCCGAGCGCTGCGTCGACCTGCTCGGCATCGCGGCCGCGGGCGTGATCCTGGCCGCCCCGCGGGGCGGCAGTCCGGAAGTCGCCGGTTCCGACGCCCGCACCCGTGATCTGGAGCGGGACGCCGTCGACTGGGACGAGGGACCGTGCCGCGACTGTCTGCGCACCGGTCGGCCCGTCGCGGGCGTCCTCCTCGACCACCCCGACGCCCGCGCGGCCTGGCCGCGCTTCGCCCACCGGGCCCGCGACCTGGGGTTCCACTCGGTCGCCGCGGTCCCGCTGCGCCTGCGGGACGAGGTCATCGGCGCCCTCAGCCTCTTCCTGGACGAACCAGGCGCACCGACTCCCCGGCAGCTCAGACTGGGTCAGGCACTCGCCGACTTCGCCACCATCGGCCTGCTGCAACAGCGTGCCCTGCGGCAACAGACGCTGCTCGCCGAACAGTTGGAGACCGCGCTGGAGTCCCGCATCCTCATCGAGCAGGCCAAGGGCGCCCTCGCCCAGCAGCGGCGGATCAGCGTGGACGAGGCCTTCACCCTGCTGCGCGGCCACGCCCGCTCCCGGCAACGCCGCCTCTCCGCCGTGGCCCGCGAAGTCCTGGACGGCACCACCGACCTGTCGCTGTCCGAGTCCGCCGAATGACACGTCCGAGGGCGTGGAGCGGCCGGTCCCCGTCTCCTGGGAGACACGATCGGCGGCCACGACCCAGTGCGCGACCCCCGTGCGGTGCGGGCCGAGAGAGGTCTGCCGGACGCCACCCAGCGCCGACGCTGGGTCACGCGCTCTCCCAGAGCTCCACGGCCGTCACCGCGGCCACCGGGATCGGCCCGTAGATGTGCGGGAACTCTTCGCCGCCCGGCTCAGGGGCCTCGTACTTCAGGGGCGCATCGAGCCGCTCGGGGTCGATGACGAGGACGACCAGTTCGCCTGGGCCCTCGTACGTGCCGTACAGGAAGTCGGCGACGCGTGGCAGCTGGGCGCGGGTCGAGCAGTGGATGAAGCCCTCCTCTTGGAGGGTGCGGCCGCGCGTCGACATCTCGTACGTGCCTGTCTCGCGGGCCGCGTCCCACAGGGACCGCTCGGTGATGTGCAGGATCTCGGGCATGGCGGGCAGGCTACTGGGGCCCAGAGGATCTCAAGGCCTCAGGCGGGCCGCGCGCGCCTGGAGGTAGCGCTGCTCCGGGAGGCTGAGGGTCTTGGCTGCCGCCGACTCGTAGGCGGCGCGGGCGGCTTCGGGGTCGCCGGCGCGTTCCAGGAGGTGGGCACGGACGGCGTCGAGACGGTGGCCGGATGCCAACTCCCCTTCCAGGGAGGCCAGTTCGTCCAACCCTGCCCTCGGCCCATGGACCATCGCGACGGCCACCGCGCGGTTGAGGCGTTCGACGGGGCCGGGGACGAGGCGTACGAGGAGGTCGTACAGGCCGAGGATCTCCCGCCAGTCGGTGGTCTCGGGCGAGTCCGCCTCGTCGTGGACGGCGGCGATCGCGGCCCGCAACTGGTAGGGACCCAGCCTCTGCTGGGTCAGGGCGTGCGTGACCAGCGCGACGCCCTCCTCGATCGCCGCCTTGTCCCACAGCCCGCGGTCCTGCTCGTCGAGCGGGACCAGTTCGCCGTGCGGCCCGGTGCGCGCGGCGCGGCGCGCGTCGGTGAGGAGCATCAGGGCCAACAGGCCGGTCACCTCGCAGTCCCCGGGCAGCAGGCGGTGCACCGTACGGGTCAGCCGGATGGCCTCACCCGCGAGTTCGGCCCGCTGGAGGGCCGCCCCGGACGTGGCCGTGTACCCCTCGTTGAAGATCAGGTACAGGACGTGCAGGACCGCGGGCAGCCGCTCCTCCCAGTTCTCGGGGCGGCCGAAGCTCGTTCCCTTCACCTTCTGCTTGGCCCGACTGATCCGCTGCGCCATGGACGCCTCGGGCATCAGGTGCGCACGGGCGATCTCGGCCGTCGTCAGACCGCCGACCGCCCGCAGCGTGAGCGCGATCCGCGCGGGCTGCGTCAGATCGGGGTGGCAGCAGAGGAAGAGCAGGGTGAGGGTGTCGTCCTCCGACGGTGCACGGTCTGCGCCGGGCGGCGGTGCCGTGAACGCGTCGCGCGGGGTGAGCGCCGCCGCCCGCTCCTCGCGCAGCCGGCGCGCCTCCTCACTGCGCAGCACGTCCGTGAGCCGCCGCGAGGCGACCTTGATCAGCCAGCCGCGCGGATTGTCGGGCACCCCGGCCTCGGGCCACTGCCCGGCCGCCGCGAGGAGCGCCTCCTGTACGGCGTCCTCGGCGGCGTCGAAGTGCCCGTACCGGCGCACGAGCGCGCCGAGGACCTGCGGCGCGTGGCGGCGCAGCAGGTCCTCGACCTCGGTCGTACGTCCCGACGGGCGTCTCGGGGGACCGCTCACACGTCCCCGCTGCCGTCGGGGATCGGGCGGATGACCAACGGGTACTGCTTCGTGCCCTCGGGGACGGGGCACTCGAGGACCCGCGCGGCGATCTCCGTGACCCGCTCCAGGCTGGCGCAGTCCAGGACCCAGTAGCCGGCGAGCACTTCCTTGGTCTCGCTGTACGGTCCGTCGGTGATCACGGGCTTCCCGTCCGGGCCCCGCTCGACGAACCGGGCCTTCGCGGGCTCCGACAGACCGTTGGCGTCGACAATCTCCCCGGTCTCGGCGAGGTCGTTGTTGATCGCGCCCATGTGCGCGTACATGGTCTGGATGTCCTGCTCGGTCCAGGTGGGCATGTCGGCGGAGCCCTTGCCGCTCTGCGCCTCGTAGTCCGCCTGCGTGCCCTGAATCATCACGAGGTACTTCATGAGTCCGCTCCTTCGGCTCGGGCCGCCCGCGCCGGGCGGCTCTCACAGGGGACGTCGGAGTCGGCCCGCGGATCTCTACACATGCGCGGAAAAAACTTCCGGGCGGAAGTCCGGGTCGGATTCCAGGCCTGCATCCAAGCGGGAATCCAGGCCGGACTCCAGGCCGGAATCCAGGCGGGAAACAGCACTCAGGAATCCTTCTCCGCGGACTCCTGGGGCGCGTCGGGCGGTCCGGGCTCGGCCGTCAGGACTGGCTGGGCCTCGGACTCCTCCCCCTCCTCGTACGCCGAGCACTCGGAGTTCTGGCAGGGGCCGGGGCCCCACACAGGCACGAAGACGCCCAGGGTCTTGTGCCGACGCACGACCGTGTCGACGGGCTGCTTGCAGACCGGACAGACATACTCATCGCTGGTCATGCCTCCAGAGTATTGCGGGAGGGGGCGCGACGACAGGCGAGCGACGGCCCGGCCCCGGAATCAGCGCTTCCTGCTGTACGTCCGCACGACCGCCCCGTTCTTGAACGTGCGCACCTCACCGAGCGTGAACTCGCTGATGGCGAAGCCGGAGCCGAACATCGGCATGCCGGAACCCAGCACGATGGGATACGTCTTGATCACGAGCTCGTCGACCTCGTCGATCAGCTCGCCGGCGAGCTGCGAGCCGCCGCACAGGTAGATGCCGAAGTCGCTGTCCTCCGCCTTGAGCTCACGGACCCTGCCGACGAGATCCTCGGCGATGATCTCCACGTGCGGGTCGGGCGACTCCTTCAGGCTGCGCGAGGCGACGTACTCGCGCATATGGGCGTACGGGCTGGTGACGCCCAGCTCCAGGGCCAGGTCGTAGCTGGCGCGGCCCTGGATGATCGTGTCGTACTGCTTGTTCTCCAGGTCGTCCACGCCGACCGCGCGACGGCCGTGGGTCGGCATCGTCTCCGGGTACTCGGTCTTGAGGAACTCGAAGAACTCCTCGTCCACGAAGGGGATCATCATCTGCGCGTCGCCGCTCGGGTCACCGATGAAGCCGTCGATCGAGCAGGCGATGAAGTAGGTGAGCTTTCGCAAGTCGGGCTCTTTCCGTAGGGTGGCCTGTGAACCACTCCATTCATAGTGCTTCACTTGTAGTGGTTGCAAGGAGATTTCCGGGGATTTCCCGTACGGGACTCAAGTGGGAGAAGGGATTCCGCATGGCGAGCAATCCGGAGCGCCGCGCCGCCCTGGTCGACGCCGGTGTGGAGGTGCTGGCGCACGAGGGGGCACGCGGGCTGACATTCCGCGCGGTGGACGGCGAGGCGGGGGTGCCGGTGGGCACGGCCTCGAACTACTTCACCGGCCGCGACGATTTGCTCCGCCAGATCGACGCCCGCCTCCACGAGCGACTCGCGCCGGACCCGAAGGTTCTGGCCGAACTGATGAAGGCCCCGAAGGACCGCTCCCTGGTCACGGCGTTCATGCACGACCTCATGGCCCGCGCCCAACGGGACCGCACGGGTTACCTGGCCCTCCTCGAAATGCGCCTGGAGGCCACCCGCCGCCCCGAACTACGAGCCTCCTACACGAAGACGATCCGCGGGGACCTCGAGTACGGCATGGAGTTCCACCGCGAGGCCGGCCTCCCCGGCGGCGACGAGACCGTGACGGTCCTCTACCTGGCCATGCTCGGCCTGCTCCTGGAACACCTGACCCTGCCGGGGGTGCTGGAGGGGGTACTGCCGGGCGTGAGCGTGCCCGACGGCCTGGTGGAACGGATCGTCACGACGATCGTGCCGGAGAACCGCGCCCCGTAGGGGCGCGGGGAACTGCGCGACCAGCCCCCACCGACCCGCACGTCACTCACCGACCCGCAGGTTGCTCACCGGCCTCCGCGGAGCGGTTCGGTTCGCGCCACATCGGCCACATCGGAGGCCCGGACGGGAGGTCGACAGTGCGGCCGGTGAAGGCGAACCCGAGGCGCTCATAGAGCGCACGACTACGAGCGTTGCTCGCCTCCAAATACGCGGGCACGCCCTCACGATCGCAGCGCTCGAGCACGTGCTGGATGAGCGCCGTACCGAGACCCTCGGCCTGCCGACCGGGGGCCACCGCGATCATCCACAGGTACTCATGGGCCCGGTCCGCCGGATGGACCTCGCCGGTCAACCGGCCGACCAGCTCGACCCGTTCATTCCCGGGATCGACCGCCTCACGCAGCTCGGCGGGCCCGTCCTCGTCCTCCTCGTCGGCGCCCGCCGGCATCGAGAGCCACAGCGCACAGGCCGAACCGTCCTCCGTTACGTCCACGTACCCGTCCGCGAGCACGGCGTCGAGAAAGGCCCCCATCAGCAACGGATGCGTACGCCGACGGTCTTCCGCGTCGGGAAAGACCCACCTGCTCACCGGGTCGTTCTGAAAGGCCTCGTCGAGGAGCCGCACCACGGCCTCCCGGTCGTCCTCGCCCGCCCTGCGGATCGCCACGCCCATGTCTCGCCCCTTCGGCTCAACTACCCACGCACACTCGGCGGTTGCAGCCTAAGCGATCACCTGGCCAGGGGCGGCGGGCCCCGCACACCGTGGGGATGTGCGGGGCCCGCCGGAACCGGAACCCCTCCGCCTCGCCGCGTCGTCAGGTGCCGCACGACGAAGATGGCTCCGGCGTCTCATACGCGACACGGCCCACGAGAGCCGCACCGCTTCGGATGGCGTGGGGGGTGACCGCGGACGACTCGGCGAATCGCACCACGTCGGGCACCATCCGACTCCGGACCCACCGACACAGGCACCGCGTGACGCACCGCCCGGCTCCGAACCCGAGACCAGCACCGCGTGAGGCACCATCCGGCTCCGGACCCGCCGACACAGGTACCGCGTCAGGCACCGCCCGACTCCGGACCCGAAACAGGCACCGCGTCAGGCGCCGTCACACGCCGGACCGACCCCGACACGGCTCAATCACCGCGGCGGCCTCATCTCCCGCGCCGGCCACAGCCATCCGCCCCGGCCGCCACCTCCCCACCCGTAGATCCCCCCGCGCCGACGCCGCCCGGCTTAGGCTGCCGCCTCCCGGCGGGCACCGCACGGCGTCGGCTGTCCGATTGCTACATATGTCCCGCCCTTTCGCTCACCCTTCACTCGTGACGCCGCATCGGCCGCCCGTCGCCGCGCTCACGGGCTCCGCCGCGTCACGAACTCCGCCAGCGACAGAAGTCCTCCCGCCGCTTCCGGATCCGGGACGGCACGGGACAGGTGGTGCAGGGACCGAGCCATCCGGTCGGCGGCCTGGACCTGGGCCCAGTCACGTCCGCCCGCCCGCTCGACGGCGAGGACCGTGCGCTCCAGATCCCCGTCGCGGTACGGAACCCGGTACAGCTCGGCGAGTTCGGCCGCGGCCGGTGTGCCGGAGGCGAGCGCTGCGACCACGGGAAGGGATTTCTTGCGGGCCACGAGGTCCGCCCCGGCCGGCTTGCCGGTGCGCCTCGGGTCCCCCCAGATGCCGATCACGTCGTCGATGAGCTGGAAGGCGAGCCCGGCCTCCCGTCCGAACGCGTCGAGCGCCTCGACGTCCGACTCGTCCGCCCCCGCGTACAGCGCCCCGAGCGCGCACGCGCACCCGAGCAGCGCGCCCGTCTTGGCCTCGGCCATCGCGAGCACCTCGTCGAGCGTGACGTCGTCGGGACCGCGGCGCTCCATCGCGGTGTCCGTGTGCTGCCCCGCACACAGCTCGACGACACAGCTCGCGAGCCGTGCGGCCGCCGCCGAGGCCGCCGGGTGCGGGTCCTCGGCGAGCAGCCGATGGGCCAGCGCCTGCAGGGAGTCCCCCGCGAGGACCGCGTCGGCGTCGCCGAACACGGCCCACGCCGTGGGCCGGTGCCTGCGGGTGGTGTCCCGGTCCATCACGTCGTCGTGCAGCAGCGTGAAGTTGTGCACCAACTCCACGGCGGCAGCCGCCCGTACGGCCGTCGCCTGTTGACCGCCGAGCGCCCGGACCGCGGTCAGCACGAGCGCGGGCCGGATCGCCTTGCCCGCGTTCCCCGCCGCCGGAGTGCCGTCCGCGTGCTCCCACCCGAAGTGGTAGAGCGCGACCCGGCACATCGAGCCGGGCAACGACTCGATGGCCCGGCGCAGTTCGGGGTCGACCACCGCCCGGGCCCGCTCCAGAATCCCGGCCGCTTCCTGCCCGTCGGGCGAACCGTGCCCCTGGGCCGGCACATGCCGACCAGGACTCGGCCCTCCACGCGGCGCCGACCGCTCGTCCAACCCCGGCCCTTCGACGGCCGGTAACGGGCTCTGCTGCGTCTCCGTCATGAGCTCACCCATGGATCCGCCTCGGAGAGTTCGCGGACGGTGGCGGTTCCGCTGACGCTGGGCGCGTACCCCTTCGGTCTACCCGCGCCGGCGGACGGGGACACGGCACGCGGTGTACGGGACGTCACCGCCACCGGCCGATCTCGACGTTCTCCAGGACCCCGAGCGCGTCAGGTACCAGAACCGCCGCCGAGTAGTACGTCGTCACCAGGTAGGACATGATCGCCTGCTCGCTGATGCCCATGAACCGCACGGACAGGCTCGGCTCGATCTCGTCCGGGATGCCGGCCTGCTGGAGCCCGATGACTCCCTGGTCGGCCTCGCCCGTACGCATGGCGATGATCGAGGTCGTCCTGGCCTCGGTCACCGGGATCTTGTTGCACGGGAAGATCGGCACGCCGCGCCAGGTGGGGATGCGGTTGCCACCCATGTCGATGGTCTCCGGGACGAGCCCCCGCTTGTTGAGCTCGCGGCCGATCGCGGAGATCGCGCGCGGGTGGGCGAGCAGCAGCTTGGTGCCGCGCCGCCTGCTGAGCAGTTCGTCCAGGTCGTCCGGGCTGGGCACGCCGTCGTGCGGCTGGAGCCGCTGGTCGTACTCGCAGTTGTTGAGCAGTCCGAACTCCCGGTTGTTGATGAGCTCGTGCTCCTGGCGCTCCTTCAACGCCTCGACCGTGAGCCGCAACTGCTGCTCGGTCTGGTTCATCGGCTGGTTGTAGAGGTCGGCCACGCGCGTGTGGATGCGCAGGACGGTCTGGGCGACGCTGAGTTCGTACTCCCGCGGCGCCGCGTCGTAGTCGACGTACGTCCCCGGGATGGCGGGCTCTCCGGTGTGGCCGGCGGCGAGGTCGATCTCCTTCTCGCCGTACTTGTTGGTGCGCTGTTCGGGAATCGCGCGCTGCTGCTGGAGGTGCTCGCGCAGGGATTCGGAGCGCTCCGCGACCTGGTCGAGGTCCTGGCGGGGCAGCGCGAGCACCGTACAGGCGGTTACCGCGCGGGCCGTGTACTCCCAGATGGCGTCCGGGTCGGTGATCGCCTGTTCGCCGAAGTAGGCGCCGTCGGCGAGGACGCCGAGGACCGCGTCGTCCCCGTACGGACCTGTGCCGATCTTCTCGACCTTGCCGTGCGCGAGCAGGAACACCTCGTCGGCCTGGCTGCCGAAGGAGGCGAGTACGTCGCCCGGGGCGAACTCCCGCTGCTCGCAGCGCTGGGCGAGCTCGGCGAGCACCTCCGGGTCCTCGTACGTGCGCAGCGCCGGCAGTTCGCCGAGCTCCGCCGGGATGACCTGGACGCGGTCACCGGTCTTCACGAACGTGACGCGGCCGTCGCCCACCGAATAGCTGAGCCTGCGGTTCACACGGTACGTACCGCCCTGCACGTTCACCCACGGCAGCATGCGCAGCAGCCATCGTGAGCTGATCTCCTGCATCTGTGGTGCGGACTTGGTGGTGGTGGCCAGGTTCCGCGCCGCGGATGTGCCGAGACTCTTCTGCGGCTGATCCTGGTCCGCGCGGATCTCTTCGCCTACCGACATGAAAATGCCCTCCCCATCGAGCAATGAGCTGCGACGACAAGCCTTCCATCACGGACCGTGTCGGTGCTATTACACGAAAGAGCGGGAATGGATCTTCGAGAGCGGGGCATAACGTAGGCCCCCGCCCGGCCGAGCGGAACAGGTCCCGTCGGGCAGGTCTCCCGGTCTTCCCGACCGGGAACTTCAAGATCGGTTCGTCCGTTGAACCGGTGACACGGACGACGACGAGGAGACGGCAATGGCAGGCTTCCTGGACCGCGCCAAGGAACAAGCACAGCGCGGCCTCACACAGGGCAAGCAGAAGCTCGACGAAGTCCAGGCTCAGCGGGCCGGCGGCGATCTGCTGAAGAACCTGGGCGCGGCGTATTACGCGGAGCGGCGCGGCAGTGGTTCGCCGGAGGCCACGCAGCAGGCCCTCCAGGCCCTGGAGAGCCACATCGCGACGCACGGGGACAGCTTCCTGCGCTCCTGAACCGGTCCGCACGTGCAGCTGACCGGATCGGCTCGCACGCCGTGCGAAGAAGTGGTCCCCGGTGGGGAGTTCCGGTACAAGCAGCGGTACGAGGCGGCCGCGACGGGTGGCCGTCGCGCCCCGTGTAAGGAGGCGGCCGTGGCCCCACCCATGTCCGCGGGCAGCTTTCTGGACCGGCTCAAGGCAGAAGGGCTCACCGTCGTCGAGGTCGGCGACTGGGAGCATCACAACCGCAATCACAAAGGCCCCTGGGGCCCGGTCCACGGCGTGATGATCCACCACACGGTGACCTCGGGCAGCCAGCGCACGGTCGAGATCTGCCGCGACGGCTACAGCGGCTTACCTGGCCCGCTGTGCCACGGCGTCATCACCAAGGACGGCCGCGTCCACCTCGTCGGCTACGGCCGCTCCAACCACGCGGGCCTCGGCGACGACGACGTCCTGCGCGCGGTCATCGCGGAGGCGGCTCTCCCCGCGGACAACGAGGCGAACACCGACGGCAACCGCCACTTCTACGGCTTCGAGTGCGAGAACCTCGGCGACGGCCGGGACCCCTGGCCCGAGGCCCAGCTGGACGCCATCGAGCGGGCCGCGGCGGCGATCTGCCGCCACCACGGCTGGACGGAGCGCTCGGTGATCGGCCACCTCGAATGGCAGCCGGGCAAGATCGACCCACGCGGCTTCACCATGGCCTCGATGCGAGAGCGCATCCGCGCCCGCCTGGAGTGACGGGCGCCGTCGCGGGCGCGGTGCGTCGTCCTCTGCAGGTGAGTGGGGGCTGGTCGCGCAGTTCCCCGCGCCCCTTAAACGCAGGGGCTGCGCCCCCAAAGACACAAAGACAGGGGCGCAGCCCCGTCTTTTAGGGGCGCGGGGAA
>NZ_VWMY01000150.1 GCF_008905045.1 Streptomyces albicerus
GGGGGGGGGGGGGGGGGCCCCCCCCCCCCCCGGGATGGGACGGGTAGGGGCGGCGGGGGCGAGGAAAACCCACCCCGCACCCCACCCCTCACCCCGGCAACGTAAGCCCCCAAGCCCCCTCCCGCACCATCCACGTCCGCGTGCGTACCGGACCCCCGACCACCGCGTCCGCCCGGTAGCGGAAGTCCGATCCCGAAACGGTGATCATCCGGGCCACGGCCTCCAGAGGCGCGGCCTCCGCGCCCACGGACGCGGGACGGATCTCGACTCGTGCGCCCCCCGAACCGTCCGGCGTGATCGATACCGCCGCAACCGGCTGGTCCAGGTCGACAAGGGTCTTGCCGTCGACCTCGACCCGCAGCCGGGCCGGCCCGGGCGCGGAAGGGGCCGCCACCCGGGCAGGCCGGGCAGCGAGGGTGCGTACCAGGGACTGGCAGGTACGGAGCCAGTGGTGGTGGTGATGGTGCTCGCCGTCCTCCGAAGAACCCGCCGAGCCAGATCCAGACCCGGAGCCCGAGCCGGATCCGGAGCCCAGGCCCGCACCCCTACCCGTACCGTTCAGCGGCGGAATCCGAAGCGTCCCCAGCACCACCCCGTCACTGTCGTCCACCAGCAGATCGAGCCGCCGCTCGGCCCCGTCGAGCACGGCCCGCGCCGCCGCGACGGCACCGGTGGGCACCCCCAGCGCCCGCGCGAGCGACAACGCCCCGCCGCCCATCCCGACCGGCACCATCGACAGCGCACATCCGGCCAGCTCCCGCCGCCGGTGCAAAAGGGACACCGCACGCATCAAGGCCCGGTCGTCCCCGATCACGACAGGCCGCCGGGACCCCCTCCGGGCCAGCGCCCGATCGAATTC
The DNA here is from genome assembly GCF_008905045.1 of Streptomyces albicerus. Classification (GTDB taxonomy): domain Bacteria; phylum Actinomycetota; class Actinomycetes; order Streptomycetales; family Streptomycetaceae; genus Streptomyces; species Streptomyces albicerus. The sequence goes on from NZ_VWMY01000150.1 coordinate 860, forward strand.
CTCGGGCCCGTCCGGAAGGCACACTTTGGTCGTCGCACCCGCGCTGAGCACGTCTTTTGCGATCCGTACCGACTCACCGTCACCGTGTCGGGCGACCGGGTCGATGACCACCAGGAGCTGGTCGGAAGTCGCCACCTCGGTCATGCCTCGCTTCCTCGGGTAGCATCTTTGTGCAAGAGCCCCTTGCGCTATTGCGCCAGGGGCTTCGTCTATTCCGGGGCATCCGGTCCGACGGTCGCGGCCAAAGAAGGTCGCCGGCGTACGCAGCCGTACCAAAACCAGCCGCGTACGTCCCCGACCTTGGACATGCCCCGCCCGGAAGGGGTGTACGCGCGTGCCCGCACTTGTGCTGCTCGGTGCTCAGTGGGGTGACGAAGGCAAGGGAAAGGCCACCGACCTGCTCGGTGGATCCGTGGACTATGTGGTGCGCTACCAGGGCGGCAACAACGCCGGCCATACGGTAGTCGTGGGCGACCAGAAATACGCCCTCCACCTCCTCCCTTCCGGAATCCTCTCGCCGGGGTGCACCCCGGTCATCGGTAACGGAGTCGTCGTCGACCCGTCGGTCCTGTTCTCCGAGCTGAACGGACTGAACGAGCGAGGCGTCGACACCTCCAAGCTCCTCATCAGCGGAAACGCGCACATCATCACGCCGTACAACGTGACGGTGGACAAGGTGACGGAACGCTTCCTCGGCAAGCGGAAGATCGGCACGACCGGCCGCGGTATCGGCCCGACGTACGCCGACAAGATCAACCGCGTCGGCATCCGTATCCAGGACCTGTACGACGAGTCGATCCTGACGCAGAAGGTCGAGGCGGCCCTCGACGTCAAGAACCAGCTCCTCACCAAGCTCTACAACCGCCGAGCGATCGAAGTGAGCCAGGTCGTCGAGGAGCTCCTGACCTACGCGGAGAGGCTGCGCCCGTACGTCGCCGACACGGTCCTCGTCCTCAACAAGGCGCTCGACGAGGACAAGGTGGTCCTCTTCGAGGGCGGCCAGGGCACGCTCCTCGACATCGACCACGGCACGTACCCCTTCGTGACGTCGTCGAACCCGACCGCGGGCGGCGCCTGCACGGGCGCGGGCGTGGGTCCCACGAAGATCAGCCGGGTCATCGGCATCCTCAAGGCGTACACGACCCGGGTCGGCGCCGGTCCGTTCCCCACCGAGCTCTTCGACGAGGACGGTGAGGCCCTGCGCCGCATCGGCCACGAGCGCGGCGTCACCACCGGCCGTGACCGCCGCTGCGGCTGGTTCGACGCGGTCATCGCCCGCTACGCGACCCGCGTGAACGGCCTGACGGACTTCTTCCTGACGAAGCTCGACGTCCTCACCGGCTGGGAGCAGATCCCGGTCTGCGTCGCGTACGAGATCGACGGCAAGCGCGTCGAGGAACTCCCGTACTCCCAGACCGACTTCCACCACGCCAAGCCGGTCTACGAAATGCTGCCGGGCTGGTCCGAGGACATCAGCAAGGCCAAGACCTTCGCGGACCTTCCGAAGAACGCGCAGGACTACGTGAAGGCGCTGGAGGAGATGTCCGGGGCGCCGATCTCCGCGATCGGAGTCGGTCCCGGCCGCGACGAGACGATCGAGATCAACTCGTTCCTCTGAGTTGAGTCCGTCGGCGGCAGGCCGACAGCTGTTCTGCCTGCCTGCCATTACTCTGCCCGCCTGCCCTCGGCAGGCGGGCAGACATATGTCGGCAGCTCGGTGCACTTTGGAACAAGAGTGGGCGTGCCTCGTATAACGGGCATAGCCTGAAAGGGCAAACGCACCGCGAACGCACGTGTGTCGACTGTCGACGACGAAGAAGGTGAGTGCGATGCGCGTTCTGCTCAAGGCGACGCTGGACACGGAGAAGGGGAACGAAGCGATCCGAAGCGGCAAGATGCCGGAGCTGATCAAGGAGGCCTTGGATCAGATCAAGCCCGAGGCGGCGTACTTCGGGCCCTTGGGAGGCCGGCGTACCATCCTCCTGGTCCTCGACATGAAGGACAGCTCCGATCTGCCTCCCACCGGCGAGCCGTTCTTCAGCCAGTTCAACGCCGAGGTCGAGGTCACCCCGGTCATGAACGGCGAAGACCTCCAGAACGGCCTGGCCAAGCTGCGCTGAACGGATCGACCGCCGAGGTGCCCGATTCACCCCCAGGAGTGAAGAACGCGAACTTCCGCCTGGGAAAAGGGAGTTCCAGCTTGCGTTCGTCGCTCTGAGTGCCCTTAGAGTCACCGGCGGCAAAGCAACGGAGAACGCCCCCGCGGTGCGCCAACACCCGGGGGCTCGACACCAGGAGAACGCAACTCCCGATGCGGATTCATCGTACGACGCCCAGGCGCGCGTTTTCAGGCTTCGCCAACGCCCTCCGCCCCGACCGGAGCGCCACCTGGCGCGCGACGGGCGTACTGACGTACCTCCCGAGCTTCCCGAACGGCGCCCGCGCCGCGCTCCGCTCACTCGCCGAGCACAGCGCCGAAGGGCGGGCCCGGACCCCCGCCGCCCCGCGTGAGCTGGAGGAGTCCCGCTCTCGGCGGCGGGTGGTCCCCGAGAACCGGGAGAGCGGCCAACTCTCCATGGGGTACGAGGCGTTCGACACTCCGTGCGACGCCGGGCCACCGACGGGTGAAGCCGAAAAAATCGGCGCGTAGGCCGCCGAAGACTCCCGGCGGCACGCTCGTGCGGCCGGGTCCCTCAGAGAGAAACGGAGTGTTGATGACCGTCACACTCGTGCGCCCAGAGGTGGTATACCGCCGGTATACTGTGCTCATGGCTGACACCACGATCAAGGTCGACCCCGCCGTCCGAGACCGCCTCCAGGAACTGGCCCGGGAGCGTGGGATCAGCATGCGAGACCTCGTGGCGGAGCTGGCCGGGGCCACTCCCACCAAGGAAGAGCTGCGCAAGCGGTACGAGGAGACCAGGGCGTACGTCGAGGAGCACTTTCTCGGCAGGCCTTACACGGAGGAGGACGAGAAGGCCGGCGAGAAGCTGTGGGCGGACCTCGAGGCCGGACGCATCGGGGAGGTCCAGTGACGGACGCTCGGGACAAGGACCGGTACCCACTGCCACGTGCCGTCATCTTCGACGACACGGCCGCGCTCGCGCTCGGCGCGGGCAACAGCATGGCCTCCAGGCTCGTCGTCGAGGCCGAGAAGGACCCGGCACTGCGGGTCTACATCCCGGCGCTCAGCCTGGCCGCCGCCGAGCGTGAGCGGGCGGGCGTCGCCGAACACGTCGGCGCGCTGCCGTCCGTCAACATCGAAGGGCTCGATTTCGCGGCGGCGAGCGCCGTGGGCAAGCGCCTGCGGACGGCTGCCTCCGCGGACGAGGAACAGGGCGGCAAGGACGAGCCGGACTGGAGCGGCGCCCACGTGCTGCACCTCGCCCTGCCCACTGTCGAGTGGCCTCGCGGCCGCCCGGTCCTGACCAGGACACCCACGCGGTACCGGGGCACGGGCATCCGTACGATCCGCATCGCTGAGCTGAGCTGACGGGGATGGTGCGGGGCCGTGTGCGCCTCGGCCCCGCACCACTTTGGTCGAAGACAATCCGCTGACCCGCACAGGCCGACCCGGCCCCCCCCGGATGCATGATGTAGCGCACTACACCATGCATCCGGGGGGCCGGTCCCTCGTGACGGTGAGCGCGCGACGGGATCGTGGACGGCAGAGATCGCAGGGACCGCAGGGACGGCAGAGATCGCCACCGCCCCACGAAGGGACCAATCCCATGGCCGCGAACCGTCGCCCCGGACGCCGTACCGGCCACCATCGCCACCGCCGTGGCAGCCGTCACGCTGACCGCCGGACTTCTCACCGGCTGCGAAGCCGACGCCGCCGACGCCGCCGACGACTTCGGCAACTCACTGGACTGCCTCCAGAACGCCGACACGATCTCCGACAGTCTCAGGGCGATCCATGAGGCCGGTCTGGACGCGGCGAAGGATCCCACCCGGACCGACGAGTCCATCGACACCATCGAGAAGAACCTCGACAAGATCGATGACAAGGCGGACAAGGACGACGACAAGGTCAACAACACGGTCGACGACCTCAACGAGGCGATCAAGGACTACAACAAGGCCATCCTGGACGGCGACACCAGCCCGGACTCCAGCAAGATCGATGCCGCCGCCGACAAGCTGACGGACGTCTGCACCTCGTGATCAGCTGAAGATGATCATCGACCCCTGCGCCAGACTCCGCGTCGCCGCCGCGTGCAGCCCCAGCCACACATGCCGTTCGCGCGCGAACGGGCTCGCGTCGAAGGGCGCGGGGGCGGCCGGCTCCTCCAACTCGGTGGGAGCCATGGGGGGTTGGGGTGGGAGCGGAGGATTGGCGGGGTCGATGCCGATCGACGGGGCGACGAACTCCAGCTCGCGCAGCAGCGTCTGGGACGAGCCCAACGGGCCGCCACCCGCGAGGAGTTCGTCGTTCGACAGCGGATGCGGGAAGTCCACCGGGACGTACGCGCCCGCGTGGTCGTAGTGCCAGACCAGGTGCGACTGCTGGGCCGTCGTGTCGAACATCTCCAGCAACTGCTCGTAGTCGCCGCCCAGTTCGTCGACCGGCGTCACCGCGAGCCCGCACACCTGCAACAGGTACGCGCGGCGCAGGAAGTGCAGCGCGTCGTAGTCGAAGCCCGCGACCGGCGCCACATCGCCGGAGAGCCCCGGCATGTACGCGTAGACCGGCACCGGCGGAAGTCCGGACTCGCCCAGAACCTTGTCGTAGAGCGCGAGTTCCTCGGCGAAGGGGTTGTCGGGGGTGTGGCACAACACGTCGACGAGCGGGACCAGCCACAGGTCACAGGCCAACAGAGAGCTCCTCGCGTAGGGCGGTGGTCAAGGAAGCGTAATGGGTGGAAGCGCGGTCAGTCCCCGTCGTGCAGGTCGCATACCCCACACTCGCCGACCCCACCGCATGCGATCGCGCCCACCGCCCGCCCTCAGTCCGCCGTCAGCCGCTCGATCAGCGCCAGCGCGTGCGCGTGGTAGGCGGTGACGATCGCGTGCGCGGCCTCGGCGTCGCGGCGTGCGAGGGCGTCCACGAGGGCCGTGTGATCGGCCCACAGCCGGCCGCGCAGGTCCTCGACCCGGCGCAGGTGCTGGACCGCGCACACCCAGGACTGGACGCGCAGCCGGTGCAGGAAGTCGGCGAGGTAGGAGTTGCCGACGAGCCCGCCGAGCTCGCGCCAGAAGCGCAGGTCGTAGCCGATGAGGATGTTCAGGTCACCGGCGGCGGCGGCGCGCTGGGCCTCCTCGCCGCGGCGGCGCACCCCGGCGAGGGCGGCGACGGTGCGCGGGTCGTCGGTGCGGGTGGCCAGGGCCGCGCGGGCGGCCCGGGTGGTGGTGACCGTCTCGTCCATGAGGCCGCGGAAGATGCTGTCCGTGACCAGGCTGCGGGCCTCGATCATGCCCCGGTAGTCGTCCAGCGAGTACTCGTGGACGCGGAATCCGCGGTGCTGGTCCGCGTCCAGGAGGCCCTGGGCCGACAGGTCGACCAGGGCCTCGCGGACCGGGGTCGCGGAGACGCCGTACTGCTCGGCGATCTCCTTGACCGTGAACTCCTGGCCCGGCTGGAGGCGTCCGGCCAGCACCTCGTCGCGGAGCGCGTCCGCGATCTGCTGCCGCAGGGTGCTGCGGGTGACGGCGCCATTGCCGGTGCCGGTGCCGGTGCCGGGCATCGTCCCGTCCTTCCCCGATCGGGTAAGTACTCGCTCATGTCTACGAGCCAGTCACCTTACGCGTTCGGGACCGGGGTGCCCGGATTGCGCCGTACCCCCGTTGTCTCCGTCACACCGTGTGCCGCGCCGTGTGCTCGTCCGCCACGGAGAGCGCCTCGTCGAGCGCGGCCAGACCCTCCTTGGCCTCCGCCTCCGTGATGTTGCACGGGGGCACGACGTGGGTGCGGTTCATGTTGACGAAGGGCCACAGGCCGTGCGCCTTCGCCGCGGCACCGAAGGCCGCCATGGGTGCGTTCGCCTCGCCCGCCGGGTTGTACGGGACGAGGGGCTCGCGGGTCTCCCTGTCCCGTACGAGTTCCAGGGCCCAGAAGACACCCGTGCCCCGCACCTCGCCCACGCTCGGGTGGCGCTCGGCGAGCTCGCGCAGCCCCGGACCGAGGACGGTCTCACCGAGCCGTGCGGCCTGCTCGACGATGCCCTCCTCCTCCATCACGTTGATGGTCGCGACGGCGGCGGCGCAGGCGAGCGGGTGCCCGGAGTAGGTGAGGCCACCGGGGTACGGGCGACGCGCGAAGGTCGCGGCGATCTCCTCCGAGATCGCGACACCGCCGAGCGGCACGTATCCGGAGTTCACGCCTTTCGCGAAGGTCATCAGATCGGGCACGACCCCGAAGTGATCGGCGGCGAACCACTTGCCCGTACGCCCGAAGCCGGCCATGACCTCGTCCAGGACGAAGACGATCCCGTACTGGTCGCAGAGCGCGCGGACGCCCTCCAGGTAGCCCGGCGGCGGCATCATGATCCCCGCGGTCCCCGGGATCGTCTCCAGGATGATCGCGGCGATGGTCGCCGGGCCCTCGAAGGCGATGGTGTCGGCGAGGTGCTGCAGCGCGCGCTCGCACTCCTGCTGCTCGGTCTCGGCGTGGAAGGGGGAGCGGTACAGGAACGGCGCCCAGAAGTGCACGACCCCGGCCGCCCCGCTGTCGTTCGGCCAGCGGCGCGGGTCGCCGGTGAGGTTGATCGCGGTCGCGGTGGCACCGTGGTACGAGCGGTAGGCGCTCAGCACCTTCGGGCGGCCGGTGTGCAGCCTGGCCATGCGCGTGGCGTTCTCGACGGCTTCGGCGCCCCCGTTGGTGAAGAAGATCTTGTCCAGATCCCCGGGCGTCCGCTGGGCGATCAGCCGCGCCGCCTCCGACCGCGCCTCCACGGCGAAGGCCGGCGCGAACGTCGTCAGGTTCGCGGCCTGCTCCTGAATCGCGGCGACGACCTTCGGATGCTGGTAGCCGATGTTCGTGAAGACGAGCCCACTGGTGAAGTCCAGATACCGCTTGCCGTCGTAGTCCCAGAAATACGACCCCTCCGCACCGGCGACGGCGAGCGGGTCTATGAGTTCCTGCGCTGACCAGGAGTGGAATACGTGCGCACGGTCCGCGGCCTTCACGGCGGCGCCGGCCTGGGGGTTGGGCTGAGGGGTCATGCGGCCGAGCGTAGGTGTCCGGGGTGAGGCCGCGACATCGGCGTCCTGTCTGCGGTCCGGCCGGGAACGCGACAGGTTGTCGCGTGTGCGGGCCGGCGCCCGGAGACGCCGCGACCCATGGACCTATTGACAGCATCCTGTCGTAATGACAGCATGCTTACAGAAGCAGAAGCAGAAGCAGAAGCAGAAGCAGAGCAAGCAGGAGCACGACCGAGGAGGAGCCATGACCCGCAAGCCCGTACACCTCGCCGTCTACGACACCCTCGCCGACTGGGAGACCGGTCACACGACCGCGTATCTCGCCCGGTCCGGCTACGAGATCCGGACGGTGGGCGCGTCCCTCGACCCCGTGAAGTCCATCGGCGGGCTGCGGATCCGGCCCGACCTCGCGCTCGACGACCTACGTCCCGAGGACAGCGCGCTACTGATCCTGCCGGGAGCCGATCTGTGGGACACCAGCGACGACCTCGCGCCCTTCGCACGCAAGGCCCGTGAGTTCCTGGAGGCCGATGTGCCCGTGGCCGCGATCTGCGGGGGCACGGCCGGGCTCGCCCGCGAAGGGCTGCTCGACGACCGGGCCCACACCAGTGCCGTGTCCTTCTATCTGGCGGCGACCGGGTACAAGGGCGGCGAGCGGTACGTCGACGCCGACGCCGTGACGGACGGGAAGCTGATCACCGCCGGGCCCACCGAGCCCGTCGCGTTCGCGCGGGAGGTGTTCGGGCTGCTCGGGGTGTACGAGGGCGAGGTGCTCGACGCCTGGTACCGGCTGTTCCACGACTCGGACCCGGAGGCGTACGCCGTACTCGAGGCGGCCGGGCAGTGAGCAGGGAACGTCAGGACCTGTTCAGCCGCAGCGCGCTCGCGGCCTTCCGGCTGAACGGTCAGTTCCTGGGCGTGGCCGAGGAGTTGGCGAAGCCCGCCGGGCTCACGGCCGCCTGGTGGCAGGTGCTCGGGGCCGTACTGAAGGAGCCGCTGCCCGTCTCCGGGATCGCCCGTGTCATGGGCATCACCCGGCAGAGCGTGCAGCGGATCGCCGATCTGCTGGTGATACGCGGGCTCGCGGAGTACGTGCCCAATCCCGCCCACCGCCGCGCCAAGCTGCTCCGCCCGACGGAGGACGGCCGCGCGGCCATCCAGAAGATCATCCCCGGGCACGCGGCCTTCGCGGACCGCCTCGCGGAAACCCTCGGCGAGGCCGAACTGGCCGAAACCGCACGAGTCCTGGAACGGCTGATCGGAGCGATGGAGACGCTCACGAGCGGAGCCACGAGCAGGGCCACGAGCGGGGTCACGAACAGGGTTACGGACACGGTCACAGAAACGGCACCCCCTGTTACGGAACCGTAGACACCGCCCCGGCCACCTCCCCGTTCGGCCGCACTATCCTCAGGCTGTCGCACACGTACGGGGGAGGGCGGCGTACCGATGGAGAAGCTCGGGGCTGGGGATCCGCAGCGGATCGGCGCGTATCGACTGCTGGCGCGGCTGGGCGCGGGCGGCATGGGCCAGGTGTATCTGGCGCGTTCCGACCGTGGGCGGACGGTCGCGGTCAAGCTGGTGCGGCAGGAGCTCGCCGAGCAGGAGGAGTTCCGCGCGCGCTTCCGCCAGGAGGTGCAGGCCGCGCGGCGCGTGGGCGGGTACTGGACGGCGCCGGTGCTCGACGCGGACACCGAGGCGGCGATCCCGTGGGTCGCCACGGGCTATGTGGCCGGGCCCTCGCTCCAGGCTGTCGTCGGGCACGACCACGGCGCGCTGCCGGAGCGTTCCGTACGGATCCTCGCGGCCGGCCTCGCGCACGCGCTGAAGGACATCCACGCGGCCGGGCTGATCCACCGCGACCTCAAGCCGTCGAACGTCCTCGTCACCATCGACGGCCCGCGCGTCATCGACTTCGGCATCGCCCGCGCCCTGGAGACGGTCACCGACGGCGGCCTCACCCGCACCGGCGCGCTCGTCGGCTCACCCGGTTTCATGGCCCCCGAGCAGGTCCGCGGCGACCGCATCACGCCCGCGTGCGACGTCTTCTGCCTGGGCTCGATCCTGTCGTACGCGGCCACGGGGGACCTGCCGTTCGGTACGGCCAACAGCGGGGTGCACGCCCTGATGTTCCGCATCGCCCAGGAGGAGCCGGACCTGGAGGGCGTTCCGGAGGGCATCGCCGACCTCGTCCACCAGTGCCTCCGCAAGGACCCCGCCTCCCGCCCGACCCTCGACGACATCCTGGAACGCACGGGCGCGGAGGACACGGTCGCGGACGGCCGCAGCCGCGATCCCTGGCTGCCGGGGATGCTGGTCGCTCAACTGGGGCGGCATGCGGTGCAGTTGCTGGACACGGAGGATCCGGAGGACCGGGAGTCCTCGGAGGAGGGGTCGGCTGGGGGACCGGAACTGTCTTCGCCCCCGCCGCCCCTACCCGTCCCATCCCCTGGGGCTCCGCCCCAGACCCCGCAACCACTAGCCCGTCCGGCGTTTGA
>NZ_VWMY01000151.1 GCF_008905045.1 Streptomyces albicerus
CTCCCATTCGGCATCCGACAGTTCATGTCGACGTATCACCCGACCATGATCCACCACTCAAGATCATTTGAAGACACCGCCTAGGCCGGGGCTGTGGTGGATGGATGGTCGGAGAGTGCGCTGCGCAGTTGTCTGCGGGAGGTGATGCCGAGTTTGGCGAACACCTTCCGCAGGTGCCATTCGACGGTGTGAGGGCTGATGAACAGTTGCGCACCGATCTCGGGGTTCGTCATTCCGTCCCGGGCAAGGCGGGCGATCTGTGCTTCCTGGGCGGTGAGGGCTGTTGGGGTGGCGATGGTGCGTTTGGCGACTGTTTCGCCGGTGGCCCGCAGCTCGCGGCTGGTGCGGTTGGTGAACGCGCCGGCACCGAACCGGGTGAACATCTCGTAGGCGGTCCGCAGCTGGTCGCGGGCGTCGCTGCGGCGGTTCTCCCGGCGCAGCCATTCCCCGTACAGCAGGTGGGCCCGGGCGAGTTCCACGCGGATGCGGGTACGGTCCAGCCGCTCGATCGCCTCCCGGTAGAGCTGCTCCGCGGCGTCGCCCCTGCTCAGCAGCGCACGCGAGCGTGCCTGGATACCCAGCGCCCAGTCCGTGCCGGCGGCGTCGGTCATCTCCGCCAGCCGGGCCAGGGCGGCAACGGCCGCATCGCGATTGCCGCTACGTACACCCGCCTCCACCAACTCGGCGAGATACCAGCCGAAGCAGCCCATGTCTTCGTATTCACACGCCCGTTGGGCATGGTCGAGAGCGACGTCATACCGGGCCAGGCCGTTGTGCAGCACAGCGCTGAAGTAGTTGATCTGCCCCAGGGCCCGTCCCTCACCCTTGGCAGTCGCGGTCCGGATTCCGGCGTCGATCGCCTTCATCGCCTGGCGCTCCTCGTCACGCCATGCCACGACCATGAGTGAGATGCAACCTTGCGGGGCGTTGCCTGTCGCCTTGGTGATCGCGTCCGCTTCGTCGATCAGGGCCGAGGCGGTGGCGAACTCGCCGGCCAGCAGATGTACAGCCGCACGATGGGCAAGTGCCCTGGGAAGGACGGCGAGCGCCCCGCCGTTGCGGGCCAGTCGGACCGCACGGCTCGCCAGCTCGTGCCATGCCCCGTCGTCCCACAGCTCCGGAGCGACGAGTTCGGGTGCCACCGGGCATGCCAGCCAGAGCCGGCGCGTGACGTCGCTCTGCTGGTCCCAAGCGTCCGCCTGGTATGCCCGGAGGGCCTTCCGGAGCGGCTTCACACTCGCTGCGTAGCCCGCCGTGAAGCGGGTCGACACCCCGTCCAGCAGGAGATCCATCTCCTGCGGCGGGGTATGTCCGCGGGGCGCTGCGCGGGCAGCCTCAGCGGCATCCCAGATCGTCTGTCCGTCGTCGAGCCGGCCGGCGAAGATGGCCGCGGCGAGCGCCTCGAGATACGTCTCACGGGCCAGCGCCGCGTCATGCGGCTCCAGGTGTTTGGCTGCCTCGAGGAAGAGGGGCGTGGCTTCACCGCTTCGGCCGCGGGTGAAGACGATATGCGCGTGCAGCCGCGCCAGCCGGGCGCGATCGAGCTCGTCGAGCGGACCCAACTCCGCAACCATCGCAAGCTGATACGCCGCCTCGGGCGCCGCCGCCTCGAACTTCGCCTCCGCGGCCGCAAGCGATCGTCTGCAACGAAGAGAAGGGTCGGGTGTCAGCTCCATCGCACGCTGGAGAAGAGCCGCCGCCGCCGCGACGCCGCCACGAATCTTGGCCCGGTCTGCCGAGCGCACCAGCTCAACGGCCACCGCCTCATCGGGGACCACCGTCGCGTGGGCGCGATGCCACACTCGACGATCAGGATCCGAGTCGGGGTCGGTGGCCTCGGCCAGCGCGCGGTGGACTTCGTTCCGGTCGGACAGCGTTGCGGCGCGGTAGGACGCGGAGCGCACCAGCGGATGGCGAAACCGCACCCGCGTGCCCAACTCGATCAATCCCGCTGCCAGCGCCGGGGACGCCGCGTCCACACCGATCCCGAGTTTCTCCGCGGCACGTCTCAACAAGTCGACGTCCCCGATCGGCTCGGCAGCGGCGATCAGCAACAGTCGCTGCGTCGCCGGCGGAAGTGACCGGACCCGGCTGACGAAACTCTGCTCGATCTGGCTCGCCAGCGGCTGCGCGTCCGGCCGGGCGAACCCGCCGGCCAGGTCGGCCACCGTCGACCCGCGCGGCAACTCCAAAAGGGCGAGAGGGTTCCCCCGTGCTTCGGCGAGAATCCTGCTCCGGATGCGCTCGTCGATCCACCCGGAGGTCACCGAGTCCAGCAGCGACCGAGCGTAACGCTCCTTCAAGCCGCGCACACTCAGTTCGGGAAGCCCGTCGAACGCACGCTCCTCGTCCTCCGACTCCCGCACCGCGAAAACGAAGCCGACCGACTCCGCCATGAGGCGTCGCGCCACAAAGCCAAGAACCTGTGCCGACGCGCGATCGAGCCATTGCGCATCGTCGACCAGGCAGATCAACGGCCGCTCCTCGGCCACGAAGGCCAACTGGCTGAGTACAGCCAGGCCAAGCAGAAACCTGTTCGGCGGTCCGCCGCTGGACAGACCGAATGCGACACCGAGCGCATCGCGTTGTGGCCCGGGAAGGTGATCGATGTCCTGGGACAAGGGTCCACAGAGCTGGTGCAACCCGGCGAACGGAAGCTCCATCTCAGCCTCGGTGCCGCCGGCTCGAGCTACCCGGCAGTCGGCCACGCGCTCCGAGAGATAGTCGAGCAGGGCGGTCTTGCCGATACCTGTCTCGCCGCGCAACACGAGAGCGGCGCTCTGACCGGCTCGTACACTCGCCGCAAGCTGATCAAGCGCGCCGCACTCCCTGCTCCGGCCAAGCACCCGTACACCACCATCCCGCGACGCAGGCGCCGTCTGCGTCGAGCGTACGCCTTTCAACGAGTGCACGCCTCTCAATCCCCCGCCAAGCGGGAGTTCCAAGGGGCGCGGGGTCAGCAGGTGGCCGGGTGAGCCGGAGCTGAGGACGAACGGGCGGGGCGGCACCTTCGCCGCCCCGCCCTGTTGAGTGCGCCGGTCAGCGGACCGTCCGTGCCGCCTTCTCTATGATGTCGGCGACGTCGTTGGGGCGGGACACGCTCACGGCGTGCGAGGCCCGGACTTCCACCGTGTGCGCCTTGGCGCGCTCGGCCATGAACGTCTGCGCCTGCGGCGGAATGTTGAGGTCCTTGGTGGCCACCAGGACCCAGGACGGAATGGTCTTCCAGGCCGGCTCGGAGGCACCCTCCTCCAGCGCGGCACTGGTCACCGGTCGCTGGGCAACCGCCATGAGGTCAGTGGTGTTCTCGGGGACATCCGCGGCGAACTGGTGGTGGAACTTGCCCTGCTCGATGTAGAGGTCCGTCCCCTTGGAACCATCAGGCATGGTGATCGGGACCGGGCGCAGGGCTTCGCCCAGCGTGCTGCCGGGGTACTTGCCCGACAGCTCGACCGCGCTTTCCCCCTTGTCGGGGAGGAAGGCGGCGATGTAGACCAGCGCCTTCACATTGTCGGCGCCGTTGGCGGCGTTACTGATGACCGATCCGCCGTAGGAGTGCCCGGCGAGCACAACCGGGCCGTCGATGCTGGCCAGGAGATCCTTGAGGTAGGCGGCGTCGCTGCTCAGCCCGCGCAGCGGATTGGCCGCGGCCACCACCGGATAGCCGTCCCGCTTCAGCTTCTTGACGACGCCGTTCCAGCTGGTGGAGTCGGCGAACGCGCCGTGGACGAGTACGACGGTCGGCTTGCGGTGCGGCGCGGAAGTGCCCTTGCCGGCGCTGGCCGGACCGACCGACGCGGCGAACAGGGCGGCGGCGACGGTGGCGGTGGCCATGAGGGAGAGAGGAGTGCGGGCACGTCGGTAAAGCGAACGATGGTTCATGATGGGCCCTTTCGAGGCAGAGGTTTCGGCCGTGTCCGGACAGAGGGACATGGCCGCGCTTGCGGCGGGATGCTGTCGCACGTCATGCAGAGACAGGTCGTAGGCGGCAGACGGCAGCGGCGCGGCAAGCGGGGAATATGGCTGGGGCTTGCTGAGAACGTGCTGCGGCCGAGGATCGGCTCGGCTCGGTGAATCGGTCCGGCTTCCGGTGCGCGGGTTGGCAGGGTGCCGGAGCGGCCGTACGGATCGGCTCGCGCACAGCGCTCATCGTGTCTGTGGCGGCCTATGAACAGGTAAGGACCGCAGGGTTCACGCGCATGAGCGCCGGGAGTGTGAACAGCTTCTGTGCTGCTCGTCCTTCAGATACTGCGGTTGGGTCCCGGAGAACTGTCAGTTGCTGTGCAGGGCGGTGCGCAGAGTGCGAATGGCCCGCTCCACCGCGGCAGTTGTGGCCTGTGTGGGACGGAGGGGGTTGAGCATCATGAAGTCGTGCAGGGTGCCGTTGATGCGGATGCTCGTGGTGGGAACACCGGCCTGGGTCAGCTTGCGGGCGTACGCCTCACCCTCGTCCCGCAGTACGTCGTTGTCGTCGACGATGACGAGCGCGGGCGGCAGCCCGTGCAGCTCCTCCAGGCTCGCCCGGAGCGGGGAGGCGGTGGTCTCCGCCCGCTGGGCGGGATCGGTGGTGTAGCAGTCCCAGAACCAGGCCATGGCCTTCGCCGTGAGGTAGGGCCCGTCTGCGAACTCCCGGTAGCTGTCGGTGTCCTGGGCCGCGTCCGTGACGGGGTAGTACAGCGACTGGTGCACGAAGGTCACGTCGCCGCGCTGCTTCGCCATGATGGTCAGTGCCGCGGTCATGTTGCCGCCGACGGAGTCGCCGGCAACAGCCAGCCGGGAGGCGTCCAGACCTTCCTCGGCGCCCTTCGCCGTGATCCACTGAGCAGTCGCGTATGCCTGCTCGATGGCGACCGGGTACTTGGCCTCCGGCGAACGGTCGTACTCGACGAACACGATGGCGGCGTTCGTCCCGACAGCCAGCTCGCGCACCAGACGGTCATGGGTACCGGCGTTGCCGATGACCCAGCCGCCGCCGTGCACGTAGAGGACGACCGGCAAAGTGCCCTGGCTGTCAACGGGCTTGACGATGCGTACCCGCACATCGCCCACCTCGGCGGAGACCGTGATCCACTTCTCCTCCACGTCCGGCTTCTCCACCGGCGCCGCCTGCAGGTCGTCCAGGACCTTCCGGGCACCCTCCGGGCCGAGCTCGTACAGGAACGGCGGATTGGCCGTCGCGTCCGCGATCTCCTGTGCTGCAGGCTCAAGAACGGGCTTCGTCATCACTGCACTCCTTGCTCTTGGGTCGGCAGGCTCTTTCCTGCTTTCACCCTTATGACAGGGCACCTGCTGAAGATGTGACACTTGCCGGGAAAAATCCGGCGACACCGATATCCAGATCATGGAGCGCACCGCGAAAGGGCGGTATTGGAGACGGTATGCGGAATCGCCCTTTCCGCGGGGCAGGCGGTTCAATGCCGGGGTGGTGAACTGGGCACGGATGCATGACTGTTTCTCCGAGACTGATCGCGTACCCCAGCTCCTGGCCCATGCCGTCTCGCTGGGGAGATCATGGAGCGTGCGGCAGCCCACCATGGCTGCGACGATCTCCCGGCGGACCGTGCCGACGCGATCGCGGAATTCCGTGAACTGCTGGACGATCACCTGCGGTCGCGGCCGACCGACTACCTCACGGCGTTCCGGTCGCTGCTCGCGGTGGAGGAGCAGTACCACTGCGCAGCCGTTCCGGGAGACTTCACAGACGACTTCTACGACCTGGCCTGTCCGCATTGTGCCGTGGAGGTGACGATCGCCATCGGCGGTTGCGGGCGCTATTCGGCAATCCGGCACTGGAGCCGGGGGGACATGGACCGACGTGACCTGCGACCGGTGCCCGCCGAGGATCTCTCCGGTATCGGCCGATGGATGTACGAGACGGCTGTCCGCGACGAGGAGGACGTGCTCGCCGACGGAATCGCCCATCTCTTCGGCAAGGCGGAATGCCCGCGCTGCGCCGGCGTCTTCAGCATCGCGGATGAGTACACGTCCGCCAACGGGCCGGTCCTGCGACAAGCCCTGCACGCCGCGGACCGACCCAACAACAGACTTGCGCGTTCGGTAGTTCGCCGCGGCCGAGGAGAGCGGGCCGCATTCCAGCGCACCCACCCGTCGGGCAGCCGGGCCTGCACAGCGTTTGAGCCGGCCTGGTCGGTCCTCGCCAGGCGGCCGGTCCTGCCCGCCCCTGAAGGGTGCAGGGTCTGTGCGCCTGCAAGGCGAGGACCGCCACCCGCACCGTATCCGGCACGTGTGCAGGGGCGTCAGCGGCCGTGTTGGCTGGTGATCTCGTTGTACTCCCGCTCGGTCGGCTTGGGGATCTGCGTGCCTTCGCCGTAGAAGCTTCGGCTGAGCCTGGCCCGCAGGCGCGGAACAAGGCGGAATCCGGCATCCGGCCTTTCCGGGTTACCCACAGGGCCGGGACCGATCGGCTTGTACTGCTCGTGCTGTGTGAGAACGTGAAGTTTTTCTTGACTGAGCGGCTCGTGCACCTCGACGAACTCGCCGTGCGGCAAACGCTTGACGATTCCGGTCTCGCGGCCGTGCAGCACTTTGTCGCGGTCTTGGCGCTGGAGGCCGAGTGCCCACCGATTCGCTACCAGATAGGCCAGGAGAGGCACGATGAAGAGACCGATGCGAACTGCCCACGTCACTGCTTCAACCGAGACATGGAAGCGGATGGCGATAATATCGTTCGCGGCACCGATCAAGGCCACCAGATAGAAACTGATCCATGCGACACCCAGCCCCATACGCACCGGGCGGTTGCGCGGCCTGTCGAGGACGTGCTGATCACGATCATCATCGGTCACCCAGGCCTCGATGAACGGATATGCGCCCATAGCAAGGAAGAGGCCCACACCCACCGACAGCGGGATCAGGTTGTCCAGTGCCAGGGTGTGGCCCCAGAAGGTGACCTCCCAGCCGGGCATGACTCGTAGCAGACCGTCCGCCACGCCCATGTACCAGTCGGGCTGCGATCCGGCCGAAACCTGGTCGGCGCGGTAAGGGCCGTACAGCCAGATCGGGTTGATCTGCGCGACCGCAGCGATGACGAAGATGACACCGGCGACCAGAAAGAAAAGTCCTACGGACTTTACGACGCGTACCTTGAGCGGAATTCCCACAATATTCTTGTTGCTGCGTCCCGGCCCTGGATACTGCGTGTGCTTGTGGTAGACGAGCAGGATCAGATGGGCGGCAAGCAGTCCCACCATGATGGCTGGGATGAGCAGAACGTGGATGGTGTTGAAGCGCGCCACCAGATCGTCCCCCGGGAACTCGCCTCCAAAAAGGAACATCGAGAGGTACGTTCCGACGATCGGGATGGAAAGGATTGTTCCGTTCACGACTGCGAGTCCGGTCCCGGAGAGAAGGTCATCCGGAAGGTCGTATCCCGTCAGTCCTCCGAACATTCCCAGGATCAGCAGCAGGAATCCGAACAGCCAGTTGAGTTCGCGAGGCTTGCGGAAGGCGCCCGTAAAGAATACGCGCATCATGTGCACGAGCATGGCGCCGACAAAGACCAGCGCCGCCCAGTGGTGGGCCTGCCGGATCAGTAGACCGCCGCGGACATCGAAGGAGATGTGCATGGTCGAATTGAATGCCTCCGACACCATCTGGCCCCGCAGCGGCGCGTAGCTGCCGTTGTACTCCACTTCCTTCATCGACGGATGGAAGTACAGTGTCAGATACACACCCGTGACGAGGATGATGATGAAGCTGTAGAGGCATATCTCGCCCAGCATGAACGACCAGTGGTCCGGGAAAGCCTTTCGGGCTTTTGCCCTGACCTGGCTGTAGATACCCAGGCGCCCATCGGCCCAGTCGGCAACCTTTTCCCCTTTGTGCCCTTGCCGCACTTCGTTTTTCTGACTCCCGTCACCCATGCCCCTACCACCATCCGTAAATCGTTCCAAAGGGTTGCCCCTGAATTTGCAGAACCCACATCTCTTGGCCTCGCCGTGGGCTCCTTCGGCAACGGCGGGGACTTCGGAGCGGCAGGGTCGACGCCTATCGGTGGCGGATTTGAGACAGGCGTAGCACCGGGCCTGTTTTCATGAATTTCCACGAGCCGTCGCAGACTGCTCGTTCGGCGCCGTTCACGACGCAACTCGGGTGATGTGACTACGGCTCAGTCAGTGCGGAACGCGGTGTGTGCCCACCGCGTGATCCCCCTCTGCACCGCGCCCGGCTTCGTCGCCGGCGCAGGCTCCTGAGCTGCAGGCTCAAGAACAGGCTTGGTCATCGCTGCACTCCTTGGGTCAGCAGGCTCCTGGACTGCCTCCACCCATATGACCGGGCATGGGGCGCGGATGTGACACCCACGGCCTCCGCTGTGTCAGGAGCAGGGGCGACGAGGTCGCCCCAGGGTGCCCGGCGCAGTTCAGAACGGTATTTCTTCGGAGCGGATCTCCTTTATGAAGGAGGAATCTTCACCTTCGACCTTCCGGGCCATCTCCAATACCCGGTGCAAGCTCTGGGAGGGTATGACAACCGCGCCGGAGGAGTCTGCGAATATATAGTCTCCGGGCGTTATGCAGACACCAGCGAACTCGATGGAAACATTGGCTGCGTAGGGCATGACGGTATCGCCGCCCCAACGGGTCGATTCCCCTCTGCACCAGGCCGCAAAGCCATGTTCGCGTAGCTGGTGGAAATCTCTCAGGCGCCCATCGGCGAGAACCCCGGCGAGGCCATGGTTGGCAACCCTCGACAGTTTCGTTCCCCCTCCGTGTGATACGTCCGGGTAACCTCCACTGGACAGTACGAGAACGCGTCCGGACGGGAATTTCCCCACTGCTTGGTAGAAGAAGTGAGCGAAACTTTCCGATGACTGCTTCACGTCGTCACGGCAGGGCATATACGCAATGGTCGCCGCGGGACCGAACAGAGGGCGGCTGGGATCGGGACTGACCATGGGCAGGATGTGTGCGCGGTGATCGTGGATCCGCCCCATTGCGTCCACGAGTGCGGCGCAGCCCAGTTCGGAGAGTCTGGCTGCGAGGTTCGTGTCGCCGGTGGTGTCCCCAAGGGCGTTCTCGGTCATGTTTCTCCTCGAGTTTGCGGGCGCAGGCCCGGTGCGGGTTGCCTTGTCCGGGGCCGGGCAGGGTGCCGGCGCTGGAACCGTCACGCCGCCGTGGTGACGGTCTCCTTGACCTGGCGGGCCTCACGTCGCCTCATCGCACGGCGTTCGCTCTCGGTCGTGCCGCCCCAGACGCCTTCCACGTGCCCCGCCTGCACGGCCCAGTTGAGGCACTGCGCCATGACAGGACAACGGCCACAGACAGCCTTGGCTTCGTCGATCTGCTCATGCGTCAGGCCGCTGTTTCCTATGGGGAAGAACAGATCAGGGTCCACGCGTAGGCAAGCTGCCCGTTCGCGCCAATACGTGGCGTAGTCTCCTCGTTCAATAGC
Source organism: Streptomyces albicerus (assembly GCF_008905045.1). Lineage (GTDB taxonomy): Bacteria > Actinomycetota > Actinomycetes > Streptomycetales > Streptomycetaceae > Streptomyces > Streptomyces albicerus. Next base: position 9,412 of record NZ_VWMY01000151.1, read on the forward strand.
CATGGGAAAGCACACCTCCAAAGTCGTTATTCGGCAGGAGGCCCCGGAATTCGATCATGGTCTTCTCATCTCTGTGAAAAGCTGCCGGGGTTGTCACGTGAGACCGGACAACCGGCGCATGTGTGACACGTAGCCGAGTTCCGCGTGGCGGTGAAGGGGATGATCCGCAGGGGATCGTGTGGTCGAGGCACAGTTCGCGGGCAGATCGCGCTAATGCGACGCCGCGGCGATGACGCTCAGCGGCCGTGCCCCGGCGGCTGCTCCTGACCGGGCGCCAGTCTGCATGCCGGACGCTGCCGGCGACGGCGCGGGTGGATCCGGTCGGCCGCCGGGTCGGACACCCCGGGCGGCCGCGGCAACCGGCTCACCGTGGGCCCTGCCTCTTGTCTGCCCGGGCGGAGCTCATGTCACAAGATCTGTGTGTGTCCGGTCAATGGGATTGAGCCGAGAAAACGGAAGAAGTGTGTCGTGCGCGAGGACTCAGCCATCGGCAACAGCAGCCCCCGTGCCGGCCACAGGGGCATGCATAGGGGCACCCTGCCGGGACGCCGATATCGCTGGAGCCCTCCTGGACGTCGACGGGGTTGATGCGTGCGGCAGCGTGGTGTCGTGCGAGAGGGAGGATGCGGTATGGAGCACGCGGACGCGGTGCCGATCGCGGAGTTGCTGGAGGAGCGTCGGTATCTGGTGGATGTCGCCTACTGGATGCTGGGCAGTCCGGATGAGGCGGAGAGCGTGGTCGATGAGGCCTACCGCCGGTGGTACGGGCTGTCCGAGGAGGCGCGCGAGGAGATCGCGGTGCCCCGGTCCTGGCTTGCGAAGACCGCGGGCACGATCTGCCTGAGCCGACTCGCCGGATCCGACCGGGGTGCGGCCGGCCAGAGAGACGATTACCGCACGCAGACGGAAGACGCCGAGGGGCCGCAGGCGAGGCTGGAGGCGGAGGTGAGTCGGGTGTTGCTGAATGCGCTGGACTCCCTGGCACCGGCCGAGCGGGCGGCGTTCGTACTCAACGACGTCTTCGGGCTGAC
>NZ_VWMY01000152.1 GCF_008905045.1 Streptomyces albicerus
GTTGCACGAAGGTGTCCAGGAATCTGGAGGCGGCTGCTGTCTGACGGTCTTGAGTTCCGTGGACGATGGGAGCGCCGGAGTGATGGGAGTGTGTGGATGTCCTGGCGGCGTGACCCGTGCCGGACGGCTCGTACGGCCGCGTTCATGCCGGGATGAACGGCTCTGTCAGATGCGGTGTTGCCAGGTGCAGTGTGGTGGTGGGTTCGCGGCTGAGCAGGCGTTGTCTTGAGTGCCGGGCGGCTTCGGGGTCGGTTTCGTGCGTGTAGGCGAGGTCGGGGTGGAGCAGCTGGAGTGCGTGGACCAGGAGGTCGCCGGTGATGAGTGCCGTGTCGCGCCGGTCGGTGATCAGCACGCTCTGGTGGCCGGGCGTGTGACCGGGTGTGGCGATCGCGTGTCCGGCGCGCAGTGGTGTGTCCCCGTCGAGGAGGCGGAGCCGGCCGGCCGCTGTGAGCGGGTCGGTGAGGGTCTGGCGAAGCTGTGGGTTGAGCGTGTCGAGGGCGTCGAACTCGGCCCGCTGGAGGAGGTATTGGGCGTTCGGGAAGTAGGGGCGGCGGCCGCTGGTCGTGCCGGCGGGCGCGGGGGCGCCGCCCACCGCGCCGCCGGTCGCAGCGGTGCCGTCCATCGCGCCGCGCGCTGAGGGGAGGGCCGGTTCGGTCACGACCGCCCACCCGATGTGGTCGGTGTGCAGATGCGTGAGCACCACGGTGTCGACCTCGGCCGGGTCGATGCCCGCGGCGGCGAGTGACTGGGGGAGCGCACCGGGCACGGGCGCCCACGAGCCGGCGGGGCTGTCCGCCGGACCGATCCCGGCGTCCACGACGGTGAGGCCCTTGTCGCCGCGGATCGCGTAGGCGCGGAACTGGAGCCGCCAGCGGCCCTCGGCGTCGACCGCGCCCGGGTCGTAGCGGTCGGCCTCGGCCCACTGAGCGGCCGTGGCCTGGGGGAAGGCCTCGGCGCGCGGGGAGAAGAACGGGCCCTCGCCGTCGGCGAGGGCGATGATCTCGGTCGGGCCGATCCGGAGGCGGGGAACGCTGAGGGACATGGCCGCGATCCTGCCATGCCTTGCACGCGGGGGGGGCCTCGCCTCGTGCCGTGATGATCTCGGTGTGGGGCGAGGTGATCTCTGGGATGAACAGGGGGCGGTGCTGGGGTCGTTGCTGCCTGTTGCGGTGGTGGGCAGGCCGTCGGTGTGCCGGAGGCGGCTGATCAAGAGGATCCCGTTGGAGGGTGCGCACTGGTGCCTGTGGCGGGGTCTGCCGCCGCAGTACGGTCCGTGGCGGACCGTCTAGGGGCTCTTTCGCCGCTGGCAGCGCGATGGGACGTGGGTGGCAATCCTCTGGGGGGATGGCTGAGCTGGGCAGACACTGATGGGGAGGGGGTAGCGCCGTCGTGTTTCTGCGGTGGCGTGGTGGAGGGGGGGCGCCACGGTGTCTGTGCCGGAAGAGCGTCAGGCGCGGGAGGCCGCGGCTCGGCCGCGTGTGGAGGAACTCCCGGCTGAGGTTGCGGAGTTGGCCCGCCGGTTGGAGGAGGCGCGGGAGGACCTGTCGCGGTTGGAGATCATGCGGGGGACCGGCACGTGGGTGCTGGCGGTGCTGGCGGCCGCGGAGGCCGGGCCGGATGTTGCGGCTTGGGGTCTGCGGCTGGGAGGGTCTGTGGGCGGGTGGGCTGGTGTCTGGTTCTTGGCTGCCGGGGCGGTGTCCGGTGCCGGAGGCGGGAGTTGGTCGACGCGCTGACCGCCCCCCTGAGTTGGGCCTGGCGGTCGCACGGGCCCGTCCAGCTCGGTGCGGTCTGTCCGCCGCGCGGGAGGGGGGAGGGCGATCGGGCTGGATGGTCAGGCCCGCACCGGCTTGATGGGGTGGCGGTTCGCCACCGTCAGCTCTGCCTCGTTCCAGCCGGACTCGCGCGCGGCAGGCCCCGAGTGGCGGGCGGTCGCCGATACCGTCCGGGCTCGCGTAGGGGCGGTGCGGGCGTCCGGGCGGCGGGAGTGCCGTAGCCGTGGCGGGACCGGAGGGGCGGCCGCCGTCATGTCGGCGGGGGAGAGGCTTTCGCATCGGGAGGCAGCGCCTCGGTCGTGGGCGCGGTGGCGGCCGAGCGGCAGGCGCGGCGGCCGGTGTGCTTGCGGTGCGGGCGGAGGGTCTCCGGGGAACGCTGGAACTGCGTCCGGCTGCGCTGCCGGACGGGGGTCGATCGGGCTGTGCGGGGCTGTGTCGGGATGAGCGCCGTGCACGTGCGGGGGCCGGACGGGCCGCGCGCCGCCAGGAGGAGGAGAAGGAGGAGGCCGGCCGTGCGGAGACGGAGCCGAACTTGAGTGCCGCGGCTGCCGCAGACGCCGCCGGTAGCCGGCCGGCATGGTGGGGACGGCGGCCGCGGCGCGCGAACCGGAGGTGTGCGGCGGAAGCCGATCCGCTCCTATGACCGCGGTGTGCTGGCCCAGCGCCACGTGGTGGGACGAGGGTGTCCCGGCAGGTCGGCGCGGCCGGTGGCCCACAGCAGGGTGGGCCAGGGATCCGCGCCGCCCGGAGCCTGTGGAAACAGACGGGCGAGCACCCGCGAGCAGAGAGCGGAGGGCGGGGTCCAGGCAAGCCCGAAGCCTTCCGCCACATCGTGCATGTGTACCAGCGTCTCTACCACCCCCATCGCCGCGGAGCCTTCGGGGTCCGACACCCCGGCGGCGTGGTGGGCGCGGACCCGGGGCGGCGTCGTACGCACCATGGCGACCAGCAGCGCGCCGCACGCCTCCAGCACCTGCACCAGGCCGGCCGGACCCGCATCACGGTCCGCGAAGAGGAAGACCGCGGGTCCGTCCGGCCTCTTCTGGCTCAACGCGAAAGGCACATGGGTGTCCAGCGGCGGGCTCTGCGGCCTCAGCTGCACGGCGTAGTGGAACAGGTCGTTGGCGAGGTGCTCGACGGTCTCCCAGCAGTCCCACTCCAGCGAACCGGCCTTACCGCCCCACCCCTCGCGGGGTGCGTCCCGAAGGATGCCCACGGCGAGCCGCACGGCAAGGTCGACGTCGTCCGCGGTGACGGGAGACAAGACTGATCCGGTTTCGACTGATCGGGACATGGCAGCACCGTATCGCGAGGCAAGAGGGCAACTCCTTCCAGCTAGTGCTGTCTAAAGCGTGTTGCAGAAGGCCGTGAGCTGGGCATCTCCGTTGTATGGCTGGGGTGTTGAGGGCCGAGCGGTTGTGGGTGGAAGCGTTCACCGGGCTGTGGGTTGAGCAGTTCGGACGGTTGCTGAAAGTGGTGCAGGAACGTGGTGGTGATGGCTGTGGATGGGGGCGTCCGTGGCGGCTGCCGCTGGCCGAGCGGGTGCTGTTGGTGGCGGCCTGCTACCGCACGAACCTCATCATGCGGCAGCTCGCGCCGCTGTTCGGGGTTTGGCCGGCCACCGTCTGCCGGGTGATCCAGAGGCTGGGTCCGCTGCTCGCCCTGGAGCCTGTCCGGGTGCCACGGGATGCCGTTGAGCGGTTGTGGATCGTCGATGGCATCCTCATCCCGGTCCGCGACCGCACGGTGGGCATGTCCTCACGCAATTGCCGCTTCTCGGTGAACGTGCAGGTCATCGTGGACGCGGACACGCGCCTGGTGGTGGCTGCAGCCCGCCCGGTGCCGGGCACGACAGCGGATGCGAAGGCCTGGCGGGATTCGGGTCTGGCCGTGCAGTGCCAGAACGTCACCGTGCTGGGCGATGGCGCCTACCTCAACACCGGCCTGATCGTGCCGCACCGCAAACGCCCCGGACGGTCGCTGCTGAAGGGCGAGGAGGAGGACAACGCCGCGCACCGCAAGGTCCGCGCCCGCGTCGAGCACGTGATCGGCCGAATGAAGAACTACAAGATTCTCCGCGACTGCCGGCAGCACGGCGACGGCCTCCACCATGCCGTCCAGGCCATCGCCCGCATGCACAACCTCGCCCTCGCCGCATGACCGAACACGCCAACAGCCCAGCTCAGCCTGCCCGCCCACGGCCTTCTGCAACACGCTTTACTGAGCTTTTCGTTAGTTCTGTGGTGGTTCGGGATGGATTTTTAATCCAGTGTGAGTGAGGAAGGACCACGGGAGGTGTTCGGTGGAGCAGATCCGGTGGATGCCGCGTTCGGCCGCGTCGGCGACATCGGCGAGCTGGTCGCCGGCGAGGTTGGCCAGCTCGCGGGCTTTGATGGCCGCCCACAGCAGTTCCACTGGGTTGAGTTCGGGTGCGTAGGCGGGCAACCGTTCCAGTGTCAGCCAGTTCTGCTCGGCCACCCACGCCCGCATGTCCCGACTCCAGTGGGCCGACAGTCCGTCCCAGACCAAGACCACCGACTCGCCGGCATAGAAGGTCTTGAGGTCTTCCAGCACGTCGATCAGGGACGCGGTGTCGTAGCTGCCCGGCTTGAGGCGGAAGCACAGCCGCGGACCACGTTCGGGGTCGGCGCCGTGGTAGCCCAGCGCGGCGGCCATCCCGGCGCGTTTCCAGTTCAGCCGGTGCCGCAGCACGGGGGTGTGCCCGCGGGGCGCGTAGGTGCGGCGTACCTGGGGCAGCAGCGACACACCTGACTCGTCGAAAAACACGAGCCAGGCACGTTTCTTCACCGCCCCCTTTTGATACGTGGCCACTCCTGGGCGACCCACCGGGCGATCTCGGACTCGTCCCGCTCGACGGCCTGACGCCTGGGCCGCTGCAGACTCCACCCCAGCCGCCCGGTCAGCAGGCGCCACACGGAGGCCCGGGCCAGCGTCACCCCGGTCACCCGCTCCACCACCTCGCCGACCCGTTCCAAGGTCCACAGGTCTGCCTCGAATCCGTGCGCCTGGGCGCCTTGCTCCAACGCGGCCCGGACCAGATCGACTTGGGCATCATCCAGCTTGGGTGGCCGGCCGGTGGCCGGACGCCGCCGCAGTGCCTGCGCCCCGCCCTGCTCCCACAGGCGTTTCCACCGGCGCACGCTCTCGGGGTGCATCCCCACCACCCGTGCGACCTCGGAGGTAGAGCGTCCCTGCTCGAACAATTCGACCGCGCGCATGCGACGGGCCTCGGCCAACTGCGGCCGTGTCAGCGGCGGAACAGAGACGTCGGAAACAACGGCCTGCGACTCGGAAGACACACCAACATGCTCACACCACCGAAGCCCCAGCGCCCACAGAACTAACGAAAAGCTCAGTAGTGCTGTGACCGGAACCGATCACCGGGTTGCGACCTCACGCTGTGGCGGCAACTGGTCGTCCGCCCCAGCGGATGCCCTTCTCGCCGCGGATGCGGGCGCGTTCGCGCAGCTGGGCGGCCAGGACATCGGGATGGCGGGCGTTCTGGTTGCGCAGCGCGGGCAGCGGTGCAACTCCCGTGTCTGGACGGTGTGGTTGGGGTGGTTCGAGTTGGCGAGGGTGAACTGTCGGAGTGGTCCAAAGTGCGCCTCGATCGGGTTCGCCCAGGACGCGTTCGTCGGGGTGCAGCACCCGACCTTGTTCCTCGCGGCCCGGCGCAGGATGCGCCAGTTCTTGTGGGCGGACAGATTGTCCAGGATCACGTAGAGCGGGGCGCCGTCCGGACGAGACGCCCGGATGCTCTTGAGCGCCGCCCACGAGGGACCGATGCCCTTGCGGCGCTGGAGGTCCTTCGACGATCTGGCTGACCTGGCGCCAGTTCCGCACCCAGGCCACCGTGGTGTTCGCCACCGTGACCGCCCTCGCCCCTCTTCAGCGGCGCCTGCACTCGAACGTGACGACGCCATCTTGGCATGACTGGATCAGACACAGGCACTCAGCTTGTTCCTCATCTACCAAGACCTTCCAGGCTTGCCGATGGCCTTGAGGGTCTCGGGGGCGTTTGACGGTCTTGCCGACGTCGTCACAGCTCGACCTTGTTCCTCGTCGCCCACTGGCGGATGTCCGCGCGGGTGTGGGCGGAACGGTGGTCCAAGATGATGTAGATGGGGGCGCCGTCGAGCCGGGCGGCCCGGATCGACTTCAGCGCGGCGAGGCTGGTGGCGGTGCCCTTGCGGCGCCGGTTGACGCCCACAGGGTGTCGTCGCCGACGGAGTAGCAGCAGCCGTCGAAGTAGGAGACGCCGTGGGTGCGGTGGTAGGTCACCGGCACGCGGTCGGGCTTGCCCAGTTCGGCCCGGCAGGAGCCCTGGGTGGGCCGGATCCCGAGGGGTCCGAACTCGTCGAAGGCGAAGACCCGGTCCGGGAAGCGTGCCAGCAGGTGCTCGATGCGGTCGAGTTTGGCGTCGCGGTCGGGGTCGGGGCGCCCTGCCGCTGGCCGCGGTGGTGTTCGCTCCCGAGGTCGGAGTGGACAGCGGCCTGCTGGCGCGGACGGAGTACGGCCAGAGTGCCTTGTTCGCCTACGAGGTGGCCCTGTACCGGCTGTGGCAGGACCGGAGTGTGCAGGCCCGGACGGTGGCCGGCGACGGCGTGAGTGTCAGGCCCCTCGTGCGGGTCCGCGAGGTCGGATCCCGCCCCGGCCGCGGCTCCCGTTTCGCGCGGCGCGCGCCGCGCCGGTGCCCGGCTGGCGGGTGGGCTGCGGCGTGTGGCGCCGGTGTTCGGCGGGTGGGTTGTGGCGGCCTGCTGCCGGGCTGTCGGCGGGTTGGGTTGTTTGTCGGTGGTGGGTTGATGTTGCGGGGTGGGGTGGACGGGGTGGTGGTGGGGGTCCGGTGGTGTCGGTGGTCTGTGCTTGAGGGTTGCTCAAGGGTGGGTTGGGGGTTCGGGTGGGTGGGGGTGGGTGTGGGGTTGAGTGGGGTGATGGAGTCTCCTTCGATGCCGCGGACGGTGACGGTACGGTGGTCCGGCGGTTCTGGATCGGGCGTGGGTGGCCCGTTCTTGGCTGGTGTGGGGCGCGGCGAGGGGGGTTGGCCGTCGGGTGGGGTGCCGCGCTGGCATACCGGGGGTGGTGTGCGGGGGGTGGGTGGGGCGCGTGCGGCCGAGCGGCTGTTGCGTTCTGCTGTGCTGGCCCCGGCGTCGGGTCCGGTGTTGTTGCATGCGGTGCGGGTGTTGCTGGATGCCGGTCATCCTCACCGGGCGGCCCTGTGGTGTGCGAAGCTGCGCCCGCGGGCGCAGAGCGCGGTCTGGGCGGCCGCGTTCGGTGCGCTGGGTGCGGAGGCGTTGCTGCAGCTGGGTGAGCTGGCCGGCGCGGAGTGCGAGGCGGGCCGGGCGCTGGAGGCCGCGGGCGGCCGGCCTGGTGGCCTGTACCTGTGGCCGGCCGCGGTGCGGGCGGAGGCCCTGATCGCGCTGGGCCGGTGGGAGGAGGCCGCCGCCGGTCTCGGTGCGCCCCTCCCGCAGGCCCGGTGGGCGGCGGTGCCGTGGTGGCGTGCCCGGGGCCGTCTGCATCTGGCGGCGCACCGCTACCAGGATGCTCTGGAGGTGTTCCGGGTGACCGGCCGCCTCGCGCTGCGGCACGGTGCGGGCCGGCTGCCGCACCTGCCCTGGCGCGGTGATGTGGCCGAGGCGCTGCTCGGGCTGGGCCGTGCCGGGGCGGCCCGTGCCCTGCTCGCCGAGGAACTGGCCCTGCCCGCGCTGGGTCCCCGGCACCGGGCGGGCGCCCTGCGGCTGCTGGCCGCCACCGACGAGGCGGGCCGGCGCCCGCACACCCTGGCCTGTGCCATCGGCGAACTGCGCCGCTGCGGGGACCGCGCCGAACTGGCCCGGGCGATGGCCGACCTGGCCCGCGCCCTGGACGTGCTCGGCGACTCCTGCGCCGCCGGGTTTGGGCGGCGCGCCGGCGACCTGGCGGCCGAGTGCGGCCTGCCGTTGGCCGCGCCGGCGGCGCCGTAGCCGGCGGCCCCCGGGGCGGAGGTGAGCGCCGCCTGCGCGGCCGGGCCACGCCGTGCGGGGGGCGGCATCCGGGGGAACACCGCAGCACAGCCCCGGCCGGCACGGCCCCGCGGGCCGGTCTGCGGGCCGGCCGCGCCGGCGGGCTGGGAGCCGGCCGAGAAGCGGGGGAGCCCGGCTCGTGTCCCTTCACCCCGGGGGGTGTACCCGTCAATGTCTGCGGGGTCTGCGGGGTCTGCGGGGTCTGCGGGGTCTGCGGGCCGGCCGTGGACGATGCGGCGGTGCGCCGGGGTCGCTGCCGCGTGGAGTCCACCCTCCGCAGAGCGGCTCCTCGGGGGCGCTTGTTGCTGCCCGGGCGGCGCGAAGGGCCTCACCGGCCGGGGCGGGTGCGGAGCGCCCCGGCCGCGTAGGCGGGGGCAGGAGGACCGCGCCGGGCGCTTGCCCGGCGTGTCCTTTTGGCCGGACGCCGGGCTCGGCGCGGAACTGGCGCGGCTCTGCGCGGCGTTCACGGCGTGGTGCCAGAATGAGGGGGCCCCGGCCGTTTCGGCGCGTGCCGCCCGCGGCCGGGTCCGCGCGGTGGGGGGCACGGGCGCCGCCCACCCGGATGATCCTGTCCGTCGGCGGAAGGACGGCCCGGGCAGCGGGCTGGTGGGCGACGAGGAGACGGCATGGGTGCTCTGAGCGCCAGGGACGGGATCGTCCATGAGGCCGGCGTCGTGCGGCGCGCGGGGACATCGGCACGCTCGGCTGCCTGCGCCGGAGCCCGGACAGCCCGGGCCGGTTGCCGTCTTGCCGGGCCGGCCTGCCGGCCACCGCGGCGGCGGGCTGCGCCGGGATCGGGCCCGGCGGGGGGCCGTCCGGCTCGTCGGGGAGGTTTTGCCGCCGGGTCGTGTGGCTGCTGCCGCACGGCCGCGGTACCCGTCCCGGGCCGGTGCGCGGCGGGGGCGGGAGCCCGGGCGGTGGCTTCGCGCACGCGTGCGCCCGGCGGTGCTGCGGGAGCCGGGGCATCGCTCTGTCGTGGGGACCCGGGTGCGGTCGGATATGTGACGGCCTTGTAAAGAACCGTCTGCCCGGTATATTTTTGGGTGGTGTTCGTGCCCGGGCGTCGGGGCCGGGTGGGACGGGGCAACGGGGAGGCCCGGATGGCGAGTGGGACGAAGACGCAGGTGTTGATCGTCGGGGGAGGGCCGGTGGGCATGCTGCTGGCCGCGGAGCTGGCCGGATACGGGGTGCGCACCCTGGTCATCGAGTCCGGGGCGGAGGTGTCCGGGCATCCTCGGGCGACCACGCTGCATGCCCGGACGGTGCAGTGCCTGGTGCGGCGCGGGCATCTGGAGGGGCTGGCGGCGGCGGCGGACCCGGCGGCCTTCGGCCGGGTCTTCCATTTCGCGGGGCTGCCGGGGCTGGCCATCTCGGCGCCCGCCGCGGAGCCGGAGCCGATCTTGAAGTGTGCGCAGGAGGAGCTGCAGCGCCATTTCGAGAGGCGGGCGAGGGCGGCCGGTGCGCGGGTGCTGCGCGGGCACCGGGTGACCGGGGTGCGGCAGGGGCCCGACGGGGTCCAGGTCACGGCGCAGGGGCCGTACGGGCCGGTCGGCTGTGCGGCCGGGTACCTGGTGGGGGCGGACGGCGCGCGCAGCACGGTGCGGGAGCAGGCGGGCTTCGCCTCGCGGACCTGTCCGGCCACCGTGTCCGCGATGGCGGGCGACGTCCGGCTCGCCGGGGAGGCCTGCCTGGGGCCGGGATGGCACCGCACCCCGCGCGGCTGGCTGGTCGCCAAAAACGTCCCGGGCGGCTTTGTCCGGCTGCGGACCCTCAACTGCAGCGGGGCGCAGGGCGAGCGCCGGCTGCCGCCGACCCTGGAGGAGCTGCGCCGTGAGGTCTCCTGGATCGCCGGGCGGGACATCGCGATGGAGGCGCCCCGGTGGCTGAGCCGGTTCAGCGACTTCTCCCGCCTGGCCCGGTCCTTTCGGGCCCGGCGGATCTTCCTGGCGGGAGACGCGGCCCACGTCCACTTCCCCGTGGGCGGCCAGGGGCTGAGCACCGGCCTGCTGGACGCGGTCAACCTCGGCTGGAAGCTGGCGCTTGCGGTGCGCGGCGGTGCGGGCGCAAGGCTGCTCGACAGCTACGACCAGGAGCGCCGGCCGGCCGCCCAGCGGGTGATCGACAACACGCGGGCGCAGCTCGCCCTGATGCGCCCCGGTCCCGAACTCGACCCGCTGCGCGCGCTGTTCGGCCAGCTGCTGGCGGCCGGGGGGGAGAGCAGCGCGCTGGCCGCCATGGTCAGCGCGCAGGACACGGTGCTGGCGCCGCTCACCGCGCGGTCCTCCCCCTGGGAGGGAAGGTTTCTGCGCAACGTCGGCCTGGCCACCCGCCAGGGGCCCGCCGATGTGATCGGTCTGCTGCGCGGGGGCCGGCCGCTGCTGCTGCTCTTCGGCGAGCCGGGCGGCTATCAGGAGCAGGCGCGGGGCTGGGCCGGTCTGCTGCGTACGGTGCATGCCGCGCCGACGCCCGAACTGCCGTGCCAGGCGCTGCTGGTGCGGCCCGACGGCTATATCGCCTGGGGGCCGGCCGGGGATGGGCTGGACGCGGCGCTGGCTGCGTACTTCGGCGCGTCCGGGAGCCGGCCTGGCGTGCCGGCGGGCACGCCAGGCCGGCTCGCCG
>NZ_VWMY01000153.1:0-2256 GCF_008905045.1 Streptomyces albicerus
CCAAGCCCGCATCAGCCACTACAAACGACGCGGACACAGCCCATGACAACTGCCCAGCAGTCAGAACAAGGACCGTTGCAGTACTAGGCCGCGACGTTCGTCGTCCGCCACGCGCCGCGGCTTGCTGCGGGGACGTCCCCGCCGTCCACGGATCGGAGGGACCGCGTCCAACAAGGGCAGGAGTTGGGTGACATCGTGGCGGTTCCCGCCAGTCAGTGTGACGGCGATCGGGGTTCCATGGCGGTCGACGATCAGGTGATGCTTGGAGCCGGGGCGGGCGCGGTCGACCGGAGAGGGGCCGACGGGGTCCCCCCTTTGAGGGCCCGGACGTGCGATCCGTCTACAGAGCAGTCGTCCAGTTCCAGCAGGTCGGCGCGACGCATCTCGGTCAGCAGGGCAGCATGCAGGTGCGGCCAGACTCCTGCCTCGGTCCAGTCCCGCAGACGGCGCCAGGCCGTCACTCCGGAGCAGCCCACTGATTCGCTGGGCACGTCGCGCCAGGCCACCCCCTTGCGCAGGACGTAAACGACGCCCGCCAGCGCAACCCGGTCCGGCACCGGAAGCCGTCCGGGATGGCGGTGCCGCCGTGGACGCACCGGCAACAACGGGGCTATCCGGTCCCAGAGATCATCGGGTACAAGATCCATGTTCACGAGGCTGCAGCTTGCCAGAACCCGGTTGAGCACGCCGAGCCAGATCGACATACTCCCCGGATGACCAACACCGGGGACAAGGCCACTGAGCAGGGTTGGGATGAACCCTGGTACCGCGTCCGCACGGACCGGTTCGAGGCGTCATTCCTACCCAGCCCCGGCGAGGATCTGGGTGCCGTCTGCAACGTCGACGTAGAGGTACGGCTGGCAGCGGACGGCTCCCGCTGGAGCGCGACCGTGTTCACGCTCGCCGAGGTTGAACGCCTGATGAAGAGGTGGTCCCAGACAGACGAGGAGTTGGGCGGCCGTTACTTCTGGTGTTCTGACGGATTGATAGTCCGGGACCCTGGCATCGACAACATGATCCAGGTACTCGCCGTCCTGCTCGACGCCGGTGACTTCACGCAGGTCCTTCAGCGACTCGATGACAAATAGCCAGCACCCTCATTCTGAAACGATCAGTAAGGGGTACAACCGGCCCCACGCGCAGGGGACTTGACAGCCACTCGGCATGGTGTGGCAGTAGGGCCTTCGCGCTGGGACTCCGGAAGCTGCCCGCCAAGTCGGGCCCGCGTCGGACCTCCTGGCACGGGCGGCACCTGCCGATCCCTTGACGCTGATCAGGCAACAGGCGGATCGTTGACGTTCGCGTAACGCTCCATCCCGAAAGGGGGCGTATGTCGTTCACCTGGCGCTACGTGGTGCGCCCTGACGGCTCCTTCTGCCGCGTCAGCACCATCGACGGCAGCCTCGACAACGTCAGCGACGAAGAACTTGCCCGGCTGCACCCCGCCGACCCAGACGAAGACAAGCGGCAGGACCGGCCCCTGCTCCCGCTGTGGCGGCGACCTCCTGCTGCACTGGCACGGCCCGCTGATGACCGGCGTGTGGATGGAACTCTGCCCGGCCTGTGACGCAGACCGCCCCGCCGCCCGTGCCTTCATCCGCTGGCATCGCGACCCGGACCGCGATCCGAAGGCACTGCCCCAGCTCTTCGAAGACTGGGAGACCGAGACCATGCACGCCCACGGCTGGGCCCGCGCCCCTCAGCCCGAAGCACCGCCCAGCCCGACAGCTCACCTCAGCCTCGTACCGCGAGGGGAAGGCTGAGCAGACAGCCGTTCCCCGAGCCCTTGGTGGAGTCCTTGCTGCGGCACAACGGCATGGGCATGTCCTAGACGGGAGTCGCATCACACGTCGTATCTGGAGCACCTGCCTGTGGTGGTGGTGGGCACGGTATTCGTGTGCCACCACAGCGCAAAGAGCATGTGGTCGCGGGCGTAGGGGCCGTAGACGCCGTCGACGTTGCTCCCAGTGAGGCCCCACACGTTTTTCTGGATCCACTTGAACGCATCTCGGGTGCCGGCGCCGTAGACGCCGTCAGCGCCGCCACTGTTCTTGATATAGGTTGCGGCGGGCGTCCCTGCGTAGCAGACGAGGATGTTTACCTGCAGGGCGTAAACGTAGTCGCCGCTCATGCCCTGCTTCGCGTAGCAGGTCGAGATCGACCCCCGCATCCTGGGGACGATGATCAAAGTGAGGGCGCTGCGCGTCCTGATCGTCGTCTCGCCGCACGGGTGGATCGCCGCGGCCGCAGCGGGCC
>NZ_VWMY01000153.1:2266-8162 GCF_008905045.1 Streptomyces albicerus
AACACCGGGGCTGCTGCGTTGGCTGGGGCAGCGGTGATCATTCCTCCCAGTAGGGCCGCCATCATGGTCCCTGTCGCGAGAAGTGCCTTGCTTTTGCCTGTCTTGCGCATGCCTATTGGTTCCTTTCAATATGGAGTCTGATCTATGCGCGTCCACTCCTGCTGAACAGCGACCTTTTCTGACCTCGCCCAGGAACCTTAGGGTCGTCGTGGGCTTCGGACTTTGTCGTCCGTGCAGGGAACTTTGTCAGTCGTGCAACGTCTCAAGCTGACGCCGCATCAGGCGAGGGTCGCCCTGCGGGTGAGGTCATGCGCGACCGCCATGGCCGGTGTCAGCCCCGTACGACGGGCACGGTAGCCCGGCCCGGTCGCTGAGTGTGCCGGTCGTTTGCCCCACAAGGAACGGCCGCCGCGCACACCGGAATACGGGCAAGGCGGCGGTCGAGACCGCCTCTGGTTTAGCTTGACTCTGAAGCTCCTATAGATCGTCAAGTGGCTGGAGATGCCGATGGTGCGCTGGTGAGGTGGCGGTAGACCTCTCGCGCGACGAAGCGCTTGAGGCATATGAAGATGTCCTTCGTCTTGAGCCCTTCGAGGGTGCGTCGTGCGACGTAGTCGCGGGTGCGTGGGTCGTGACGCATACGGACCAGGACGATGGTGTGCAGCGCGCGGTTGGCCTGGCGGTCGCCGCCGCGGTTGAGTCGATGGCGATCAGTGCGGCCCGAGGAGGCTGGCACGGGTGCGGCTGCGCACAGGTGGGCGAAGGATGCCTCCGAGACGAGCCTGTCGGGGTTGTCCCCGGCGGTGACCAGCAACTGCCCGGCGGTCTCTGTCCCGACGCCCGGTAGCGCGAGCAGGTCGGGGGCGATGTGGGTGATGAGGGCGCGCAGCTCGGCGTCCGCTTGCGCGATTTCCTCGCTCAGGTGCTGGTATCGCTTGGCCAAGCGCTTGAGCGCGAGTTTGACAGCGGCGGCCGGGGCGGTCAGATCGGAGCCGGGCCGGCTGACGACCAGGCGGCGTATCAGCTCGGCGGTGGTCAGTGAGCGCAGTGTTTCCCGCATCGCTGCGGGCGCGGTGATGATCAGTGACTTGAGCTGGTTGATGGTCTGGGTGCGGGCCTTGATGGCGCTGGCGCGTACCACGCGCAGTGCGCGGATTGCCTCGACTGTGCCATCGCGGTCCTTCGGGATGCCGGTGGCGCGGCCGGAGAGCACTGCGGTGGCGGCGGCATAGGCGTCGACGGGGTCGGATTTGCCCGCGGCGAGCTCGACGATCGGGGCGGTCCACCTCGACCACGGTGATCTGGGCACCAGCGCCCTCGCCCGGCGCCGCGGTTCCACCCGGGCGAACCGCCCCGCGATGCGGCCCATCAGGACCTCGAACCTGTCCTGCCACCGGGCAGGATCTATGCTGTGAACTGCGGCCACCGTCTGATCTTCTGTCTTCACACACTGATGATCACCGGCGGCCGCACCCGTTCCCGGACCAGTCCCAGGGCCCTGGCAAAGTCGCGTGATGTCTGCTTCTGAGAAGATCCTGGCGTGTTCAACTTCGGGATCGAAAGCTACCGGCCTCAATGGCTCAACGGTCGCTCCGCGGTAGTGGCAGGCCACGGCCAGCAACTCCGTGCGCTCATCGGCCGCCCGTTGACCCATGCCTGGCTGGTCTGGGACGTTCAGGACAACGAATGGTTCTCCGACTGCCCCGTCCTGCTCGACTTCACCGGAGAACAGGTTGAGATCAACCACCAAAAGTTCGACGACATCTCGATCACCTGGAACACGGTGGACCGCCACCAGCCGGTCCTGTGGCCCGACTTCGATCTCCAGTGGCGCCACGACATGCGCCCCGAGCTGCACGCCCTCCAGGGCCAGGTCCTTCAGGACGTAGAGCTCCTCGAGTGGATCGGGAGCGACATGGCCCAGGGAACAGTCGCTGTCAGCTTCTGCTTCCCCCACAGCCAACTGACCATCGCCAACGCCCTCGACGAGAACGGGCTGACCTTCGGGCCACCCGAGTCGCGCTACCAGCGTCACTCACTGCGCTAAGAGGGCGTTTATGCAGGTCAAGCCCTATATGCGGCTCTCGTTCCTGCCCTGCTTTGAGAGCTTTCATCCCCTAGGCGTCGAATGACGCTCGCCAGGACGAGGGCTCGGCCGTCCGTCTCGTTCGCTTCTGCGCCCGGAAGTCCGTCTGGTTTGAAGTTGCCACGGAATCGCCCGATGAACAGCGGAACCGAGTCCTCCGTCTCGCCTATGATCACGCTACGCCGTGAGCGAGCGCAAGCCGTACCCCAGCGACCTGTCGGACGCCCGATGGGCCCTGATCGAGCCGACGTTGACGGCCTGGAGAAAGGCTCGGCTCGACCGCAGGCCAACCGGACAGCCGACCAAGGTCGATTTACGGGACGTCTTCAACGCGCTCCTCTACGTGAACCGCACGGGAATTCCCTGGAAATACCTCCCGCATGACTTCCCGAACCACGGCACCGTCTATGCCTACTACGCGGCCTGGCGTGACGAAGGAATCTTCGCCCAGCTCAATTACGACCTGACGGGACTGGCCCGGGTGAAGGAAGGGCGCAAGCCCGAGCCGACCGCCTCCGTGATCGACACCCAGAGCGTGAAGACCTCCAGCAACGTGCCCCTGACCAGCCAGGGAACGGACGCAGCCAAGAAGATCGTCGGGAGGAAGCGCGGCATCCTCACCGACACAATCGGCCTCATCCTCGCTGTGACCGTCACCGCCGCCGGCCTCTCGGAGAACGCCCTGGGAATACGCCTCCTCGACCAGGCGAAGGAGACGTACCCGACCATCTCCAAGAGCTGGGTCGACACCGGCTTCAAGAACGCCGTCGTCGAGCACGGCGCCCGACTCGGAATCGATGTCGAAGTCGTCAACAGAAACCCGGATGCCCGCGGGTTTCACGTCGTGAAAAGGCGCTGGGTGGTAGAGCGGAGTATCGGTTGGATCATGATGCACCGCCGTCTCGCCCGCGACTACGAGACCCTCACCGCCAGCTCCGAAGCCATGATCCACATCGCCTCGGTCGACAACCTCGCCAGGCGCATAACGGACGAGACCACTCCCACCTGGCGAGGAACTTACTAGGGCATAAAGGGCAATCTGCCTACCTCAAACGCCCTCTAAGTCGCCCGCATCGGTTGCCAGTTGACCTCGGCCTGACCTCGCCTGAAGCGAATTCGGAGATCGCTCACTGACGCGCAGGAGCGGGTGAGACGTGACGACGGCGGAGGCCGGCGGCGCAGTATCGATGTCGGGGAGCGGTGCCCTCCACTCGCCGAGTCTGTTGGCCTGGGATCAGGTTTGCTCCTGCCCAGGTACCTTGATCATCGCTCGGTAGGTGGCGGTGTCGTCGGGCTCGCCCACCGGCTTGCCCTCGGCCTCCACCCAGGCGTGCGCTGTGAAGGGCGAGATACGTACCCCGCTGCACCACGTGGGCCAGCTTCCCCGCATGCGGCACAGCAGGGCTGTGGCCAGCGAGCGTTGGAGGCAGTAGTGGCCCGCACAGAGGGTGCTGACGGCCGTCACCTCCTGCCGCGCCCGCAGGGCCTGCTCGTACCGAGCGGGTCGGGACCCTCGCCGAACCAGGCCCAGGACGGCACGGATCCGGCGTGGTGGCAGGTGGGCGATGAGCCGGCCGGCGACGATGGCAGTGCGGGCGGCGAGCCGGGAGCCGAACGCCGGCCGGACACTGCTGGTGTCCAGGACCTGGCTCATGATGCGCAGACCAGCCTTTCCCGGACGAGGTGCGAGACCAACGCCGTCACGTCGGCGGTCGCCCGCTCCCGGGTCACCGGGCGGGTGGCTGCCAGCCGTTCGGCGATCTGCTCGGGCGTGGCGCCGTCCAACAACGACTGCACGACGATGGCGCCGGTGCTGTTCAGCTGCCAGTAGAGCCCGTCGCGTTCGTCCAGCAGGACCATGCCGTCGTCCGCGGCACAAGCGCTCACATCAGCGCGCAATCGGTGCATCGTTCAGCTCCCTCGAGCGGTTCAGGGTTTCCTGGTGTTCCACATCGCGCAGCCACGCCTCCGCGGCCAGCGTGGCCTCCAGTTCGCTCACGCCGCCAGACAGCAGTCCGGGTGAGAGCAGCGCCCGGCGCAGCTTCGCCTCGTCGGCTACGCCCGCCGCCACGAGCCGGGAGTCCTCGGCCCAGGCGGCGAGGGTGTGTCGCTGCCGACGCAGGCCCTCCTGCCATTCCGGCATGCAGTGGTCCTTGGTCGTCCGGCGCAGAACGGGCCCGGGCACCAGGGCGTCCATCGCGGCGGCGAGCAGCGGCTTGTACGACCAGGGGCTCGCGGCCTCGTGCGGGCGGGCGGCGAGCGCCGCCTCGACCACGGCGTCGTCACAGAACGGTGTGTGCAGGGGCAGTCCCGCGAGCGCCGCGTCGTGGCTGAAGTGCGCGTCGCCCAGACCCGCCTGCTGCACGACGGCGATCCAGGCGTGCCTACTGCGCTCGCGATGCAGCGGTATGGCGTCCCGGGCCGCCGCACGCAGCTGCTCGCGGCACGACTCCACCGCCTGGTCGCTCGCCCAGAACGGAAGCTGCGGGCGCACACCCCAGCCGAAGTCCATCAGCGGAGCCGGCACGCGCAGCCGCTCCGCGGCATGGGCGAGCCAAGAGGCGTACGAGCGGCGGTCGAGCAACGCCTTCGCGGTCGCCCCGAGTGGCTGGCGCGAGCGCGCGCGAAGCCCGGCCGCATGCCGCAGACCGGCCGCCGGGGAGCGGCGCAACAGCCCATGCACATAGGCCGCAGGCGGCTGGACGACATGATCTCCACCGTGTCCCGACAGCCGCAGCCGGGTTCCGTGCGAACGCATCTCCTCGGCCAAGCGCTGCTGTGTCAGCCGGTCGCGCTTCACCAGCGACGGCCCGTCGCCCGGGTCAAGGCGCTCGTCGAGCCCGGCGAAGCAGGCAGGCAGATCTCCGGCCGGAAACACCAGATGCTCGACGTGGGGCAGGCGTTGGGCAGCCAGGGTGGCGTAGGCGCGGTCTTCGTTGGTCGGCGCGCTCCAGTGCAAGGTCATGGTCACCAGCCGGGCCCCCGCCTCGGCCGCCAGGAAACACAGCGAGGTCGAGTCCATGCCACCGGACAGGTCCGCGGCCACCACGTCCCCCGGCCGGACGCGCAGCGCGACCGCCCGCCGCAACGCCTTTCTCAGCCCGGCCGCCGCCTCCCGCAACGGCAGATCGGCCGCGGGCGCCTGCCACCACCGCAGGGCGCGCACACCGCCCCCCGGCTTCAGCTCCACAGCCTCCGCGGGCGGTACGGCACCGACTCCGGACCACGACGCACTGTCAGTGAGCGGATGCGGGACAGCGACACCCGCGAGCCGCAGCGCCAGCTGCGCGGTGTCCACCTCGGCACCGGACAGCCGGGCCAGGACATGGGCACGATCGGCGCACACCGTGACACCGTCGACCTCGGCCCGGTACACCCGCCGCTTCCCCGAGAAGCTCCCACGGACATAGCACCTGCCTGCCACGGACGCCAGAACGTGGAAGGAGCCGTGGGCGCCCGACAGGACCGCCTCGATGTCCGCCGTGGCGCGAATTCTCCCAGCACGTGAGGCGAGTTCGGCGGCGTTCAGGGAACAGACCCCGGCCACGGCCAGCCGTACCTCACCCACAGCGCAGACGGTCATCTCGTCGTCGGACCAGCGGCCGACCAGCCAGGGCCGACCAGAGGGGTGCGGGACGACCTGGGACGAGTCAGGGCCGGCCAGGTTCCGTACACGATCCAGGAGATCCGGGGACAGGTCCTGGTCAGGAAAGATAACGAACCAAGAGGCCAACGTGACGTCCATCAGCTTTCTCCAAGCAGAGTGGGTGATGGTGTGGGGGTGTGGGCCCCCGACCACAACGGTCGGGG
>NZ_VWMY01000153.1:8289-10242 GCF_008905045.1 Streptomyces albicerus
CGGGAAACCTGCCGATGCTGCCCTGGGTCGCCTCGGCGTACTCGCCCGCCTCGACGAGCAGCGGCGGCTCGTAGACATCCTCGGTCTCGATGTTCTTCAGTACGTCGCTCACAGCGGTCACCTCCCATCGCATCGGAGATGGAACTTCCATCTCCGGCACACCGAATATCGTCTGTGGATACGTCCGTTTCCACCGTTCCGGTCGCCATGACGCTGAGGCCGCTTCATGTCTCGCCGGCGGGACACGATCGCCTGTATCCGTTCGTCGCTGCCGAGCGCCGCTACGGCTCGCCATCCCCTCAACCGCCTCCCGGCGGCCCCTTCCTCGTCGAGCAGCGCGCTGGCCCGCACAGGCCGCCGCCCCCGACCGCGAAGCCCAACTCACCGCCCTCGACGCCGACTGGACTCCCATACGGCCCCGACCGGCACCGCACATACCACCTGCCGCGCCGTCACATCGAGGCGTGCACCGGGGTGGGGCAGCTGCACGGGGACTGTAAATCTTCGGTGTAACTCCCGATCATGGAAGATGCATCGATGACCGGTGAGAACGTGACCGAACACGAGGCTGCCGAGTCGGCAGCGGCTGTGTCGGCGAAGGCCGTGGACGGCCAGCTGATCGACGAGTTGGTGAGCCGTGCCAGGCCGAGGGCCTGCAGTTGACGGGTGAGGGCGGGCTGCTGCAGCAGTTGACGAAGCGGCTGCTGGAGTCCGCCCTCGAGGGCGAAATCACCGATCACCTCGGCTATGACAAGCAGGATCCGGCGGGCAAGGACGGTGGCAACTCCCGCAACGGCAAACGCTCCAAGACTGTGCTGACCGACGTGGGACCAGTGGAGATAACCGTGCCCCGGGACCGGGACGGCTCCTTCGAACCGAAGATCGTCAAGAAGCGGCAGAAGCGCCTGACCGGGGTTGACGAGATGGTCATCTCGCTGGCCGCCAAGGGCCTGACCACCGGAGAAGTTCAGGCCCACCTGGCAGAGGTCTACGGCGCCGAGGTATCCCGGCAAACCATCTCCACCATCACCGACAAGGTCCTCGAGGGCATGGCGGAATGGCAGAACCGCCCCCTCGACGCCGTCTATCCGGTGGTCTTCATCGACGCCATCCACGTGAAGATCCGTGACGGTGCCGTCGCGAACCGGCCCATCTATGTGGCCCTGGCCGTCACGGTCGAAGGCCGGCGCGAGATCCTGGGATTGTGGGCCGGGGACGGTGGCGAGGGCGCCAAGCACTGGCTGCACA
This sequence comes from Streptomyces albicerus, assembly GCF_008905045.1. Classification (GTDB taxonomy): domain Bacteria; phylum Actinomycetota; class Actinomycetes; order Streptomycetales; family Streptomycetaceae; genus Streptomyces; species Streptomyces albicerus. The sequence goes on from NZ_VWMY01000153.1 coordinate 9,538, forward strand.
TCCTCACCGAGATCAAGAACCGCGGTGTCAACGACGTGCTGATGCTGGTCTGCGACGGGCTCAAGGGCCTGCCCGAAGCGGTCGAGACGGTCTGGCCCCGCACGGTCGTGCAGACCTGCGTGGTGCACCTGCTGCGGAATTCCTTCCGCTATGCCGCCCGCCAGGACTGGGACAAGATCGCCAGACTCCTCAAGTCCGTCTACACCGCCCCGACCGAGGAGGCCGCCTTGGAGCGGTTCGCGGAGTTCGCTGACGCGTGGAGCAGGAAGTATCCGGCGATCGTGAAGCTGTGGGAGAACGCCTGGGAGGAGTTCACCCCGTTTCTGCGGTTCGACACCGAGATCCGCCGCATCGTCTGCACCACCAACGCAATTGAGTCGGTGAACGCGCGGATACGACGGGCGGTCAAGGCCCGCGGCCACTTCCCCAGCGAGCAGGCCGCGCTGAAGTGTGTCTACATGGCGATCATGTCTCTCGATCCCACTGGCAAGGGACAGGCCCGCTGGACCATGCGCTGGAAGACCGCGCTGAACGCCTTCGACATCACCTTCGACAGCCGACTCTCAACAGCCCGTCAGTAATCAACAACCCAGTTACACCGCTCGATTGACAGACCCGTTGCACGAAGGTGTCCAGGAATCTGGAGGCGGCTGCTGTCTGACGGTCTTGAGTTCCGTGGACGATGGGAGCGCCGGAGTGATGGGA
>NZ_VWMY01000154.1 GCF_008905045.1 Streptomyces albicerus
GGGGTGGGCTTGGGGAAAGAACCCCCACCCACCCAAGCCACCCACCACCCCGCACCTTAAAATCCGCATGTCAGGGCCGCTCCAAAGCAGCAGCGCGCCCGCCGCACCGCCCGCATGAGGAGCCGCACCTCCATGGCCGAAAACCCCGCCTACCCCGTAGGCCTCCGTCTCACCGGCCGCCGCGTGGTCGTCCTCGGCGGCGGCCAGGTGGCCCAGCGCCGCCTCCCGGCCCTCATCGCGGCAGGCGCGGACATCCACCTCGTCTCCCCGACCGCGACCCCCTCGGTCGAGGCGATGGCGGACGCGGGCGAGCTGACCTGGACAAGGCGCCCGTACGAGCCGGGCGACCTCGCGGAAGCCTGGTACGCCCTCATCGCCACCAGCGACCCCGAGGCGAACACCGCGGCCTCGGCAGAGGCGGAGGAACACCGCGTATGGTGCGTCCGCTCGGACGACGCGGACGCGGCCACCGCCTGGACCCCTGCGACGGGCCACAGCGAGGGCGTCACGGTGGCCGTCCTGACGACGAACGCGAAAGGCCGCGACCCTCGCCACACGGCGGCCATCCGCGACGCGGTCGTCGAGGGCCTCCGCGACGGCACCCTCGTCGCCCCGCACCACCGCACCCGCACGCCCGGCGTCGCCCTGGTCGGCGGTGGCCCCGGCGACCCGGACCTGATCACGGTCCGCGGCCGCCGCCTCCTCGCCGAGGCGGACGTGGTCATCGCCGACCGCCTCGGCCCCCGCGACCTCCTCGCCGAACTCCCGCCGCACGTCGAGGTGATCGACGCGGCGAAGATCCCGTACGGCCGCTTCATGGCCCAGGAGGCCATCAACAACGCGCTCATCGAGCACGCGAAGCAGGGCAAGTCCGTGGTCCGTCTGAAGGGCGGCGACCCGTTCGTCTTCGGCCGCGGCATGGAGGAGGCCCAGGCGCTCGCCGAGGCGGGCATCTCCTGCACGGTCGTCCCCGGCATCTCCAGCTCGATCTCGGTCCCCGGCGCGGCGGGCATCCCGGTCACCCACCGCGGAGTCGCCCACGAGTTCACGGTCGTCAGCGGCCACGTGGCCCCCGACGACGAACGCTCCCTGGTCGACTGGGCGGCGCTCGCCAAGCTCCGCGGCACCCTCGTCGTCCTGATGGGTGTGGACAAGATCGGCGCCATCGCCCGGACGCTCATCGACAACGGCAAGGCGGCCGACACCCCCGTGGCCCTCGTCCAGGAGGGCACGACCGCCGCCCAGCGCAGGGTCGACGCGACCCTCGCGACGGTCGCCGAGACCGTACGCGCCGAGGACGTGAAGCCCCCGGCGGTCATCGTCGTCGGCGAGGTCGTCACCGTGGGCGCGGGCAGCCCGCCGAAGACATCTGAGTAACCCCGGGTAACCCAACCCGTTCCGAGCCGTTGGCACCACACCCAGGACAAGGCAGTATCACCCCTGTGGCCGATCTCATCACCGTCGAGGACCCCGCCGACCCGCGCCTGCGCGACTACACAGGCCTGACCGACGTGGAGCTGCGTCGCAAGCGCGAACCCGCCGAGGGCCTGTTCATCGCCGAGGGCGAGAAGGTCATCAGACGGGCCAAGGACGCCGGTTACGAGATGCGCTCGATGCTGCTCTCCGCCAAGTGGGTCGACGTCATGCGCGACGTCATCGACGAACTCCCCGCCCCGGTGTACGCGGTCAGCCCCGAGCTCGCCGAACAGGTCACCGGCTACCACGTGCACCGCGGCGCGCTCGCCTCCATGCAGCGCAAACCGCTGCCGACACCGGACGACCTGCTCCAGACGGCCCGCCGGGTCGTCGTCATGGAGTCGGTCAACGACCACACCAACATCGGCGCGATCTTCCGCTCCGCCGCGGCCCTCGGCATGGACGCGGTCCTGCTCTCCCCGGACTGCGCCGACCCCCTCTACCGCCGCTCGGTGAAGGTCTCCATGGGTGCGGTCTTCGCCGTCCCCTACGCCCGCCTGGACACCTGGCCCAAGAGCCTGGAAACGGTCCGCGAGGCAGGCTTCACCCTCCTCGCCCTCACTCCGGACGAGAAGGCCAAGTCCCTGGACGAGGCGGCCCCGCACAAGATGGACCGCGTGGCCCTGATGCTGGGAGCGGAGGGCGACGGCCTGTCCACCCAGGCCCTGGTGGCGGCGGACGAGTGGGTCCGCATCCCGATGGCCCACGGGGTGGACTCACTGAACGTGGGGGCGGCGGCAGCGGTGGCGTTCTACGCGGTGGCGACGGGCCGACCACAGAGTTAAGACACCCTGCACGTGAAAGTCCCCGTGACTGAGGCGCCCCGTCAGGGGTGCGGGGCTGTGACACTGTGCGGCTCCGCCGCGTGGGCGCGACCAGCCACAAACGGCCCGCAGTCGGCGAAAAACGCTCACCCGCCCTGATGCATCCCACTCCGGTAGTACGACTGCTCCTGCCGTACGTCGTTACCCGGGCCCTCATGATCAAGCCCCCGAGCGGGCCCCTGGCAGCCTTGCGCCGCCGCGATGCCCAACGCCACCAACAACGTCACCACGACGAACACGAACAGCCGCTGCCGCAACAGCCGCGGGTTGGCGGGCCGCCGCCCGGTCCCGGTCGTCCGCGGCCCCGGACGCCCCGCCCCGCTGCGGGGCGGCACGGGCCGACTGCCCGTGCCGGAGCGCGGGGGCGCCGGACGCGCCCCCGACCGCGACGGGCTGCTGTTGCCGCGAGGCGAGGGCGTGCCCGGCGTACGCCGCTGGGTGCGCTGCTCCGGGTAGCTCTCGGTGAGCCGCCCGGTCGGCCGGTCGGCCTCGGCCACGCGGGGCGCGGGCGGCCGCGTGTCGTTCAGCCCCTGCGTCTCCCGGGCCGCGATCTCCTTGAGCCGCAGCGACAACTGCAGTGTGCTGGGCCGCTCCTGGGGATCCTTCGCCAGACAGGCCCGTACGAGAGGGGCCAGCGCGTCCGGCACACCGTGCAGCTGCGGCTCCTCGTGCACCACTCTGTAGAGCATCACTTCGGAACTGCCGTGCCCGAAGGGCGAGTCCTGGGTCGCCGCGTACGCCAGCGTGGCGCCGAGCGCGAACACGTCCGTGGCCGGCGTGACCGCGGCACCTCGCACCTGCTCCGGCGCCAGGAACCCGGGCGAGCCCACCGCCGTACCGACATGCGTGAGCGTGCTCGCACCCGTCGCCCAGGCGATGCCGAAGTCGATGATGCGTGGCCCCTTCGGGGACAGCAGGATGTTCGACGGCTTCAGGTCCCGGTGGACGACACCGGCCTCGTGCACCGCCACGAGCCCCTCGGAGAGGGCGGCACCGACGGCCGCGACCTCGGCCGCGCCGAGCGGGCCCTCGTCGGCGACCTTGTCGTGCAGAGAGGGTCCGGGAACGTACTGCGTCGCGAACCAGGGCCGGTCCGCCTCCAGATCCGCGGCCACCAGCCGGGCGGTGCATCCACCCCGGATCCGCCGCGCCGCCGACACCTCGCGCGCGAACCGTGACCGGAACTCCTGGTCCTCCGCCAGATCCGGCCGGATCACCTTCAGCGCGACCCGCTGGCCACGCCGGTCGGAGCCGAGATAGACAACGCCCATCCCGCCCGCGCCGAGCCGTCGGTGAAGCCTGAACGAGCCGACGACACGCGGGTCCTCGCGCCTCAGGCGCATCATCGCCATGTCCATCCCCGCTGCCCGGTCCGTTTGACGAGCCACAGCTTACGTTTCCGCGGCCGGGTGCGCGCAGAGGCCGCGCCCTCGCGGCCCGATCGATTGTCAGTGCCGGGTGGGAAACTTGAAAGATGGTCAGGGCACGGGGGAGCCAGGCGGCGTTGGGCTGCGCGGATCCCCAACCATCCGCGGCAGAAGGGGGATTGGGCCCGTGAAGGGTGATCGCGTGGAGATAGTCGTAGACGCGGGAGACACGACGCGTACGTACGAGGTGGTGGCGAGCCGCGCGGGCCGCCGGGTGGAGACGGCGGTCCGCAGAGGAGTGGTCGAAGTGAGCGAAGTCACCCGCAGCGGATCCGTCGTCCGCACGGCCCGCTTCATGGCCACCAGGGTGCTCGCTCTCGTCGAACAGCCGGTCCCCAGGGAGGACACCTCGGAACAGACCGGACGTCCCCTCCGGGAAACCCCTGAGACCTAGGACCTCTTCTCCACCCAGGGGAGTAGTTCCCTGGTCACCGGTCATCCTCCGGGAGGCCCGGTAATAGGTACGAGGGCATGACGACCCGCACGCGCTCCACGCATAGATTTGTTGTCAAGCGGCGGGTGCAGCACTCGTCCCCCGAGGTCAGACACCCGCCGCTGCCAGACAGCAAGAGCTTTTCAACAGAACGGTCAGGAGAGGGACCATGGCGGACACGGCACCGCGGACGATGATCCGCACGCAGGGACGCAAGGCGTACACCGCCGCGTTCGGTTCCAGCCGGTCCGGCCGTCGCCACCCCCTGGTGGCGACAGCCATGGTCCTCCCTCTGGCCACCCTGCTCGTAGTCATCTTCGGAGGCTGGGAAGCAGTGGTCACACAGGCGTCGTCCGTGGGCGTGATGCTGGGGCGCTGAGCGGCGCCCCAGGCCCGGAAGAGCGGTCCGGGCGGGGACATCCGGCCATGAAACCCCGTGGGGACGGGGGTGCGGCGGACGGCAAAGATGCGGGCGCAGCTGGGGAGCTGCGCCCGCATTGCTTTGCCCCCCTTTTTTTTGCGCCTGAACCGGCGCCGCTCTCGCGGACCAAATTGCTCGCCGTTGGGGTTCCTCAATTGATGGTTGCGGTTCAGAGACCCAAAACGCCTGCGTACGCTCACGGGGAGAGCCAGCGGCGTACTACTTCAGGGGGACCCGAGTGACCGCAGACGTGCTGCCCGCGCTCACCGCGAAGGTGCGGGCCGCGGTGCACCCGGCATCGGACACCTGTGTCTGCGGTACGGGTACGGCCGTGCTGGCCGACCGGCCCGACGGCGCTGTCGTCCGGCATGCCGGCACCGTGGCGAAGGCGCATGCCGTCGACACCGATCCCGGTGAGCTCTCGGCACGGATGGCTGTTGCCGCTCACCCCGGCCTTGCCGGGGTTCTCCTGGCGCCGCTCAGCCCAGACGCAGTCGCATTGCACGGCCGGCCGGTCACCTTCTGGCCCTACGGCACTCCCGTGGACCGTGAGAACCCCGAAGCCGCCCCCTGGGAGGAGGCCGCCACCCTCCTCGCGCATCTGCATCGGACACCGGAGTCCGTACTTCCGCCCGGGCTCCCGCCGATGCGCGGCCCGGCGAAGGCGGCCCGTGCCATCGCCCGACTCCGGGCGGCCGGACCTCACCCGGCGGCCGCTCCGGTGCTGCGCGCCTGGGCGGTCCTGCCCGCCTGGGCGCGGGACGAGGCTCCGATGCCGTACTCGCGCACGCTGTGCCACGGCGACCTCCATCTGGGCCAGCTCGTGCGCGTGCCGGACGGCGACTGGCTGCTCATCGACATCGACGACCTGGGCGTGGGCGACCCGGCCTGGGACCTGGCCCGCCCCGCGGCCTGGTTCGCCTGCGGTCTCCTCCCGGCGGAGGAGTGGACCCGCTTTCTCACCGCGTACCAGAAGGCCGCAGGGCCGGCCGTCCCCTCGGACACCGATCCCTGGCCCGCCCTGGACGTCCCGGCCCGCGCCCTGACCGTACAGACCGCGGCCCTGGCCATCGCCAAGGCGGTCGCGGCGGAGCGGCCGTTGGACGAGGTGGAGACGTCCGTGATCGACGCATGTGACCGAATGGCAGCGCACTCGCCGGAGTTGGCGGGAGGATTCGCGACGTAGGGTGCAACCGACCGAAGCCGGGCAGAGTCTGTCCTGGCGGAAGCAGTACCGACGGCGAGGAGTTGAGCCGAGCATGCAGTGTCCGAAGTGCCATGCGCCGATGCACACGTACAACCGCAATGGTGTCCAGATCGAGCAGTGCAGCGGCTGCCGCGGGATATTCCTCGACTACGGCGAGCTGGAGTCGCTCACGCGCCTGGAGGCGCAGTGGTCGCAGCCCGCGCCGCCTCCGCCGGGCGCGCCGCAGGCATACCCGGCCGCTCCCGCCCCCGCGTGGGGCGCCCAGCACGGCGGCGGTCACTACGGCGGCCACCACGGCCGCCGTCAGAAGGGCTTCGGCCGCATGCTCTTCTCGTCCTGAACCGTCCCGGACGACGAAGCCCCCGGCCGTACGAGACGGCCGGGGGCTTCGGCTGGTGCGCGATACTGGGATTGAACCAGTGACCTCTTCCGTGTCAGGGAAGCGCTCTCCCGCTGAGCTAATCGCGCGGGCGGCCCGTCCGGGCCGGTGAACAGATACTGACATGCCTCTGGCCTGCATCGCAAATCCGTTGGCGTCCGTGGGCGTTCGCCGCTGTGCGTGCCGGTTGTCACGCAGTTAGTCACTCAGTCCGCGAGGTTAGTCACTCACTCTGGCGGGTCTGGACTGAGGTCGGCGGAGTCTCAACGACCCAGTCGAGCATCGGCGCGATTGGTCCCCGGAGCACCAGTTTGGAAGATCGCGTATACGGATGGGCCTGATCTGGCGAGATGCTGACCTGTGCGTTCCTGTGCCGTTCGCTGACGGTCCCCGTTGCTCCCCACCGGTCGCCGCTGGATCGGGCACGCAGAGGGCACGTATGGCTTTCTGCCGCGTTCTCAGCCCGCTCCAGGGGTGGTTACGCGGTCACCACGTTGAAGGCCGGGTACACCTTGAGCTCGAACTCCGGCATCCCGACCTCTTGCGCGTACGGCGCCAGAATGTCCGCGAACCGTTGCCACGCCTCCTCGGATTCCCAGACGTCGCACACGAACCAGCCGGTCGGGGTGGGCCCGGCGGCGTGCGAGATGAGGCCGGGCACCGGCCAGTCCGAACGGCCCTTGACTAGTCCGCGCCCACCGGTCACCTTGTCGGCGATCTGCTCGTACTGGGCCTGAGTGCCCCCGGGGATGTCGTTCACCGTGATGACCGCCATAGCTGATCCTTCCGTTGCCTTGCCTTGCCTGTCTGTCTCAGTCGACCAGCGTGCGGAGCGTGCCGCACGTGCGGTGCGGCCGTGCGGGTAATGGGCACAAGCACCCGAGGCCGAACGGAGCCGTGGGCGACTCGATGCCAGGTGCTGGATCTGTGCCGCCCACGCGAGGTCGGCGTAGCGACTTTGGCCTGGAGCTGCTTTGGCGCGAGTGATCATGGCCCCGTAAGCTTCCGGCGCGTCGGGCAGGACTCGAACCTGCAGCCAAGCGCTTAGAAGGCGCGTGGTGCTTGCGACGCAACGACGTCCTGACCTGCCGCGATGACCGGGGTAACGTCTACAAGCATCAAACTTCGACACACATTCGACTGTGGCGGCCGGAGAGACACGCTTCACTGGTCTCGTGGAACTTGTAGAGCGACCGATCAAGTGGGATCGACAGAAGCACGCTACTGGCACAGAATCTCATGAACAGCGCTGTGCTTGGGGCGCTCCATGTAGTCAGGAAGCGTGTTGGAGCGTTCACGTAGAGGACAAGGGCGGCGACAGCTGGTGGGCTGTCTGCGAGCAACATCGCGCTTCCTCAACGGTCTTGAACACCATGCGGCCTGCTGAGTAGCACACGGTCTAGGACGTCAGCGGAACAGCCCCGGCAGTGGGCGTCCTGTGCACCTCCATTGCGACCGGCAGGGTCGCCGGCCGTCGTCCTCCCACTCGGAGATCTTGAGCCCCGGACTTCTCCGGGCAGCCATGCGAATGGTCTCAATCTCCTGCCGTGCGCCCACCTCCTCGATAACATAACCGAATGAGCTCTGCCCCCGAATTGTTCGGTATACCTGTAGCAGTTTTGGCCCTTGTCGTAGCCGGAGCCGGTTTCCTGGTTTCATTCGTTGCTCTCGGATGGCAAATATCAAAGCACATGCTTGACGGAGGTCGAGTGCGAGTGTACCTAAATGCAGCCACATGGGAACCGAACGCAAGACTCACCACTAACAATACCGGAAAATGGAAAATGAAGGCGGGCGAGTTTGGGAGAGTGTCAAAAGAGAATATAGAACTAGCGCAGCTCGTCGTCGAAAATCCCGGCCGCACGGCAATCACGGTTCACCGCCCAAGCCTAGCGATCTCGACTAGGGGGAAGAAAGGGTACTTCGTTACGCCGCGAATGTTCAAACTTGAAAACTATGGATCGGACACCGCAACCGCGGAAACTGTCGTACGCATAGATCCATACGACCGCGTCACGTTTCTACTCGACTACTGGAGCGTGATCCATAGCAAGCTAGACAATTCCCAGAATAAGCGTATCAACGTGCGTGGCTCCGTCTTGGTGGCAGGTCGTAAGCACCCCCGAAGGTCACCCAGAAGATTGACATGGAAGATACCGAAAGAGGCCTGGACCGCTTATACAGACGTGAGAATCCTTTCGCCATTTACGGTTATGTGGCGCGAGATTTGTCGGTCTCATCTAGGTGGAAAAAGTCCAAATAGAAATGAAACAAGCCCCCCGGTAAGCGTTCTCAGCGGAGTTCTATTCGAGGCCATGCGAAAGTTCGAGGAGCGCCCCACTCAGGAAGACTTTAGATCCGCCATCAAGGAGGTTGCTGCAGAATGGAAAGTTAGTCATTTGCCGCTCCAAATTGCCTCGTTTCGGATGTATGAAGCCCTAGACTGGAATAGGGAAAACCTAGGACCCTGGCCCCATGAATCAGCCGACAGCGCGTCGGTAAATGAGGCTCCTCCTGGTGTCATTGAGGTGGACCGAGACTGACAGTGTGCTGATACTCGCAACCACGCTCTCCTGAGGATATTGAACGTGTGCCGGCAGGGTCTCGGTGGCCGAGCAGGAGTGTTCGTTCGAGGTGCCCCCGCCGTGCGTGCGAATGTAGCGAAATGGCCGTCGTGCCGTGCTGCACCTCGCTGCTGTGACGCGCACGGCTCCGGAGGGCCCTTCTGTTTCGCGCGTATGCGCAGGTCACAGGCTTCTAACTGATCGATTAGGCAATGCTCGTCCACGGATGGTCCGCCGATCGCTATTGGCGAGTGCGACGGCCGCATTGGCCATGGGTGAACGGGTGCTGGCTGCGCGACTACTGCCAGGATTCAGCGGCTCCCTCAGCATGAGTCCCGTGGTATCGCTGGTAGTTCGTGACACATTGTCAACTGGAATTCCCTATAGGCGGTTCTGAACTGTTCGGCCTTAAATTCAAGGTGAGGGCTTGCTGGGGGTGGCTCCCATATTGAACTTGGGAGTGAAGCGGAGACCGCACGGCTCGCGCGCACAGCGTCATCACTTCCATAGACGTACACAGAGTTGACGCTTCCCTGGTACGCGGATCGAGCTTCATCCCAAGCCCGCCAGTCAAATTTGCAAGGGTTCTTTTTGGCGCAGTTTGAAATTGTATTGCTCGTTTCGACGGCGAATTTGTCGGACGAGTGGAGAAAATCGCTGTAGACTTCCGCGCGCTTTTCGCGATCCTCTGACCTGTGCTCTTCCAGAGTCTGGGATTCCTGTACCTGTTCGGTCGACCTGGTTTGTTGCCATGCTGCAAGTGATGAGAACCCTCCGGCTATTGCCGCGCCAAGCACGATTCCTGTGAGGCCGATTAGGATTTCTGACCTTTGACCCCGAGGTGAGGCGCTACCGTCAGATGAATTCGAATCCGTGTCATCGGATTGGGTGGAATCGTCGCTAGCATTGGCGTCTTGGCTGGGCGAGCTTGGCGCATCATCCGATGGGGTCATGGCGTCAGATTGTAAGTGCCTCGCGGTCGGTCTATCAGTTCCTTTTGCGGATCACCCCGGTGAGTATGCGCCCGCGCTTGATCACGCGGTCGGCGGAGCGACTTTGGCCGGGAGCTGCTTTGGCGCGAGTGATCATGGCCCCGTAAGCTTCCGGCGCGTCGGGCAGTCTGTGGACCTGCCCGTTAAAGCACGACGTTGGGGCCATGATCTTCGAGGCTCGCGCCAAAGTGGCTGGCTAAAGTCGCGGAGCCGACCGCCCCGGCCACGGCGGGGTTTCTCCCACGTCATGGCCGCGTCCACCGTCTGGCCGGCGGCCTGGTGCGGGATCAGCGGGCCGTACGAACGTCCGCGTATCTGGCAGCGTCGGCCCGCATGTCACCGCCACCACGATGCGGCCTCCCGCGGTAACACAAAGCTTCTTTGACTTGCACTGTTGGGGATCACCGTTCGCCCCCGTGCCCGTGTTGGGTTTTGGCCGC
>NZ_VWMY01000155.1 GCF_008905045.1 Streptomyces albicerus
TCCCGGTCGAGATCGTCGTCGAGTAGAACCTTTTCCTCGCCCCCGCCGCCCCTACCCGTCCCATCCCTGGGGGCTGCCGCCCCCAGCCCCCCGCTTTATCGGCCTGAACGGCCTCGTCCTCAAACGCCGGACAGGCTGGTGGTGACGGGTTGGCTCGGCCTGGCATGGGCGCCCCATAAGGGGCGCGGGGAACTGCGCGACCAGCCACACACAACCCGCACCCGACAACACGCAACCGGCAACCAGCGACCAACAAGCAACCCACCCCCACAATTCACCCCCGGCCGCCAGTAATTTCAGCCCCTCCGGCGTCTGAGGAGCGGGGGACCGGGGGCCGGCCCCCGGGAAGCGGGGTCTGGGGCGGAGCCCCGGAGGGATGGGACGGGTAGGGGCGGCGGGGGCGAAAAACCTCCCCCGGCACTCCGTCCCGCACATACCCCGTCAACAACAACGGCACCCCCACCACCGGCACCAGCCACACCATCACCATCAGCCGGTCAATGCTGATGTCGGGGTGCGCGGCAACGGCCAGCACCCCGGTCCCCGCCGCAGCGACCAGCACCACCCCAAAGGCAGGTTGCCGCCGAACAGCCCCCCACCCGCCGACAGCCAACAGCACCAGAAGCAACGGCTTGACCAGCTGACGCCGTAGCCACTCCGCCCAGAAGCTCGCCTCCAGCCGCAGGAACTCGGGCCAGGGCCGCTCCCGATCGGGCCGGTTGAAGTGGTCGGTGAGGAGGTCCTGGAGGCTGTCGGACTCGGACGGATAGGGGAGCAGCCGGGAGAGCAGGACGACGCCCACGGCCGCACCCAGCGTCACCTTCAGCAGGGTCTTCACGGCGGAGCCCACCGGTCGCCCCGCCCGCCGCCGACAGAGCCCGATCAGGCAGAAGGCCACACTCAGGCTCACCGAGAGAAACAGCGCCTGCGAGTGCTTCACGGCGAACAGCAGAGCCAGCGAGACCGCCACGAGCCCACCCGCCCGCCGTCCGCGCAGCACCAGCGCACAGCCCCACACCACGGCCAACGTGAGCGCCATCATCGTGCCCTCGGTCATGGGCCGCATCGCGGTCGCCCCGGTCGGCAGCACGTAGTACAGGGCCTGCCCGGTCAACGACAGCTCGACCGGAGCGCCCACCGTCCGCAGGACGAGGTACACCAGCGCACCCCCGACCGCCGCGACGACCACCCCCGCCGCCCACACCCCCCACGTCACCCCGAGCACCGTCACGAACGGCACGAGCAGCAGCGGATACCCGGGCCGCACCTCGAAGATCCGCATGAACCGCTCGCTCATGAAGGGCGCGGTCCACCCGGACGTCTGCCCCGCCCGCAGCCGCCGCCCCACACGCTCCTCGTAGTACCTCCGGCACTCCGCCCGCACCTTCGGCCCCGGATCGGGCGTACGGAAGCGCCGCACGTCCACGCTGTGGTTCCGCGAGGCCGTCTCACCCCGGCTCGCGCACAGATACGCGATCGTCCGGTCCGTCGCCTCGGCCTTGTCCGCACCGCCCAGACTCAGCGCGTACGACAGGTAGTTGCGGCTGTCGGGCGTGTCCCGTCCGGTGACGTTGGCGAGCTGGAGGCAGCCGAAGAGGGCGGCGAGGAACAGCACCCACACGGCGGGGCGAGCCCTCATGAGCGGGCCAGCAGGTCGCGCGGGACACCGGGCGCGGGAACCGTGGGTACGGCCATGTCCTCGCCCAGCATCAGCAGCCGTACGACCCGTTCCGCCGCCCGACCGTCGTCGTACCCGCAGAACCGTGCCCGGAAGGCGGCCCGCAGCCGCGCCGACTCCTCGTCCCGCCACGCGCCCGACGCGAACAGTCGCGCCAACTCGTCCTCGTCCCGAGCGACATGGCCCGGCGGCCGCTTCGTGACGTCGAAGTACGTGCCACGCCCCGCGAGGTAGGTGTCCCAGTCGTAGGCGTGCAGGACGATCGGCCGGTCGAGGTGGGCGTAGTCGAACATCAGGGACGAGTAGTCGGTGACCAGCGTGTCCGAAGCGAGCATCAGGTCCTCGACGCTCGGCTCGTCGGTGACGTCCAACAGGAGGCCGCGCCGCACCAAGTCCCGTAGTTCCAGGCCACGTTCGTGGTGCCGGGCGAGTGACGGGTGGAGGCGGACGGCCAGCACGTGGTCGCCGGGCAGCCCGGCCACCAGGCGTTCCAGGTCGCACGTGGGCGCGTAACCGCCCTGCCGGTGATCGCGGTTGGTCGGCGCGTACAGGATGAGCGTGCGGTCGTCCGGGACGCCCAGTCCCTCCCGTACGGACTCCCGCCGGCCCGGCTCCAGCCGGACCAGGCAGTCGTTGCGCGGGCTGCCGGTGCGCAGGGACACGAAGTCGCACGGGTACGCGCGGTCCCAGACCAGCTCCGAGTGCGGGTTGGCGACCAGGCTGTAGTCCCAGCGGTCGGCCCGCCACAGCATCTTCGGGACGCTGAAACCGCGCCGCGCGCCGGGGTACTTCAGCAGATCCGCGCCCATCGACTTCAGCGGCGTGCCCTGGTGGGTGTGGATGTGGACGGCGCCCTCGCGCTTCACCAGATCGTTCGCCCAATTGACGTTGTTGACCAGGTACTTGGCCCTCGCCGTCACCTTCCGGTACGCGCGGCTGCCCGGCAGGACGTGCTCGATCCCCGGCGGCAGCGCGTCCACGTACTCCTTCCCGACCACCCACACACCCCGGATGTGCGGGGCGATCTCCTGCGCCTTGCGGTGGATCGCGGCCGGGTCGCCGAGGACGCCCCGGTGCGCAAAGGCCGAGTACACGGCCAGGTTCGGGTCGAGCGCGCGCCGCAGGACCAGCCGTCTGTGGAGCGCGAGCAGCACCCTGCGCAGCCGTCGGCGCCAGACCCGGTAGCGCCTGCGCAGGCCGGCGCGCTTCACGGCGGCCGCGCGATGCAGGGCGTAGAGGACGTACGGAGCCCGCGCGAGGAGAGTGAAGGACCTACGTGGGATCCGCGCGGCGAGTCGGTGGCCCCTCGGGCGGTACGCGCGCAGGTCCCGCGCCGCCCGCCGGTGGAACTCGGGGCGGGCCGACGGCGGTACGCGGTCCTGCCGGCGGAGGATGAAGAGATAGTGGTCCGCCATGTGGTCGTAGAGGAAGCCGCGCCACCGCTCCAGGTCCGGCCGCTCCTCGATGAACCGGAACAGCCGCTCGTACTGCGCGAACACCTCGAAGTGCTCCCGGCTCGGTGTGCGCATGGCGTTGCCCTGGCGGCGCTGCCGGTAATAGACGCAGACCCGGTCGACGAGCGTGATCGTGCGGGCCGTCCACAACGTCTCGTAGACGATCACCGCGTCCTCGTAGAACCCGGTGGGGAAGGTGAAACCGCCCTCGCGATAGAAGTCGAGGCGGTACGCCTTGTTCCAGACGACCGTGAACAGGTCGAGCAGATCGGGGCGTTCGGCGACCGTGAACACGTCCGGGCCCGGCGCGCCGAACACCGCCGCGTCCCGGTTGCGCTTCACCGAGCCCTGCCAGTGCGTGCGGGCGTAGTCGAACAGGACGATGTCCGGCCGCGAGGTCGCCTCGATGCGCTCGGAGATCGCCCGCAGGGTGCCGGGTGTGTAGCTGTCGTCGCTGTCGAGGAAGAGCAGGTACTCGCCCCGCGCCAGTTTCGCGCCGTGGTTGCGGGCCGGGCCGATGCCGCCGTTGACGGGCAGATGGACCGCCACGACCCGTTCGTCGCGGGCCGCGAACTCGTCGATGATCGCCGGACTCCCGTCCGGGGAGCAGTCGTTGACGACGATCAGCTCGAAGTCGCCGTACGACTGGTCGAGGACCGACTCCAGGCATGCGCGCAGGTAGCCCTGCACGTTGTGAACGGGCACGACGATGCTGAAGCGGGGCATGGCACTTCCAGGTCGGAGAACTTGCGGGCATTCCGGAACTTGCGGGGATCCCAAGGGACTTGACGACACCTGACGACAGCGGCGTCAGAGCGCCGGGGTGCGCAGCCGTGGTGTGGCAGCGGGCACGGGGAGGCGTTCCCCCAGCGGGATCAGCGGCGGCAGCTCCTCCTCGGGCTGCCCGAGCAGAACCCGCCGTACGACCCGCTCGGCGGCCCGTCCGTCGTCGAACTGGCAGAACCGCTCCCGGAACCGGGCCCGCAGCCCGGCGGACCGCTCGTCCGCCCACTCGCCCGTCGTGAAGACCTGGATCAACTCGTCCTGCGTACGGGCGACATGGCCCGGCGGCCCGGACAGCAGGTCGAAGTAGACGCCCCGCGTGTCCCGGTAGACGTCCCAGTCGTCGGCGTACGTGACGATCGGGCGGTCCAGGTTGGCGTAGTCGAACATGATCGACGAGTAGTCCGTGATCAGCGCGTCCGAGGCCAGACAGATGTCCTCGGTCTCCCGCAGAGACGTCACATCGATCAACTGACCGGCCGCCACGGCCTGTTGGAGATCCGCGTTGCCGTCGAGGAAGTAGTGGGCCCGCAGCAGCACCACGAACTCCGGACCCAGCTCGGTGCAGAAGCGCGCCAGGTCGAACTGGGCCGACACGTCACGCGGATAGTCGCGGAACGTCGGCGCGTACAGCAGCGCCACCCGGTCCTCGGGGATACCGAGCCGCTCACGGATCGCGGTGACCTCGCCCGGATCGGCCGTGTAGAAGCGGTCGTTGCGCGGATAGCCGTACTCTAGGTGCTGGAACGAGCTGGGGTAGGCGCCCGACCACACCTCCGTGGAGTGCGCGTTGGAGGAGAGCGAGTAGTCCCAGCGGTCGACTCGCCGCATCAGCCGGCCGAAGTTCCCGGTGGCCGCCGCGACGGCCCGGTACTCGATCTGGTCGACGCCCATCCGCTTCAGCGGCGTCCCGTGGTGCGTCTGGACATGCACGGTCCCGGGGCGTTTGCGCACGGCCGTCTCGAAGTTGACGTTGTTGAACGCGTACTTGGCCCGCGCCATCACCTCCCAGTACCGCCTGCTCCCGATCACCACGCTCTCCACGTCCTCGGGCATGTGCGGCAGCTCCTGCTCCCGCACCAGGAACACCGACCTGATGTGCGGGGCGAGTTCGCGCGCCTTGCGGTGGATGGCGGCCGGGTTGCAGGCGTAGCCGCGGCCCCAGTAGGCGGCGTACACGGCGAGGTTCTCGTCGACGGGCTTGCGGAGGTATCGCGCGTACGGGCGCCTGCGGCGGGCGATGCGGGCCGCGTACGAACGTGCCCTCGCGGCGAGTTGGTTGACGCCGAGGAGTGCGCGGAACGCCGTGAATGCCCCGCACGCGAGCAGTCGGTTCCGCAGCCCCTCGGTGCGGTGGCCCGGCGGGCGGTGGCGGCGGTAGAGCCTTGCCGCTCGGCGGAAGAAGACTCTGCGGAGGCCGGGTTCGGTCGCCGTGTCGAGAACCTCGGCGAAGAGCTGGTCGAAGAGGGCCTGCAACCGCCCCTCGGGGAGGCTCTGTTCGGCTGCGGAGTTGAGCACCAGCTCTACTTGGTCGAGGAGTTCGGCGCGCCCGCCGGGTGCCCTGTTGTTGGTGCTTTGCCGCCGCTCGTGACGTCGTACGCAGACCGTGCGCAGTGCGGCGGTCTCCTTTGCCGCGAGGCTCACCAGTTCTGACCAGCCGAGGTCCGTGAAGTTGCCTGGAGTGAAGGCGAGTTGGTGATCCGCGAGGAACGTCCGGCGGTAGGCGGTGGCCCAGACCGGCAGGCGTACGTCTGTGGGGTCCCCGTTCTCGAACAGCTCCGTCTTCGGTTCGCCGTCCCACCACGGCACCTGTTCGTGGCCGAGGTGCAGGACGTCCACCTCGCCGGTTTCGCGCAGGTGGGTGTCCATCGCCGTCAGTGCGCCCGGAGTCAGTACGTCACGTGCGCCCAGGAACAGTACGTACGTGCCTGTGGCTGCGCGCAACCCGGCGTCACGTGAGCCGGTGACCGTGACGATCCGGGAGTCCCGCTCGGCGTACTCCGCGGCGACGCCGGACGCCGGGGAGTCCGCGGTCTCGCAGGCCGGGATCAGTTCGAAGTCGGTGAAGGACTGGGCGAGGGCCGAGTCGAGTATTGAGGGCAGCCGCCCCGCGACGTCCTGGATGGTGACGATGATGCTGAAGCGGGGCATGTGCTGTGGTGCTCTTTCTGTTGCTGTGTGCTGCCGTCCCCTGCGGAACGCTCCGCGGGTCCGGTGGGCATGTGCGGGTCGGTGGGGGCTGGTCGCGCCGTTCCCCGCGCCCCTGACGGGGCGGGGGCGGGACAGGGCCCGCCCCCGGCCCAAGTCCCGCCCCCGCCCCGGCAGACGTCAGCTCCTGCGGCGGCTCTTGACCAGGGCCCTCGTGACGATCGGGGGCAGCAGGTCCTTGGCGAGCTTGCGGGCGCGGTTGGGGCGGGCCGGTGCGATCGCCGTGGTGGGGCGGGTCGGGGTGGGCCGGGACGGAGCCGCGGGCTTGGCCGGTGCGGTCGGCCGGACGGGCTCGGGGCCGCTCGCGTGCCGGGACACCGGGTGCTTCGGCTCGGTCGCCTTCTTGCCGTCGATCCGGATCATTCCGTAGCCCGCCACCTGCTGGACCTCGTGCCACATGTCGTCACGGCCCGAGAGCCACTCCAGCAGCGCGTCGCGCAGCGGCTCCGGGTCGCCCCAGGTGCCGTAGAACTTCGTACCGGTCACGCATATGGGGCGCAGCTCGAGTGCGGCGACCGCGCCCCAGGTGGCGGCGGCGACGCCCGGGCAGTGCTCGGCGCGGTAGTCGTCGAGGACGACCACCCCGTCGGGCAGGAGGATGTCGCGCACGGCCTCGATGTCCCCCCAGACATGCTCGTACAGGTGCGAGGCGTCGATGTGCGCGAAACGGCAGCTGTCGTCCTTGACGCGGTCGGCGACCACCGAGCTCGGGGCCTGGATGAGCTCCGGCAGCTTCTCGTGGAAGGAAAGGAAATTGGCCTCGAAGGCCCGCCGGGTGAGCGTCGAGTACGACTTGTTCATCTCCTTGCTGTTGGCGTCGTCGGACGCGGGCGAGTCGAAGAGGTCGCACACCGTGAAGGCGTCCTCCTCGCGCTGATAGGAGGCCATGAAAATGGCGCTCTTGCCCATGTACGCGCCGAGCTCGAGCAGGTCACCCGGCTCAGCGCGGTCGAGCTGCCCGGACAGGAACCAGTCGAACAACTGCTGGTCGACGGGACGGAACCAGCCCTTGACCTCCGACAGGGCCTTGGGACGGGGCAGTTCGGTGGTGCTGGGGGTCATGAGTACTCCGTACAACGGGGTCTGTGGATTTCCTGTGTTGGGGGATCGGATCGGAGTGCTTCAGGGTCTGTCAACGACGGGAACGGAAACTCCGGATGTCGGAACGGTGGCGAGCGGTTCGGCGGCCGGTCGGGCCGCTGCCGAGGGCACCGGACGGCGCTCCTCCAGCGGCACCACCGCGGGCAGTCCGGCCGTCTCACCGAGCACGACACGGCGTACGACACGCTCGGCGGCGCGCCCGTCGTCGTAGGGGCAGAAGCGCTCCCGGAACGCGGCCCTGAGCTGCGCGGAGCGCGAACCGCGCCAGTGGCCGGTCGCGAAGATGTCGATCAGTTCGTCCTCGCTGCGCGCGACCGCTCCAGGCGGGAACGCGCGCAGATCGAAGTAGGTCCCGCGGGCCGCCTCGTACGCCTCCCAGTCGTTCGCGTGGATCACGATCGGCCGGTCGAGATTCGCGTAGTCGAACATGAGCGAGGAGTAGTCGGTGACCAGCGCGTCCGAGGCGAGGCACAGCGACTCGACGCTCGGATGGTCCGACACGTCGATCAGTCGGCCGCCGCTGTGGGCGAGCGGGGTCGTGTACGCGTGGTGCGCGCGGGTCAGCAGGACGTAGCGCGGGCCGAGCTGCCGCAGGATCCGCTCCAGGTCGAGCGTGACCCACTGGGCGCGGCGGTAGTCGCGCTGCGTCGGCGCGTACAGGACGGCGATCGCGCCCTTGGGGATGCCGAGGCTCTCGCGCAGCCGGGCCACGTCCGCCGGCGTCGCCCGCTGGAACACGTCGTTGCGCGGCTGGCCGTACTCCAGCGTCAGGTAGCCGGACGGGAAGACGCGCTCCCAGACGAGCGTGGAGTGGCGGTTGCCGGACAGGCAGTAGTCCCACTGGTCGGCGCCGCGCAGCAGCTCGGCGAAGTCCGTGCCGCGCGC
Source organism: Streptomyces albicerus (assembly GCF_008905045.1). Lineage (GTDB taxonomy): Bacteria > Actinomycetota > Actinomycetes > Streptomycetales > Streptomycetaceae > Streptomyces > Streptomyces albicerus. The sequence goes on from NZ_VWMY01000155.1 coordinate 8,110, forward strand.
CGCCGCCGGACGGTCCTGGAGGTCCAGGCCCATGCGCTTGAGCGGGGTTCCGGCGTGCGTCTGGATCAGGATCTGGCCCGGCCGCTTGACCAGCCGGCGGTCGAAGTCGACGTTGTTCACGAGGTACTTGGAGCGGGCGAGCGCCGTCCAGTACGCGGCCGTGCCCGGCGTCAGCCTGCGCGTCCCCGTCGGGATCGTGTGGTGGAACTCCGGGTCCGCGATCCACGCGGTGCGCACGCCCGGCGCGTACGTCCGGAACGCGTCCTCCAGCGCCCCGGGGTTGCAGCCGTGACCGCGCCCCCGGTAGCCGGCGAACACGGCCCGGTCCGGCTGGACAGGAAGCCGGAGCTGGATCCTGTAGTGCAGCCGGAGCGCGCCCGCCCGGACGGTGCGGGCCAACGCCCCCACCAGTCCCGAGACGCGTCTCTTCAGCCGCGTCGCCGCCCACAGCGTGCGGTACGTGCGATAGCTGCCCAGGCGTACGAGGGCGTGCCGCAGCCGGGTGCGGGAGGGGATGCGCGTGCCTCGTACGCGGTAACGGCCGTAGTGGGCACGGGCCTTGCGCAGGAACTCGGGCCGGGAGCCGCGCGGCAGCCGGTCGCGATGGAGGAACACGGCCGAGAGGTGGTCGACCATGCGGCGGAACAGGGCCGGGCGCCAGTGCGCCAGTTCGGGGTGCGCGTCGAGATGCGCGAAGACCCGGTCGTACTGGTCGAAGATGTCGAAGTGCTTGGGGCTGGTCGTGCCGAGGATGTTCCCCTGACGTCGCTGGCGGTAGTGGACACAGACGCGGTCGAGCGTCGCGATGGTCTCGGAGGCCATCAGAACTGGATACGTCCAGGGAGTGTCCTCGTAGTAACCGGGCGGGAAAGTGAAGCCCTCCCGCTCGATGAACTCCCGGCGGTACGCCTTGTTCCACACGACCATGATGACGTTCAGCAGCCCCGGCCGGTCGTCGAGGCGGAACGGTGCCGGACCCTTCTCGGTGAGCTGGCCCGCCTGTACGTTGCGCACCGTCTCGCCCGACCAGAAGGCGCGCGCGTAGTCGTAGACCAGGACGTCCGGATCGCCGGTCTCCTTGACGCGGTCGGCGATCGCCCGCAGCGCGTCCGGGGTGAGGCTGTCGTCGCCGTCCAGGAAGATCAGGTAGTCGCCGGTCGCGTACCGCATACCCGCGTTGCGGGCCGGGCCGAGGCCCACGTTCTCGTCGAGGTGCACGGGCCGTACGCGCGGGTCGCGGGTCGCGAACTCGTCGGCGATCGCGCCGCAGGCGTCCGGCGAACAGTCGTCGACCACGATCAGCTCGAGATCGCCGAAGGACTGTTCCAGGACCGATGCCATGCACTCGTGCAGATACGCCTGCACCTGGTACGCGGGGACGATGACACTGAACCGGGGCAAGGGACATCCATGGGTCGGCGCGGGCATACTGCCCGGAAACGGCCGAAGGGGTGGCCGGGTTACGCCGAATGCGGCATGTGGGGGACCCCGGACGAACGTGGAGGGGCGGGCCGATGGCGGCCCGCCC
>NZ_VWMY01000156.1 GCF_008905045.1 Streptomyces albicerus
CGTGTCCGGGTGCTCCTCACCCAACAGCCGCACACGCACCTCCAACGTCCGCTCGAACAACGGAATCGCCCGCCCCAAATCCCCCGCCGCCCTATACGTGCTGGCAAGGTCGTTCCACGAGATCAGCGTGGCTGGGTGCTCCTCACCGAATATCCGGGTAGTCGCTGACAGGGAACGACTGAGGTAGTCAGTGGCCTGACTCAACTGCCCTTGCCCTCGGAGGAAATTCCCCGTCAGGCTGAGGACCACGTCAATCTCAGCTGTGTCATCGCCTGGATCACATGCGTCGAGGAGCTCTTCGACGTGTGGGAGCAGGGCTCTCCAAGTGGGCCAGCCCGCGACGTTCACGATGGGTTCGTCCGGGAGCTCGCCGAGCATCAGCTCCGTGGCCCGGTCACGTGCAACTGTGATGCGAGCCTCATCACGATGGGAATCGACCTCCGACGGCATGCGGGCCACCATCTGCACCAGACGGTGGATACCGATCCCCGCCTTGTCGAGCGTGACCATGTTGTAGTCGGCCAACAGCCCCAGGAGCTGGGCAAGATCGACAGGATCCTCGGCAAGCGGCGCGAACAGGCCACGAGGAATGCCCGTCGGGGCAAACCAGGCGGCGATCCGCAGGATGTCCACAGCCCGGGGATCCCGCTCATGGAGCGCGTCCAGCGTGATGCGCCAGATCCGCGCCACCGTCCGCGCGGGATCCAGGCCGCCCGGCGCCACATCCGTGGTGCGCTCTGGATGCTGGCGCAACATGGCACGGTATTCGGCAATCGTGATCTCGGTCTGCGCGATGAAGGCCCCAGCCTGTTCCAGGGCGAGGGGCAAATGACCGAGGTCATCCGCCAACGCGCGAGCCTCCGCCTCATCCCCGTCACCGATCAGACCTGCCAGCAGAGCCAGTGACGCCTCATCGTCCAGCACAGGCAACGCGATCGGGTCGCAGACCCAGCCCCGCTTGTACCTACTTGTGATCAAGTGCCGCCCAGACGCCCGAAGTTGGCCTGTCCAGGCATGCACATCCTCCGGCTTCTCCGCGTTGTCGAACACCAGCAGCCAACCCGGATGAGTCTGCAACCACCCGACCGCCCACTCCGCAGCCTGAGCAGTAGTGAGATCGGATGGCGCGCCACCCCGCAAGCGGACAGCCAGGGCAGCGAAACCCGCCTCGATCAGCTCCGGAGTGTCCGCGCGGATCCACCACACCAACCGATAGGCACCGGCATGGTCATGCGCGTAGTGCAAGGCCAGCGTCGTCTTCCCAACACCCCCAAGCCCATGCAAGGTCTGCGTGATCGTCTGCGAGTCCTCGGCGAGGGCCCGCTCCAGTTCCGCAATCACCTCCGCCCTGCCGACGAAGATCGGCGACGGGAGCTCGGGCAAGTTGTTCAGACCCCGCGGGACTTCGATGTCGTACGCCGTACGTTGCGGCCGTTCAGGATTCGCGATCGTGACGTCCTCCGGGACCAGGTCAATCCCCGCCGCCTTCACTTCCATGGCAAACCCGGGACGCGCCGCCAGCGACACCACGGACACCGCCGTCAACTGGGCGGCGCCGTAGTCTCGGTGCCGATCAGTCGTGACCACCCCGATCAGCCGCCCCCTCGCAAACAACGCCGCTCCAGATGCCCCCGCCCACCGAGACCTCTCCGCCGGCCTGCTCGGAACAGCGACCTGATCAACGTATGCGGTGATCAGACCCCCGGACTTGAGCCCCGTCAGCGTCTCGATGTGCCCTCGGATCTCCTTCGTGTCCCGAACCCCGTCACGGATCTCGGACCGCGGGAATCCGACGGCGAGGCAGCCCAGTTGACTCTCGCCCACCACTGCCCGCGAGACCTCACCGTCGATACGCCCCCACCGCACCGGCTCACCACCCGGCGGTACCCAGCTCCCCTCCGTGATGCGGACCAACGCCGCATCAGCCTGAGGTTCGCGATCCAGGTCGGGCGGCGGCACTTCCGGCCACAGCACCTCGGCAGCGACCCACTCGGTCCCGCCCTCGCCCTCGGGGTCGAGGCCACGAACCTCCAACTGTTCACAAAGCACCACATTGTGAAAGGCCGTCAGCACGAGGCGATCCGCAACGAGATACCCGGTCCCCGAACACTTCCCGACCGGGTTCCAGACCTCCATGACCCGCCGCACGTCCACAGGCCAACACCCCCGTGTTCCCCGTTACTTGGGGCGTTCCTTGGACTCGTCACCGATTCGCCGATCCTCGCCCTCGGCATCGACCGGCTGAAGCGTGATCTTCACGCGGCTCGCCGTGCCCTTCGACCGCGAGGCCTTGGCCTCCGCGCCGAACGGAAGCACCAGCACCTTGGCCCGCGCCTCCCCGTCCTTCTTCACATCCACGGAGAACTCGACCTCCACAGGTCCGGTCCGGAACTGGATCTCCTGCCCCGCCCCGTCCCGCGCCGCCTGCTGAAGCTCCGACCGAATCGCACCGATCGCCTCGGCCAGCCCCACCCACGCCTCGTCCGCCATCAGGCGCCGCTCCCGTTCGTCCCCGTAAACGCACTGTGGGACGCAGCGTACTCGCCGCGCCCCACGTCGTACGTCCCAACTCATCGACGTACGAAGGAAGATGACCTCCGCGCCAGTCAGGCCGCCCCGATCGTCCGGTCCCCGTACTCGATGGTCACCGTGACCCTGGCCCCGAGCGCCTCCGCATACGTACGCATCGTCTCCAAGTTGTGGATCTCTCCCCGCTCGATCTGAGAGACCCGGGCCTGCGAGATCCCCACCGACCCGGCCACCTGAGCCTGCGTCAACCCCTGCTCCTCGCGGATCTCCCGCAGGTGGTGACCGACCACTCGCGCCTCGGTCGCCGTACGCGCAGCCTGCTTGCGGGACTCCCATTCGGCGTCGGACACGTCGGGCTGGTTCTCCCGCATCCGACGCTTGACCTCTGCCCAACTGCTGTACTGGCTCATCGGGCCTTCCCGTCCTCTCCTGCCGCGTCTGCGGCGGCCAGGTACTCGTCGTAGCGGGCCTCGGCAAGGGGGATCGACTCGCGATACCAGTCCCTCCAGCGGCCGGACTTGTCGCCGGCCACCAGCAGAACCGTTTCCCGCTTGGGGTCGAAGACGAACAGGATCCGGATCTCAGTGCTCCCGGAGCTGCCTGGTCGCAGTTCCTTGAGGTTGTGGGTGCGGCAGCCCGACAACCGGTCGACAAGCGGGCGCCCCACGGGACCGCTCTCCGTCAGCATGTCGACCGCCGCTTCAACGAGGTCCGCCGACACCGGGTCCTCCTCTGCCGGCTTGAGCAGCCACGACTCCACCGATGAGTGGAGGTCGATCTCCCAGTTCATGCTCCGCATCCCAGCGTACGGCGCGAGACAATAAAAGGAAATCCTTATACCTTCAGCTCAACGAGTGAATGAGCGCATCAACGTGCAAGGCTGTGCGCCCTCCGCCGGCCTCCCGCTACTTGACCTCTCGCAACCCCAGTGGTCCCGCGATCTCCTCCGCCATCACGCGGCCCGCCTCCTCCGCGAGGGCGTCCTCGCTGAGGTCCTGGTCGGTGTCGAGGCCGTCCAACTCCTCCAGGGGCTGGTTCAACCTCACATGCGCTACCAGCGACTGGAGGGCGCGGAGTGTGGCCGAGGCCGTGGAGCCCCAGTTGGAGAAGTACGAGAACTGCCACCACCAGAGGGCCTCCGTGGTGCGGCCCGCGCGGTAGTGGGCCATGCCGTGGCGGAGGTCCGTGATGACGTCGGCCAGGTCGTCGGAGATACGGGCCGGGACCGGGGGCTTGCGGGGCTCGTACGGGTCGAAGACCTCGGAGTAGACGTCGACCGGGTCGAGCATCTCCGCGAGGCGCTCGCGGAGTCCGTCGACGTCCGGCTCGGGGCCCAGGTCGGGCTCGTAGCGCTCGTCGGGGACGATGTCCTCGTGCGCGCCCAGGCGGCCGCCGGCCAGCAGCAGCTGGGAGACCTCCAGGAGGAGGAAGGGGACCGCCGAGTCCGGCTCGTCACCCTTCGCGACCTCTGTGACCGCTACGAGGAAGCTCTCGACCTGGTCCGCGATCTGGACCGCGAAGTCATCGGGGTCCTGCCCCGTCGCATGCAGCGTGGCGTCAGACATCTAGAAGCCGACCTTCCTCAAGAACTCCGTCACGAACACGAAGTACACGTTCAGACATCCAACAGCCGCCTTCCCTCGAAGGCGCGCCCAGGGGTGTGATCGCGTTCGCGTCGTTCCCGTCGTGCTCACACATCGAGCAGTCGCCTCCCCTCGAAGGCTCGGCCCAGAGTGACCTCGTCGGCGTACTCGAGGTCACCGCCCACCGGCAGCCCGCTGGCGAGGCGGGTGACCCTGAGGCCCATGGGCTTGATCATGCGGGCGAGGTACGTGGCGGTGGCCTCGCCCTCCAGGTTCGGGTCCGTGGCCAGGATGAGCTCCGTGACCGTGCCGTCCGCCAGGCGGGCGAGGAGCTCCCTTATGCGCAGGTCGTCGGGACCCACGCCCTCGATCGGGCTGATCGCGCCGCCGAGCACGTGGTACTTGCCCCGGAACTCGCGCGTCCGCTCGATCGCGACCACGTCCTTCGGCTCCTCGACCACGCAGATGACCGACAGGTCACGGCGCGGGTCGCGGCAGATGTTGCACAGCTCCTCCTGCGCCACGTTCCCGCAGGTGGCGCAGAAGCGGACCTTCGCCTTGACCTCCATCAGGCACTGCGCGAGACGGCGTACGTCCGTCGGCTCGGCCTGGAGGATGTGGAAGGCGATCCGCTGCGCGCTCTTGGGACCGACGCCGGGCAGCCGCCCCAGCTCGTCGATGAGGTCCTGGACCACGCCTTCGTACACGGATTGCCTTCCTTGTTCCTGCTCGTCGTCCTGCTCGTTCTGTTGCTCGTCCTGCCGGCTCTGTACGTACCGTAGTCGCGCTTGCCTTCTTGGTACGTACGGTAGTTGGCGGTCGGCCTTCTTAGAAGAGACCGCCGGGTTGACTTAGAACGGCAGGCCGGGGATGCCGCTGCCGCCGCCCAGGCCCTGGGCCAGCGGGCCGAGCTTCTGCTGCTGGAGGGTCTGGGCGTTCTCGTTGGCCGCCTGGACCGCCGCGACGATCAGGTCGGCGAGGGTCTCGGTGTCCTCGGGGTCCACGGCCTTCGGGTCGATCTGCAGCGCGCGCAGCTCGCCGGAGCCCGTCACCGTCGCCTTCACCAGGCCGCCGCCCGCCTGGCCGTCGACCTCCGTCCGCGCCAGCTCCTCCTGTGCGTTCGCGAGGTCCTGCTGCATCTTCTGGGCCTGCTGGAGCAGCTGCTGCATATTGGGCTGGCCACCACCGGGAATCACGATCAGCTCCTGGTTTCGTACGGCTGTGAGTACCGCTGTCTGTACGGCTGTCTCCACGGCTGTGCGTACTGCTCATGTGCACGGCCGTGTACGGCTGTCCGGCGGTGTTTCCGCCTTGGCACGAGCCTACGTGGTCTGTGCGGCCGTCGCCCCAGCACTCTTTCGAGTGAGACAGCGGCTTGGCCTATACCTGATCAAGACCCACGTCCGAGCGGAAAACCCCCGAAACCGGGGCCATCGCCACCCATTGGGAGGTAGTAAGGGTGCGGCGCATCAGCACCTCGCGCCACGCTACCGTCACGCAACGTCACGATTAGGGAGCGTCGGGTGAGCCAGCCGGACATGCAGCCCGAGGGGTCGGCCCAGGACGGGGACGGTCGGGGTGATGGTGCGCGGACCGGTGGTCCGGGGCCTGGTGGGTTCGGGCCGGGTGGGTACGAGCCTGGTGCGCCGGGGGCCGGTGGGCTCGGGCCCCACGGTCCGGGGCCGCGGGGTCTGGGGCCCGGTGATCTGATGGGGCGGGCGTTTCCGCTCGGGGACTGGGGGGAGCCGGCCGAGCGGCTTCACGAGCTGTACCGGTGGGTGGAGGCGGGGGCGCTGACCACGGCGTCCTGGTATCTCGCCGATCGGGTGTGGAAGCGGCGGGGGGCGCGGGCGTTGCGGGCGGGTGCCGCCGTGGGGGCCCTTGCCGGGGCCGCGCTGCCTCTTCTCGATCTCACCGGGGTCGTGGGTGGGGCCGCTGCCTGGGGCTATCTGGCCTTGCTGCTCGGGGTCGCCTGCGTGGCGGGGGACCGTTTCTTCGGGGTCACCTCCGGATGGATAAGGGATGTGGCCACGGCTCAGGCCGTGCAGCGGCGGTTGCAGGTGCTTCAGTTCGACTGGGCGTCCGAGTGTGTGCGGGAGGTTCTCGGGCCCACCGAGGGGACCGCGGGCGAGGCTGCCGAGCGGTGTCTCGGTGTGTTGCGGCGGTTCTCCGAGGACGTGACGGAGCTTGTGCGGGCGGAGACGGCGGACTGGATGGTCGAGTTTCGGACCGGGTCCGCGCCGCTTGCCATTCAGGCGGGGGTGGGTGGGGGGTCTCGGGGGGATGCGGTTCCGCCCGGGCGTCCACCACTCCCTCCGGGAGCTCGGCCGAACATGCCTCGTCAGCGGCCGCCGGAGCCTCGGTGAGGACGTTTTCCGCCCCCGCCGCCCCGACCCGTCCCATCCCTGGGGGCTGCGCCCCCAGACCCCCGCTATCGGCCTGAACAGCCTCGTCCTCAAACGCCGGACAGGCTGAAAATCACGCCTGAGGGGACGGGAACGACACCGGGCCCCGTAGGCCCGCCCGGTTCACCGCTCGTACGCCGAAGAAGACGTTGTCCTTGGACAGGTCCACCTCGTGGGACGTCACGTCGCCGACGGGGACCACGTGGGTCCACTCGGGCGCCGTGGTCTCGCGCCAGACGACCTCGTAGCCGGCCAGGTCGGGCTCGGAGCCGCGGGTCCAGGTGAGCTCGGTGGAGTTCGTGAGGGCGGCCGTGAGGATCTTGGCGTCGCGCGGGGCGGCCGGGGCCTGCGCGAGGCTCCACAGCACGGCGGCGTTGACGCGCGCCACCCGGGCGATGAAGGGGAAGTCGCAGAACTCCGGCAGGTCCCCGTACTGCTTGCCGTCCTCGACCCGTACGTCCTGGTGCTGGTGGGCGAAGTCCTCGGCGGGCTCGGTGAAACGGGCGGCGGGATAGCCGCGTTCGAGGAAGGGGATGTGGTCCCCGCCGCGGCGGTAGCGGTCCCGGCGGTAGATCACGCGGACGTGCATCCCGGTTGCCGAGTTGTCCGCCGTGTCGCGGACGAAGCGGGCCAACTGCCGCGACGGGGAGTCGTTCTCGCCGCCCACCGAGCGGCGCGTCGCGGCCTGCTCCGGAGTCTCCGACGTCGGCACACCCTCCGCGAAGAGACGGATCGTGTACGGGTCCCGTGTGCCGTCGTCCGCCTTCGAGCTGCCCACGATGTCGTTCGTGAACATGCCCTGTACGTCCGCGCCCGCCGCCTTGAACTGCGACGCCATGTGCGCGGCCCCGTACAGGCCCTGCTCCTCACCCGCCACCGCCGCGAAAACGATCGTCGAGGCGGGGCGGTGCCTTGCCATCACCCGGGCCAGCTCCATCGCCACGGCCACGCCCGAGGCGTCGTCGTCCGCGCCCGGGGAGTCCGACGTGGCGTCCATGACGTCGGTGACTCGGGAGTCGTAATGCCCCGAGACGACATACACCCGCTCCGGGGTGACCGAGCCGCGGAGGGTTGCCACGACGTTCGTGATGCGCGTCGCGGTCGGGATGCGGGGTGCGGGTTCCTGGACGTACGACTGGAGTTCGGCCGTCATCCGGCCCCCGGACGCGGCGGCGTACGAGCGCATCTCGGCGAGGATCCAGTCGCGGGCGGCGCCGATGCCGCGGGCCGGGTCGTCCTGGATGGAGAGGGTGTGCCGGGTGCCGAAGGAGACGAGTTTGCGGACGGTCGCCTCGATACGGGCGGGATCGATCTCCCGTAAGAGAGCGCGGAGTTCGCGGGACGGGGGCTGCGCGGTGGCGGGCGGGCGTGAGCCCGACTCGGCGGCCTCGGCCGTCGTCGCGGCGGCGCCCACCGAAGCGGCTCCGGCAGCCGCCGTCGCGGTCAGGACGGTTCTTCTGCTGGGGCGCTGGGGGCGTGAGGGTCGCATGAACTCATGGTTGTGTACGCGTCAATCACACGCAAGGGCCCTGCCGCAGCCCCGCCGACGGTCGCCACGCCTCGCTCACAACGGTCGTCGTCCCTCGCCGGCGACAGTCGGCCACTGCTTCGCGTTACTGCTTCGTATACGTCAGCTCCTCGCCGTTGCTCGTGTTCACCCGGCGCAGGCGGCCGTCCGGAAGCAGCGTCAACTCCGTTGCCGCGCCCGGGGAACAGGACGCGGCCGGTTCGCCGACGGTGACCTCGGAGGGGCCGATCCGCAGCGGGCCACCGGCGCCCGGGGCCGCGGCCAGCTCCGCCCGGAACACGCAGTGGTACGTGCCGGCGCCGGCCGGGCCGTCCGCCGTGAGGGAGAGCACTGTGTCGCCCACCTCGCCCTGCTGGATGGTGAGTCGGCGGGTGTTGCGGCCCGTGTCGTTTTCGATGGACGCGGTCCAGGTGCCGAGGTACTTGGTGGGGATCGCGCCGTCCTGCGGTGCCTGCTCCTCCGTCGTCGGCGGCTGGGTGGTGGGGTCCTGGGTGGACGGGCCCGGGGTCGTGGACACGCCCGTCGTCGGGGAGGGGGTGGGGTCGCCGCCGGCCCGGTTGTCCGCGTCGCCCTTCATCAGCGCGTACACGGACGCGCCCGCGCCCAGCGCGACGATCAGCGCCACGACGATCAGGACGGCGGTGGACCGGCCGGCTCTGCGCGGAGGTTCCGGCTGCGGGGCGGCTCCCGGGCCGTACGGGGGTGGTGGGCCGTAGGGAGGGGTCGAGCCCGGAGGCAGCGCGTACCCGCCGGGCTGGTGCGGGTAGCCGTAGGCGGCGGGCTGGGGGTGCTGCTGGGGGTAGCCGTAGGCGGGGTGGACGGGCGGCGGGCTTGCGGGTGGGGCGGCCGGCAGGGGGGTCTGGGGCAGGCCCGTGGTCATGGTGGGGAGATGGTCGAAGGGGGCGCGGCCGGGCGCGGCCGGCGGGGGTGGGGCGGAGTCGTCGGGGGCGGGGGCGTGTTCGGGGGAGGCTTCGGGGGTGGGCGTGGTTCCGGGAGCTTCCTCGCCCCCGCCGCCCCTACCCGTCCCATCACTGGGGTCTGGCGCCCCCGGACCCCCGCCATCGGCC
>NZ_VWMY01000157.1 GCF_008905045.1 Streptomyces albicerus
GTACACCCCACGAAGCCCGCCCACCCGGCGAAGCCCGCTTACCCCACTCAACCAGCGCAGCCTGCCCACCCGGTGCATCCAACGAAGCCGGCCCACCCCGCGAAGCCGGCCTACCCCGCTCATCCAACGCACCCTGCCCACCCAGCGCACCCCACGAAGCCCGCCTACCCGGCTCAACCCGCCCACCCAGCGCACCCGACCAAGCCCGCCTACCCGGCTCAACCCGCCCACCCAGCGCACCCGACCAAGCCCGCTTACCCGACGAAGCCCTCCCACCCAGTGCACCCGACGAAGCCGTCGAAATCGCACCATCCGCACCACTAGAAGCCCGAGTACGGGCGCGGCTCGCCGCACTCGCGAACAGCGGTGACAACGACGAGGAGAAGCTGATCCTGGGTGGTGTGGCCGTCGGCTGCCCCGGCGAGAACGTCGGCGACAGCCAGGTTTGGTCCCTGCGCGGCACGGCCGCCGGCGCGACGACGGGCACACTCTCCTTCGGCCCGGCGACCACCGGGGTCTCCACGACAAGCAGGCCGCGCTACGGCACGGTCCTCACCAGCTGAGGTCAGCCGCCGCTTCCGTGGTCGCCGCCAGGAAACCCGGGAAAACCGAAGGCTCCCGCGCGGGCCCGGACGGTCCCTCAGGGGATGTCACACACCGGCCGCAAAGCCGGGCCCGGACACCCCGGGCCCGGCACACCACTGTCCCGGACCAGTCACGTTCACGTTGCAGGATTCAAGATCGGACGCGACACGCACACAGCTCAGGTCCTCAACCACCGAAGCCAGGCTCCGTGTGATCGAGTCCGCCGGCTCCTTGAACAAGACCTGTGGACCGGCGTGCCGCGCTCTTCTTCTCGCCCGCCGTGTCGCCGATCACGCTGATCTTCGCCACCGGACTCCAGGAGTCCAAGGGCGATGAGTTTCGCCGTGGTTGCCAGTCTGCATCCCCGACACGCGTTCAACCGCACTCGAGGAGAGCATCATGACCGCTACCTATGCATTCGACGTCTTCTCCAGCCTCGACGGCTTCGGCGGCGCCGGCGGCAACTGGACCGGCTACTGGGGCAAGCAGGGCCCCGAGCTCCTCGACCACCGCCTCGCCCTGTACGGCCAGGAGCAGCGGATGGTCTTCGGGGCCAACACGTATCGGGCGTTCGCGCAGATGCTGGCCTCGAGCACCGAGGAGTCCGAGGTGCGTGACCCATGGGTCACGCGGATGAGGAGCCTGCCGGCAACGGTGGTCTCGACCACGCTGGAGGGATCCCTCGAGTGGCCGGATGCGACCGTCGTGAGCGGCGATGCCGTCGACGTCGTCGCCCGGCTCAAGGAGGAGTCCGAGGTGCCGTTGCGCTCGCACGGCAGCCTGTCGATGAACCGGGCGCTGATGGCCGCCGGTCTGGTCGACCGCGTCCAGGTGACGCTCTTCCCTGTGATCACCGGTCAGACCGGGCTGGACCCGGTCTTCCAGGGTGCGGCCGACTTCGACCTCGAGCTGATCGAGCGCCGGACGCTCGACGACCACATCCAAGAGCTCGTCTACCGGCCCACCCTGCATGTCTGAGTCCATCTATGCACCCCACCCCGTCAAGCAGCCGAACCTGATGGCTCTATCGAGCAGTAGAGATCAACGAAGCCGAACCTGACCGGAAGTTCCAGCTCGTCCAGGTCACCACTGAGATCGCCCGGAGGTGGTGGTGGCCATGTCACAAATCGCCGTCGGCCATCGTCTCAGTGTCGGACTCCCACCGGAGGGGTGGAGGAGAGATGTCGAGCATTAGGGGTGTGACCGCATGAACCTCGCACTGTGGATCGGCGCCGGACTGCTGGCTGTAGTGGCCCTGACCGGCGGCATCAGCAAGACATTCGTGCCCAAGGAGAAACTCGCTGCGGCCCATGGTGGGGGATGGACCGCAGACGCCGGCGTCGGCTTCGTCAAGACCCTCGGCGTCCTCGAGCTCCTGGCTGCGTTGGGCTTGATCTTGCCCGCTCTGGTCGGCATCGCACCAGCTCTGGTGCCGGTGACTGCCGCCTGCTGGGTCTTGCTGATGGTCGGCGCGATGGTCACTCATGGCCGACTCGGCGAATCCAAGTTCGTGGTGCTCAACCTGGTCTATCTCGTGCTTGCGGCATTCATCGCGTGGGGCCGCTTCGGCCCCGAATCCTTCACCGTCTGACCAGCGGCAGCGACAACGCACAGTTCGCGATCGCCCAGCCCAGTGCGGCCCCTCGCGGCCGCGCTTGGCGGGCGTCGCGGTCAGTGCCTTCCCGCACGGGTCAGGGCGTCCTCGGCCTGGATGGCCAGGGTGGCGACGAGATCGGCTGCCGGGGGCAGGTCGGTGATGAGATCGACGGCCTCGCCGGCCCAGACCGGCAGCGGCGGCACCTCGCCTCGTGCCACGTCGTCCTGATAGTCCTGCTGAGCCTGCCCATCCGCGGCGAGTTCTGCTTCCCGGCCCCGCCATTGGTCAAGGTAGCGATAGCCCAAAGTGCGAGCGGTGTACCGGGAGGGCCATCGGGAGCCGCGGGCGATGTCCAGGACTCGGTTGCGTTCGGTGTCCTCCCCGCGTCCCTCGACGATCGCGGTGGCGATCGAGGGGTGGACCAGGGCCTCGGCCGTGGCCTGGAAGCGGGTGCCGATGACCGCCCCCTCAGCACCCAGGGCCAGAGCCGCGGCCACGCCACGGCCGTCGGCGATCCCGCCGGCCGCCAGTACCGGCACGGGTGCCGCCAGATCCACCACGACCGGCACGAACGGCAGTGTGGACCGGCCGTGCCGGGCCCCGTGCCCACCGCTCTCGGTGCCCTGCGCCACGATGACATCGGCACCCACGTCCACTGCCCGCCTGGCCTCCTCCAGGTCGGTGACCTGGACGATCAGTGCCACACCCGCCCGGCGGATCCGCTCGGCGAAGGGGCCCGGGTCGCCGAAGGACAGCATCACCCCTGTGGGTCGGTGCTCCAGCGCCCGTTCGACCGCACCGGCATCGATTGCCCAGGTCAGAAAGCCGATGCCCCACGGCTTGTCGGTGCCCTTTGCGACGATGGGCAGCTCGCGGGCCAGCCAGTCCGGATCCCCGTTTCCGGCGCCCAGCAACCCGAGCCCGCCGCCGCGCGAGACGGCCGCCGCCAGCGCACCACCGGCCGAACCCCCCATGGGTGCCAGCACGATCGGATGCCGCACACCGAACAACTTCGTGAATGCCGTCGACAACGCCATGACCGCCATCATCGCTCTCACCGGCACACAGGCTCACCGGCACAGGCATCACCCTCTTGACCAGTGATGCATGCTGGAGGCACAATCATCACCGACTGAACCAGTGACGCTACTGTGCCAAGTACGCCGGAATTACCCACACGGCAGTCCACGTGCTGACCCGGGCCACGTCGCCCCCGACCACCACACATAGGAGACCGGATGGCTGACGCCTGCGACATCGAGGTCGTCGTCTGCGACGTACTCGGAACGATGGTCGACGAGCCGGGCGGACTTCGAGCGGCCATTCGCGACGCGGTGCCCGCGTCCGACGATGCGTCCGTCGACCAGTTGCTCACCGTATGGCGAGAGCATGTCGAGCATGAGCAGCAACGCATCGAGGAAGAGAGCCGGGCATACGCCAACTCCGAGATCATCGACCGCGAGGCAGCTCAACGCGTAGCCGACCGTGCCGGGCTCACCGACCCGGTGGTCATCGAGCGACTGGCTACGGCGAGTCAGCGCCTGAAGCCGTGGGACGACTCGCTCGCCGGACTCACGCGCCTCGCGCGGCGATTTCCCGTACTGGGGCTCTCCAATGCCAGTCGCGCGACTCTGTTCCGTCTCAACGCCTACGCCGGGCTGCGCTGGCACCAAGCCTTGTCCGCGGAAGATGCCCAGGCATTCAAGCCCGCACCGGAGGTCTACCAGCTCGCGGTCGACGCGGCACGATGTCCGTCGGAGCGCGTGCTGATGGTCGCCGCCCACGCCTGGGACCTTCGCGGAGCTCAGGCGGTGGGAATGCGAACTGCCTATGTTCAGCGGCCAGCCGGGGATCGTCCCAAGGGTAGCGACACCTTCAATTGGCGGTCGGACAGCCTGGACACGTTGGTCACCGCGCTGACGGCGACGTAGAAGTGTCGACCGGAAAACCGCTCAGCGACGTCTACTCGCCGGCCCTGTGCGGCATCGGCGCGCATGCGGGCCGTCGGGTTGGTGGTCGGCGTCTGCGGAAAGGACCCTTTCCAAATGCGCAAGGTCACCGGACTGGGCTGCCGCGAGGAACGCCTGAACGAGCCGCCGATGCGCGACCGAGTCCACTGGCTGCCCGCGACGGTTTGCAGCGAGACGCTCCTGGGCGCGCGAGACCTGCTGCCTCGTATTGACGACGCTGAGGCGCAGGATCTCGGAGATCCGGCCGTACGGATAGCCGAAACCCTCCCGCAGGACGTACGCGGCACGTTGCCTCGGCGTGAGCGTCTCCATCAGCAGGAGAACCGCTCGCTCGACGGCGTCCTGCTGCTCCGCCGCTGCTTCTGGGGTCGCGCAGGCGTCCACCTGCTCCGGGAGCCAAGGACTGGCGCAGGATTCTCGACGTCTCCAGGCGGACTGGACGACGTTGATGGCCAGCCGCACCGTTGTCGTCCTGAGCAGCGCCGACGGGTTCAGGACAACCGTGCGGTCTGTGCCCTGCCACCGCAACCATGCCTCTTGGAGGACGTCTTCGGCCTCGCTCTCGTTTCCGACGATTCGGTTGGCGATCTTGAGCAGTGCGGGCCTGGCACGGACGAACACCGACGCCGCCTCGTCCAGTTCACCAATCGTCGGGCCCGCCGCCAGGCCCGCCAAGCCCACCATCTCCCGACCTTGCCCGGCTTCGGCCAGATATGTGTCCACGACGGGCTCCTCTGCTCCGTGGGCCAGCGCCTTGAAAGCGGCTGACAACCAACGTCGCGCCTATGGCAGCCGGTCGCGCCCTTGGAAAGCCGTAGGCGGCTCCGTGGTGGTGCCGTGGCAGCCCCGTGGCAAGCCTCCGTAGTCGCCCCACCCGGCAGCGCTACGAGGCAGGTCGGAGCCGCTTCATTGGCAGCGCTCGGACGTCGCCCATCGGGCCGGGCGGCCGGCTCGTTCAGTTGGCGGCGACTTCCTCAAGGGCGCAGGGCAGCAGGCAGGGCTTGCCCGCATTTGGTTTCAAACGAGACCGTATCGAACGGATGGATGGCTGTAACGTGGCCTCATGAGCGCCGACGTCCCTCACAGAACCACCCCCGCGCACGTGATCGATCGCCCCGGGGATGCCTCGCCCTTCGCTCTCGGCTTGCTGCTGCGCCGGGCGCACTGGCGCGCGGCGGCGGTGATGGAGGAGGCGCTTCGGCCGCTCGGCATCGAGTTGCGGCATTTTGCCGTGCTGATCGTGCTGGTCGACCGCGGGCCCACGGTGCAGCGGGACTTGGCGGCGGCGACGGGGTCGGACAAGGCGGGAATCATGCGGGTCGCGGACGACCTGGAGCGTAAGGGGCTGGCCGTACGCAAGTCCGTTCCGGGCGACCGGCGGGTGCGGGCGGTTGAAATCACGCCTCAGGGCATCGAGCTCTTCGACGCAGCTCACGTGGCGGCGGAGCCGCTGGCTGAGCGTCTGGTTGCCCAACTGGGGCCCGGCGAGCCCGAGCAGCTGACGGCTCTGCTGACCCGGTTCGCCCATCCCACAGGCGACGAAGCGTAAGCGCCCCCGAACGACGGTTGCCTGCCGCGCGGGCGCGCTTCGTCCCGTGCGGCTTTCGCGGCGAACCGGGCCCTGAGAGCTGCGACCATCGTCGCTACGCGCCGGCCCTGGCTGCGAGCCGCAGTCGGAGCGCCACCGTCACCGTCGGAGGGGACGGTGGCGACGAGGGGACACCGTGCCGCGTCCTGGGCCGTCCTGGGCCGGAGCGCGACACGGCGCCTATGGCTCGGGGTTACACGGCGAGGCGCTCCGCGAGTTCCTTGGCCTTGGTGGTCGCGTCCTCGAAGGCACGCTTGCGGGAGGCCTCGTAGAGGGGGACCAGTTCGGACATGGCCGGGTTGCGGGGCGCCATGGTGAGTTCCGGGACGATGAAGTCGAGGTCCAGGCCGAGGCTGCGCTTGAGGACGGCCTCCAGGTAGTTCTGCACGAACTCGAAGTCCTCGCGCGGGGTGCCCGGCGCGTAGGAGCCGCCGCGGCTGGCGACGACGACGACCGGGGTGCCCTGGGCGGAGGGGGCCTCGCCGGCGGTGCGGCCGAGCAGGAACACGTTGTCCAGCCACACCTTGAGGGTCGACGGGATCGAGTAGTTGTGCATGGGGGCGCCGATCAGGACGGCGTCCGCCTGCTCCAGCTCCTCGATGAGTTTCACGCGCGCGGCGAACGCGGCGGACTGCTCCGGGGTGCGATCGGACGGGGCGGTGAAACCGGCGGTCCAGGCGGTGGCGGTGATGTGCGGGAGGGGGTCGGCGGCGAGGTCGCGGTAGATCACCGTGCCCTCCGGGTGCTGCTCCTCCCAGGTCTTGCGGAAGGCGGCCGCGACCGAACGGGACGAGGACGCTTCGCCGGGGAGCACGGACGAGTCGATGTGCAGCAACGTGGCCATGGGCTTTCTCCAAAGAGCCATGCCCTAGGCGGGAAACCAAGGGCTGAGGATTGATGCTCGAGGATAGTTAAACACGAGACGGTATTGAATGATACTATCGCGATTGCAACGTGTTTGGAGACGTCGAGCAAACGGAAGGCAGACGATCTTGGACGTCTATGAGGCGGTCACCAGCCGACGGGCGGTGCGCGGATTCACCGACCTGCAAGTCCCGAGGGAGGTACTGGAACGCGTGATATCCACCGCGGCCTGGACGCCGTCCGCATCGAACCTCCAGCCGTGGCACGTCTATGTGGTGACCGGCGGTCCGCTGGCCGAGATCAAGAAGCGCGCCTGCGGGCGCGTGATCTCGGGCAGCCCCTGGGACGAGCCGGAGTACGAGCAGTACCCACCGGCACTGAAGTCCCCGTACCGCGAGCGCCGATCCGCCTTCGGCGAGCAGCGCTATGGCGCACTCGGCATTCCGCGCGAGGACTTGGAGGCGCGCCAGCGGGCAGCTTCCGCGAACTGGGACTGTTTCGGCGCGCCCGCTGCCCTGTTCTGCTACATCGACCGCGACCTGGGTCCGGCCCAGTGGTCTGACGTCGGCATGTATCTGCAGACCGTCATGCTGCTGCTCCGAGCCGAAGGGCTGCACAGTTGTGCGCAGATGGCATGGGCGAAGTATCACAAGACCGTCGCGGAGGTCCTGTCACCCCCGGGCGAGCTCATCCTCTTCTGCGGCATGTCGATCGGGTTCGAGGACGTCACGGTGGATTACACCCGCACGGGCCGGGCGCCGCTCGACGAGACGGTCATGTTCGTCGACAGTTACTGACGCTGCCCGCCCTCAGCCGAGTGGGGCACCGTTTCTTGTCGCGCCCACATAGCGGTCCATATGCCATATTGCGCCCATAACTCCAACGAAAGGCGTGTCATGAAGTTCGCAGTCATCGGCGGTACCGGGCTGATCGGGTCGCAGGTCGTCAAGAACCTGAACGCCGCCGGGCACGAGGCGGTACCGCACTCGCAGTCCACCGGAGTCAACGTCATCAGCGGCCAAGGTCTGGACGAGGCAGTGGCTGGAGCCGACGTCGTCGTCAACCTGACGAACTCCCCTACCTTCGACGAAGCCTCCCCGGCCTTCTTCCAGACCTCGATGAACAACCTGCTGGCCGCGGCCCGGAAGGGCGGCGTCGGCCACTTCGTCATCCTCTCGATCGTCGGCGTGGACCAGGTGCCGGAGCTGGACTACTACCGGGCCAAGGCGCTCCAGGAGGACATCCTCGCGGCAGGGCCGATCCCCTACTCGATCGTCCGGGCGACGCAGTTCATGGAGTTCATGGACGCCGTCCTGTCCTGGACCGCCGACGGCGACACCGTCCGGTTGCCCGCCACGCCGATCCAGCCGATCGCTGCCAAGGACGTGGCCGGCGCGGTGGCGGAGGTCGCCGCGGGCGCCCCTCTGAACGGCATTCGCAACATCGGAGGTCCCGAGATCTTCTCCCTGGACGAGCTGGGCCGGATCACCCTGTCCCACAGGAGCGACAGCCGTACGGTCGTCACCGACCCCACCGCCGGCATGTTCGCCCTCGTCAAGGGTGACGTCCTCACCGACAAGGACGCTCACCTCGCCCCCACCCGCTACGCCGACTGGCTGTCCTGACTCGCTCGCGCCCTGGGCATGGCACCCGACTCGACCAAGCCTCCGGAACCGTCCTGACCAGGAGCGATACGAGGCCGGGCGAGGCCGCTTCGCGGACGCGCGGGGTGTGGTTCCGCGTCTACGCGGCCGAGAGTCCCCGAGAGCCTGACCCCCGCGGGGGCGAGGAGGTGTTCGCGGGCCAGGCGGAGCAGTCGGCCTGGAGCAGGAGGCGACCGGGATCGAATGTTCGGTGGCAGCGCTCATGCGCCATCCTCGCGCTCGAACCACGGGCGAGTAATCTCAAGACGTATTACCATACCGGTCGAAGTGTCCGGACAGGGGAGCTGCCATGACGAGGAGCGGTTCGGGAGCCGGACTCCTCGGGAGGCAGAGCGAGTGCCAGGTTCTCGACGACCTCTTGGCAGGCGCCAGAGCTGGGCGCAGTGGGGTCCTGGTCCTGCGCGGTGAGGCAGGGATCGGGAAGACCGAGCTGTTGAGACACCTCCTCGAGCGTGCCGTTGGTTGCCGCACCGTCAGGGTGGCCGGCGTCCAGTCCGAGATGGAGCTCTCCTACGCCGGCCTGCACCA
>NZ_VWMY01000158.1 GCF_008905045.1 Streptomyces albicerus
AGCCGTTCATCTGGACCAAGACAGCCGAAGAGATCCTCGACTCCCTCGCCCGCTTCTACCGACGGATCTCTGGCGCAGGACACTAGGGTTCCTCCTCGCGTGCGGCGCGCTCCGTCGTCGCGTTGACCAGCAGACAGCCGTGCTCAGGGTCCGACACGTCGGCCGCGGCCGACGTGAGCGGCACGTTGCACAGCGTCGTGCAGGGCACGGCTCCCACCTGGCGGGGCACCGGTCCCGAGGTGTTGCCGGGGGCAGCCCCTTGGTGACCAAATGCTTATGCGCAGGTGCATGCTCGGCGGATGTTCTCCGACTAGCCTCGACGGCATCGACAGCAACGGTGCGAGGACGAACATGCAGCTGCACTTGAACTACCACCTGGAGCCCGACAGTGCGCCTCTCCACGCAGCTGCCATCGTCGAGGTCGCGGCCGACATCAGTGATGCCGAGCTGGACTACAGTCCCGGGAGCATCGGCCTGGTGGAGGACATAGTCGACGGCTTCAGGAGCGACGGTGCCACCGGTCAGCAGATGGCCGACTCTCTCGTCGCCTTCGGCTGTTACGTCGGCGAGATACTGACGCGTCACGCAGGCGCGGTCTGGCGCTACACGCCGGACTCTCAGCACACCGTCCCTCTGGTCGTGGAGCTCCCCGACGCCCGGGAGTGCCACCCGATCGACTGGGTCTTCCGCCGTCTCGAGCACGGAGCCGATGTCAGCATCTGCGGTCTTTACGCCGAGGCCAGCCTCGAAAGCGGGCCCGCTGCAGGGAGTACGCACGGCTGAGCCCGTCGGCGAGCCCCGACCGACCTCGCGTGACCCGCAGAGGAGAAGTCGGTTGTCGAAATATCCGTTACGAGATCGCTGACCAGATCGTGGCTGGAGTTCAGCACGAACCGCTGTGCGGGACCGCCGCTGTAGTCCGCCAGTTCGAGGTCCGTCCCGTCGAAGGCCGAAGAGCTCGCGAGCTGAACGCACATGCCCAGCAGATGCAACCGCGTCGGCGTCGCGATGGGTGGCTTTGAGGTGTGGGAGCTCCACGCCGTGACCGACGTCATGTGCACCAGCAGGGTGATCTCGCTGCGCGAGGAGTTGCCGCCGCGCACCGGTGCACTCATCGAGCGAGCCGCCGACCAGCGGCCCCGGGAGCCCGGTCGGCCGAGGCAGGGCCCGCGGGTGCGTGCGGGATGCCCCCTGCATGAGTGATACACAAACCGTAGGGCTCCCCCTATGGTCCGGCCGCGAGAGGGTTCGGCATGCTGAGATCATGTGCATCAACATCGTCGTCGTAGACGACGACCCTGGGTTCCGCCGGATCGCCACGACGCTGCTGACGGCACGGGGCCTGCGTGTCGTGGCGGAGTCCGGGGACGGCGCCTCGGCACTGGCCGCGGTGCGGGTACACCGCCCTGACGGGCTGCTGCTCGACCTGCACCTGCCCGATCTGGACGGACTGACCGTGGCGCGTCGGCTGACCGAGGAGGACAACCCGCCCCGGATCGTGCTGACCTCCACCGACAAGTCGTTCTGGTCGCAGGAGGAGCTGGAGAGAGCGGGGATCAAGTCCTTCGTCGCCAAGGACAAGCTGTTCGACGCCGACCTGCGGGGCCTGTTCGCGCCCTCCGGCTCGTGACGGAAGCCTTCCAAAGGAAGCTCTCCTACGGAATGCCCTGACCGAAACCTTGGCCAGTGGCCTTCTTGCGCCTGCCCGCGTCCTACTGCCCGAGGTAGCGCAGCACCGCAAGTACCCGCCGGTGCTGTCCGGTTGCCGACTGGCTGAGCCCCAGCTTCATGAAGATCCCGGTCACGTGCCGCTCCACGGCGGCGACGCTCACGAAGAGCTGCTCGGAGATCCCCGTGTTGGAGTGGCCCTCCGCCATCAGTGCCAGGACCTTCCGCTCCTTCGGCGTCAACGCGGCCAGCGGGTCCTCCGGACGCTTGCGCCCCAGCAGCGCCGCGATCACGTCCGGGTCGAGGGCCGAGTCGCGGGCCAGTACCCGCTCGACGGCGTCGATGAGGATCTGGGGGCTGGCCACCTTCTC
The DNA here is from genome assembly GCF_008905045.1 of Streptomyces albicerus. Lineage (GTDB taxonomy): Bacteria > Actinomycetota > Actinomycetes > Streptomycetales > Streptomycetaceae > Streptomyces > Streptomyces albicerus. Next base: position 2,040 of record NZ_VWMY01000158.1, read on the forward strand.
CTTGAGGAGGTAGCCCACCCCGCTCGGGTCGTCCCCGACCAGGTCGAGCGCGTAGGAGGCGTCCAGGAACTGGGAGAGGACGATGACGGCGGTCTCCGGCCGCGCCGCGCGGATCTTCTGAGCGGCACGCAGGCCGTCAGCCTCCAGTTCCGGCGGCATCCGGATGTCGGTGATCACCACGTCGGGGTGGTGCTCCTCGGCGGCGCGGACGAGGTCCACCGCGTTGTCGACGGCCTCGACCACGTCGATGCCGGCCTTGCGCAGGATGGCGGCGATGCCTTCGCGCATGAACGGCTGGTCTTCTCCGAGCACCGCCCGTAGTGGTTGGCTCATGGCGGCATCCTAGCTTGACGCGTGTCTCGCATACATGACAAATGCCATCTGAGGCGGCCCGTGGAAAGCGCACACGTGTGGCTTCGACGATCAGGCGGGGCGCCGATCGAGTCGACGAAACGGGACAGGGCATCGCAGGCGGCGGCCGCGGCGAGGCGCTCACCGGCGTACTCCAGGGCACGGGCCCGCAGCAGGGGGGGGCGTCCCCGTGGCGCTTCGCCGAGTCCATGAGCAGCTCCGCTTCCCTCCGGGCGGGGGCAGCGTGGCGGCGACGGCGTCACGCACCAATGGGTGCGCGAAGGCGAGGCGTTCCTGCAAGGTGGCAGTCCGTTCGGCCGGCCGGCATGCGGGACTTCTCGGCATCGGCGGAATCCTCGAGCCTCAGCACTCCGCCCTCGTGACGGTGGACGAGGCGCAGCACCCCCGAAGGAGCCGCTTCGGCTGTGCGTCGTACCCGCGCCGGGGCGATGTGTCCTCGGTCGCCACACGTGATGTGTGCCGTCCGTGACACAGGATGTGTCCTCGCCGCGTCCGGTGGCTGTCAAGGACACCTGAGCCGTGGTGGGGGCGCACCTCACGGGCAGTGTGGGGAAAACCCGAGGTCTGCGCGCTTCCTGGCCCGGATCCCGTCGGCCGCGACCGGCGGGCACCAGGACGCCGCCGCAGGTCATACGGCCTGTGCCCGCCGCGGGGTGGGGTGGGCCCTACAACGGCGTGGGGGAACCCCGAGCAAGGGCGAGGGAGCGCACGACAGACCAGGACGCGGCGCGCTTCGAGACTTGGCGCTTGGATCGGGGGGTTGCTGGTGCAGGAAACGCGATGTGTCGGACAGCCGCCACCGCTGGACACCTCTTGAGCCGAACCCCCACGCAGGAACCGAAGAGTTTCACCGACAGGACGAGAACGCGCCGCGGTGGCTCGAACACTTGTGGCTGACGAACGGGGACCGGACATGGCACAACTGGAAACACCCAGGGACGAGGTCCATCGCCCGGTGCGCCGCCCCGGCGTCCGGGCGGCCGCTCGCCAGGGTGGTGCCCTCACCCGAGCGACGGTGCTGGCCGGCTCGCTGGTCTCGGCCGCCGTGGGTGGCCTGCTGATCGTCGTGCCCGTGCGCACGCCGGCCGTGGCCGGGGCGCTCCTCGGGGTGCACATGGCGGTCCAGGGAGTGCTCCAACTGCTGGCCGTGCACGAGTCCAAGGCGTCGGCGGCGGTCCGGTGGCTGCTGGCCGCCGGCGGCTTCGCGGCGCTGCCGCTGGGCGCGGCCCTCTTCCGTGGCTGGGCCGACACGGTGTTCCTGCTCGCTCTGTGGACCGGCTGCGGCTGGCTGCTGCGGGGACTCACCATGGCCGTGTCCGGCACCTCGCCATCGGTGAAGCAGGTCTTCGTCTACGACGACGTACTGAACGCGGTGATCGTGTCGGCCGGTCTGTTCATGACCGCCTTCCCCTTCTCGTCCCTGGAGCAGCTGGCCGACGTCGGCGGCTCCGTACTGCTGGCCACCGCGGCGTTCGAGGCGCTCGCCGCCGCACGGCGGAACCCGCGGACCCTTCGCGCTGTCGACTGAGCCGAGCCCGGTGCAGGAGCACGACAACCCATGTTTCCAGGCCGGTTGACCGGCCAGGTCCCTAGGAGGCGACCATGAAGAAGTGCCACCTCGCGCTGCAGATCACACACTGGGTGTTCTCCGAACTCGACGTGCCGCTGGACTGCGAGTTCTCGTACAACACCCATGACCCGCTCGCCATCACGCTGGTCTTCGACACCGACGGTGAGCGGCCGGTGCGCTGGATCTTCTCGCGGGAGCTGCTGGCCGAGGGCATGACCGCCCGTGCGGGCGAGGGTGACGTGGTGCTCTGGCCGATGCTCGACCAGGACGGTGAGCCGTCCGCCTTCTGCGTACAAGTGGGGAGCACCCGCACGGCAGTGTTCGAGATCCCTGCCGAGCCGGTCGCGAACTGGCTGGCCCGGACCTACGACATGGTCCCGCAAGGGGCCGAACTGGACGGCGTGGACTGGGACGAGCTGGTCCAGCTGGCGGAGTGACACCAGCGAGTTCGGCCGTCGTAGGCAGAGATTCGGCCGTTGTAGGCAGAGAAAGGAAGACCATGGGAAACACACTGCGCCCCCTATTGAGCGACTGGCAGTGGCAGCTACGTGCCGCCTGCCGCGGCATGAACAGCTCCACCTTCTTCTCGCCGCCGGGGGAGCGGGGCAGGGCGCGCCGCGACCGCGAGGAGCGGGCCCGCTCCATCTGCGGCCGATGCGAGGTGCTCGACATCTGCGGTGCCACGGCCCTGAAGCACGGGGAGACCTACGGCGTCTGGGGCGGGTTGTCCGACGACGAACGCCGGCGGCTCGGCGCGGGGACCGCCGGCAAGGCCGAGGCGCACGACGCGGCCTCGCAGTGACGGGCGGGTGCGGCGCCCGGCGCAGGCCTTGCCCTCCCGGACGCCGCCCGCCTTCCTGATCCGGCGTCACTGTCGTGCTGACGGCGGATCAGCCACGTGGCGCGGAGCCACCGTGGGTGCGGCCGGCAAGGAGACGCCCTGGACTGGGGACAGGCCGGCCAGGCGGTGTGTGGTGTACGACCGGCAGGGACAGGCCGACGGCCGCCAGGACGGTGCAGTCGGTGTTGGCGTCGAAGCCGTCTCAGGCCGTGTGCAGGCCCACGGAGATCGCGTAGACCAGGACCAGGACCAGGACCAGGACCAGGAGCAGGAGCAGGGCCAGGACGCCGACGGAGCGGCCACGCCAGCGACGTGCCGCGGCCCGCCACAGCGCGGCGCGAGGGCCGCCCCGAAGAAGATCAGGGCCCGGATCCCATCGGGGTTCAGCCGCTGCTGGATCAGTTCAGGCCGGCACCGGGATCTGGATCAGGAGGGTCGTGCCGTCGCCGGGCGGGGAATCGATGGTCAGCTTGCCGTCGAACGCCGCCACCCGGTCCGTCAGCCCGGTCATGCCACTGCCGGCGGTGCTCTTGCCCACGCCGCCGATCCCGTCGTCGGCGACCTTGATCCGCAGCACGTCCCCGAATTCGATGGAGACGTCGATCCGGGATGCCTGAGCGTGCTTGACCGCGTTCGTCACAGCCTCGGCCACGACGAAGTACGCGTTCGACTCGACCGTCGAGGAGATCCTCCGCTCGTCCTTGCTCTCGACAACGGTGACCACCGGGCACCGGGACGCCAGGTCCTTCACCGCCGCCACCAGTCCCTTCACCGTCAGCACGAGCGGGTAGATCCCCGACGCCAGTTCCCGCAGTTCGTTGATCGCCGTCTGCGCGTTGTCGATGGACTGGTCCAGCAGGTCGGTTGCCGCCGTCTCCGTGTCGGGGACCAGCTCACGCGCGAGCCGGAGCCCGATCATCAGGCTCACGAGGCGTTGCTGCGCCCCGTCGTGCAGGTCCCTGGCCGTACGCCGGTGCACGGCCTCGGTGCTTTCCATGATGCGTCTGCGGCTGTCCTGGAGTGAGGCCGCCATGGAGTTGAAGGAGGTGCCCAGTGCCCCGATCTCGGCCACCCTGCTCGGGGGAACCCGCACACCCAGGTCTCCGCCCGCGAGTTGCTCCGCCGCGGCCGCCGTCCCGCGCACCGGCCGTACCACCGCACGGTGCTGGAGCACCGTGAAGACGGTCACCAGCGCGGTCGAGGCCGCGAGTCCCACGGTTGCGGCGACCACCGCCTGGTGGCTGTTGGCTCCAGCAGCGTCGGTGCGCTCCGCGAGCTGTGCGCGTTCGTCCGTCATGTACTGGTCGAACTCGGCTCGGAGGGTGTCGACGCGCCGTTTGCCCTCAGCCGTCATCTCGAGACCGGACGCGGCGGGATCGCCTCGGCGGACCATCTGGACCAGCGGCACCGAGTAGTCCTTCAGGAAGGAATCGACGTCCCGCGTGATCTGCTCGGCGGTGCGTCGCTGTTCCTGGGATGTGGCGCTCTCGGTGAACCGCCGGGCCTTCGCGGGGTACGCCGCGCGCGCCGCCCGCCACGGCTGGAGGAATGGCTCCCGCTCCGTGATCACGAAGCCGCGCTGTCCTGTCTCCAGGTCGAGGAGCAGCTGTTTCATGCTGCCCGCCTCGACGAGTGCCGTCCGGGAGGCGCGTCTGGCCGAGACGGAATTGTTCGCGTCGGCGATCGCCCACAGCAGGACGGAGAAAGCGACACATATCAACGAGGCGAGCAGGCCGCCTGCCGCGACCGTGAGGCTCGTCAGCCCCAGTCGCCGACCCCTGTACTCCTGTCGTGCGCTCATGCTCCGCCTAGCTATGGAAAGGTTTGAGACATGTCGAGTGTGCAATGTATACGTAGGCGAGCAGAAGACGTGTTCATAAAATGAGGGCCCGCACACATTCGCGTCAAGGTGTTCCCCCCTGGCAATGTCAGTCAGCGGCACACCCGGTCCGACGATTCGTGGGAACGGCCCAGGTCGCGGTAGCAGTCCGCCGAAACATCCAGATGATGTTCCAGGACCCGTACACCTGCCTCAGCCCTCGTATGACGTTGGCGACATCATCGGGAGCCCGAGTACACAATCCACTGCCACAGACACCACGTCACATCCGCTCGGCGATGTGGTGAGGCGCGGAATGCTCTGTCCGGCTGGGGGACTGTTCCGCAGGCTTCGGGTAGCTTGCCGGGGCATGGCCCCGGGTCCAGCTCCACTGCTCGCCGACGAGGCCGCCCACCGATGCCAGGGCCGGCTCGTCACTGCTCATCAGCGGTGGCGTTGGAACTGCGTACGGCGCCGCCGCTGGACGGCGCGGACGACACCGAAGCCTTGGAACTGGAACTGGAACTGGAACTGGGGCTGGGACTGGAGCTGGGACTGGAGCTGGGACGAGAACTGGTGTCCGGCGCCGCACTCGCGTCCGGCGAGGCAGAGTCGCCCGTCTGCGACGCCGCGCCACTGGACGCACCCGGGGTGGGTGTCCGACTGTCCGCGGGGCCGGGGGTACCGGCCGTGCCACCGCCAACCGAGGTTCCCCTGCCCGGCTCGTTCTTGACCACGGCCGCTACCGGCTTGCCCATGATCAGCTCCACCGCGGTCACCGTGACCATCGCCAGGGCGAACACCAGGCCCGTGGCCAGGGCGTACTTCTTCCAGCCGATGGACCTCCGGAGGGAGCCACCCCGATAGGTGGTGACCGACTCAGCTTCGGAGGGCGCGGAGGCCGCCGTTGTTCCGCGGTGCTCATCATCCGGGCCACCGGGCCCACCAGGCGGCTTCGTGTCAACAGCCGTAGCGTCCTCGGGTAAACCGAACGCCGCCCGGGCGTCCGCCCGGTGTTCCGCCCGCTCCTGGCCCGGCGTCCTCGGCACTCCTACGGGCGGCACCCGGCTGCGGATCCCCTCGCCCGTCCGTCGGAAAGCATGCGAGAAGACCGCTGCGCCGGTGGTCGCGCTGGTACTGATCACGGCGGCGCCGATGATGGTCCCGGTCACCCCCAGCAGGGACGCCAGCACCGCGCCCACCACAGTCGCGAGTGCGCTCGCCGCTACCTGCACAAGAGTCAGGTCGAGGACCTTGCGCTTGGGCGCCCGTTCCTCTTCTTCTCTGCGATTCTCCACCAATATCCCTTGATAGTTCTGGAGCCCGGCAGTCATCGGCGCCGTGACCATCGGTGTGATGGCGGACGGCAAGGACCGAGCCGGGCAACAACTCGCCGGCCACTGCGTGATGGCCGGGCTTGTCCCGCTCATGGGGGCGTTGACGCGAGGGTTGATGGAGATCGGGCCGATACGCGCCGGCCCAGCACGAGTTCTGCAGGAGCGGTTGAGCGTGCGTCGGCCCCGCCTCCAGAACGCAGCCGCCGCAGTCCGGCCGGTGTGGTGTACGCACCGGTCACTGCGGCGGCAGTGGTTTCCGCGGGGAGGACAGTGTTAATGACTGGCAGGCGCCGACATGTGCAGCAGCCGTTCGGTGATCTCCCGGTATTGCCTGAGCGCGATCCGTAGTTCCTCGGTTTGTGCGTCGGTGTCCT
>NZ_VWMY01000159.1 GCF_008905045.1 Streptomyces albicerus
AAGCTTCGGGCCCCGACGAGGAACTGACGCACCAGCAGCAGAAGTCACGCAACTACTAACGATCAACTACTGGCGCAGGACACTAGGCGGTCAGCGGGTCATCCTCTCGCGGGATGTGGCGGCCCGTCACCGGTACTTGCGAGCGGCGACCTCGGCACGGTTGCGCCGCTGCTTGGCGTTGTTGCGGGCCCGGCGGGCGGCGGCCTTCCCCGGGCCGCGTGCCGCACGCAGGGCGGCCTCGGCGTCGGCGAGTTCGTCCTCGGCGGCCTCCAGCTGGCGGAACGCGGCGCGGGCGTTGCGCTCCCGGCGCTGCTTGGCCCGGCCAGTGACGCGGTCCATGTCGGCATTCACGCGGTCGTCGATGGTGTCGACGTCGCGGTCACCGGCCAGGGACTGCTTGAAGGCCTTGGCGACGAGCCAGCCGATGCGGATCTTCTCGCCGGTCGTCGTCACGGGGTTCTCCTTCGGGTGGGTTGGCGGGTGCCGGCCTCGTAGGTGCGGCGCCAGGCGTTGTGGAGGCGGCGGCCGAGACGGAGCCGGTAGCGGTCGCCGCAGCAGCGCGGGCACGTCCTGACCGACCGGCCGCGCACTCTCTCGCCGGTGCCCGCGCACCTGCGGCAGCGGGCGAACGGCTGGACCAGGAACAACGCTACGTAGCCGATCAGCCAGAGGATCAAGGCTGCGGTAGCAAGGAGCATGGGGATTCCTTCTCCATAGATTCTGAGTGTTTCCCGTCTCTCTGGGACCTGACTGCTATCCGCTGCATAGCTGGTCATAGCGGCTATGGAGTGCTAGCGGAGGTGCTACCGGTAGCACCTGGGGGTGCTACCGGAGCGGTCGGGTGCTACCTCCCGTGCCCGTTACGCGCTGCTACCACCTTGACGATGTCGGCGCGCTCGATGCCGCGCCGCGTGGTGCGCTTGCCGTCGTCGGTGATGCCCGCGACGTCCTTGGTGGTGACGCCGAGCGGCTTGAGAGTGATCGTGACCGTCTCGCCCCTCCAGCCGCCGTACACCTCCGGCCGGTGCAGGTTCAGGCGGGCGGCGACGCGCTCGTTCCACACGCGCTCTTCGTCGGCGGGCACGACCTGGAGGACGTCGACGAGCAGGTCGTACTCCGGGGTGACGTCTTCGGGACCCTGACCGATGGCGTGGCCGGTGATGTTGCCGTAGTCCTCGCGCATGGTCCGGGCCCGCGCGACGACCTGCTCGGCCCCAGTGGCGTCGATGAATGCGCCGGACACGATCCTCGGGTCGTCACCCTCGCCCGCCATCCAGCAAATGCCCAGGTCGGAGCGGGAGAACATGGTGGCGCGAACGCCGGCCTTGTACATGCCGTCGCCCAGCACCATGTCGTTGGCCTGCCAGCCCATGACCTTCAGGCAGAACCTGAGCACGGCGTTGGCGGAGATGCCCGGGGGCAGCGACTTGGCGTCGGGGCGCTGGGTGGCGAACATGCCGATGATGCCGAGGGCGGGGCCGCGCTTGGCGATGTCCGTGCAGATCTCTTCGATCTCGGCGCCGTACTTGGGGTGCTCGAACGCCTTCTGGCATTCGTCCAGAGCCGACTCGGGGCAGATCGACCGCGGCAGCGCCTTGATCACCTTGGCGCGGCGGCGCAGCTCCTCCTTCAGCTCCCGCAGGGCGGCGAGGACGTACTCGATGTCCTCGTCCTCCTCGCCGGACCGGTAGCGGTGGCACACCGGCTCCAGTGCGCCGAAGTCGCCGGTGCCCTTGAACTCGAACGCGTGGAGCTCGGAGCGAGAGTCGAGGGCGGCGATCAGCAGGAAGAGCCGCAGCAGGAACGTCTTGCCCATGCGCGGGATCGATCCGATCACCACGCTGGCGAACATCAGGGTGACCGTGACCCAGCGCATGCGCTGGTCGTTGCCGAACACGACGGGCTGGAACAGGTCGACCTGGCCGGACTTCAGCAGCGGCCACGGCGGCTTCTTCTCCTCGTTCATCGGCCGGTCGCCGACATACAGCACGAGGCGGCCCTGGTGCTCGTCGGGGTCGCCGGACGGCCACACGCAGCCCAGCTTGCGGCGCAGGCCGGAGGCGAGGGCCTCCCGCTTGTCCATGACGTCCTCGGGCACCACTCCGTAGGGCAGGTCGAGGTGGGCCTCGTAGCCGGGGCCGGAGCGGGCGATCTCGGCGGTGAAGTGCATGCCGTCCATGTCACCGCCCTTCTTGATGGCGGCAGAGATCTTCGCGTTGCCGATGGAGTCCAGGCCGCGCAGCACGATGGACCCGGTGAGCTTCTGTACCTCGGTCTTCAGCACCGCGGGGCCGATGACGGGGGCGTCGGGCTGCTGGCCGAGGAAGCCGAGTATCAGCACGCCCCCGGCCGCGAACGCGTACAGGAACGCGGGGGCCATGACGTACAGCCACAGGGCGAAGCCGAGGCCGAACACGGCGGCGGCGACGGTCACGAACAGGCGCAGGCGCACGCGCCCGGCGCGCAGGCGGGCCAGGCGCAGGTACTCGTCGACGTCCTCCGTACGGACGGCGTAGTCGCGCAGCGGGGCGGCCTCGCGGTCCCACACCCACCGGTTCGTGGACGCGATGAACCGGCAGGCGCCGCGCGGGGCCATCGCGGTGAGCTGCGTGGTGTACCAGGGGGTGCGCAGCCCGTGGTAGAACGACGCATACGCCACCCGCCCGGAGGCGAGCCGCGCGGTGGCGAGGAAGTCCCGCCGGGTGGTCATCCACGACGCGATGACCGGCCGCTTCTGGTAGTCGGTGATGCCGGGTGCGGGCAGCTTGGGATTGTCGACGGGGACCGGCGGGGCGGCGGTGTCCTCGACAGCCGCGACGGCGTCCTCGGCGGGGGAAACCGCTTCCGGAATCGGGGGCGCGTCCTGGGGCGGGCGGTGGATCGTCTCGGTCATGCTCTGGCTTCCTGGGTGGTCAGCGGTTCCGCCGGATGTCGGCGATGATCCAGCGGATGACGAGGGCGCAGAGCGCCACGGACACGGCGGCCACGGCCACGGCCACCGCGGAGACGGCGACGGTGAGCAGGAGGACGCAGGCGACGAGGGCACCGCCGATCCATTTGCCCGCACTGCCGGACGGGCGCGGCGCGGGCGGGTGGTGGCCGTGGCACGGGGGCTGCTGCGGCTGGAAGTAGCAGCCGCAGTCCTCGCCGTGGCGGTGCTCGGGCAGGCGCATCAGGCGTATCCGCCTTCCATCTCCCGCTGCTTCTTGGCCCGGTGCAGCACGGTGCGCACGTACGGCAGGTCCACCACGAGGCGCCGGTCCTCGAGGATCCGGTCGGCGATCGCGCGGGCGTCGGCGTCCGGGCCGAGGGCTGATGCGGCCTCCACCACGGCCGCGGCCATCGTGACCGGCGGTAGTTCCCTGACCTTGTGCATATCAGGCGCATCAGGACGGTCCACGGTGACCTGGGCGGGGCGGGCGGCGAGCACCGTGGCGACCTGGGTGGTGTCCACCGTTACCCCGTACATGGCGAGCAGGACAGCGAGTTCGGCCGGAGGCATATCAGGGTGCGCATCACCGGTCGCGCGGATCGCCGCAACGTCCGCCGAGGACAGCACGCGGCGGGCCTGCTCGATGTGGTCGACGGCGCGGGCCTTGACCGTACGTCCGGCCCGGCTCGGCGCCAGCGTCCACGCCCAGCCGCCCAGCGTCGGCAGCCGGAACGGGCGCTCCCCGAACTCGGCACGCTTGGCCGCACGCGGGCCCGCCCACGACATCTCCGAGACCGCGAGCAGGGCCACCGTCGGGAAGGAATCTACGCTCCGAAGTGAAGGCGCAAATGAATGCGCCGGCGTGACGTCACGGGCAGCCGTCTGCCCCCCATCCCCATCCCACACGATCCGGGGAGATGTGACTCAGGCCCCTCAGTCGCCGGAGCCGCGTCCTGCGGCGGACACCCACGGTTCCGGCGCCGCCCTCTCGGCATTACTTGTCCCCCAGGCTGGCTCCCGTTGTAGCCCCTGGCCGCCGGGAGGAGCGAGGCGCGGCGGTACGCAGAAATGCACATCCGAGCCCCCGCGCGCCCCCGCCGCCTTCGGGCGGCGGGGGCATATTCGCGTGCCCGCAGACCGGGACGTGGCTACCACGGAACCAGGGCGCGGGGGGTTCGTGGACATGAGCATGAACGCACGACGATCAGCCCAGCCGTAGATGGTGCAGCATCAGCAGCGCGGCGACCGCGTTCGCCGACCGGATTTCACCACGGGCCACCAGCTCCGGCACCTTCTCCAGCGGCACCCACTCCCGCCGCGCCGACTCGAACCCGTCCTCGGGTTCCCCCACGTGCTCAGCCCGGTCCGACCAGAACACCTCATGGTGCGACGTTGAGATCCCCGGCATCGGGTCCACGGCGAGCAGCGGCCGCATCGGCCCCGGCCGCCACCCCGTCTCCTCCTCGAACTCCCGCGCCGCGGCAGCCGCGGGATCCTCGCCCTCACCGGTCCCGCCGGAGGGCAGCTCCCATCCCCAGCTGTCGGTGATGAACCGGTGCCGCCACAGCAACAGCACCTCGTTCGCTTCGTTGATGACGGTGGCCACCGCGACGGGACGGAGGCGGATGACGGTGTGGTCGAGGTGCCGGCCGTCGGGCAGCTCCACGTCGGCCATGTTCACCTTGACCCATCGGTTCTCGTACACGGTGCGCTCGCCGAGGTTCCGCCACACAGACACGCTCAAGACCTCTCGTCGGGTACTCGTCCATCCCAGCACACGCGGCCCGCTACAGGGGAATGCGCAGGGTGTCGTCGATCCGGTCGACAACCTCAGACGTCGCACTGCTGTGGAGACTGGACATGCTCCCGCGCAGCTTCACGAGCCGGTCGCGCAGCCGCTGCGACTCCATACCCTGCATGGTGTCCAACACATCGGTGGCTGTGACAGCAGCTTGCTCGGCGTCGCCGGCGCGCAGCTGGCAGTCGGAGAGTGTGGCGAGTCGGTGCACGCGGCCGCGGGCGTGCGTCTGGGTCGCGACCGCCTCGGCGGCGTAGGTCGTGGCCGGGGCCATGTCGCCGAGTCTCATCAGCGCGTCCGCGAGGTTCGCTTCGAGCAGGCCGGGCTGCACGTATCCGGTCTCCGCCGGTTCCTCGTCGCGACGGATCTGCCCGGCCGCGATCTCGGCGGCTGTCATTGCACGGTGGGCGCCCGCCTGATCGCCCATGCGAGAGAAGGCCTTGGCCTGCATGGCGTGCAGGTCACAGGCGAGCGCGGGCGTGATCGCATGCCCAGCCGTACGCAGCCCGGCCTCGGCGAATGCCACGGCCTGCCGGTACTCGCGCATGTACAGCGCCTGATTGACGAGCAGCGCGATCACGTAACCGCCGAAGGCCCGGTCTCCGGAGGCCTTGGCCAGGCGCAGCGCCTGGTTGAAGTAGCGCTGCGCGAGCCCCTGAGCGTCGGAGTCGTACGAGCAGATACCCGCGACGGCGACGAGGCCGCCGACAGCGCGATGCAGCTCGCGTCCGGTGGCGTCCGTATACGCGCCGCGCAGCAGCGGCGCCGTCTCGACGTTGAGGAACTGCAGGACCCTGCCGCGCGTCGTGACTCCGCCAGCCGTGCGGTACATCTGCTCATAGTGGGAGCGGGCGCTGCGGAGCACGGCAACGTCGGACAGTCCTACCCGCAGGGTGCCGTCACGCGAGACGTCCGTGTCATCGGGCGGGTTCTCCCACTCCCAGACGGGGCCGACAGCGGGCAGTCCGGTGATGACGGGCGCCGCCTGGAGGTCTGGGCGCTGCTGGAGGTCGCCGCGCCACAGCGCGGTGAAACGGTCGATGGCACCGGCGAGCGGCGTGGACGTGGGCTGGGGGGGCACCGGTCTTGCCCATGCCGATCTCCTCGAGGGTGAGCGGGCGGCCGAGGCGTGCCGCCAGAATTTCGCCGATCAGATCCGGGACGATGCCGCGCGGGCGCTGCCCCTTCAGCCACCGGATCACCGAGCTGTGGTCGTACCGCGCCGTCTTGCCGCGGGCCCGGGCGGCGTCGTTGACGCGGGCGGCGAGCCCGACGCGGGACATGCCTGCCTCGTCGAGGAGGGTGTTCGGCTCCATGGTGTGCGCTCCGTATCACTCAATGTGTGGAGCGTAGCCACACCCGGATCACACAGTGTGTGAAACCTCCAATACGGAGCACCCTCTGCACACACTCCCGCCGGGCTGACCTGGACCGACAGCATAACTTCATGGACACCCCGCTACCCGGAGGCAGGCATTGCCGTGAGTGACGCACACAGCCCCGCCGAGCAGCCCCAGGCGCTGGTACACCTCAGAGCGGACCGGGAGCTGGCGGCCGGCCACTGGCTGCTGTCCGCCCACCCCACGCCCGGCCCCGCCCGTGAGGCGTGGAGCAAACCCAGCGGCATCGTGGTGCTGCCGCTCGGCACGCTGTTCTCGGCCGTACGTATCCCCAACGACGTGGTGCACTCGGCCGCGGGCTCGGGGGAGTCGTCCGCCGTGGACGCCTTCCTCGCCGACTGCCTGAGTGGCGGCCCCGTCATCCGCGATCCCACGGGATGCCGGTACTACGCGCTCGTGCCCGCCAGCACGCAGCACTCGAGCATCCCGGGCGCTGACTGCCTGGGGCGCGGCACCTACTTGGGGGTGCCGCGGCTGGACCAGGTGGAACTCGACGCGCGCGGATGGCGCTCGTACTGGTCGGTGCCGATGGCCTCACCCGGTGAACTGTGCGATCCGCGCGACGTGGCGCGGCTTGTGCTCGAGGGGATCCCCCAGTACCCAGCGGAGATGTTCGAGTGAGCACGCCGGGCCTGGTCGATCGTGTCGCCGAGACCTATGCGGGGCTGCTGCACCACTTTGGGGAGTGCGCGGTGTGCCGATCGGGGACCGTCCCGTGCCCGAACGGTCAGCTGCGGAGGGCCGCCTGGAACCAGGCGATTCGGCCGATGGCGAAGTTCTGCGGAAGGTGCGGTCATGCGATCCGCGCCAGCGAGATCTACGAACCACGGCAGTGGCCGACTGCCTCCGGACCCAGCATGCCCGGCTTCGCCCACATCGGCCCGTGCCCCTCGAGGAGAGAGCTGAACGCCGCCCCCGGCCCTAGGTAGCGACGTCTCGCACCGATCCCATGGCGGCCGTCAGGGCCGCACTCACAGATGCCCGTCCCGTCGGTGGCCCGGAAACCACTGGCGGGGCGGGTCGACAAGACTCCCGCCCCAGGTCCCCACCCTGGACAGGTCGAGCCTGGGGCGGGTTGCAAGTCCGATGACCGGCTTTGACCGAAGTCGGCAGATGCGCAGAGGGGAGGTGCCATGCGCAGCAACCTCGGAGTCGTCAGGACCTGGCCGCCCGTGCCGAAGCCCGACGATGACCCGCCCACCCCGGACGAGAACGACTAGGAGCGTCCATGGCCGCTGACGGATACGGACCCATGACCCCGAGGCAACTGGCCGAGGATGAACGGCAGATCGACCAGGTACGGGGCCGAAGGTACTGCCGGGTGCACCGTGACCAGCAGATGATCCCCCTGCTGGCTGGTGTGGACGTCTGCCCCGCCTGCGCCCCCGCGGGTGAGAGCCGAACGCAGCGGCCGTCACACACGGAATGACGCCCCGACCACTCTCACTCTCGCAAAGGTCAAGTGGTCGAGACGCCCAGCTCCCGACTCCAGGAAAGGAAGGGAACACACCCATGAGGGTAGACGCGACGCCGCCGACGCCCGGCCCTGATCCGCCCGGCAGCCCGCCGCCGCGACGGCCGCCAAGCCACGAGCACCAGACCGGCTGAACGGCCCTGAACCGGCCCCGCTCGTCCGCTTCCCCCGTGGCGGATGGGCGGGGCCTCTTCGTGCCCCGTGTGAATCTGCCACCCGTACGCGTCGGGCCGCGCACCCTGCCGATCACCAGGCGGCGGCGCCATGTTCCGTAGCAGGGGGAGGCGGTCAACGGTCCGCCGCGAATGCGCCACCCTGCGGCGGACCGCCGCCCATCACGCCCCGTCGGCGAGTTCTCTCGCGCCCAGCCGACGGGGCGGTTGCAGGCCCGGCATCACACCGGCCCGGTGCTTCCCTGCGGGCCTGCTGTACCCCGAGCGCCCCGCCGCGAGAGGCCTCCCGCGGCGGGGTCCCTTCGTGTCTCCGGGAGGGGCCGCCGTCTCACACATTTCTCACAGCCCGCGTGCGAGACGGCGGCCGACCGCCCTCTAACCTGGTCCCGATCGCAGCTCCGGCCGGATGCAGGCATCTGTGGCCAGTCCATAAGATCGATGCCGTACCCGGCGTGCCACGTCACCGCCCGCCGCCAGCGCGGCCGCCGGAGCACCCGCCCCGGCCAGCTCCACCAGCGCCCCGGCGAG
>NZ_VWMY01000016.1 GCF_008905045.1 Streptomyces albicerus
GGGGCGTGGCCAGGACTCCCCCGCGGTCCTGGCCACGCCCCCGATCCCCGGCCGCCGATCCCCGATCCCCGGTCCGCTCGTATGCACTCGTGTCACTTGTCACTCGTGTCACTCGCGGTGATCACAAGGATGCGCGGCAGGCGGCCCGCTGTCGTTGGCGGACGGTCCACACCTACTTGGCGGAGAGTCCACAGTCTTCTACTCGGCGGAGAGTCCACGGTCTGCCGCCTGTGCCCGGCGGTGCTCGGACACCGCCTGCCGGCGGAGTTCGCTCGGCGGAAGGCCGTAGGCGGTGCGGAAGGCCCGCGTGAACTCGGCGGGGCGGGGGAAACCCCAGCGGGCGGCGACGGCATGGACCGGCATCGCGCGCAGGGCCGGGTCGATGAGGTCGCGGTGGGCGCTCCGCAGCCGCTGATCGCGGATGTAGGAGGCCACGGTGACGCCCTCGGCCTGGAAGAGGCGGTACAGATAGCTGCGCGAGATGTGGTGCGCGGCGGCGATCCCGGCGGGTGTCAGCTCGTGGTCGCCCAGGTGCCGGTGGATGAACGCCTTGATGCGCAGGGTCAGCGTCCGGCCATGGGTCTCCGGCGGCAGCAGGGGGTCGGCGTCCACGGCGTGCGCGAAGACGGCCGTGACCAGATCGGCGACGACCGTTCCCAGCCGGGGCGCGTCGGACGGCTGGTAGGAGCTCGTGTCCGAGGCCAGCTGGACGAGGAACTGCCCCAGCAGGGCGCCGACTCCCTCGCGGCCCGATATCCGGCGCCCGATCACCTGGTCGGCCCGGCGCTCGGGCAGCGCCACCAGCGCCCGCGGGATCTCGACGCCCAGGATGGTGACCGGTTCGGAGCCGGTGACGATGTCGTACGACCGCGAGGACGAGTTCGTGTGGAAGTCGTTGATCCCGTACGCGGCTTGCTGTCGGCCCCAGCTGGCCGCGCCCTCTCCCCGCAGCAGGAGGGAGAGGTGGTAGACCTCGGGATCGGACTGGCGGACGAGCTTGGGTGTCCGGTGGAAGGCCAGGGGATCGAAGGTCGCCGGCCACACCGTCACGTCCCCGAGCCCGATCAGGCGCTGGTGTCCGCGGTAGTCCGCCGTGCGGTCACTGGTCAGCCGCATGGGCGCGTGCGTGTGCCCCAGTCGCTGCGACCATGCCTCGAACCGGTCGCCCGCCGACAGGTTCGCCGTCCGGAACACCGACTCCTGCAACACGGCCGTAGTCAACCACACGGCTCACGGCTCTCTTCGTGGGAAGCCGAGGGCCAGGACCCGCCCCGCGACCGCCATGTCAGAGCGTCGGCGTGACCGCGTGTCAGAACGTCAGGGTGACCGCCGTGTCGGAACGTCAGGGTGACCGCCGTGTCGGAACGTCAGGGTGGCCGCCCTGTCAGAGCGACAGGGAGTGCGACGTACGCCCCGTCTCCTCGTCGATCTCGTCGTGCGCCTTGGTCAGCATCTTCATCGCCAGCTCGTTCAGCGCCCGCGCCCCCGCGATCTCCTCCCCGACCCGGGGCTGGTTCCCGTCGGACCTGTGGCGGCTGGCGCGGCCGTGTGCCCGTATCTCGCTCCCGTCCGGAAGCCGTACGAGCGCCGCCGCCCTGGTGTGCTGCTCGTCCTCCTCGAATTCCAGCTCGACATGCCATCCCACCGCGATGTGCGTCATGACGATCACCTCCGGTACCGCTGCTTCCAGAGTGCCCCCGTCGGCGGGCACGCGCACGGTCTGTCCCGCGCTATCCCGCGTGCAGCATCAGCCCGATCCCGACCACCAGCAGCCCCGCGGCGGCAATCCGGGGCGCCCCGAAGCGCTCCTTGAAGAACACGGCCCCGATCGCCGCTCCGACGATGATCGAGGACTCGCGCAACGCCGCGATGGGCGCCAGCTCCGCCCTGGTCTGCGCCCACAGGACCAGCCCGTACGCCGAGACGGACAGTGCGGCTCCGAGGAGTCCGACGCCCGCGAACGGGCGTAGTACGCCGAGGAGTTGACCGCGCCACCGGTACAGCGCGTAGGCCGGGACCGCCACGCCCTCCACCGCCATCAGCCAGGCGATGTAGCCGAGGGAGGAGCCGGAGGCACGTACACCGAGCCCGTCGACGACCGTGTACGCCGCGATGGTCAGGCCGGTCGCCAGGGCGGCGCCGATCGCCGCCCAGTTGGGCCGGTGCCCGCGCAGGCCCCACAGGGCGACGCCGGTCAGGCCGGCGCAGGACACCGCGATGCCGGCCGCCGCCCAGCCGTCGGGGACCTCGTGCGCGAAGAGGGCGGCGAGGACGGTGACGACCAGGGGTGCGGTGCCGCGCGCGATGGGGTACGCCTGTCCGAAGTCCCCCAGCCGGAAGGACCGCATGAGCAGCACGTAGTACGCGACGTGGATGACGGCCGAGGCGATCAGATACGGCCACGCGGCGGCCGCCGGGAACGCCACGAACGGCACCATGGCCAGCCCGATGAGCGTCCCGCCGCCCGCGATCAGCGTGAACCCGACCAGCTTGTCGGTGATCCGATGTGCGATGGCGTTCCAGCTGGCGTGGGTGACCGCGGCGAGCAGGACGGCCGCGGTGACCAGCGGCGTCACGCGGGCTGCTCGCGTACGTCCACCGGCGTGCCGCCCGTGTGGGCGATCAGGGTCTTCGGGTCCATGGGGAAGACGGTGTACGGGGTGCCGGCCGCCGCCCACACCACGTCGTGGTCCAGCAGCGAACGGTCCGCGAGCACCCGCGTCTTCGTGCGGTGCCCGAACGGCGGCACGCCGCCGATGGCGTACCCGGTGGTCTCCCGTACGACGTCGGCCTTGGCCCGGGTCACCTTCTCGACGCCGAGTTCCCGCCGCACCAGTTCGACGTCCACGCGGGAGGCCCCGTCCATGAGGACGAGCACCGGGACACCGTCCGCCGCGAAGATCAGCGACTTGCAGATCTGGCTCAACTCGCACCCGATCGCGGCGGCGGCCTCGGCGGCGGTACGGGTCGCGTCCGGGAAGCGGCGTACCTGCGGCAGCAGGTCCTCGAGGCCCAGCTCCCGCAGGGCTTCGGCGAAACGGGGATGGGCTCCTGAGCCTTCGGTACCGATGTCGGTGGTCGTCATGAACCGCACGCTAGCGGTGGGTGTACGTGGCATGCGACCGGGTTACGCGGACGCCCCCGAAAGCGGACGCCCCCCGAAACACGAAGCCGGTGAGGGCGCCCGTCCCCACGGAGCCCTCACCGGCCGGCTTTTTCAGAGGCGGTGAGTCAGACCCGTACCAACTCCCGGTCCTCGTCCGCGTCCTTCGGGCTGTCGTTGTCGTGGGCGCGCAGGCTCTCGCCCTCGACATCGACGTTCGGCAGGGCGCGGTCCAGCCACTTGGGCAGCCACCAGGCCTTCTTGCCGAGCAGCGCCAGGACGGCCGGAACGATGGCCATGCGGACGACGAAGGCGTCGAAGAAGACGGCGATCGCGAGACCGAAGCCGATCATCTTGATCATGGACTCGCTGGAGCTGATGAAGCCTCCGAAGACGGCCATCATGATGACCGCGGCGGCGGCCACGACCCGGGCGCTGTGCCTGAAGCCGGTCACGATGGCCTGGCTCGGCGACTCGCCGTGGACGTACGCCTCCCGCATGCGGGTCACGAGGAACACCTCGTAGTCCATCGCGAGACCGAAGACCACGCCCACCATGAAGATCGGCATCATCGACATGATCGGCCCGGTCTCCTCGACACCGATCAGGCCGGAGAGCCAGCCCCACTGGAAGACCGCGACCACGGCACCGAGCGCGGCGAGCACGCTGAGCAGGAAGCCGAGGGCCGCCTTCAGCGGGACCAGGATGGAGCGGAAGACCACGATCAGGAGCAGGAAGGCGAGGCCGACCACCAGGGCCAGGTACGGGACCAGCGCGTCGGTGAGCTTCTGCGAGAAGTCGATGTTCATCGCGGTGGTGCCGGTGACCAGGACCTTCGCGCCCGTGTCGGCCTTGACGTCGACCCCCTTGTCACGGATGACCTGCACCAGTTCCTCGGTCTGGGTCGAGGACGGCTTGGAGTCCGGGATCACGGTGATCGTCGCGGTGTCGCCGGCCTTGTTGAACGCCGCCGGGGTCACCGTCACGACGTCCTTGAGACCCTTGATCCCGTCGGTGACCGTGCTGGCCGCCGCCTTGGGGTCGTCGCTGTCCTTGGCGTCGACCACGATCATCAGGGGGCCGTTGAAGCCGGGGCCGAAGCCCTCCGAGAGCAGGTCGTACGCCCGGCGCTGCGTCGTGGACGTCGGCTGCGAGCCGTCATCGGGCAGGCCCAGCTCCAGCTGGGTGGCCGGCACGGCGATCGCACCCAGACCGACCACGCCGAGCAGCAGCACGGCGACCGGACGGCGGATGACGAAACTCGCCCAGCGGGTGCCCATGCCGGGCTTGGCGGAAGCCGCGGGCTTGGCGGAAGCCTTGGACTTCTCGGGCTCCTCGGACTTGTCGCCGCCACGCCGCTTGCGCTTCTCGCCCGTCGGCCGGACCTTCCTGCCCGCGTATCCGAGCAGCGCCGGGATCATGGTCAGCGCGATGAGGACGGCGACCACGACCGTGCCCGCCGCCGCGAGGCCCATCTTGGTCAGCATCGGGACACCGACGACCGAGAGGCCCGCGAGTGCGATCACGACGGTGAGACCCGCGAAGACCACCGCGGAGCCGGCGGTACCGGTGGCCCGGCCGGCCGCCTCCTCGCGATCGCGGCCCTCGGCCAGTTCGCCGCGGTAGCGGGAGACGATGAACAGCGCGTAGTCGATGCCGACCGCAAGACCGATCATCAACGCGAGCGTGGAGGTGGTGTCGCCGAGGTCGAGTGCGTTGGCGAGGGCGGTGATGGTGGAGACGCCGATGCCGACACCGATGATCGCCGTCAGCAGCGGCAGTCCGGCCGCGACCAGCGAGCCCAGGGTGATGACGAGGACGACCGCGGCGATGGCGATGCCGACGATCTCGCCGGCCGCTCCCGGCTCGGCGCCGGCCTCCAGCGCGTCACCTCCGACGTCGACGGTCAGCCCGGTGGCCCGGGCCTCGTCCGCGGCCGTCTCCAGGGCGTCCCTGGTCGAGTCCGCCAGCTCCATGCCGGGGACCTCGTACTTCACCGACGTGTAGGCGACCGTTCCGTCCTTGCTCACGGCGTTCGTCGTGAACGGGTCGGCCACGGAGACGACTTCGGAGCCGTCGCCCAGTTCCTTGACGGTGTTCGCGACGATCGCCTTGTTGTCGGCGTCCGTCATCTTCTGGCCCTCGGGTGCCTTGAAGACGATGCGTCCGGTCGCTCCGTCGGCGCTGCCGCCGGGGAAACGCTGCTCCAGCAGGTCGAAGGCCTTCTGCGCCTCGGTGCCGGGGATGGAGAAGGACGTGGTGCCCGGGGCGGGCGCGGAGGCCGCGCCGACGCCCGCGAGCGTCAGCAGCGCCACCCATATCAGTGCGACGAAGTGCCGCCGCCTGAAGGCGAGTCGGCCGAGTTTGTAGAGAAACGTAGCCACGAGGGCGTACTCCCGGTCAGGTCGGTGATCATCAGGGCAGGGGTCATCGGCCCGACGACGTGAGCGGTCGCGTCAGGTGCAACTGGGGACTTGCTTGAGGGGGTTGAGGCTCGGGGCTTGAGCTTCGGGGCTTTGGGCTCAGGCGACGAGGGCGGGGATGACCACAGCGTCGACGTACGAGGACAGGAAGGCCTGTGTCGGTGGCTCGTTGTCGATGAACGACCGAGCCACGAAGGCACCGATCATCATGTGCAGCACGTAGTCGATCGCGGGGTTGTCCGCGCGGACCTCGCCCCGGTCGATGGCACGTTGCACCAGCTTCCGAACCTCCGCCAGCTCTGGTTCGATCAGCCATTCCCGGAGGGCGGCCAGCAGTTCGGGGTTCGTGTGCGCCGCCATGCCCAGGGCCCGCATCAGCGAGGAGTCCTGTTCCATCTGGCAGTCGTCGTTGCGGTGCGTCAGCCCTGCGAAGTCGCCGCGCAGGGACCCCGTGTCGACCTCGGCGAAATCGACCGGCTTGTTGTGCCGGATCGCCTTCGCGACCAGCTCGGCCTTGCCGCCCCACTGGCGGTAGAGGGTGGCCTTGCTGGAACGGGTGCGGGCCGCGACGGCGTCCATGGTCAGGGAGTCGTAACCGACCTCCCGGAGCAGGTCGAGCACGGCCCCGTACAGCTCGGCCTCGCGCTCGGGTGTGATCCGGCTGCGACGCGTCGCTGCAACCTCAGCCATCTCACTCACCACTTCCACTCCGAACGAAACCGTCTCGTACATCCATGAGGATAGCGTGGATGCGAACGAAACGAAACCGTTTCGTACGTGTGCTGAATCACGCGTCCTGCTCGCAACCACGAGTTGCCGGGCCCCGCCCACCGGAAAAGCATGGGTGGGTGAGCGACGAGTACGAGGACAAGGACGAGTACGGGCACGCGACCGGAGACGGATCCCCGGCCGGCGGCAACGGCACGGCCGGAGAGAGAGGCAACGGCACGGCCGGCGGCCACAGCACGGCTGGCGACAGGCGCTCGGCCGGAGAGGGCAGCACGACCGGAGGCACACGCTCGGCCGGAAGCGACAGCACGACCGGAGACGGCAGCACCGCCGGAGGCACGCGCCCAGCCGGAAGCAGCAGCACGGCCGGAGACAGCAGCACGACCGGAAGCGACAGCAGCGCCGGAGAGACACGCTCGGCCGGAAGGGGCAGCACGACCGGAGACGGCAGTGGCTCCGGCGCCTATCTGCGCTTCCCGCACCTCAGTGGTGACCGCCTCTGTTTCGCCGCCGAGGACGATCTCTGGCTGGCCCCGCTGGACAGCCCGGGCCGAGCCTGGCGGCTCACCGTCGACCGTACGAAGGTGGGCCATCCGCGCTTCTCGCCCGACGGGCAGCACATCGCGTACACGACCTGGCGCAGTCTCGTGCCGGAGATCCATCTGGCGCCGGTGGACGGCGGCCCGGCCCGGCGGCTCACCTACTGGGGGAACGCCGACACCCAGGTCTGCGGCTGGTCCCCCGACGGCGACATCCTCGCCGTCGCCTCGCACGGCGAGCCCTTCTCGTACTTCACCTGGGCCTACAGCGTGCCGGTCAACGGCGACCCCGGCGGCAAGCTCCCCTGGGGCCCGGCCTCCGCCATCGCGGTCGCGGACTTCGCCGGCGAACGCAAGACGCTGCTGCTCACCGGCACGGCCCCGCACGAGCCCGCCGCCTGGAAGCGCTACCGGGGCGGCGCCACCGGCCGGCTCTGGCTGCACGGGCAGCGCATCCTCGCCGACCTCGACGGCCATCTGAACTCGCCGATGTTCGTCGGCGACCGGATCGCCTTCCTCTCCGACCACGAGGGCATCGGCAACCTCTACTCCTGTCTGCACGACGGCTCCGACCTGCGCCGCCACACCGACCACGACGCCTTCTACGCCCGGCACGCGTCGAGCGACGGAACCCGGGTCGTCTACCAGTGCGCGGGCGACCTGTGGATCGTCGACGACCTCGCCGCGGACTCGCTCCCCCGCCGCCTCGACGTGCGCCTCGGCGGTCCACGCGCCGGACGCCGTCCCTACCAGGTGCCGGCCGCGCAGCACGTCGACGGCATCTCCGTGGACGAGACGGGCCGGGCCAGCGCCGTCGTCGTACGCGGCAGCCTGTACTGGCTCACGCACCGCGACGGCCCGGCGCGCACGATCGTGGACACCCCGGGCGTACGCGTCCGGCTGCCCGAGATGCTCGGTTCGGGCGGGCAGGTGGCGTACGTGACGGACGCGGAGGGCGAGGACGCCGTCGAGATCGCCTACCTGCCGCGCGCGACCGGCGAACGCGAGCCGCGCCGGCTGGCCTCCGGCGAGCTGGGCCGCGTACTGGAACTCGTCTCGGACCCGCAGGGCGAGCGTCTCGCGATCGCCTCGAACGACGGGCGACTGCTCCTGATCGACGCGACCGAGGAATCTGGGGGCA
This sequence comes from Streptomyces albicerus, assembly GCF_008905045.1. Classification (GTDB taxonomy): domain Bacteria; phylum Actinomycetota; class Actinomycetes; order Streptomycetales; family Streptomycetaceae; genus Streptomyces; species Streptomyces albicerus. The sequence continues at coordinate 7,936 of NZ_VWMY01000016.1, forward strand.
CCTCCCGGACGGAGTCTGGGGGAGGCGAGGTCACGGAACTCATCCGGTCCATCAACGGGCCGGTCCGGGACCTCGCCTTCTCGCCCGACGGGACCTGGCTGACGTGGTCGCACCCGGGCATCGGCCGCACCCTCCGCCAGATCAAGATGGCGCGTATCGAGGGGCCGGGCGCGCGCACGATCGTGGACGTCACCAACGGCCGTTTCGAGGACGAGAACCCGGTCTTCACCCGGGACGGCCGCTTCCTCGCCTTCCTCTCCTGGCGCGGCTTCGACCCGGTCTACGACGTCCACACCGGCGACCTGTCCTTCCCGCTGGGCTGCCGCCCGTACCTCGTCCCGCTGTCCTCCGCGACCCCGTCCCCCTTCGCGGTGAACCCCGAGGGACGCCCGGCGGCCGGCGGCCTCGACCCGGTCGAGGACGACACGGGCGACGGCGGCACGGTGACCGTCGAGATCGAGGGCCTGGAGAGCCGTGTCACCCCCTTCCCGGTCACGGCGTCCAAGTACTCGGCGCTCTACCCCGTCGCGGGCGGCGGCCTCGTCTGGCTGCGCTGGCCGATCTCGGGCGCACTGGGCGAGACGTTCGCGAACCCCGACGACACCAGCGGCCGCCCCACCCTCGAGTACTTCAACATCACCAAGGCGAAGAAGTCCGAACTCGTCGAGCACCTCGACTGGTTCGCGCTCAGCGGCGACGGCAGCCGGCTGGTCGTGGTCGACGAGGGGGACCTGCGGGCCGTCCCGTCCACGGAGTCGGGCGACAGCGACACGACCGTCTGGATCGACTCGCGCCGCATCCTCCACGAGGCCGACCCGGCGGCCGAGTGGCGGCAGGCGTACGCGGAGGCGGGCCGCCTCATCCGCGCCTACTTCTGGGCGCCCGACATGTGCGGCATCGACTGGGACGGAATCCTCGACCAGTACCGTCCGCTGGTCGAACGGGTCGCGTCCCCCGACGAGTTCGCGGACCTGCTCCGCGAGGTGCTGGGCGAACTGGGCACCTCGCACGCGTACGTGTCCGCCGCGCGCCGCAACGAGGGGCCGCCGCACTATCAGCGGGCGCAGGGGCTGCTTGGGGCCAACTTCGTCCGGCGGGACGGAAGTTGGATCGTCAAACGCATCCTCCCCGGCGACTCGTCCGACTCCAAGGCCCGTTCCCCGCTGGCCGGTACGGGCATCCGCGAGGGCGCGGTGCTCACCCACGTGGACGGCCGCCCGGTGAACCCGGTCACGGGTCCGTATCCGCTACTCGCCGGCGCGGGCGGCACGACGGTGGAGCTGACGTTCACCCCGGCGGAGGGCGAGGGCCGCTCACGCAGGGTCGCGGTGGTCCCCCTGGTCGACGAGCGTCCCCTGCGCTATCAGGACTGGGTGGCCAAACGCCGGGAAGTGGTACGGGAGTTGAGCGGCGGCCGCTGCGGCTACCTCCACATCCCGGACATGGGCGGCTCGGGCTGGGCGCAGTTCAACCGCGACCTGCGCATGGAGGTGTCGCGGCCCGCTCTCATCGTCGACGTGCGCGGCAACGCCGGCGGCCACATCAGCGAGCTGGTCATCGAAAAGCTCACCCGTACGATCCTGGGCTGGGACCTGACCCGCAACGCCCAGCCGGTGTCGTACACCTCCAACGCCCCCCGTGGCCCGGTGGTCGCCCTGGCCGACGAAATGACGTCCTCGGACGGTGACATGATCACGGCGGCGTTCAAGTTGCTGAAGCTGGGCCCGGTGGTGGGCCAGCGCACCTGGGGCGGTGTGGTCGGCATGACCGGCCGCCACCGCCTCGGCGACGGCACCGTCATCACGGTCCCGATGAACGCGGCTTGGTTCGACGCGTACGGCTGGTCCGTCGAAAACCAGGGCGTCACCCCGGACTTGGAGGTCCTCCGCACTCCCCTCGACTGGGCAGAAGGCCGCCACGCCCAACTGGCCGACGCGGTCCACCTGGCCCTCGACCTCCTGACCACCCACCCGGCAGCCACCCCGCCGGGCTACCACCACACCCCGGACAGATCCCGCCCAAAACTGCCACAGCGCTGAGGCCTTTGGGGCCCGCAGGGGCCCTTCTTTTAGGGGCGCGGGGGGCGCCCTTCAGGGGCGCGGGGAACTACGCGACCAGCCACATCCGGCCCGCAGCCAACGAACAACCGACAACAAACACAAAGTTGGGGTGCCCTCACGAAAGAGGGCACCCCAAGTCACCGGCTCAGTCAGACGTCATAGTCCTGGTCGAACCGATCCTGAGCTTCCCGCTGCGCCCGCTCGGTCTCGTCCGGCGTCTGCCGGCCCCGCTGCTGACGCTCCCGCTGCAGCCGCTCGCGCTCCTCCGGCGACAGCTGCCCCCGCTCGCTCGTCTCGTGCTGACCCTCGCCGAACTTCTTCTTCGCGTTCTGCTGAAGCTGTTCAGACTTGTCCTTGAACTGGTCCTGCATGCCCATGCGGATTCACTCCCAATGTGGGTGAGGGGATCGGGCCGAAACCAGGCTTACACGCACGGACAAAGCACGCATTTCGATCAGTGACGGTCAGTGACCCAGAGTGCCCCGTGCCTGCTCATCGGCCTCCCCGCCGGCCCCGACAAGCCCCGTCCGCACCTGCCCCGCCCGCGGAGCGACCCGTCGCATCTCGCGCTGCCCGACCGTTCCGATGAGCCCCGGAAGATACCCGCGTACGCCCTGCATCCCCCGCAGCCACCACTGCCCGTACACATGGCTGGACCGCCGCTCGATCCCGGCCACGATCCGGTCGACGGCCGGCCCCAGCGGATACGTCTTGTTGGCCGGCCACGGCAGTCGCTGCCGCAACTCCCGCATGACGTCGTCCTGATCGGCTCCGCGCACCATGTCGGTGTCGGTCCACGACAGATACCCGACCCCGACGCGCACGCCCTTGTACCCGACCTCGGCACGCAGGCTGTGCGCGTACGCCTCGACGCCGGACTTGGAGGCGCAGTACGCGGTCATCATGGGAGCCGGGGTGATGGCCGCGAGCGAGGCGATCTGGAGCAGGTACCCGCGGCTCTCCATCAGCACGGGCAGGAACGCCCGGGCGGTCACCGCGGACCCGATGAGGTTCACCTCGATGACCCGCCGCCAGGCCCGGGGATCGGAGTCCGCGAAGGGCCCGCCGCTCGCGACCCCGGCGTTGGCGACCACGATGTCGACCTTCCCGAACCGCTCCTTCACCTCCGCCGCGACCCGTGCCATCGCCTCGTCGTCGGTGACGTCGGCGTACCAGTGGCCGCTCTCGCCGTGCAGCCGCTCGGCGACCTGCTTCAGCGCGTCCGGCTCGAGACCGACGAGCGCGACCGTGGCACCGCGGGCGGAGAGCTTGCGGGCGAGGAGTTCCCCGACACCGCGCGCGGCCCCCGTGACGACGGCGACCTGCCCTTCCAGACTGACCCTGCTCATGCGCCCTCCTTCAGACCGATCCGTACGTACGTGGAGACGAGTTCCCGGATCCGGCCGGTCACCAGTTCCGGCGCCTCGACCGGAGTCATGTGCCCCAGCCCGGGCAGCTCGGTGGCGCCGACGCAGTGCGGCAGCGCGGCGACGAGACCGCGCGCGTGCACGGCGGGGGTCAGCCGGTCGGCGGTTCCCACGACGACCGCGGTCGGCATGCTCAACTCCCGTACCCCGTGGTCGAGATCGAGTGTGTCGAGCACCTGCGACCAGGCGTACCGCACCCGCCGCGGACACGCGTGCACGATGCGCGCACACGCCTCCACCATGGCGGGCGCCGAAGCCGGCCCCATCGTCCCGTACTTGAGGATCCGCCGGGCGAGCGGCGTCACCGGCCCGAGCGGCGCCCGCGACCCGAGGATCTTCCTGGTCAGCCAGGTCCGCGGCCGCCCGGCCCGCATCGGCACCACCAGCGACTCGGCCACCAGCCGCGAACTGCCCGTACTGCACAGCAGCACGGCCGCCGCGTGCTCCCGGAACCGGGCCCGCCCGGCCGCCGCCATCAGCGTCATCCCGCCCATGGAGTGCCCGGCGAGGACGGCCTTCTCCCCCGGCGTGAGGGTCGCCGCGAGCACCGCCTCCAGGTCGTCGGCGAGCGCGTCCGCACTGCACGCGGGGCTCGCCGGACTGCGCCCGTGCCCCCGCTGGTCGTACGCGATCACGCGGTGGTCGGCGGCGAGGTCCCGTATCTGCGCCGCCCAGAAGGCGGTCGAGCACGTCCACCCGTGCGCGAGCACCACCGGGGGCGCGCCCTCGGGGCCGTGCACCTCGACGTGCAGCCGCGCACCGTCGGCGGAGACGGCGGTCAGCTCGCGGGCGGGAACGGGCGGGGCATAGGGGCCACTCGCCACATGCATGAGCCGGCTCACGCGCCCGCCTCCACCCTCTTCTTCGTGCGGCGCACGGGTGCCGCGTCGGGCACGGGCGCCCGGAGCAGGTCGTACTCGCCCAGGTCCACACGCCGCGTGGCGCTGCGGAACTCCGTCGTCGTGCCGGGCCAGATGGTCGTGTTGACGCCGTTGGCGTCGAGGTACCAGCTGGTGCAGCCGCCGGTGTTCCAGACCGTGCGCTTCATACGCTCCTGGACCCGGTGGTTCCAGGCGTCGACCGCGCCGGGGCGAGCGTCGAGGGCCACCCTGCCGCCGAGTACGTCCAACTGCCGTACGTAGTCGGCCATGTAGTTCAGCTGGGACTCGATCATCAGGATCATGCTGGAGTTCCCGAGGCCCGTGTTGGGCCCGATGATCGTCATCCAGTTGGGGAACCCGGCCGCGGTCGCGCCGCGCAGCGACTTCATGCCGGAGCTCCACACCTCGGCGAGGGTCCTGCCCTCGGCCCCGACGACCCGCTCGGCGATCGGCATGTCCGTGACGTGGAAGCCCGTGCCGAAGATGATCGCGTCGACCTCGGCCTCGCTCCCGTCGTCGGCGACGACGGTGGACCCGCGGATCTCGCTGAGGCCGCTCGCGACGACGTCCACATTGGGCTGGGCGAGGGCCGGGTAGTAATCGCCGGACAGCAGGATGCGCTTGCAGCCGATGCGGTACGTCGGGGTCAGTTTGGCCCGGAGGCCGGGGTCCTTGATGGAACGGGCCATGTTCCGCTTGGCCAACTGCTCGACCAGGCCCAGCTCGTTGGGATGCTTGGTGAACGCCTGGACCTGCAACTCCCGGATGCCCCACAGGAGTCCGCGCCTGAGTTGAGCGGTGAACGGGAGCATCCGGTGCAGCCGGCGCTCGGTCCCGCTGATGGCCCGGTCGACGCGCGGCAACACCCAGGGCGGGGTGCGCTGGAAGAGGGTGAGACCGGCGACCTCCGGCTGGACGGCCGGCACGATCTGGATGGCCGAGGCCCCCGTGCCGATCATGGCGACGCGCTTGCCGCGGAGGCCGTAGTCGTGGTCCCAGCGGGCCGAGTGGAAGACCTTGCCGGGGAAGGCGTCGATCCCCGGGATGTCCGGGATCTTGGGATCGGAGAGCGGCCCGGTGGCGGAGACGACGATGTCGGCGGTGAGGGTGCCGCTGCTGGTCTCGATCACCCAGAGCAGCTTCTGGCCGTCCCACGTCATCATCTTCACTTCGGAGTCGAAGCGGAGGTGCGACCGCAGCCGGAAGACATCGGTGATGTGCTCCAGATAGGCGCGGATGTGCTCCTGCCCGGAGAAGGTGCGCGGCCAGTCGGGATTGGGCGCGAACGAGAACGAGTAGAGGTGGGACGGCACGTCACAGGCGCAGCCGGGATAGCTGTTGTCCCGCCAGGTCCCGCCCACGCTGTCGGCCCGCTCCAGGACGACGAAGTCGGTGACGCCCTCCCGGCGCAACCGCACGGCGGCTCCCAGCCCGCCGAAACCGGAGCCGATCACAGCCACCCGTACATGCTCGTGCTCGGTCATCCCGACGCCTCCAAGCCACGTAGGACCATGCCAGTGAACACTGGCGCAATGGGGAGAGTAGAGCAGCTCCATACCGATGGGTAGGGGTCGGGCCCACGAAAGTTACCGGCGGTACAACATAGGCTGATCGCGTGGCGGACAAGCGGGAGTACCGGATGGAGGAGCTGGCCAAGGAGGCCGGCATCACCGTGCGCACACTGCGCTTCTACCGCGAGCGCAAACTGATCCCGCCACCCCGCCGCGAGGGCCGGATCGCCTGGTACGACGAGGACCACCTGGCCCGCCTGCGCACGATCGCCGCACTTCTGGAACGCGGCCACACCCTCAACGGCATCGCCGAACTCGCCGAGGCCTTCGACCACGGCCGCGACGTCGGCGAACTGCTCGGCCTGGGCGCACCCACCGAGGAGACCCCGGTCCGCCTCTCCCCCGAGGAACTGGCCGACGTCTTCGCGGGCCAGGCGACCCCGGAGAACCTCGCCGCGGCCCTCGACCTCGGCTACCTCGCCACCGACGGCACGGACCTCGTCCACATCAGCCGCCGGCTCCTCGACACCTCGGCGGCCCTCGTCCGCGAGGGCATCCCCCTGGCGGACGTCCTCTCCGCCGCCCGCCGCGTACGCGAACACGCCGACGCCCTGGCCGAGTTGTTCACCACCCTGGTCCTCACGGCCGACCGCACCCCGGAGGACCTCCAGCGGCTACGTCCGCTGGCGAAGAGCGTGGTGGAGGCGGAGCTGTCGATGGCTCTGGACCGGCTCCTCAGCCGACGGCCGGAATCCTGACCTCGGCGCATCGACGCCTCGGCACCTGGGCACCTGGGCACCTGGGCACCTGGGCACCTGGGCACATCGGAGCATCGGCGAGTCAGGGCCTCGGCGTATCGGCCCATAGGACGTCCCGGTCCGTGTCACATCTCGAAGACCGCCGTCACGGGGGCGTGGTCCGACCACCGTTCCCCATGACTGGCCGCGCGCTCCACGAACGCCTTGACCGCCCGCCCCGCGAGCCCGGCGGTCGCCGCGGCCAGGTCGATCCTCCACCCGGTGTCGTTGTCGAACGCCCGCCCGCGGTAGGACCACCATGTGTACGGCCCCTCGACATCGGGGTGCAGCGCGCGCATCACATCGGTGTATCCACCGTCCTCGGCGTCGAAGACCCGCCCCAACCACTCCCGTTCTTCGGGCAGGAACCCGGAATTCTTCTGGTTCCCACGCCAGTTCTTGAGGTCGGCCCGCTGGTGGGCGATGTTCCAGTCACCGCACACGACGACCTCACGCCCGTCTGCGGCGGCCCGCTCGCGCAGCCCCTTCAGATGGGCGAGGAACTCCTCCATGAACCGGATCTTCTCGTCCTGCCGCTCGGTCCCGACCTCACCGGAGGGCAGATACAGACTGGCCACGGTGACGCCTGGAAGGTCGGCCTCCACATACCGCCCGCTACCGTCGAACTCGGCCGACCCGAAGCCGACCTGGATCCGATCGGGCTCGCGGCGCGTGTAGAGGGAGACACCGGCCCGCCCCTTCGCGGCGGCGGGCGCGTGCACGACATGCCACCCCTCGGGCTGCCGCACGCCCTCCGGGAGCTGCTGGGGTTCGGCCCGTACCTCCTGAAGGCACAGCACATCGGCGGACGTGTCCGCCAGCCACTCCACGAAGCCCTTCTTGGCGGCGGCCCGGAGCCCGTTCACATTCACAGAGGTCACAGTGAGCACCCGGGCACGATACCGGCACACTGGACGAGCACACCGCACCCCTCTACTCCCGCCCACTGCATAGAAGTACGATACTCAGCATGGATATACGCCGGGTCGCCTTCGACCACCCCGACGCCGTGAAGCTCAACGACCAGGTCCAGGCCGAGTACGCCGCGCGCTACGAGGACGAGGGCGACGTCACCCCGCTCGACCCGACGATGTTCGAGCCGCCGCTCGGCCTGTATCTGATGGCGTACGACGCGGAGGGCCGCCCGGTGGCCACCGGCGGCTGGCGCACCCAGGACGAGAACGACGAGGGTTACTCGGACGGCGACGCGGAACTGAAGCGCATGTACGTGATCGAGGAAGCTCGCGGCAACGGCCTCGCCCGCCGCATCCTGGCGGCCCTGGAGGACGACGCCCGCGCGGCCGGCCGTGTCCGCATGGTCCTGGAGACCGGCGACAAGCAGCCCGAGGCCATCGCCCTCTACACCTCCAGCGGCTACGAGCCCTGCGCCAAGTTCGGCCACTACCGCTTCCACGAGAGCAGTTGCTGCTTCGCGAAGCTTCTGTGAGGACTCCGGCCCGGGGTCGCCGAGGCCACTAGCCTGTCGTGATCATCAGCCCGGAACCGCACCACCGGGCCACGCGATCACCGGACCACCGGACCACGACAGGGGACCCATGACTTCGCGCCATCGCACGCCCGGACTCGTACGAGCCGCCGTGCCCGCCACCGCACTGGCACTCGCTCTCACCGCGTGCTCCGACGGCGGGGGCGACGGACCGGACTCCTCCGGCGCGAGCGGCAAGGGCGGGTCCTCGGCGACGGCCGGCGTCATCTCCCTCAAGTCGGCGCAGGCCGTCCTCCTCAACTACGCGAAGGTCAACAACGCGGCCAACGCCGCGCAGGACCCGGAGAAGACGGCCGATGTGGAGGGCGGCGCTCTGCTGCAGCAGAGCCAGGCGACATTCACCCATGTAGGTTCCCATTCGATCAGTCCTTTTCTCGTGCTTGATGGCCCATGTACGGCCCATAGGACAAGAGAATGAGACGAACAGCTGTTTGACCGTTCGCTCGTACGGATGCTCATCGAACGGTCTACCTGTGCAGCGGCACTCCTCGGTGTGAACGTGATGGAGTCTTGGCTGGCAGGGAGTTCGCGGCTTCCGCTCCCAGCTCACGTTGCTCGGGGGTAGGCATGCCGCATGCATTGAGCGAGGTCTCGGTAAGTCATCGCCGCCTGGACGGAAAGATCGACGAGGACCGAGCCTGGTCGGCTACGGGCGGAAAGAATTTTCCGCCTGTCACCCCGTGGCGTACGTTCCGCTGGCGGTACGGACAGAAGCACTATTCGGGCACGTATTGGTCCTCAACGATGGGGGCACATGTCGTCTATGAGTCGCGACTTGAGCTGACCCGCCTGCTCTATGCCGACTTCGACCAGAACGTGACCGCGGTCTTCGCCCAGCCGTTCCTGCTCTCGGCCACGGTGGACGGTAGTGCGCGCCGCCGTCACGTCCCGGACTTCCTGCTTCTGCGTGACAACGACGTTCCCTTGGTAGTCAACGTCAAGCCGCGGCACCTGCTCACGCGGCCGAAAGTGGCTTTCTCCCTCAGGTGGGCACGCGAGGTCGTCATGTCGCGCGGCTGGGACTTCGAGGTGTGGAGTGAGCCCCAAGAAGCGGAGTTGGCAAACCTGCGCTTCCTCGCCGGCTACCGCCGGCATTGGCTCTTCGACCACCAGGTACTTACGGAAGTCCGCCAAGCCGATCTGCATGGGGCGACGCTGGGTGAGGCATTCGACGCGTTTCCGCACCGGCCCACCTGGCAGGTACGAGCCGCGGTGTTACGGCTGCTGTGGTGTCAGCACTTCGCAACCGATCTGAGCAGTCCGCTGTCCCTGCGCCACCAGCTGTGCCGAGGGCCGGTCACGGTGACGGGGGCCGCGATCAACACGCTTCCCGTCCCGCTCGAGGAATCGGAGCAGGAATCGGAGCACCACGATGAAAACTCAGCAGCACTGCTACGGCCATCGAGCACGGGAGGACGGGTGAACGGAGCCGCCGTACGTGTCGGCGTGGGAACGCGACTGAGGTACGACGGCGAAGTCGTCGTGGTGGAGGAGATGTTCGGCGCTCCGACCGGAAGCGAGGTCCTCGTCCGGGACGGCCCGGGCCGCCGGTTCCGGCTGGCCCTTCGTGAAGTTCTCTCTTCCGGTCGGGCCCAGGTGATTGCCGAGGAGCCCGGTCCGGCGTCCGATGATCCGTGTGAGACGGCTTCGGTGGTCCTGGCGCAACTGGGCGAGGAGGAACTGACCGAGGTCAGGGAACGAGCCGCTCACATCAACGAGGTCCTCTACGGCTTCCGATCGGGCACAGTCGAGCTGGCTGCACCCGACGAGCCACGGCCGGAGTACGCACCAACTATCCCCAAGATGCAGAGATATGAGGCCAAGGCTGTCGAGCTGGGCGTGAGTACCCGAACCATCAAGCGGTGGGTTCACGCGTTCCTCCTCGACCGGGAGGCTGGGCTGGTCCACGGAGGTCCTCAGCGGGCGGCGGACCTGGGAGGGGTGGGTCGGGCCGATCCGCGATGGGTGGAGATGGCCCTGGAGATCATGGCCGAGCACGAGGAGAAGTCGAAGCCGACCAGGGCCAAGGTGATCCGTAGCATCGGCCCGCGCCTTCAGGCCCGCTACGGTAAGGGCGAGGTAGAGCTGCCCACGCGGGCGACGGCGTATCGGTGGCTTCAGGAACTGGATCAACGATTGCCGACCTTCCGACTGAGCGCAAAACGCAACCGGGATATCGCCGCCCGGCCGGGCACCGCGTACGGGAAGTTACGGCCCACCCGGCCCGGCGAGTACCTGCTGATGGACACCACGCGCCTGGATGTCTTCGCTCTCGACCCGCTCACGCTCAAGTGGGTACAGGCGGAGCTGACGATCGCGATGGACTGGTACACACGCTGCATCACAGGGATCAGGGTCACCCCCGTATCGACACAGTCCATCGACGTCGCCGCAGCGTTGTTCCAGACCTACCGCCCTCGTCCGGCCGGGAAAGAGTGGCCGCCGCACGCGGTCTGGCCTGACCACGGCATTCCCCGCACGGTCTTCGTAGACCGTGAGGCGCTGGCCGGTCCGGAGGATGAGACGCGTGCCCGAGGTACGGGAGTTGCGAGCCCGGCCATGGTGCCGGAGACCATCGTGGTCGACCACGGCAAGGTCTACCTCTCTGAGCACATCACCAGCGTCTGCCAACGCCTGGGGCTGTCCGTACAGCCGGCCCGGCTGCGGACTGGCCGGGACAAAGGGCCGATCGAAAGGTTCTTCAAGACCCTACGCGAGGCGTTGCTGGAGTTGCTGCCCGGCTACAAGGGGCCGGACCTGTTCTCGCGTGGTCTCAACCCGGAGGGGGAGGCCTTCTTCTTTCTCAACGAGCTGGAAGCGATCATCCGTGAGTGGGTCGCCTGCACGTATCACCACCTGCCTCACAAAGGACTGGTGGATCCGAGGGTGCCGGGACTACGTCTGTCGCCCGCGATGATGTTCGAGCACGGCATTGCGCGCGCGGGCTACATCGAGGTGCCCCGTGACCCGGATCTTGGCTTCGAGTTCCTGAAAACCGTGTGGAAGCCGATCCACCACTACGGCGTGGAGACCCGCAAGTGCCGTTACAACGGACCTGGGCTGGACGGATACCGCAACACAACCAGCTCGTACGCCGGGCCGAGGGCCAAGGGTCGGTGGCCGATCCACGTCGACCCTGACGACATCAACCTCGCCTACTTCCGGCGCCCGGATACCCGCCGCTGGCACACCCTGACCTGGGAACATGCCCCGGCGCAGAAGTTTCCTATCAGCGAAGAGGCCATGGGCTTGGCTCGGACGCTGGCCGGGAAGAAGCATCGCTTCCCCGATGACGAGACCGCGGTTGCCGAGCTACTGGAGCGATGGAACCTCGGTTTGGGGCTGACCATGTCCGAGCGACGTATCGCGCTCAGGATGGCCCGTGAGCAGTCCGCCTTCGATCTGCCGGTGACGGACGAAGACGAGATCAAGGCCCTGCCGTCGGTTGCCCGGGTCCTTGCACTTGAATCCGGCCACACTCCGTCCGGCGATCAGGACGATGCCGAGGAGCCGGAGCCCTACGAGGGCCAGGCACTGGGTGATGACGACGAGGACGACGAACTCGATGCCCAGGACACTGCCGAAGACTTCTATGCCGACGCCCTGGAGGACGCGTGAGCCAGGCCCGTAAAGACAAAGCCGCCCAGCAAGCGCCGGTCAGGCTGGACAACCTCACTTTGTCCCGCAAAGAAGGCCTGCGGGCTATGGCCGATACACCTCCCCGTCGGCAGCCGGACGTGCTGACCGTCAAGCAGCTCGCCGGGCTGAGCGAAGCAGCCCACGAGGAGTACCAGGAGGCTCGTAGTGTCTGGCATGCCAACATCGGCCCGATTAAGACGCCCCAGCTCAAAGCCCTGCACGAGGACTTGTGGGACATCGTGGACAGCAACCAACAGGACGGCGACAAGGCGAAGGGCGCTGTGGCCGTGGATGCCTTCCCCGGGCTCGGGAAGACCACTGCGGTGCTGAATTTCGCACTGAAATACCACCGGCGCCAGATTCAGCGGGAAGGCGCCTTCACCGATGCCGGGCACGAGCGGTGGCCGGTCTGCCGGGTCGGGCTGACCAGCAACATCGGCATGAAGGACTTCAATCGGGCCCTGCTGGAGTATTACGCGCACCCGGGGCGGAACAGCGGCACCTCCGCCCTGTTTGTCCAGCGCGCGCTGGACTGCGTGCTGCAGTGTGAGACCAAACTGCTGATCATCGATGACCTGCACTTCCTCAAGTGGCAGGCCAAGAACGGCAAAGAGGTCAGTAACCACTTCAAGTACATCGCGAACGAGTTCCCGGTCACCTTGATCTTCATCGGAGTGGAACTCGAGCAACGTGGCCTGTACTCCGAGGTCGACGACAGCGGGGACATCGCCCTGGCCCAGACCGCACGTCGAACGACCCCGCTCACCTTGGACCCGTTCGACGTCGACAACGAGCAGCACCGCAAGCAATGGCGGAATCTTCTGCTGGCGCTGGAGCGGCGCATCGTTCTCAGCCGCGCCTTCCCCGGCATGCTCGCCGACGAGTTGAGCGACTACCTCTTCTACCGCACCACCGGTCACATCGGCTCACTGATGACTCTGATCAACAGGGGATGCCAACGCGCCGCACGAAGCAAGACCGAACGTCTCGATGAAGACCTTCTCGAGAACGTGAAGATCGATGCGGCCTCGGAGCGGGCGCGCAAGGCCATCGAGCAGAAGTTCAAGCAACACCGTCTGACCAGCAAACCTCGATCGGCCAATAAGCCGAGCACGAAGCCAGCGGGCGCCGGAGCAGCATGAGCGCGGTTCGTAGCCTGCCCATCCGCATTGCGCCGGTCCCGGGGGAAGCGCTGGACTCCTGGCTCGAGACCATGGCGCACTGCATGCGCACCTATCTGAGAGACCTCTCTCCCGCCCTGGGGCTTCTCCCGCGCCGCGGCAACGGGACCGATTTGGCGCATACCGCTCGGAACAAGACAGTGCTGCTGCATCCTGCCGAGGCTGAGGCCATAGCGGCTGCGACCGGTCTGGAAGTCGATCAGGTGCACCGGATGACGCTGAAGCACTACGACCAGAAGGCATTGTTGATCAGTCCCGAGGACCGGCACGTCAACCTGCATGCCGTGTGGGGACGAAGGCGAGGCTCTCGTTTCTGTCCCCAGTGTTTGTCCGAATCCGGCGGACGATGGCAATTGTCTTGGCGCCTGGGATGGTCCTTCGCCTGTCTGGCCCACAACAGACTGCTGGCCGACGAGTGTCCGGACTGCGGTCGCCCTCAGCGCATGCGGCAGCACAGCGCATACGGTGTTCCTGTTCCCGGCCTCTGTGTGAACACCAATCAGAGCAGTGGGAAACAGATCCGTTGCCGAGGAGATCTCACCCGAGCCGATACTCCTACATGGCCCGCGGGGGCCAGTGTTCTGGCGGCACAGCGGCTGCTTGACCGGTCCATCGCGGAAGGGAGAGCCAACTTCGGTATCTACGCCGAAGACCCACCGCCGACAGTGGTAGCACTCGCCGACGTCCGCGCGGTCGCAGCCCGCTTCCTGTCGGTGGCCTCACGCAACATCGACGTGTTGAAGGAGTCCGGTGTTCTTGCCGGGATTCCCGCACAACTCCTCGAAGATCTACCTGAATCCGATCGCGATTCACGTTTCCCTGCCCGGCCCGGGTCCATGACCCCGCGCCAAGCGTCGGCCACTGGGGCCGCCGTTCTCGCAGCCCTCGACATTCTCGGACAGCCCGACGTTCAGCAAGCGGGTGAGCGCATGCGTCCGCTCATCGATGCCACTAGCACCGCCCTCTCCATCGAAGCGGCGGTTCTTGTGCAGCACTGGGGTGGCGACATCAGCCCCCGCCTCAAGGCCGTTCACCTTGCCGCTTTGCGGCCCCTACTCACCCCCAACCTGCAACTTCGATATCGAACCGTCAGTAGCGCCCCAAGCCGACCGGCAACCGGCGTGATCGTGGCATCACGGCGAGCCCGCAAAGTCCCAACACTTCTCTGGCCACTGTGGTCGCTGCGGCTGTCGCCGCCGCAGGGTGCCTGGGAGTGGCACCTACGCCAGGGGCTGTCCGGCGCGCTCCTGATGGTCGGCAACAGGCTGGACGCTGGCGAAGCCCTCGCCCGGCTTGGCAGCACGACTGACCGGCAACGTGTAAGCCGTACGCTGCGACTCCTCGAACGTTCTGGCTCTTGGCTGGGGGTTCAGGAGGCCTTGGTTCGGCTTGCGGACTATCTCGATGCCACTGCCGTTCCCATCGACTACCACCGACGTCGCCGGTTGGACTATCGGGCCCTGCTGCCCGCCGAGCAGTGGAACGATCTATGCAACGAGAGGGGGATCAGAGCAGGCCGTCAGCGCCGAGCCCTAGTAGCTCGCGCTCTACTCACCGAACGGCTGAGCGGACTGCCTCCGTCCTCTCCGGATACCTCGTCCAGAAGCTCTTTCCGAAACCAGATGATTAAGTTCCCCTCTTGGCAGACGCCTGCTCTGGCCGAAGCTCTTGACCGGACAGCCCGCGAGTTCCTGGACCGGAACAATCTGCGCGATGAGCCCATTTCGTGGCTGCCTCCAGCAGAGTTGCTTCACCGTCTTGACCTTCCGGGGCCGGACCCGGAGGAGATCGACGTGACACGCCTTCACCAACTCCTTCGCGGTGAAGCGCCATCCGTCCCAGCGGCCGCGGATGCGCTCGGCGCAACGCGAGAAGCCGTCCGCCTAGTGCTCGCCATGCATCCTGCGCCGCCCACAAAGCACGTCCCGGGACTAAAGAGCACCAGCAGCGGAGCTTTCTTCTTCGCACGGCACACTCTCACTGCCGAAGAACTCACGCGGCTCTACATCGAAGAAAAGCAGACGCTCCTGGAGATCGGCCGCCGCATCGGCGTCAGCGCACCGATCATTGGCAAGCTTGCGGCCGAGTACGACATCCCTCTGCGCTATCCACGAGAGCCAGGTCGTCTTCGCACAGCGCACGTGCCGAGAGAGTGGCTCTACGAGCAGTACATCCTCAATCAGCGGTCTGTAACAGACCTAGCTGCCGAGCGGCAGATTGGTGTACAGACCATGCTGAACCGAATCAGAGAGAACGGCATCCCACTCCGTGAACGAGGAGGCCGCAGCCACCAGAAGACGTTGCATCGTGACAAAGAAGTGCAAGGTGCTCCACCCATCCTCCGGCCTGCGTTCACCGACGGAGGAGCAAGCCTTCGCCTGGAACGCTTTGCCGCAGCTTCCATCTATACCAGCTTCATCAAAGCTGGCAGAGCCTTGAAGCTTCACCCCTCCAGCCTCACCAGCGATGCCTGCAGACTGGAACGAGACCTGGGCACGCAGCTTCTCCAGCGAGCCACTCCCGGAGCACCCATGCAACTCACCGACTTCGGACTCCGTGTCGTGGAGGCGATCCGGGCATGGAAGGCGAATGAACCGTCAGGTAGAAGCCAATGAGCACCGACCGAGCAGCATGGAGTGATGAGCGAAGTGCGACTTCAATTCCCAGATATCCGCCGTTTGCGGGATGCGCCGGCGTCTATGACAGCCGCCAACACAGAAACTGTCGCCAGCACCGCGAAGAGCGTCGGGTAGCCGCCAAGTTCTGCCGCCAGAGCGGCGCCGACAAAGGGAGAAAGAGCACTGGCAACAGTCACGGGAGCCGCAAGAAGGCCAGAGAATCTGCCGTAGTGCGCAGCGCCCCAGCGCTCGGTGACCGCTGTGGCCTGGAGCAAGGTGAGGTTGCCGCGCACCATGCCCGCCACGACAGCAAGGGCGATCAAGAGCGGAATGGGCCCATGGATAGCGCCGAGCAGCGCGGTGGTTGCTGCGCTGAGGCCGATCAGTGCGACGGTGCGGGTGGCGACGCCGGTTCGGCGGACGAGGCTGGAGTAGAGCGTGCGGCCCAGGGTCTGGCCTGCGCCGCCGAGGCCTAGCGCCCAGGCAGCCGCCGCGGCGCTCGCCCCACGTTCCATGAGCAGCGGGACGAGGGCGATGACGACGGCATACATAGCGAAGCCATTGAGGGTGAAGGCTGCGGCGAGGAGCAGGAACGGCCGGCTGCGGGCGACTGATCTGCTGCCATCGACCTGGCGCGTGGGGTGTGATGGGGCTGGCGGCCAGGGCCCGCGGAGTGCGAAGGCATGAACGGGGATGGTGATGGCGGCCAGGAACACGGCAAGGACCGCGTAGGTGGTGCGCCAGCCGAGGTATTCTACAAGCAACGCTGTCAGGGGCGCAAAGACGGTGGAGGCGAGACCACCCGCCAAGGTGACGACAGTCAGGGCACGGACGCGGTCTTCGCCCCACCAGCGGGTGAGGGCGGCGAAGGCTGGCTGGTAGAAGGTGGCGGCCATGGCCACCCCGGCGAGCAGCCACGCAGCCGTGAAAATCGTCAAGTTGGGGGCGCGCGCTACCAGGAGTATTGCGATCACGCCCAGGACGGAACCCGTCGTCATGACTGCGCGGGGACCACGGTGGTCGAGGACCCGACCGACAGGGATGCCGATCAACGCGGAGACGAGCAGGGCGCCGGAGAACGCTCCGGTCGTGGCGGTGGTGGACCAGCCGGTGTCGGCGGTGATGGCCCTGTTCTCCCGAAGCCACGGCGAAGTGACAAGTAGCTCTCTGTAGCGGATCTGGGGTGTGCTTGTTAGCGTTTTTGATCTTCTGGGCTCATCGTGGGCCGTGCTCGGGGAGGTTGGTCCGGTCATGGCGACCGGAGGGAGCTCGGGGTGCGGCAGGAGTGGGAGCCGGAGGACCTGATCGAGGTCTGGACGCTGCTGGAGGAGGACCAGGAGCGGCTGCGGAACAAGTCGGGGGCGAAGCGCAAGGGACAGAACCCCTCCGTGGCCAGCATCTACCGGGCGCTCGCCGAGCACGCCAAGCGCGAGGCGTACCCCGAAGCCGTCGCCCAGGCCCGCCGCCCTCCAGGGCGGCGAAGTCTCCGAACCCCGTCTCGCTCTCCCGGACCGAGCGTCACTCTGATTACAGAGAGCTACTTGTCACTTCGCCGGGGCTTGGGGAGAACAGGGCCAAGAAGGGCAGCAGCCGCTCGGCCCGCGAGCACAACATGCGCCTGCTCGACGAAGGCACGCTGTACGTCGCCAAGTTCACCGGCGACAGTCCGGCCGCCGAGATCGACGGCGCCGGCAAGCTTCCGAGTGACGGTGAGTTCGACGGCACGGGCGAGTGGATCCCGCTCGCGACGGGCAACGTCTCGCATGTGCCGGGCATGACCGCCGCGGAGGTGTACGCCTTCACGCGCCTGGCCGCCGACAAGGCGGGCGCCACCAAGATGGACCGCCCGGAGGACGTCGAGCCCAGCCCGCGCACCGGCCGCGTCTACGTCGCCCTCACCAACAACTCCCACCGCGGCGCCACCGGCAAGGCGGGGCCCGACGAGGCCAACCCTCGCAAGGGCAACAAGCACGGCCACATCCTGGAGTTGGAGGAGCAACGGGGTGACGCCGCCGCGAAGAGCTTCCGTTGGAAGCTCCTGCTGGTCTGCGGAGACCCCGAGGACCCGTCGACGTATTTCGCCGGCTTCGACAAGTCCCGGGTCAGTCCGATCTCCTGCCCGGACAACGTCGCCTTCGACGAGCACGGCAACCTGTGGATCGCCACCGACGGGGCCGCGCTGGGCTATCACGACGGCCTCTTCGCCGTCCCGCTCAAGGGTGCCGAACGCGGGCACGTGAAGCAGTTCCTGTCCATACCGAAGGGCGCCGAGTGCTGCGGCCCCATCATCACCCGGGACCGCATCCTGGTCGCGCCCCAGCACCCGGGCGAGACCACCGGCGCCACTGCCGAGAACCCGGGCTCCGCCTGGCCGGACGGGCCGGGGAAGCTGCCGCGTCCGTCGGTGGTGGCTGTCTGGGCCGACTGAGGTGGGCTGACGCAGGGCCGATGTCCGTTGTCCGGGGAACTGATCGGTTGCCCGGGCAACGGCCCTGCGCCCGCCGGGCTACTGTCCGGGATCGTCACTCAGTGGGCAGCCAGCGGTCGAGATAGACGCACAGTTCCTCCAGGTCAGTACCGCCCGCCACGAAGCCGAAGTAACCGTCGGGACGGACCAGCCCGTGTACCGGGCCTCCTGCCCAAGGGCCTTCCGGGCCGAGCCAGTGGACGGTGAGCAGGCCCGCCCGTCCCCGGGTGACCGCGCCGAGCAACCGCTCGGGCCAGACAACATCCTGCCCGGCCAGCAACAGGTGCCAGCCCGGTATGGCGGTGTGACCCTGAAGTCCTCGGGGCACGTCGGGCAGCCGGTCACCGGCCCGCGGGCCCCGCCGCGGGGCATGCGGCCCGGCCACGGACGCGGGGCTGCTCCGATAGTGGATGGCGAGCTCGGACAGCGTCCGGAAGGCCGCTCCACGCAGCCGCGTCGAACGCAGCGCCAACGGGGCCAGGAGCGGAGCGAGTCGGTTCCGGGCGAGGCGGATGAACGGATTGCGGCTGGTGCCGATCGTGAAGGCCCGGTCGGTGAAGCGGAGCACGTTACGGCCCACCGGCGCCCGCTCCGCTTCGTAGGTGTCGAGAAGCTCCTCCGTCCCGTTCCCCCGGCACACCGCCGCGAGCTTCCAGCCCAGGTTGAGCGCGTCCTGGATGCCGGTGTTCATGCCCTGCGCACCGGCCGGGCTGTGGATGTGGGCGGCGTCCCCCGCCAGAAAGACCCGCCCGCAGCGGTAGCGGGCGGCACCGCGGTTGTGCAACCGGAACACCGTCATCCACACCGGGTCCCGCAGCCGCAGGCCCTCACCCACGTACCGGTCGGTGATCTCCTGGAGCTGCTCCAGATCGACATCACCATCCGGGGCGTCGGGCGGACGTATCGCCAGCATCCGCCAACTCGCGGGCGAACCAAGAGGGAAGAAGAACAGCATGCCGACGGCCGTCAGATACGCGTGCGCGGCACCGGCCTCCAGCCCGTCCACCTCCAGGTCGGCCAGAAGGAACGTCTGCGGATAGGCACGCCCTTCGAAGGCGATGCCCGCCTGCGTGCGGACCGTGCTGTGCGCACCATCGCAGCCGACCACGTAACGGGCCCGCACCTGCTCCTCCGTACCGTCGCTACTCCTCACCACGCATACAACCCCGTCGTCTTCAGCCGACAGCTTGACCAGCTCGGTGCCGCGCTCCGCCTGTCGCCCGCCCAGGACGTCCTCTGTCTCGGCCTGGGAGAGGAACAGAAGGAAGGGGTACGGGGTGTCGTCGCAGCCGATGTCGAACAGCGGAAGCGACAGGACACGGCGCGGCAGGTGCATCCTGAGCTGCACGGCTTGGCTGCCGCGCGCGACCAGCTCGTCGGCGAATCCGAGTCCGGCCAGCGCCTCCAGCGTGCGCGGCTGGATGGCCAGAGCGCGGGACTCGTGGGCCAGGTCGAGGCTGCGGTCGATGACCCGGAACGTCACCCCATACGAGCGTAGCTGCGCGGCGAGCGCAAGACCGGTCGGCCCAGCACCGACCACCAGGACGTCCAGCGGTTCCGTCACGCTTCCACGGTAATGCGGAGAGAGCTCCAGGGGGCACTAATGCATCGACCGCCGTCGATGCATGGTGAACAGCCTGGTGAACGCTCGAGGACGGCTAAGTGATGTGGGCAAGATCTATGTACGCGACGTGGCTCGAAGCTCCGGCGGACCCATTACGCGCGCGCAGGCGTACGCGCGCCCACTTTCCGAGCGGTCTTGCTGCTCCTTTGGACCACACCACCTCCCAGACGCCAGGCACCGATGACTCAGCCCTGGCGCCCACCCCGCCATGGCCGAGAGCCTACTGACCTTGTTTTCAGGCACCCACCAAGCTACGGCCGCCGGGCAACTCGGCATCCGGGATCGCGCCCGGGCGCTGAGTCAGGTAGTCGTCGATCCATGACAATCCGCCGAGGTCGAGCCGGCTACGTGCGCGGGTGACAGCGACATAGGCGAGGCGGGCATCAGCGTCGTCAACTGGTTCCGGAATCGGGCGGCCTTGGTCATCTTTCTGTTCGGAGTCTTTTGGCGGGGAGAAGTCACCGGCAATCGTGACGGTGGACCATTCGCGGCCCTTCGCCTTGTGGGCGGTGGAGACGGTGACGTCGGCGCTCTCCTCGTCGGTGAGCTTGTCGACCGCCGCGAGGATGGCGTCAGGTCCGTGGGTGTCCACGAGATCGATGAAAGGCTGGAGGTCTCTGCCAGCAGGGTCGTGCTCTGCGTAGTCCTGCAATTCGCCCCAGGAGGCGAACAGCACGAGTTCGGGGTGGGTGGTCCGACGGCCGCTCTTCAGCTCACGCGCGGCGAGCGCCAACGCGGAGAGAGTGTGCCCGCCACGAGCCAAGGCGACTTGGTAGCCACCCGCAAGCAGGCGCATGACCTCGGTCATGGCGCCAATGTTGGTGCGGCAGAGCACTGCGTCGGGGCACGCGATATGACCTACCTCGGTAGGGATCTCCTTGGTGCCGGTCAGACGGATGGGGGCGCTGGCGAGGGCAAGCCATCGGTTGGCCTGCTCGGCCAGGCGGGGACCGAAGCGAAAGGAGCGAGTCAGGGTGAGGTGCGTGGCCTCGAAATCGGTCATCACGTCACGTGCGCCGCGCCAGCCGTAGATGGCCTGAGCGGAGTCTCCCACCATCACCAGCTGGGCGTGGTTCCGCTGAGCGGCGAAGACTTGTTCCAGAACGGGGTTGGTGTCCTGGGCCTCGTCGAGGAAAAGGAAGTCCGCTTCGACCTTCGGTTCGGTCAGGGCCCACATCTTGAGGTAGTGGTCGTGTTCGAACCGGACGACGCCGCAGTCTGGGTTGTGCAGGTCGGCCCATGCTTTCGTAGCGAACGGCATAACTGCGTCGATGAGTTGGCGGTGCTCATCAGCTGTGCTCAGTCGGCGCAGGTGGGGTACGTGATGGCTGGCCAGCGCTCGATCGGCGGAGTAGCAGAAGCGGGTCACGGTGCGCAGCACGGTGTGGGAAAGCGTTCTGTGACTGACGTCGTGGTCGCCGATACGGGTGTGTTTGGTGATGCCAAGTGCCTGTCCGGTCCGCCACGCCGGCTGTCGAGGGCTGTTCAGACGGCGAACGTAGCGGTGGCCAAGGGCTGCGTAGGCGGTGGCGTGGGCTGTTTTGCACAGCACGGTGCCGGGAAAGCGGGCGGCAGCATCGCGTGCGATGTCCTTGTTGAAGGCGAGGTATCGGCCGCGGTGCCGCGTGCTCGCGGCGAGTAGAGCCAATGTGCTGGTCTTCCCGGCTCCGGCGCCCGCTTGAAGGACCACGTGGTGGCCCGCGCGGAAAACGTCGACGGCTTGGGCCTGTTCGTCTGTGGGCGTGTGCAACGAGGGCTCCGCGGGATGGAGGGAGGGCGATGGGGCTGCGAGCAGTCCGCCGACGGGCGTCGGCAGCTTCTTAAGGTCGGGGCGCTACCAGGCGCCGGTGAAGTAAGGCGCGGGCTGTGCACACGAGTACGTCTTCAGACGAGTGCTGGGCGAGCAGGGCTTCAAGCTGTTCTGTAAGTCTCCGGGTGTGGTCGCGTTCCTGCCGTGCGAGAGACTCGGTCATGCTTCGGCTCAGGAATTGCTCCGGCCGCTCGCTGTGTGCGGCTGCGGCCTGGTTGATCTCGGCGCGGACGGCCCGGCTCAAGCTGATGTTGAGCAGGACTTGCCCCCGCTGATCGGGATAGTGGGTGGTCAGGACGTCGATGGGCAATAGTCCGTGCAGCCGGCGGCGAATCGATCGCAGGGCGCGGCCAGGTGTCTTGCCCTGGTAGACGGTCATCAGTCGTGTGCGGTCCGCGTTCGTGGCGAGCGGCACAACACGGCAGGCGCGCTGGATTTCGCGGGCAGTAGCGGGCCGAGTGAGGATGATCTCGGCGGCGAAGTGGTGGTTCACAGCCTGATCGGCCTCGACGCGCGGCCTTCCGGGCCTGAGTGACGGTTGCGGGTGGGCAGTCGGGTGCAGATGTGCTCGAGGTGGAGGTAGGGGTCAAAGCGTTCCCACTCGGCCACTGCCAGATCGGCGGCCGCTGGGGTGGCCGCGTGCTGAGCGCAACGCTGCGTACGCCAGCGCAGTTGCTCCTCGTAGGGCAGAGCCGTGAGGTCGTAGACAGCCATGGCCGTGGCTGGCAGGGCAAGTTGCCCTCGCTCGGCGGTAGCTGGCACCAGAGTCCAGCGGCCCGCCGGGCCATCGGAGCCGGCCAGTGTGTGGGGGCATCGCTGTCGGCGCCGGGTCTGGGCGACACACTGGATTTCGTCGACGGGACGGGCGGCGAGGTAGCGCACATACAGGAGCTGCACGATTGGCCGGGCCGGGCGGCAGACAGCCGTCGGCATCGTTCGGTTGTCCGGTGAGGCGGACGGTTCGAAGACGCCGCTGTCGACCAGGCGACGCATGTTGACGGCGAGACTGCGACGCAATGCGGCCAGCCCGGACACCGTTGCGGGATCGGCGTCGCGGGCGGGGCAGACGACTGCGTGCGGGAGGCGGCACCAGGCGCTGCCGTCACCGGCGGGATGGGCGACTCCGGAGCTGACGTGCCAACGGCAGGATTCAGGCACCGCGGCCGCCGGAAGTTCGCGTGGGTGGAGTCGGACGGGCTGCTCGTTGCCGCGGAGATACCACTCGATCGGATTTCCGCAGTCCCGGCAACGGTCGCGTTGACCACAGCGCAGAAGCCGACTGGCGCCGCCGGGGTCGAGGCGCAGTGACCGACGGTGGTGGACGCCCCGAGAGCTCCGGTCCCAGCGGCGAGGGGAGGAAGATGAGGAAGGCATGCGCGCGAAGGTGCCAGGCAACACGCCGTATCGGCGGCGCCAGGGCCGAAAGAGTCCCCCGGGCGGCCTCAATTCATAGAACGCCCGCGCGACATACTGCTCACGGGTTCGCTCTGGATCGCCGGTTCGGGTGGTTGGTCCGAGCCCTGCAGGTGGCGGTCAGCCGCCCGTCCGGCCTGGGGCGTCATGCCCTTCACACAGGGCCCCGAAGAGCTCGTCGAGCGGGGTGCCCAATGCGTGGGCGAGGGCGTGCCAGGTCTTGAGGGAGCCGAGGGTGCGGCCCTGCTCGATCTCGATGAGAGTCCTCCTGGCCAGGCCGCTTTGGGCAGCGAGCTCGTCATAGCTCCAGCCCCGCGCCGCCCGCAGCCGCGCGAGCTCCAGACGCAGCGCCTCGAAGTCCGGGTCGGGCGGGAAGATCGTCACCCGACAATCCGACGGTGCAGACTACTGCCCTGTCAGTGCAGACCTCTGCCCTATTTCTGCAGGTGGCGACATCAACGACAGGGCAGGGGTCTGCACTACCGTGTGCGGGCCGCCCTCATCTTCTGCGGGTACGGCGCGGAATATGACGGGAGGAACACGCCCCCCATGAGGCTTTGCACCACACGATTCGGGGTCCGGCGTACCTGGACCGTGGAGCTGCGCGCACTGCCCGGCGGACCGATTCTCGTGTGCCAGCAATGCCCCCATGGTGGGCGTCCGCTCAGCGGCTCATCCGCCAGGTCGGAGCTTCTCGCCCACCTGGCGCGACACGCCCAAAGCGAGCTGCTCCCCGCTCACCTCCGTACATGCCAGTGCCACGAGCGCGGATGCAGCTGGCACCCGCGCCACCGCGGCTGCAGCGGCCCCATCCGGCTCGTGCTCACGCGCGATCGCGGCGGTCGGATGTGGCGACTGACTGACGCCTGCACGGCCTGCGCCATGGCCACATCACAGGCTGCGGTGGTCCCGGACACGCTTCTGTCATCCGCGGCATCCACAACGCTCGGGCGTGAACGACGTGGAGTACGCCGCCCCAAGGAACCGGACCGGCAGACCCGAGTTCGCGAAATGCTCAGCTACCTCGCCGCCGCACTGCCGGCAGAGACCAGCGCCGCCGCCCGACTCATTGCGTTGCAATGCGCCCTGCGCATACGCGACTCAGGACACGTCAGCCTGTCGACAGGCGTGCTGCGCAGCCTGCGGTTGGGATCTGTTTCGGCGCCATGGCGGGAGCTCGAACGGGCGCGATGGTTGCGCGCGAGCCTTCCGCTGCCGCCCTGTGCCGGGCCCGTTGTGGCCGCGCAATTGCTCGACGCCGGGCTATACACCCAGCACCCAGCACGTCCCGATCGGCTAAACGCCGCCGACTGGGCGCTGCGTACCGCCTCCCGCGCTCGTGCGGGCTCCGCGCCGCTTCCCCGGCTGGCTGCGGTGTGCCTGGCGTGTTACACGGCGCCCGAGAACAGGCACGCAAGCGCGGAACTCGACCGACTGGCACACGAGTGCGGGCTGACAGGCACGGCATTCACCGGTGCTCTTGGCCAGTTGGCGGGCTCAGGCTTCCTCAGTTCCTGGAACCTTGCCTCGGCATCGGGCGATCTCGAATGGACACTGGCAGGGTCCCTCGGGCACGGACGCTCAACGGCGAATCAGGCATGCAGTGACCTCCGTCAACTGTGATCCGTCCGAGGGGCCGCCGACTCAGCGCGCGGACCCTCGTCGGCCTGCGAGCGGTCAGGTCCCAACGGGCTGCCACTGTCCGCAACTCTCGCTGTTGAAGGAGTAGTCGCTTGCGCTGATGGTTACTTGGGCTCGCTTCGCGGCGGTGATGAAGTTGTTGTCGATCGTCTCGCCGTTGGCATCCATTCGTTCCCAGTAACACCCTTCGACATCGATCACGTAGTAGGTGCCGGGCTTGATTTCAGTGCCTACCCGGTAGACACCGGCGCCGAAGACGCGCCCTTCGCCTTCCAGCTTGTTGCGCTCCTCGGCTCCTCCGATCAGCTTGTGGAGCTTGCTCTTCTGGGGGTGCTCCGGGCAAAGGACGAGGGCGCCTCGGACCTCCTGCAATTGCTCTTCGGAGCCTGCCTGCTGGAGGTAGTCCCAGCTCTCCGGCCCCGCCTGTGCGCACATGCCGTACAAGGTGCCGAGACTGCCCAAGTCGCCCCCTTCGCCATAGGCGGTCTCCACGGCCTTCGTCTCGGTAGCGCTCATTTCCGAGCCGACGACTTCGGCCTCACACATCTCTTGCTCGTCCGGCCACGCCTCCTCAGCAGAGGAGTAGTAGGCGTCCCCGTAGCAGTCGATCTCGACGGTGACGGGGTCTGGCTCAGCCTCGAGAACTTCGGCTTCTTCAGCAGGTTGACTCTCGATGGCGGTTGTTTCCGGTGCCCGCTCAGCGCCCTGTGTCTTCTCCGATGCACTGGAACATCCCACGAGCAGCAAGCTCGCTATAGCTGCGGCTGCGATCTTCTTCATGTGACCCCCCACGGGTGATTTCAGCGGCCCACGTCCCACCCCTGGAAGGCTGCTGATCGGGGTCACACTAACAACGGCCCGAACGATGAACTGCCCTATCGGTGGCGCCAGAAGACAGCAGGGCATCAGCCTGCGGCCAAGGGCTCCGCCTAGCGAGCCGCTTTGTCGGAGTCGCCGGAGGCCGGTCAACCAACCTGCGTCAGCTCACGAGCCCGAGATTGATGAGGCGGAATCCCATCGCCGGTTCACTGACGTCGAAGATGTCAGCCAACGCGCTGGTACAACGATCCGGATCCTGACGGACGACCGCGGGCAGCCCTTGCAGTGCCGATCGGACGAGGCCGGCCGGCATCAGCAGGCTCGCTGCGAAGGCGTTCGCTTCGATCTCCTCTCGGTCGGTCGCCATGCTGGAGGTCTTGTCGCGGAGATTGACCCGGACCGGCCGGTCGAGCACGACATCGCGCCCGGGGTGCAGCAAGAAGTGCCCCAGCTCATGGGCGATGGTGAACCGTTGACGGTGATCGGAGTGAGTGTCGTTGACGCCTACGACCGGAGACTGGCCGTCCTGACGGACGAGCATGCCGGAGACGTCTCCGTCCTTGAAGGTGCTCCGGGAGACAACGATGCCGAGGTGAGTGGCCAGCCGCTCCACATTGACCGGCGGTACGACCTCGCCCGCCTCCGCCAGCAGCCGCCCCGCCGCCTGTTCCGCTCGCCTAGCCACGGTCTGCCTCCTTCTGCGCGTTGGCCAGCACGTTCTGGGCCCAGCCACGTGCGTCTTCCGGCAGTTCGTCCAAGACGTCCGAGCGGCCGTCGGGCGCGGGCAACAGCGATTCAGCATCCACCTGCAGTACTGCGGCGAACTCGAAAAGCATGTGCAACGCGACCCTCTGGCGCCCCTTCTCAATGTTGCTGATCGACGTGCGGTTGAGCCCGACGGCGCTCCCCAGCTCCTGCTGGTTCATCCCTTGAGCGGCACGCGCCTTCCGGACCCGCTCTCCGAACGCCTCGTAGAACCCGTCCATCTGTTCGCATCCTCTCGCACTCACGCCCCTTCTTCCAGTCTCACAAACACTGTTGCCAAGAATGGAATGCGTATGGTTTGCTAAAGTGGAAACAGGGGGGCCTGAGTACAGAGAGGTACAGATGGTTCACAAAGAGTCCCTTGCGTCGCTCGTCGACGAAGGACGCCGCAAGATCCAGGTGACCGACGAAGAACTCGACGAGGCCAAGCGCCGCCGTCGACTCCTCGCCACGTCCGCCCGCCGGGCTTTCCCGGGCTCGACCTCCTACTTCAACGGCAGCGTCGCGCACGGCGACGCCAACACCCCTCTGACCGACGTCGATCTGGGCGTGGTCCTCGCCGAGGAGGACGCCGAGCCGTACGGACCGGGCAAGAAGAGCGCCCTGGCCCTCATGGAAACGGTGCGGGACGTGATCCACGACGATCTTGACGAGGAATTCCCTGCGCTCACGATCGAGGTGATCGGCCGTCGCCGTGCCGTCCTGGTGCGTTTCGGAGAGCCGGTCACGGACGGACAGCCCGACTTCACCGCGGACGTCATGACCGCGATCCCCCACCCGTCGGGCCGCGGGCTGTACATCCCGAACACGAAGACCGCGGACCAATGGGACCGCGCTGACCCGATCACCCACACGAAGATGGTGCTGAAGGCCATCAAGGACACGAAGGTGGTCTTCGCACGTACGGTCCGGCTGCTGAAGCACTGGAACGGGACCCACAGCAAGCCCATGTGCTCGTGGAACATCAAGGCCCTCGCTCTCGGATGCCTCGATGAGCCGATGCCGCTGATCGACGCGCTCCAGGTCTTCTTCACCTACGCGGCCGCCGAGATCGACAAGGGACCGACACCGGACCCGGCCGGCGTGGCGGGGCCAATCCCTCTGAACATGCCGCGCCACGAGGTCCACAAGCGGCTGTGCACTGCACGCGACTACGTCGATCTGGCGATCGAACACGAGGCAGCCGGGCGCCCGCTCAGCGCCCAGCACGCCCTCCACCAGGTCCTCCCCGAGCTCGTCCCGGACGCGGACGCCACGCAGGAGGAGGCCGACCGACTGGCATCGACCGTCCGCTCGGGCGGCACGGCCGCCACCGGCCTCGGGCTCGCCGTCGGACTCGTCACGCCCACCCGGGCCTGGGGAATCTGAGCCATGCCCGTCTGGTACGGGGCCCAGCCTGCCTGGTGGGCCCCGCTCGAACGCGACGCCCGGCGGCGCTTCGGCTCCGCCCTCCGGCACACATACCGTCGCGACTCACTGACGTATGAACTCACCGGACTCGACGTCATCGGTGAACCCGACCCGATCGACGTCAACATCAGCTTCTACAAGGAACCGCCCTACCTGACGTACGGCCTCAAGCCCCAGGACTTCCCGCGCGTCCACGCCAAGCCGAGGGCTCCCTCGAAGCATCGCTACTCGGAGGACGACGCCCTCTGCCTCTGGCACCCGCTCGATCCAGAAGAGCGAAGGTGGACGAGTTCGAAGGGACTCCTGGACCTCATCGAGATAGTCCGCACACACTTGTTCCTCGAACACTACTGGCGGCTCACCGGCGGTGAGCACGGCGGCCAGTGGCTGGTGGAGGATGCCCCACACGGCATGCCGGGGAGTGGTGCGTGGAGGTCATCGCGGCGACAGCGACAACAGGTGGCGGGTGGACGTGGGCCCAGACCACCGCGCTGATCGTCCCTTTCATCGCTGTGTTCGGCGCGTTCTTGACCTACGCCCTCAACCAGCGGGCGGTGCGACGAGAGCGCCGGGCCAAGACCTTCGCGGAAGCCCTGACGGCGGTCGAGGAGTACCTGGAGATGCCATACCGCATACGGCGCCGCCCCGAGTCCTCGGCCTCCGTCCGGCAGCAGCTCACGGACGAGGTGAGCGGCCTTCTGGCGCGCATGGCGTTCCACCAGGCGTGGCTCCAGATCGAAGCGTCGTCCGTGGCGGGACCGTACGCGGCCCTCGTCGCCACGGCCCGTGCGGAAGCTGGCACACAGATGAGTCTCGCCTGGCAGCAGCAGCCCCTCACGTCCGACGACAGCATGAACCTCGGCTCCGCCTACCCCCGCGACCGGTCAAACGCAGCCCGAGCCGCCTGCATCGAAGTGATGCGCCGTCACCTCTGACGACGGAACCACCCGTGGTACCCCTCTTGCGGGTCTCCCGGAGGGGCGGGGGCACCGCACGGCGCTCAGACGTCGGCTTGTCGGTGCGGTCGTGGAATGGTGATCACCATGGGGCGAAGGTGAATCGCCTCTGCCTGGGCGAGGCGCAGCGCTTGGGCCTGCAGATCGGAAAGCAGGGTGTCGCGCTCCAGCTTCTTCGCCTGTGTCTTGCGGCTGTCCTTCTCGGCGTCCCAGAGCTCGACTGGGTACCAGCCGACGAGGTAGATACCTACGTCCGTCATTGCCTCGGGAAGGTACCTACCCGCCAGCTGCTCTGCCTGGGAGGTGGCAAGATCCGGGTTCCAGGATCCCTTGACCTCGATGACGAGTTTCACCGGCCCGCCGGGAGTGGGGCCGAGTTCGTCGCCGGGTGAGGGCAGGGCGTCGATGAGGATGTCGGTGCGATCACCTGCGCCGTATGCATCGGTGGGGTGGATCAGCACCTCCCGGTTCACCGCGACCCGGTGACCGCCCAGCCGCAAGGTCAGCTCATGGGCGAGGTAGGCGCACAGGGCTGCTTCAGGTTTGGGGCGCCAGGTCTCTGGGACGGACTCGGTGCCCGTGGTCGAAGTGGACTTCGTCCGAGAGCGTCTGCCGGGCGTGCGGTCCCACAGCAGCTCACCGTGTGAGGGAATCTCGTTGCCCATTTGGTCTAGGACCTCGTACACGGCATCGAGGAGGTCCGTACTTGTACGGATCACGCGCCGGGCGGGGTCCTGCAGGACTCGTATGACGTCTTCCAGCCGCACCTGGCTCCAGGTCGCGGCGGCGTGTTGCTTCGTTCCCGCGACGAAGGCCGCGGCGATGGAGAGCCGCTCGGGATACCGGTCCGACAGGTGTCGCAGCTGCCGGACGGCCTCCACGGTGGCCCGTCGGCTCAGTTCGCGAGGCAGTCCGTCTCTCCACTCCTGCGCCTCCTGCGACGCGCTCACTCTATGCACACCGAGACGCGATTCGTCCTCCTCGGGGGCATACAAGTCACTGAGCCACAGGTACAGCTCCACAACCTCGGCCTCATTGAGGGAGCCCTGGATCTGCTTGCAGATCTCAGTGCGGGCACACGCTTCGGCCAGGCGACGGCCAAGATCCGCGTCGGTCGCCGTGAACGCTTTTACACGGGGCCAGTTCGCCTCGGCATCCGTCGTCAGTAGGGTGTGGGCGGCCAGCACGGCGACCTGCACGGCACCGGGGGTTTCCGGATGCTTGTGGAGCGCGGCGTCGATGATGCCGCTCGCGGTCGTGCTTCCCGCAGCCAGGAGGGCGCCCAGCAGACTGTGCCAGGTGCGCAGTGCGGCGTCCTGTGCCGCATCGCCAGCAGGCAGGATCAGGGGTTCGCCCTGGCTTGCCGGGCCGCCCTGTTCTTCCCCGATATCTGCTCTCGGCCCGGCTTCTAGACAGGTCTTGAGCTCGAGGACGAGGTCCTCCATGGCTGAGCGCAGCTCCGTGGCCCAGCGCGGGTCGACGGCGTCGAGCTCAATGGGCTGCCGAGATTGTGCGAGTGCCGCTGGCACCAGCTCGGTGATGCGGCGGGCGAGGGATTTGGGTGCGTGGACGGCGGACAGGCGCAGCAGATCGCGACGAGCAGCTTCCGTGTAGCTGGTCGACGTGCCCACGAACTCGGTGAGAATTGCGGCAGTCCACGAGCTCCACGCCGACTTCGGCAGTTCGGCCAGCCGGTCGTCGCGGTGCAGTTCTATCAGGAGGGCGTACCCAGTCCAGGAGCGCTTGTCGTGGTGCGACTGCACGAGCCACGAGTCTGCCTGGTCGTGTTCCGTGGTGAGGTAGCGCAGTGCGAGTTCAGGCAGGTCCGACAGATCATCGGCAAGGACAGCGGCTCCCGGCCAGGTCCGCATGGCATCGGAGGAACTCTCCAGCTGGCCCGTTTGCGTATCGACACGCAGGCGCCACAGGAACTGCCACAGGCTGTGGTTGTCACCGCCTCTGGCCTGGGCGAGGAGCCGGGCCTGCTCGGCGATGAACTCCCCTGCCTCCGGCCAGAGGCTGCTCTCCGCACGATGATTCCGGCGCAGCGCCGTCGCCAGGGGGCTGTCGACTTCTATCGCATCGTAGAAGGAACTCAGATGCGGCCAGGCCGGGTGCTCCTCGTCGTAGGCCAGCTCGAATGCCTCGTCATCGTCGCGCGGAAACAGCTGGGCGGCCAGCTCGCCGTACGCGGCGACGAGTTGCTCGCTTCCAGACGCCGCTGCCAGATTCGTCTGCCTCAGTGCCCATGTGAAGTCCGCTCCGTCCACCAGTTGGTGACGCATGAGTGGTTGGGGTGCCGAGGCAGTGTTCCGTCGCAGCGACGCGGGGAGTTCCCAGTCGTACGCGATGAACCAGGCCGCTTCACGTGGATCAACCGCCGCGTGGACGGCCTCAGTTACAAGTGCCTCGGTCAAGAGCCTACGCAGTGACTGTGTACTGGGGGGCTCTTCTCCGCGCTCGTTGGGCTGCAAGCAGTCGGGGAGGTGCATCTTCTTGTGGTCGCGAAGGAGGTGCAAGACGATCTTCGACATGGGGCCAAGGTGTTGTGCCGGCTCTCGGCTGCGAAGGACGCGGTCCATCAGAGAGTCGATCAACGACGTCTCAATGCGATGGGAGGCGAAGACGAAGTCGGTGGCTGAGGGCTCGGGTTGCAGGACGGCCTTCTGCGCCCAGTCCAAAACGGCTGGCAATTGGGCGTCCGGGCAATCGCTGGGCATGGTCCTGAAGAAGTGGGCGTTCATGCCGTATGTGTGCGGGGACGGAGGGCGTAGTGCAGCCAGCATGGTCACCGCATCCAGGTGGTTCGGCCACAACAGGGTGAGTACGGTGCCCCGGAGGTCGTGGTCAGGGTCCGTCTTCTCCGCATAGGACGACTCGGCCAGCGAGGCGAGAACTCGCGAGAGGACGGGCGCTGCGCGGTCGGCATCGCAGTCGAAGGCAGCGCGCGCAGCCAATCGGCGCTCCGCCTGGTGCCAGGCGTCGTCCTCAACCAGTCGCAGAAGCGCCTCCGCCAGCCTGGGGTGAGCCGAGCCGGCGTCCTGCGCCAGTCGGACAGCCACGCGGATGCGCGCTCTGATCTGCCAGTCGGCGGCTTGATCGCTTGAGACTGCTTCCAACGCATCGGCGAGTTGGTCCGCCAGCAGCGGATGGCGCAGATCCCAACGGGACAGCTCCCAGCGCGTGTCGCCGAGTTCGACCTGAGACGCACGTTCCAGGAGCCTCGCCACGGTCAACCGACGCGCCTCATCGGAGCGCACCAGCGCGCTGTGCACGGCAAGGCTCTCGGGATCGGCATCAGCGAGCCAATCGGTGGCCGTGGGGTTCAGCGCTACCAGCCAGGCGGCGGTCTCCCGCAGCGGAGAAGGGATGCTCGCGGTACCTCCGACCGGTGCGCCGACCAGGAAGAGATTCTCGAGCTGCGGCTGTGTGGTTCCGCGCTCAGTGAGATACCGGGCAGCAAGGTATGCGGCCACAGACGAGTGCCGGAACGCCACCCTGTTGTCGTCCGGCGTGGTGAACAGAGCCGTCGCCAGCGTCTCCTCCAACACTTGGGGCGTGACCTCGTAGGAGCCCGCGGCGGTTCGCTCCTTACCGCCGGCCAGTGCGCCACCCGGCAGGTCGAATTCTCCAGCGGTGAACGCAGCGCCTCGCCACACGGTGCGACGACCGGACAGCAACATCCAGGCGGCGACTCGTCCCGCCGCCTGCAGGCGCTGCGGAGCGGTGGTGATCACGGCCCTGCTGAGGCGATGAGGATCAGGGTCCTCCGCGAGCCACCCCACGCCACGGGCGAAGAGAACCTCCGGTGTACCGTGCAGCCGCCCGTCGGCTCGATAGGTCAGGACCAACAATTCCAAGGTCAACGGGACACCGGCCAGCACCGAGGCGCCTGCTGCCTCTGCCGCCGACACCAGCTCCTTGCCAGCCACCTTGGCGCTGTCCGCGAGCGCCACGGCCTCATCCCGGCTCAGCGGAGCCAGGTCGACACACCAGCACGCCCCAAAGGCGTCAGAGAGTACGGGCGTCATCGCGGCTGGATAGTCGGCAGTCCGGCAGGCCATGAGAAACCGGACCTGGGTCGTGTCCCGGTTGCGCAGCGACTTGTTCAACCGTCTTGAAAGGTACGGACGCAGCGGACTCTCGTCGGTCTGGTCCAGAACCACTGTCAGCACGCCGGCATCCCCAGCAGCCTCTCCGGCCGTCGGCAGCGCGTCGAGATGTCGGCCCAGCTCGTCCTGGTAGGAAACCTCAGTCAGGTCCGCGCCCGATACCCACAAGCAGGCGTCGGTGTCACCTGCCCACGAGTCGACGACGCGGGGCAGCCCGTCGGTGAGGTCCTCCAGCACCGAGGTCTTACCGGCACCCGGCTCGCCCAGTACGACCGTCGCCCCAGCAGCAGCCACGACAGAGGGCAGCGCCAGTGCTCCTTCGCGCAGTCCCGCACCTTCCGTGACCACCTCCTCGTCGCCTGAGCGAAACGCCTCGGTGGCCAAGGGAATCAGGTCCTCAGCAGTGGCACTCTCGCCGCGGACCCGGCACACACGAGGTACATGAAAACCAAATACGTCACCCGCCATGTCGCAATCCTCTCAGCGCCCACTGACAACAGACGCCCCGATCAGCCGGTGCCCTGCTGCGGTGGGAAATCGTCAAAGTGCATCGACCATCGTTGGGGAGATCACCCCCCTGTGACGCTGGCTAGGCCAGGCCGGGCTCACGCCTGTGCACCACCCCATGGATGATCATGATGGTGCGGCGGGACCATGCGGTGTGGCAGCTGTCGCACACCGTCTTGATCCATCCTCCCGGTTTGTCCCCACGTCCTCGGCGACGTCCCGGGGTTCCACAGAACTCACAAGTAGTCGCGGATTGGGCCTCCGCCGCGGCGAGCAGGACCTGCGTGTCGAGGCGCGAGGAGACGGAGTCGCTTGCGAGATAGACCCGAACTGTGCCGAACTTCTCCTTCAGATCGTCCACCCGATAGCCCGGTTCCAGGATGAGAAGTTGCTCGTGCAGACGTAGGAGCAGCGCATGCCAGCCCGGCCCGACCGCATGGAGCCGATCCGGCATCTGGGACAAGGGAGAGCTGCAACCAGTCTGGGGATCGTTCACGGCCCCATATTGCTCCCTTGCCAGCGCCGGGCCTGCCGACCGACAGAGACGTACGGCTCGTCCGGCCCAGCCGCCGCACGACTGTCAGCCCGGATACCCGGGATCCGTGTCTGAGAAGGAGGGCGTTCTCACGGGACAAGATCGTGAGACGAAATCCTGGTGTCCCCGTATGAGACGGCGCAGGAAAGCCCAGGCCGTCGAGACGGAATGGGACATTCCGAATGCGGACCTACAACCCAGTTCAAGGCCCTGCCGAAGAAGGAACAGGCGAGCTTCCAGACCCCGTTCCACTATCCGCTCGAGGGCGCCCGCTTCTACATCCCCCGCAAGGGCTCGCCGCAGGTCTTCATGGTCGACACCCGCGTCACGGGCGAGGACATCGGCAAGAACCGCCGCCGGCTCCTCGTCTTCGAGCACGTGAAGGACTACGAGAAGAAGACCGCCACGAGCGCCACTTGGAAGGCGGTGGCCGTCGGTGAGGCCGACGGCAGGCTGCCGGCCGTCGAGCGCGACGACGACGGCTTCGCCACGATCCTCAAGTCCTCGGACACCGTGGGCAGGACAAAGCTCGACGACCTGCGCGACCTGTCGAAGGACTTCTACGTCACGGGCGGCAAGAAGGCCGGCTCGACCTTCGTGAACACCGCGTCCGTGAAGGCCTGGAAGAAGGCGTACACGAACCGCGCCGCCTTCGACGACGGCTGCGTCGACGGACGCTACGAACCCGGCTTCACCGCGGCCGAAACGGCCTACGGCCTGAAGACCGCCGACGGCGGCGCCCTGGCCCTCTACGACTTCGGGGTCGACTACCGCAACTGGCCGAAGGCCGAGGGCCCTCGCTGCTCCACCCAGCTGAACATCGACGACCTCCCCACGGTCACGGACATCTACCTGGACGGCAGGACCACCACCAGCGGCCTCACCCGCACGAATTCCCTGATCACCATGGCTGTGGTCCCTCCGTCAGGCACCGGCATCCGCGTCACCGGACACCACTCCCAGCTGATCAACGCCCAGTAGCCGGGATCACGTCAGGGGCGGTGCGTCAGGCGCCGGGTGCCCGGTACTCCACCTGCCGGCGGACCGCCTCGTCGATCTCCTCGGGCGTCAGCAGCACGACCGTGCTCGTGCGAACGCCACCAGCCGCCGACGTGACCAGACCCATGGCCGCGGCGGAGGTGTTGTCCGGCATTTCCACCGTGACGTAGACGTCGTCCTCACCGAAGGCCCAGTAGATCGACTCGAGCCGGCCGTCCAGGCTCTGGACCATGCGCTCGACGACCTCGCGGCGCGCTGCTGCGCCCTCTTTGAGCAAGCCCTTGAGTCCATCCACGGTCAGCTTGACCCTGAAGAGGTACTTCGGCATGGGTGTCCGCCTTTCGCCTACGTCTCGGTAGTCACTCCTGTCCGAATCCTCCTTCTGCTCCCCGCCCAGCGCCGCGTGGACCACCGCCATACGGATGACGCCGACGGCGTGCACCTCGGCCGGCAAGATCGAAAGTAGTGGCCGTACTCCGCTGCGGTACGACGCCAAAGAACCCCTGCCGGATCTCTCCGACAGGGGTTCTGAGCTGCGGTGGACCTGAGGGGATTTGAACCCCTGGCCCCCTCGATGCGAACGAGGTGCGCTACCGGACTGCGCCACAGGCCCTTGCAACGAGTGAAACTCTAGCATCCCCGTCCGGGTGCTTGGAAATCCGTTCCCAGCCGCTGGCCCGCTGGTCAGGGGCGGGGCTCTCGAAGGACTCCTGAGGGATTGCCGAGGGGCTTCTGAGGTTCCGTCACTCGTTGGCCGCGCGGGGGCGGTCGCCGTCCTCGTACTGGTCGAAGAGGGGCGTGCGGCCGCGTTCACGGGCGCGGCGGGCCGAGGCCGCGCGCCGGGCGTCCGCGGCACTGTCGGAGGCGTCGTCCGCGTCGGACTCGCCCGGCTCCTCCTCCACCTCGGCCGTGGGGCGGCCGGCGGCCGGCTCCACCGTGCTGGACCGTGCCGAGCTCCACGCGTCCGGTGCGCCCAGGTCGACGTCGGACGTGGCACGCGGGGCGACCGGAGCGGTCACATACGTCGGCAGCGGCACCGGGACCGGGTCCCAGCTGTCACCGCGGGCGGGCCCGCGCTGCCGCTCGCGCTGCTGGTCGACCCACTCGGCGTGGTCGGTCTGCTCGACGAGGGCGCGACGGTCGGCGGCGAGCGCGGACATTCCGGGGTCGGTGTCGGCCTCGGGTCCGTCCTCCGGCTCGTCCGCGGTGCCCGGCTCGGCGGGCGGCCGCCGCCTGGGCTGCCGCTCCCGCAGCCGCTGCGCCGCGACCTCGGCACGCCGGCGGTCCATGACGTACGTGAACCGCCGCCGCTCCTGGGAGCGCAGATACGCGATGTAGACGCTCAGCAGCACCGCGGGCACGCCGGGCGCCCACAGGAACGCGAGCCCGCCGACGGCAGCGACGATCGCGCCGAGCGTGAAGGCGAGGAAGAGGACGACCGTCGTACGCCGCCGGCGCGCGAGCACCTTCGAGCGCCGGGCGCGTGCCGCTGCCTCCGCCGCGGCGGCCCGCCGCGCGGGGGACGACCCGGGCGCCGCGTTCGACGACGGCTTGGCGCCCTGCTGGGGCACCGGCCGGCCACCCGCCGACCGGCCGCCCGGCTTGGGCGCCGTCGCGGACGACTGTCTCGACGCCTGCTGGGCCGCCTGTTGCGCGGACTGCGAGGTCTGCTTCGCCGCGGGCTGAGCCTGCGCCTGGGACCGCGCGTTGTCCCGCGCGTCTCGTCCGTCCCGTCCGTCCCGTCCGTCGTTGACGTCGGCCCGTGCCTCGCGGCGCGCCGGAGGCATGGCGAAGGCCCGGACGTCCACCGAGTCGGTGACGCCGTCCGGGTCGGCGTGGTGCTCCCCCTCCTCGGTGGAGCGCGCCCGCAGGTCCTTGGCGTACCGGCGCTCCATGCCCGCCCGTCCGGACAGAAGCCGGATGGCGGTGCTGAAGCGTTCCGTCGGACGGGCCTCATTCAGCTCGTCCTGCCTACGGAGCCACATAGGCACCAAGTAGGCGGCCCAGGCCCCGACAATGACTGCGTAGATGAGGCCGCTGCTGCTCACGCCTCACACGGTAGAGGGGTTTGCGTGAGGCCATCTGCCAATTGGGCCGGTGTGTCGCACGATCTGGCTGATATTTCGAGCTTTTTTTGTGACCGATGCGATCAGCAGGCCACCGGGAGCGCGAAATTAATGCCCGATGATGGTCGATCACCGATCATTTTCGAACACCTATTTCATTTACGCGGTGTTCCGGGGTGTGTCCCGCGGTGAGTTTTCGGACGTGTTCCGAGAGCGTGTCCGTCGCCAGCGGGCCAGCAGTCCTTCGGGTACCTCTTCGGCGGTGAGCGCGAAGACGAGGTGGTCGCGCCAGGCTCCGTCGATGTGAAGATAACGTGGACGAAGGCCTTCCTCGCGGAATCCGAGTTTCTCCACGACGCGTCGGCTCGGTGCGTTCTCGGGGCGAATGCAGACCTCGATGCGGTGCAGACCAACGGCGCGGAAGCAGTGGTCCGACACGAGTGCCACGGCCGTCGGCATCACTCCGCGTCCGGCGACCGCCTCGTCCACCCAGTAACCGATATGCCCCGAACACATCGAGCCCCAGGTGATTCCGGCGACCGTCAACTGTCCGACGAGCCGCCCCTTGTACTCGATGACGAACGGCAGCATCCGACCCGCGTTGGCCTCGGCGCGCAGGTGCCGGACCATCTGGCGGTACGTCGGCCGGTGGGCGATCGGCCCGGTGGGCGTGGGTGGCGGGATGGTCGCCTCCCAGGGGCGCAGCCAGTCCCGGTTGCGCCGGTTGACCTCGCGCCAGGCGCGCTGGTCGCGCATCCTTATGGGCCGGAGGACGACGTCGCCGTCCACCAGCTCGACCGGCCAGGATGAGCTGTTCAGCTCGCACCCCCACTGCCGCTGGGTCTGGGGTGGTCGCCGCCGCGGATCTGGTCGACGGCGTGGATCAACAGGGGCTCCAGCACGGCGAGGCCGTCCCGGACGCCGCCGGTGGAACCCGGCAGGTTCACGATCAGCGTCTCCCCCGCGACGCCGGCGAGCCCGCGCGAGAGCACCGCCGTGGGCACCTTGTCCCTTCCGAACGCCCTGATGGCTTCCGCTATGCCCGGGATCTCGTGGTCGAGCACCCGGCGGGTGGCCTCGGGTGTGCGGTCGGTGGGCGAGACGCCCGTGCCGCCGGTGGTCACGATGGCGTCGTACCCGGCCTGGACGCCCACACGCAGCGCGTTCTCGACCGGGTCCCCGTCGGGAACCACCCACGGTCCGTCGACGGCGAAGCCGAAGGCGGTGAGCCCCTCCGCGATCAGGGGCCCGCCCTTGTCCTCGTAGACACCCGCCGCGGCGCGGTTCGAGGCCGTCACCACCAGCGCGGCGTACGGAGCGGTCAGCGCACCGCCGAGCGGCGGCTCGACCGGCGCCGTCATGCCCGGCTCCAGTCGCCCGACTTGCCGCCCGTCTTCTCCTCCACGCGCACGTCCGTGATGACCGCCCCCTTGTCGACCGCCTTGACCATGTCGATCACGGTGAGAGCCGCCACGCTGACCGCGGTGAGGGCCTCCATCTCGACGCCCGTACGGTCGGTGGTCTTCACGGTGGCCAGGATCTCGACGGCGTCGTCCGCGACCGACAGATCAAGTTTGACACCCGACACCGACAACGGGTGGCAGAGCGGGATCAGATCCGGTGTCCGCTTGGCGCCCATGATGCCCGCGATGCGCGCGGTGGCGAGGGCGTCGCCCTTGGGCACTCCCTCGCCGCGCAGCAGCTCGATCACGCGCGGCGAGACCAGGACCCGGCCGCTCGCGCGCGCGGTGCGCGCGGTCACGGCCTTCTCGGACACGTCGACCATGCGGGCTGCGCCCGCGTCGTCGATGTGGGTCAGTCGGTCCTGCACAGGGGGTCCGGGGGTCTCCCCCCGGGAAGGCACAGTCATGTTGTCGCGGCGCTCCCGGTCGGGCCTGTTGTCCGCGACAGGGTACGCCCAAGCCGGGGCCCTCAGCCGAGCAGGACCACTTCCACCTCGGTGCCGGGCTCCACGGACTCGACGGACTCCGGGACCACGATCAGCGCGTCCGCGTGCGCGAGGGCCGCGACCAGGTGGGATCCGGCGCCGCCGACGGGGGTCACCTCCCCGTCCGCGTACCGCCCGCGCAGGAACTGACGGCGTCCGGCGGGCGAGGTGAGGGCCTTGTCCGTACGAAGGGTGGCCCTGGTGGTGGGCCGGTGGATGTCGTCCACACCCATCAGCGTGCGGATGGCGGGGCGCACGAACAGCTCGAAAGAGACGTACGACGACACGGGGTTGCCCGGGAGCGCGAGCAGCGGGGTGTGCTCGGGGCCGATGGAGCCGAAGCCCTGAGGCTTTCCGGG
This sequence comes from Streptomyces albicerus, assembly GCF_008905045.1. Lineage (GTDB taxonomy): Bacteria > Actinomycetota > Actinomycetes > Streptomycetales > Streptomycetaceae > Streptomyces > Streptomyces albicerus. The sequence continues at coordinate 46,988 of NZ_VWMY01000016.1, forward strand.
CTGCATGGCCAGCTTGCGGAACTCGATGCCGCTGCCCGCCTCGTCCTCGTCGCCGACGGAGGAGAGGGCCTCCTTGACGACGTCGTACGCGCCGACGCTGACGCCGCCCGTGGTGACGAGGAGGTCGGCGCGGATGAGCTGGTCCTCGATGGTGGCGCGGAGCGTCTCGGCGTCGTCGGCGACCGCGCCGACCCGGTAGGCGATCGCGCCGGCGTCGCGGGCGGCGGCGCACAGCGCGAAGCTGTTGGAGTCGTAGATCTGGCCGGCGCCCAACTCCTCGTCGGGCTGGACGAGTTCGCTACCGGTGGACAGGACGACCACGCGCGGGCGCGGGCGCACCCGTACGGTGCCTCGGCCGATCGCGGCGAGCAGGCCGATCTGCGGCGGGCCGAGGACGGTGCCCGCCGAGAGGGCACGGTCACCGGCCTTCACGTCGCTCCCCTTCGCGCGCACGTGCGCGCGTGCCTGCGCCGGGCGGTGGACCTGCACCTGACCGGAGGCCGCCTCGGGGGACGCGCTGTGGGCGCGCATCCCGGAGACGGGGCCCTCGCCGAGGCCGCCGTCCGTCCACTCCACGGGGACGACCGCCTCGGCGCCGGGCGGCAGCGGGGCGCCCGTCATGATGCGGGCGGCCTGGCCGGGGCCCACGTGGAGCAGCTCGGACTCGCCCGCCGCGACGTCACCGACGACCGTGAGGACCGCCGGGTACTCCTCGCTCGCGCCCGCGACATCCGCGACCCGGACCGCGTACCCGTCCATCGAGCTGTTGTCGAACGGCGGCAGGGAGACCGGCACCGTGACGTCCTCGACCAGGACACAGCCCTGGGCGTCGAGGAGCTGCAGCTCGATGGGTTCGAGAGGGCGGACGGTCGCGAGGATGTCCTCCAGGTGCTCGGACACCGACCAGAGGTGGTCCTGGCCGGTGACACGGGTCGCGGCGCTGCTCAAATTGCTACATCTCCTCGGTGACGTAACTGCGAAGCCAGGTCCGGAAGTCCGGGCCCAGGTCTTCACGTTCGCACGCGAGTCTGACAATGGCACGCAGGTAGTCGCCGCGGTCGCCGGTGTCATAGCGGCGGCCCTTGAAGACGACGCCATGCACCGGGCCGCCGACCTTCTCGTCGTCGGCGAGCTGCTGGAGGGCGTCGGTGAGCTGGATCTCGCCGCCGCGGCCGGGCTCGGTCTTGCGGAGTATGTCGAAGACGTGCGGGTCGAGTACGTAGCGGCCGATGATCGCGTAGTTGCTGGGGGCGTCCGCCGGTTCGGGCTTCTCGACGAGGCCGGTCACCTTGACGACGTCGCCGTCCTCGGTGGTGTCGACGGCCGCGCATCCGTAGAGGTGGATCTGCTCGGGATCGACCTCCATGAGCGCGATGACGCTGCCGCCGTACTGCGCGTGGACGTCGACCATGCGCTTGAGCAGCGGGTCGCGCGGGTCGATCAGGTCGTCGCCGAGGAGCACGGCGAAGGGCTCGTGGCCGACGTGCGGGGCGGCGCACAGCACGGCGTGGCCGAGGCCCTTGGGGTCGCCCTGGCGGACGTAGTGCATGGTGGCGAGGTCGCTCGACTCCTGCACCTTGGCGAGCCGGTCGGCGTCACCCTTCTTCTGAAGGGCCGACTCCAGCTCGTAGTTACGGTCGAAGTGGTCCTCGAGGGGGCGCTTGTTGCGGCCCGTGATCATGAGGACGTCGTCGAGGCCGGCGGAGGCGGCCTCCTCGACCACGTACTGGATCGCCGGCTTGTCGACTACCGGCAGCATCTCCTTGGGAGTGGCCTTGGTGGCCGGCAGGAACCGGGTGCCGAGACCTGCTGCGGGGATGACAGCCTTGCTGATCCTGGGGTGCGACTGAGTCATGCCCGACACCATATCCGGTGCCTTTGTATGGAATCTGCAGCTCCGGTTAGTTCACTCTCATATGAGCGCATTACTAAGGATACGGAACATGCCCATGAGTCACCCGGGACCCGAAGCCGAGTCTGGCAAGCGATTGTTGCGGCGAGAGTTCCTCACGGTGAGAAGCCGGTTGACGGCCGGTGACGTGCGGGAAACCGAGGCCGCACTCGCCGCCCGCGCCCTGGAACTGCCCGAACTGGCGCACGCGCGCACGGTCGCAGCATACGTCTCCGTGGGGAGTGAACCGGGCACCCGTGCGCTCCTCGACGCCCTCCACGCGCGCGGGGTGCGCGTCCTGCTCCCGGCACTGCTCGAGGACAACGACCTCGACTGGGGCACGTACGACGGAGAGGGCTCCCTCGTCCACGTACAACACCGGGGAAAGATGGCCCTCTTGGAGCCCGCGGGCGAGCGTCTCGGCCCGGACGCGGTGCTCACCGCCGACGCCGTGCTGCTGCCCGGCCTGGCCGTGGACGCGCGCGGGATGCGGCTCGGCCGCGGCGGCGGATCGTACGACCGGGTGCTCGCGCGCCTCGAGCGGGCAGGCGCGGATCCGGCGCTGGTGGTGCTGCTGTACGACTCCGAAGTGGTCGACCGCGTCCCCGAGGAGCCGCACGACCGGCCGGTGCACGCGGTGGTGACCCCTTCGGGAGTACGCCGCTTCCGGTAACCCCTCCGTAAGACCCACTGTGCGCGAAGACCCACTGTGCGCGAGAACGGCCCTCCACGCGCGCGTGGAGGGCCGTTCTCATGCGGTACTCAGGGTTTCAGCAGCAGCGTGTCCGACGTGGCCTTGTCGACCGCCTGCTTCGTGGACGGCCAGGACAGCAGCTCGCCCTTGACCCACTTGCTCGTCTGGTCGACGTAGTGGGCGCTGTAGGCGTGCCCGGAGGCACCGGTGAGGTTGATCCACTTCGACTTGTCGAAGTCGTCGAGGTTCACCACCATCCGCATCGACGGCACCCAGACCACCGAGTAGCCGCCCGCCGCGTTCCAGCCGGTGGCGTTCACCGCCGCCTCGCCGCCGCTCATGTTGTACGGGCCACGGTTGAGCATGTACTGCAGGAAGCCGGGGCCCTCGGTGCCCAGGGTCTGGTTCTCCAGGTAGAGCCGGTGCAGACGGCCCCAGCTCCAGGTGTCGATGTCCTTGCCGAGCTTGGCGGTCAGCTCCCAGCGGGCGTCCGTCAGGGCCCGCTTGAAGAGCTCGTCACGGGTGTCGACGGCCTTGTCCAGGCGCGTCCTGGGCGCCGACCACCAGTTGTTGTCCTCGTCGTCGAGGATCTTGCGGACCACCTCGAACCAGCGGTCGCCGCCGTCCGGCTGCGCGCTGTCCGCGTCGCGCTGGCCGCACTCGCGCACCTTGGCGTCCTCGTCGTCGACGGGACCGGTGGAGTCGGCCGGCTCGACGTACAGGCACTGGCCCTTGACCCGCAGCTCCTTGGGCAGCTTGTTGCCGAAGGCGAGCTTGAGGATGTTGCGCCAGGTCGCGTTGAAGTACGCGGCTGCCGCAGAGTCGGCGTCCTGGGTGTAGTTCCAGCCCTCCAGGAGCTTCTGCGCCTCACGGACGTCCTTGTCGGCCACGTCGATCTTGAGCAGGTGGGGAACCAGCAGCTTGGCGATCTCGCTGCTGTTGTCGAGCTGCATCTGGCGCATGTCGTCCGTCGAGACCTTGCCGCCGTTCTTGGTCTTCGACGCGATGAGGTCGGCGATCCGCTGACTGCGCGTGCCGTAGCCCCAGTCCGTGGTGAGCGTGTACGGGTACTTGTCCTTGTCGACGACGGCCTGGTTGGCGGTGACGATGTAGCCGCGCTCCGGGTTGTACTCGTACGGCAGCTCGGACTGCTTGATGTAGCCGGTCCAGCGGTACTCGGAGTCCCAGCCCGGCGACGGGAGCGAGCCGTCGCCCTCGCCGCGGATCGGGATCCGGCCGGGCAGCTGGTAGCCGATGTTGTTGTCCCTGTCCGCGTAGACCAGGTTCTGCGAGGGCACGTCGAAGAGGGCGGCGGCCTTGCGGAAGTCCGTCCAGTCGGCGGCCTTGTTCATCGCGAACACGGCGTCCATCGAGGTGCCGGGGTCCAGGGCGGTCCAGCGCAGCGCGATGCCGTAGCCGTCGCCGCGGTCGGGTGCCGACTCGTCCACGGTGGCCTTCTTGCCGACCTTCACGAGCTCGTCGTCGCGGTCGGACAGCAGCGGTCCGTTGTTGGTCTCCCGGACGACGATGGTCTTGGCCTCGCCGCCCGCGACGTTGATCTTCTCCTCGCGGGTGGTGAAGGGCTTCACCTTGTCGTCGTACTCGTAGCCGTTCCCGGTGAGCTTCTCCAGGTACAGGTCGGTGACGTCGGCGCCGGAGTTGGTCATGCCCCAGGCGATGTTCTCGTTGTGGCCGATGACCACACCCGGCATGCCCGCGAAGGTGTACCCGGAGACGTCGTACTGGCACTTCTCGGAGACGCTCTTGCAGTGCAGCCCCATCTGGTACCAGACCGAGGGCAGCGAGGGCGACAGGTGCGGGTCGTTGGCGAGCAGCGGCTTGCCGGAGATGGTGTGCGCACCGCCGACGACCCAGGAGTTGGAGCCGATGCCGTTGCCGTTCACACCGACGGCCGCCGGGACGTCGTCCAGCACGTCGTAGAGGCCCGACAGCTGGCTCTGCAGCCCGGAGGGGGCCGTCGCGTCGTTCGTCAGCCCGGTGCCCGCCGCGGATTGCGTACCGCCGGTGCCGCCGCTGTCGCCGCCCTGCTCGTACTCCCCGGTGACGTCGTTGTACTCGCCCTCCTGCACGATCGGCTTGTTCCGGTCGTACGGGTACTGCGGGTACAGGTCGGCGATCTGCTGCGGGCCGAGTCGGCTGGTCATCAGGGAGCGGTCGATCTCGTCCTGCATGTTGCCGCGCAGGTCCCAGGCCATCGCCTTGAGCCAGGCCACCGAGTCGACCGGAGTCCACTCCTTGGGCTCGTAGTCGTTGGAGAAACCCAGGGCCGCATACTCCAGGGAGATGTCCTCGCCGTCCTTGCCCTTCAGGTAGGCGTTGACACCCTTGGCGTAGGCCTGGAGGTACTTCTTCGTCTCGGCGGACAGCTTGGTCTTGTACTCCTCCTCCGCGACCCGGTGCCAGCCGAGTGTGCGCAGGAACTCGTCGTTGTCGACCTGGTCCTCGCCGAACATCTCCGAGAGCCTGCCCGCCGTCATGTGACGGCGTACGTCCATCTCGTAGAACCGGTCCTGCGCCTGGACGTAGCCCTGCGCCATGAACAGATCCTCGTCGGTGGAGGCGTAGATCTGCGGGATCCCATGGCCGTCCCGCTTGACATCCACAGGGCCCGAGAGGCCGTCGAGCGTGATCGAACCCTTGGTCTGCGGGAAGGAGGCGCGGACGGTGCTGATGCTCCAGTAGGACCCGTAGGCGACGCCCCCGATGATGGCCAGAACCAGGACGATCAGGATCAGACGGGCTCTGCGCCCCTTCTTCCTGCCGGACTTGCCGGGCTTTTGACCGGAAGATGCGGTGGTGTTGGGGGGCATCGCTGTCCTTGCTGTCCTAACGCGAGCGGCAGGCGGGCTTGTCCATTTGACTGAGCGCTGGAGCAACCATAGGCGCAGGGCCAACTCACACTTGACGCGGAGTCGGGAACCGGGCGGGCAGGGGTTCGATCTTGCCTCGGCAAGTGTCAAGAAAGCGTCAAGAGTTAGGTAAGGTAACGAAGTAGTTGGGCCGATGTACTCGGATCGACGAGACGAGAAAGGAATCCCGCTGACTGTCCACCACCTCAACCAGCTCCTGCTCGTGTGCTCACTCGTTCTGCTCGTCGCGGTGGCAGCGGTTCGGATCTCTTCGCGCAGCGGGCTCCCCAGCCTGCTCGTCTACCTGGGCATCGGCGTCGCCATGGGCCAGGACGGCATCGGCGACATCCACTTCGACAACGCCGAGCTGACCCAGGTCATCGGGTACGCGGCCCTGGTCGTGATCCTGGCCGAGGGCGGTCTGGGCACGAAGTGGAAGGAGGTCAGGCCCGGGCTCCCGGCCGCCTCCTCACTGGCGCTGGTCGGTGTCGCGGTGAGCGTCGGCGTCACGGCGACGGCCGCGTACTACCTGATCGGGCTGGAGTGGCGGCAGGCGCTGATCATCGGCGCGGTGGTGTCTTCGACGGACGCGGCGGCGGTCTTCTCCGTACTGCGGAAAGTGCCCCTCCCCGCGCGCGTGACGGGCATTCTGGAGGCCGAGTCCGGCTTCAACGACGCCCCGGTGCTCATCCTCGTCGTCTCGTTCTCCATGGCCGGTCCGGTGGAGCACTGGTACCACCTGCTCGGCGAGATAGCGCTGGAGCTGTCCATCGGAGCGGCCATAGGTCTCGCGGTGGGCTTCCTGGGAGCGTTCGGGCTGCGGCATGTGGCACTGCCCGCCTCTGGCCTCTACCCGATCGCGGTCATGGCGATCGCCGTCACGGCGTACGCGGCCGGGGCCCTGGCCCACGGCAGCGGCTTCCTCGCCGTGTACCTGGCGTCGATGGTGCTGGGCAACGCGAAGCTGCCGCACTGGCCCGCCACACGTGGCTTCGCCGACGGGCTCGGCTGGATCGCCCAGATCGGCATGTTCGTGCTGCTCGGCCTGCTGGTCACACCGCACGAGATGGGCGACGACATCTGGCCCGCGCTCGTCATCGGCCTGGTGCTGACCATGGTCGCGCGCCCGCTGGGCGTCGTGCTCGCCCTGCTGCCGTTCCGCATGCCCTGGCAGGAGCAGGCCCTGATGTCCTGGGCGGGGCTGCGCGGCGCCGTGCCCATCATCCTGGCCACGATCCCGATGGTGAGCGGCGTCGAGGACAGCCGCCGCATCTTCAACATCGTCTTCGTGCTCGTCGTCGTCTACACCCTCGTCCAGGGACCTACGCTCCCCTGGCTGGCCCGGAAGCTGCGGCTGGGCAAGTCCGCCGCGGAGGCCGCCGACCTGGGCATCGAGTCGGCGCCCCTGGAGCGGCTGCGCGGCCATCTGCTGTCCGTGGCCATCCCGGAGGGGTCGAAGATGCACGGCGTCGAGATCAACGAGCTGCGGCTGCCGGCGGGCGCCGCGGTCACGCTGATCGTCCGCGACGGCGAATCATTCGTCCCGCTTCCCACGACCGTGCTGCGACGCGGCGACGAACTGCTCGTGGTGGCCACCGACCCGGTCCGCGACGCCGCCGAGCGGCGACTGCGCGCGGTCGGCCAGGGCGGCAAGCTGGCGGACTGGCTGGGGACGGGCGGGAACGGGGCGGAGGCCTGAGCTCCGGCATTCCGGAGCTTCGGCACTGCGCAGCTCCGGCACTGCGCAGCTCCGGCACTACGGAGCTCCAGCACTGCGCTCACTTTGGTGAGTAATCGCAGGCCCTGGACGAAAGAGTGCTGGTTTTCACAGGTGCGGAATCGTTCGGCCCTGTATCATCAAGGCGCATTCTTTGAACGAACCAACTCTGTCTGACGCAGAGCTGGCGCGACCGTATGGCGGCCGCGGCACCCTCCCTGTGGGCGGCCCGGTATCTACCGCAGTTCCGCGCAAGAGGACAGCTCTCGGCGCCCGAGCCCCGTCCAAGGGGCCGCGCTACCAGGCGGCAGAAAGGCACGGGCCGTGGCATCCACGGTCACTCCGGAGTCCGCGAGGACTCCGGTCTCCTCCCGCCCGGGATACGGACAGCTGCTGCGCACACGCGGCGCCTGGACGTTCCTGCTCCCCGGCTTCGCCGCGCGACAGCCGTTCGCGATGCTGACCCTCTCCATCGTGCTGCTCGTGCAGCACACCACCGGCTCGTACGGGGCCGCCGGCGCCGTCGCCGCCGTGACCGGTGTCTCCATGGCACTGTTCGCACCCCTCACCGGCCGTCTCGCCGACCGTCACGGCCAGCGGGCCGTGCTGCTCCCCGGCGTCCTCGTACACACGCTGGCGGGTCTGTCCCTGACCGCGCTGGCGCTCGCGGACGCTCCCCTGTGGGCGCTGTTCGCGGCAGCCGTGCCGACCGGTGCGTCGGTGCCGCAGATCGGGCCCATGGTGCGCGCCCGCTGGGGCGTCAAGCTCCAGGGCTCGCCCCTGATGACGACCGCGGCGGCCTTCGAGTCCGTCACGGACGAGCTGACCTTCGTGTTCGGACCGCTGCTGGCCACTGCGCTGTGCACCGCCGTGGACCCGGCCGCCGGCCTGCTCACGGAGGCCGCGCTGACCCTGGTCGGCGGTCTGCTGTTCGCGGCCCAGCGCGGCACCCAGCCGTCCGTCGGTCTCAAGGGGCACGCGCGCGTGGAGCACGCCTCGGCCCTGTCGGTCCCCGGAGTGCGCGTTCTGATCGTGGCCTTCCTGGGCATCGGTGCCGTCTTCGGCGGCATGCAGGTCTCGCTCGCCGCGTTCAGCGAGTCGATCGGCCGGCCCGGTCTGAACGGTGTCCTGTACGGCACGTTCGCCGCGGGCAACATGCTCTCCGGCATCGTCTGCGGCGCCATCGTCTGGAAGGTGGCCCCGCGCCGTCGCCTCGTCATCGGGTACGCGGCGCTGGCCCTGGCCGCCTCCGGACTGTGGGCGGCGCAGTCGGTGGTCGTCCTCGCCGGTGTCGGCCTGCTGGTCGGCATGTGCATCGCGCCCGCCCTGATCACCGGCTACACCCTGGTCGAGGGACTGGTGCCGGCGGGCGCCCGCACGGAGGCCTTCACCTGGCTGACCGGAGCGGTCGCGCTCGGACAGGCGGCCGCCGTCATGGTCGCCGGGCAGCTGGAGGACCGCCTCTGGGACGGCGCGGGATTCCTCGTTCCGATGGGCGGCACGCTGCTGGCCCTGGCGACCCTGGTTGCCTTGCGCTCGCGGCTGATGCCGCCGCGCGTGACCAGAGTGGTCACGCGCGGCGCAGGCCATCGCGAACCTGTCGCGATCGGTGAGACGTGACCGTGTATTTCCCGAGGAATACGTCACTGTGACTCCGCCGCTGACGCGGCTTCCCACTCGGCCCGAAGGCCCTCATGGCGGTCAAGCCCTGACCGCTGCCCGTGGGCAGGTGACGTACGTTACTCCAATTGCTGGCAGCACCAGGTTAATATGGACGATCGTTAGCACTCACTGAGTGAGAGTGCCAGGAGGAAGACAAGTGCCGACCTACCAGTACCAGTGCACCGAGTGCGGCGAGGGCCTCGAGGCGGTGCAGAAGTTCACCGACGACGCCCTCACCGAGTGCCCCAGCTGCAGTGGACGCCTGAAGAAGGTGTTCTCCGCGGTCGGCATCGTCTTCAAGGGCTCCGGCTTCTACCGCAACGACAGCCGCGGCTCCTCGTCGAGCAGCAGCCCGGCGTCGTCGTCCGGCAAGTCGTCTTCGTCGGGTTCGTCGTCCGACTCGGCGTCGTCCGCTTCGTCGTCTTCCTCGTCGTCGTCTTCGTCGGACTCGAAGTCGTCGTCCACGGGCTCTTCCTCGTCCAGCAGCAACGCCGCGTAGGGCTTTCTGAGGCTTTCCCGCGCAAAGGCTTTCTTACGAGACCCTGTCGTCTACGGCGGCAGGGTCTTCGGCGATCTCCGTCCCGGTTAGGGTGCCGTCCATGGCGAACACGGAGAACGTCGAGATCGGCGTCATCGGCGGGTCGGGCTTCTACTCCTTCCTTGACGACGTGACCGAGATACAGGTGGACACCCCGTACGGGCCGCCCAGCGACTCCCTCTTCCTCGGCGAGCTCGCCGGGCGGCGGGTCGCCTTCCTCCCCCGCCACGGTCGCGGCCACCATCTGCCGCCGCACCGCATCAACTACCGCGCCAATCTGTGGGCGCTGCGCTCCGTCGGGGCGCGCCAGGTGCTCGGGCCGTGTGCGGTGGGCGGGCTGCGGCCGGAGTACGGGCCCGGGACGCTGCTCGTGCCTGACCAGTTCGTGGACCGTACGCAGTCCCGGACGCAGTCCTACTTCGACGGGCTGCCGTTGCCCGACGGCAGCGTGCCGAACGTGGTGCACGTGTCGCTGGCCGACCCCTACTGTCCCGTCGGGCGCAAGGTGGCGCTTGAGGCGGCGCGTGGGCGGGGCTGGGAGCCGGTGGACGGCGGGTCGCTGGTGGTGATCGAGGGGCCGCGGTTCTCGACGCGTGCGGAGTCGCTCTGGTACCGGGCGCAGGGCTGGTCCGTGGTGGGCATGACTGGGCATCCCGAGGCGGCGCTCGCTCGTGAACTGGAGCTCTGTTACACGTCGTTGGCGCTGGTCACCGATCTCGATGCGGGTGCCGAGAGTGGGGAGGGTGTCTCGCATGAGGAGGTGTTGAAGGTGTTCGCGGCGAATGTGGATCGGCTGCGGGGGGTGTTGTTCGATGCGGTTGCGGGGTTGCCGGGGGGTGGGGCGCGGGACTGCTTGTGTACGACTGCGTTGGGTGGGATGGATCCGGGGTTCCAGCTGCCGTAGTCGGCGCCGCGCCGAGCCGCGAGCGTCGGCGTGTGTGTGGGGGGCGGGGCCGTGCCGGTACGTCGAGTCCGCCACCACTGGGTATCCGGCTGTGGTTTTGGAGGGTGCCGTTTCCTGGAGGAGCCCTACGTGGCGGACTGCGACGTACCGGCACGGCCCCTCCCGTGCGATGGCGACTGCGGGTGCGTGGGGGGATGGATGCGGGGTGCGGGTGCGTCGTGTGCGACTGCCGGTGCGTTGTGCGTGGGGGTGTACGGCGACTTTGGGCTGCGGGTGCGTTGTGCGTGGGGGCGTTGTGCGTGGGTGTGGGTGGGGTGGAAGTTCACCTTCGGGTGAGTGAGTTGTCCACAACTGGCTGGTAGTCCACGGGTTTCGGTGGGAATCGGTGCGGGGGTGCAGTCTGGGGTCGCAAGCCGATCTTCCGACCGTAGGCGGTGGTACCCGTGTCGCAGCTCTCTTCCTTTCCGCGTCCATTGGGCACGGACGTGCCCGTCACGTGTGAGGTGCCGCACTTCGCTCCTGTGCGAGTGCGTGGTGGGCGATACCAGCTGCGCCGGCTCGTACGGCATCGAAGGCGGGCCTTGGCAGCGGGGCTGGCGGTGACCGCGGCAGCGCTCGTCGCGGCGGGGCCGAGGGATACGGTCGCACGGGACACAGGGCCGCCGCGGGCCCGACCAGTGGTCGATCCGGTGCGGGAGCGGCGGCCGGTCGAGATGGTGACGGCTCCGGTGCGGATCGCCGACGGCGCGACGGTGCGGCTGCTCAGGCCCGGCGACCGGGTCGACGTCGTCGCGGCGGAGCAGTCGGCGGCGGGCCCTGGCGACGCGCACGTGGTCGCGCGTGGGGCGCGGGTGACGAAGGTGCCCGAATCCCTGGACGGCGTGTCCGAGGGCGGGGCGCTGGTCGTCCTGTCCGTGCCACGCCGGACGGCGACGCGGCTGGCCGGGGCGGGTGCGACCTCACGACTGGCGGTGACACTGTGCTGAACCTGGTCAAGATGGTCACCATCAGGGTGTCAAGTCCCTCGTTGGAGATGGGGCATTGGACAGGGCTGCCACGCCCTGCCGTAGGTTGCGGAGCTGTTCGTTCCACAGTTTGTGCGGCTGAAGAGGGGCTCCCTGGTGAGCGAGAAGAAGAAGGATCCGGGCGTCTGGGAGGGCTTCAAGGTCTTTCTGATGCGTGGGAACGTCGTCGATCTGGCTGTCGCGGTGGTCATCGGCGCCGCCTTCACCAACATCGTCAACTCCATGGTGAAGGGCGTGATCAACCCACTGGTCGGCGCCTTCGGCACCAAGGACCTCGACAGGTACAGCTCGTGCCTGAAGGACCCCTGCAGGTTCGACGAGGCGACGGGAACCGCGACGAGCGGTATCCCGATCATGTGGGGCACTGTCCTCAGCGCGATGCTGACCTTCGTGATCACCGCGGCCGTCGTCTACTTCCTGATGGTGCTGCCGATGTCCAAGTACCTCGCCAGGCAGGCGGCCCGCCAGAAGGCGAAGGAGGGTGCGCACGAGGTGATCGAGGTGACCGAGCTGGCGGTCCTGAAGGAGATCCGCGACGCCCTGGTGGCACAGCGCGGCTCGGGGCACAACGAACAGTAGGGGTCGTTACGGCGGCCGCTGTCGTCGTCTGCTGGGTTCGCGGGGCGACCGCCGTCTGTTGGGCTCGCACGGCGGCTGTCGTCCGTCGAGCCAGTGCGGTTCGAGGGCCGCGCGTGGCTCGGGCGTGGGCCAGGGCTCAGATGTGGTGGGGCGGTTTCTCGTCGAGGAAGCGGGCCAGGTCCGCGGCGCTGTCGCCGGCGGGTCGCTCGCCCCATCCGCGGTCCGTGTCGTCCGCGGACGGCTGGCTCAGCGGGTCGTCGAAGACCAGCGCGGCCTTGGGGTCACGCGGTTCGGCGTCGGGGGCAGGGGCGGTGCTCATGCGTCCAGGGTACGGGCACGGGGGCAGGCCGGATTCGGAACGCGGTGCGGGTGTCGCTCGACCGGCGGCGGGGACTTGGCATCCCGCACCCGGCACCGCGCGGTCGACGGTCACGGCCCGGCGCCCGGCCGGCGGGACCGCACGGCCGACAGCTCTCCGATCCGTACCGCCGCGCCTGCCCTTCCCGCTTCGTCTGACCTGGCCCTTCTCACTGCCTGTCGGGCCTCCGTATGCTTCTGATTTTTCGGCTGATTTCTGCTGTGCTTGGCCGTATGACGTCCAGTCCCGCTTCCGAATCAGCTCCGCGCCCCTCCGGAGCCCCCGCCGCCCATCGCCCGCTGCGCAGGATGACCGCGCGCAGTCGCGACGAGAAACACCGGGCCGCATCACCCCTGGAGCTCTTCTTCGATCTGTGTTTCGTCGTGGCCATCGCCCAGGCGGGAGTGCAGTTGGTGCACTCCGTCGCGGAGGCGCACGCGGCCGAGGGCATCGTGAGCTACGCGATGGTGTTCTTCGCCATCTGGTGGGCGTGGATGAACTTCACCTGGTTCGCGTCGGCGTACGACAACGACGACGTGCTGTACCGGGTCGTCACACTGGTCCAGATCGCCGGGGTGCTGGTGCTGGCCGCCGGGGTGTCCCGGGCGTTCGAGGACCACGAGTTCCTGGTCGTCGTGGCGGGGTACGTGATCATGCGACTGGCGCTGACCGCCCAGTGGCTGCGGGCGGCCCGGACGGCCGAGGACGCCGAGCGGCGGATGACGCTGAGGTACGCGGGCGGGGTGCTGCTCTGCCAGGTCGGCTGGCTGGGGCTGCTGTTCCTGCCGGAGTCGGTCCGGCCCTGGGTGTTCCTGGTGATGGCGATCGCCGAGATGTGCGTGCCGGTGCTCGCGGAGAAGGAGATCAACACGTCCTGGCATCCGCACCACATCTCCGAGCGGTACGGGCTGTTCACCATCATCGTTCTCGGCGAGACGATCGCCGCGGCGACGATCGCGGTGAAGTCGGGCGTCGACGAGAACGACGCGTTGGGCGAGCTCCTCCCGATCGCCTCGGGCGGGCTGCTGATCATCTTCGCGGCCTGGTGGATCTACTTCGCCGTGCCGATCCACGGTCATCTGCGCTCCAACAAGCAGGCGTTCCTGTGGGGGTACGGCCACTACCTGATCTTCGCGTCGGCGGCGGCGATCGGGGCCGGCCTGGAGGTCGCGGTGGAGCAGGCGGTCGGCAAGGCGCACATCTCCACGCTGTCGGCTTCGGCCGCGGTGACGCTGCCGACAGCGTTGTTCCTCCTCACGGTCTGGGCGTTGCACGCCCGTCACTTCAAGGTGGGCACGGGGCAGCAACTGGTGCTGCCGACCGCGGCGTTGGCGGTGATCCTGTGCACGTTCCTGGGTGACTGGGCGGTGCTGACGACGGGGATCGTGTCGGCGCTGGGGGTGGCAGTGGGGGTGACGCTGACCGCCCGGATGGTCGCTCAGGAGGAGCGGGAGAAGGTGGCGGGCGCATCGGCCGTGTGAGCCGGGTCGACACTGGGCGTATGACAGTTGACGCTCTGACGGATGTGGCCGGACTGCGCGTGGGGCACGCCACGCGGATCGGCGACGGTTGGCTCACCGGTACCACGGTCGTCCTCGCCCCGGAGGGCGGCGCGGTCGCGGCCGTGGACGTGCGCGGCGGCGGGCCCGGCACCAAGGAGACCGACGCGCTCGATCCGCGCAACGTGGTGCGGAAGTTCGAGGCGCTCGTGCTGACCGGGGGCAGCGCGTACGGGCTGGACTCGGCGGCCGGCGTGATGGCCTGGTTGGAGGAGCGCGGGCGCGGGGTGCGGGTCGGGCCCGATCCGCGGCATGTGGTGCCGGTCGTGCCCGCGGCCTGCGTCTTCGATCTCGGCCGCGGCGGTGACTTCCGGGCCCGGCCGGACGCGATGCTCGGCCGCGAGGCGGTGGAGGCCGCGGCGGCGAGCGAGCCGGGCTCGCCGGTTGAGGAGGGGTGCGTGGGCGCCGGTACGGGGGCGGCGGTCGGACGGATGAAGGGAGGGGTGGGCAGCGCGAGTGTCGTACTCGACTCGGGGTTCACGGTGGCGGCGCTCGTGGTGGCCAACGCGGCGGGGTCGGCGGTGGATCCGCTGACGGGGGCGTTGTACGGGGAGTTGCTCCAGGGGCGGATCACGTATCCGGCGGCTGAGGTGCACGAGGTGGCCCAGGCTCGGCTGGCCGAGGCCGCGGCGAAGAGCAGCACTCCCCCGCTGAACACCACCCTCGCCGTGGTCGCCACCGACGCGGAGTTGTCCAAGGCGCAGGCGCAGAAGCTGGCGGGGACGGCACACGACGGGATCGCACGTGCCGTACGGCCGGTCCATCTGCTCAACGACGGGGACACGGTGTTCGCCCTCGCCACGGGTGCGCGTCAGCTGGCGGAGGACAACCCTCTCGCGCTCAACGAGATCCTGGCGGCCGGCGCGGACGCGGTGACCCGGGCGATCGTACGGGCGGTGCGGGCCGCCGAGTCGGTGGAGGGGCCTGGCGGGGTGTGGCCGGCGTACGGGGAGTTGTACGGCGACCGGTAGGCCGGGGGCGCCGGCTCTGTGAGCGATTGTCCCGACTCTGTCACGTGATGCTGTGCAGGGCGGGCTGCGGGAACCCAGGCGGTCGTTGTTTCCCTCCTTGTCCATGGACCTTCTCCACGGACCGGAGCGGATCGCCCACAATCGCGAGAATCTGGAGCAGCCCGTGACAACGCCGGACACAGCAGCGAGGCGCGCGCTGGTGGCCTGTGCCGCCCTGATCGTCGGCGCCCTGACCCTCACCGCGTGCGGCGGCGACGCCAGCGCCGACAACAAGTCCGACGACAAGGACGGCGGAACCAAGAACTCCACGGCGGAGATCGTCATCTCGGCGAAGGACGGTTCGACGGGGGCGTCGATCAACTCGACCGGGGTGAAGGTCAGTGACGGGAAGCTGACCGAGGTGAGGATGACGGAGTCGGCGACGGGGGCGGCCGTACCGGGGGCGATCACGGCGGACGGGAAGAGCTGGAAGCCGAAGGAGCAGTTGGAGCGGGGGACGAAGTACCAGATATCCGCCACCGCGAAGGGTGAGAACGGGAAGCCCGCGGCGGCCAACTCCATCTTCACGACGGTGTCCACGGACAACAGCTTCATCGGGACGTACACGCCCGACGGCGGTACGACGGTCGGGGTCGGGATGCCGGTGTCCTTCACGTTCGACAAGGCGATCAGCGACAAGAAGGCCGTGCAGTCGCACATCGAGGTCACGTCGAGCAGCGGGCAGAAGGTGGTCGGGCACTGGTTCGGCACGCAGCGGCTGGACTTCCGGCCCGAGGCGTACTGGAAGTCCGGTTCCAAGGTCACGATGAAGATCGACCTGGACGGGGTCGAGGGCGCGAACGGTGTCTACGGGGTGCAGGACAAGACGGTCACCTTCACGGTCGGCCGCTCCCAGGTGTCCACGGTCGACGTCAACACGCAGACGATGACGGTCGTACGCGACGGGAAGACCGTCAAGACGATCCCGATCTCGGCGGGCAGCCCGGAGAACAGTACGTACAACGGGCAGATGGTGATCTCGGAGAAGTTCACGCAGACGCGGATGAACGGGTCGACGGTGGGCTACGGCGGCGAGTACGACATCGCGGATGTGCCGAACGCGATGCGGCTGACGACGTCGGGGACGTTCATCCACGGCAACTACTGGTACGACAAGGGCAATCCGCCCTTCGGGAAGCAGGGCACCAGCCACGGCTGCGTCGGGCTCGCGGACGTGCAGGGCGCGAAGGGGGACACGACCGCCAAGTGGTTCTTCGACAACTCGCTCGTCGGGGACGTCGTGACGGTCAAGAACTCCCCCGACAAGACAGTCGCGCCGGACAACGGTCTCAACGGCTGGAACATGGCATGGAGTGCCTGGACCGCGGGAAGTGCCCTCTGACCAAAGGTTTTTGAGGATTCGCAGGGGCCGTGCGGGAACATCTCACACGGCCCCTGCGTTTTCTGTGCGTACGTTTTCTCGGTTCCCGGACATGATGTCCGACCGAGGGGCTACGGTATGCACCCACAAGGTGACATGCAGCAACGCCGGGAGAAGCCTTGAGCGTTCCGTACGAGACGGCAGCGTACGAGCCACCCGAGTCGCCCGAGTCTCCGGAGGAGCATCTCGCGCGACTCCTCGGCCGTGCCCTGAACTCCTTCGAGCTGCCGGACGAGACGATACGGCGGCTCGACCTGGCGCTGGCCCACGACAGTTCGCTGCACTCCGCGCACCACAGCGCGGGGCTGCACCGCGAGACGTACCGGCACACGTGGCTGCTCGCCGATGGGAGCGCGCTCACGCTCTGGGAGCTCGTCCACAACACCGCGCCGGGCGGCGACACACAGCACGAGGTGTACGAGGACCAGGAGGAGCTGCGCATCGCGACCGCGCGCCTGCCGCTGCCGGCGGACGCGCCCGACTTCGAACTGCCCGTTCTGATGCGGGTGTCGGCCGTCCCCGAGCCGCTGCACGCCTACGTTCTTGAAGACTCGGCGGACCACGGGCGGCGGCTGCTGCGCCGCGCGGAGAACTCGGACCGGCCGGGCGAGGACATGGCCGGGCTGCTGCGGACGGCGTTCGCGCACCAGATCACACAGGCCTTCGGGCGGCCGTGCCGGGCCGGCGACAGGGCGCTGTGCTTCTCGCTCTACGAGCACGCGTTCCTGCTCCACGACGGTCGCGAGCTGTCCCTCTGGGAGGTCGAGCACACGGCCACGGCTGATGGGCGCCACATGTGCGAGGTGTATTCCTCGGAGGAGGATGCTCGCGAAGCCATGGAGCGGCGGGCCTCCGGTGAGTAGGCGGGATTCGGCCGGTTCGTAGTCTGCGGGTTCGTTGTGGCTGGTCGCGCCCGCGCGGCGGAGCCGCATATGTCACAGCCCCGCGCCCCTAGAGGGGCGCGACTGTGGGCCGGGACTTGGAGTCCCGGCCCACAGTGTTTGTCGCTCTGTTTGTCGCTCTCAGCGGAGCGTTCAGGCCGCTATCGGCTCCTTCGGCTGCGTTGCCGTCGGGGCCTCGGGGGCCTTGTCCGTGCCGCCCTCGGGGGTGGTCTTGCGCATGCCCTTCAGGACGATGACCAGGCCGGCCGTGACCGCCGTACCGACCGCGATGGCCAGCAGGTAGAGGAACGGCTTGCCGATCAGGAAGGTGACCCAGATGCCGCCGTGCGGGGCGCGCAGGGTCGAGCCGAAGGACATGGTCAGCGCGCCGGTGACCGCGCCGCCCGCCATCGAGGCGGGGATGACCCGCAGCGGGTCTGCGGCCGCGAACGGGATCGCACCCTCCGAGATGAAGGACGCACCGAGGACCCAGGCGGCCTTGCCGTTCTCCCGCTCGGCCGTGGTGAACAGCTTCTTGCGGATCGTGGTGGCGAGGGCCATGCCAAGCGGCGGGACCATGCCCGCGGCCATCACGGCGGCCATGATCTTCATCGCGGAGTCGCTGGGCGCCGCGACCGAGATACCGGCCGTCGCGAAGGTGTACGCGACCTTGTTGACCGGGCCGCCCAGGTCGAAGCACATCATCAGGCCGAGCAGCACGCCGAGCAGGACGGCGTTGGTGCCGGTGAGCCCGTTCAGCCAGTCGGTCAGGGCCTCCTGGGCCTCGGCGATCGGCTTGCCGATGACCACGAACATCAGGAACCCGACCACCGCCGAGGAGATCAGCGGGATCACCACCACCGGCATGATGCCGCGCAACGGCTTGGGGATGTTCACCCGCTGGATTCCGAGCACGACGCCACCGGCGATCAGACCGGCCACCAGACCGCCGAGGAAGCCCGCGCCGATCGTGATCGAGATCGCACCGCCGACGAAGCCGGGCACGAGACCTGGCCGGTCCGCCATGCCGTACGCGATGTAGCCGGCCAGCACCGGGACGAGGAACCCGAAGGCCGCCGCGCCGATCTGGAACAGCAGCGCGCCCCAGCTGTCGACCTGGCCCCAGTCGAAGTGCTCGGTGACCGACTTGGCCTCGTTGATCTGGTAGCCGCCGATCGCGAACCCGAGGGCGATCAGCAGACCGCCCGCGGCCACGAACGGAACCATGTAACTCACGCCGGACATCAGCCACTTGCGCAGCTTCGTGCCGTAGCCCTCGCCGGGTTCTCCGGCCCGCTGCACCGGCGTACCGCCGGTACCGCCGGGCCTGGCGGCCGCGGTGACCTCGCCGCGCTCGGCCCTGCCGCGCACGTCGGCGATCAGCTCGGCGGGCTTGTTGATGCCCGCCTTCACACCGACGTCGACCGTCGGCTTGCCGGCGAACCGCTCCTTCTCCCGTACGGGCACGTCGTGGGCGAAGATCACGCCGTCCGCGGCGGCGATGACGGCCGGGTCGAGCCGGGTGAAGCCGGCCGAACCCTGTGTCTCGACGACGACCTCGACGTCACCGGCCTCGCGGCCCGCGTTCTCCAGCGACTCGGCCGCCATGTAGGTGTGCGCGATACCGGTGGGGCAGGAGGTGACGGCGACGATCCGGAAGGGCCGGCCGCCCTTCCCGGCCGCGGCACCCTCGTCCGCCGCGCCCTCGTCGTCCGTGGCGCCCGGCGCCGGGGCGGAGTCGTCCTCGACCGCGCCCGGCGCCGGGGCCGTACCGTCCGCGGCGGCGTCGGCGGAGGCCGTTCCGGACGCCGCCGCGGAGCTCTCGGAGCCGCCTGCGCTCGGCTCGGCAGCCGCAGCCGCAGCCTCAACCTCGGCCTCGGCCGCGGGCTTCTCCCCACGGATCAGGGCGGCGGCTCCCGCCGCGTCGTCCACCGACCGCAGCGCGGAGGTGAACTCGGCGTTCATCAGCTGGCGGGCCAGTGACGACAGGATCGTGAGGTGGGCATCGTCCGCGCCGGCCGGCGCGGCGATCAGGAAGATCAGGTCGGCGGGCCCGTCCGCCGCGCCGAAGTCGATCCCGGCGGCGCTGCGCCCGAAGGCCAGCGTCGGCTCGGTGACGTGTTCGCTGCGGCAGTGCGGGATCCCGATGCCGCCGTCGAGGCCGGTCGGCATCTGCGCCTCACGGGCGGCCACGTCGGCGAGGAAGCCGTCCAGGTCGGTCACCCGGCCCAGGGACACCATGCGCTGGGCGAGGGCGCGCGCCGCAGCTTCCTTCGTATCGGCGGACAGGTCGAGATCGACCAGGTCCGCGGTGATCATCTCGCTCATCGCGGGCTCCTTCGCACGCGTATCGCCCGGGGAGAGTTGTGGGCGAGGGTGGGGACGGGGGTGCTGCAGTCGGGGACTGCGGCGAGTACGGGAACTACGGGGAGTGCGGGTACTACCGGGAGGGTGGAGGCGGGGCCGGGGGAACCCCGCCTCCGGTCGCCCGCGGCTGCGGCGGGTAAGGGGAGTCCCCGCCGCATCAGGGCCGGTCCAGTGGCCGTACGGGAGGCGCCCGTACGGAGAGTCGTACGAGGCGTACGAGGCGTACGAGAAACAGTCGTGCCCGGGGAAGCGGCACGAGAGGCAGTCGTGCCCAGGGGCGTACGGAGAATCCGGCGGCACGTCATGACACCGGCTCCCTCAGTGCGCGGTCCACGGGGATCTCCGACGTGACGGTCACCGCGGACGGGTCGAGGTCCTCCGGGCTCGGCATCACGCTGCCCGGCAGCTGGACGGCGGCGGCACCGTGGGCCACGGCCGAGGCGAGGGCACGGGGCCCGCTGCCGCCGGCGATGAGGAACCCGGCGAGCGAGGAGTCGCCCGCGCCCACGTTGCTCCGTACGACGTCGACGCGTGCGCCCGCGAACCACGCGCCCTGCTCGCTGACGAGCAGTTGGCCGTCCGCGCCGAGGGAGGCGAGCACGGCACGCGCGCCCAACTCCCGGAGTTCCTCGGCGGCCTTGACGGCGTCGCCGATCGTGGCGAGGGGGCGGCCCACCGCCTCGGAGAGCTCCTCGGCGTTCGGCTTGACGACGTCGGGCCGTTCGCGGAGGGCCGCGAGCAGCGCCGGGCCCGAGGTGTCGAGCGCGATGCGGGCGCCCGCCCGGTGGGCGCGGGCGACCAGTTCGGCGTACCAGGAAGGGGCGAGGCCGCGCGGGAGGCTGCCGCAGCAGGCGATCCAGTCGGCGTCGCGGGACTGCAGGCGCACCGTCTCCAGGAGCAACTCCTCCTCCGCGGAGGAGAGTTCGGGCCCGGGTGCGTTGATCTTCGTCAGGACCCCGTCCGCCTCGGCGAGCGCGATGTTCGAGCGGGTGGCCCCGGCGACCGGGACCGGCGCGACCTCGATGCCCTGCGCGTCGAGCAGGTCGGCGACCAGCGCGCCGGGCGCTCCGCCGAGCGGCAGCACGGCGACGGTTCGCCGGCCGGCCGCGGCGACCGCCCGCGAGACGTTGACGCCCTTGCCGCCCGGGTCCATGCGTTCGCCGGTGGCCCGGATGACCTCGCCGCGGTCGAGCGACGGGACCTCGTACGTACGGTCCAGGGACGGGTTCGGAGTGACCGTGAGGATCATGCGCGCACTACTTCCGTGCCGCCGCGCTCGATCGCGGTGGCGTCTTCGGGGCTCAGCCCGCTGTCGGTGATCAGCAGGTCGACGTCGCCGAGGCCACCGAAGCGCGCGAAGTGCTCCTGGCCGTGCTTGGCCGAGTCGGCGAGCAGCACGACGCGGCGCGCGGCGGCGACGACCGCGTGCTTGACGGCGGCCTCGGCGAGGTCGGGGGTGGTCAGGCCGTGCTCGGCCGAGAAACCGTTCGTGGCGAGGAAGGCGACGTCCGCGCGGATCTCTCCGTAGGCCCGCAGCGCCCAGGCGTCGACCGCCGCACGCGTACGGTGCCGGACGCGGCCTCCGATGAGGTGGAGCTGTATGCCGGGGTGGTCGGCGAGGCGGGCCGCGATGGGCAGGCTGTGCGTCACGACGGTGAGCGTCGCCTCCAGCGGGAGGGCCCCGGCGAGGCGGGCGACCGTCGTACCCGCGTCGAGGATCATCGTGCCCTTGTCCGGCAGCTCGGCGAGGGCCGCCTTCGCAATGCGGTCCTTCTCGTCGGCCGCTGTGGTCTCGCGCTCGGCGAGGTCGGGCTCGAAGTCGAGCCGCCCGGCCGGGATGGCACCGCCGTGCACACGGCGCAGCAGACCCGCCCGGTCGAGGGCCTTCAGGTCCCGGCGGATCGTCTCCGCCGTGACCTGGAACTCCTCGGCCAGCGACACCACGTCCACACGGCCACCATCACGCGCGAGTCGGAGGATTTCTTGCTGTCGCTCCGGTGCGTACATGTCCGTTCGCCTCCGCCCTGTGCCCGAACCTGTGGTTTCAGGGTGAGGCTACGCCCAGATTTCCGCAAAGTAAACAGGTTCGGGCATGGATGTGGGCATGAACGGACATCAACTCTGTTGCGGGCGGGCACGCCTGAGGCCCGGCCCCCGAAGGGTCCGGGCCTCACGGCGTCGGATTCGGTCAACCGCCGTCGTCAGCCGACGAGTTCGGGCTCCTCGGCAGGCGCGGCCTCGGCGCTCTCCGCCCCCTCCACATGTTGGGCCGGCCGCTTCGGGAGGGCGAACATCAGCAGGAAGATGGCCGTCATCACCGCGGCGACCCAGCCCAGCGCGTGCTGGAAGGCATCGGCGAAGGCGGGGCCCACCTCGGCCGCGGGCAGGTGGTCGGACATCGTGCCGAAGAAGACGACGGAGACCAGGCCGAGACCGAGCGCGTTGCCCATCTGCATGACCGTGTTGATCAGGCCGGACGCGGAGCCGGAGTGCTCGCGGGGCACCTCGGAGAGGATCGCGTCCGTCAGCGGGGCCACGATCAGTCCCATGCCCACGCCCATGACGACCAGCGGGAGAGCCATCTGCCAGGAGGCGATGGACATGCCGTACCGCTCGGACTCCCAGATGTAGAGCAGGACACCGAGAGCCATGATCAGCGCGCCCGCCTGGAGCACCTTCCGCCCGAACCGCGGCGTCAGCTTCTGCACCGACAGACCGGCCGCCATCGACACCGCGATCGAGAAGGGGACGCCCGTCAGACCCGCCCGCAGCGGGCGCCAGCCGAGGCCGAACTGCATGTAGAGCGTCCAGACCAGGAAGAAGATCCCGAGAGCGACCCCGAAGACCGTCTGCACGGCGATGCCCGCCGCGAAGCTCTTCACCTTGAAGAGGGAGAGCTCGACGAGCGGGGAACCGTCCCGCGCGGTCTTCCTCTTCTCGTACGCCACCAGCGCCGCGAACACGACGAGCGCGCCGCCCATCGAGACGTACCCCCACATCGGCCAGCCCAGCTCGCGGCCGCGGGTGAGCGGGTAGAGCAGCATCAGCAGGCCGAGGGTGACGAGCGCGACGCCGACGAGGTCGAGCTTCAGGGCGTGCGGGGCCTTGGACTCGGTGATGAACTTACGGCCCAGGATGAGGCCCGCGATGCCGACCGGCAGGTTGATGAGGAAGATCGGCCGCCACTCCAGGCCGAACAGGTTCCACTCGGTGAGCAGCGCGCCGAGCAGCGGACCGGAGACCGCGCCCAGCCCCACGACCGCCCCGAACAGCCCGAAGACCTTGCCGCGCTCGTGTGCCGGGAACGTGGCGTGCACGATCGACAGAACCTGCGGCACCATCAGCGCGGCCATACCGCCCTGGAGGATGCGGGAGGCGACGAGCATGTCGGGGTTCGCCGCGAAGCCGCACAGTGCGGACGCGAGCGTGAATCCGCCGATGCCGATGAGGAAGAGCCGCTTGCGGCCGTAGATGTCACCGAGTCGCCCGCCGGTGATCAGGCCGGCGGCGAAGGCGAGCGCGTAACCGGCCGTTATCCACTGGATGTGGCTGAAGGACGCGCCCGCGTCCCGCTGGATCGACGGGATCGCGATGTTGACGATCGTGACGTCGACCAGGTCCATGAAGGCCGCGGTCATCACGATGGCGAGCGCGAACCAGCGCCGTCGGTCGGCCTCCGGCCGGGGGGACGTGAGGGTGCTGCTGGAAGAGGTCATGTGAAGAAGGTAGGAGGGATATAGGTCAGGTCATGTCCTAGTGGTGGGGCATCCTCGGAGAAGCCGAAAAGAATGCGGCGCGCTCGGAAAATGCGGGTTCGTTGTGGCTGGTCGCGCCCACGCGGCGGAGCCGCACATCGATACAGCCCCGCGCCCCTTTGGGGCGCACCGGGCGATCCGAGTGTTCGACGAGAGGGAGACACCCCATGAGCACCGACACCCCGGCCCGGCTCCTCCAGCTCCTCTCCCTTCTTCAGACTCCGCGCGAGTGGCCCGGTGGGGAGCTCGCCGAGCGGCTGAGCGTCTCGCGGCGGACCGTGCGGCGGGATGTCGACCGGCTGCGGGAGCTGGGATATCCGGTGCAGGCGACGAAGGGTGCGGACGGCGGTTACCGGCTGGTCGCCGGGAAGGCCATGCCGCCGCTGGTCCTCGACGACGAGGAGGCGGTGGCGATCGCGGTCGGCCTGCGGGCCGGTGCCGGGCACGCCGTCGAGGGCGTCGACGAGGCCTCCGTACGGGCCCTGGCCAAGCTCGAACAGGTCCTGCCGAGCCGCCTCCGGCACCGCGTCTCCACGCTCCAGGCCGCCACCACTCCCCTGACCAGCGGCGACGGTGCCAGCATCGCGCCCGAGACGCTGACCGTGATGGCCTCGACGATCGCGGGGCGGGAGCGGCTGCGGTTCGCGTACCGCGCGGGGGACGGGGCGGAGAGCCGGCGCCAGACCGAGCCGTACCGGCTCGTGTCGACCGGCCGCCGCTGGTACCTCGTCGCGTACGACCTCGACCGGGCGGACTGGCGTACGTTCCGCGTCGACCGGGTGGCCGATCCCTTCCCGACCGGGGCCCGGTTCGCGCCGCGTGAACTGCCTACGGGCAGTGCGGCCGAGTATCTGCGGCAGTCGATGTTCCGGCGGCAGGAGACGTACGAGTTCGAGGTGACGTTCGCCGCGCCCGCGGAGTTCATCGCGGCGCGGCTGCCCGGGTGGCTCGGGGCGCCCGAGCCGATCGACGACCACAGCTGCCGCCTGCGGAGTGCCGTCGGCGATTCCGTGGAGTGGCTGGCGGTACGGCTCGCGATGGTGGACTGCGAGTTCACGGTGCATGAGCCTGCTGAACTCGTGGGATACGTACGGGACTTGGGGGGTCGGCTGAGCCGGGCGGCGGGGCGGAAGGCGGGCGTGGCCGGGGAGGCGAGACACCGGCCGGTATCTCGGCCCCGGCCGGTATCTCGGCCCCGGCTGGTGTCCCGCCTCCCCGGCTGGCATCTCAGCCCCTCCGGCGTTTGAGGAGCGGGGGTCCAGGGGCAGAGCCCCCTGGCGGGGTCTGGGGCGGAGCCCCAGGGGACGGGAACGGGTAGGGGCGGCGGGGGCGAAAAGACCCGCCGCAGACGCCCGGAGCGTCACACGTGACGCGATGCGATGCGGGTCGGAGTCGTCGCCGGCCCGCGTCGCCGGGCGCCGGCGCCCGGCGATGCGGGCCGGGCAAGCCGGCCAACGGCAACCGTCGACAAGATCTGCCCCCGTGACACAATGTGCCACCTGGGTCACCCCGGGGTTCAGGTCCGGGGTGGCCCGGCAGCCGCGCCCGCAAGGCCGAACGGATAGAGCCGAGCCCCGGCGCCAGGGGGGGGAAGGCGCCGGAACTCGGCTCTGGGAGAGTCCCGGCGCCGGGGGGGTGCGGCGGGACTCGGCTCCGAGGGCCCTGGGGTCTTGTGCCCAGCGGCCGGTGGGTTGAAGCGGCTGTAAACGGACTTCTGTACGACCTCGTTCTCGACCGACCCGGCCACGCCGCGAGGCATGGTGGCTGGGGCGGCTCCCTGCCCGGCGCGAGCCCGTACCGCCCCCGGCGGACACGGGTCCCAGCTACCCGGCAGAGACAGCTTCCCCTGCCCGGCGGGAACCAGTCCCGCCCGGCAGGCGATGCGTGCCCGGTCGGACTCGGACTCGGACTCGGACTCGGCGGGCTCGGAGTCGGAAGTCGGAGCCGACCGAGCCCCGACCACCGACCCGCCCGGAGGGCTTACGCCGCGGCGTCGAACCCCGTCTGGCGGGCCAGCTTCTTCAGCTCCAGCAGCGCGTGCTTCTCGATCTGGCGGATGCGCTCGCGGGTGAGGCCGTGCTCCTTGCCGACCTCGGTGAGCGTGCGCTCTCGGCCGTCGTCGATGCCGTACCGCATCTTGATGATCGAGGCTGTGCGCTGGTCGAGCCGGCCGATGAGGTCGTCCAGCTCCTCGCTGCGCAGCAGCGTGAGCACGGACTGCTCGGGCGAGACGGCCGACGTGTCCTCGAGCAGGTCGCCGAACTGGGTCTCGCCCTCGTCGTCCACCGCCATGTTCAGCGAGACCGGGTCGCGGGCCCAGTCGAGCACGTCGATGACGCGCTCCGGCGTCGAGTCGAGCTCGGCGGCCACCTCCGTGGGCTCGGGATCACGCCCGTGCTTACGGTTGAACTCGCGCTGCACGCGCCGGATCCGGCCCAGCTCCTCCACCAGGTGGACGGGGAGCCGGATGGTGCGCGACTGGTCGGCGATGGACCGCGTGATGGCCTGACGGATCCACCAGGTCGCGTACGTCGAGAACTTGAAGCCCTTGCGGTAGTCGAACTTCTCGACGGCGCGGACCAGGCCGGCATTCCCCTCCTGGATCAGGTCCAGCAGGGGCAGACCGCTGCGCGGATAGCGTCGCGCGACCGCGACGACCAGGCGCAGGTTCGACCTGATGAAGATGTCCTTGGCCCGCTCGGCGTCCGCGACCAGCGCTTCGAGCTCCTCACGGGAGGCGTCCGCCTTGGCGTCGGTGACCTCGCCGTCGAGGATCTGCTGGGCGAACACACCCGCCTCGATGATCTGGGACAGCTCGACTTCCTTGGCGGCGTCGAGCAGTGGTGTGCGCGCGATCTCGTCGAGATACATGCCGACCAGGTCGCGGTCGGCGATCTCGCCGCCTACAGCGCGAACACTGCTTGCCGCGTCGTTCCCGCCGGAGGCGGACTTACGACGGGCGACGGCACGGGTTGCCATGCGTGCTCCCTTGCGTGGTGGGGTTGCGGGTCCTAGTGGTGGCTCGGACACCCTCCCGGGTGCCCTGCATCTGATGGAATCAACGGCTGGAATCCGGACAGAATTCCCAACCCGCCCCTCGATTTTTCTGATCTTGCAGTACCCTGTGCGGCCACCGAGGGAGGCGAGATGTCGTCGGAACGTACAGAGGTGCAGGTCAGGCCAGGAGTCGAGGGAGACCTCGACGCCCTCACGGACATCTACAACCACTACGTACGTGAGACGCCGATCACCTTCGACACCGCGACCTTCACGTCGGAAGAACGGCGCCCTTGGCTGCTCTCCCACCCTGAAGACGGCCCGCACAGGCTGATGGTTGCCGTGGCTGCGGACTCACAGCGGATTCTTGGATACGCGACATCGAGCGCGTTCCGGCCGAAGCCCGCGTACGAGACGTCCGTGGAGGTGACGATCTACCTCGCCCCGGACGCCGGCGCGCGGGGCGTCGGCACCCTGCTCTACAAGGCCCTGTTCGAGACCCTCGCGGGCGAGGACCTCCATCGAGCGTACGCGGGAATCGCCCAGCCGAACGAGGCCTCCGCGCGACTGCACGAACGCTTCGGGTTCCGGCACGTCGGTACGTATCGCGAGGTGGGGCGGAAGTTCGGGCGCTACTGGGATGTGGCCTGGTACGAGAAGGAACTCTGACCGCCGGCCCGTCAGCCGAACTGCACCGACCTCTTCGCCAGCCCCAGCCAGAACCCGTCGATCACCGACCGCTGGGCGTCCAGTTCGCCGGAGGCGTCCGCCGCGCCCATCGTCACGAAGAGTGGGGCGAAGTGCTCGGTGCGCGGGTGAGCCAGCTGTCCCGCCGGGGCCTTGTGGAGGAAGTCCAGGAGGCCGTCCACGTCGCCGGATTCGAGCGCCTGGTGGCCCCACTGGTCGAACTCGGCCGACCAGCCGGGAATCCCCGCCTGGCGGAGGGCCGCGAGGTTGTGGGTGAAGAAGCCGGAGCCGACGATGAGGACGCCCTCGTCGCGGAGGGGGGCCAGCTTGCGGCCGATGTCCATGAGGCGTACGGGATCGAGCGTGGGCATCGAGACCTGCAGGACCGGGATGTCGGCCGCGGGGAACATCTCGACGAGCGGGACGTACGCGCCGTGGTCGAGGCCGCGGTCCGGGATGTCCTGGACGGGCATGCCGGGGGCGCGCAGCAACTTGCGGACGGACTCGGCGAGTTCGGGGGCGCCGGGAGCCTCGTACCGCACCCGGTAGTAGTGCTCGGGGAAGCCCCAGAAGTCGTAGACCAGGGGGACGGTCTCGGTGGCGCCGAGGGCGAGCGGGGCCTCCTCCCAGTGCGCGGAGACCATGAGGATCGCCTTGGGGCGCGGCAGGTCGGCGGACCAGGCGGCGAGCTGGCCGGGCCAGACGGGGTCGTCGGCCAGCGGCGGGGCGCCGTGCGAGAGATAGAGGGCGGGCATGCGCTCTACGACGGCACGTTCCTCGGTGGCGGCGGACATGGCGGCGGCTCCCTGGGTGACTGACTCGAGCGGCTCGGCTCGATTGGTCTCGGTGTGGTTCGAACCTCGATTGCTTGAAGTATCAAGCTCTATGAAGTGAGCTTACTCCCCATTTGTTTAATATTCAAGGAGGGGCCTCGTACAGTAGATGTATGAACACGGCATCCGCTGACGAGCCGCGCTGGCTCAGTGATGAGGAACAGCGCGTCTGGCGTGCGTATTTGCATGCCACCACCCTCCTTGACGACCATCTCGACCGCCAGCTGCAGCGTGACGCGGGCATGCCGCACATCTATTACGGCCTGCTCGTCGCGCTCGACGAAGCGCCGCACCGGCGGCTGCGGATGACCGAGCTGGCGATGAAGGCGAAGATCACCAGGTCCCGGCTCTCACACGCCATCGCCCGGCTGGAGAAGAACGGCTGGGTGCGGCGCGAGGACTGCGACTCGGACAAGCGCGGGCAGTTCGCGGTCCTGACGGACGAGGGGCACGAGGTCCTTCGGCGGACGGCTCCCGGTCATGTGGCCGCCGTGCGGCAGGCCGTCTTCGACCGGCTCTCGCCCGACCAGCAGAAAGCCCTCGGCGAGGCGATGCGTCTCATCGCGGAGGGGCTTCAGCCGAAGGAGGCCGGGGCGGACTTGCCCTGGCTGCGGTAGCGCTCCACTGGGTTTGGCCGGGCAACTACCGTCGTTCGTCGACTGCGGGCCGGTTGTGGCTGGTCGCGCAGTTCCCCGCGCCCCTTACGGGGCGCGGCCACGCGGCGGAGCCGCAAATGTCAGAGCCCCGCGCCCGCTGACAAGGCATGGATCTGCCCCGGCTCCACCGCTCTCGGAGCCGGGGCAGATCCCGGGTTCGTGCGTACGAAGGCGTCCCCACCCCCGCGTACGCACGAAGGTCAGTGGGTGACCCCGTGGGGCCCGGTGCCGTCAGTGGGCGATGACCGGGACCTTCAGGTCGTCCTCGACGTCGTCGCCGAAGCCGGGGGCCGAGGACATGTCCGGCTTGCCGACGTTGATGAAGGTGAAGGCGATCGCGGCGGCCAGGACGAGGATGCCGACAGCGAACCAGATCGCGTTGGTGTAGCCGTGCACCTGGCCCTGCAGCTGGACGAGCTGCTGCTGGGACTGGCTGCCGGCCCCGGCGATGTGGTCCTTGATGTAGGACGTGGTGGCCGACGCGGCGATCGTGTTCAGCAGAGCCGTACCGATCGCGCCGCCCACCTGCTGCGAGGTGTTGACCATCGCGGAGGCGACACCCGCGTCACGCGGCTCGACACCCGTGGTGGCCAGCGACATGGCGGGCATGAAGGCCGTACCCATGCCGAGACCGAGCAGCACCATCGACGGCAGGATCGTGCTGACGTACGAGGAGCCGATCTCCAGCTGGGTCAGGAGCAGCATGCCGGCGCCGGCGACCAGGAAGCCCGGAGCCATCAGCAGGCGCGGCGCGACCCGGGTCATCAGGCGCGTGCCGATCTGCGTGGAGCCCACGATCATGCCCGCGATCATCGGCAGGAAGGCGAAGCCGGTCTTGACCGGCGAGTAGCCCTTCACCAGCTGCAGGTAGTAGGTGAGGAAGAGGAACAGGCCGAACATCGCGATGATCGCGAGGCCGAGGGAGAGGTAGACGCCGCCGCGGTTGCGCTCGGTGATGACGCGCAGCGGCAGGAGCGGGGCCTTGACCTTGGACTCGACGAACACGAAGGCCGCGAGCAGGACCGCCGACGCGACGAACATGCCGACCGTCACGGAGTCGCCCCAGCCGTCGGACTCGGCGCGCGTGAAGCCGTAGACCAGCGAGACCAGACCGAGGGTGGACAGGACGACACCCGGGATGTCGAGCGGCGAGCGGTTGCGGCCCTCGGCCGGCTCACGGATGACGAAGTACGCACCGGCGGCGGCGACGATCGCGAACGGGATGTTCACGAAGAACGTCCAGCGCCAGTCCATGTACTCGGTGAGGACACCGCCGAGGATGAAGCCGACGGCGCCACCGCCACCGGCGATCGCACCGTAGATGCCGAACGCCTTGGCGCGCTCCTTGGCGTCGGTGAACATCACCGCGAGCAGGGAGAGCGCGGCGGGCGCGAGGAGGGCGCCGAAGGCACCCTGCAGGGCGCGGGCGCCGAGCATCATCGCCTCGTTGGTGGCCGCGCCGCCGAGGGCGGACGCGCCGGCGAAGCCGATCAGGCCTGCGACGAAGGCGCGCTTGCGGCCCCAGAGGTCGGCGATCCGGCCGCCGAAGAGGAGGAGTCCGCCGAAGGCGAGGGCGTAAGCCGTGATGACCCACTGCCGGTTGCCGTCCGATATCCCCAGGTCCTGCTGGGCCGAGGGAAGCGCGATGTTCACGATGGTCGCGTCGAGCACAACCATCAGCTGGGCGAGCGCGATGAAGGTCAGCGCTTTCCAGCGGTTGGAGTCGGGAGCCGGCGCCTTGGCGGCGGCAGCCTGGACTGATTCAGACATGGGGGTACCCACTTCGGGACTTCGTGACGGAAAAAGGTGTCGGAAAGGGACGGCTCCCCGGCGGTGACGTCCCCGTCGACGTCTTCGCCGGTGGCGGCCGGAAGCTTGGTGCTGTGTGGACTGGCTTGGGGCGCCGAACTAATCGGTCGGAACTAATCGGTCAGGCTCGTCGCAGGTCCTCCATGGTCGCGGCCGTGCCCGGCAGTTCGGAGCGGGCCGGCGCCCGCAGACCGTCGAGGAACAGCTGCAGGTGTCGGTGGACGAAACGGTCATGGCTCAGGCATCCGGTGCCGGCCGGGGGCCTGCTGAGCTGGGCCACGGCGATCATGATGTCGCCGACGCCCACGTCGGGGCGGAGCTGCCCGGCCTCACGGGCACGCTCCATCAAGCGGTCGGTCAGGTCCTCGATGCGCCGGCGCGCGGCTTCCAGATCCGGGTGGTGCTGGTCGAAGGTGCTGGAGACCATCGGGCAGAGCGCGCTGATCCGCTCGTCGGCGGCGGCGTGCACGAAGCGCGACAGCGCCTCGAAGGCGTCGCCGGTCTCGCCGAGCGCGAGCTCGGCCGCCTCCGACGTACGGTCCATGACCGAGCAGACGACCTCCCGCACCAGCGCGTCCCGGTCCGGGAAGTTCCGGTACACCGTGGCGTTGCCGACGCCGGCCCGGCGGGCGATCTCGTCGAGCGGCACGTCGGGGCCGAACTCCACGAACATCTCGCGGGCGGCGGTGACGATCCGCTCCCGGTTGCGCAGGGCATCGGCGCGCGGCCGAGTCACCTTGCGCTGCACGCGGATTGCGGTCTCCACGGCGTACTCCTTGAGTCAGTGAGTGCGATCCGGGGAGCGACTCCCCGTTTCGCTCGGACACATGGCTAAACGGGGAAACGATCCCCGGTTATTTCCCGACCTCGAAGAGATTTAATGTGACCTGAGTCACATACCCCAGGGGCTCCCTGGACCAGGAAACCCACGATCGGTCTCCTCCAACGCGCGCCCGCGCATCTGGCGGCACAGGGTGATCGAACAGGGTGCAGCCAGAAACGGCCGGCTGCCTGGAGCGAAAGGCCCCTGCATGCAGCCGAGCCGTCGGATACCCCCGCGCCGCCGCGCCGCAGCCCTCGTGTCGGTCACCGCTCTCACCCTGGCGGTCAGCACCTCGGCCGGGACCGGACACCTGACGGCAGGCTCGACGACGGCGGCGGGACCCATCGCGCCGGCCCACTCCTCCCCCCTCGGCCCCTGCATGATCAGCGGCTCGATGGGCGTGGAGATGTCGGAGGGCATCCCCACCCCGGAGGGCTACTCGCGCTCCACCGGCACGGTCCGGTCCCTGAACCTGATGATCGACTTCTCCGACGCGCCCGGTCAGGGCAGCGCGCTCGACCGTTACGGCGAGTTCTTCCCGCAGACCACCGACTGGTTCCGCACCAGCTCGTACGGCCGCCTCGACTACCGCCCCGAGGCCCCCATAGGCCGCTGGCTGCGCATGCCCAAGCCCTTCAGGGCGTACGGGATAGAGCGCGGCGCGCCCTTCGATCCCGGCTACCGCGAGCTGGTCCAGGACATCGTGGCCGCCGCCGACCCGACGGTGGACTTCCGGGAGTACGACCTGCTGAACGTCCTGATCACCCCGAACGCGGGACCCTCCGCCCTGGACACGGTCCTGTCGGTCACCTTCGCCGGCAACACGGAGGCACCGGTCGCGGACGGGGTGCCCGTCGCCAACGCGTCCTTCGTCTACAGCCGCCAGGACGACGGCTCCGGTTCGTACGACGAGACCGGCTACCGCGTACTCCCCCACGAGAACGGCCACGCCTTCGGGCTGCCCGACCTCTACACCCAGGACGGGGGCGGCGCGGTCGGGCACTGGGACATCATGAGCGAGGACTGGGGGGCCGACAACGACCTGCTGGGCTGGCACAAGTGGAAGCTCGGCTGGCTGGACGACTCCCAGGTCGGCTGCGCGGCCTCGCCCGGCACGACCGAGCACCT
The DNA here is from genome assembly GCF_008905045.1 of Streptomyces albicerus. Taxonomy (GTDB): domain Bacteria; phylum Actinomycetota; class Actinomycetes; order Streptomycetales; family Streptomycetaceae; genus Streptomyces; species Streptomyces albicerus. Next base: position 79,112 of record NZ_VWMY01000016.1, read on the forward strand.
CCTGACCCCGCTGACCGAGCCCGGCACGGGCGGCAAGCTCGTCTTCGTGCCGGTCGACTCCAAGACCGGGTACGCGGTCGAACTGCGCACCCAGGCGGGCAACGACGAGGCGGTCTGCAAGGCGGGCGTGCTCATCTACAAGGTCGACGCGGACGTCGACACCGGCCACGGCCCGATCAAGGTCGTCGACTCCACGAAGGACAGCGGCGGCTGCACCCGCAGCCCGAACGTCCAGGCCGAGCTCTCCGACGCCCCCTTCGCCCCCGGCCAGTACTTCAAGGACCTCGCCACCGGCATCCGCGTCACGGTCGCGGGGGCGGACTCGGCGGGGAACCACCGGGTGTACGTGACGCGCGGGGGGCTCCGTTAGGGGGGAGCTCCCGTTAGGTGGCGCCCCTTTAGGTGGCGCACCTTTAGGGGCGCGGGGAACTGCGCGACCAGCCACGGACGACCCGCAGCTTCTGTACGACCCTTCCCCCGTATTCATTACCGTGTTCAGGACACCGTAACGGGGAGCCCATGTCATCGACCCACCTCACACCGGCCAAGCCCGACGCAGTCGCCCCCCTCATGCGCGGCATCACCGTGCTGCGCCGGCTCACCGAGGCGGGCGGCACGTCGAGTCTCAGCGGCCTGGAGAAAACCACGGGGCTCGCCAGGTCCACGGTGGACCGGATCGCGGCGACGCTGGCCCGCATGGGATACGTACGCCTCGACGGCCGGGACGCCGTGCTCGCGCCGAGGCTGATGGAACTGGGCAACGCGTATCTGGCCGCGCTGCGACTGCCCCGGCTGCTGGACGGCCGGGCCGACGCGCTCGCGGACGAGCTGGACGAGTCGGTGTCGCTGGCGGTCCGCGACCGGGACGGTATCCGCTTCATCCACCAGGCGACCCGGCGCCGCGCCATGTCCCTGAGCTTCCGCATCGGCGACCCGCTGCCGGCCGAACGGACCGCACCGGGCCCGCTGTTCGCCACGGAGTGGACACCCGAGGACTGGGCGCGCTGGCGCGAGCGGCGGTCCGCCGACCCGGAGGACCGCGGGTTTCCGGCCGTTCCGCCCCGCGAACACCCCGTCGGGGACGAGGAGTTCGAGAAGCGGACCCGGGAGGCCGGTGCCCAGGGGTGGGCTCTCGACGATCAGTTGATCGAGCCGGGGCTCGTCGCCCTCTCCATGCCCGTACGGGAGCACGGTGGGCGCATCGCCTGTGTGGTGAGCGTGGTCAGCCACACCAGCCGGCACACCGCGGACTCGCTGCGGGACACGTTGCTGCCCCGGCTGCGGGCGACCGTACGCGCCATGGAACGGGATCTGCGCGAGGCCCCCGACCGGCCGCCCGCCGCACCCGCCGGGCTCGCCACCTGGACCGGGGCCTCGAAGCAGGAGCTGGGCCGGGAGTTCATCGAGTCGCTGGCCCGCGGGCTGACCGTGATCACGGCGTTCGGGGAGGGCCGGGCCGAGCTGACGCTCACCGAGGTCGCCCAGGCCACGGGTCTCGCGCGGGCGACGGCCCGGCGGGCGCTGATCACCCTGGAGCATCTGGGCTACGTCGCGGCACACGGACGCGCCTTCACCCTGACGCCGCGCGTCCTCGCCCTCGGCTTCCCCCCTCTCTCCCGTACGACGCTCCCCCAGATCGCGGCCCCGCATCTCGCCGAACTCGCGGACCGGCTGCACGACTCGGCGTCCCTGGCGGTCCTCACCGGCGACGAGATCCAGTACACGGCCCGCGTCGCCACCAGCCGCATCATGAGCGTCAACATCACGGTCGGCACGCGGCTGCCCGCGTACGCGACGTCTCTGGGGCGGGTGATGCTCGCGGACCTGGCCCCGGCCGAGCGTCACCTGCCCGAGCTGCGTGCCCTGACCCCGCACACGGTCACGGATCCTGCGCTTCTCGCGGCCACTCTGGACCGCGTAAGGGAAGCCGGATACGCCCTGGTCGATGGGGAGTTGGAGGAGGGGCTGCGGTCGATCGCGGTCCCTGTGCGTGATCGTACGGGGCGGGTCGTGGCGGCCGTGAACGTGGCGATGCACAGTTCACGGCGGACGGTGGCGCAGTGTGTGGGTGAGGTGTTGCCGGAGCTGCGCGAGACGGTGGGGCGGATCGAGGCGGACCTTCGCGTGGCGGGGCGGTTCACTCGGGTGCCGGTCGCCTGACCGGCGGGGCGACGGTGACGCGGGGCGGGTACGAGGTCGGCCGGAGCCGTTCTCGTACCCGCCCCGCGGTGGAGCGCTTCGCGCGATGGGTTGTGTCGATCGTGCGGGTTCGTGGGGGCTGGTCGCGCAGTTCCCCGCGCCCCTAAAGGGGCGCCCCGGCGAGCTCAGTCGGAGTGGGCTCGTCCGTCGTGTCCCCGGAAGTCGCCACTGTGGCCGTGTCCTTGCCGCCCCTCATCAGGAAGAAGGCCAGGACCGCCGCGCCCACCACCCCCGCCGCGCCCACCATGAAGCTGGCGGACATCGCGCTGGTGAAGGCGTCGTGCGTGGCCGTCAGCAGGCCGGCGTCCTTGGTGCCGTCGGCCACCGCGAGGGCGTCGCCGATCGAGTGGCGGGCGGTTTCGGGGGCGTCGGCCGGCATGTTCTTCGTGAAGGTGCTGGAGAGGACGGCGCCGAGGATGGCGACGCCGAGGGCGGCACCGGCCTGCTGGACGGTGTCGTTGAGCGCGGAGCCGACGCCGGCGTGCTCGTCGGGGATGGCACCCATCATGGCCGACATCGCCGCGGGCATCGCGAAACCGCCGCCCGCGCCCATCAGGCACATCGCACCGGCGAGGACACCCCAGCCGCTCTCCGTGCTCAGCGTGGACAGCAGGCCGAACCCGGCGGCGATGACGAGGAGTCCGAAGACCGCCATGGCGCGGTTGCCGGTCCTGGTGAGCAGGGCGGCACCGACGCTGTTGAAGACCAGCGTGGCGACGGCCAGCGGCATGAAGGCGAGGCCTGCCTCGGTGGCGCTGTAGCCGGGGACGAACTGCAGGTACTGCGTGAGGACCAGCATCAGGCCGCCGTTGGCGAGGGTCAGCAGGACGAGCGAGAAGCTGGCGCCGGTGAACACGCGGTTCTTGAAGAGCTGGACGGGGACCATCGGGGACTTGGAGCGCGCCTCCCAGACGGCGAACGTCACCAGGCTCAGCACGGTCACGGCCAGCGAGATCTGCGCGTTCAGGTGGCCGAGGCCGCCCTTGGGCAGCTCGACGATCGTCCAGACGAGCGCGGTCATGCCGACCATCGAGAGGACCATGCCGACCGGGTCGGCCTTGCGCCAGGGGCCCTTGGACTCCGGCATCAGGATGAGTGCGGCCACGATGGCGAGAATCGCGATGGGGATGTTGATGAGGAACACGACGCCCCACCAGAACTCGGCGAGCAGGGCGCCGCCGAGCACCGGGCCGCCGACCAGACCGACCATCGCGACGGCGCTCCACGCGGCGATCGCCTTCGGCCGCTCCTCGTCGTCGAAGACCGTGATGAGGATCGACAGCGTGCTGGGCATCACCAGGGCGCCACCGACGCCCATCAACACCCTTCCCAGGATGAGCAGTTCGGGTGTGGTGGCCTCCATCGCCACCACTGAGGCGGCTCCGAAGAGCGCCAGCCCGATGACCATGACCTTCCGGCGCCCGAACTTGTCGGACAGGCTCCCCGCGGTCAGCAGCAGACCGGCGAAGACCAGCATGTACGAGTCGAGGATCCACTGCAGATCCGACGCGCTCGCCTTCAGGTCCTCGGCGATCGTCGGGATCGCGACGGTGAGAACCATGTTGTCGATGACCAGCACCAAGGTGCTGAGGCACAACACGATCAGGATGAGCCAGCGGCGCGGGTGACGGTCCATCTTCCAGCCTTTCGAGCGGTACGGGCCTGACGGGGCGTGGATCACGGATGAGGCATGCACGGCGTCCTGGACGGGACGCCGTGCGCTCACATGGAACAACGTACCCCGATGCGAACAGCGTGCGCAACGGGGAACGATGTACCCAGCGGCCTGCACCTCCGCCCTACGTCCGCGGCCTACGCCTGCGACCTACGCCTTAGGTACCGCTGACACTGGGCCGTCGGCCCGATCCCCTTGGCGCGAAGGGAAGTTAGCGTCGCGGCATGCGTATAGGGATTCTCGGCACGGGCAATGTGGCCCGTGCGCTGGCAGCCGGCTGGTCCGCCGCGGGGCACGACGTCGCGCTCGGGTCACGCAGGCCGAAGGAACGTACCGATGTGACGGACGCGGGCTTCGCGGTCGTGGGGCTCGACGAGGCGGTCGCGGACGCGGAGGTGGTGGTCAACGCGACTCCCGGCACCGTGTCCGTGGACGTGCTGCGCTCGGTCGGAGCGGCGGCCCTCGCCGGGAAGACGCTGGTCGACGTGGGCGTCGGGCTGTCCGACGACTTCACCGAGCTGGCGCACCCCAACAGCAGCCTGGGAGAGCTGATCCAGGAGGCGTTCCCCGAGACCGCGGTCGTCAAGACGCTGTGCACGATGGACGCGTCCGTGATGGTGGAGCCGGGCACGCTGGACGGTCCCAGCACCGTCTTCCTGTCCGGCGACAGCGACGCGGCCAAGCAGCTCACCGGCCGGCTGCTCGGCGACCTGGGCTGGCCCTCGTCATCACAGCTGGACATCGGCGGCATCGGCACCGCGCGCGGTCAGGAGCACTTCGCCCTGTTCTTCACCGGCATCGCGGGCGGCCTGGGCACCCACGTCTTCAACATCAACGTCGTTACGCGCCCTTCCTCGCCGTGACGCGGGAGGGCGGGGGCGCATGCTCGGCCCCCGCCCTTCCCTCCCGCCGACCCGAAGCCACCAGCCCTTTCAGCGCCACCTCCGTGGCCAGTCTCGGCAACAGCAGCGCCCAGAAGCGGGTCAGCATGGACCGCGACAGCCACTGCGCGTTCCGGCTGCCCAGTGCCCCGAAGCCCACGGTGGCCGCGACCACGGCGTGGGCCGCGTCCTGCGGCGACACGTCCCGCGCCAGCGCGCCCTCCCGGGCGGCCTCGGCCAGTACGCCCTCCACCCAGGTCTGCCACCGCCACCGCAGATCCGCCGCGGCCGCGACGGGCACGGGGCTCTCGCTCAAGTCGAACCCGGCCCGCAGGATCACGTCGTGCCGGAGCCCGCGGAGTAGTGCGTGCGTGGCGTCCACCAGCACTTGCAGGGCCCCGCCGGTCTCCGCCGATCCGCCCTCACCCCTGCCCGCGGCCCCTCCCCCGGCCCGGCCTTCGACCGTGATCTGCCGCAGCCGCTGCGCCGCCGCCTCCCACACCGCCGCGGCCAGCGCCGCCTTGCTGGCGAAGTGGAAGTGCAGCGCGCCGTTGCTGACCCCGGCGCGCGTACTGATCGTGGACAGGGAGACGACGTCGAAGCCGTCCCTACTGAAGAGCTCAGCCGCCGACTCGATCAACGCGTTGCGCGTACGTACCGCGCGTTCCTGTTGGGCCATCAGAGCGCTCCGTTGCTGCGGGGTGGCATGCCCAGAGAGGCAGATCCAAAGTAACAAACCGCGCGTGCGGTTTCCATCCCGATGCACATACCAATGAGTCGTAGTCATTGAAGTGGAACGGTGTTCGCAGGTCTTGGATGGCGTACGCTTGATGCGTAAGGTGTACGCAGCATTCGTAAGCGCCCGGCCACCGTCCGACCACAGAGCAGGAGCGATGTCTGCCATGCCCACTCAGAAGCAGCCCATCCAGTCGGTGTGGACCAGGCCGCACGGCAAGCGGGAACAGCCCGCCCTGAGCCGGGAACAGATCGTCGCGCAAGCCGTCCAACTGCTCGACACGGAAGGCATCGACGCGTTGAGCATGCGCAAGCTGGGCAACCGACTCGGCGCGGGCGCCACGTCCCTCTACCGGCACGTGGCCAACAAGGACGAGCTGATCGAGCTGGCCGTCGACGAGATCTACGGCGAGATCGAGGTCCCGGACTCCGCGGACCCGGCCCGCTGGCGCGCCGACGTGGCCCACTGCGCGCGGAGTCTGCGCGCGACGATGCTGCGCCATCCCTGGATCGCCTCCGTGCTCGGCGAGATGGGCATGTCCTATCTCGGGCCGAACGCGATGCGGATGTCCGAGACCCTGCTCACCGTTCTCACCCGGGCCGGCTTTCCTTCCGCCGAGGCCGATCTCGCGGGGGCGACGGTTGTCTCGTACGTCACCGGTATGGCCAGCAGTGAGGCCGCCTGGCTGAACGTGCTGGCGCGCAGTGGGCAGACCGAGCGGGAGTATGTGGAGAGTCTCTGGCCTGCCGCCGAGGCGGCCGCCCAGGCATATCCCCGTCTGCGTGAGGAGTACGCCGGGCAGCGGGACCAGGATCCGGGGGCTACGCGGGAGAAGGGGTTCCAGTACGGGTTGGATCGGGTGCTGGATGGTTTGGAGACGCGGGTCACTCGGTGACGCCCCCGGGGAGGGTCGTTGTGCGTCTGCGGGTCGTGGGGGCTGGTCGCGCAGTTCCCCGCGCCCCTGAAAGGTGGGCGGTTGCCGATGCCCCAAGAAAGAAGGGCGCGGCGCCTTCTTCTAGCGGACCAGGCAAGGGCGCTTCGCATCGAACTGCCAGCCAGGGATGAGGTATTGCATGCCTGCTGCGTCGTCCCTCGCGCCCAGGGCCTTCTCCTTGTAGAGGTCGTGGGCGGCCAAGAGGCGGTCCATGTCCAACTGGATGCCCAGGCCTGGGGTGTTCGGGACGGCGATCTCTCCGTCGGTGATCCGGGGCGGGGTGACCGTCAGCCGTTCCAGGCCCTCCTGCCAGATCCAGTGGGTGTCAAGGGCGTTGTAGTCGCCGGGGGCCGCGGCTCCGCAGTGGGTGACCATGGCGAGTGAGATGTCGAAGTGGTTGTTGGAGTGGCAGCCCCAGGTCAGGCCCATCGCGTTGCACAGCTGGGCCACGCGTACCGAGCCCTGCATGGTCCAGAAGTGCGGGTCGGCGAGCGGGATGGAGACCGACTGCAGGGCCAGGGCGTGGGTCAGCTGCCGCCAGTCCGTGGCGATCATGTTGGTCGCCGTGGGCAGGCCGGTGGCTCGGCGGAACTCGGCCAGGATCTCCCGGCCGGAGTAACCGCCCTCGGCTCCGCACGGGTCCTCCGCGTAGGCGAGGGTGCCCAGCAGCGGCGCACACAGCTCGACCGCCTCGCGCAGCGACCAGGCGCCGTTCGGGTCGAGGGTGATCCGTGCCTCGGGGAAACGGTCCTTGAGCGCCCGTACGGCCTTGACCTCCTCGGCGCCCGCCAGGACTCCGCCCTTGAGCTTGAAGTCCCGGAAGCCGTACAGGTCGTAGGCCGCCTCGGCCTGCCGGACGATCGCCTCGGGCGTCAGTGCCTCCTCGTGCCGGACGCGGTACCAGTCGATGTCCGAGTCGGGCTCGCGGACGTACTCCAGGTCGGTGCGGTCGGGGTCGCCGACGTAGAAGAGATAGCCCAACACCCGTACGGAATCCCGCTGTTGGCCGTCGCCGAGGAGGGCCGCGACCGGTACGTCGAGGTGCTGGCCCAGGAGGTCGAGCAGCGCCGACTCGACGGCCGTGACGGCGTGCACGGTGGTCCGCAGGTCGAAGGTCTGGGCGCCGCGGCCGCCGGAGTCCCGGTCCGCGAACCGGCCGCCGATCTCGCGCAGGACGCGCTTGTAGTCGCCCACCTTCGCGCCGACGACCAGGGATTCGGCGTCCCGGAGGGTCTGCGTGATCTTCTCGCCGCCTGGCACCTCCCCCAGTCCCGTACGGCCCTCGGAGTCCTGGAGGACGACGATGTTGCGGGTGAAGTAGGGGCCGTGCGCGCCGGAGAGGTTCAGCTCCATGCAGTCGCGGCCGGCGACGGGGTAGACGGCGAAGCGGGTGACGGTCGGCTGGCTCATGATGGTCGAAGTCCTTGTGTATGAGGGGGAGTCGGGGCTGGGGTCAGCGGCTTCAGAGGCTGAGTACGTCCAGGGCCCACTCCAGCGCCAGGACGCCGCCCAGGCCGAGGATCGCGAGCACCGTCGTGTAGGTGGTACGGACCTTGATCGCCTCGATGACCGACAGGTTGAAGTACTCCTTGAAGAGCCAGAATCCCGGGTCGTTGACGTGGGAGAAGGCGATCGACCCGCAGGACACGGCCAGCACCATGATCTCGGGGTGGACGCCGCTGCCCGCGAGGAGCGGCAGCACTACGCCGGAGGCCGTGACGACGGCGACCGTCGCCGAACCGAGGGCCACGCGGAGGATGACCGCGATGAGCCAGGCGAGGACGATCGGCGAGATGGACCAGCTGTCGGTGGCGTCCTTGATGTAGTCGGAGATCCCGCCTTCGACGAGAACGTTCTTGAAGGCGCCGCCCGCGCCGATCACCAGGAGGATCATCGCCATCGCCTGGGCCGCCGAGGTGCAGGACGCGCTGACGTCCGCCATGCTGCGGCCGATCCGCGGTCCGAACGCCCAGATCGCCAGCAGCAGGGTCAGCATGAGCGCGATCGGTGCCGAGCCGATGAAGGCGACGAAGTGCAGGAGCGGGCTCTCGCCGGAGGTGGCCATGTCGGTCACCGCGGCGCCCGCGATCAGCACCACGGGGAACAGGGCCACGAACAGCGACCAGCCCAGGCCGGGCATCTCCTCGTCGGCGAACTCGCGCTCGCTGACCAGGCCCTTGGGGACGGCGGGGTTCATCCGCCTGATGAACGACAGGCGCGGCCACACGAGCGCGATGAGCGCACCGGCCGGTACGGCGATGAAGAGGCCGTAGAAGAGGGTGTGGCCGACGGAGGCGTGGAAGGTGGCGGCCACGGCGGTGGGGCCGGGGTGCGGCGGCAGGAAGCTGTGCATGGTCGACAGGGCGATCGACATCGGCAGCCCGACCCACAGCAGTTTCGCCCCGGTGACCCTCACCAGGGTGAACGCGATCGGCACGATGATGATGAAGGCGACCTCGTAGAACATGGTCACGCCGATGAGCATGGACGTGACCACCATGGCCACCTGGACCCAGCGCGGGCCGAACGCGTCGAGCAGCTTGCCCGCTATGCGCTGTGCGGCGCCCGAGTCCCCCATGACCCGGCCGACCATGGCGCCGAGTCCGATGGTGAGCATCGTGTCGCCGATCTGGCCCCCGATGCCCTCCGAGAGGACGTCCGGGATGTCGGCCACCGGAATGCCGCGGACGAGTGCGACGCCGATCGCGACGAGGAGGAGGGCGGCGAAGCCGTTGAGTTTCAGGCGGGTCATGAGGAACAGCAGGATCAGGACGCTGATCCCTACTACGAGGAGAGGCATGGCAGTTCCCCTTTGAACTGTTGGCTCTTGTGCGGGTGGCTCCGCCGGTTGGCGAGGGTGGGGGGCTTGGGCGGATTGCCGGGTGCGGGTTGGTGGGGGCTGGTCGCGCAGTTCCCCGCGCCCCTAAAGGAGCAGGAGGCGCCCCTAGCTCGTCGGGTGCGGTTGGTGAGGGCTGAGCGCGCCCACGCGGCGGAGCCGCATATGTCACAGCCCCGCGCCCCCTGACGGGGGCTCTGTCAGCGGTGGCGTTCCGCGGAGACCAAGCCCAAGCCCGTGTCGAGGATCTTCTCCAGGTCCGCGAGGTCGGGCGGGCTCGGGTCCGTGAGGGGGGCGCGTACGGGGCCGACCGGGAGGCCGCGTAGGCGGGCGGCGGCCTTGACCAGGGAGACGGCGTAGCCCGGCACGCGGTCGCGCAGTTCGACCAGCGGGACGTAGAAGTCGCGCAGGAGCTTGTTCATCGTTGTGTCGTCGCCGTCCCGGAAGGCCGTGAAGAAGGCGTTCGCGATCTCCGGGGCGAAGGCGTGGACGGCCGACGAGTAGGCGGGGACGCCGACGGTGGCGTACGCGCGGGCCTGGATCTCGGCGGTGGCGGCGCCGTTGAAGAAGAGGAAGCCGTCGGGTGCGGCGAGGGTGAGGCGCTGGAGCCGGTCGAGGTCGCTGTGCCCGTCCTTGAGGCCGATGACGGTCGGGATCCCGGCGATCTGCTTGAGGCCGTCCACCGTGAAGGCGACCTGGCCGCGCTGGTACGCGATCAGCGGCAGCCGCGTCCCGGCGGCGATCCGGCGCAGCTGCTCGACCAGACCGTCCTGCGGGGCCCCGACCAGGTAGTGGGGCAGCACCAGCAGGGCGTCCGCGCCCGCCTCCTCCGCGATGCGGGCGAACCGCAGCGCCTGCGCCCAGCCGTAGCCGATGCCCGCGACCACCGGCAGTCGGCCGGCGGCGATCTCGACGGTGGCCTCGACGACCGCGCGGTATTCGTCCTCGTCCAGCGCGGTGAACTCACCGGTTCCGCAGGCGGGGAACACCGCGCCCGGGGCGACCGTGCCCGGAGCGGCGGCCAACTGGGCGGTCAGGTACGTCCGGTACGACTCCAGGTCGAGGCCGCCGTCCTCCCGGAAGCTCGTGAGAGGGAAGGACAGCACCCCGCCCGCCATGCCCTCGCGCAGCCGCTGGGCAACGCCTTCGGTCTCCGCACTGAACCGCATCACTGAATCTCATCCCTATATGCAGATGACGTACACGTATGAGAACGGAGGTTAGGTTGGTGAACGGGGAGCGGTCAATGGGTGCGGCGCCGCGGATTTACGATGAGGCCCATGCCGGAGAGCAGCGGGGTCCGCGGAGTGAAGTCGGCGGCCCGTACCGTCGCGTTGCTGGAACTGCTCGCCGCGCGGGGCGATCGCCCGGCCCGCCTTGACGAACTCGCCGAAGAGTTGGGCGTACCGCGCAGCAGCATGTACCAGCTGCTGCAGACCCTCGTGGACTGTGGCTGGGTGCGCTCGGACACGACCGGTTCGCTGTACGGCATCGGGATCCGCGCGCTGCTCACGGGCACGAGCTATCTCGACAGCGACCCGCACGTACGCGTGGTCCGGCCCTATCTCGACGAGGCCTCGGACGCGCTCGGCGAGACGATCCATCTGGCCCGGCTCGACGGCCCGAACGTCGTCTACCTCGCGACCCGCGAGTCCCACGAGTACCTGCGCACCATCAGCCGGGTCGGCCGCCGGATCCCGGCCCATGCCGGCGCCCTCGGCAAGGCGCTGCTCGCCGAGCGCCCCGATGACGAACTCCCGCTCCCCGAGGGCCCGTTGGCCGCCCTCACGGAGAACACGCACACCGAGCGCGTCACGCTGCTCGCCGACCTCGCGAGAGTGCGTGCGCGCGGCTACTCCATCGACCGCGAGGAGACGGTGACCGGCATCGCGGGCTTCGGCTTCGCCCTGCGGTACGACTCACCGGCCACCGACGCCATCAGCTGCTCGGTGCCGGTGGCCCGGCTCAGCGAGGAGCACGAGGCCCGGATCGTCGCGGTCATGCGGGGGATGCGGACGAAGATCGAGGGTCTGCTGTCGCCCGCCTCAGGCGCTCCCGACTGGCGCTGACCCGCCGCCGTCCTCTCCCGAGTCCTTTTCCAAGTCATCGGGGCTCAGCGGCAGTTCGGCGACGACTTCGAACCCGCCCTCGGGGCGGTGACACGCCCGGAAGCGACCGCCGACGGACTGGGCGCGTTCGCGCATGCCGATGAGCCCGAAGCCGGTGCCGGGTGACGGTGCGGAGGGTGAGGTACTGCCTCCGTGACCTCCGGGACCTCCATCGCCTCCATCGTCGGTGACCGTGATGATCAGCCGGTCGCCGGAGTGCGCGAGCCGGACCCGCGCCTCCTGCCTGGCGGCGTGCTTGACGACGTTGGTGAGCGCCTACTGCACGCCGCCGGGCTCGCGAAGCTGCCCTCGGCGCGCTGAGGTCAGACCCTCTCCCGGGGCGGGGAGCCGTCGGCTTCCGATCCGAGATCAACGATCCCGTCGGTGGCTCGCCGCCACGAGAGAGCGCACTCCCGAACCGTGGTGTAGCGGGCTACACCGCCAAGACGCTGGTCTGCTCTGCCGCGTGGGCCCCTTCGGGCTGCCTAGCCTGACGAGCATGAGGAAGACGACGCGGCAGCCGGCCCGGGCCACGGTCCAGTTGGCCAGGACCGCGGCCCTGGCCTTCGGCACGACGCTCTTCCTCACGGTCCTGCTGATCACGGCCACGGCCGCCCTCGCGGTGGTCGGCGCGGGCCTGCTGCCCGAGACGGTGCTGCTGGTACGCCGGATCGCCGGCGCCAAGCGCCGCCACGTGGCCGAGTGGACGGGCCGGACGATCCCCGAGGCGTACCTCCCTCTCGACCTGCCTCTCGACCTCAAGCACCCGCTCCGCGTACGCCTGCGCACGGCGGTCCACGACCCCGGCACGCTACGGGACCTGCGCTGGATGTTCGCCCACTACGCCTACGGCTGGCTGGTGATCCTGGCGTTGCCGCTGTGGCCGGCGGGCCTGCAAGCAGCGGCCTGGACGTCACCGTGCACACGGCCGACCTGGAGACGGGCCCCAGGGCCCCGGCGGCCGTCGAGGCAGCCGCGTACTTCACGGTGGCGGAGGCCCTGACGAACGCCGTCAAGCACAGCGACTCGGACCACGCCTCGGTCCAACTCACCCGCGCCCCGACGGGTTTGACCGTGACCGTACGCGACGAGGGCCGCGGCGGCGCTGACGAAACATCCGCCTCCGGCCTCCTCGGAATGCGCCGCCGCATCGCGGCCCTCGACGGCACGATCCGTCCGACGAGCCCTGCGGGCGGACCGACGGTGATCGAGGCGGGCTTGCCGTGCGTGTGGTGAGAACCAGTGCGGCTTGTCGGCGAGGACCACCGGGCGCGTTGCCGCCAACCACCACGCCCCCGCACCGAGAACCACCGAAGGCCCAGCCCCACCACCGCCCCGCCCCCGATCCGGTACGCTGAGGACCGAGCGCCCTGGCATGATCCAGCTCGCTCACACCTTCGCCTTCGTGGGGCTTGTGCGAAAGTCGTCCACCGCAGGTCAGAGCCTGGACGCTCACCGCGGCCAAAACGCACCTAGGGTGATCTGGGAACGCCTAACGCGTTTGCGCAGGCCAAGCCCTGTTGCGTCGTCAGCGGCCTGACGCGGGTACGGTTGGGGGCCCTCCTCTTTCTTCAACCGCATGCCTCGTCGGAAGAGAGCCTGCTCTCTCGAGCAGACCACTGTCATTCATCGCGAAGGCGATGCATCGTGGGTGTCCCGCAGCCACCTTAGTTCAGCGAATCGACTCACCTCTATCGGCTTCATTCGCTTGCAACTCAGCGCAGGCATGCCCATCAACACCGAGGGACTCTCAACGCATGAGAATCCTTCTGTCGAGGAAATCAGCCTCTACCGTGCTGGCCGCGATCGACCACCAGGAGCGCGTGCTGCTGTGCCGGATTCACGGCGATTCCACTTGGCGGCCGGTCAGCGCAAGAGTGATCCGTGTCTGGCCGACCAGGTTCTCGCTCATTCGAGTTCTGGACCCGCTCTTCTCTCATTGGTTCCTTGCCACCACTCCAGTGATCGGCAGGTTCAATCCCGTGGCAGAGCAAGCCGGCCAAGCCGACTCGATGCGCATCTTCGTCGTCCGTCACCACAAGATGCGTCCGATCAGTCTTCGCGTCCGTACCCATTCCTTTCCGGATGCCGACTATGCCTGGCAGACGCTCACCGATGTCGAGGACGGGGAATTGGAAGTGTGCCCACGTGAACTCGGGCCCTTTCTGCGTGGATACCTCGAGGGCTGGATCCCTGATGGCGTCATCACGCTCGTCGAGTGACCACGCATAGCCACAGGTTGGCATCAGCCGCCACCGCAGTGGATCCGCCGCTCTTTTCGACGCTTGACGCCCCCTCGCCAAGGAGAACCCCCAGTGACCAGTGCTCAGCACCGACGACGCCCCCCACATCGCGGTCCATTGGGACTGGAAATCAGGACGCTTCTGGCAGCCACCGGATTACCCGAAGCAGACGACAACGACCGCTATCGCGCACACGGTGTCGTAGTGACCGATCTCGGCGAATCGGTCAGCGTGGAATGGTTCGTTTCTCGTAGTCTGCGCCGCACCGCCGCCGACGAGCAGCTGCGGGGCTTGCCCATGGCCGTGGCGGACCGCGCGCACGAAGCTGCTCGACGCCACCTGCACGCGGCCCTGTTCGGCATCCTGTCGGAAGTCGGGTACCTGGTGGAGACCGACCCGGCGGGCACCACGAGCGCGCTGTCCGTCCGCGCCGGCCGAGTTTCCATGCCCACGACTCTGGTCGCGGACATCAAACGGATCCTGGCCGACCTCCATGACTCACAAGAGGGCACGGAAGGTTCTGGCCCGTCGCCTTGAGGCCATCCACCGCCCGAGGTCGACACGGCGCGCCTGAAAGCCGATAACGCAACACAGTTGGGCCCTCACCCCCTAAAGTGGTGTGTACTTGCACCAACGCGGAGGTGTGTGCCGACTCGCACGGCACGGAGGGACGGGACCCATGGGGACGTGGGATCATCTCGGCATGCCCCGGAGCAACAACGACCAACTGCCGGCGACCTATGTCGCGTCCGGCAATTGGCCGTATGCCCGGCTCGTCGAGGACGCTCCTGTCAGCGCGCACTACGGCCAGGCGTTCGCGCGGAACCTGGCAGAGGCGATGGAGACGTCTGAGGTCGGACTAAGGGCCCTGGGGGACAAAGCGGGGGTCTCGCACGCAACCATCAGCCGACTGCTACGCGGGATGGTCCTGCCCGACTTGGGGACTCTCGCCCGCCTGGAAGTGGCCCTGGGGACCAGTCTCTGGCCCGGCCTGCCAGCATGGACCGAGCGCGAACACGTCTAAACTTGAGCTTGCCCGCTGGTTGCCGTATTCGAGGCGGGAGTTGAGGACCGGTTCGGTGTGGGTACGTCGCCGTGGATCAGCAGGATGAGCTGTGGGGGCGTCGGCGCCGTTTCTGCCATTGTGAGCGGCGCTTGCCCCAACGAGGAAATGCACTACGCCAACCAGTCAACGGCCGAGCCAGTGGACCTGAAACCACGTCAACCCGCCCTGAAGCGGCGGCAACATCATGCAGCGCACCCGGTGCACGTACTTTCGCGACGTGACGGCCGCCTGCAACAAGCCTGAGCCCGGCTCGGGTTGCGCCGCGCTGGAGGGCTTCAACCGCACGCACGCGATCCTCGGCACCTCCGACTCCTGCGTGGCCACCCACCCCTCCGACGTCGCTGTGGCTTTCGCGGCACTGGAGTCGCGGTTGCGCCTGCTCGGCCCGGACGGCGAGCGCACCGTCCTCGGCCGCACCCTCTGCGTCACCGGCGACGACAACGCGCGCCACGGAACTCTGGGACGCGAGGACCGGGACCGGACGGTGGCAGCGCAGGCCCGCGCACTGCTGCGCACGGGCCGTACCGGTCTGGTCGAGGTCGGCGGGTAGGCGAGGAAGTCACCTGTCTCCGGGTATGACTGCAACACCTCGAAGGCCGCGCGCAGTGACCCGCCACGCGCGATGCGTTCCCCCACGTCCGTGGTCATCATCAACTTCAGCAGCCGCAGGTGATTGCTGTGCTTGCGGGCTGATCCCACCCTCGGCGGAGGAATCATGTAGCTTGCGGCCTGCGGCAAAGGCACGGGTCAGCCCCGGCATGTCCTGCGCTCCGGCGTAGGAGACGTGGCGAATGAGGAACTGACTGACCCGATCCGCAGCCCGGTAGCAATTGGTGAACCGGTGACGCAGCGGGATTGGATCATCGGTCCAGGGACCGGGCCTGCGCTCAAGCCGAACCTGATAGATCGCGTGCCGGCGTGCTGCGAACCGCCAGTACGTGTCGAATACGGGCGTCGGA
The DNA here is from genome assembly GCF_008905045.1 of Streptomyces albicerus. Lineage (GTDB taxonomy): Bacteria > Actinomycetota > Actinomycetes > Streptomycetales > Streptomycetaceae > Streptomyces > Streptomyces albicerus. The sequence goes on from NZ_VWMY01000016.1 coordinate 94,749, forward strand.
TGGAGCAGACGCCCGGCGATCCGGATGGGAGACGGTGCAGGCTGCTCGTTCAGCGGCGCCACACGCTCCGCAGGCAGTGCCAGATCCAGCCCGCCTTGGAGGCCGTTGAGGGTGGCGCCAGAAGCCATCGCAGGACACCTCCGCATCTAGAGTGACGCGATTCATGTGGCGGGCGGCACTGACCTGGAGGGCCTGTGCGCCTATCTCGACCGCTGGCTGCCCAATGAGTGAGGGTCTTGGGCGGGGGGACTCGCTCCCTGGCCATGACGTCACTGTCTGCATGTACGCCCCTCGGCCTGGGCCCTCAGCCAGTACGGTGAAGACGAGGTCTATCGGTTGAGCTGTGCCTTGTCTGCGCGAGTCGGTTGGAGGAAGCGATGGGCGGGGAACGGCGCGGGGGCCCCGAGCAACACCTGCCCAAGCTGCGCCTGGACGAGCTGCTGGGTGAGCTCCAGGTGCGCATCGATGCCGTGCGCGGCACCCGGGACAGGCTGCACAGCCTGCTGGAGGCGGTGCTCTCGGTCGGACGGGAGCTGGATCTCCCGCAGGTGCTGCGGAGCATTGTCGAGGCCGCCGTGGTCCTGGTGGACGCCGAGTACGGGGCGCTGGGCGTGATCGGTGACGATCGGAAGCTGTCCGAGTTCCTGACCGTCGGCATCGGTGACGAGCAGCGGGCGGAGATCGGCGCGTTGCCCAGCGGGCACGGAATTCTGGGCGAGCTGATCCGGCATCCGGAGCCGCTGCGGCTGCCCGAACTCTCGGAGCACCCGGCCTCGTACGGCTTTCCGGCGAACCACCCGCCGATGCACTCCTTCCTGGGCGTGCCCATCCGGGTCCGCGACGAGGTGTTCGGGAACCTGTACCTCACCGAGAAGCGCAGCGGCAAGGAGTTCGACGCGGAGGACGAGGCGGTCCTGTCCACGCTGGCGGTGGCCGCGGGGGTCGCCATCGAGAACGCGCGGTTGTACGAGGGGGCCATGCGCCGGGAGCGCTGGATCCTGGCCAGCGGAGAGGTCACCAGCACTCTCCTGACGGGGGCGCCGAGCGCCGAGGTGCTGGAACTGATCGTCGGGAAGGCCCGGGAGATCGCCTCGGCGGACGTGGGGATGATCGCGGAGCGGGTGCCGGGCGAGGGCACGCTGCGACCGATGCTCGCGGTCGGTCTGGGCGCCGAACGTCGCAGCGGGCTGGTGCTGTCCGGGCAGGACGGACTCGTCGAGGCCGCGTTGAGCACGGCGGAGCCTGTGGTCAGCGCCGACATTCAGCAGGACTCGCGTACCGGTCCGAGCGAACCGCAGTGGACCGGGCTCGGGCCCGTGGTCGTGGTACCGCTCGGCACCAGCGGAAAGCCGCGCGGTGTGCTGCTCCTGGGGCGTGCGGCGGGACGTACTCCGTTCGGCGACGCGGACACGGAGCCGCTGCTCGGGTTCGCCGGCCAGGCGGCGCTGGCGCTGGAACTCGCCGAGCGACGGCGGGACGCGGAACAGATCGCACTGCTCCAGGACCGCGACCGCATCGCGCGCGACCTGCACGATCTCGCCATTCAGCGCCTCTTCGCGGCGGGTATGACGCTGCAGAGCACCCAGCGTTTCGTGGAGCACCCGGAGGCGATGGAGCGGCTGTCGCGGACGGTCGACGACCTCGATGACACCATCAAGATCATTCGTTCGACCATCTTCGGACTGCGCACGCACGGCGGGGGCACCCGCGAGGACAGCGGCCTGCGCGGACGGGTGTCCGAGGCGGTGAAGACCTCGGGCGCCGCGCTCGGCTTCTCTCCCGCCCTGCGGATCGAAGGGCTCGTCGACACCGACGTATCCGGCGACATCGCGGATCACGCGGTCGCGGTGCTCGGCGAAGCGCTCAGCAACGCGGCCCGGCACTCCGGCGCTCAGTCCGTGGACGTCCGACTCCAGTGCGCCGGGGGCGAGTTGACGCTCACGGTGACGGACGATGGGTGCGGTGTGCCCGGTGGCGTGGTGCGCAGCGGGCTGAAGAACATGGAAGAACGTGCCGTCGTTCTGGGCGGAGCGCTGACCATCGGTGAACGGCCGGAGGGCGGCGGCACCCGGCTGGAGTGGCGGGTACCCGTGCGCCGGGACGCCGGTTCAGTGGGGAAGTGAGGGCGCGCTCCACCTCGGCGACAGTGCGGTAGGCGTTGTTGGCGTCGATCGCCAGGCGAACACCCTCATCCAGAACCTCGGTGGCGGTGCCGCGCCTGTCCTGCCGCAGGCGAGAGGAGGGGCCGTACGGCCTCTGGGCGCGGTCAGGAGGACCTATCGGGAGGGGTGATCGGTGGGCTCGTGCGGTTCGAGGTGGCTGGCCAGGACCGCGGCCTGGACGCGGCGCTGGACACCGAGCTTGGCCAGCAGCCGGGAGATGTGGTTCTTCACCGTCTTCTCCGACAGATAGAGCTTCTTGCCGATCTCCCGGTTGGTGAGCCCGTCCCCGATCAGCGCGAGGATGTCCCGCTCGCGCGGCGACAGGCTCGCCAGCTCGGGCGCCATGGCCGGTTCCTCGGCGGGGTCCGCGCGCAGTGAGCGCATCAGTCGGGCGGTCGTCGTGGGATCCAGCATCGACTGGCCCGAGGCGACGGTGCGTACCGCGGCGATGAGGTCGGAGCCCTTGATCTGCTTGAGCACGTATCCGGCCGCTCCGGCCATGATCGCGTCGAGCAGTGCTTCCTCGTCGTCGAACGACGTCAGCATCAGACAGGCCAGCTCCGGCATCTGGCTGCGCAGCTCCCGGCAGACGCTGATCCCGTCGCCGTCCGGCAGGCGCACGTCGAGCACGGCCACGTCCGGGCGCAGCGCCGGGCCGCGCGCGAGGGCGTGCATGACGTTGTCCGCGTCGCCGATCACGGAGATGTCCGGTTCGGCGTCCAGGAGGTCGGTGAGACCGCGTCGCACGACCTCGTGGTCGTCGACCAGGAAGACCCGGATCGGATCCTGCTCGGTGAAGGTACGTGCCTCCGTCATGTCGACCTCTCGATTCGCGGCTGGACTGTTGACCACACGCCGGCTGTGACGACGATCATCGCCTTCCGGGCCCCGACGCACTAGGGCCGACCGGCCCCACTCACACCGGCGACCCACCCCGATCGGCCCGCTCGTCGCGGACCACCGGCCCCTCCCGACGGCGGGCACTGGATGCCACCTTTTCGACAGTACTCGTGCTCGTGGTGCCCGTGAGGGGGTGTGACCGATGCGGAAGATCAAACGCACGAAGGTCCGAGGCTGGAGATGGCGGCGCAATGCGCTCCGGCGGCACAGCGACGCCGTGGAGGCGCGGATCGTGCTGGGGACCTGGGTGCTGGTGGTGATCGGGGGAACTGTGGCCGGTGTCGTCGGCGCCAGCGCCATGGATGACACGGTCGAGCGACAACGGGCGCAACTGCGGCCCGTCTCCGCGGTGGTGGCGGCCGATGCGCCGAGCGGCGCGCACGACGTGGCCACCGGCGCGGTGTACGACCGTGTGCTCGCGAACGTCCGTTGGACCGATGGCGACGGGACTGTCCGGACGGACAGAGCGAAGGTGAGGTCGGGTGCCACGGTCGGAGCGATGGTCCAGGTGTGGGCGGACCGGTACGACCACCTGGTGTCCGAGCCCCTCAGCCCCGCGGAGGCGGTGACCCGGATCGTGCTGGCGGGCACGGGCGCGGCTGCAGCCGGGGGTTCGTTCGTCCTGGTGGGCGGGCGCCTGGCACGGTGGCGGGTGGAGCGCCGGGCCACGGAGCGTTGGGGCGAGGAGTGGGACCGGGTCGGGCCGAAGTGGGCGCGCAAGACCGGTTGACGTCCTGAAGAGCTGTTCGGGGGGTGCGGGTAGCGGGCATGGGAGCCGGTACCCGCACCGGGCCCGCGTGTTCCGTCGGCGGACGGACACGCGGGCCCCTTTGCGTGAATAGCCAGTAGGAGCGTCAGGTCTGACGAGCCGGACCCACGAGCTCGAACTCCACGTCCACGACGCCCTCGACGGCACGGATGAGGCGCGCGGCCACGGGGACCAGAGAGGTGTCCCGGATGCGGCCGGTGAGCGTCACCACGCCGTCGCGGACCCCGACACGGATGGGGGACAGGGGCGCGGGGAAGAGGTACGACACCACCTCCCGGCGGACTTCCTCGGCGAGGTCCTCGTCGGCCCGCAGGAACACCTTGAGCAGGTCGGCGCGGCTGACGATGCCCTCCAGCATGCCGTGGTCGTCGACGACAGGGAGCCGCTTGACCCTGGCCTGCGCCATCGCCCGTGCGGCCTGGGCGAGAGTGGTGTCCGGGCGCACGGTCAGGGCAGGCGCGGTCATCAGTTCCCCGGCGGTCACCGCGCCGGCCTTGGCCAGATCGGAGAGGCGCCGCAGCTGGGTATACCGGTCCGGGTCGCTGTCCCGGAACTCCTCCTTGGGCAGCAGGTCTGCCTCGGAGACGACTCCGACGACACGGCCCTCGCCCTCCAGGACGGGCAGGGCGCTGACCCGCCACTCCTGCATCATCCGCACGATCTCCTTGAAGTTCGCTCCGCGGCCGATGGCGGCGACCGTGTGGGTCATCACATCGCTCACGATGTGCGGGGTGCCGTGCATGGTGACTCCTTCGACGGTTCGGTCCGAGGGCGCGGTCATCGCGGACCGCCGCTGCCGTACGGGGCGTACAGGTCCAGCAGCCGGGTCCGGGCCGACCGCAGCCGGTGGGCGAGGATGTCGCCCACCCACTGGGTCACCGTCAGGCCCAGTGCGGGATCGTCGTGGCACATCGCCCGGACCGCCGTGGCGTCGAATTCGTAGGCGCGTACGGGAGTGGTCGCCTCGGCGCCCATATGCCACGCGTGCGGCGTGAACAGCCAGGACCAGCCGACGAGTTCGTTGTGCCCGACGGTCTGGATGACGGCCGCGCGGCGCCCGGGCACATGCATGTCGAGAGCCACCGTGCCGGTCCGGATGATCCAGAACCGGTCCGCGCGCCCGCCCTCTTCGAAGAGGCGCGTTCCCTGGGGGAACGACACCTCCCGGGCGATACGCATCAGCCGCTCGCGGTGCTCGGCGGGCAGCGCACGCAGCATGCTGAATGTGGCGGAAGTGTTCATGACGCTGCTTCTTCCTGGAGAACGTGGACCGCTTCGTGAGTTCGACGAGCACGATTCCGCCGGGCCGCGGGCCAAGTGAAGGCGGTCGGCGAGCAGCGCGCCCTGTGGGGTGGTGTGTGCCATTCCTCCCCCAGACGGGAGTACGGACTTACCGACTCCAGCGTCTTCCGGTGGGCCCGCTCTCACCATGGGCCACCCGGCCCAGAGACCGGTCCGGACGGCACCGAACCGGTATGGGCTGCCGTGCTCCGGAGCTGAACCGCATCGCCCGGGCCGCGTAATGCCCGCACTCCGGCCTCAGGACGAGGCGGCCACTGAGGTGGGGCCGAAGGGCCTTCGGTAGGGCCTGGGCGGCCCCTGCTCACGAACTCGTTCCCGAACGAGGCTCGGCGGGAGGACAGATACACATCCAGGAGGTGCGGATCATGCTTCGACACGTCGCCGCGGGGATCGACGGCTCGCCCGAGAGCCTCGCCGCCGCGCACTGGGCGGCCCGGGACGCGCTTCGGCGTGGCGTCGCACTACGCCTGGTGCATGCCTGGGAGTGGCATCCGCGGCCCGCCGCGTCCGTGCCGATGGGCATGTCCGAGCGTGACTGGGCGGGGAAGAACCTGGTTCGGGCGTCGAACAGCGTCCGCGCCGCTCACCCCGGGCTGCGCATCATCGACGAGCCGGTGCAGGAATCGCCGGTCGCCGCGTTGCTCGCGGCCGCCGAGCGTGCCGAGCTGCTGGTCGTCGGTGCCCGTGGCCTCAGCGGTGTCGCGGGCTTCCTGGTCGGTTCCGTGTCCCAGCGGGTCGTCGCCAGGTCGACGTGTCCGGTGGTGCTCGTACGGGCGGGGGAGAGCTCCGCGGACGAGCACTTCTCGGCCCCGGGCGGAGTCTCGCCGGACGAGATCTCCGAGACGCCGTACCGCGACATCGTTCTCGGACTCGACACCGACCGGCCCTGTGACGAACTGATCGCGTTCGCCTTCGAGACGGCCCGGCGCTGTCGTGCGTCCCTGCGGGTGATCCACGTCTTCAGCGCTCCGCCGGCCCATGCGGTCGCCGACCGGCTCGTTCCGCAGTCCGGCCCCGAGCTGCTCGCGGAACACGAACACGCCGTGGTCGCGACACTGCGCCCGTGGTGCGAGAAGTTCCCCGAGGTCACCGTCGTCGAGACGGTCGTCGAAGGCCGTGCGACCAATGAGTTGATGCGTGCCACCTCGGGAGCGGCCCTCGCCGTCGTCGGACGGCGAACGCGAGAAGCCCGGCTCGGTACGCACATCGGTTCCGTCGCGCACGCGGTGCTGCACCACGCCGGGTGCCCCGTCGCCGTAGTCCCGCATTCCTGAATCAGCCCCGAGCTGACCTCGCGAACCGGGCGGACGGCAGGTCCGCCGCTACCCGGGAATCATCGACCCGACAAGGAGGGACGGACATGACCACTCGCCATGTGACCGTCGGAGTGGACGGCTCACTCATCGCCGTACGGGCGCTGGACCGGGCCGCCGATGAGGCGGCAAGGCGCGGCACCGCTCTGGAGATCGTGTACGCCGTGCCCGACATCGACGAGGCCGAACCGATCCTGGCGTCTGCGACGTTACGCGTCCATGACCGTCACCCCGGCCTGCCGGTCACGACGCGGGCGGCCCAGGGCAGCCCGGTACAGGCGCTGCTGCGGCACGGGCAGGACGCGGCACTCACAGTGGTCGGCACCCGCGGCCTCGACCGCTTCGCCGGCCTGCTGTTCGGCTCGGTGAGCCTGCGCCTGGCCGCGCACACGCACAGCCCGCTGCTCGTCGTACGAGGGGACCACCAGCCGACAGGCCGTGGAGAGGTGCTGCTCGGTCTGGAGAGCGACGCCGACGCCGACGCGGCCGCGTACGCCTTCGAAGAGGCCGAACGCCGAGGAGCCGAGCTGTGCATCCTGCGCGCGTGGACGTATCGGCACCTCACGCCCGAGCAGCCGGAACCAGTGCCCACACACCGGGTACAGAACGATCTCGTCCAGCAGACACGGACCGAACAGGCGGTGCCCCGCTTCACGGTCGCCGTCCTGCGGGAGCAGCACCCCGGGGTCGAGGTGGAGACCCGCGCGGTTCGTTCGGGTCCGGCGCACGCGCTGCTGGAGGCCACCCGCGAGGCCGCCGTCGTGGTCATCGGCGCCCACCATCGTCCGAACCGGCTCGGCCCGCAACTGGGCCCGGTCACCCACGCCCTGCTGCACCACTCCCACTGCCCGGTGGTGGTCGTCCCCGTGGGGCAGGGAGGGACCACCACCAGCTGAGCGGCTGCACGGTACGGCGTCGAGGGAGCTTGCCGGCGGGGTCGCCGGACGCCTTTCCGCCCCAGGCAGCCGGCCCGGACGCGAGCTGGGGACCATCCACGACAGCCGCCGACCGGACCGTCAGGCAGGGCCGGATCGAGCGTCGGTATGGGCCGACCGGCCCTGTTGACGGTCCGTCGGGCGGGCCGAGGGTGGAAGGCAGTACGCACCGGCACGTGACTTCGACCCGGAAGGGAATCCACCATGCGTGACGTCCCACAGCAGGCGCCCGCCCCGATCACGGACGACGAACTGCGGGCTCTGGACGCCCACTGGCGTGCCGCGAACTACCTGGCCGTCGGTCAGATCTACCTCATGTCCAACCCCCTGCTGACCGAACCGCTGCGTCCGGAGCACGTCAAGCCGCGGCTACTCGGCCACTGGGGCACGTCACCCGGTCTGAACCTGGTGCACACCCACCTCAACCGCGTCATCAAGGCCCGCGGCCAGGACGCCCTGTGCATCTGGGGACCCGGCCACGGCGGGCCCGCCGTCCTGGCCAACTCCTGGCTGGAGGGCACCTATTCGCAGACGTACCCGGACATCGGCCGGGACGGCGAGGGCATGGCCAGGCTCTTCCGGCAGTTCTCCTTCCCCGGCGGCGTACCCAGCCACGTCGCGCCCGAGACGCCCGGCTCCATCCACGAGGGAGGCGAACTCGGCTACTCCCTCTCGCACGCCTACGGCGCCGCGCTGGACAACCCGGACCTGCTGGTCGCCTGTGTGATCGGCGACGGCGAGGCCGAGACCGGGCCGCTGGCTGCCTCCTGGCACTCGAACAAGTTCCTCGACCCGGTCCACGACGGGGCCGTGCTGCCGATCCTGCACCTGAACGGCTACAAGATCGCCAATCCGGCGGTGCTGGCCCGGCTGCCCGAGCCCGAACTCGACGCACTGCTGCGGGGATACGGCCACGCCCCGATCCACGTCACCGGCGACGACCCGATGAGCGTGCACCGTGCCATGGCGGCGGCCATGGACGACGCCCTGGACCGGATCGCGCTCCTTCAGCGCACTGCCCGCGATGGGGGCGTGACCGAGCGGGCCCACTGGCCGGTGATCGTGCTGCGCACCCCGAAGGGCTGGACCGGGCCCGCCGAGGTCGACGGCCTCCGGGTGGAGGGGACTTGGCGTGCCCATCAGGTCCCGCTGTCAGCCGTCCGCGACAACCCCGAGCACCTGCGACAGCTGGAGACCTGGCTGCGCTCGTACAAGCCCGAAGAGCTCTTCGACGAGCACGGCCGCCCCCGCGAGCAGGTGCTGGCCTGCGTCCCCGAGGGCGCCCGGCACCTGGGCGCCACCCCGCACGCCAACGGCGGACTGCTGTTGCGCGAACTGCCCCTCCCGGATCTTGACCGGTACGCCGTCGCGGTCGACAAGCCCGGCGCGACGCTGCACGAGCCCACCCGGGTCCTCGGCGATCTGCTGGAGCACGTCATGCACCACACCGGCGGCCGCCGCGACTTTCGGATCGTCGGCCCCGACGAGACCGCCTCCAACCGGCTCCAGGCCGTCTTCGACGCGAGCGGCAAGGCCTGGCAGGCGCAGACCCTCACGGTCGACGAGCACCTGGACCGGCACGGCCGGGTGATGGAGATCCTCTCCGAACACACCTGCCAGGGCTGGCTGGAGGGCTATCTGCTGACCGGCCGGCACGGGCTGTTCTCCTGCTACGAGGCGTTCGTCCACATCGTCGACTCCATGGTCAACCAGCACATCAAATGGCTGCGCGTCACCCGCCGGCTGCCCTGGCGCGCCCCCATCGCCTCCCTCAACTACCTCCTGACCTCCCACGTCTGGCGCCAGGATCACAACGGCTTCTCGCACCAGAACCCGGGCTTCGTCGACCACGTCCTCAACAAGAGTCCGGAGGTCGTACGGGTCTATCTGCCGCCGGACGCCAACACCCTGCTGTCGGTCGCCGACCACGTGCTGCGCAGCCGCGATTACGTCAACGTCGTGGTCGCCGGCAAGCAGCCGTGCTTCGACTGGCTCACCATGGACCAGGCGCGGGCCCACTGCGCCCGCGGCGCCGGGATCTGGAACTGGGCCGGTACCGAAGACGGCACCCGCGAACCCGACGTAGTGCTCGCCGCCGCCGGCGACGTCCCCACTCAGGAGGTGCTGGCCGCCGCGCAGTTGCTCCGACAGCACCTGCCGGACTTGGCCGTCCGTGTGGTCAACGTCGTCGACCTGGCCAGGCTGCTGCCCCAGGAGGAACACCCGCACGGCATGCCGGGACCGGAGTACGACGCGCTGTTCACCCGCGACAAGCAGGTGATCTTCGCCTACCACGGCTACCCCTGGCTGATCCACCGCCTGGCCTACCGGCGCACCGGCCACCCGAATCTCCATGTCCGTGGCTACAAGGAGATCGGCACCACCACCACGCCCTTCGACATGGTCGTCCGCAACGACCTCGACCGCTACCGGCTGGTGATGGACGTGATCGACCGCGTTCCCGGACTGGCCGTACGCGCGGCCCCCGTACGGCAGTTGATGGAAGACACCCGGCTGCGCCACCACGACTGGATCCGCGAACACGGGACCGACCTGCCCGAGGTCGCCGACTGGACCTGGAGCGGCTGAAGCGGTGACCGGCGAAGGATGTTCGGACATGCCCCGCACCGTCACCGTCGGCCTGGACGGCTCGCCCGAGAGCCTTGCCGCCGCGGACTGGGCCGCCCGCGAAACCCTGACTCGTGCACGCCTGAGGATGGGAGCCGTACACGTATGCACCGCTGGCTGGAGTAAGCGTGCCGCCGCCCACGAGCGGCCGTCAGCGCGACTGGGCCGAGCGAAGTCGTGGGCCACCGTACCCGCCACGCGCAGGCCGGCACCCACATCGGCCCGGTGACCCACGCGGCCCTGCAACACGCCGCCGCGCCGGTAGCGGTGATCCCCCGCACGACTGACCACGCGATCCGAGCCGCTCCCAGCAGGAGTGGAGGGCGTCGGTCGGCAGGTGATCAGGACGAGGCCTGGCCCTCATCCGTGCTCTCGTCGACGCCTGGGCGTCCGCAACAGGCGACGAGGGCACACGACGTGGTTCACGCTCGGGCTGTAGGGCTTGCCACCGATGTGCCCGAAGCTCGGAGCCCGGACCGGCGGTCTGCGCGGTCGGTTCAGTAGAGGGACGCGGGCCAGGTGCCGGCCACGGCGACGATGACACCCACGTCGAGCAGTACCCCGAGGCTGAGCCACGGATCGAACCAGATCGCCTTGAGGGCAAGCCCCATTGAGGCCGCCACGACCGCCGTGGCGGGCCACCAGCCGCTTCCGGCGGCCACCCCCGCCCCGGCAACGGCGTACACCAGGGCGACGTACCAGGCGAGTGCCAGCGACGCGGCCCTGGCCGGTGCGGCCGAGACGTGGGCCGCGGCGAGAGCCCACGAGTGCCCGGGGTCGAAGGCGAGCGGCTTGCCGGGCTGCGCAGGCGTCGTCCAGACGCCGGGGTGCAGCAGCCCGTGCGCGATCAAGAACGCCGTCACGAGGACGGTGATCATGACAGCTCCTCCGTATCGATCGGTTCGGTGCCGCCCATGTCGAGCCGGAACGGCGGGTAGGCGTCGGTCATCAGGGCGACGTACGCGGCGACGCGCAGCACCCAGCGGTTGAAACCGAGGATCAGGTCGAACAGGTCCTTCGAGTATTTCTGGGTGAAGGCCATGATCACGGCGGCGATCACCGTCAGGACGGCGATGAGTCCGCCCGACCACCAGCCGAGGCGGAAGCCACCGAGGAAGAAGCCGATGACGATGTAGTGCGGGATGGCGAGGAGCCACCACTTCACCAGCACCAGACCGCGGGAGAGCCGCCGTGGGTAGGCGATGTCCAGCCGGGCCGGATACTCGGGTTCCTCACGCAGACTGAAAGGCGGGTACCGATCGGTGGCCAGGGCGCCGTACGAGTAGTAGGCGACCCGCCAGCTCCAGCGCAGCACGCCGAGGTTGAAGTCGAACAAGGCGCGCGGATAGCGCTCGGTGAACAGGATGGCGAAGAACGCGATCACGCTCACCACGGTGAAGGCGATCCAGAGGAAGAACAGCACCACGTAGTGCGGAATGACCAGGATCCACTTCACCAGCCACAGCCACCGGGACAGCGGCGCGTCGAGCTCCGCGTTCACCCGGACCGGACGGGCCGGGAATCCGACGAGGGTCGTCATGGCGATCAGCTCCTTCGTCCTGCGCCGGCCGCAGTGCATCACCGGCACATGACCAGCGTCACCGCGCGCGGATGTGGCCGCGAGGGCTGTGTGGGGCTGTCCCGTTGGGCCTGTCGGCCCTTCAACGGCTCAGTTCGCCTCCGGCACGACAGCGTGCAGGATCAAGCGGCGTGGATCAGTCCGACGGGCCGTGAACTGTGCCCGTTCCGGGCGTCCCGGGCGCGAGGGCCCTGGCTCCGTCCGGCTCGGGTGCGGGAGTGAGACGGATGCCGGTGATTAGATCGGGGCGGATACGGACCGTGTAGTCCATGGCCCGGTTCACCCAAGGGCGCAGCATTGTCTGGTAGCGGTCCACCTCGGTGGCGTCGGTGACCAGGTGAGCGTATCCGGTGACGACGACGCTCCAGCCGAGATGGGTCTCCGGGTTGATGGCGTCGGCTTCGTAGGCCACGACAACGCCCTCACCATCTGCGTGCCGCGTGTGCGCGGTCAGGGCGGCGCCTTCATGGGTGCGGATGATGATGTCGCCGTCGTCCAGGACGTGGTTGACCGGACGGATGGTCGGCAGCGCGTATTGAGTGAAGACGATCCTGCCCAGCGACACGCTGCCCAACAGCTTGAGGGCTTCGGCGCTGTGGAGCTCGATGCTCTGCCGGGGTCCGACGGCGGGCTGCTGGGCGTTCTCGGGTGTCATGATGAACTTCCGTACGGATTCGTCACTCACTACGTGTCTCGGCGGGTTGAGGACCTGTTGCCACGGCCACGGAGAGATACCGGGGTGCCGGCAGTGTCCGAGACCTCCATCGAACGGCGATTGATCGCGTCGTACTAGGGCCGTTCGGTCCATGCCGCCGACCGGTCGACCCTATTCGCCGGCGACGCCCCCTCCGCTGTAGTAGGCCGTGCGCATGAGCGCCTGCATGTCGTCGAGCATGGGCGTGCGTGGGTTGGCGGGTGCGCACTGGTCCTCATAGGCGTTGAGAGCCTGTTGGGGCAGGGCGTCGAGGAAGGTCTGCTCTTCGATGCCGAGGGCGTGGAACGACGGTTCGATGCGTACGGCGTCGCGCAGCCGTTCCACGGCGGCGGCCAGGGACTCGACTCCTTCGGCCGGGGTTGCGGCGGGGAGGCCGAGGGTGCGGGCGATGTCCTGGAAGCGGTCGGGAGCGCGGTAGTGCTCGTACTTGGGCCACCCGGTGAGCTTCGTCGGGACGGTGCCGTTGTAGCGGATGACGTGTGGCAGCAGGACGGCGTTGGTGCGGCCGTGGGCGATGTGGAAGGTGGCGCCGAGGGTGTGGGACATGGCGTGGACGATGCCGAGGAAGGCGTTGCCAAAGGCCATGCCGGCGATGGTGCCCGCGTTGTGCATCTTCTCCCGCGCGTCGGGTCGGGCGTCCCGGTCGTTCACGGCCGCCTCGAGGTTGTCGAAGATGAGCCGGATGGCGTGCAGGGCCGGTCCGTCGGTGAAGTCGTTGGCGTAGACGGACACGTACGCCTCGATGGCGTGGGTAAGGGCGTCGAAGCCGCTGTCGGCCGCGAGAGCCGGGGGCAGGTCGGCGGTGAGCAGCGGATCGACGATGGCCACGCTGGGGGTGAGCGCGTAGTCCGCGAGGGGGTACTTCTTGCCGGTGGCGGGGTCGGAGATCACGGCGAACGGGGTCACTTCGGCGCCGGTGCCCGAGGTGGTGGGGATGCAGACCAAGCGGGCGAGCTCGCCGAGGACGGGGAAGCGGAAGGCCCGCTTGCGGATGTCGGAGAACTTGTGGCGCATGTCGGCGAAGTCGATGTCCTTGCCGGCGGCCTGCTGCTCGTACAGCAGCCACATCACCTTGGCGGCGTCCATCGGTGAGCCGCCGCCCAGCGCGATGATGGTGTCCGGGCGGAAGTCGCCCATGAGGCGGGCGCCGCGCCGCACGGAGTCGATGCTCGGCTCCGGCTCGACATTGTCGATGATCTGCACCGTCACGGGTTCGGGGCGGCGCTGCAGGACGCGGCCGACGCGGTCCACGAAGCCGAGGCGGGTCATGGTCGCGTCGGTGACGATCGTGACGCGGTGCACGTCCGGCATGGAGGCGAGGTAGCGGATGGCCTGCGGCTCGAAGTAGATCTTCGGCGGGACCTTGAACCACTGCAGGTTGTTGTGGCGAGTGCTGACGCGCTTGATGTTCAGCAGGTTCGCGGCTGACACGTTGTTGGACACCGACGTGCTGCCCCAGGAGCCGCAGCCCAGGGTGAGTGAGGGCAGCAGGCTGTTGTAGATGCCGCCTATCGCGCCCTGCGAGGAGGGGGCGTTGACGATGACCCGTACCGTCTTCATGCGGGCGCCGTACGCCTCGGCCAGTGCCGCGTTCTCGGTGTGGATGACGGCGCTGTGCCCCTGGCCGTGGAAGGCGACCATGTCGGCGGCCAGGTCGAAGCCGTGGCGCTGTGAACCCGCGCGCAGCACGGTCAGTACCGGGCACAGCTTCTCGCGGGTCAGCGGCTCGTCCGGGCCGACACGGTCCGCCTCGACCAGGATGAGCGAGGTGTCGGCGGGCACGGTGAAACCGGCCTGCTCGGCTATCCACGCCGGGCTCTGGCCGACGGCCGCGGAGTTGACCTTGGGCTCGCAGCCGGCGCCCGCGGCCCCGGTCGGGAAGAGGAACGTCTCCAGCTTCGCCTTCTCCTCGGCGGTGGCCCGGTGCGCGTGCAGGGTGCGGAACTCGGCCAGGGCCTGGTCGTAGATCTCGGTGTCCAGGATGACGGCCTGCTCGGAGGCGCAGATCATGCCGTTGTCGAACGCCTTGGACAGCACGAGGTCATTGACGGCGCGGCGCAGCTTGGCGCTCTTGTGGACGTAGGCGGGGACGTTGCCGGCGCCGACGCCGAGCGCGGGCTTTCCGGCCGAGTAGGCGGCCTTGACCATGGCGTTGCCGCCGGTGGCGAGGATCAGCGAGATGCCCGGGTGGTGCATCAGCGTGCCGGTCGCCTCGATGGAGGGAGTCTCGATCCACTGCACGCAGTGCTCCGGCGCGCCCGCGGCGACGGCCGCGTCCCGGACGATACGGGCGGCCTCCGCGCTGCAGCGCTGCGCGGAAGGGTGGAAGGCGAAGACGATCGGGTTGCGGGTCTTCAGCGCTATGAGGGCCTTGAAGAGCGTGGTGGAGGTCGGGTTGGTGACGGGCGTGATGGCGCACAGCACGCCGACCGGTTCGGCGATCTCGACCATGTCGTCGATGTCGTCGCGGGCGATGACCCCGACGGTCTTCATTCGGCCCATGCTGTGGGTGACGTGCTCGCACGCGAACATGTTCTTGGCTGCCTTGTCCTCGAAGACGCCGCGGCCGGTCTCCTCCACCGCGAGGCGGGCCAGTCCGGTGTGCTGGTCCAGGGCGGCGACCGACGCCTTCTTGACGATGTGGTCGATCTGCTCCTGGTCCAGGGACTCGTAGTCGGCGAGCGCCTTGAGCCCGTCGGTGACCAGCCGGTCTACAGCGATGGCGATGTCCGAAGGCGCGCCGTCGACTGAAGCGGTGTCGACTGAAGCGGTTCGGGGCCGGTTGTCGTCATGCCGGGTCATGGGATCTGCCTCCGTCGTCGAAGTCTGCGGCTCAAGTCGAGGGTGGGGACGTGTGTGGCTCAAGCGAGGGTGGGACCGGCACCGCGGGGGGTCGGTACCGCTCCCACCACCACCGTCTCCCAGCCCCAACGCCGTCCCCCAGATGCCGATGGGTCCCCTGCCGGGGCCGACTGGCCCTGGTCCGGTACGGACCCCATGGCCCCGGGGGCCTGGGCTCGGGCCGTTGTGTGGGTACGCCCCATCCACCGCGGACGTCCGCCACCGGTGAACGCCGGGCGTTACCGCTCCGGCAGCCAGTGGTGGTCGATCCTGTGGGACGGGTGCCTCTCGGACGGGTGGGTGTCATCAATGCGGAAGGTCAGGCTGTTCATCACGCCGACGACTCCGTCCACCCGCCAGGTCAGCCGGATCGTGAGCGGAATGTCGCTGCGGCGCTCCAGCCGTCCTTCCAGGGTGATCATCCCGTCGTTGACCGAGACGAACACGGTCTGGGGCGGCAGGAGCATGGCGTGGGTCAGGACTTCGTCGATCACCTCCTGCCGGATCTCGTCGTCCGTTCGCAGGAAGACGCGCAGGAGATCGCGGCGCGTGGCGATGCCGATCAGGCGGTCCTCCTCGTCCACCACGGGGAGCCGCTCGATGTGGTGGCGCTCCATCACGCGTGCGGCGTCCGCGACGCGCTGTTCCGGGTGCACGGTGATCGCGGGCGTCGACATCAGCTCCTCCGCGGTCAAGGCGGTCGCCTTGGTGGCCGAAGCCCAGGCCGCACGCCGCAGCGTCGGTATCCGGAAGCGGCGCTCCTGGCCGTGGTCGGCTCGGAACGCCTGCCGGTGTATCAGATCGGTCTCGGAGATCACTCCCAGGACCTTGTCGTCGTCATCCACGACTGGCAGCCCACTGATGCGGTGCCCGTCCAGCAGCCGTGCCACGTCCTTGAACGACGTCTCCGGGCGGGCTTCGACGACCTCGCTGGTCATCACCTCGCCGACGGTGCGGGTCTTCACGGCATTTCCTCCTCTACCGGTACAGGAGAGCGGCTGAATCTGAGTCGCACACCTGTGGGTGGCGCCGGGCTCCGCCGGGCGCTGTCGCCCCGTGGCGGGTGTCCGGGGACCGGAAGCGCGGGCTCGAGCGGCGAGACCGGCCGGTGCCGTCTGTTCGGACCGTCTCGGGAGCCGCCCCCGGTGCCTCTTCAGCATCTCGCTCAGCCGCTGGCCGGGACAGGGGCCGCCTGTCCCCTGACCGGGGGCTGAACCGACCTGCCAACTGACCTGCCGGACCCACCTGCGGGACCGGCGCCTGGCTCTCGTCACTTGCTCTCGTCGTTGCCCGCAGTCCCGGTGAGCGCGGCCCGTCCGGCCTCCAGCCGGGCGACCGGGACGCGGAAGGGGGAGCAGGAGACGTAGTCGAGGCCGGCGGTGTGGAAGAAGTGGACCGACTCGGGGTCGCCTCCGTGTTCGCCGCAGACGCCGATCTTCAGGCCGGGGCGTGCGGCGCGGCCCTCGGCGACAGCGATCTCTACCAGGCGGCCGACGCCTTCCCGGTCGATTGTCTCGAACGGGGACACCTTGAAGATGCCTTTGTCGAGGTAGGCGGAGAAGAACGCCGCCTCCACGTCGTCGCGCGAGAAGCCCCAGGTGGTCTGGGTCAGATCGTTGGTGCCGAAGGAGAAGAACTCGGCCTCCTGCGCGATCGAGCCCGCCGTCAGGGCGGCCCTCGGCAGCTCGATCATCGTGCCCACGGGGCACTGGACGGGGACGCCCGATGCCCTGGAGACCTCGGCGAGTACCTGTTCCACTTCCTTGCGTACGAGCCGCAGTTCCTCGACCGTGTCGATGAGCGGCACCATGATCTCCGCCCGGGGATCTCCGCCCGCACGCTTGCGCTCCACGACCGCCTCGGCGACGGCCCGTACCTGCATGGCGACCAGGCCCGGCGCCACCAGGCCCAGGCGTACGCCGCGCAGACCGAGCATCGGGTTCTCCTCGTGCATGCGGTTGACGGCCTCGAGCAGCTCGGAGTCGTGCGCGCTCGGCGGGCTGCCGTGCGCCTCGGCGGCGGCGAGCCGTACGGCGAGTTCGGTGCGGTCGGGCAGGAACTCGTGCAGCGGCGGGTCGAGGAGGCGGATGGTGACCGGCAGGCCGTCCATCGCCTCCAGGATGCCGACGAAGTCCTGTCGCTGCAGGGGCAGCAGCGCGTCCAGCGCACGGTCGCGTTCGGCGTCGGTGCGGGCCAGGATCATCGCCTCGACCAGCTGCCGGCGGTCGCCGAGGAACATATGCTCGGTGCGGCACAGGCCGATGCCCTCGGCGCCGAACCGGCGGGCCCGGGCCGCGTCCTCGGGGGTGTCGGCGTTCGCCCGTACGCCCATCCGTCGTACGCCGTCCGCCTGCTGCATGGCGCGAGCCACTGCGTCGACCAGTCCGGCCGAGCGTTCGCCGGTCTCGAAGTACCGCATCACCAACGAGTCGACGAGCGGGGCGGCACCGAGGAACACGGCGCCCTCGGAGCCGTCCACCGAGATGACCGTGCCCTCCTCGACGGTGGTGTCGCCCGCGGTGAAGCGGCGTCCCTGCGTGTCCACGCCGAGTTCTTCGGCCCCGCACACGCAGACCTTGCCCATGCCGCGGGCGACCACGGCCGCGTGGCTGGTCTTGCCGCCGCGACTGGTCAGCACGGCCTGGGCGGCGATCATGCCGGGCAGGTCGTCGGGGGTGGTCTCCTGGCGTACGAGGACCACCTTCTCCCCGGCCGCGGCGCGGCGGACGGCCTCGGCGGAGTCGAAGACCGCCGCGCCCACGGCCGCCCCGGGCGAGGCCGGGATGCCGTGCGCGAGTGCCCGTCCGACCTTCGTGATGTCGAAGCGGGGGAACATCAGCCGGGACAGTCCGTCTCCGCCGACCCGTGCCAGACCCTCGTCCGCGGTGATCAGGTTCTCGTCGACCAGCGCGGAGGCGATGGCGAACGCGGCCTCCGCGGTGCGCTTGCCGACCCGCGTCTGCAGCATCCACAGCTTGCCGCGCTCGATGGTGAACTCGATGTCGCACAGGTCGCGGTAGTGGGTCTCCAACGTCCGCAAGTGATCGCGCAGTTGGGCGTAGGAGGCCGGGTCCAGGTCCTTCAGGCCGTCGAGCGGGATGGTGTTGCGGATGCCCGCGACGACGTCCTCGCCCTGGGCGTTGGGCAGGTAGTCGCCGTACACGCCCGGGGCGCCCGTGGCCGGGTCGCGGGTGAAGGCGACGCCGCTGCCCGAGTCGGGGCCGAGGTTGCCGAAGACCATGGTCTGTACGTTGACAGCCGTGCCGAGGTCGTCGGGGATGTGCTCGCGTTGGCGGTAGAGCCGGGCGCGTTCACCGTTCCAGGACTCGAAGACGGCGAGAACCGCGCGCCGCAGCTGCTCGGCCGGGAGCTGCGGGAAGTCCTCGCCGGTCTCCTGGTGGATCAGGTCCTTGTAGGCCTCGACGAGCCCGGCGAGGTCGGTCGCGTCCAGGTGCAGGTCGTCGGCCGCGCCACGCATGTCCTTGAGACGGCCCATGATGTCTTCGAACAGCGCGCTGTCGACACCCATGACGGTGCTGCCGAACATCTGCACAAGGCGGCGGTAGGAGTCCCAGGCGAAGCGCTCGCTGCCGGAGGACTTCGCCAGGCCGAGCACGGAGTCGTCATTGAGGCCGACGTCGAGGATCGTTTCCATCATGCCGGGCATGGAGAAGCGGCCCCCGGAACGGACGGACAGGAGCAGTGGGTCGTCCGGCTGCCCCAGCTGCCGTCCGGCGGCCTGTTCCAGGGCGGTCAGGTGCCGGGAGACCTCGCGGGTCAGTCCCTCCGGCTCGCTGCCGGTGGCGAGGAAGGCGCGGCAGGCCTCGGTGCTGACGGTGAACCCGGGCGGCACGGGCAGGCCCATGCGGGTCATCTCGGCAAGGTTGGCGCCCTTGCCGCCGAGCAGGTCGGCCATGTCACGGCCGCCCTCGGTGAACTTGTACACGTAGTGGGCCATGGCGGTGTGCTCTTCCTTCGGATTCCGGGAGTTGCCGGATGTGGTGTCCGCTCTCCGTGAGGGATGTGAGGGACTGGGGTTTCTCCGCTCCGTACATGGGGCCGTAGGGGTCCGTACGGGCTCTCGCACGGCGGCCGGCCCCGGACGTTCACGAGGCCGGTGGACCGGTCGGCCGTCAGTCGTGCGGGACGACCACGACGGGGGCGGCGACGTGGTGGAGCACGGCGTGCGCGACCGGGCCGATGCGCATGCCGAGCGCGGGCCTGTGCACCCGGCGGCCGACGACCACGAGCCCGGCATGCGCCGCGGCCTGCAGCAGGACTCCCGAGACGAAGGCGAGGTCGACCGTCTCAACCACTGTGACCTGGGGGAACTTTTCCCGCCACGGCTGCAGCGCGTCGGACAGTGCCTTCTCCTGCTGTTCGGCCAGGCCACCTGGCTTGACCGCCGCCTGCCCGGCCTCGGGACCGCGTCCGTACAGCGGCGGCAGATCCCAGGCGTGCACGGCATGCAGCGTCGCCCCGCGGGCGGCTGCCGCACGGAACGCGAACTCCAGGAGCGGACCGGCCTGTGCGCCCAGATCCTGGAGCCCGACGACCACTTCTCCGCTGTCCCCCTCGGCCGCGGACCGCGTGTTCGCCCGCACCATCACCACCGGGCGCTTCGCCCTGGCCAGCACGTGCTGGCCGACGGAGCCGAGCAGGAAGCCTGCCATGGCACCGTGCCCGCTGGAGCCCAGCACCAGCATCTCGGCCTTCTCTGCCTGGCCCAGCAGAACCTCGGTGGCCGGATCGGAGACCTGCTCGGTGTCGATCGTCAGCCCTGGGTACCGGTCACGCAGATCCTGTTCGGACTCGCGCAGCACGCCCAGGGCCCAGCGTTTCTGGGTCTCCAGCTCCTCGGCGACGGGCACCTCGTGCGGCTGCCAGATCCAGGCGTGCACCAGGCGCAGCGGCAATCCGCGACGCTGTGTCTCACGGGCGGCCCAGTCGGCTGCGGCCAGGCTCTCGGGGGAACCGTCCAGGCCGACGGTGATGGGGCGAAGCATGGGAGATACCTCCGGGTCCGATACGACGGGCAGCGACAGCGGCCGCTACTCACCCGAGATTCGTGCCGACGAGGACACGTCCTCCATGGGCCGGTGGTCCCGAACTCCGGCCACCCGGTCCCGGTTTCGCGCACCGCCCGTCCACTCTCCGCTTGCCGCCGCCGAGCGTTGGCCCCGTCGTTCGGCCGCGGGATCTCTGAGAAGAGAGCGGCTGATTGCCGGTAGGGGCCTTCGACCCGATCCCGGACGCGGGGCCGAACGTCCCCCGCCTCGTCCCCGTACGGCCCATGCCCCGTCCGACGCGGGCCCCGCAGGCTGGCAACGCACACCAGACACCGATCGGGGAGGACGACGGACATGACCGTGCGTGTAGGGATCAACGGCTTCGGGCGTATCGGGCGCAACTACCTGCGCTGCGTGCTGGCGCGCGCCGAGACAGGGGCCGGTTGTGCTGTCGAGGTGGTGGCGGTCAACGACCTCACCTCGCCGACGGCGCTGGCCCATCTGCTGGAGTACGACTCGACCTACGGGCGGCTGCGCCGCAGTGTCGAGCACGATGACATGTCGCTCACGGTGGACGGGCACCGCATCACGGTGACGGCCGAGCGTGACCCCGCCGCCTTGCCGTGGGGTGAGCTGGGCGTTGACGTGGTCATCGAGTCGACCGGCCGCTTCCGCAGCCGCGAGGAGGCCGGGCTGCACCTGAGGGCCGGCGCGCGCAAGGTATTGCTGTCCGTGCCGGGCAAGGGAGTCGACGCGACCCTTGTCGTGGGGGTCAACGAAGGCGTATACGACCCGGAGCGGGACCACGTGGTGTCCAACGCCTCGTGCACGACCAACTGCGTGGCGCCAATGGTGAAAGTGCTGGATGAGCACTTCGGCCTGGTCAAGGGCCTGATGACCACTATCCACGGCTACACCAACGACCAGGTGGTCCTGGACGGTCCGCACAAGGACCCGCGTCGTGGCCGCACCGCGGCGGTCAACATCATTCCGACCAGTACCGGAGCCGCCCGCGCAGTCGGCCTCGTCCTGCCGGAGCTGGCGGGCACCCTGGACGGCATCGCCGTGCGGGTGCCGGTCGAGGACGGCTCGCTGACGGACCTGAGCGTGGTGCTCGACCGGCCCGTGACCGCGGACGAGGTCAACGCCGCGTTCCGCGAGGCCGCCGACGGGCCGCTGAAGGGAATCCTGCGGGTGTCCGACGCCCCGCTCGTCTCCCGCGACATCGTCGGCGACCCCGCTTCGTGCGTGCTCGACACACCGCTGACCCAGGCGCACGGCGACCTGGTGAAGGTCTTCGGCTGGTACGACAACGAGTGGGGCTACACCAACCGCCTGCTCGACCTCACCGAGTACGTCGCCGCCCGACTCCCGCAGAGGTGAGAAGCAGCCACGTCCGCACCTGCGCGAGGAGTGGCCGGACGACCGGCTGACAGGGCCGACCGGGTCTGTTGCGGGCCGGTCGGCCCACACGGATACCGGCCCGGTCGCGACTCCGGGAGCAGCGAACGAGAAAGGCAGGGCCGGCTACCGCTGCCCGACCTGTTCGGCTGGGGCGAGGCCGGGTTCCCCGGTATGCGCGCCATTCCGAGGCTGCACGGCATCCGTATGGGAGAGCACCAGGCGGACGGGGCGCGGCTCCGTGTCCGTGAGCCAGCCGTCCTGGGCCAGGCGCTCGATCTCGTCCGCGCCGTCGGCCAGCTGCCGGTCCTGGGGCGGCGCGGTCAAGGCGGGCTTCGTCACGCGCGTGAGGAGGAATTTCACCGGAGCGCGCGCGGATTTCGGCGCGGGTCGAGTGAAGGTAGCCCGCTCCGCGCGGGTGAGGGCGTCCAAGTAAGAGCGGACCGGCCGCACACACGTGGTGCGGCTCAGCGCGCACTCGCGCTCAGGGGTACCACAACGCGATGGCCCTGGTGTCCGCCTTCGTCTCCGGCACCGGGACCGTGACCGGACGCGGGGCACCGCGCCCGACGCCGGCCTGCCGGACGGGCAGGGCGGCTGAGCACGGCCGACGGCAGGGCGCGACGGGACTGCCGAATCGCCCCCGGTCGGCACGACGGCTCGGGCCGGTGTTCACGCCGTACCACTCGACCAAATCCGACAGGCGGTCATCCGGCCGTGGCGGACAGGGCGCCGCCCCTGCGCGGCGTATGGGCGAGAGCGTCGGAAAGGCGCGGGTACACGTCGAAGACGCGAGTCAGATCGGTCAGGCGCAGCAACCGGAGGATGCGCGTGCTGCTCGTCACGAGCCGCAGTCGGCCACCCCGCTCTTTCGTGCGGTTCCGGGCCCGGCACAGTGCGCCCAGACCGCTGCAGTCGATGAACGTCACGAATCGCAGGTCCAGTACCAGCTCGGGACTTGGGCCGGCGGTCAGGACATCGAGGCGCACGGACAGGGGCGCCGCGGTCAGGATGTCGATCTCGCCGCGCAGCCGCACGACGGTGGTGCCGCCGACGACACGCATGCGCAGGCAAGGCACTGGCTGGATGCGGGGTTCGTTCATGGCAACAGGAAAGCCCGGACGGTGAGGCGATGGGTAGGGCCGGTTGGTCCCCTCGAGCGGCCTTTGGCCACTGTTCCCAAAGGGAGAGGGCGCACGGATCGGGAAACCGTCGCAGCGCCGTGCCGCGTGCCGTTTCCCGGTCCATCAGGGCGACAGCTCAGCACGTCGAGAGGTACCGGTGTGCGAGGCGGTGTCGTCGACCCTGTGATCCAGGTGTTCGGAGACCTCGACCACGCCGTCCACGCTGCGGCACAGCCGCACGACAACGGGAACGGTGCTCCTGCGCTCAACGGTTCCGCGCAGGGTGACCCGGCCGTCGACGACGTGCACGGTCACCGCGGTGGGCGGGATGCCCAGCGTGCGCACGAGTACGTCCCCGCTGATCTCCTCGCGGATGGCGCGGTCCCCACGCAGGAACACCCGCAGCAGGTCGGCGCGGCTGATCACGCCGATCAGCCGGCCGCTCCCGTCCACGACCGGCAGTCGCTTGACTCGGTTCCGTTCCATGGCTCGGGCGGCCTCGACCGCCGTCCATTCCGGGCGGGCGGTGACGGCCGGGCTGGTCATCAGACCACCGGCCGTGGTCGCCTCGGCCTTGGCCCGTGCGGCGGACTGCGGGTCGGGGCCGGGCAATGATCCCGTCGCATCCAGGCGGCCCGCCTCCTTGCGCAGCAGGTCTGCCTCGGACACCACGCCGACGGGGCGGTCGCTGTCGTCCACGACCGGAACGGCCGTGATGTCGTGCTCCGCGAGCAGTTTGGCGATCTCCGTGAAGGCCGCGTCCTGCCGCACGCTCACGACCCCTGTTGTCATCAGTTCGCTCACGATCCGGTGCCGCATGGCCCCTGCCTCCTTCGACATGGTTCTCAGCGCTCTCCCTGTCACTCTCCGGTACCTGGGGACGGCTCTGCAGGGGCTGATGGGCCCCGCCTGCCGCCGAACGGCCCTGCCAGTCGTCCGGCGGTGGGGACCGGCCAGCCCATGCGGGCGGCATTCGTCCCGGTCAGGCTAGATACGTGAGGCCGCACCGCCCACGACCGGGGCCTCGCAACGAAACGGTCGCCACGACCGACCGGAACACCGAGGAAAGGGATCGTCATGAAGGCACTCGTCTTCCACGGCCCCGGACAGTCCGCCTGGGAGGACGTCGCGGACCCGGGCATCCAGGGCGCCACCGACGCGGTCGTCCGCGTCGACTCCGTCACCATCTGCGGTACGGACCTGCACATCCTCAAGGGCGACGTACCTGAGGTACGCCCAGGGACGGTCCTCGGCCATGAGGCCGTCGGCGAGATCGTCGAAGTCGGCAGCGACGTACGCACCGTCCGTCCCGGCGACCGGGTACTGGTCTCGTGCATCACGGCGTGCGGCCGCTGCCGCTTCTGCCGGGAGGGATCGTACGGTCAGTGCCGCGGCGGCGGAGGCTGGATCCTCGGCCACCTGATCAACGGCACACAGGCCGAGTACGTCCGCGTGCCCCACGCCGATCTGTCCACGCACCTCTTGCCGGGCGCGGTGGACAGCAAGGACGCCGTACTGCTGGCCGACATCTTCCCCACCGCCTACGAAGTGGGTGTGCTGAACGGCCGCGTACGGCCCGGAGACACCGTCGCCGTCGTCGGTGCCGGTCCCATCGGCCTCGCCGCGATCGCCACCGCCCGGTTGTACACACCAGAGGAGATCATCGCCGTGGATCTCGCCCCGGCCCGGCTCGAGGCGGCCAAGCACCTCGGTGCCGACGCCGTCGCCCTCGCGGGCGAGGCCGAATCGCTGGTCACCGACCTCACCGAAGGCCTCGGGGCCGACGTGGTCGTCGAAGCGGTCGGAGTCCCGGAAACCTTCGAGACGTGCACGCGCATGGTGCGACCCGGCGGCCACGTGGCCAACGTCGGCGTGCACGGCAAGCCCGCCGCGCTGCACCTCGAAGACCTGTGGATCAAGAACGTCACGATCACCACCGGGCTGGTCGACACGTACTCCACCCCGACCCTGCTGCGCATGATGGCCGGAGGCCGCCTGCCCGCCTCGTCGATGGTCACCCACACCTTCCCGCTGGACCACATGGAGGAGGCGTACGACGTCTTCTCCCGGGCCGCCCAGACCGGCGCGCTCAAGGTCGTCCTCGGCGGGCAGCCGCACGACGTCCTGACGGTCAGGGCGTCCTGACGCGAGGAAGTGATCGGCGATGTCCGAACACACACCACCGAACGCGGCATCCGCGGCAGCGGGCGGCGCACGGGGCGACATCGGGCGCCGCATCGCCCAACGCCGCGAGGAACTCGGCCTGACACGGCAGGAAACCGCCGAGCGGGCGGGCACGGTCCCCAGCTACCTCCAGTACCTGGAGGAACAGTCCACCGCCACGCCCGGCACCGGCGTCCTCATCCGACTCGCCGACACCCTGGAGACCACGGTGGCGGCCCTGCGCGGCGGTGGAGCCGATCTGCCGCCGGGTATCGGCCGGGCCGCCGGTCACCCGGAGCTGGTGGAGCTGAACGCCGAGGAGTGCCGAGCACGGCTGTCGACGCACGGCGTTGGAAGAATCGCCGTGTCCACTCCCGCAGGCCCGGTCGTGGTCCCGGTGAACTACAGCGTCGTCGACGATGCGGTCGCCTTCCGGACCGCACCCGACGCGACGCCCGCGGCAGCCGCCGGAACCCAGGTCGCCTTCGAGGTCGACCACATCGACGAGGCACTCAGCCGAGGCTGGAGCGTGCTCGTACGCGGCCCCGCCCGTGAGGTGACCGACCCCGACGCCGTACGCCAGCTGGAGGAGCGGGCGTACAGCGGTCCGTGGCCGGGAGGCGAGCGGGGCATGTGGGTGTGCATCGATCCCGCAGACATCACCGGGCGATCGATCTCGGTGCGCTGATGCCGCGCGCGGTGTGAACGGCGACGCGGCCGGTAACGGCCGACCCGTCGTGGGCGGAGCCCAGGCGCGCCCCCGCCGCCCCGGCGGAACGCTCAGGCGCGCCTGTGGGCGACACCGTCGGGGCCACTCTCCGACCGTGGTGGACCGGTGGGCTCTCGCCCCTGCCACCACCGGCGCACAGCATGGGACGTACACCGCTGTACCGCGTGAGAGCTGGAGCGCCTGTTGTACCCCAACGACGGTTTCCGCGAACTCGACCGGCAGGAGTGCCTGCGCCTGCTGGCCGGGGCACCCGTCGGCCGTATCGTCCACACCCGTCACGCCCTGCCCGCGGTCCTGCCGGTCAACTTCTGCCTGGACGATGATTCCGCCGTACTGCTGCGCACCGCGGCGGAATCGGAACTGTCCCGGGCGATCGACGGTGTGGTGGTCGCGTTCGAAGCGGACGAGGTCGATGCCGTCGCGCACTCCGGCTGGAGCGTCGTCGTCACCGGCCGCGCCACCGTGGTCACCGATGCCGCCGAGCACAGGCGGCTCTCCCGGACCGGTCCACGCTCCTGGGT
Source organism: Streptomyces albicerus (assembly GCF_008905045.1). Classification (GTDB taxonomy): domain Bacteria; phylum Actinomycetota; class Actinomycetes; order Streptomycetales; family Streptomycetaceae; genus Streptomyces; species Streptomyces albicerus. Next base: position 120,841 of record NZ_VWMY01000016.1, read on the forward strand.
CGCCGCGCCCGAGGAAGTCTTCGTACGCATCGAGGCCGAGCTGGTCACCGGTCGTGAACTCGTCGGTGGGCGCACGATCTACGGGGTGGACCTCTCCTCCTGAACGCTCCGCGCCCGGGAGGTCGTCGACCAGCTCCAGAACCGGCTGCGCCGCCGCGCACGCCTACCGCCGTCGGCCGCAAGGGCTGGATCGATGGCGGCTCGCCGACCAAGGGCTTCCTCAACGACGTGGCCCGCCGCGTAGGCAATCTGCCGGGACGCCAGGTCCCTGAGTTCGGGGCCCGCAGGACGAGCTGTTGCTGTCACCGGTCCGGGCCCGTTCGGATTGTGGCCGAACGGGCCCGGATGTCAGGTCCGTTCGGCACTCTTCGAACAGGACCGGCTCCCCGATGCTGGGGGGCAGAAGGCACGGGGAAAAGACCGAGCCCAAAATGACCTGTACGGAGGCCATCCCATGACCCGCGCAATCACCGCAGGAGTGGACGGATCCCCGGAAAGCCTGGCCGCGGCGGAGTGGGCAGCCGGTGAAGCCACCCTCCGAGGGGTGCCGCTGCGTATCGTGCACGCCTGGCTCTGGCAGCCCTTGGACGTACCTGTCGTCCAGGACAGGGAAGCGCAGGCCAAGTCCGCCCACTCCGTATTGCGGGAAGCCGAGACACACGTGGCCGGCCGGTTCCCGGATCTTCGTGTCACGTCCGAAGTGGTGCCCGACACGGCCGTTTCCGCTCTCCTGAGTGAGGCGGAGCAGTCCGACTTCCTGGTGCTCGGTTCACGCGGGCACGGTGCGCTCGTCGGCTTCCTGCTCGGCTCGTACGGTCAGCAGGTGATCGCTGCCGCTCGGCGGCCCGTCGTGTCCGTGCGGGCCCCCGACGGGGTGATGAGCGAGCCAGAAGGCAGCGAGGTTGTCGTGGGCCAGCAGGGCCAGGCGGAAGACAGTGACGCAGTACTGCGGTTCGCCTTCGAGGCCGCGGCCGTACGAGGGACACCCGTGCGAGCGGTCAGGGCCTGGAGCGTCCCGTCCATCTATGCGTACAGCCCAGGTTCGATGCGCCTCGCTGACGAGGCGGGAGGGCTTGAGCCGTTCGAGAACAAGGAATTGGAGCAGGCGCTCGCTCCGTGGCGTGAGCGGTTTCCCAACGTGCCGGTGGTCGAGCATGTCGAATTGGGAAGCGCGGGACAGGTACTGCTGTCGGCTGCTTCCCGTGCGCAGCTGCTCGTGGTCGGCCGCCGGGTGCGCCGTTCACCTGTCGGTACCCGCATCGGGTCCGTCGCCCATGCCACTCTGCACCATGCGGCCTGCCCCGTCGCGGTTGTGCCGCACACCTGAGAGCCGATCGGCTCCGGGTTTCGGGACGACTCAGCGCATGTGCTTCTACGCCCGACGCGCAATGTGAGCGTGGAGCGGGCAGCCCTTCGGCTGGGCCCTTGTTTCGCGTCGCCGGTGACTCCGAGTTCTGTGTCATGCCCTCGCGCCGAGACGCATACGTAGATTGCGAAGTTGGCGGGTCTGCATCACCAGGTGAGTGGGCTCCCAGAACAGCACGTCCATGGGCCTGGTCAGCAGACGCGGCCGGCTGCGGGATCGGGTGCGGACCACGAGGCGGGTTCCGCCACCGGCGTCCGGGTCAAGGTGGAATCCCCAGATCGAATCCACGTACGCGCTTGGTTCCGTACCCGACGACGGGTCGAAGGGGTGGCCGAAGGGCAGTGTCAGGGATGAGCGCAGCACCAGAGTCCTCTGCGGATCGAGAACCGCCACAGTGAACCAGGCGTCACCGCTTGGCACCGCATCCAGCCGCTGTCCCACCTCCAGGCTTTGCCAGGCCCTGACAATGCGGTCGGCGCTGGGCTGTCCGCCGTTGTCCAACCGGTCCCAGCTGTACCAGCCTCCGCGGTTGCAGCCCATTTGCAGCAGCCACGGCCAAGCCTCCGCCGGCGGCGCGGGCAGCGTCGTGGCCATGGTCGACGAGCCATCCGCGTTCGGCACCAGCTCGTCGCCCGGGTAAGCGCGTGCCACCTCATCGCTCGACGCCCCCCAGGTCAGCAACCGAGGCCGGATGAAGGTGATGAGGGCCGCTAGCGATGTCGCGGCCACCAGTCCCAGGGTTCGCCCTGGGGCGAAGCCGTTTCTGCGCATGCGCAGAGAATCGCTCCAGCAACGCCGCCACGCCACCGGACACGAGAGTGCCTACCTCACCATGTTCGCGTCCCTATGCCGGATCCTGGATCCGGCATAGGGAAGGCACAGCCGTTGCAGGGACCAGTCGGCTTTCCCCTGACCTGACCGCGCGGGACCTGAAGGAGCAGGACACGCGCCGTCGGCCGAACCAGCCCGATGCGACCGGCCACGCGCGGCCGGGTCTGGGCTGTCCGACCTGGCCACGCCCGGCGACGCAGGGTCAGTGGTGCTCCATCGCGGAGCCGGTGAGTTCGGCCGCGATGCCGTGCGCCCAACCCTGGATCTGTTCGCGGTCGCGGAAGTCACCTCCCTTGCCCTGGTTGAGGATTTGACGGGCGATGAATCCCTTGGCGCCTTCGACGAGCCGACCGCCGAATGTGGCGTGGCCGCGGGCGTCGAGCCGGGTGACGATACGGGCCACGCCGGGGGCGGGCGGGATGTCTCGTTCGGCGGCCGAGGCGTCGAGCGGTCCGCTGCTGAACAGCCAGACGGGCCGCCGACCGAGAGCGTCGCGGTGGCGGCGGGCGAAGCGGGACGCGTCACGCTGCCAGCGTCCGGCGTAGAGACCGCCGCCGAGTATCACGGCGTCGTAGGGGGCGAGGTCGTCGACCTGGGCGGCGGGCCGGACATCGGCCTCCACGTGCCGCTCGAGCATGGCCTGAGCCATCCACTCGGCAATCTCGGCCGTGGAGCCGTTCTTCGTGCCATAGGCGACCAGCACGCGGGGTGCGGCGGTCATCACGGATCACCTCGATTTCTCTGATGGCAGCGGCTCTGGTCCGTGCTGAAGCACTTCGAGCCGCCGGTGGTATTAGTCGTCGATCTCGCCGCAAGCGAGCCCCTTCCGTGAGCAGTTGCTTTGGCGACGCGTCCCGCCCCCCGGAGCCGGCCGCTGGACGGCGCGGCAGCGCCGCCACGGCAACCGCCACCAGGGCCCAGACAGCGAGCATGCCAAGCGTCATGAGGGTGGAGCCCCAGCCGTTGGTGCCGTCGTGGTCGTACCAGGTCACGGTCCGGCCCCCTTTTTTCAGAGCCTGCGAAGCCAGTCCTCGCCAACGCCGTGCACGGCGGGCTCCTCCGGCCGCAAATGTGAATCGTCGTACTCGTGGTCGAGGCGGTTCATGACGGCCACCACACCGTCCACCTGGCCGCTCATCCGCACCGCGACGGCGACTTCGCTGCTGCGCTCCAGGCGCCCTTTCAGTGTGACCACGCCCTCGGTGACCGTCACATCGATCGCCTGCGGGGCCAGCCACAGGGAACGGACCAGTACCTCGTCGATGATCTCGGCGCGGATGTCGCTGTCCGGGCGCAGGAAGACCTGGAGCAGATCGCGTCGGGTGACGATGCCGACCAGCCGGTCCTCCTCGTCCACCACAGGCAGCCGCTTGACGCGGTGCTCCGCCATGGTGCGGGCGGCCTGGGCGATGGAGTCGGTGGCGTGGACGGTGATCGCCGGGCTGCTCATGAGCTGTTCCACGATGCGGGCGCGGGCCTTGGTCTCGGCCCTGCGGGCGGCGCGGGTCCGCGGTCGCCACTTGCGCGGTCCGGCTCCGGCCTCCTCATGACGTGCCTGCCGGAGCATCAGGTCGGTCTCGGAGATAACCCCGATGACCTTCTCCTCGGCGTCCACCACGGGGAGTCCGCTGATGCGGTGCTCGGCGAGCAGCACCGCGACTTTCTTGAACGGCGTGGCGACGGGCACTCGGACGACATCGCTCGTCATCACTGTGGCGATGTGGCGGTGCTTCATCGTTCTCTCCTCCTCGGTTCAGCGCAGCCGGCGCAGATACGGGTCGCGGGCGCGACGGGGAAGCACGCGGATCCGGACATCGAGGGCGGTGACCGCGTCTGGCCGGGCCACGACCGGATTGAGATCGGCCTCGGCGAGCTGCGGGAGATCGCAGGCCAGCCGCGACAGCCGCAGCAGCAGCCGCTCCAGGCCCTCCAGGTCGACCGGGCCGCCTCCGCGGTAGCCGAACAGCAGCGGGGCGCAGCGCGGGGCCGTGATCAGGTCATGCACGTCGCGGTCGGTGAGCGGGGCCAGGCGTGCCGCGTGGTCGGCGAGCACTTCGGTGGCGGTGCCACCGAGGCCGAACAGCACCAGCGGGCCGAACACCTCGTCCTGCACGACTCCGGCGACCAGTTCCGTTCCGCGTCCGGCCATCGGCTGTACGAGCACACCCGTCATCACCTCGCCGAAGCGGGTGACGAAGTCGCGGTGGGCGGCCCGTACCTGCTCCTCCCCGTCAAGGTCGAGCAGCACCGCGCCCTGGTCGGACTTGTGCAGCAGGCCCGGCCAGTACGCCTTGAGTACGACCCTCCCGTTCGGTCCGGCCAGACGGGCGGCGGCGTCCACCGCCGACTGCTCGTCCTCGGCCCACGCCCAGGGCAGCTGCGGGATGCCGTAGTGGTCGAGCAGTTCGGCGCAGGTGCGCGGGTCGAGCCAGCCACCCTCGGGGTGGTCGGCGAGGAAGCTGTCCACCAGGGCGCGGGCCGCGGTGGTGCCGACATCGGGCAGTTCGGGGACGGTGCCGGGCGGCCTGGCGAGCCAGCGAGTGCGCTCCGCCGCGTGGGCCAGGGCGCGGGCGGCGGCCTGTGGGTCGGCGTACGCGGGCAGGGCCCCGGCACCGCAGTGCAGGAGCCGTACCGACTCGGCCTGGTCCAGCAGGACCGCCGCGACCGGGCGCGGGTGTTGCCCGGTCAGCGCGCGGAGGGGATCATCGCCGGTCGCCGCGGCCAGTGCCGTGGGCACAAGCGCCACCATCACCGCGTCCACGGCGCCGTGCTCGGCCAGCCGGTCCACACATGCGCGCAGGGCTTCCCCGCCCGCGGCGGCTGTGGTGTCGACCGGGTTGGCGGCGCTCGCCCCTTCGGGAAGCAGCTCAAGAAGTTCCGTGATGAGTTCGGAAGGCAGTTCCGGGACGCTCAGGCCCGCTTCGGCGCAGGCGTCGGCGGCCAGCACACCGGCCCCGCCCGCGTTCGACACCACGGCCACCCGCGAGCCGGTGGGCAGCGGCTGGGAGTGCAACAGGGCGGCGGTGTCGAGGAGCTCGCCGATGGTGCGGGTGGCGATGACGCCGGCCTGGGTGAACAGGGCCTGGCGGGTCATGGTCGGGGTCGCGGCCGCCGCGGTGTGCGAGGCGGCGGCCCGCCGCCCGGCGTCGGAGCGGCCCGCGTCAACGGTCAGTACCGGCATCCGCCGGGCGACCCGGCGGGCGGTGCGGGAAAACGCACGCGGATTGCCGAAGGACTCCAGATGCAGCAGGGCCAGCTCGGTGGTGCCGTCGGCCTCCCACCACTGGAGCAGGTCGTTGCCGCTGACGTCGTACTTGTCGCCCAGCGAAACAAAGCTGGATACCCCGATGCCGAGCCGCGTCAGGCCGCCGAGCAGCGCGATACCGACGCCGCCGGACTGCACGGCGACCCCGGCGGTGCCGGGGAGCGGCCGGTGCGCGGCGAACGTCGCGTCGAGCCGTACGGCCTCCTCGGTGTTGGCGATGCCCAAGCAATTCGGGCCGACCAGCCGCATGCCGTGACGGCGGACGGTGGCCAGCAGAGCCGCCACCTGTTTGGCGTCGAGCCCGGAGGTCAGCACGACCAGTGCCCGGACCCCGGCCTTGCCGCACTGCTCGGCCACCTCGGGCACCGCGCGGGCGGGCACCGCCAGTACGGCCAGTTCGGGCGGCGGGGCCAGGGCGGTCACCGACGGGAAGCACGGGGTGCCCTCAATGGTGTCCGCGTGTGGGTTCACTGCCATCAGACGGCCGCTGAACCCGGCGCGCCGGATGTTCTTCAGCACCGCCCGCCCCACCGAGCCGGGCCTGGTGCCAGCCCCGACCACGGCGATGGAGGAGGGGCGCAGCAGGGGCCGCAGACTCGCCGTGTCGGCGGTGCGGCCGCGCTCGTCGAGGGCCGTCAGATAGTGCTCGTCCTGTTCCAGCCGTACGGTGCAGTGGATCTCGCCGCCGTCGAACCGGCGGGCCGTGGTGAGGCCGAGGTCGGCGAAGACCTTCACCACCGCGTGGTTGTCGGCGAGTGCGTCGGCGGTGAATGTCGTGATGCCCGCCTGGCGCGCAGCGTGCACCAGGTGTTCCAGGAGCAGGGTGCCCACGCCACGGTTGTGCAAGCCGTCGGCCACCACCAGGGCGATCTCGGCAGAGGTGGGATCGGGGTCGGTCTCGTACTCGGCGACACCGATGATCCGGCCGTCGAGAAGGGCGATAAGCCCGCGGTGGCCCTGCTCCGGCGGCGCGCAGAGCCGGTCGGCGGCCATCCGGCCGGACCGGCGGCTCACTCCGAAGAACCGCAGCCGCAGATTTTCCACCGACATGCCGTCATACAGCCCCAGAACCTGGTGATGATCCTCCGGCCGCGCAGACCGGATCTCCACCGTGCTGCCGTCGGCCAGCAGCGCGTGGGTCCCCCGTACCTGGTGTGCGGTCTGCGTCATGACGGCTTCCTCTCCCTGGTTTTCCGCTTCCACGGTCCGGCACCCGCGGGTCGGCCCACAGGGGCTGTCCGGGGCCTGGTCGAGGGCCGTTCGGCCCCGATTCGCCGTGCCAGGTCCGCGCTGGCCATGCTGCGCACCTCTGCCGCCTCGGAACTCACCCGTGCTATCGACGGCACGGTGGTCGCCTGCGAGATTGGCCGAGATGCAGGTCTATGCCTCCACGCGCTCAGGCTGGAGCGTCGTCACCGGCCGGGCTCGCGTAGTGAGCGACCGCGTCGAACACTGCCTACGCTCGGGACGAAACCGAACCAATGGAGGCCGCGCGTGGAGATCGTCGCCTACGGAGTTCTCGCCGACGAAAGGCCGCTCCTCGCCGACGCGATCGACCGGACTTTCCATGGCCGTCACCGGATGCGAGGGCTGGAGCTGTTCCTGGACCGGGACACCGTCCCGACCGGCGTCGGCCACGAGATCGTCCTCAGCAGCGTCAACGACACTCTCGACGCGGACGTCCTGCGCACCCTCGCCGAGGGCGGCACACGGATGATCGCCCAGCGTGCCACCGGCTACAACAACATCGATCTGACGGCCGCCGCGACGCTCGGGCTCACGGTCGCCCGAGTCTCGTCCTACTCGCCGTACTCGGTCGCCGAGTTCGCCTGGACGCTCGCGCTCGCCGTCAACCGCAGGATCGTCCGAGCGGCGCACCGCACCCGCGAGTTCGACTTCAGACTCGACGGCCTGATGGGCCGTGACTTCCACGGCCGCACCGCCGGCATCCTGGGCACCGGCAAGATCGGCACGGCGTTCGCCCGCATCGCTCACGGCTTCGGGATGCGCCTGCTCGGCCGGGACATCGCGCCCAGCCCCGAGTGCGTCGAGCTTGGCATGGAGTACGTCGGACGCGACCGGCTCTTCGCCGAGTCCGACTTGATCAGCCTGCACGTGCCACTCCTGCCCGACACCCATCATCTGGTCGATCCCAAGGCCCTGGCACTGATGAAGGACGACGCGATCCTCGTCAACACCAGCCGCGGCGGCCTGGTCGACACCGACGCGCTGCTGGAGACCCTGCGGGCCGGGCGGCTGAGCGGCGTGGGACTGGATGTGTACGAGGAGGAGGCGGGGGTCTTCTTCCTCGACAAGTCCCTCGAGGTGATGACGGACGAACGGCTCGCCCGGCTGATGACCTTCTCCAACGTGCTTGTCACCTCCCACCAGGCGTACTTCACCCGCGACGCGGTCGCGCAGATCGCCGAGACCACCGCGCGCAACGTCGAGGACTACCTGGCGGGCCGCACCAGCGAGAACACACTCACCGCTCCCTGACCGGCGACGGCTACGGCCGCGCCGAGCGCTGGGCCCCGCTGGTCTGGTTGCCGCGGTGAACATCCCGTCGAGCAGTCCCGGCCGGTCGCGCTTCCGTCTTTTCCCGCTGTTCGGACCCCTTGGGCGAAGGAGGGCCGAACGGCCTCATCGGGTCGGGAACATCGGCCCCGGAACCGCTCGGCGAGAAGGGCCGGACGGTACGGCACCGGGCTCCCGTCGGCCCTGTCCCGAGGTCCGGCGGTGGACGAGCGTGGTGAACGGAGACGTCCGCGGCAGGCTGCGGACGGCATCGTGAACGATCCCGGAGGCAGTGATGACGGCGGTGGCCCCGACAAACGTGAAGGCACCCGAACCAGCGTCGGAGGCGTGGCACGGTTTCTCAGGCGGGCGCTGGCGCGACCGCATCGACGTGCGCGACTTCATCCAGGCCAACTACACCCCGTACGAAGGGAACCCGGCCTTCCTGACGGGCCCGACGGAGCGCACCCGCGCCGTGTGGAACAAGGTCAGCGCCCTGTTCCCGGAGGAGCGGCGGCGGGGGATCCTGGCCGTCGACCCCGCGACCCCGTCGACGATCACCTCGCACGTGCCCGGGTACATCGACCGTGAGAGGGAGCTGATCGTCGGCCTGCAGACCGACTCCCCGCTGAAGCGGGCGATCATGCCCAACGGCGGTCTGCGCATGGTCGAGAACAGTCTGCGCGCGTACGGCTACGAGCCCGACCCCTTTGTCACGAGGGTCTTCGGCAGCTACCGCAGGACCCACAACGACGGTGTTTTCGACGCGTACACCCCCGAGATGCGCGCGGCCCGCAAAGCCGGAATCATCACCGGGCTGCCCGACGCCTACGGGCGCGGCCGAATCATCGGTGACTACCGGCGCGTTGCCCTGTACGGCACCGCCCGCCTGAGCGAGGCCAAGCGGGACGAACGCGCCCTGCTGGACGCCCGCCCCTCCACCTCCGAGGTCATCCGTGACCGTGAGGAACTCGCCGAGCAGATGCGGGCACTGGGCGAGCTGACCGAGATGGCAGCCTCGTACGGATGTGACGTCTCCCGCCCCGCCGCCACCGCTCACGAAGCCGTCCAGTGGCTCTACCTCGGGTATCTGGCCGCGGTGAAGGAGCAGAACGGCGCCGCGATGTCGCTGGGCCGCACCTCGACGTTCCTGGACGTCTACCTCCAGCGTGACCTGGAAGAGGGCCACATCGACGAGATCCGGGCCCAGGAGCTGATCGACGACTTCGTGATCAAGCTGCGGATCGTACGGTTCCTGCGCACCCCCGAGTACGACGCCCTGTTCTCCGGCGACCCGACCTGGGTGACCGAGTCCATCGGCGGCATCGGCGCCGACGGACGCCCCCTCGTCACCCGTACCTCCTTCCGCTTCCTACAGACGCTCTACAACCTCGGCCCGGCGCCCGAACCGAACCTCACCGTGCTCTGGTCGCCCCAACTGCCCGAGGGCTTCAAGCAGTTCTGCGCGAAGGTCTCCATCGACACCAGCGCCGTCCAGTACGAGTCCGACGACCTGATGCGCCCGCGCACCGGCGACGACACCGCGATCGCCTGCTGTGTCTCGGCGATGGCGGTCGGCAGGCAGATGCAGTTCTTCGGCGCGCGGGTCAACATGGCCAAGGCCCTGCTGTACGCGATCAACGGCGGCCGGGACGAGATGACCGGCGAGCAGATCGCCCCCGAGGCGCCTTCGCTGGCCGGCGAGTACCTGGAGTACGCCGAGCTGAAGGCGGCGTACGACCGGATGCTGGACTGGCTGGCCGCCACCTACGTCAACACGCTCAACGTCATCCACTTCATGCACGACAAGTACGCCTACGAGCGCATCGAGATGGCGCTGCACGACCACCCCGTGCACCGCTTCATGGCCTGCGGCATCGCAGGGCTCTCGGTGGCGGCCGACAGCCTGTCCGCCGTGAAGTACGCCCGGGTGAAGGTGGAGCGGGACGACACCGGGCTGGCCGTCGACTACGAGATCGAGGGCGACTACCCGGCCTACGGCAACAACGACGACCGTGTCGATGCCATCGCCGTCGACCTGGTGAAGTCCTTTATGGCGAAGGTGCGCGAACATCCCACCTACCGGAACGCGGAGCACACACAGTCGGTGCTGACCATCACCTCCAACGTGGTGTACGGCCAGCACACCGGGAACACCCCCGACGGCCGCCGCACCGGACAGCCCTTCGCCCCCGGCGCGAACCCTATGAACGGCCGGGACCGGCACGGCGTGGCCGCCTCCGCGCTCTCGGTCGCCAAGCTCCCGTACGAACAGGCCCGCGACGGCATCTCGCTGACCACGACGATCACCCCGGAAGGGCTGGGGCATGCGCCCGCCGAGCGCGTCGGCCATCTGGTCGGCATCCTCGACGCGTACACGGCCTCCGGCGGCTTCCACATGAACGTCAACGTCCTGGACCGGGCCACGCTGGAGGACGCCATGGAGCACCCGGAGAAGTACCCGGAGCTGACCATCCGGGTCTCCGGCTACGCCGTCAACTTCGTCCGCCTGACGCGCGAGCAGCAGCTCGACGTGATCAGCCGCACCTTCCACGGAACGCTGTGAGAACGGTGAAGACGATGACCACCGGCCGGATCCACTCCTGGGACCTGTCCACCGGCGTGGACGGTCCAGGGACCCGGTTCGTCCTCTTCGTCAACGGCTGCCCGCTGCGCTGCCTGTACTGCGCCAACCCCGACACCTGGCACATGCGGGACGGACGAGAGGCCACGGTCGACGAGGTGATGACGGAGATCGAGAAGTACCGGACCTTCGTCACCACGGCCGGGGGAGGGGTGACCGTCACCGGCGGCGAGCCGCTGCTCCAGCCCACCTTCACCGCCGCGGTCCTGCGCCGCTGCAAGGAAGCCGGACTGCACACCGCGCTCGACACCTCCGGCTTCCTCGGCCGGCGCGCCACCGACGAACTCCTCGCCGACACCGACCTGGTGCTCCTGGACATCAAGGCCTTCGAGATCGCCACGTACCGGAAGCTGACCGGCGGTGAACTCGCTCCCACGCTCAATTTCGCCACTCGCCTCGACCGCCTCGGCATCCCCGTGTGGATCCGCTACGTCCTCGTCCCCGGCTGGAACGACGACCCCGAAGCGGTCGACGGGCTCGCCCGCTTCGTCGCCGGCCTCGGCAACGTCGACCGGGTGGACGTCCTGCCGTTCCACAAGCTCGGCGCCTCGAAGTACGAAGGCCTCGGCATCCCCTTCCCGCTGCGCGACAACCCCGTCCCCGAACCGGCGTTGACCGAGCGGGTCCGCGAGCAGTTCAGGGAGCACGGACTCGTGGCGTACTGAGCGTCGCCGTGGCATGGAGCTCCTCTCGCCGTCCGGCCTTCGGGGTCCACGAGTGACCGCACGGACGCGATGGGCCTTACCGGCCCGGACGCGCCCCGGTACCGGGCGGCCACGCCCTCTTCGGAACCGAGCGCCAGACATCCAACTAGCCCTGTCGAAGGGGCCGTTCGGCCCCACCGCTGCGGACCTTCGGCATCCGGCGAAGCCCCTCCCGCACCACAAGAGTGAGGGGTGTCAGAGACCGACCCCGACATCATCCGATTCCCGAAGGGATCACCACCATGGCCGTGCACGAGCACCCTCACCGGCGACCGGGGTTCCACCTGCCCTCCTGGCGGGGGCACCGGACCGCACCCACCTCTGAGTCCGCAGTGTCGGCGAGGACCGACACGGCCACCCTGCGGGCCTACGCCTTCGCGTCGCTGCGGCTGCTGACCGGGTTCGCCTTCCTGTGGGCCTTCCTCGACAAGACCTTCGGCTTCGGCTACGCCACCCCGTCAGGCAAGGGCTGGATCGACGACGGCTCGCCCACCAAGGGCTTCCTGAGCGGCGTCGCGGCGGGGCCGATGGAGTCCACCTTCCACTCCTGGGCCGGCGACACCTGGGCCGACTGGCTGTTCATGGCCGGTCTGCTCGGCGTCGGGCTCGCCCTGATCGGGGGAATCGCCCTGCGTCTGGCCGCCCTTGCCGGCACCGCGATGATGGCACTGATGTGGATCGCCGAATGGCCGCCCGCCCAGCACCTCTCCGACGGAGCGCCCAGCATGTCCACGAACCCGTTCGTGGACTACCACGTCATCTACGCCGTCGCCCTGATCGCCCTCGCCCTGGCCTCGGCCGGCGATACGTGGGGAGTCGGCAAGCTCTGGGCCCGGCTGCCGTTCGTGCGCCACAACGGCTGGCTGCGCTGACCGCTGTGGGGGCCGCGGGGAACCCCGCGGCCCCCACCGGCCGCCACCAGGCCCATGCGTGCACAGAGCCGACCGGCCCCCCGCCGAGGACCTGCGGCCCCTGCACCACGACCACTTCCTGCCACGACGCTGGAATCAGATCCCCTCTCCAGGAGGTATCACCATGTCCCGCACCGTCACCGTCGGCCTCGACGGTTCCCCCGAGAGCCGCGCCGCCGCAGAATGGGCGGCCCGCGAGGCAAAGCTCTGCGGACTGCCGCTGAAGCTGGTCAACGTCTGGGAGGCGGTACCGGATCCCATCGCGCAGGCCCCGCTTCTCGGCGCCGAGACACAGCAGCACTGGACCGAGCGGATTCCTCGTGAGGCGGCCGACGGCATCCGGCTGCGCCACCCCGGGTTGGACGTCACCGTGGAGCAGCTGAACGGTCGGCCCAGCGAGGTGCTGCTGGACGCCGCCAAAGACACCGAACTGCTGGTGCTCGGTTCCCGGGGCCTGAGTGGGATCGGCGGATTCATGGTCGGTTCCGTCGGCCTGGCCGTCGTCGCCCACACCGAGCGCCCGGTCGTCCTCGTACGGGCCGGGGAACAGGCCGCCGACGAGCACACGATGGATCCGGCGGGGATTCCCTCCGCCGCGGCCCCGTACCGTCCCGTCGTCCTGGGGCTCGACGTCGAAAGCCCCGACGACTCGGTGATCGAGTTCGCCTTCGAGGCGGCCGCACGCCGTGCCACCGCCCTGCGCGTCGTCCACAGCTGGAATCTGCCGCCCTACTTCGCCTACGGACTGCCCGCCGACCCCGGGCTCAACGCCGAACTCGCCAAGCAGGACGCCACAGCCCTCACCGAGGCGCTGCGCCCCTGGCGGCAGAAGTACCCGGCCGTCGAGGTCGTCGAGCGGTCCCGGTCCGGCAGGGCGGCCGACCACTTGGTGGACGCTGCCCGCGAAGCCTCCCTGGTCGTCGTCGGACGCCGGATCCGCCGTTCACCGTTCGGTGCCCACGTGGGGCCGATCACTCACGCCGTCCTCCACCACGCCATCGCCCCCGTCGCCGTCGTCCCGCACGACTGACCACCGACAACCCGAGGAGAGACAGACCATGAAGGCAGCAGTCGTACGAGCCTTCGGCGAGCCCCTGGTCATCGAGGACCGCCCCGATCCCAAGCCCGGCCCCGGCCAGGTCCGCATCCGCATCGAGGCCTCCGGGCTGTGCCACACCGACATCCACGCCGCGCACGGCGACTGGCCCGTCAAGCCGAACCCGCCGTTCGTCCCCGGCCACGAAGGCGTCGGCATAGTGGAGGCGCTGGGAGACGGCGTCACGCATCTGACCGTCGGTACACGCGTCGCCGTCCCCTGGCTCGGCAAGGCCTGCGGGCGCTGCGAGCACTGCCTCTCGGGCTGGGAGACGCTGTGCGAGCAGCAGATCAACACCGGCTACGGATGCGACGGTGGTTACGCCGAGAAGATGCTCGCCTGGGCCGACTTCGCCCAGCCGGTGCCCGAGGGCATCTCCCCGCGTGACGCCGCGCCGCTGACCTGCGCCGGTGTCACCACATACAAGGCACTCAAGGTCGCCCAGGTCCGCCCCGCCCAACTCGTGGCGATCTCCGGCGTCGGCGGCCTCGGTCATCTCGCCGTTCAGTACGCCAAGATCGCCGGTGCGACCGTGGCCGCCATCGACGTCACGGACGCCAAGCTGGAACTCGCCCGCGAACTCGGCGCGGACATCCTGATCGACGCCCGCAAGGAGGACCCGGCCGAGGTGCTCCAGCGGCACGGTGGCGCGCACGCCGTGCTGGCCTGCGCCGTCAACGAGGCCGCGTTCGCCGCCGCGTACGGCGGGCTGCGGCGCGGCGGCAGGCTCGTCATGGTCGCGCTCCCGGCGGGCGGCACCATCCAGCTGCCGATCTTCGACACCGTACTCAAGGGCGTCAGCGTCATCGGCTCCATCGTCGGTACACGGCAGGACCTGGACGAGGTGTTCCGGCTGCACGCCGCCGGCCGCACTCGGGTGATCTCCGCTTCCCGCCCGCTGGCCTCGGTCAACGAGTCCTTCGAGGACGTCCTGCACGGCCAGGTCGACGCCCGGATCGTCTTCGAGTTCCCCGAAGGAAGGTGAGGACGATGGAGCTGCCCCTGGTCGTGGGCGTCGACGGATCGGAGCCCAGCCTGCGCGCCGTGGCCTGGGCAGCGGACGAGGCCGCCCTGCGCGGGGTTCCCCTGCGCATCGTGTACGCCTCACTGTGGGAGCGCTACGAAGGGGCCGCGCTCGCCGAGGGCCTTGGCAGATCCTCGGAACAGGTGCTGGACGACAAGATCGTCGAGGCGGCCGCGGAGCGCGCCCACCGTCGCGAGGTGGACTTGAAGGTTTCCACCGAGGTGCTGCCCGACGGGCCCGTCCGCGCCCTGCTGCGCGAGGGACGGAACGCCTCCGCGCTGGTCGTCGGGTCGCGTGGCCGCAGCGGCATCGCGGAGCTGCTGCTCGGTTCGGTCAGCCTCGCGGTCGCCGCCGGCGCCGACTGCCCAGTGATCGTGCTGCGCGGCAGCCACCACAACCAGGCCAGGCCCGGGATCGACCAGCGCATCGTGCTGGGCGTCGGCGAGGACCAGCAGAACGCGGCGGCCGTTGACTTCGCCTTCCAGGAGGCGGCCGACCGGTACGCCACTCTGCGGGCCGTACGAGCCTGGAGGTGTCCCGCGCACGAGCCCCTTGACCATCCTCCCCCAGACTCCGTCCGGGGGTGCCCCCAACTGACCGGAGACCCCGCCCACCACTACGAGCAGCTGGCCACGGAGACTCTGGAGGCCGCGCTGCGTGACGCCGCGCGGAACCACCCCTCCGTGCAGGTGCGTCGGCGGACCGTCGAGGGTCCCGCCGGCAGGGTGCTGGTGGACGCCTCGGCCACCGCCGATCTGCTGGTGGTCGGCGCCCAGCGTCGTCACGGGCACTTCGGACTCCAGCTCGGCCGGGTCGCCCACGCGGTCCTGCACCACTCCGCCTGCCCGGTCGCCGTCGTACCGCAGCGCGTGTGAACCTCGTGACCGGCTCAGAGGCTCGCCGAGTGGTCCGGGACGTATGTCTGTAGGTCACGCGGCGGGCGCTGGTAGCCGGTCGACGGCGGCCGCTGCGGCAGCTCCAGCACCGGCGGCGGCACCTCGTGATACGGAACCGAGCCCAGTAGATGGGCGATCATGTTCAGCCGCGCCCGGCGCTTGTCGTCACTCTCGACGACGAACCACGGCGCCTCCGAGATGTCCGTGTGCACCAGCATCTCGTCCTTCGCCCGGGAGTACGCCTCCCAGCGGGTGATCGACTCCAGGTCCATCGGCGACAGCTTCCAGCGTCGCGTCGGATCCTTCAGCCGTCGCCGGAACCGTTCCTGCTGCACCGCGTCACTCACCGAGAACCAGTACTTGCGCAGCAGGATCCCCTCCTCCACCAGCATCCGCTCGAAAATCGGGCACTGGCGCAGGAACAGTTGATACTCCTCCTTCGTGCAGAAACCCATCACGTGCTCGACACCGGCGCGGTTGTACCAGCTTCGGTCGAACAGCACGATCTCCCCGGCGGCGGGCAGATGCTCGACATACCGCTGGAAGTACCACTGCGTGCGCTCGCGCTCGGTCGGCTTGGGCAGCGCCACGGTCCGCGCGACACGCGGATTGAGATGCTCGGAGGCCCGCTTGATGGTGCCGCCCTTGCCCGCCGCGTCCCGTCCTTCGAAAACCACGACAAGCCTCGCGCCCTCGGTTCGCACCCACTCCTGGAGCTTCACCAGTTCCGTCTGTAGACGGAGCAGTTCCTGCTCGTACGTCTTGCGCGGCAACGACGTCGCCTTCTCGTCGGCCATGTTGTCTCCTCCGCTCCCGGCGCCCGGCGCCCCCGTACGTCCCGGCGCGTCCCCGCCGCATACCGGTGCTCACGGTTGACTCCACGTTTCACCGCAAGTGAGGCAAGCGTGACAATGGAGTCTCGCAGATTTGTTCCTGACCCTCGTCCTGGACGGAGGTGGGATCATGAACAGTTCCCGCGGAGTGCCCAAGCCTGACCAGCCCGGGTCACAACCGGCGATCATGGAACGGTTGAGCCCGCAGGATCTCATGATGCTGTGGCCGGATGATCTCGGCTGGCCCGAGGTCATAGGAGTCCTCGCCGTCCTCGATGGCACCAGGCTGCTCGATCCGGACGGTCGCTTCCGGGTCGAGACGGTGCGTGATGTGATCGGAAGCCGTCTGCCTTTGGTCCCCCGGTTCCGCCAGCTGCTCTACACACCTCGGCGGGGGCTGGGCCGGCCACTGTGGGTCGATGCTCGATCCTTCGATCTCACCGAGCACGTACGGGTCTTCCCACTCGCCGCTCCCCCGGATGAGGCGCGGCTTCTTCGCACTGTCGAGCAGCTGCGCGCTCTCCCGCTGGATCGGTCACGGCCGCTGTGGGAGATGTGGTTCCTGCCCGGCCTGGCGAGTGATCAGGTAGCCATGTTCATCAAGGTGCACCACACCATCGCCGACGGCGCGGCGGGCGTGGCTCTGCTCGGCACGTTCCTCGATCCGAGCGCCGATGCGCCCACGATCGATGCCGGCCCTTGGACCCCGGCGCCTATGCCGTCCAGCCGCGACCTGTTCGAGGACAACCTTCGTCGGCGCGTTCAGGCGGCCGAAGGCACGGCGTCAAAGCTTCGCCGGCTCCCCGCCACATGGCACCGGGTCCGGGAGAGGTGGCCAGCGGTACGGGAGAGCTACCTCAAGAAGCGGGCTCCCCGAACCAGCTTCAATATCCCGATCGGCCCGCACCGTAGGCTGGCGATCATCCGAAACAGCCTCGACGCCGCCAAGCAGATCGCTCACAACCACGAAGTGAAACTCAACGATGTCCTGCTGTCGGCCACGGCCGGAGGCCTGCGCGAGCTGCTGCGCAGCCGTGAGGAACGCGTCGAGGATCTGGTCCTGCGGGCCTTTGTGCCCGTCTCACTCCACCAGGAGAAGCCTGGCCAGGTGCGAGGCAACCAGGACGGGATGATGTTTGTGCCGCTCCCGATCGGTGAGGCCGATCCTGTTCGCAGGCTCCAGCTGATCGCCGCGGCGAGCGCCGAACGGAAGAAGTACGTCGTTCGTCCGTCCGAAGGCATCGTCACGCGTAACGGTGTCCTCCAACGGGCCATGTGGCGCAGTCTCGCCCGCCAACGCTGGGCGAACGTGTACGTCGGCGACATCTTCGGCCCCCCGATGCCCCTCTACCTCGCGGGGGCACGGGTGACCGGGATGTTCCCCGTGGTGCCGATCACCGGGAACTTCACGCTTGCCGTCGCCGCGCTCACCTACGCCGGGCAGTTCAACATCACCGTCGTCGCCGACGCGAACGCCTGCCCCGACGTCGAGGTCTTCGCCGAGGGCGTGCGGAACTCTCTGCAGGCACTGCGGCCGTCCGGAGCTCGTGCTGACGCGCGGTGATAGCCGGGGACGCATCGGCGGGCACCTCGCGACTGGCCACCTCCGGTGAAGGTGAACCGGTCGGCGGTGTCGCGTACGACGCCGTGCACGCAGCGGCAGCAGCACGAGCCGACCGAGCGCGGTGGCGGGGAAGCGCGCGGACCGGATTTGCTGCACGGTGGTCAGCGCCGCGGTGATCTCGGGGACGCGCAGGCGTAGCGGCCCGCCTCTGTCCGGCCACAAGGGCCGTCCGGCACGGGATTGCGCACCGTTCGGCTCAAGTGCCCTGCTTCACAGCGGAGTTGGATGAAAGCGAAGGAACTTTTCGATGCTTTTCCCCACAGGAGGTGAGAGCAGTGCGTACGACTCTCACGCCGGAGTTCTATCGGCTGTTCGCCGTACTGCTCATCGCGGCCATGGCTGTGACGTTCGTCGTGGCCGCAGTGGCGGACGCGGTTCTCGTGCGGCTGCTGCGTCGTCTGCCCACTCGTCGGCAGCCGGACCGCGAAACAGTGCCGAACGGCCCCGACAAGGGTCGAACCGCCCCTCCTACCGACCGGACGCCGGTGCGACGGTGAACGTGGTCCCCCCGACCGGGGCGGGATGTCCGAGGCCGAACTGAAGGCGGTGGCGATGATGGAACTTCCCCTGGTCGTGGGTGTCGACGGATCGGAGTCCAGCCTCCGCGCGACGGACTGGGCGGTGGACGAGGCGGCCCGCCACGGCCTGCCGCTCCGGCTGGTGCACGCTTTTCTCTGGGAGCGCTACGAAGGCGTCGAGCTCGGGAGCGACCTCGGTCGGCCCTCCGGGCAGGTCCTCGCCGAGAACATCGTCGGATCCGCGATGGAACGCGCCCGGCGGCGCAACCCTGCCGTGAAGGTCTCCACCGAGCTGGTGCCCGAAGAAGCGGTGTCCGCGTTGTTGCTGGAGGGCCGCAACGCCGCGGCGCTGGTGACGGGCTCGCGTGGCCGCGGCGAGCTGACGGGACTGCTCCTCGGTTCGGTCGGCTTGGCTGTGGCGGCCCGGGCCCACTGCCCGGTGATTGTGGTCCGCGGCGACAAGGTCGCCGTGGAGGGCACGCACGAGCGGATTCTGCTCGGCGCCGGGGACCCCGACGTGAGCGGTGAGGCGGTGCGTTTCGCGTTCCGTGAGGCCGCGGCCCGTGCGTGCACGCTCGATGTCGTGCGAGCCTGGCGCTGCCCCGCGCACGAGACCACGGACCATCCGACGCTGGCCGACGAACCGGCGCGGTACCACGAGGAGCGGGCTTCGGCCCTGCTGGACGCGGTACTCCACGACGCCGTCGCGGACCATCCGGACATGCGGGTGTGCCGCACGACGGTCGAGGGACCGGCCCGCAAGGTTCTGCTGCACCGCTCCGCCGCCGCTGACCTGGTGGTCCTCGGGGCCCGGCGCAGGCACGGCCACTTCGGTCTCCAGCTCGGCCGGGTGGGCCACACGCTGCTGCATCACGCGGACTGCCCGGTGGCGATCGTGCCGCAACCGGTGTGACGGTGGAAAACGCCCCCGTACACACCTCGTCTCTACTCCTCAGGAGTTATCCATGGCTGTCCGAGTGGGCATCACCGGATTCGGCCGCATCGGCCGCAACTACCTGCGTGGGGCGCTGGACCGGGCCGAGACCGGCAGCCGGCAGGTCGAGGCGGTGGCCACCGACATGGCCCCGCCCCGCGCGCTCGCCCATCTCCTCGAGTACGACTCGCTGTACGGGCGGATCAGCCTGAAGGTCGAGTACGACGACACGTCGATCACCGTCGACGGACAGCGCATCGCCGTCACGGCGGAGCGCGACCATGCCGCCCTCGGCTGGAGCGAGCACGCCGGGGACGTCGTCATGGAATCGACGGGCCACTTCCGCGACCGCGACTCCGCTGCCCCGCATCTGAAGGCGGGCGGCCGCAACGTGCTGATCTCGGTCCCAGGCAAGGGAGGCGACGTGACTGTGGTCATGGGCGTCAACGAGGATGCTTACGACTCGGCCCCGATCGTCTCCCGCGACGTGATCGGCGATTCCGCCTCCTGCGTCTTCGACGCGGCCCTGACTCAGGCGCACGGCGACCTGGTGAAGGTCTTCGGCTGGTACGACAACGAGTGGGGCTCCAGCAACCGGCTGCCCGACCTCACCCGCTACGTGGCGGAACGGCTGTGACCCCCCCGCCCGCCCGTTCCGGGAAGTCCGGGAAGTCCCTGGGCGCGATCGCACCCGCGCTGCGGCACGTCCGGGCCGTTGTCCTCGACACCGACGGAGTGATCACCGACTCGGCGAAGGTGCACGCGGCCGCGTGGAAGACCGCCTTCGACGCCTTCCTGCGCGACCATCCGCCCGAGGATCCCAACCAGCGGCGCCCGTTCGACACGGGAGACGACTATCTGAGGTACGTGGACGGCAAGTCCCGCCTCGACGGCGCCGCGGCCTTCCTCGCCTCGCGCGGTCTCGATCTGCCCGCCGAGACGGTGCGTGACGTCGCCGCCGACAAGGAGCGACTGTTCACCGAGCGGCTGCGCGGGCAGGGCATCGACGCCTACCCGGGGACGGTGCAGCTGCTGCACGCCCTGAGGCGCGAGGCGATGCCCCTCGCGGCGGCCTCCGCATCGCGCCACGCCCGTGAACTCCTCACCAGGGCCGACGTACTCCACCTCTTCGACGCGCTGGTCGACGGCGGCGAGGCGGCCCGGCTCGGCTTGCCGGGCAAACCGCAGCCCGACCTCTTCCTGGAAGCGGTCCGCCGGCTCGGCGTTCCCCCCGACCGCGCGGCCGTCGTCGAGGACGCCCTGGCAGGGGTGGAGGCGGGCCGGCGGGGCGGCTTCGCTCTGGTCATCGGCGTGGATCGCACGGCCGGTCCGGGTACTCGGGACAGGCTCCTGCGGCACGGCGCCCACATCGTCGTACGTGACCTGGGAGAACTGATCGAGGCAGGAGCACCGACGTGACAGGCTGGACATGGGACTACGAGGGTTACGACCCTGCGGACGAGAGACTCAGGGAGTCCCTGTGCACGCTGGGCAACGGTTACTTCGCCACCCGCGGAGCCATCCCCGAGTGCACGGCCGACGACGTGCACTACCCGGGCACGTATGCGGCGGGTTGCTACAACCGGCTCACCTCCGACGTGGCGGGACGCCGGGTCGAGAACGAGGACATGGTCAACCTGCCCAACTGGCTGCCACTCCGCTTCCGCCTGCGCGGCGACCAAGGCCCGGGACCGTGGCTCACTCCGGACACCGCGAGGCTCCTCCAACACCGCCAGACCCTCCACCTGTCCTCCGGCATGCTGGAGCGCCGAACGCGGTACTCCGACGACGAGGGCCGCACCCTGGCCGTGCGCCAACTGCGCATCGTGCACATGGCCGACCCTCACCTGGCGGCCCTGCGCACCGAGTTCACGGCGGAGAACTTCTACGGGGAACTCGACGTCGAGGTGGCCCTCGACGGCACCGTCACCAACGCCGGGGTGCCGCGCTACTGGGACCTGGACGGCCGCCACCTCACCCACGTGCATACCGACACCGCCGCCCCGGACACGGTGTGGCTGCGCTGCCGTACCCGTACCTCCGACATCCGCATCGGCATGGCGGCCCGTCTCACCGCGGACGCGTCGGTCACGACCCGGCACGGGCCGCTGCGAGCCACCCAGCGGACACGGGTCCACCTGACTGCGGGCCGTACTGTCACCGTCGACAAGACCGTCGCCCTGCACACCTCGCACGACCCGGCGATCAGCGACCCGCTGCGCGCGGCGATCGACCGGGTGATCGGGGCGCCCGGCTTCGACGACCTGCTGGAATCGCACATCACGGCATGGGACCAGCTCTGGCGCCGGGCCGACCTGGAGGTGCCCAACGAGGCGGGCAGCATCCTGCGGCTGCACCTCTTCCACGTGCTCCAGACGCTCTCCCCGCACACCGCCGACCTCGACGTGGGCGTACCGGCCAGGGGGCTGCACGGCGAGGCGTACCGCGGGCATGTCTTCTGGGACGAGCTGTTCGTGCTGCCGTATCTCAACCTGCACTTTCCCGAGGTGTCCCGCGCCCTGCTCCACTACCGCCACCGGCGCCTGGAACAAGCCTGCTCCGCCGCTCGCGCCATCGGGCGCACCGGTGCGCTCTACCCCTGGCAGAGTGGCAGCGACGGCCGCGAGGAGACCCAGGAGCTGCACCTCAACCCGCGCTCCGGGCGCTGGCTGCCCGACCACTCCCGCCTCCAGCACCACGTCGGCTCGGCCGTCGCCTACAACGTGTGGCAGTACTGCGAGGCGAGCGGAGACACCGAGTTCCTGCACACCAAGGGCGCCGAGATGCTCTTGCAGATCGCCCGCTTCTGGGCGGACTCGGCGACGTACGACGAGAGCCTCGGGCGGCACCGCATCCGCGGCGTGGTCGGACCCGACGAGTACCACGACGCCTACCCCGGTGCGGAGAAGCCCGGCCTCGACGACAACGCGTACACGAACGTCACGGCCGCCTGGGTACTGGCCCGCACGCTCGACGTGCTCCGGACTCTGCCCGAACCGCGCCGACGGGAACTCGTCGAGCGGACGGCTCTGGACGGCGGCGAGCTCGAACTGTGGGAGGACGTGTCCCGCACGCTCCACGTGCCCTTCCACGACGACGTCATCAGCCAGTTCGAGGGCTACGGCGACCTGGCAGAACTCGACTGGGAGGGTTACCGCGAGCAGTACGGCGACATCCGGCGCCTGGACCGGATCCTGGAGGCGGAGGGCGACACGGTCAACCGCTACCAGGCGTCCAAGCAGGCCGACGTCCTCATGCTCGGCTACCTCTTCTCACACGCCGAACTCCAGGGCCTCTTCCGCCGGCTGGGCCACCGCCTCGACGAGGACACCTGGCGGCGCACCGTCGACTACTACCTGCACCGCACCAGCCACGGCTCCACCCTCAGCGGCCTGGTACACGGCTGGGTACTGGCCCGGGCCCGGCGCGCAGAGGCGTGGACGTTCTGCCAGGAGGCACTCAAGGGCGACATCGCCGACCTCCAGGGAGGGACCACGGGCGAGGGAATCCACCTGGGCGCCATGGCGGGCACCCTCGACCTCGTCCAGCGCGGACTCACCGGGCTCGAGACGCGCCAGGGCGCTCTGTGGCTGGACCCGGTTCCGCTGCCGGAGCTGTCCTCCTACGGGTTCGCGCTTCGCTACCAGGGGCACTGGGGCGTGCGGCTGCGCATGGAGCGAGAGAGTCTGGAGATCGCGGTGCCCTCGTCCGACCTGTTGCCCATCGACGTCCGGCTGCCCGACCGTGCGGTCTCCGTGCAGCCGGGGGAGACGTGCCAACTGGTCCTGCCCGACTAGACCCGGACTTCGCAGGTCACCGATTCAGGTTGTGGGCCAGCGGGTTCGTGTGATGCCGGTGTCGAGGAGGTGGAGTTGGACAGCCCTCGCCCAGCAGCGGAGCCTCATTCTGCTGCGGCTACCCCATTGGTGCCTGCGGCAGCTGCGCCAAGGAGTCCGGCTTCACCGTCGTTCCGGTGAGATGGACGGTGCACCAATGGCCACTCCTGGCCGCCCGCGAGCGGCCAGGATCGTACGACACACGTATTGTCACTCGCCCACGGTGACGGCTGTTGACCATCATTGTTGTGAACCGACTATCTGCCGGAACGCTCGCTTATCCGTAAGCTGTCGCGGTGGAGACCAAGCAGGTGCGCGCGGGCCGGGACACGATCCTCGGGTATGTGGAGCGTGCCAGCCCGGTCGACATCCTTGCTGAATTGATCTGGAACGCTCTCGATGCCGAGGCGATGAACATCGAGACGACCGTGGCGATCGGCGCCATGGGTGCCCCCGAAGAGATCGTTGTCCGTGACGACGGGCACGGGATGTCTCACGACCAGGTTCCCGACCTGTTCCTGACGCACGGCGAGTCGTGGAAGCGTGCGTCTGGCTTCTCCCAGAACATCAACCGGCCGCTGCACGGTCAGCTGGGGCGGGGTCGATTCCTTGCCTACGGCATCGCCGAGCGCGTCGAGTGGCGGTCGATCTCGGTCAACGGCGACGCGCTCACTGAGACCGTGATCCACGGAAATCGCGGCGCGCCGAACGAGTTCAGCTTCGATGGACCCTGGCCATCAACCGGGCCGACCGGCACGACCGTTCGCATGGAGACCCGCCAGACCTCACGTGTGGCCAGCATCGCGGACGGCAACATCCACCTGCCGTTGACTGCGCGGCTGGCTGCGTCGCTCTTGGCCCTGCCCGAGGTCAAGGTGCACTACCGCGGGCAACCGCTCAGCCCTCAGGCCCACATCACGCATGACGTCGACCTTGATCTGGACCTTGACCCGGCGACGTTGCACGGCAAGTCCCGGCCTCGGCTCCGCGTCGTCGAATGGTCGGCGGACATGCGATCCAAGACCCTGTACCTGTGCGACGAGCTGGGTGGGGTCGTCACCGATCACAAACTCGGCCGGATGCCACCAGCACCCGTCCACTGGACGGCCTATCTGCAGTGGGAAGGATTCCGGGATCCAGGTCTGATGGGGCCGGCGGATCTCCACGTTCCCGACATCCGGCACGGCGAACTCCTCGCGGTCGCGCAACGAGCGCTCGTCGACTACCTGAATCGTCGCCTGGACGAGGAGAAGGGCAACATTCTCGCCGAGTGGAAAGCCGAGGGGGTCTACCCCTACCAGGGCGAGCCGCGCAGTGCCACCGAAGAGGTGGAGCGGGAGATCTTCGACATCGTCGCGGTGGTGGCGAGCCCAGCCATCGGTCGCGACGTCAAGCAGAAGAAGCTGTCGTTGCGGCTGCTCCAGGAGGCCACCCGCGCAGAGCCCTCTCGCACGAACCGTGTCCTGAACGCGGTGCTCGACCTGACCGATGGCGAACAAGAAGTCCTGTTGGACCTGTTGGAGCGCACCAAGCTCGCCTCTATCGTCCGGGCCGCCCAGACGATAGCGGACCGCTCCGACTTCCTGCAGGGGTTGCGGGGGCTGCTCTACGCCGACGGCACCAAGACCGTGTTCCGTGAGGTCGACCAACTCCACCCGATGCTCGTGAACGAGCCGTGGATTTTCGGCGACGAATGGAATCTGGCCCTGTCGGAAAGTGGGTTGACCCGTGTCGTGCGCACGCTGATCACCCAACGCGACGACGTGGAGTTCGCATCGAGCCCGGTGATCCTGCCTTCCGGCAAACGCGGGCGCGTGGACATGGTCTTCTCCCGCCACCTGCCCGAAAGCGAACGCACCCGACACCTAGTAGTCGAGCTCAAGCGCCCGATGCGTCTGACGATGACCGAGTTCGGCCAGATCAATAATTACGCCTCCGCCATCACCGGTCATCCTGAGGTCCTGGGCACACCGCACGACTGGGAGTTCTGGCTCGTGGGTACCGAAATCGACGACGTCGTGCGCAATCAGTACAGCGACCCCGCCCGCCCTGGCCTCACGACCAATAATCCCCGCTACCGAATCTGGGTCATGACCTGGGGGCAACTGCTCGATCAGGCTGAACGCCGAGTGCAGGCATTCCGCTCCGCGCTTGAACTGGTCTCAACGGACCAGACCAGCCGCGACTACCTCCAGCGTAAACACGCAGAATTCATCCCCCCTCTGACTGCTGGAGGAGGAACCTGACAGCGCGGGGCAGCTCCCTGGAGACGCACAAGGATTCATTGCACGTCCCGTAGACCACCGTGCCGCTCTCGGACTTCCCGTCCTGCGTGTGAAGTTGTACTCCACCGCTACTTCGTTGGCTTGCGTCGTTGCCGGGGCTGTACCGCCTTCCTCGCGGCTTCCTCAGTCCTCTTGCTGAATTCCTCTTCGGTGATTTCCCCACTCCACAGCGCCTGCGACAACTCGATCATCGGCCGTGCCATCTCACCGAGGTCGATACCAAAGAGCATGTGCGAGAAGCCTGTTGGCGCGAGGGCTCGATCCTCTTCGGGCCCGTACCACTCTCGCCTCACATCGTCCCCAGATGGCGGCATGAAAACGACACTGCAAGCACGACTCACCAATCGCGCTCCAGGATGTCCGCTCTCGGCTGCACGCCGATTTACGTCACCGAGCAGTCTCATGAACTCCTCCGGACGGCGCGGCTTGTGACCGCTGACTCGGTGAAGCAGTTCGCGGTCCGCTTGGACAATGGCATCGCGGCCAGAACCTGCGGCAAACACAACCGGCTCATCGGCGGGCATCGCCGTCGTCTCGAAGGCCGACTGGATTCGGCCGGACGAAGGGCCCGCAGGTGATCCCATATTCGTGATGACAACGGCCCACGGGCGTTCTTTGAGGAAGGCACCTGCGAGAAAAGCATGCTGTATGTTGAGGCTCTTTGCTTGTGCGCCGATTCGGGCAGTTGCCTGTTCTCGGAGGTCGATGAGCGTCCCGTCAACCGTGCGGGACTCCCCGCGCAATACCTCGCGCATCCAGGCCGACACATCGAGTGCGCCCACCCGTCCGAGCCCCGTGTAAGAGACGAGAGCTGCACCGTCAGAACCTCGAACAATTACGTGCTTGACACTGCTGTCCGTGATCACTTTTCCACCCGGGTGCTGGGTTAACCGGTGATCTGTGCTCGCCCAGACCCCGTTCGGCGTTACCAGTGTGATTACCAATGTCATCTCGTCACCTTCCTGCTTTATGTCTCGGAGCACGAAACGATGATGCCGGTACCCCCGCGCCTCAGCGCCTGAGGCACGGGGAGGACTGTTGTGGTGGCCGAAGACGAAGCGCCCGGTGCCAATCGGCTGGAGATTTCCCGACACCAGTACGGTCACGGAGGCGGCGACGTCAGGTCCCTCGGACGATGAGGATGGTGTTCAGAGCAACTCACATGAGTCCCACGATGACAACGAACACGACCCACGTGCCCACTGCAGGCGTGGTGGACTGCGGGCTGATGGGTTCGGGCATCGCGGAACTCCGTGCTCGCAGGGGCCAAGGTCGCAGAGGCCAGCCGTGACGCGGCGCTGAAACTGCGCGTCTTCGCCGGACTGGACAAGGCCATGACGCGCTCCTGGCGTCGGACACCTCGTCCATCCCTGCCACGAAACTCGCCACTGCCACCAGCCGCCCGGGCCAGGTGATGGGCCTGCAATTCTTCAACCCCGTGCTGCTTCTCAACCTGGTCGAAGTGGTGCCTGCGCTGGTGACCGCCGAAGCGACGCTCGACCGGATAAGCGCCTTCACCACCGACGTACTGGGCCGGCACGTGATCGTGGCCCGGGACCGGGCCGGATTCGTCGTCAACTCCCGGCTGTTCCCCTTCATCGTCTCGGCGATCCGCATGTTCGCGTCGGGCCTCGTGGAGGCCGCCGAAGTCAGCGAGGGCATGGTCCGCGGCTGCGCCCGCCCGAGGAGCCTGCTGCGGCTGGCCTAGCACACCACCCTCGCTGTGGCCGAGTCCCTCTACGCCGAGTCCGCGAACCCCACCTGGCTCCGCACTGTTGTCACGGACGGTCCAGACGGGCCACCTCGGCCGCAAGACCGGCATCGGCTTCTACACGTTCCCTGCCACAGCGAGGCACTGACGCCCGTTCGGCTTGCCCACTCGATCAAGGTTCAGGAATCGAGGTCCGCCGGTCTCGCAGCTCCCACCAGCCGCCCGCACCAAGTGCTCTGGGGCTGCGCAGCCGAGAGCACACCCAGGTCGCACCGCAACGCGTCTCTCCGCAGCACGAGGTGCACTTCAGGTGCGAGCACCTTCGTCTTCCCTGGTCAGCGTAGGTGCACCCGCAGCACACACTCGCAGTGCACCTGCGAGTGAATGCGCATCCAACAGACTTGAAGACAGGGCGAGTTGTTGTTGTCTATGCTGTCGCCGCAGATCATGAACGCCGTGACCCGCGTCGACAGGAAGGGCGAGGTGGCAGTGGCCGATATCAATGTCTCCACTCACCACTTTCTCGCTCAACTCGCCAGCCAGGCAGAAGAGTTGAGGCAGGGAGCCGAAGCCGCTCGGCGTGCGCGCGACGAAGCGGCAGCGCGCCTCGCGGACTTCGAGAAGCGGCTGGCGGACAGTACGGCAGCGCTGCGCGCCCTGCGGATCTACACGGGCGAGGCCTCGAAGTCCCCCACGGGTGACGGAGGTGCCGGCACCGCGAGCGGCCCGGAGAGCACTCACGCTCTGTCGATCGAGGAAGCCATCCTCCATGTGCTGCGCGGAGAAGGTGGCCTGCCCCCTTTGGAGATTGCGCGGAGGATCGAGGCGCTCGGCGTGAGCAGTTCCGCGTCGAGCATCCGGGCTCGGCTCAGCAAGTCGGTCAA
This sequence comes from Streptomyces albicerus, assembly GCF_008905045.1. Classification (GTDB taxonomy): domain Bacteria; phylum Actinomycetota; class Actinomycetes; order Streptomycetales; family Streptomycetaceae; genus Streptomyces; species Streptomyces albicerus. Next base: position 148,720 of record NZ_VWMY01000016.1, read on the forward strand.
GCAGGGGACGCTCCGGCGTGACGGCAAGTCCAGGTACTCACTCGCCGTAGTGGGATCGGAGGGCACCCAGGCCTCGTAAAGATGCACAAGACACAGATCGGCCGCCGCAAGTTGCGAGCCCACGGCGGCCGTTGGCGTATGCCTCCAGACAAGGGTTCACACACCGGCGGCCAGCCTAGGCCATCCGGCGAGACCGACGTGAGCCCTTTCCGAAACAATCGCCGATCTTCGCGGCGACCAATGGAACAAGGACCCATGTAATGAGTGCTTCCTCGTCCGGACCAGCCGGACGCTCCTCCAGCCGGCGCGCACCACGCGGCCACGGAGCGAAGGCGACTTCCGACACCAAGCCCACGTCTTACCGCATGCCGGCCGTCGGGATCCAGGCTGACCGGCAGATGGATCTCCTGGCCGCCGCGGTCACCACATGCGCAACCGGCCGCCTGGCGGTCAAGATCCGCGACTTCGTCCGGGAGACCGGGCTGGAACGACGCGACATCACCCCCGCGCTACGTTTCCTGACCGACACCGGACTACTGACGTCGGGCCCGGCCGGATGGACGCCCACGGTCTCCGGCGTGCGCGTCGGGCAGTCATGGGCCACCAACCGTGAAACGGCCAGGACTGTCTTCGGTGACGCCTGGCGTGACTCCTGGGTGTACCGGCTCCTGTCCGACTCCGTACAGCCGGGTGTCGCATACAGCGCCGAGGACATCGCCAGGGCCATGAAGCCCTACCCGACATCCACCCTGTCACCGTGGGTGCACCTGGTGGACTGGCTCGAGCTCGCACGCTATGTCGAACGCGACGCCGACGGAAGGCTCCGCCTGTCGAAGGTGGTCGGAGCCGAGGAGGCGACTCAAGGCAAGACGGAGGACCAATCGCAGGGCCCGGCCGCCGATCCGTCCGCACCGCAGGTCGGACTCGTGCTCCCGTTGAGCATGGACCAGCTTCTGCATCTGACCGCCGAGGACTACGGCGCGGTGATGCGGTCGCTCGCGACGATCTACGACGTGTTGTCCCGCCAGCGGGCCTGACACCCCGTCGCTGAACCCGGCGCCTTCCGCCACCCTCTTCACCTTTTCGCGCGCGAGCGTTTGCGCACAGAGGGCTCCCCTCCCAAGGCTGGTGTGAACTTGCACCATTTTGGGAGGTAGTCACCCATGCCCGCCCCGCGCGCACCCAGACCCCACCAAACGCTGCCCGACGGTCCCAGCACGCCCGCGGTCATCTCTGCGGACGTGACGCTGGCGCATGCCGTCGAGCAGACGATCACTCTCTGGACTGACATGACTTCGCAGGGACAGATGTCCCCACAGACCAGCCGTTCCTTCGGGCAACTGCTGGAGCGCTACCAGCGCTATGCACAGGCCCGTGGGATTCTCCTCGTCGACGAGGTCACCGTCGACTTCGCAGAGGACTTCATTTTCGCCCAGGGACGCACCCGGCACGGGCTGATCGGTGAATCGGCCACCGCGACCCTGCACCAGCGCCGTGCCGTCCTGCGCTCCTTCTACCGGAGCCTGCGCGAGCTGGGCCTCACCGACACCGACCCCACCCGGGACATCGGCTTGCCCGAGCGCACCAGGACCCTGGTCCGCCCTCTGGACGAGGACGAAGCCATCGCCCTGCGGCACGCCGCAGAGTATGTGAGCAGGCCCAGCCGGCACGCCGCAGCAGCAGCCCTGGCCCTCTCGGGCGGGCACACCGGCGAGATCGGTCACACCCGCGTCCGTGACCTCGACGAGGACGCCGCGGCCGTCTGGATGCACGGCTCCACCCGGACCGATCCACGGTGGTGCCCTCTCGACCCGTGGGCGCTGCGCGTGCTCCAGGCGAGGGCCGCCTTCGTCAGCCGACAGCAGCGCATCCGGGAGACGGCACCGAACGCTCGGCTCGCCGTCTCCTCGGCCCCCGCCCCGGACGAACAACTACAGGCCCGGGCCTGTGTCGCGCTCTCCGACCTCATCCGCCGCATCGGCCTGAGTGCCGACCCACGCGTCAAACCGGCCTCGCTGACCGCATACGCCGCTGTACGGATCTTCGATGAAACCGGAAAGATCGAGACCGTCGCACGCGGACTAGGACTGCGCTCCCTGGACAGAGCCGCCGACCTCGTGGGCTACGACTGGGCGCACCGTGCGCCGGAGAGGCAGGTCGGCGGTGCCTGAGGACATCTTCGGAGACGCCGTCCCACCGGCCCGACGCGCGCCACGCAAGCGGGCCTTCACCGACAGGGACCGCCGCACCCTCCATGAGCGCCTCGTCGACTGCGCGCACAACCCCGATCTCTACGAGCTGGCCGAGACGCTCCCGCCACCCGGCAGGACCGGCAGGCCCCGCGACTACCCCGATGTCGCGTTCCTGTTCTTCCTGGCAGCCCGCAGCGTGCTGGCCTCCGCCCGCCGCGCCGCCGCGCACCTCGAAGACCCGGAGGTGTGGGCCATCTTGAAGGCCGGGGTACGGGCAGAGCTCGGGGCCGTGGCCGCCGCCGGCTTCCCCGAAACGGGACCGACCCGGTCCCAGTGGCTCCGTGCCCAGCAACGGCTACGCGAGTATTCGCACGACCTGTGGGACACGTACCGGGTGCTGGCCCTCGATCAGGCACTTGAGCAAGGGATCTTCCCCGAAAACGAGGCCCGATCCTGGAGCAGACCACAGCGACACCAGCTGATAGCCGCTGACGGAACCGTCCTCAAATCCCCGACCCTGGCCCGGGCCGACCAAAGCGTGGACATGACGACCGGCGAAATCCGATATCACCGTGTCGACCCCGCCTCGGTCCCTCAGACGGAAGGCGGCGGAACCGAGGTCTACGGCCCGAAATACGTCTTCTTCTCCGCCCGAAAAGACGAGAACTACCTGTCACGAGTCTTTCTGGACTCGCGCTACGTACCCCACCTTCACCCGGGCGGAGAGGCCGCCGTCGCCGTCGAAGGCGTCATCGACATCATGTCCGCGGCGCCCGGCTGCATGGGAGTCCTGTACGACGGCGCGTTCCGCGGCATACACCGCGATGCCATTGCCCGATACGGCGGCCTCGTCATCAACAAACAGCACAAGGGAAACGAACCACAATTCTATGAATCACTGCGCCCCGGTCGTTGCATCCACGAACTGTGGGCGGCCGACGGACGTATCGCTGAGAAAGTCCACTTCGCCGACGGCACCGCGGAACTCGTCCCCGTTCCCATCAAGCGACTGGAGCGACGCGGAATCCAGACGTTCCGCTGGTATCACCTCCTGGCCATTCCCTGCCGCCACGGCGTCCACGAACACAGAGTCGCTGTCGGGACGACGAGCCGAAAGGGCGAGCGGCCACCCGGCGAAAGTGACGAGGAACGCGGCTTCCACCGTGCCGAGCATCTGCAACAGATACCGGAGCTCACCCGCACCCATCAGCTTGTTTACCCCTACCGAAGCGACGCCGAGTCGGGCCACTCACAACTCGACGCCTCCCTGTGGAACGGACGCCTCATCTCCTACGGAGTCGAAGCCCAGCAACTCCTGACCCTCGGCTTCGTCCTCGCCCAGAACTCGACCAGCCGCGCACTGTATGAGGAGGCGGCACTCATGTTCAGCCACACGGCCTGACCATCCCCTCCGCTCCGAGACACCAGCGCCCGTCCGAGCCTCGATCCGGTACCCTGTGGATCGAGCGCCCCGGCGGGCGCTGCGGCGTGTCATGCGGGCTCCGCCCACCTCCTCGCCGCAGTTACTGCCTCAGGTCGCTCAGGGCTTGACCGAGAGACCTGGACACGACTCGTACACCGAGTTCCGCGCAAGGTTTCGCACAAGCCCCGCCTTCGTAGCTCAGGGGATAGAGCACCGCTCTCCTAAAGCGGGTGTCGCAGGTTCGAATCCTGCCGGGGGCACAACGCATTAGCCGCTGACCTGCGGTTTCTCGCCCAGGGAGGCGTTCCACTCGGCCTCGGACTCATCGTCCGGGGCCGTTTGCGTGAGCGGGAGGACGTCACCGTCACGGTGGGCCGAAGGCTCGGCCGAGCCGAGTTGGGGCGACAGGCCATAGACACCTGGCACCCACACGTATTCCGGCATGCTCAGGAGGACCACGCCGCGAGGAGTTCCGCCGGTCCGTACGCAGCGTCGAGCCCCGCACAGTCGGTCCCGCTGCGTGAGACAGCGATCACCGGCACGGGAGCAGTCGTGAGCGCGGCGCGGTGTCGGTGCAGCGCCGCGAGATCGTGCCGGTCGAAAGGGGAGTTCTCCAGCCACTTCACCGAGCCGACGAACAACAGTTCCTTGGCGATCGGCGCGCGGTCCACTCCCACGACGTCGATCTCCACATCGTTGGTACGGGTCCAGTAACCGCCGATGGCGGGGGCAGCGGGGAGGTTCGCGTCGGGCAGCAGCCGTGCCAGCGCCTCGCGCACCAGAGGTTCAACGGCCCTGCCACGCCAGCTGGTCCAGTTTTCGCGGATGCGCCGCAGTGTCAGGTCACCCCGGCCCCGCTCGATCTCCTGCATCGCCGGACCCAGGAGCTTCAGCCAGAAGCGGAGGTATGGATCCGCGACCCGGTAGCGGCGATCCTTCGAGGGCCGCGTGGACACGGGCAGCTCCGCCGCGATCACCCGCTTGTCCGCGAGGATCCCCAGCGACCGCTGGAGCGGGGTCGCCCCGATCCCGCCGGCGGCGCGGGCAATGTTGGAGAACGTCCGCTCACCGCTGCCGATCGCCGAGAGGACGGTGCGGGCTTGGACCTGCTGGGGGAACTCTGCAGCAAGCGAGCGCTCCGCCGACACCAGCAAGGCCGAAACCGGATCGCTGAGCGCCGCCTGCAGGAACTCCCACATCCCAGCGCCGTGCGTCCACTCTGCACAGATCAGAGGCAGTCCACCGGTGATCAAGGACGCATCGAAGGCCGAGGCGGGATCGAGGCCGAGCATCTCGCCCACCTCCGCCGGGTTGAGCGGACCCAGCACCATCTCCCGTCCGCGCTGGTGGAACGGGCGTCCATAGCTGTTCAACGACTCCATCATCGACAGGTCGGAACCGATGAGAACCAGCAGAACCGGCTTCTTCTCAAGCACTCGGTCCCAGGCCCGCTGAAGCATGCCCTCGAAGGCGCCCTCCGCGTCCATCAAATAGGGCACCTCGTCCATGACCACCACGCTCGCCCGGTCGTACGGCAGTGCCGCCGCCAGTACGTCGAAGGCGGCATCCCAACTCGCCGGGCGGGCCGCGGACAGCAGATTCGCCAGCGGAAGGCTGGACGACTGCGCATCCTGGCTGAGCCGCTCCAGGTCCGCCCCGTGCGACGCCTCCGTGGCGGCATAGAAGAGGAACGGCGCTCCGGACCTCTCGGCGAACCGCTCCACCAATCGCGACTTACCCACCCGGCGGCGCCCTCGAAGCATCACGCACCGCCCGGGCCGCTCCCCACCGATGCCCGCCGTCACCTTGCCCAGCTCGCGATCCAGCGTCTCGAGCTCGTGCCGCCTGCCCACGAAATCTGCCATGTCACCGCTCCCCGATGCCGCCTAATGCCACAGATACTAACATCACAGTTAGCAACATTGCTGTTAGTGACAGGATGGGCTTGCGCGGCCGGGGCGACAACCCGCACGGCCGTCTCAGTCCCGCGCCGCCCCGGCCAGGGACAGGTCCCAGTACGCGGCGTACCGGCCGGCGCGCCGCAGCAGCTCCTCGTGGCTGCCCTGTTCGACCACCCGCCCGGCGTCCAGGAAGGTGACGCGGTCGGCCCGGCGCACGGTCCCCATGCGGTGCGCCACCAGCACCACGGTCCGGCCCGCCATCAGCTCCTCGATGCCGGCGTGCACGGCCGCCTCGTTCACCGGGTCCAGGGCCGAAGTGACCTCGTCGAGCAGCACGATCGGCGCGTCCTTCAGCAGCGCGCGGGCGATGGAGACGCGCTGCCGCTCGCCGCCCGACAGCAGCGCCCCGCCCTCGCCCACGTCCGTCGACCAGCCGCTGGGCAGCCTCTCGATCACCTCGTCGAGACGGGCCGCGGCAGCCGCGGCCCGTACCTCGGCGTCGGTGGCGTCCGGGCGGCCGAGGCGCACGTTCTCCTCGATCGTGCCGTCGAAGAGATAGACGTCCTGGAAGACGATGGCGATCCGCGCCATCAGCGCCGCGGTGTCCATCTCCCGTACGTCCACGCCGCCGATCCGCACCGCGCCCGCGTCGACGTCGTAGAAGCGGGCGAGTAGCTGCAGCAGCGTCGTCTTGCCTGCGCCCGACGGCCCGACGACGGCGAGCCGCCGGCCCTCGGGTACGGACAGCGTCACTCCGTCGGCGACCGCGCGGTCTCCATGCCGGAAGGTGACGGCGTCGAACACGACGTCGTGACCGGCCGGTTCGCGCGGCGCGCAAGGCTCCGGCAGCGGCTTGGTGTTCAGGACGTCGTCGAGGCGGGTGAGTTCGGCGCGGGCGGCGCGGATGCCGCCACTCATCTCGGCGAGGGACAGCAGCGGGTCGGCGCAGCGGGCAGCGAGCACCAGGACTGCAAGCACCTCGGCCGGGCCGATGTCCCCGCCGAGGGCGAGGTACGCACCGAGCGCGAACAGCGCGGTGAACACCGCCTGCACGGTGACCGCAAGACCCAGCACACCTGGCAGCGCCGAAATAGTGGAGCGACGCGAGGCGCGGCGCAGTTCCTTCAGGGAGTCGTCCAGCAAACCGAATCGCTCGCCGGTGCGGCCGCCGGCGCGCAGCACCGGCTGGGCCTGGAGGTACTCGATGACGCGGCCGGTAGCCGCGCGCTCGCGTTCCACGCGCTCCGCGTCGGTCGCCGTCGTCGCGCGGGCCGTACGCACCTGGACCGCGGCTACCAACGGCACAGCGGCCAGGCCGGCAAGCCCCAGCTGCCAGTTGAAGGCGAGCATCACGGCGACGATCGTCAGCGGCGTCACACAGGCGGAGACAAACGGCGCCAACAGGTGCGCGATCACGCTCATCGCCTGCAACACGCCCTGGCTGGCGAGGACGGACACCTCGCCGGTGCGGCCGGGTTGATACCAGCCGATGGGCAACCGGGCGAGGTGTTCGCCGAGGCGCTCGTACATGCCGTGCAGCATCGTCGTGCCCACGCGGAAACCGGAGCGGTCGCTGATGTACCGCAGCACCGCATAGACCGCCACCGCCGCGCCGAAGGCGGCCAGCCAGGGCCGGGCGTCCTCGGGTGTGCTGCCGAAGAGGGCGCGCAGCACGGGTACCAGCAGGGCGTACGACAGTCCCTCGGCGAGGGCGGTCGCCGTCATCAGGGCGACGGTGCGGCGCACCGGCCCGGCGTACTCGTGGCCGAGCACACGCAGCAGTGTGCTGATCATCGGGCCTCTTCCCCTTTCATGGCACCGGCTTCCACGGGACCGGCTTCCATGGCACCGGCGTGGATCTTCCAGAATTCGGCGAATGCGCCGTTCAGCGCGAGGAGTTCCGCGGTCGTGCCCCGCTCCACGATCTCGCCGTCGCGCAGCATCACGACGGTGTCGGCGTCGGCGATCGTCTCCAGGCGGTGGGCGATGACCAGCGTCGTCCGCTTCTCCCGGGTCTGCGCAAGCACATCGCGCACCGCCTGCTCGGTCTGCGGGTCGGCGAAGGCGGTGGCCTCGTCGAGGACCAGGACGGGGGCGTCCGCGAGCAGGGCACGGGCGATCGAGACGCGCTGCGCCTCGCCGCCGGAGAGGCGGGCGTCCTCGCCGATCACCGAGTCGTAGCCGCGGGGCAGTTCGAGAATGCGGTCGTGGATGCTCGCCCGGCGGGCGGCGCGGACAACGGCGTCGCGGTCGGCGTGCGGGACGGCGAGGGCGATGTTGTCCGCGACCGAGGCACGCAGCAGCCGGACGTCCTGGAAGACGAAGGACACCCGCCGGTACAGCTCCTGGCTGCCCACCTCACGCAGGTCGACGCCGCCGAGGAGCACGGAGCCGTGCGTCGGGTCGTAGAACCGCGGCAGCAGCTGCACCAGCGTGGACTTGCCGCTGCCGGACGGCCCGACCACGGCCGTGATCGTCCCCGGCTCCAGCACCAGGTCGATACCGCGCAGCACCTCGCGCCCGGCCGCGGCACCCTCGTACCCGAAGCGGACGTCCCGCAGCTCCACCCGGTGTCCCTCGGGCGCCACCGGCCGTACGGGCTCGGGCAGCGACGGCTCGGCGAGTACGTTCCGGATGCGACCGACGGCGCGCCGCGCGGCCTGCAGGTCGTCGAAGCCGTGCCCGAGCGCGGCCACGGGCGCGGTCAGCCCGAGGCCGAGGAGCAGGAAAGGCAGCAGGTCCGCCGGGGCGAGCCCGCCCCCGGTGATCCGGTACGCGCCGCCGACCAGCACCGCCAGCAGCACGAACGGCGGCGACAGCGCCACCTGCATCCCGGCGGCGACCCCGGAAAGACCGCGCACCATCCGGTAGAAGCTCCGGGTGAAGTCGCCCACCGCGGTACGGAACTTGCCGTGCGCCCGCTCCGACCCGCCGAACGCCTTCACCACCGCGATGCCCTGCACGAACTCGACCACCGACGCCGAGATCCGCCCCATCGCGGCGTCGAACTCCTTCTGCTCGCGCAGCCGCGTAGGGGTCATCATCAGCGGCACCAGCGCGACCGCCAGCAGCACGGGGATCAGCGTGATCAGCGTCAGCCGCCAGTCCACGGTGAGGAGGTAGCCGAGCGAGACCGGCGGCACCACGAAGGCGGAGACCAGCTCGCCCGGCGTGTGCGCGATGAGCGGGTGCACGGCGCTGACGTCCTCACCCACCAGCTTCGCCAGCTCCCCGTTGCGCCGCCGCGCCAGCCAGCCGATCGGCACCCGCCCGAGCCGCGCGGCGAGTTGCCGGCGCAGTGACAGCTGCACCCGGGTGTCGAGGAGGTGTCCGACGCCGGACGAGGCGGCCGTGAACAGCAGCCGTACGAGCAGCCCTGCCGCGCCCGCGAGCACGACGTTGCGCACGTGCCCGTCGTCGGCCGGCCCCGGCGCCAGCAGCGTACGGCCGAGCTCGACGACCGCGAACAGCGGCGCCAGGCCGGCGACAGCGCCGATGACCTGCAGGACGACGACGACGGCGAAGCCGCCCGCGTACGGGCGCAACAGACGGGCCACGCCCGGTGGTGGCGGCGCGGTGGTTCCGGTGGAAGTCATGCGCTCACCTTCGCCGCGGCCGCGGCCCGCTGGATTGAAGAAATGTTCCGTCCGGGCGGGCCCGTAGCATGGACACATGTCAACTGCCGTGCGCCAGCGCGTCGCTGCCCCCGTGTGGCAGGTCACGCGCCCGGCCCGGCCCAGCCGCGTACCCGGCGTCGTCCTGGCGGGGCTGCGCGACCGCGGCCCGGCTCCGGTCGACCACCGGCTCGACCCGCACCCCGTGCTGACGCTGGCGCTGGCCTGCGGTGAGGCGGCGCTCGGCATCGACGAGTCGACGGGGCGGCAGCACCGCGGCAGCCTCGTCACCGGGCTCGGGTTCGGTGTCGGCGGTGCGGCGCGGGTGCGGGCCGCGAACGTCGAGTGGATGCAGGTGCGCCTGTCCCCCGCCATCGCGCGCGCCGTGCTGAGCGTGAACCCTGCTGAGCTGGAGAGCTCCGTGGTGGCCGTGGACGACCTGTGGGGAGAGCGGCCGGCGGCCCGGCTGCGCGAGCAGCTGGCCCAGGCCGCCTCGTGGGAGGAACGCTTCGCGCTCGTCGAAGCGTTCCTCGCCCGGCTGTCCGCCGCGGGGCCCGCCATCGAGCCGGAGCTGGCCTGGGCCTGGGACCGTATCGTCGCCGGGCACGGCCAGGTGCGGGTCGAGGGGCTGGCCGACGAGCTGGGCTGGAGCCGCAAGCGCCTGTGGTCCCGCTTCCACGCGCAGCTCGGCCTGCCGCCCAAACGCGCCGTGAAGCTCGTCCGCTACGACTGGGCCGCCACCCGCCTGGCCGGGGGCCAGGAGGCGGCCAGGGTCGCGGCCGACTGCGGCTACGCCGACCAGTCGCATCTGCACCGGGACGTCGTGGCGTTCACCGGTGTGACCCCCGCAACCATGGCCGGCCAGTCGCTCATCGCGACGGCCGACATGGCGTGGGTGGACCACGTGCCACGCCTCTAGGCCCTGTCTCCCCGAGACAGGACCTAGGCACGAGGGGGCAATGCCCCAGCCTCCCGTTTCGACGGGCCGCACCGGCCACCGCCGCCAACCGGCGGAGATACCCGAGGTGGACGAGTTCCCGGGCGGAGTACGGATGTACGGCCCCGTCACCGGCGCCGGCAGCCCGCTCGCGCCGCCGATGCGGGTGACTCCGGCTGACGGCGGCTTCGTGGGGCGGTGCGATCGGGGCATCGCGCACGAAGGACCACCCCGGCTACGGCCACGGCGGCATCAGCGCCATGCTCCTCGACGAACTGACGGGGTAGGCATGCGGCGCGGCCGGCAACCCGGGCATGCCCATCTCACTCCGGATGCGCTACCACGGGCCGGTGCCCCTTGCAGACCCCCTTGCGGGCGATCGCTCGAGTCACGGGAACCGACGACCGCAAGATCTTGGTGACGGGCTCCATCGCCCAGCGCCCCTACGTCGAAATAGCGCGCTCTTCTCTCCACGCGTGAGCGATGCGTGAGCGGACGGTGGAACACGAGCCACCATCGGAGATCGCTCCCCGTCGTAGGCGGCGCGTGACGTCGTCGAGCTGCGCCGTCGTGACGCGAACTCGCCGACACCACCCGGGAGTTTCGTCGGTGCCCCTGGTTCAGCGCCGAATGGCCCACGCCGCCTCGCGCTCGCGGCGCGGCCACCCGGGTGGTCCGGCGCGGAGCGCCTACGCCCGCGTTCGGCCTCGTAATGCCTTGACGGCACAGGGAACTTGAGCCGGCCGCCGAGCCGACGCCCGCGCTCGTTGATCAGACGATCCGGCGTGCCGACGAGTCAATTTCGGACATTTGCTTATTAACCTCTCGCCATCTTATGACGTGGTGGATCGCATACGCGTCCGCTTCAACGCTCGGAGAAGACATGCGCAAGACTCTCAAGACGGCTGTCGTAGCCGTCCTCCTCGGCACCGTCGGCTTCCTCGGCACCGGCACCGCCTACGCCCACGGGAACGGGCACGAAAAAGGGCACGGGCACGGGAAAGAACACGGGAAAGGGCACGGGAAAGGGAAAGGGCACAAGCACCGCGGCGCGGAGAGCAAGACGCTCGTCATCACCCAGAGCACCTCATGCAGTACGACCGACGAGAACACCGACGTACAGGGCCAGTCCGCGTACGGCAACTGGTCCAACGGCAAGGTCTCACCTGGCCCGCAAACCACCAACATCGGCTCACGCCTGGGGTGCAACAACACCCTCGTCCTCGGCAAGTAGCTCACTCGGGTCCCCGCGCCGAGCCACCCGCCCGGCTCCTCGAGAACATCGCCATCGACGAGCCTGCCCGGGTGTCGACTGCAGTTGCTTCGCTCCGTATCGGGGCTGGCGCTGTCCAGAGAGCAAGCGATAGAAGAGCCCGGCTCGGCAGCCAGCGGCTCGGAGCCTCCTTCACAGCGCCGGGCCGGAACGGATCCAGCACACATGAGGCCGGGAAACCCCGTGAACACAGGGCCCTTCCGTCCAGCGGACGGAAGGGCCCCTGCGCTTGCAGCACACATATGGCAAGTACGCCCCAGCTCTCATCGCCCTGGCCGACGTCGGCGTGTCGAGCACCTAGGCGTCGCGTACGCGTAGCAGCAGGCCGCCGGCCACGAGCGTGGCGGCGGCCCACCCGGCGGTGACGCCGAGACCGGCCCAGGGGCTGAGGGGCAGGCTGTGGAGATTCGTTGTGGCCTGGATGGCGAGCCCGGCGCTCATCGGTCCGATCTGCTGGAGCAGGCGCTGCCCGTGCGGATTGCCGATCACCTGGGAGAGGATGGGGAGAAGGTAGAGCAGGCCGAGGATGATCCCGATGCTGGTCGCGGAGTCCCGCACGATGGCGGCGATGCCGAGGCTGAGCAGGGCGATCAGGGTCAGGTAGAGGATCGACCCGGCGGTCGCGCGTAGCGTTGGCCCGTCGGACAGGGACAGGGCCGGGTGGCCGGGGGCGGCTGTGAAGCCGTGGCGGTGCAGGATGAGCCGCCCAGCCAGCAACGACCCGAGCACCGCGGTGGTTCCGGCGACGGCCACGACGCCGGTGAGAGTGATGGCCTTGGCCGCGAAGGCGGTGGCCCGATGCGGCATCGCCGTCAGGGTGGTACGGATCATGCCCGAGCTGTACTCGCCGCTGATGACCAGCACGGCCAGGATGGCGACCATCGCCTGGCCGAGCTGGACGCCCGTGAGGCTGAGCCTGGTCACGTCGCCGCCGCAGTCGGCGGACGTGCATGTGACCACCGAGGTCGCCCCGGCGCTCAGGGCCACTGTCGCCGCGATCATGCCGAGCAGCAGCCACAGGGGGCCGGCGACGGTCCGTAGCTTCGTCCATTCCGCGTGCAGGGCCGGTCTCATGCGTCCCTCCTGCGGAGAAGGGCGGCTGCTACGGCCAGGCTTACCGTCGCGTAGCCGGCCAGGACGGCGAGCCCGGCCCACGGTGCCAGCGGGTAGTAGCCGTTGTAGGGCGTATAGATGCTCGTGACCTGGTGATACGGCACAAGCGTCTGCTGGACGGCGAAGGCCGCGGCCGGCGTCACCCGGGTCAGCCAGTCCGACACGCTCGCGGGCATGAACGGGTTGGCGATCAGAAGGTAGGGCAGCACGATGGCCACGATGACGGTGGTGACCGCGCCGGCGCTGTGCCGGAAGATGGTGCCGACGGCGAGGGCCAGGATCGAGGCGGTCGCGAGCAGTGCCCCGGTCCCGAGCGCCACCCGCAGTTCGGTCGAGGACGCCACCGGGAAGACGTACACGCCGTTGGCGCGGGCGAGCCACGTGCCGAGCGGAGCCGCGACGACCGCTCCCGCCAGCCCGGCGACGAAGGTGACGACTCCCAGCACGACCGCCTTGGCCACCAGCACCCGGCTCCGCCTCGGGGCTGCGGCCAGGGTGAGGTGGATCAGGTTCTTCCGGTATTCCGTGGTGATGTACAGCGCCCCCACGACGATCACCGCGATCAGCGCGGCGAACGTGCCGGTGAGGATGTCTTTGAGGGTGCCGCCGGTTGGCAGAGTCTCGCGAACGGCGGGCGCTATGTCGCCGGCGCCGGTCACCGTGAAGCTGCCGTCGGATCCCGTGAACGAACCCGATGTGTTCTGCGGGTAGCCCGCGAAGCTGGGGGATTTGCGTCCCACCTGATCGCCTGTCCAGATGCCACCGGCCCAGCGTCCGTGAGTACGAAGATCTTCGAAGACGGCCGTGGACACACTGCCGCGCGTGCCCATGCCATGCACGGAAGGCGGAGACGCGACGAACAGCCCGCCTTGCGCGGTCGGTCCGAGCCCTCTCACGTGCACGGTGCCCACCTTGGTCCAGTGCCTGCCGTCGGCGGAGGCATAGCCGGTGATCGCGTCGCCCGAGCGGTCCAGCCGCAGCCGGCGAACAGACGCGGCGGAGACAGAGCCGGGGAGGCCGGCCGTGTCGTGGACGTAGTTGTCCTGCATCCGCACACCGTGGCTGCCGGTAACCATGATCGCCGCGTAGGGAGATCCCTGGCGGGTGCTCTGCTTGATGATGAGCCCGGCCTTCGCCCACGGCACGATGCCAGGCCGCAGGTCCGCGGGACCCGTGGGGATGCTGCTCCTGAGCGCGGGCACGGAGACAGTGATGCTGCCGTTTCCGGCCAGCGGCTGGTGCACGAAGTAGAAGCTGTCGGTAACCGGCTCACCGCCCGGTCCGATCGGAACGGGCGGTGAGCCCTTCTGATTGCTGCTGACCCCGGCGAGCAGGGCGACCAGCACCACCATCAGTGCCGCCACCACCACGCCGGTCACCCAACCCGGAACCGTCCGGAACTTGGTCCATTCCGCGTGCAGCAACTGGAAGAAGCCGTCCCGCCCGACCGGTCGGCCGGATCGGTAAGGCGTAACGGTTGGGGTCACCGCGGTACCTCCGTGGGCGTCGCGGCGCGGAACTCGACTGCCTCGCGGGTGAGTTCCTGATAGACGTCCTCAAGGGTGGCGCGGTGTGCTGATACCTCGGAGAACGGCACCGCGCTCTCGCTGAGCAGCATCACGATCCGATCCGCGGGCAGGCCGGAGACGGTGATGGTGTCGCGGCCGGTGGCCGCCACGGTCGCGCCGGCATGCGCGAGCACCCTCATCGCGTGCGCGCCGGCCGTGGTCCTGAGGGCCACCCGGCCCCCGGAGGCGGCCGCGATCAGGTCGGCCACGCCGGCGTCGGCGATGGCCTTTCCGCGCCCGGCCACGACGAGATGCGCGGCGGTGTCCTGCACCTCGCTCATCAGGTGGCTGGACACCAGGACGGCGCGGCCCTGAGCGGCCAGCGACCGCAGGAAGCCGCGCATCCAGATGATGCCGTCGGGGTCCATTCCGTTGAACGGCTCATCGAGCATGATGACCGGCGGGTCGCCCAGCAAGGCCGCGGCGATCCCGAGCCGCTGCCGCATGCCGAGCGAGTAGCCGCCGGCCTTGCGCCGGGCCGCCGACGTCAGGCCGACCTGCTCGATCACCTGGTCCACCCGCCGCGCGGCCAGGCCCTGTGAATGCGCCAGCCAGAGCAGGTGGTTACGAGCACTCCGGCTGGGATGCAGCGCCGCCGCGTCCAGCAGTGAACCGACGTGGCTCAGCGGGTGCCGAAGGCTGTGATACGGCTTCCCCTCGATCAGCGCGGTGCCCTCATCGACGGCATCCAGGCCCAGGATCACCCGCATCGTGGTGGACTTCCCTGCCCCGTTCGGCCCCACGAAGCCGGTCACCACACCCGGGCGGACGGTAAAGGACATGCCGTCGAGGGCCAGGGTGGCCCCATACCGCTTGCGCAGTCCGGCGACGACGATCCCTGGGGCGCTCATCGCAGCGACCTCACGGTTGGAGATGGGTTCATGCCGACGGTTGTACGCGGCACCCGGTTCCAGCTGGGTCGCAGCGGCTGCGACCCAGCTGGAACCGGCGATCTGGCATCGTTGACGGCATGCCACCTCGACCCGACGGCCGGTTCGGCCGCCCCGCCCACACGACGACCGGCGGTGAGTGGCGGTGAGGGTCCTGGTAGTCGAGGACTTCGAGGTCCTCGCCCGCTCCATCGGCACCGGGCTGCGCCACGAGGGCATGGCCGTCGACGTCGTCCTGGATGGAACCGCCGCCCTCGACCGACTGGCCGTCACCCGCTACGAGGTGGTGATCCTCGACCGCGACCTGCCCGGCGTCCACGGGGACGAGATCTGCCGACGACTCGCCAACGACCGCTCCCATCCCCGCGTGCTGATGCTGACCGCCGCCGACACGATCGAAGACCGCGTCGACGGGCTCAGTCTCGGCGCGGACGACTACCTGCCCAAGCCGTTCGCCTTCGCCGAACTGGTCGCCCGTGTCCGTGCCCTGGCCCGCCGGGCCACCCCGCCGCTTCCTCCCACGCTCTCCTGCGAGGACATCACCCTGGACCCGGCTCGCCGGGTGGCGTTCCGTGCGGGCCGGCGTCTCGAACTCAGCCCGAAGGAATTCGCGCTCCTTGAGTGCCTGCTGGGCTCGCCCGGCTTGGTCCTGCCCGCCGAGGAACTACTCGAACGGGTCTGGGACGAAGCGGCCGACCCCTTCACCTCCGCGGTCAAGCACACCATGCACCGGCTGCGGGCCAAACTCGGCGACCCGCCAGTGATCGAGACCATCCGCGAAGGCGGCTATCGGATCGGGCCACCATGACCGACCCGCGGCCACTCGCCAGACGGTCCTTGCAGGCCCGGCTCGCGCTCTTCTACGCCGCGGGCATCTTCGTCGCCGGGATCGTGGTCCTCGCCATCGTCACCATCCCCCTGGCCGGCATCCAGTCAACCGTTCCCGCCGACAACTCGGCGCCAGGCAGGATCACCGGTACCGGGCAGGGGATCGGCCCGCACCAACTTCTCGTCGGCTCCGCCGTCGCGCTCGCCGTCCTCATCCCCATCGCCCTCGCTGTCGGCTGGTTCGTCGCCGGCCGTTTCCTCAGGCCCTTGCGGGCCATCACCGCCACCGCCACCGCCATCTCCGCCGGAAACCTCCACCAGCGTCTCAACCTCGGCGAACCCGCCGACGAGCTGACTGAGTTGGGCTGCATTCTCGACGACCTCTTCGCCCGTCTCCAAGCGTCTTTCGATGCTCAACGACACTTCGTCGCCAACGCCTCCCACGAGCTGCGCACCCCTCTCGCCGGCCTGCGCACCCTCCTCGAAGTCGCCCTCGCCGACCCCGACGCCGACGCCGACACCCTGCGCTCCGCCTGCCAGGAGGCTCTCGACCTCGGCGGACACCAAGAACGGCTCGTCCAAGCGCTGCTCGCCCTGGCCACCAGCGAGCGCGGCGTCACCCGCTGCGACACCCTCGACCTCGCGCAAGTCGTCCGAGGGGTGCTCGCCTCCCGCCGCGACCGAGCAACAGCTAGGGGCATCGACCTCGCCGAACACCTGGCGTCCGCAGTGACGGCCGGGGACCCGAGGCTGATCGAAAGCCTCATCGCCAACCTCATCGACAACGCCATCCGCCACAACCACCCGGACGGGCACGTACAGATCACCACTCAGACCTCTGCCTCGCAGGCGACCCTGACGATCACCAACAGCGGGCCAGTCGTCCCCGATGACCAGATCCAGCGCCTCTACCAGCCCTTCCAGAGACTGGCGCCCGACCGTCACAGCCGCCGCGACGGCTACGGGCTCGGCCTCGCCATCGTCAACGCCGTCGCCCAGGCCCACCACGCCACCCTCACCACCAGCGCACGCCCCGAAGGCGGCCTGGCCATCACCGTACGGTTCGCACACCCACCTCACTCCAACCCCCGGCATCAGGGGGACAACTACGCGGAACCCGCGACCTGTCCGACGTCACCACCGATCCCACGCCGAATGGTTCAGTAGGCACCTCGGCCCGGGAGTGGGTGGCGGCGTCGCTGGGGGCGGCGACGCCGTCGCCGAGAGCACCGATGGAGCCGTACGCGTGGAAAAGAGCCCGCGCCGCGCCCCGCCGGTCACACCGGAACTGGCACGCCGGATGTCGCCGTTCCTAGACTTGGAGTGGAAGCCCGGCCCGGCGGTGTGTCCGGTACGGGGAGGCGGTGACGCTGTATGCCGTACGTCGCTGTGAGTGCGCTGAGTCATCCGGGGCTGCTCCGCGACCGGAACGAGGACAGCCTCGTGATCGGCCCGTGGACCCTGTGCGCCACCGTGACGGAGAATCCGCAGACCCTGGTCCTCCCGCTCGGAACACCCCATGTCGTCGCCGTCGCCGACGGGCTCGGCGGGCATCCCGGTGGCGAGGTGGCCAGCGCCCTGGTCGTCCGCCGGCTCGCGGCGATCGGCCCCGCCCTGAGCAGCGAGGACGCCGTCCGCGACGCCCTGCAGGACTGCAATCGCGCGGTGTACGAGGCCGCCGGCGCCGTTGACGGGAGCGAGCTCGCCACCATGGGGACGACGGTCGCCGGCGTCGTCGTACAGCCCGGCTCGCTGCTGGCGTTCAACGTGGGCGACAGCCGGGTCTTCGCGGCCTCCGGCGAGGGGCTGCGCCAGGTGAGCGTCGATGACAGCCCTCCGCTCGAGCCGGGCCGGCGCACCACGTCCCTAGTCACCCAGTGTCTGGGCGGTTCCCCCGGCTACCGCGCCATCCACCCCCATGTGACGGCCGCCTCCCTGTCGCCCGGCGACCGCTACCTCGTCTGCACGGACGGTCTGACCGACCCGCTGACCACGGACGTGCTCGACGAGGTGATGCGGGAGCACGACGACGGCAGGGCGGTCTTCGAGCTGTGGAAGGCCGCCATCACCGCGGGCGGCCCCGACAACATCACGCTGGCGGTCGTACGCGTCGGGGACGAGTAGGATCGCCGGAGACTGATCCCACCTCCTGCCGCTCACCGCCCCTGTTCCACGTACTCCTTGAACTGATCCAGATCGCTGCGGACGAGCCGTTCGATCGCGGTCGCCTGGGCGAATCCCTTCGGCCCGCCGAAGGTCTCCCTGAGGGTGTCGGGGTCGTACTCGAGTCGTGCCTGGACCCGGGTGTGGTTCTGGTCGATCGGCTGCAGGGAGAAGGAACCCATCAGGTCGGGAGCGCCGGTGGTCTGCCAATCCATCACGCGTTCCCCTCCGCGGTCGGAGAAGTCGGCGTCGACTTCCCGGACCTGACCGCCGGTCTCGACATCCAGATGCGCTCGCCCCTGCGCCTCCGTGCGGGCATCGCGCACTCCTGCCACGAAGCGCGGATAGTTCTCCACCCGATGAAGGCTGTCCCAGGCCTTGTCGATCGGGACTCCGACGTCGACGTGTTCTTCGAGGGTGCTCATGGCTCACCTCCACGTTCGGCTCATGACACATGGCCGTTTGCTTCCAGTGTGCGCCCGGCACCCGGAGTGCAGGGGCAGTCACCCTTGGTGCCACTGTGACGGTTGCGGCACTCAATCCGATGTGTGACTCGTGGGGAAGATGCGTACGGATGATGCAGCCGTTGCAGATGATGCGAACGATACGGCGGCCAATGTGACGACCTTCACCCCGTTGTGGCTGAAAGTGATGAATTCCTTACGCAAGGAGTGCGTAAGGGACTGTACGCAGTCAACGTGCGACCTTGGAGGTTCGAGTGCGACCGTTCACCCTCAACTACGCCTTCCCCAGAGGGCTTACGAACGTGGTGACGCCGTACAGCTTCGACGCGGCACGTCAACTGAACGTGCTTCCCGACGGCCGGCCGGCCGTCAGCGACCCGGACCTCCTCCTGGCGGTCGGCACGACGACGTCCACCGCCGGTTCCCAGACTCACTTCGACGACTGACGACCCGTGACCGAATGACCGTACTGATTCTCACGTCCGAGGAGGACGTGACCGCCGACATGGTGGTGGCCAAGCTGCACGAGGCGGGGACGCCCATGATGCGGCTGGACCCGGCCGACCTGCCGGGCAAGGCCGTGCTGTCCGCCGAATACGCCCACGGCGACTTCGACGGCCACCTGTCGGTGAACGGGCATGTGCTCAGCATGGGGGGCCTGCGCTCCGTATGGGTACGAAGACCCGGCGAACCGGCCGCGCATGCGCCGCACCCCTCACCGTGGCTGGCCGCCGAGACCCGTCAGGCGCTGTACGGAATGCTCCACTCCGCCGCCACGCGATGGATGAACCATCCACACAACGCCGAGCAGGCCCGCCTGAAACCCTGGCAGTTGAGGGTCGCCCACCTCAGCGGCTTCGCCGTGCCGCCGACCGTCTTCACCACCGCCCCGCGCCTGGCACAGCAGTTCGCCGAGGAGTACCGGGACGTGGTGGTGAAGTCCGCCTCGGGACCGCCGCCCGGTGACCCCGGTCTTGCCCTGCCCACCACCCTGATCGGACCCGACGCGGACTTCTCCGCCGTCGCGGCCGGTCCCGCGCTGCTGCAGCGGTACATACCCAAGCGTGCCGACATTCGTCTGACCTGTGTCGGCACCCGGCTGTTCGCCGCGCGGAAGACGGCCGAGCCCGGCCAGGTCGACGGCCGCTACGGCGAAACTGGGCACGCCTGGGAGGCGGTCCCGGTGCCCGAACGCGTCGGCAGGTCGGTGCGCGACTACGTCGCCTTTGCCGGACTGGCGTACGCCGCCTTCGACTTCGCCGAGGACGAGGAGGGCATCTGGTGGTTCCTGGAGTGCAATCAGGGCGGCCAGTTCGGCTTCGTCGAGTTGGAGACCGGGCAGCCGATCTCGGAGGCGGTCGCTCTGTGGCTGTCACAGCGCAAGGCGGATCGCCGTGTTCCCGCGAGGCACTGGTGACGCGGTCCCCGGCGAGTCGACCCGGCTACGCGCGTGGCGTCCGGAGAACGTCGCCGACGACCGCGGCGGCCTGAACCGCCGCCGGACCGCGGCCGGAGACCGAGGCCAAGTCCGGGGCCGAGCCCGACTCCGAGGCCGAGTCCGAGTCCGACTCCGAGCCCGACTCCGACCGGATCGTGCCGCGAACCGGATCGTGCCGCGTACCGCGGTCTTCGACGGTCCGGCCGAAGAGATGCGCGGCTACCATGATTGACGTGCTGTCACCTTCCGGTTCGAGTCGGCAACTGGCACTCTTCTGCGCGCAGTTGCCCCGCTTGCGCAGTCTGCACCGAGGCCCGGTGGGTGCCGAGAAGCGCATGGTGATCGACAGCGCGGTGCGTGCCGCCCGCGCGGGTGAACCGGTCGACGGATACCTCGAGCGGCTGGGCGTCGGAGCCGCGCGTACGGCGGGCGTTCCGGTCGGCGCTGACGAGGGCGAGGACACCTCGCGGAACCCGACCCGTCCGCCCCGGGTGTCGGACGGCGCCCCGCACGCTCTCCTCGGTTACCACATCTGCCCCCGGGAGATGTGTGAGCGCCGGGAGCACCGGACGGCCGACGGGGAGCGGCCGGTGTGCGGCGTGTTCGATCTGGCGCTGCGCTTCGTCGCCGAGCTCTGAGCGGCTGCTCGTGCTCACCGGACTCGTCACCGACATCGGCCGGAGGCTGGCCGACCGCTGGGCCGCCACGATGGTCATGCCCGGTCTTGTGTTCACCACGGTCGCGGCCGTCGCCCTGACCCTGCGCCAGAGCCACTGGTCGGACGTCCGCATGCTGCGGAGCGAGCTGGCCACCCTCACCGCGGCGGGTTCGGGATCGACGCGTACGGCGGTGCTGCTGCTCGTGGTGCTGGCCGCGTCCTTCGCCGCCGCGCTGCTGGCCGAGGGGCTCGCCGGAGCCTATGAGCAGCTGCTTCTCGGCCGTTGGCCGGTCCCCCTGCGGCGGTCGGCCGCCGCGCTCACCGAGCGGCGGCGCAGGGCGTGGCGGGAGCGGGACGACGCCTGCCGCCGCGCCCGGCTCGAGCTGGAGCGGGCCGCGGACGCGGCGGACGCGGCGGGTGGCGACGCAGGCACGGCCGAAGGGCGGGTCCGGGTCGCCGAACTCGCCTCTCGGCTGGGGGAGTTGGAGGCACGCCGGAACGAGCTGGCGCTGAGTCCGCCGCAATGCCCGACGTGGATCGGTGACCGGTTGTCCTCCCCGACCGACCGGGTCCGGCGCGACTACCGGCTGGAACTGGCGGACGCCTGGCCCCGGTTGTGGCTGCTGCTTCCCGACACCACGCGGCAACCGCTCACCGAGTCCCGCCAGCGCCTCGACGAGGCGATGCGGCTCGGCGGCTGGGCGGCGCTCTATCTCCTGCTCGGAGCGGTGTGGTGGCCGAGCGTCGTGGCCGGGGCGGGCGCGGCCCTGGTGGCCTGGCGGCGCGGCCGCGACCGGGCGGAGGAGTACGCCGAGCTCGTCGAGTCGGCCGTCGACGTCCATGTCCAGGAACTGTTCGAGCGGTTCGACGAGGAGGTCCGGCCGATCCGGCCGAGCCTTGGTCCTGCCGTCACCGAGCGGTTCCGCAAGGGCGCCGGACCACGGCGCCCCTGACCATCGGATCAGCACGCAGGACAACCGGATCAGTACGAGCACGGGGGTGCACCGAAGATGACCGATCCGCACGTCTCACCCGGGGGCGACCGGCCGGCCGAGCGGGACCGCCTGCTGCGGGCGGTACAAGAACGCCTCGACGCGCTGAGCGGGCCCGCGGGCACCGCCCCTCTGCACACGGAGGAGGCGGGCGCGGAAGCAGAACAGCTGCTGCGTCACCTCCCCCTCGTCCCCGCCGACGGCACCGCCGCTTCCGGGGCCGACGCCGAAGTGGCGTACACCCTGGGGGTGTTGTACCTGTGCCGCGCAGACGACCGGCCCGACGCCCCCTCCGGAGAACAGGAGGCGCGGCTCGGCCTGCTGCTGCTCGCCCCCTTCTACTACAACCCGCCGGGCGAGCCGGACATCCTGCCCCCGCAGCTGCGCGCCGGGATCGACCAGATCGTCGGCCCCGAGGCCCGGCGGCCCGACAGTCCTGAGGACGCCGTGCAGGCCCACGCCGAGGCCCTCGGCAACCTGGCATCGCTGCTCATCGAACTGGCCGTCACCTCGCCCGACCCGGCGGCCGCGTCGGCCGCGGCCGCGCTCCTGCGCACGTGCCTGCCGTACCTGGCGCCCGAGGGCCCGGACCGCGCCCTGGCCGGCTGCAACCTCGGCTATGCGCTGCTCATCGGCGGCCCCGGTCCCGAAGAGGTCGCCTTGGCCGTCGCCGAGCTGCGTACCGCCTTCGCGGCGACCCCGCGCGAGCACCCCAACCACGCCCGCTGCGCCAACGGCCTAGGGCTCGCGCTGCTCACCGCCGCCGCGCACGCCGAGGACCGCGCCCAACTGGCCGAAGCCGCCGCGATGTTCCGCATCGCCACCCGCACCGCCACCGAGGTCGACGAGAACATCGCGCAGATGTACGCGGACCTGGGCTACACCCTCACCGTGTACGCCCAGTCCGCCGGTGAGGGCGAGGAGGCGGGGCCGGAGATCCGCGAGGAGGCGGGGCCGGAGATCCGCGAGGAGGCCGTCCAGGCACTCAGGCACTCGGTGGAACTCACCTCCGCCCAGGACGGGGAAGCACTGCGCACCCGCCTTGTCCGGCTCGCCGACGCCGTGCTGATCGGCGCCTCCTCGGACGACCGGCCGCGGGCCGCCGCGAAGGCCGAGGAAACCGTCGAGCCGTTGCGGCGCCTGCTCGGCCTCACCCCCGCGGACCACCCGGACCACGCCGACGTACTCCTGCGGCTGGCCGCGAACCTGGTGGCGGCGCAGCACCCGCGGGAAGCCACGGACCTGCTGGTGGACAACGCGACGGCGTTCGCCGGGGACGCGGAGCGACTGCGGGCCGTCGAGTTGCTGGTGGTCCAGGCGGCCGTGCTCAAGGGGGAACTCGACGCCCTGTCGGACCAGACCCCCGAAGAGCGGGAGGACTGGCAGGCCATCGACGACATGCTGCGCCCGGCGCTCTCGGGAGAGTCGACCGACCACCCGCTGGGCGCCGTCCTGAAGCTGATCGGCCTCGGCCCGCAGACCGGCCGGAGCCGCAACGCGGAAGTGATGGAGTTCAGCAATCTGGTCATGGGCTATCCGGACCGGGCGAGCGTGGGCGACGTCTTCGCCAAGGCGCTGGAGCTGGAGGCCCGCCGCATCGCCCGGCTGCCCGAACAGGAACGGGGCCAGGCGCTCGCCGCGTTCCTGGAGGAGGGCGGCGACTCGGCACCGGCGAGCCCGTGGCCGGACGAGGAAGTGGAGGTGGACACCAGCGGCATCGACGAACTCCTCGAAGTCCATGAGCGCATGCAGCCGCGGATTCCGCCCGACTCCCACGAGTACCGCTCTCTCAGGGCCATGCGCACCTTGCTGCTCATGATGAAGGCCATGCACGCACCGGGCGACGAGGAGACCCGCCTGCGAGCGATGCGGCAGACGCTGCCGCTGCTGCGGGAGGCCATGGAGACCATGCCCGCCCTCCTGGAGGAGATCGGGGTCACTCCCGAACTCTTCGGCGCGCACACGGCGCTGTTGTTCGCGGAGGAGTCTCCGTTCGAGGCACCGGGGGCGCTCGAGGAATCGGTGAGAGCCTGCCGCCGCAAGCTGGCGGTGCTCGCCCCGGACACGCCGGAGTACACCGAGGCGCGGATCTCCCTGGCCATCAGCCTGTTCTTCCGGCACTCCCTGTGGTCCGAGGAGGCCGACTTCGACGAGGCCGAAGGCATCGCCCGCGTGCTGACCGCCGCTCCCGATCCCGCGCCGCGCACCGCCATGCTGCTGGTGCAGTGGACCTCCTCCGCCGTGTCGCGGGTCCAGCGCGCGGACCTGGTGGGTTCGGCACCCCCGCAGGCGGGCCGCTCGCCCAGCCTGGTCACCCGTCTCGCCTCCGACGGCGCCGCCACCGCGCTCGAACGGCACGATGCCGTGGAGGCGCTGGAGACCCTGGAGGACGGCCGCTCGCATCTGCTGTCCGGAGCGCTCAACGCCCGCCGGGAACTGGAGGACCTGCACGGCGCGGACGCCGAGCTGCATGCACGGCTGCGCACCTCGCTGCAGCGAGTGCGCACCCACCGCCGCACGAGCGAACCGGGCGTGTGGCCCACTCCGGAGCAGGAGCGCGAGTACCGCACCGCCGCCGAGGACGCCGCCCGCCTCATCGCGGAACTCCAGCAACGCCCCCGGTTCCAGCGCTTCTTGACGCCTCTCCCCCTGGGCCTGGACGACCTGCGGCCCGCCGCCGCGGAGGGGCCCGTCGTCAGCATCAACGTGAACCCGCGCCGCTGCGACGCGCTGGCCCTGTGCCCGGACGGGCTGCGTACCATCCCGCTGCCCGAGCTCGATGCCGCGGATCTGGTGGCCCAGGCGGAGTCCTTCCGTGTCGCGGTCGCGGCGCTGACCGCCGGGCCGCGCGATCCTCTGTTCGAGGACTCCCGGGAGATCTTCACCGGGACCCTCGGCTGGCTGTGGGACGTGCTGGCCGAACCGGTCCTGGACACTCTCGGGTTCACCGGCCCGCCGGAACCGGGAGTGCCCTGGCCCCGCCTTTGGTGGTCGCCCACCGGCGTACTCAACTCCTTTCCGCTGCACGCCGCCGGACGTCACGGCAGCCAGGACCCGGAAGGCGCCGCCGTGCTCGACCGGGTGGCCTCCTCCTATACGCCGACGCTGCGGGCCCTGCTGTTCAGCCGGGCCCGGACCCGCGCGTCCTCGGGGCGGCGGCGCACCCTCGCGGTGGCCGTACCGGAGACCGCCGGGCAGGCATCGTTGTCCCGTACCGTCGCCGAGGCCGCCGCGGCCGTGGCAGCAGGCGGCGGCACTTCGCTGGTCGGTCCGGCCGCCACCCGGGACGCGGTCCGCGAGGCCCTCACGGGCGCGGCCGTGGTGCACTTCGCCTGCCACGCGGGCAGTGATCCCGAAGACCTCTCCGCGAGCCGGCTGCTGCTGTCCGACGGCGATCTGCAGATCAACGACATCGCCGCGCTCCGCCTGGACAACGCGGAGCTGGCCTATCTCTCGGCCTGCGGCACCGCCCGCGGCAGCGCCTCGCCCGCCCTGGCCGACGAGGCCGTCCACCTCGCCTCCGCCTTCCAGCTCGCCGGCTACTCCCAGTCGGTGGCCACCCTCTGGGAGGTGGGCGACGCCTTCGCCGCCACCGCGGCCGCGGTGTTCCACCGCGTCCTGGCCCCGGCCGTGACGGCCCCCGGTCCGCTGCCGGCCGCCCTCGCCCTGCACCGCACGGTGAGCGCCCTGCGCCACAGCCACCGGGACCGCCCCTGGACGTGGTCGAGCCTGGCACACGCGGGAGCGTGAGCCGCCGCCGCGCTCTTGCCGGGCCCGCGCTCAACGCGTGACGGAGAGTGTCAGCGAGGCGGCGGCCAGGGCGAGAAAGGCGCCTGGGAAGGCGATGTTGTAGAAGACGCGGGCACGCACGTGCGTGATGACGGCACCCAGGTAGAAGGCCACGAGCCCCGTCGCCGCGGCGATTCCGAGGGCAGGGACCCCGAGCAGCCCGAGGAGAAGACCACCCGCCCCGGCCGCCTTCAGCGCGGCCAGCGGGGGCAGCCATGATGGCGGCACGCCCACTTCGGCGGAGTTGGCGACGACGAAGTCCGCCTTCGCCAGGTCGGCGACGACGATTCCGGCGTTCACCAGGATCGTGACGACGGTGACGACAACGTATGCGGTGAACATGACCTCTTCCCAGCCCGCACCGGTCGGCAGGGAGGCGCGGGCACCCTACTGATGCGACGAGCGAGCGGCGCGGAACGTGACACGCGCCCACCAGGCCGTCCGTCTCCCTGTCTCCCCGGCTCCCCGGCTCCGCTCACTGGCCCAGGGGCGTCGGTGGCGTCGCGTCCGGGACGGGGGTCGGAGTCGAGGGGTGCGCGGTGGTCGCCTGTTCCCTCGTCAGAGCGTTGGTGATCTTGAGGGCCAGGAGCGGGTCGGCCGGAAGCACGTGTGAGGCGAACCAGCGGGCGGCCGTCGGGTCGGGGGACGGGTCGGCGAACTCCGCGCCCGCGTAGTCGTCGAGCGGCGGGTCGTAGATGTAGCCGGAGACCACGCCGTGTCGCACCAGGCGTTCCACGAGGGCGTCGCGGTCGCGGACCAGGAGGGGCACCCGGAAGAGAGGGAGCGGGCCGTCGTGTGTCGCGGCGCGGTCGCGGAGTGCCGGGGAGGCCCAGGCCGTGCCCGACAGGACTGAGACGCCGGCCCTGCGCCGGGCGAGGTTGCCGTCGAGCAGGGCCATCCGCAGGCTCAACTGCCCGCGGACCAGGGCCCCGTGGCGGGAGCGGAAGTCGTGCAGGTCGACGCGCACCCATGGCTCGTACGCGGTCAGGCTCGGCCCGTCGAGCGCGGAGACGGCGAGCCGGGGCGCGTGCAGGGGCATCCGGAAGTCGTCGCGTTCCAGCAGTCCGAGGCGCTGCATCGTCCGCCACGTAGGACGCACCAGGTGGAGGGTGCGGACGGCTGAACGCGCCAGCGGCCGGAGGGCTGTGGCCAGGTCGCCGGCCAGGCGGCCCGGCACCAGGAGATCGTCGCGCAGCAGCTCCAGCTCCCGTCGGGTGTGCGCGTCCTCGACCGCGAGGAAACCGCCGGCCATCGCCGCCACATGCTTGGACAGGCTGAACGCGGCCGCCTTCCCGAACGTCCCGATCGGCTGCCCGTCCACATGCGTGCCGATCGCGTGCGCCGCGTCCTCGATCAGGGGAATCCCCAACTCCTCGCAGCGACGGCGCAGTTCCACGACCCGGTCCGGCAGCCCGTACAGGTTCGTGGTCAGTACAGCGTCCACGCTCCGCCAGGTCGAATCCGGTACGGCGGCCGGGTCGATGTTGCCGTCCCATACGGACACCGGGGCCTGCACCGGGCGCAGCCCGGCCGCGAGGACCACGAAGAGGATCACGTCGTCGTTCACCGGCGACATCAGCACCCGCGCGCCCGGCCGGCACCAGCGCCGCAGCGCCAGGTACAGGGCCAGCCGTGCCGAGGGCGTGTAGACGCATTCCCGTCCGAGTCGCCGTGCCATCGTCGCGGCGAGCCTCGATCCGTACGGCATCGTCACCTCTTCCGTCGAAGGGCCTTCGGAGGGCCGGAAGGGCCAGAAGGGCCGCTGTGAGGAGTCGTCCGAGCGGCGGCACTGTGCTCTCGTACGCGTCGTGCGGGGGGGGGCGGGCGAGCCGGGCGGGCCGTGCTTTCGGCTGGGCGGGCTTTCCGCTGGGCGGGCTCTCGTCTCGGCGGGTTCTCTTCGTCGCGGCGGTCGGGTGCCGGCGGGGAGGCTCGGCGGGCGGTGCGACGACGGGAGCGCGGTGCGAAAGCCGGTGTCGGGAGGCGTGCTCAGCGTGGGTGGGGTTCCGCTTTGCCGGAGCCCGCCCGGGCAGACGGGCGCAGTGTGCCGACCGTCCTCAGCAGCCGGTCGGCGGGCTCCCGCAGGGTGGGATGGGCCAGGACCGTGTTCCGCAGGCCGCGCACCGGTCTGCGCCACAGCCGGTGTGCCGCCGCCACCGGGTGGGGGCGGGTCGCGAGCCCCTCGCCCACCCGCAGCTCGCGGGTCTTGAGCCAGTCCTTGTACTCCTTGTCGCCGCGTCCCATGTCCATGAGCCGCACACCGTGCCGGCCCGCGGCCTCCGCCATCCGGAGGTGCATCATCAGCCCGGGCGAGTAGTAGCGGAACTCGGGGTCGTACGCGGTGAACCAGGCCGCGAACACCGTGCGCGACCGCGGTCCGAAGTGCGCGGCCACCGGCCGGTCGCCGGCGTACACCACGGACAGCACGCCGGTGAAGTGCTCCTCGCGGACCTGGAACAGGTGGTCCACCAGGTCCACGATCCACGGCCGCGCGAACCGGTCCATCCGTCCCGTCCTGCGGTACTGGGCGGACTTCCACCGCATGAGAGTGCGCAGCACCCGCGGGTCGCGCTCGTCGAAGACGAACCGCACCTCGCCCGTGTCGCGCCCCAGTCGGCGTTCCTTCTTCAGCGTCGTCTTGGCCAGCCCCGGGTACGCGCCGCGCAGCCACTCCGCGTAGCCGCCCTCGCCGACCTTCAGGTCGAGCACCGGGGAGGCGAACGTCCCCGTGACGTATCTGCCGAAGGGCTTCTGCTCCTCGACGAGATGGTCGAACTCGAAGACGGAGAGACCGCAGGCCCGCAGCAGTTCCTGGGGGTCCCAGGTGACCCCGGGGCGGTGCACGAGGGCCTGGCAGTCGGAGAGGCCGAGACCGATGGCCCGGCCGACGCCGAAGGAGTTGCGCTCGTACGGGAGGAAGCCGACGGGCTCCCCGTTCTCGTGCAGGACCGCCACCTGCGCCCCACCGCGGTACCTGCCGACCCCGGCCGCGAACTCCGGTGCCAGGAAGGGATTTCCGTAGTCCGGCGACTCGTCCATCGCCCGGTGCCAGGCCCGGCGGAGCGAGGTGCTCAGCTCCTCGGGTCTGTGAATCGTGATGCCCGCCCCGCCACTGCTCGTGGATCGCATGGGCGACCGCCCCCCAATTCCCCCATGACGCGCTGTCCGCGTCCTGCCACGACCGAGAACTCGAACCGCTCGGTAAGGCTCAAACGTCGCGAAACAGTACGCACACTGTCAAGGGTGTCGGTCGTAACGGAACAGCACGGATCGGATGGCCGTTCAACCTTCCTGCCGCTCGGGACCGTCATAAGGTGCGAAGATCCGGTCACTTCGAGCCGGTCACGTCGAACGGTCACCTCGGTGCGGTGACCTCACACGACCCATGGGGGCCTGTCATGGCACTGTTCGGGAACGCCCACACCGTCGATCCGGCGAAGGCTCAGCACGACTACGCGCGGCTGCTCGGGCAGGGCGAGCAGGTGTACGCCGCGTACCTGCTGATACGCGACACCATCCTCTTCACCGACCGCCGCCTGGTCCTGGTCGACAAGCAGGGCATCACGGGCAAGAAGACGGAGTACCACTCCGTCCCGTACCGCAGCATCACCCACTTCTCCGTCGAGACCGCCGGCCACTTCGACCTCGACGCCGAGCTGAAGATCTGGATCTCCGGCACCCCGGCCCCGATCGAGAAGACCTTCACCAAGGGCGTGGACATCTACGAAGTCCAGGCGATCCTCACGCAGTTCGTCGCGCGATAGCGGTACGGGGGTCGGGGGCACCGGCCGCGCGGAGCCCTGGTGCCAGGGACACGGTCACGGCGATCGACGCCAGCGCCATCACCGTCATCGCTCCGCCCGGTGACGTCAGTTGGGCCGTCGCACCCGCCAGGGCCGCCCCGACCCCCTGCATCGTGAGCATGCCGGACGAGTGCAACCCCAGGGCGTGGCCCGCCAGTTCGGGTGGCGTCACGGCCATGAGGCGTTCCTGCTGGAGCAGGCTCGCGGCGAAGCCGACGGAGGCCACGGTGACGAGGACCGCGGCCGCGCCCGGCCGCGGGTGCAGGACGAAGAGCAGGTACGGGGCGGCCAGCAACAGGAGCAGCGGGACGCCCAGTCGAGGCCGGAGACGGGGCGGCAGGAGGCGGGCCGCCGCCACGTCCCCGGCCAGCATGCCCAGGGCGGCGCAGGCGAAGAGCAGGCCCGCGTGGTCGGGGGCGTACGAGACGTAGAGGGACTCGCAGCCGACGATCAGGCCGTTGGGGAGCCAGAGCGCCAGGTAGAGGTGGCGGCGGGGGCGGGCCGAGAGGAGGGCCGCGTTGGTGCGCCAGGTCTCG
This sequence comes from Streptomyces albicerus, assembly GCF_008905045.1. Taxonomy (GTDB): domain Bacteria; phylum Actinomycetota; class Actinomycetes; order Streptomycetales; family Streptomycetaceae; genus Streptomyces; species Streptomyces albicerus. The sequence continues at coordinate 178,299 of NZ_VWMY01000016.1, forward strand.
CGTACGGACGGCCGTCCGGTGGCTCTCGGCGGGCGGGGGGTCAGGGCCAAATGGGACACCGTCGCGGCCGTCGCGTACAGGGCCGCCGCCGTGAGCAGCGTGCCGCGCGGGGACAGGACCGCGATCAGGACGCCTCCGGTGGCGTATCCCGTGATCTGCGTGATCCCGTTCGCCATGTTGAAGACCGAGCGGCCGAGGATGTAGCCGTCCTTGGGCAGGATCTCGTTCAGCAGGCCCCAGCGGACTCCGCCGCCCAGGGACGCCACCAGGCCGAGTACGAGGATCAGGGCGAAGACCGCCCACAGGGGGACGGGGGCCGCCAGGAGCGCCGTACCCGCCGCGAACGCCAGGGCGACGCCCGTCGTCGTCGCGCGTGGCGGCAGCCGGTCGGCCGCCGAAAGGAGCGTGGTCGCGCCCAGGACCTGCGCCAGCGACGGGCCGAACATGCTCAGCGCGGACAGCAGCGGCGAGTCCGTGGCCCGGTAGACCAGCGTGCCGAGCGCGAGACCGCTCATCGTCTGTGCGGCCACCTGGGCCGAGGAGGTCACGAAGAGGGGCGTGAACTCCCGGGTGCGGAACAGTGATCGGTACGTCATGGGCATGACGCGGAGTCTCGGACCGGCCCCGGACCGGCCGTTAATGTTTCGCGCAGGCGCGAAACAAAAATCCGAGAAAGGCCGCGGACATGGGCTGGTGGCAGGTCAACGCCGACACCCTCGCGGGCAGCCGGTTCGTGCTGTCGCCCCTCGCCGAGACCTTCGCCTGTCTGAAGGTGCTGCACGCGGGAGCGGCCGCGCATCCCGGCGAGCGGACCTGGCTGGCCGCCCGACTGCCGGACTACAGACGGCGGTTGGCCGCCGATCCGGTCACCGCCGCTCTCGTCCGCGCCGGTCTCGGCCCCGAGTGGATCGCCGACTTCCTCACGCCCACGCCCCGGGGCGAGGACTTCGACACCGAGGTCGCCCGCGTCCGCGAGACCTCCCCCGAAGCCGCCCGCGCCCACCTCGCCGTCGCTCTGCGCGGCCCGCTCCCCGCGATCCTCCAGGGCCGTGACGACCTCCCCGACCGCGCCGCCGACCTGCTGACGTACGTCTGGACCGAGGCCGTACGCCCCTACTGGCCCCGTCGCCGCCGCGTGCTCGAAGCCGATGTCGTCGCCCGCACCGCCCAGTTGAGCCAGGGCGGCTGGGCGGCCGCGCTCGACGCGATGCGGCCGGGCATGCGCTGGCTCGGCGAGAACCGGCTGCAGGTCAACCTCCACGAATACCCGCCCCGCGAGATCTCGGGCGCCGAGCTCTTCTTCGTCCCCGTCACGCCGCAGCGGCACGGCTGGGTGTCGTGGGAGGAGCCCCACCGGTACGCGGTCGTGTACCCGTGCTCGGGCGCCCTCGCGGACACCGAACCGGCGACCGCGTCCGCCCCCGAGAGCCTCAACCGGCTGCTCGGGACGGCCCGGGCCGGCGTCCTCGCCCTCCTCGACTCCCCCATGAGTACGAGCCAGCTGGTGGCCGTGACCGGCCAGGGGCTCGGCTCGGTCGGCCGCCACCTCAAGGTCCTGCTCGACGCCCGGCTCGTCCGGCGGCGGCGCTCCGGGCGGTCGGTGCTCTACTACCGGACAGCCGCGGGCGAGGTTCTCGTCAAGGCCCAGGGCGCCGCCCCTCCGCCTGCGGAGCGGAGTTAGCATCCGTTTTATGACTACTGACAACGCCGGTACCTCTGGCGCCTCTGTTCTCGACGTCGACATCGATTCCCTGCAGGGCGGTTCCGCGGACCTCGGCCGGTACAAGGGTCAGGCCGTGCTCATCGTCAACGTGGCCTCCAAGTGCGGGCTCACGCCCCAGTACGCGGGCCTGGAGCGGCTGCACGAGCGGTACGCGGCCCAGGGCTTCACCGTGCTCGGGGTGCCCTGCAACCAGTTCATGGGCCAGGAGCCCGGCACGTCCGAGGAGATCGCGGAGTTCTGCTCGGCGACGTACGGCGTGACCTTCCCGCTGACCGAGAAGGTCGAGGTGAACGGGGAGGGACGGCACGCGCTCTACGAGCGGCTCACCGGCTTCGCGGACGGCGAGGGGCACAGCGGCGACATCCGCTGGAACTTCGAGAAGTTCCTGATCGGCCGGGACGGCACGGTGGTGGCCCGTTTCTCGCCGCAGACCGAGCCGGAGTCGGCCGAGGTCGTGGCGGCGGTCGAGGCACTCGTCGCCTGACACGAGAACTTCCGTCTGACACGGGAATCTCCTCCGACACGGGAATCTCCGTCGGTTGACCTTGCCCCTGGGGCAAGGAGCACCGTCCTCCCCACCGGGCGGCAGTCGCCCGGTGACGGAGGATGGGCCCGTGGAACCCGTGAACCCCGCGCAACCCCAGGCAGCGTTGGCCGACTCGGCCACCTCGGCCGCCTCGGCCGAGGACCTGCTCACGATCGGCGCGTTCGCCGCCCGCGCGCGGCTCTCGCCGAAGGCGCTGCGGCTGTACGACCGGCTGGGCCTGCTGGCCCCCGTGCACGTCGACGAGACGACCGGCTACCGCTACTACAGCGCCGCCCAGGTCGAACGCGCCCGCCTGGTCTTCATGCTGCGCCGCCTCGACATGCCGCTCGCGCGGATCGCCGAGGTCATGGAGCAGCAGGAGTCCGACGGGGAGCAGGCCGCCGACCTCGTCGCCGCGTACTGGGCGGACATCGAGGAACGCCTCGCCGGACAGCGGACACTCGCGCACTACCTCCGTGTACGGCTTTCCGGAAGGAGTTCCGAGTTGTACGCGAAGTTCGAGGTCCACACCGTGGACGTACCCGAGCAGTGGCTCATCACGGAGAAGCGGCACACCCTCGTGGACGAGTTGCCCACCTGGATCCCGGCGTCGCTGGGCCGCCTGGAATCGGCCGCGGAGCAGTGCGGCGGGATGACGGGCGCCCCCTTCGTCGTCTACTACTCCGAGGTCTCCGACGAGAGCGACGGCCCCGTCGAGTCCTGCGTACCCGTCGCCGACGCCGACGCCGCGCGCGCCTGGGCCGCCGAACACGCACGCGCCTGGGGCGCGACGACCCGCCTAGAGCCCGCCCGCCGCCTCGCCTACACCCGCATCACCAAGGCCCAGGTCGCCAACCCCCAGATCCACGCGGCATTCGAAGCGGTGGAGGCCTGGATGGAACAGGAGGACCTGGACTACGCGGGCCCCTGCCGAGAGATCTACTTCGCAGACTGGGACAAGGCAGGCCCAGAGGACGAGGTGTGCGACGTGGCGTTCCCGATCTAGCGACGCGGTGTTCCTGAGTCAGCGATTCTGCGTTCCCGATTCAGCACCGGGTGACCCGCGCCCCTTCAGGGGCGCGGGGCTGTGACATTGTGCGGCTCCGCCGCGTGGGCGCGACCAGCCCTCCACAACCCGCAGATCTCACCGAACCTGCGGAAGCTTCATCCACCGAACCCGAGGAGCACTACCCACCGGTCCCACGGAGCGCATCCCGCATTTCCTCCGGGCACCCTGTGCCACGAGGCAACTGATAAGGCGCCGCCAGGCGATACGTGCCGGCCCGCGGAGCGACCAGCTCCGTCCACCGATCCCCCTCCGCATCCTTCTCCGTCTCCATCAGACACCCGTTGACGTTGCTGAACGTCTTCGGCGCCCCATCCTCCCGCTGCTTGGACTCCTCGGTCTCCTGCGGCGGCTTCACACTCTTGCCCTCCGCGTCGACGAGCCCGAGCCACGGCGAGTACGGAATCCGGATGAGTACCCGCCCGGCCCGCTTCACCTCGAGCGTCAGCTCCCCTTGCTCGGCCCGTTCGACGACGGCGGGCGGGTCGGCCATCGGCGTGGGATCGGTGACCTTGAAGAGCTGCCAGTTGGCGTCCCCCCAGACCTGCTGCAGATACGGCATCCCGCGCTGCACGAGCTCCCGCTCGCGCTCACCGCCGTCACCGTCGGGCTCGCCCTTGGGGACGACGACGTAGTGGACGGCCCAGCGCCGCAGCCACTCGTGGTAGTTCGCGGAGTTGAGGGTGTCGTCGTAGAAGAGGGGGTTGCGCTCCATGTCCGCCTGCCGGTTCCAGCCGCGGGCGAGATTGACGTACGGGGCGAGGGCGGACGCCTCACGGTGGGAGCGGGCCGGTACGACCTCGACGCGGCCCTTCTCGGCGCCGACCACCTGGAGCTGGTTGACGAGGGGGGCCAGTTCGCGGGCCCAGGACGCGGCGGGCGTGGTGTGCACGATGTCGTCCACGGCCTTGAAGCCGATCCAGAAGTTCATGCCCACGAAGGTGACGATGATCGTGTACCACTTGCGCGAGCGCGGCACCGTGAAGGGCAGTGCGGCGATCAGCGCGACCCCGGCGAACAGCATCGGGAGGCGGCTGATGTTGGAGCCGATCTGCGAGCTGATCAGCCAGACGAGGAGGACGGAGAGGCCGTACACCGCCGCCGTGATCCGGACCGTCTTCCACTCCTTGGGGACGAGGAAGAAGACGAACACCGAGTACGTGAACGGCAGCAGGACCGACGCGAACATCATCGGCTGCGTACCGGAGAAGGGGAAAAGCCAGGCGGACACGGCCACGACGGCGGCGGGCGCGAGGCCCAGCGCGTACGCGCCCGGGCGGCGCTTCTGCAGGAACAGCGCCACCGCGACGAGGCCCACGAAGAGTCCGGCCACGGGGGACGCGGCGGTCGCGATCGCGGCGAGGGGGGCGGCGGACAGGGCCTTGGCCCAGCGTTTGTAGCGCCAGCGGTACGGCCAGCAGAAGACGACGGCGGTCGCGCCGAGCGCGAAGACCAGGCCGAGGCCGAAGGTCACGCGTCCGGAGGCGGCGTTGCACAGGAGCGCGAACACTCCGGCGAGGGACGGCCACACGGGATTCCGTACGACCCTGCTGCGCATCAGGATCAGCGTGAGCAGCCCGGCGGAGATCGTCCCCGCGATCATCATCGTCGTCCGCACGCCGAGCACGGCCATCAGATACGGGGACACCACGCTGTACGACACCGGGTGCATCCCGCCGTACCAGGCCAGGTTGTACGCCGAACCCGGGTTCCGCCCCACGAACTCGGCCCACGCGTCCTGCGCCGCGAGGTCACCCCCACTGTTCGCGAAGGTGAAGAACCAGATGACGTGCAGGATGCCGGAGAGGGCGGTGGCGAGGGTTACGGGGTGCCGCAGGAAGCGGCTGAACCGGGTGGTGTCGTGATGGCTGTCGGCGGGCTCGCGGCCAACGTTGTCGTCGTGGGCCTCGGCGGGGTCACGGGGAGCGCGGTCCTGGGTTTCCTCGGAGGTGCCCTCGGGCGGCGCGGAGGCGGCGCGGGGTTCTTCGTCCGGACCGGGGGCTCCGGGCGGCCCGGGTCGCTCGACGTCACGCGTACGCAGGTGTATTCGCGGGCCGGCCCCTCGGCTCGGCTCGGCGTCGTCGGCGTGGGTCGGCTCCGCTGTCGCCACGTAAAGGCACTCCCCGTGTCCCGTTGTTTCGCTCTCGGCCGGGCCCCGCGGCGGGCGACCTGCCCTTCTCGCGACGCTAGCACGCACCCCGCTCAAGAGAGCCCGGGCGGTACTCCGTCGGCGGGGTGCGGCCGGTTCGGCCGGGCTTGGAGGCATACGGCCCCCTCGCCCGCCCTGATTACGTACGTCCCGTCAGCCCACCCGGGTGAACTTGGACCCGTAGCCCGGCTCGGTGAGGTCCGACTGGAGCGCGACCGGAACCTCGACCGCGTCCCCTGTCGTGCCGTCACCGACGCTCAGCGAGCCGACCTTGGTTCCCGCCTTCGCCTCGTGCGGGATGGTCGTGCCGTCCTCGCTCAGCTTCAGCTTGACGGTCTGTCCGGCCCAGCCCACCGCGGAGACGTCCTTCGTGGCGACGACCGGCGTGTGACCGCCGAGCCCGTCGTCCACGTACCCCACGACGTCGCCCTTCTTCAGGATCTTCCGCGAGGTCAGCGCCTCCTGGGCGGCGATCATCGCGGTCTTGCTGACCGCGTTGACCGTGTCGATGATCGGCGGCTTGTGCTGGCCCAGGACCGCGCCGACGACGATGACGGTCTCGCCGTCGACGTCCTGCGTGGCGGCGAAGAGCAGGTTGCCGCCGGCCTTGGTGGTGGAGCCGGTCTTGATGCCGATGGCGTTGTTGTAGGGGACGAGGCGGTTGTAGTTGTCCCACTTCTTGCCGGACGGGTCCACCCAGGTCGGCAGCTTGGTGATGTCCACCAGCGCCTGCATCTGCACCAGCTCGTTGCCGAGCTTCACCTGGTCCTCGGCGGTGGAGACGGTCGTCTCCTTCAGCCCCGAGGGGTCGGTGTACGTCGTGTTGGTCATCCCGAGGTCCTTGGCGGCGGCGTTCATCTTGTCGACGAACTCCTTCTCGGAACCGTTCGTGTCCCAACGGGCCAGCAGCCGCGCGATGTTGTTCGCGGAGGGGATCATGATGGCCGCGATGGCGTCCTTCTCGGTGAGGGTGTCGCCCTCCTTGACGGTGTTGAGCGTCGACTCGCCCTGCGCGTCGTAGCCGCCCTCCGTCTCCGCCTTCGCGTCGACGGGGATCTTCTCGCCGTCCTCGCCGCGCTTCAGCGGGTGCTCCTTGAGGATCACGTACGCCGTCATGGCCTTGGCGACCGAGCCGATCGCGACGGGCTTCTGCTCGCCGAACCTGTCGACCGTGCCGATGCCGTTCACGTCCATCCAGCCCTGGCCCTCGCCGGGCCACGGCAGGGAGACCTTGCTCCCCTCGAAGGCGTACGACTCGTCGGCGGTCAGCGTGAGGGTGGGGGTCGGCAGAGGGCGTACGGCCTGTACGACTGCAAACACCACGGCCAGCAGCAGTACCAGCGGCGTCCAGATCTTGACCCGCCGCATGATCGTGCGCACCGGCGTCTGCCGGGGCGGCGGCGTGTTCGTCAGCTCCGCCAGCAGGTCCAACGGCGGCTTCGGTGGCAGGGGTTGCTGCGTCGTCCGCTCCGGACCGACCTGCGGAATGGCGGCGGTCTCGGCGGCGGGCGGCACGGCCGGCCTCGCCTTCGGCGGCGCGGGTTCGTCGAGCGGCTTGAGCGCCACGAATTTGCTGGTGCGCTCGGCCTCCGGCTCGGCGGAGGGCTTGGCGGCCCAGGCGGGGGCGGCCTTGTCACCGGGTTCGCCCGCGGCGTCCTTGCCGGGCTCGGCAGCGGCGGCCTTGCCCGCTCCGGCATCGGGCTTCTCGCCGGGCTTGGGAGGGGCACTCTCGCCCGATTTGGCATCCGACTCGGCACCAGGCTTGGGAGCAGTGCCCTTGCCCGCTCCGGCATCCGGCTTGTCACCGGGCTCCGCAGCGGCGCCCTTGTCCGGCCCGGCCTTGGGCTTCGCGCCCGGCTTGGCGTCGCCCAGCTTGAGCATGGTCGTGGGCTGATCCACGGCGCGCGCCGGCATCTTGAAGATGGCGGTGGGCTGGTCGACGGGGGGCTCGGCGACGTCTTCCCCGCCGGAACGAGCGTCGGAACCAGAGTCGGCGTCACCGTCGCCGAGGGCTGCGCCGTCGGGCGCGGCGCCGGCCTGCGCCTCGACATCACCCTCGCCGCCACCAGGAGCTTCATCGGCGGGCTCGGCGTCCGCCTTTGTGCCGCCGCCGCCTTCGCCATCACCCTGGGCTTTGTCCTCGGGCACGGCGTCGCCCCGCGCCTCGGCGTCACCCTCGACCGGGTCACCAGCTTCGGCCTTGGCCGCCTCGGGCACCGCGTCGACCGACGCCTCGGCGTCGACCTCGCCGCCACCCGGGGCTTCAGCCACGGGCTCGGCCGCCTTGGGCGCCGCGTCGGCCCGCGTCTCGGCGTCGACCTCGCCGCCGCCCGGGGCTTCACCCACGGGCTCGGCCGCCTCGGGCGTGGCGTCCGTCTGTGCCTCGGTGTCGACCTTCGGCTCGTCCTCGGGCTCCTGCCCGGCGTCGGTGTCGGCGATGGGCTTCGCGTCGGCCACGGGCCCGTCGTCACCGGCGCCCGCCTCGTCGGGGACATCACCCTCGGCCGGGGCGGCACCCTCGCGCTCCGAGCCCGAGTCCGCGTCCGCGTCGACGCCCGTGCCGGTCGCGGTGTCGGCGGTAGGCACCTCCGTGTCACCCGCGTCCTCAGCCCCAGCAGAAGCGCCGACCTCCGGCTCGGAGTCCGAGTCGGCGTCCGAGTCGGAGTCCGTGTCGACGGCACTGCCCGTGTCGGCCGAAGACGCCTCCGCGCCTCCCCCGACCTCAGACTCGCCCACGACCTCGGTCCCGCCCTCAGGCTCGGTCTCGCCCTCGGTCTCCGAAGAGGCGTCAGAAGCGCTGCCCTCCGGCTCGGAGCCACCGGTGTCGGCCGAGCCGCCGTCACGTCCGGCGGAGCCCTCCGCATCGGTATCCGAGACCTCAGCGGCCTCCTCGACGTCGGCGGCATCCGACGCGGCATCCGACGTACCCGAAGCCGCGCCACCGGCGCCAGAGGCACCTTCAGGCGCCTCCTCGTCCGCCCCGGCGACCCACGCGGCCACCGCGTCCCGTAGCCGCGCGTCACCGCCTTCGGCGGCCTCTGCGGGACCCTCCTCGGCGGCTTCCGGCTCGTCGGCCGAACCCGCGGAGCGCCCGGTCTCCGATTCCGGAGAACCGTCACTCCCCCGGGAACCCTTGGCGCTCGCCGCCAGTTCTCGGGTTGAGAACACAGCGGTGGCCGTGTCCACCCGGGCAGCCGCCGTCACGGCCTCCCGCGCGACCGCCAGCCGTGGATCCGGAACCGGAGCCGTACTCCCCGACGTCGGTTCTGCCGACGACTCGTGCTGCTTCGACCTGTCGGGGGACTCGCCCGCCACCGATGCCTCCTCCATGCGCCACACACCGTGCGCCCAACCGAACCATGAACCCGTCAACCCGTGCACACGCGGCCGGACATCCCCTGTCCGAACCATGTACCAGTGTCCTGTGTGCGGGCTTAACCCCTGCGGTAGACGAGAACGACATACCTACTGGTTCCACTACATTCCGGTCACGCACTCTCGACAGACCAATGTGAGAGGGGTCACCCTGTCATTCATCCACGCGGGGAGGCATGGATGGGCAGGAGCCGCAGAACACTTCCGGAGGAGCTTCTGCTGCTGGCGCTGGACCCGACCACGGGTACCACCGCACAGCCGCAGTCGCTCGACCTAGGTCTGGCCGGAGCACAGCTAGTGGAGCTGGCGCTGGCCGGACGGATAGCCCCAGACGGGGATCGTATCGCCGTGGTGGCACCACGGCCGACCGGAGATCCGACCTTGGACTGTGCGCTGGAACTACTCCGCAGGCGGGGTGCTCCAGTACGCGCTGTGAACTGGATCGGCGGGCCCCGACTGGGGCTGCGCCAGACGTATCTATCGCATCTGGAGCGGTGCGGCATGGTGCATGCCGTGGCGGGACAGATGTGCGGGGTGCTTCCGACGACTCGCTATCAGGCGACGGACACGGAGATCAGCCGGGAGATCAGGGCCCGGCTGGACAGCGCGATCCGCACCGGCGTACCGCCGGACCCGCGGACCGCCGCGCTGGCCGCGCTGGCGCATGCCGTCGGCCTGGGCAAGCACCTCTACCCGGGGAACGAAGGGCGTTCGTCGCGCTCCCGCCTCCGGGACCTGATCAGGCACGACCCCATGGGCGGCCTCGTGGCGCACGCCGTGATGGACGTCCAGAACGGTGTGGCCGCGCAGCCACGCCGCAGCCCGGCACCGGCCGGCCGTCAGGCCACCGCCGGAGCCAGGCCCGCACCGGAGCCCGCCAGGGGCGTTCCGATGCAACCGCGCCGCGGTTCGATGGCGCGTGCCGTGGCTCACTGAGCCGCAGTCCCACGGCACCGACCGGCACGACCGCAGCATTGCAGTGCCCGCAGTGACCCGCAGTACCGCAGTGCCCCGAAGTACCGCAGCATCTCCGCACCACGCACAACCCACCGTGCGGCACGCACCGCGTGTCACGCACGTCAGCGCCGCACCGCAGTCCCCGAGACCCGGTTCGGGAGCCGCTGGGCCGCGC
>NZ_VWMY01000160.1 GCF_008905045.1 Streptomyces albicerus
GAGAGGTGTTCGACGCTGCCGGGGGCTCGGGCCGTACCGCACACGCTAGCCCTCACCGCGCCCCCTGGACAGATGTCAAGTGGCCATCCGGTTCCGGCGCAAGACGCTGACGTGGGTCGCTGTCCGCAACCTCGGGGGAGGGCTACGCTGTTCGTACAGGCCCCGGCCCCCGGCAGTGATGCACCGTTCCGCTCCGGGAGGTCTGCCGTGTTCGTTCTGCTTCTCATCCTGATCTTGGTCTTGTTCGGCCTCGGTTTCATCAACCCCATCTGGTGGGTGGCCGCGGCCGTGCTGGTCTTCGGCGCCACCCGGCACGGCCGCGATCGCGGGGGAGGCTGGATCCGTGGTGACGGGTCCGATCTCGGGGACTACCGGGACTACGAGCACCGCCGGGATCGTCAGGACCGCTGGGACCGTCGCTACAGCCGTCGGCACCGGGCGCGCTGGAGGCGCGAGGACCGTCGGGACCATGAACGCCGCGGGTGAGCGATGAAGTTGCCCGACATCCAGAGATTCGGGGGCGGCTTCAGCCACACCGGACGCACGGAAATCGTGGAGAGGCAGATGCCATGCAGCGCACAACCTTGCTTCCGGAGAATTGGTGGGATGTGGCGGCTGAGGCCTGGGCAGAGAACGCGGGCGGTCAGGATGTCGTCGCACTGCGCGCCGAGAATGATCAGCTGCGGCGGGCGCTGGCCGGCCGTGCGGTCATCGACCAGGCGTGCGGCATGGTGATGGTCCTGGCCCCCTGCCGCCGTGGGCCGGCCAGGAACCTGCTGGTGGACATGGCACGGCAGTGCAACACCAAACTTCCGGAGGTGGCCGTGGCCGTGGTCGCCGCCTGGGAGGGTGAGCCGCTCTCACGGCTGATGCAGCGGGCGCTGCGGCGTGCGCTGCGGCGGCTCTACGCGGAAGACCGGGGGTGCGACTCCCCATCGGCGGATGAGCCGTCCGGAAGGGGAAGGTCATGATTCACGCAGCCGACGTCCGGGAATGGCGCAACAAGCACTACGGACTGGCCTGCAAGCCCGGTGCGGCCGGAGAACGGCAACTGGCGCGCCGCTGACCGCCTGCGGACAGGATGTCTGCCCTGTGAGGTACGCACCATGCGCCAGCTGACCACCCCCGCGAAGAACAGGGGCTGTTGACGGCCGTGGCTTCGGCGGAGGAAACGGCTCTACTGACAGAGGTTGTCGAACTACGGGCCAGAAACGAGCAGTTGGGCCGCGCGCTGGCGAGCCGTGCGGTGATCGACCAGGCGCGCGGCATGGTGATGGCCCTGGCACCGTGTTCCAGCGAGAGGGCATGGGACCTGCTGGTGGACGTGTCGCAGCACTGCAACATCAAGCTCCGGGACGTGGCTGCGGCCCTGGTCGCCACGACGAAGGACGAGACGCTCCCGGAACCGATACAGCGGGCACTGCGCCGGGCACTGCGGCGCCTCCATCTGACAGACCGGCGGTGACGGCATGCGTGCCCAGCGGACGGCACCGGATGCTGTGGGCTCAACTCTCCGGTGCCTTCGTCCAGGACGGCCGTCGGACGCCTCCGTTGTGTAGCCCACCTCGTGGAAATGAAACACCGGCCTGCCCCTTCCCTGACCGCAAAGCCGTTGAGCGGGCAGAACGCTCGAAGAGCGCGCCACCCCGCCGACGGCGTCACTGCGGCGGTGGCAGGTAGACAGTGAGCGCACGGACCGACTTGTCGAGGAGGAGGGTGTCGGCGGCCGGGCTCACCTCGCCGTCACGGGTGTAGTCCCCCTCCTCTCCGACGCCGTCGATGCGCAGCCGGGTCACGGTGGTGGCCTGGTAGACGCGGGAGCGCGCGAGGGTGCCGGTGAGGAAGGCCGCGATGAGCCGGGTGCGGGCGAAGGGATGGCTGCCGTCGACGGCGCGGATGTCGAGGAGTCCGTCATTGAGGCTGCGGCGGTAGGAGGGGGCGAAGCCGGGTGGGTCGTAACGGCTGTTGCCGGCGAAGAGCAGCCACAGTCGGCGGTGCCGCCCGTCGATGGTGACCCTGCGGGGCGTGCCGTCGGCGAGGACGCGGAGCAGGCCGACGGCGAGGGCGGGCCACTTGCCCAGGCGGTCCTCGCGGGCCTCCCGGGCCCGGACGAGTTCGGGATAGACGCCGATGCTGAAGGTGTTCAGGAAGTATGTGCTGGAGTCACCGTCGGCACTGCCCTCGGTCGTGACACGGCCGAGATCGACGGCTCCACCGCAGCCCGCCTCCACGGCGTCGGCAGTAGCCTTCAGGGTCGCCAGTCCGAGGTCGGTGGCGAAGTGGTTGAGAGTGCCGCCGGGGAACACGGCCAGCGGCAGTCCGCTTTCGGTGGCCCTGACCGCTGCCGCGTTGACCGTCCCGTCACCGCCCACGACGCCGAGCGCGCCCCCGTGGGCCAGTACGTCCTTGGCGGCTCGGTCGAGCACCAGGTGCAGGTCGACGCCGCTGTCGCAGAGCCGAATGTCCGTCATCGGCAGGAGGATCCGCAGTTCGGCTTCGGCCGGCGTGTCGCCGCCCGCGTCGCTGTTGACGACCGCGATCAGTCCCAGGCCTGCGGGAAGCGCGGGGACGTGGACGTTCGGCCGGGCGGCGTCGGCGGGTTCGTCCACGTGCAGCGGCCACCAACGACAGGTCGCCGCAGCGATACCGATCCCGAGTGCGGCGCCCGCGAGGACATCACCGGTGGAGGGCGTTCCGGTGCGGGCGCGCAAGGCGGTGACCGCTGTAGCGAGGGGTAGGAGAGCGGCCCCGAGCCGGGGCGACTCCAGCGCGGCGGCGGTGGTGAATGCGGCGACGGCGGCTGCGTGCCCCGAGGGCAACACCCGGGTGGCGGGCCGCGGCAGAAGGCGGTGGCTGGAGGCCGACCTGGAGACGATGTTGAAGGCGGCGGAGGCCAGGGCCAGGGAGCCGGTTGCGCGCAGTGCGGCACGGCGTGCGCCGCGATTGCCGGACAGGCCCATGACGGCCGCGCCGGTCAGCCACGGGAGCATGGGGTGGGCAGAGGCGACGCGTGCGAAGAGCCGTGCATCGAGTGCGCGGAGGTGTCTCATGCCGACTGCGTACCCGCGGCGATGTCGAACACGCGGCCACCCGCACTCACGAATCGGCCAACGGCCCGTGCCCCGTTGTTCGTTCACAATCAGGTTCCGGACCGGAAATCGGCCGGGCCCTCTTGTCGTTCCGGCCGGGGCGTTCGGCCCGAACGACATATGGTGCGGGGCCTTGACCGGAAGGCACGCCAGGTCCAACGGCCTCCCTCCGACCGCGGCCTCACGAGCAACCGCTTCCGCCCTGAGCCGAGTCCGCTACCGCGCCCTCCACGTTCTGTGCCCGCGCGGTCCCCGCCGGATTGCCGCAGATGGGCTGCAGAGACCCTGTTTGAAAGGGGGTTGTCCGGGAACCCGCCTGGTGTGCTTCAGACCGGAGGCACGCCCGTGGGAGCAGTTTTCGCTGCTCCCGTGTGCTGCGGTCTGCCGGCTCCCACGGTGAGTGATGCCACCGATCAGGGAGACACATGTCCGTGACGTACGAACGCCCGCAGAGTCGGCGAAGTGACCACCCCTACCACGACGCACCGGACACCGCTGTCGCGTTCCTCCGTATCGCCGCCCTGCCGGACGGCCCGGAGAGGTCCGCGCTGCGGCAGGAGGTGGTGTGCGCCTGGATGCCGATGGCCGTACGGCTCGCCCGGCGCTTCCGCCATCGTGGTGAGACCTTCGAGGACCTCGAGCAGGTTGCCCAACTGGGCCTGGTCAAGGCGGTAGCCCGCTTCGACCCCAGTCGCGGCACCGCCTTTCCGAGCTTTGCCATACCGACGATCCTCGGCGAGGTGAAGCGGCACTTCCGTGACGAACTCTGGGGTGTCCATGTGCCGCGGCGCGTGCAGGAGTTGGGCGCCCGAGCCCGTTCCGCCGGCAGTGAGTGGGCTTCGCTCAACGGCCGCGAACCCTCGGTCCACGAGATCGCCGCGCACAGCGGCCTGACCGAGGCCGAGGTACGGCTGGGTCAGGGGGCGCTCGAGAGCTTCGCCGCCCGGTCCTTGGACACCTTGCCCAGCCGCTCCGAGGACGGCCACCCCCTGACCGACACCCTCGGCGGCATGGAGCCCGGCTTCGACCGGATCGTCAACCGCGAGGCGCTCCGCCCCTTGCTGCGGGCACTGCCCGAACGCGAACGGCAGATCTTGTACATGAGGTTCTTCTGCGAGATGACGCAGAACCGCATCGGCGAGGCGTTCGGTATCTCCCAGATGCACGTCTCCCGCCTGATCACCCGCACCTGTGCACGCCTGCGCGACCAGGTGATGGCGGACCGCAATCCGAGGAGGGCATCGTGATGACGTCCCGGGTGCACGGGTGGCGCCGGACTGCCGGGCTCCGGACAAGGAACTCCGCGGAGAAGCAGACACTGACTGCAGCCGGGCGGGCAGGCTTTGCGGCACGTGGGGTGGTGTACGTCCTGATCGGTGTACTGGCCGTCCGGATCGCCCTCGGCAGCGGCGGCGAGTCGGCGGACCGCCAGGGTGCGCTGGCCCAGGTCGCGGCGCAGCCCTTCGGGAAGGCGATGCTGTGGGCGCTGGTCGTCGGCTTCGGCTGCATGGCGTTGTGGCGGGGCGCCCGCGCGCTTGGCAGGGGGCCCCGGCACAAGGCCGCCTCGCGAGTCCTTGACGGCGGGCGGGCGGTCTTCTACGCGGCCATCTGCTGGGCCACCGCCGCGTACGCTGCCGGGGGCGGGCAGGGCTCCAGCGGCAACGCGCAGTCGCAGGACTGGACGGCATCGGCGCTCAAACTGCCGTACGGCCGGGTGCTGGTGGGTGCCGCGGGCTGCCTCCTGATCGGTATCGGCGCGGTACTCGCCGTCCGGGCGGCCATGCGGCGCTTCCTGAAACAGCTGGACACCGGCACCATGAACCAGCGCACGAAGCAGGTCGTCACCGCTCTGGGCGTGGTCGGAGGCGTGGCACGTGGTGCGGTGTTCGCCGCGGCTGGGATCTTCATCCTGGTGGCAGCCGTCCGCTTCGATCCGGACGAGGCCAAGGGCGTGGACGCGACGCTCCGTAGCTTCACGCAGACACCGGTGGGGCCATGGCTCCTGGTCGGCGTCGCGATCGGGCTGGTTCTCTTCGGCGTCTTCTCCTTCGCCTCGGCTCGCTGGCGCCGCCTGTGAGCGCTTGACCCAAGCCGGATCTGCCGGCTCCTCGCGCAGGCTCGCCCTTGGGCCGGACCGTCACCACGCACTGGCCGACACAACAGCGGCGAACGGTCCCGCTCCCGCCACCGACCGCATGTGGGCATGTGGAGTGGTGGTCCGCCATCTACCACCACGCGTCAGTGGGCCGGGCGTCGGCGCGAGCGCGGTGCTACGCCTCCTGAGGCCGTGGCGGATGGGCGGCCAGAGGCCGTCCACCAGTAGTGTCGGCGCCCTCCGGTCTCGCCTATACCTCATTCTCAGGGTTGACGCAACCCATGGCGGTGGCGTGCCGGGCAGAACGGCTCTACCGTGGGGACAGGAAAGCAGATCCCAGGAGCACGTCATGATCATCCTCGGACTCGTCATTCTCGTCGCCGCGGTAGTCATCGGCGTCGCCGGCGTTCTTTCCAACAGCGGCAGCGCCCACGAGTTCACCGGCGAATTCTCCGTCTTCGGAGTCGACGTCACCGGCTCCACCGGCACCCTCTTCCTCTACGGCCTCGTCGTCGGGGCGGCGGCTTTGCTCGGGCTGAGCCTGCTCCTGACCGGCGCACGCCGCGCCGCTCGTCGCGGCCGCACCGCTCGTCGCGGGCTCAAGCAGTCTCGGCGCGAGACAGCCGCTGCCGAACAGGAACGGGGCGTTCTGATCAACGAACGCGATTCCACCAGCGCGCAGACGGCGCAGGCGGAGAGGGATGACGAAGACCCTGCCGGACTGGTCGATCGCCCCCGTCACAAGGACCACTGGTTCCGCCACCGGGCCGCTCACTGACGATCCAGGTCGGCCGCCTGGCCACCTGCCGCGCGCCCCACAGGCGGCCTTGCCGCACCGGACGACCTCGCGCCGCAGCGGTCGTCATCGGCTTGCTCCGGCGCAGCCCTCGGCAAGCATCGGGCAGCGCGGCTCTCATACGGCGGAAGGCGGTGCGGGTTCCCCGCTGGATGCCTCTCTTCTCGGCTGTGGGTACGCAGGGAGTGGGTGTTTCTCATGGAATGGCTGAGAAGGCTGCCTGTGATCGGAAAGCTGATGCGGACGCACCCTTGGCGGGCGTTCGAGCGGCTGGATGCCGTCCACTGGGCCAGGCTCGCCGCGGCCGTCACCTTCACCAGTTTCGTCGCCCTCTTTCCGCTGATCACCGTGGGTGCGGCGATCGGTGCCGAGCTGCTGAGCGAGGACCAGCTGGGGAAACTCCAGGACAAGATCGCCGCCCAGGCGCCAGGCCTCTCCGACCTCCTGGACCTGGACGGTCTCGTCGAGCATGCCGGATCCGTCGGGCTGATCGCGGGCGCGCTGCTGCTCGTGATCGGCATCAACTGGGTCGGTGCTCTGCGCGGGTGCCTGCGCGCGGTGTGGGAGAAGGAGCAGGACCCGGGCAATCCGTTCCTGCTCAAGCTCAAGGATTCCGTGGTGCTGGTCGGCCTCGGCGCGGTCGGGCTGGTCGCGATCGGTAGTTCGGTGTTCGCCAACAGTGCCGTCGGCTGGGCCGCCGACCAGGCCGGTATCGAAGGCGGGGCGGGACGCGCTCTGCTGTTCTTCGCCGGCCTGGCCATCGCCCTGGTCGTCGACTTTCTCCTGCTGGTCTACCTGCTCACCCGGCTGCCGCGGGTGCATCCCGGCCGACGTGCGGTCGTGGTCGCCGGGCTGATCGGTGCGGTGGGCTTCGAACTGCTCAAGTGGTTGCTGACCGGCTACCTGCAGGGCGTTGCGGGGAAGAGCATGTACGGCGCCTTCGCCGTGCCGGTCGCCGTCGTGCTGTGGATCAACCTCATGGCAAGGCTGCTGCTGTACTGCGCCGCTTGGACAGCGACAGCAGCGGGGACGGCGGCGCACCCCGACGAGACAGCCGAGGGCGAGAGCCCGGAGCCCGGGATCAGCCCCGCAGCCGACGCCGCACCACAGCGTGCGCCAGTCGGCAACGGCGCACCAGCAGCACCGCGCCTCCAGAAGCACGGCCCGTGATCCGAGCGTGAATCTTCGTGCTTGGGCAGCTGCGTGCGGTCACCGCCTCGGCGACGGTGTCAGGGCACCAGGCCGTGAAGGGGTTCGGAGTCGTCGATGAAGGCGCGGGCCAGATCGGACAGGCGTCGGTTGTGGGCGCGGGCGTAGCCACGCAGTGCGGTGAAGGCCTGTTCCATGTCGATGCCCTGGCGTTCGGCGAGTTTCCCCTTGGCCTGCTCGATCAGTACCCGGCTGTTCAACGCTGTCTGCAGCTGTTCGTTGAGCACCGTGCTGCGGTGGACGGTGCGTTGTTGCAGCAGGCTGATGGTGGCGACGTCCGTCAGGGCCTGGGCGATGAGTGTGCCCGTCGGGTCGAAGGGGCCGGGGGCAGCGTGGAAGAGGTTGAGGGCGCCGACGGTCTCGTCGCGCAGCCGCATGGGCAGGGCCTGGACGGCCCCGAAGCCGCTGCGGTGGGCCGCCGCGACGAAGCGCGGCCAGCGGTCGACCTCCCGGGTCAGGTCGGGGACTGCCTCGGGTGTGCCGGTGCGGAAGCATTCGAGGCAGGGGCCTTCGTCGTTCTGGAGCTGGAAGAGTTCCAGCAGGCGTACCTGTTCGTCGGAGGCGGCCATGACGCGCAGTTCGCCGTCGCGGTCGGCGAGCAGCACCCCGGCGGCACTCGCACCGAGCAGCCCTACGCAGCGGTCGGTGAGCAGGCGCAGGAAGTCGATCAGGTCGAAGTCGGCGACCAGGTTGTCGGCCAGTTCGACGAAGGTCTTGGCCAGGAGCTGCTGATTCATCGTGACACCCTTGATTGAGACTAGTCCCGCCGGGAGGGGGGCGGGAAGTGCAGCACGTTCATCGG
>NZ_VWMY01000161.1 GCF_008905045.1 Streptomyces albicerus
TCGGTGGGGGCGCCCCTTTTGAAAAGGGGCGCCCCCACCGACGTACACACACGCTTTCAGGAGCCGTCAGAAGAAGACCGACCTGCGCTGCACCAGCAACTTGTACAAGGTGTGCTGGATCTGTTCTCTGACCTGGTCCGTCAGGTTGAACATCAGCATCGGGTCCTCTGCCGCCTCCGGCGGATAGCCGTCCGTCAGGATCGGCTCGCCGAACTGGATGGTCCACTTCGTCGGCAGCGGGACCGCACCCAGCGGGCCGAGCCACGGGAACGTGGGCGTGAGCGGGAAGTACGGGAAGCCCAGGAGCCGGGCGAGGGTCTTCGCGTTGCCGAGCATCGGGTAGATCTCCTCCGCGCCCACGATCGAGCACGGGATGATCGGGGTGCCCTGGCGGAGAGCCGTGGACACGAAGCCGCCGCGGCCGAAGCGCTGGAGCTTGTAGCGCTCGCTGAAGGGCTTCCCGATGCCCTTGAAGCCCTCCGGCATCACGCCGACCAGCTCGCCGCGCTCCAGGAGGCGTTCGGCGTCCTCCGCGCAGGCGAGGGTGTGACCGGCCTTGCGGGCCAGTTCGTTGACCACCGGCAGCATGAAGACCAGGTCGGCCGCGAGGAGCCGGAGATGCCGGCCGTCGGGGTGGTTGTCGTGGACGCCGACCTGCATCATCAGGCCGTCCAGCGGCAGCGTGCCGGAGTGGTTGGCGACGATCAGCGCCCCGCCCTCCGACGGGATGTTCTCGATGCCCTTCACCTCGACGCGGAAGTACTTCTCGTAGAAGGGCCGCAGCAGGGACATCAGCACCTGGTCGGTGAGCTCCTGGTCGTAACCGAAGTCGTCGACCTCGTAGTCCCCCGTCAAGCGTCGCCGCAGGAAGGCCAGGCCCCCGGCGATGCGCCGGTCCCAGCCACCCTCCTGCGGCTTCTCCACAGCAGCCGGTTCCTCACGCGTCACGGGAGCATCATCCTGCTGAATCGTTCGTGCGGGCAGAGGCTGGACCTCACGAACCGCCACGGGCTCGCCCTTGCGCCTGCTCCCCGCGCTCCGGCGCCGCGGCGGCCGCTGTACGGCACTCCCACGGGACCGGTCGTCGTCGAACGGAATGACCTTGGCGTCCGCCATCGTTGATGCGCTCCTCAGTTGGCGCTCTGCGTCGGGGGGTGGCCACCGCCCAGTACAGGCAGTGCGGCGATCCGGTCGACGGCCCCCGCAAGGGCCTCGGGGGGCAGGAGTCCGGGCCCCCGGCTGCGCGCGAAGTCCGCGAAGGTCTCCGCGGTCGTGTACTTGGGCCGGTAGCCGAGCGTCTCGCGCATCTGGCGAGTCGCCACGACCCGGCCATGGGTGAGCAGCCGCAGCTGCTCGGGCGAGAAGTCCGTCATACCCAGCGTACGCAGCGCCGAGCCCACCCACGTCACCGCGGGCATCAACACGGGGACGGTGGGCCTGCCCAGCCGCCGCGCGCACTGCGAGAGCAGCAGGACGCCGTCGCCGGCGATGTTGAACGTGCCGCTGTTGAGCGTGCCGCGCTGCGGCTCGTGCGAGGCGATCCGCAGCACCTCGATCACGTCGTCCTCGTGCACGAACTGCAGCCGCGGGTCGTAGCCGAGCACGGTCGGCAGCACGGGCAGCGAGAAGTACGAGGCGAGCGGCGAGTCCGCGCTCGGCCCGAGGATGTTCGCGAGCCGCAGCACGCACACGGCGACATCGGGCCTGCGACGCGCGAATCCGCGTACATACCCCTCGACCTCCACCGTGTCCTTCGCGAAGCCGCCGCTGGGCAGCGACTTGGGCGGGGTCGTCTCGGTGAAGACGGCCGGATCGCGCGGCGCGGACCCGTACACGTTCGTACTGGACTTCACGACCAGCCGCTTGACCGTCGGCGACTTCTGGCAGGCGCCGAGCAGCTGCATGGTGCCGATGACGTTGGTCTCCTTGACCGTGGTCCGGCTGCCGCTGCCCAGCGGGGTGCCCGTCACGTCCATGTGCACCACGGTGTCCACCGAGTGCTCGGCGAGAACCCTGGCGATGGCGGGCTGCCTTATGTCGGCCCGGACAAAGTCCGCTCCGCCCAGATGGTGCTCCGGCGGTACCGCGTCCACGGCGACCACCCGATCCACCTCGGGGTCACGCTGGATCCGTCGTACGAACCGGCCCCCAAGCTGACGGGCCACTCCGGTCACGAGCACGACCTTCCCCAAGATCAGCGCCTTCCTTCCAGCCGTCGACGACATCCTGCTCGTACTCTGCCGCGTTCCCCGTGACGGCCACGTTAGCGGGTCGATGTTGCGCTGTGATGACCGCCCGATGCACGAAGTGACGACACCCCCGGACGTACGATCAGACCAAGCCATTCGCCGCACAGGCATACGCCCAGACATACGCACACCGTTCGTCCGGCCGGACCATTCGGCCGGGGACGACTGTGGCCCCTCACCAGCCGGTGAGGGGCCACAGAGCGCACTGTCGCAGCATCGCCCACTGCCCTGTTCTGCTCATGGCGGGCGACCGCTGCTTGCCGCGACTACTTCTTGTTGCGACGCTGAACGCGAGTGCGCTTGAGCAGCTTGCGGTGCTTCTTCTTCGCCATCCGCTTGCGCCGCTTCTTGATAACAGAGCCCACGACTACCCTCGCTCACTTCTCTTAACTCGGTGCTGGGCTGCATGGGCCCACACGACCTATGAGGGGCCAGCCTACCCGCCTGAGCGCCGAGGTTGTAATCGAGGGGTTCCGGGTGAAATCCCGGGGACGCCTTCCGGCCGCCCCGGGACTCGCCCGGGATCACCGTCAGGCTGTTTCCACCCCCACATAGGACTCGCGAAGGTACTCGTGAACCGCTTGCTCCGGGACGCGGAAAGACCTCCCGACCCGGATCGCGGGCAGATGACCGCTGTGCACCAAGCGGTACACGGTCATCTTCGACACTCGCATCACCGAGGCGACTTCCGCCACGGTAAGGAACTGCACCTCGTTCAGAGGCCTCTCGCCAGCTGCCATGACACACCTGAACCTTCCGCACTCGACGGCCACCGGCTTCCCCTTCCGGTGACACTTCGTCGTTGCGTGCTCACTCCCCAGAGTAGGGGCGGGTGATGCGAGTGGGGAAGAGGAGTAGCCATCGGCGGCCTACTGTGACAGACACGCTCGATTGAGTACATAGCGAGTAAGCGGTCGGTAGTAATCAGACCGCACAGCGTCATCAAGTGGAACGGCGACGGACACCCGCCCCTCTGCCTCTCCGACGAACAGCGCGGGATCGTCCGTGTCACCCAGGCCGATGGCCTCGAACCCCAGCTGACCTGCCCCGCAGACCCACCCGTGGTCTCCCACCACGAGCTCCGGAAGGGGCCCGCCGGCCTCCGCCGCGGCGGCCAGGGCAGTGCGAACCGGGAGGGGGGAGTGCGTGTGCGCGCCGGTCTCACGACCGGCGGCCGGCGCCCCCGGTTCGCGTACCAGCGCGACTCCTCGTACGTAGTCAAGGTTGTACGTGCGTAGTCCGAACCGGGTCGTTATGTCGACACAGTCACCATGCGCGGGGGTGAGGACGGTACACCCCGCCGCCGACAGAGCGTCCGCGAGGGCGGCGTAGAAACCGAGCAGTCGGTGCGGATGCCCGGTGCCGAGCAGCACGGGTGAACGGTTCCGCACGGCTTCCGCAAGCCGCGCGGCGAAGGCCTCGAGCGCCGCCAGGGTCCGTTCGGGATCGATCACATCCGGCCCCGAAGTGTGCCGGGGATCGCCGGAAACCCCACATTTGTCTGCCATCAAAGCGATCAGATCCGGCTGCTCCCACGTCCATTCAGGGTCAAGCCCGATCATCACCCGTGGGTCCCGTGCCGCGAACAGCCGATAGCTCCTGAGGCTCTCCTCCCGCGAGGTGGCCACAGTCCCGGCCAGCCTCGCCGCCAGCAAATGCGCCCGCAACGCTCCGGTACTCAACACGCCCCGATGCTGACGCATATGCAGCGGGCCCACCCCCAAAACGGGGGAAACACCCCACAGTTGGCGTAACGCGGGCTATGGGGGCGGCGGGGGCGAGAAGACGCCCAGCCCCAGGAGCAGGCCCAGGAGCAGGCCCGAGCCCAAGCGCAGGCGGAGCCCTACGCCAACAACCCCCGCAACGGAAACACCGCCCGGCGCGCAGCCAACACCGCCTGGTCCAGCCGGTCCGCGGGGTCGTACCCCGACTCCCAGCCCTTCCACTCCACAGGCCAACGCCCATCAGTCATCCGCGCGGGCGCCAACTGCCGCGTACGAGCAAAGACTTCCTGCCGCCAGCTCTCAGGAATCACCGACTCGGGCGCAATCTCCCGCCCCGCGGCGATCGCGACGAGATGCGTCCAGGACCGGGGCACCACATCCACCACGGCATACCCGCCCCCACCCAGAGCGACCCACCGCCCCTCGGCGTACTCGTGCGCCAGCTCATGACAGGCAACCTGCACAGCCCGCTGAGCATCCAGCGAGACGGCAAGATGAGCGAGCGGATCCTCGAAGTGCGTATCGGCCCCGTGCTGAGTCACCAGCACCTGCGGCCGAAAGTCGGCGATCAACTCCGGCACGACGGAGTGAAAGGCCCGCAGCCACCCCGCGTCCCCGGTCCCGGCCGGCAGCGCCACATTCACGGCGGAGCCCTCCGCGGACTCGGCCCCGGTCTCCTCGGGCCACCCGGTCTGCGGAAACAAGGTCCGAGGGTGCTCGTGCAACGACACGGTCAGAACCCGCGGATCTTCCCAGAACGCGGCCTGCACCCCGTCCCCGTGATGCACGTCCACATCCACGTACGCGACCCGCTCGGCCCCGAGCTCCAACAACCGGGCGATGGCCAACGAGGCGTCGTTGTAGATGCAGAACCCCGACGCGCCCCCCGGCATCGCATGATGCAGCCCACCCGCGAAGTTCACCGCGTGCACCGCCTCACCCCGCCACACGGCCTCGGCGGCACCCACCGACTGCCCGGCGATCAAGGCGGACACCTCATGCATCCTGGCGAAGGCGGGATCATCCATGGTCCCCAGCCCGTACGCCCCGTCCGCAGCCCTCGGATCCACGGAAGCGGTCTTCACCGCCTCGACGTAGTCCTCCCGGTGCACGAGCCGCAGGGTCGAATCCCCGGCCGCCTTGGCCGCGACGACATCCATCTCCCGGTCGAGCCCGAAAGCATCGACCAGTCGCCGGGTCAGCGACAGCCGGACCGGATCCATCGGATGATCCGGACCGAAGTCATAGCCCGTTACTGCCTCGTCCCACATCAGCTGTGCGCGGCCGCTCATGCCCGTCACCGTATCGGGAAGGTCCAGGAGCGAACGACCGGGCATACACCAGCGTCACCAGCACCAACACCATCGGCACAAGCATCGCCCCCCGATAGCTCCACGCATCGCCCAGAGCCCCCACGAGGGGTGAACCGACCAAGAACCCGACATAGTTGAAGATATTCAGCCGGGCTATGGCCGCGTCCGCGGCCCCCGGGAACAGCCTCCCGGCCGCCGCAAAGGTCTGCGGCACGATCACACACAGCCCGAACCCCAGCAGCGTAAAGCCGAGCATCCCGACCCAGGCCCCCGGCGCCGCCGCCACCACGGCGAACCCCACCGCCGCGACCAACGCACCGGCCCGCACCACCGCCACGGCCCCGAACCGCCGCACCCCGAGGTCCCCGACGGCCCGCCCGAGCAGCGTGGTGACCATATAGACGTTGTACGGAACGGTCGCCAGCTGCTCCGAACTGCCGAGCACATCCTGTAGATACTTGGCGCTCCAGTTGGAGACGGTCGAGTCCCCGATGTAGGCGACGGCCATCACCAGACACAACGGCAGCAGCAGCTTGAACCCGACACCCCCGCTCCCACCCTCGCCCGCGACCTGCGCCTTCTCCTCCTCCTCGGGGCCACCCCCGTCGACGTACCACCGACTCCCCACGAACGCGGCGGGCAACAACACCACCACGACCGGCAGATACGACACGAAGAGCGCGAGATCCCAGTGCGCCCCCACCCACGCGAGCGACGCCCCGACAATCCCGCCCAGGCTGTACGCGGCGTGGAACCCGAGCATGATGCTGCGCCCGTACGTGTGCTGGAGGCTCACCCCGAGCATGTTCATCGACGCGTCGAGCGCCCCGACCGCCAGCCCGAAGGCACCGAGCGCGAACCCGATCTCCCACAGCCCGTCACCGGCCCCGACCCCGAGCAGCGCGAGCAGCACGACAGGCTGCGACCACCGCAGTACGTGACTGGGCGGCACCCGCTTCACCAACTGCTCGGTACAGACGCTGCCGACCCCGGCAAGGATCGGCACGGCGGCGAGGAAGGCGGGCAGCAGCCCGTCGGATATCCCGTACCGGTCCTGGATCGCCGGGATACGTGTCACGAGCAGCGCAAAAGCGACGCCCTGGGCGAAAAAGCTGAACGCCAACGAGGCCCGGCCGCGCCGCAGCACATCTGTCATGGCGGCTCAGCGTAGGGCTCCGGCTTACTCGTGGGTAGACACTTCAGAAGATGAATTTTTCTCAACTCTGAAGCTAGAAGATCAACTACGTGAACCAACGGATCGTCAGTCCCGGGGCAGGCCCTCAGTCCTGAAGCAGGCCGATCAGCTCACTCATGTCCCCGAAGAGCCGATCGGCCCCCGCCAGCCGCTCCGCCGGCGTCATCGCCGTGAACCCGTACACATCCATCCCCGCCGCGACGGCCGCCCGCACTCCGAGCGGACTGTCCTCGACCACAAGGCACTTCTCCGGCGGTACGCCCATCCGCTCGGCCGCGTGCAGGAACAGATCAGGCGCCGGCTTCCCTCGCCCCACGTCCTGCGAACTGAAGATCCGCCCGTCGTCGAACCACAGGTCAAGGCCGGTCTTCCGATGCCCGACCCGGATCCGCTCATGACTCCCGGAAGACGCCACACAGTACGGAACGCCGTCCGCGGCCAGCTTCTCCAGCACCTCCACGGCACCCGCCACAGGCTCCAACTCCCGCTCGAAGGCAGCGAATACCCGCGCGTGAAAGACATCGTCGAAGTCCACCGGCAGCGGCTGTCCGGTCCGCTCCTCGACCAGATCGTGTACGCGATGCATGGCGGCGCCCATGTAGTCACGCAGGGAGTCCTCGTACGAGGTGGGATGCCCGAGCTCGGTGAGATACGCGGCCAGAAGCGTGTTGGAGATCGGCTCACTGTCCACGAGGACGCCGTCGTTGTCGAAGATCACCAGGTCATAGCGCATGCTGCAACACTAGAATGCGATGACCCTGAACGCAGAAAGACCCCTGAACGCAGAAAACCCCCTTGCCGACCGGCAAGGGGGTTTTCTCAATATTTGTTCGGCGGTGTCCTACTCTCCCACAGGGTCCCCCCTGCAGTACCATCGGCGCTGTAAGGCTTAGCTTCCGGGTTCGGAATGTA
>NZ_VWMY01000162.1 GCF_008905045.1 Streptomyces albicerus
CAAGCTTCGGGCCCCGACGAGGAACTGACGCACCAGCAGCAGAAGTCACGCAACTACTAACGATCAACTACTGGCGCAGGACACTAGTGATGATCAGTCAGCGAGGCGTCGTGGCATGACCCCCAGGACCAGGTTCTCCATCGCCTCCGGCATCCGGCCGAAACTGCCCACCCGCAATTCAACGAGGTAGATCTCGCTGAACTCGTCGATGCCGAGAAAGTGCCGCCCCTCGTCCAGCTCACCCAGCGGAAAGAGATGGCGCCCGATCGTCTTGCTGCACTCGCTGAACCGGTACTCCTCACCCACCGCCAGCTCAGGGTCGAACTCAAACGGCGTCCGAGCACAGCTGATACCAGGCCCATGCACTCTTACGGACAGCCCACCGAACTCCGCGAGAAACAATTCAGCAGCCTCGTGCATAGGCAGCCCCACCGCTGCAAACTGCGCCCGCCAGTGCCCTGTGTCGACCTTCCGGCCCGGCGCCCAACCAGCTGCCTCCAGCACTTCACGCACTTCAGGTGTCCAACTGCCCACAATGAACCGTCCCCCAGAGATCGATAGGCGATCATCTCAACACTTGAGGGACACCGACGAGCCCCCCGTGCTTCCAAACACTGTGTAGTCGCTCCACAGAACGAGAGCCAGAGACCGTTGAGAGCTTCGCAGCCCTTTTGACCCCGGTGTCCCTCGGGCGGCCCTTCGCAGTCGGTCCAGGCCGGTGAGCACGAGACTGTCTGCCCCGGGGCGCTGCCCTGGGCTCTCCGCGTCCTCCAGCAGCCAGGGCTCGAGTGCCTCGTCGTCCGGCACCAGCCACACCCGGCTGCCGACCCAACCGCGCACCTCGACACCTTCCGGACCCAGTCGAACAGTTCGTACGTCCCACGCCGGGGCTCCCCGAAGAGTCCGTCCGCTGCGGCGCACACGCCCCAGACATGGCCGTGCTCCGTTCACAAGAACTCGGTCACCACTTGGTGATGGGCCATTTTGAGCAGGGCAGTTGGCCGTTTCCCCGAGGCTGGGCTCGGCTCTATAGCAGGCCGATGTTGGTGACGAAAATGTTCCAGTCGTCGATCCCGATTTCGCCATGCCCGCCCTGGGCCGCAGCCGGTACTGCGAAAAGCATCAACCCAGCGACGGCAACGGCCAAGGCGGCGACGACACGATGCTTCACGATTCCTCCTCGACGGCGACAGGTACCCACCACCCTGCTGCGAGCCGGCCGCCCCGCCCGCCAGACACGCTGCTCAGCCCGCGGATTCAGCCGCTCGGTGGCAGAGCCTGGAGATGTTCAAAGCGACGAGCCGGCTGCCCGACCACCAGCTCGATGTGACGGTGCTACGGCGCCTGTACGGGCTCCCCTCCGAGGACGTCTCCGCACTCCTCAGTGTGCCTCTGGCTACGGTGCGCTCCAGCAAGCGTCACGCCGTCCGCTTCCTGGAGAGCATCATCTGTCCGCCGTCCTGGACTGAAAGGAACACCATGGCCCGCATCGAAGAGATCCTCTGGAACACCGCCCGTGCCCGGACGTGGCGCGGTGGCAGTTGGGCCAGGGAGCGAAGTTCCTACTGGCGCCTCGCCGTGCAGGGCTCGCTCGTCGCTGACATGGGGCGGCATGCCGTGGCCTGACGGCGGTCAGGAAGCGGCAAGTGCACAGGTGGCTCACTGCCGTGATGGCGGTGCATCGCACGGCCGGGCTGGACTTCGACGGCTGACGCCGCTCACTCTGCATCGCGCTCCGGCAGGGGCGAGTAGCGGGTGGGCCCGGGCGTTTGGCCCTCCGGGGGGTAGTCGCAGTCGAGGCTGGAGATCTCGTAGTCGTCGGCCTCATTCTGCTCCTTGTCCACGACCACCGCCGCGGTGCAGACGCGGCCGTGCTCGTCCGTGAACGTGACGATCTCGCTGTAATCCGTCGGGGCGCTGCATCCCGCGAGCAGCAGCGCCGCCCCGGCGGCCACCGCCACGCCGAGCCCCCACAGCCGTTTCATCCTCGCCCCTCCACGTCCGCTTCGCCGTCCAACTCAGTTGCCGCTCCACACCATGACCGTGAACGACGGTCCGGTCACCTTCGCCGGGGTCGAAGTGACGCTCCCACCCGGCCCACTCTTCTTCTTGCCCTTCTGGATGGGCTTGTAGTGACTCCTCCACCCCGTATACGGGGTGGCTTCTCGCTATGCCTGGTTGGCGTCGCGACGGACCAGCCCGGCCCGAAGAACGTTGGTTGCTCCGACGACGTCAGCGTGTGCCCGGTGGCCGCACGAGAGGCAGCGGAACTTTTCCTGGGTGGGCCGGTTCTCCTTGGCGGTGTGCCCACATTCAGGGCACGTGCGGGAGGTGTTGCGGGGGTCCACGGCCATCACTTCCCGCCCGGCGCTTTCAGCCTTTGCGTTCAGGATCGCGAGGAACACCCCCCAACCGGCGTCAGCGATCGAGCGGTTCAGCCCGGCCTTGCTCGCGGTCCCGTTCGGCAGGAAGCTGCCCGGCTGCTCGGGGTCGGGCTTCGGCGCGGGAGCCTTGCTCATGTTGCGGATCTTGAGGTCTTCGTGCGCGATGAAGTCGTGCTCACGGACCAGGCTGAGCGCGGTCTTGTGTGCGTGGTCGAGCCGCTGGCGACGCACCTTGCCGTGGAGCTGGGCAACCTTGTCCACGGCGCGCTGGTGGTTGCGGGTACGGTCCTTGGCCTTGCGGCGCGGGAAGCGGCTCAGTGCCTGCTGCGCGACTTCGAGCTTCGCGGCGGCCTTGCGTGCGTGGCGCGGGTTGGCGACGTGGACGCCGCCTGAGTCGGTGAGGAACGAGGCAATTCCGAGGTCGATGCCTACTGCTGAGCCGGTCGCGGGCAGCGGCTCGGGCCGGGGCTGCTCGGCGGTCAGCACGACGAACCACTTGCGGCCCTCGCGCTTGACCGACACGGTCTTGACCTTGCCGATCACCGCGCGGTGCTGGTTGACCTTGACGTGCCCAACGCCTTGGAAGCGGACCCGGGTCACGGGGTCGTGCGGGGTGGAGTCCCACCGGCAGCCGTCCCCGTCCTTGGGGAAGTCCACCGTGTCGAACCAGTTCACCCCACGAAAGCGCGGGTACCCGGGCGTGTCCCCGGCTTTGATCCGACGGAAGAACGCGGCAAACGCCTTATCCAACCGGCGCAACGTCGCCTGCTGCGAGGAGAAGGACCAGCGGCCTTGCCGCTCGGGGTCGAAAGCCCGGATGTCCTTGAGCTGTCCGGACTGCTGCCCGTACTTCACGCTCGTCTTCGAGGCGTGCCGGTAGGCCTCGCGGCGTTCTTGCAAGGCCCCGTTGTAGAGGGAGCAGTGATCGCGCAGCATCTCGCCCAGCGCGGCTTGCTGGCCCACGGTGGGCCGCATGAGGAACTTGTACGCACGGATCACCCAGCCCACCCCCTCCCGGTCGAGCTCCTTGATCCTACGACGCTTGGTTCATGTCACCACGCTGGGAACCAAACACCGATATCCGCCGGGGTCGTCACGTCGTCTCCCATCTGCACGCGCACTTGGTGTTCGTTACGAAGTACCGGCGTGAAGTCTTCAACGACGACATGCTGACGCGCTGCGAAGAGATCATGCGGAACGTCTGCACCGACTTCGGCGCGGACCTGATCGAGTTCAACGGCGAAGAGGATCACGTGCACCTCCTGGTGCACTACCCGCCGAAGGTCGCCCTGTCGGCCCTGGTGAACTCGCTCAAGGGCGTGTCCTCCCGCTACCTGCGGCAGGAGTTCACCGGCCGCGTCAACCGCTTCATCATGCACGGCCGCTTCTGGTCGGGTTCCTACTTCGCCGGGTCCTGCGGTGGCGCGCCACTGGCGATCGTCAAGCAGTACATCGAGCAGCAAAAACGTCCGCTCTAGCCTGCGGGTTAGAGCAATTCCGAGATCGGATTCCCTCCCCGCCTGAAGGCGGGGAATCCCTCCGAAGAGAGGGATGGCTCAGCAGCGCCCTGCGCTCGTCGTACGGCCGTGCTCGGACGTCCTCGCCGTGCCCGGGGTTGGGTCAGGAAGTGCCGACACGGAAGCGCGCAAGTTCCGCGAACTCGCACTGTCCCGCAGTCACCACCCGTCGACCGCCAGCCGGTCGGCGCTGTCTGGAGTCGTCAACTCCCCCCCCCAGGAACATCGCCCTTGACCAACCTCGCCCGTTCAGGAATGGCAATGACTCCGCGCGCGCGAGCATCGCGGCTGGGCCCGGGCGCAGCCGACTTGAGTCAGTCGGCCGTTTCGACGTACGAGGCCAGGTTCGCCAGCGAGGAGGCGATCCCTTCTTCGTGGGCCGCTTGGTCGATGCCGGGTGGTACGTCCGTGGCGGTGACGGTCACCTCGGTCCCCTCACCGGCGGCAGCGAGGTGCCAGGTCATCGTCATGGTGCCCGCGTACGCCGGGTCGTCGGCCTCGAACACCGCCCGCTGCACCACACGCTCGGGTGGCACCAGTTCGACGAACCCGACCTCGACGACATCCGTCGCATCCGAGGTCTTGCCGGGGCTGCCGGTGGCATCGAGGTAGGTGAGGAGCATCCGGAACCCGCCGCCAGGCCGGGGATCCCACCGCTCGACGCGCCCGCGCATACCCTCCGGCGGCAGCCAGGCCTCGAGCGCCTCCCGGTCGAGGAGGGCGCCGTAGACGGTCGCCGGCGGTGCCGCGATCATCCGGCTCGCGCGATCGGTCCTACTCATGGCCCGATCCTAGGACCAAAGAGGCGGCTCTGCTGGTGACGTTGGCGGGTGCTGATACCTGGGCCGGTGGCGTGTTTGGCGGATTGGGCGCGGGGTGGTGTCGGCCGTGCGAGTCGCGGCGATGTCGCTGCGGCCAGAGGGCCATCAGCGGATTCCGGTCGGGACCGTGCAGACAGCGCGGGCGGCGCGTCCGAGGGGCACGCCGGCGATGCTGATTGGGTACTGGCCGGATGTGCTGTTCGACCCGCGGACGGCAGGCCGGCGACAGGCCCCGCCCGTCGAGGGAGAACCAGTCGGCAGCGTC
This sequence comes from Streptomyces albicerus, assembly GCF_008905045.1. GTDB lineage: Bacteria > Actinomycetota > Actinomycetes > Streptomycetales > Streptomycetaceae > Streptomyces > Streptomyces albicerus. The sequence continues at coordinate 4,988 of NZ_VWMY01000162.1, forward strand.
TTCGTCTGGAACAGCTTGCGGCTCGTGTGGGGCACCTTCGCCGGAAGGCCTGTCCCCGATGCGCCTCAGAGCGCCCGCCTGCCGGGGCCTTGGATAAGCGTCGGGCTCAGCCCGCCCCGCCGTCGAGCAGCCAGCTGTAGCGCAGTCGCAGCGCCCGTTCCGTGCTGGCCGCCAATGTGCCGGCCCCGAGCGTGATGTTGAGCCATGCCGGCAGAGCAATGGGCGAGGTGAAAGTCCCGATGCGCTGGGCGATGGGCTCCACCTGGGTGACCGGTCCGATGAGCTGTGAGATGAGGAGAACCAGGGCGGTGACGAGTACGACCTGTGAGAGGAAACCGATCCAGCGGCTCAGTGCGGGGTGCGCGCGGTCGAAGCGCGCGCGGCGCCCTTCGGCGGAGTCGCGGTCCGGGACGAGTTGGTGCTCGGCCCCCTCGGCGGTGACGTAGTGGCAGCGCTTGAGCCCGAAGGCGCTCATCTTTACTTCGACGGTGCCGCCTGGGACGGGGAAGGCGGCAGGGAGTGTGGATTGGGCGTGTTGCCTGCCATCGAGGTACAGATGGGCTTTGACTTGGCCGGACGACTGATTCTGCCAATGCCTGACGTCGACGGCGTAGAGCGTCTGCCGGCCGTCGTCGTTGGTCAGCCGAAGATAGAACAGGGCGCGGAAAGGCAACTGCCACCAGCGGAAACGCTTCAGCGCTCGCCCGTCCCCGGGCTTGACCCGCTGCGCCGCTCGACGACGCCGCCACTCGTTGAACATGTCTCCGCTCCTGCTACTCGCTCGGCTCTGCCGCACAGCCGAGGTCCCGCGACGGGCGCTGCCCGGCACTCAGGAACGCCGTCACGGCGTCGTTCGCGCAGGTGGTGCGGCCGAACGGATGGACACCGTGCCTGCCGTGGCCGGCCTTCACCAGCGTGGCCCGCTCCCCGAACGCCCGCCGCGGCTTCTGGGCGCCGGCCGACGGCGCCGACGGGGCGCGCCCGTTGTGCACCATGAGCACGTTCGACGGGCCCCGGTCACCGATGCGCACTGGCGGCTCGACCCGCTTGTCCGGCCAGAACTGGTACGGTCCGACGCCGGCCGTGGACCCGCCCGGTATCGGGTGCTTCAGCCGGTCGACCGCGATATTGCGCTGATACTCCCGGACCGTCCCCGGCCGACGCGGATCACCCCAAAACATAGAAAAAGGGGCCGACGTGGCATTGTCCGGGTCCGCCGACGGCGGGCTGGGCGGCAGCGACCGGTCTGTGTCGAGCGCCTGCCAGGTCTTGGCGAGCAGGGACATGGCCGCATCGCTGTGGAGAAGGCCGGGAAGTTGAGTACCGTGGCCGCCGTGGCCGCCGTGGCCGCCCGGATCGGCCAGTAGAACGCCGCGGCGTTGCGAGGGTTCCTCGCTCGCCGGCCGGGAGATCGTCATCTCGATGCGCCGGCCGTCCGGATCCCGGTGGTCCAGCGGGACGTTGAGCGCCGAGCACGCGAGACAGGGTGAAGCGGTCTTCTCCGGGCACGGACTCCCGCACGGTGTCCGGCGTCGCCGCCACCGACACGCCCGGAATCGCCCTCGCCGCCTCCGCGGTGGAGGCGAGAGCGAGGGAGAAGGTTCGCTGCATCTGATGTCCTCCTGAGGGGCGCACTGGGGCGCCGGCACGGGCGGTCATGGGACGGCCCCTGCCGGTAACCGGTCATGCGGACCGGCATGTCGACGGGGGAGGGGTCGCAGAGGTTGAGGACGGCCAGGCCGAGCGCGTAGGGCAGCCCTTTCACGCGGTGGACGTCGCCGTAGGTGAGGTTCAGGCGCTCAGTGTCGGTGACGGGTGTCCAGGTCATGCATCCATCTCAGCCGCCTTCCCGGTCGCCCGGCAGGGCGTGGTGTCATCACTTCGCCGTGACATTCGTCAGGACGAAAACATGATGTGGCGTCACCGCCGCCTCCCGGAGGCTGGAGGAATACCGCGAAACGGGCTCTGCTGTTCGACCACGGAGCACAGTTGCAGCACCAGCCAGATCCAGGAACTCAACGGACAGGTACCCACGACTGCGGACGCCGCGCGCCACGTACCTCACCCTTCAGGCCGGCCGGCTCCGCGTCACCGATGCCCAGCTGCTCGGCGAGCTAGGCACTGTTTCTCGGATCATGTGCGGAGCCAGATGAGGAGGGTTGCGAGGGTGAGGGTGCCGAGGTAGATGTAGGCGCGTT
>NZ_VWMY01000163.1 GCF_008905045.1 Streptomyces albicerus
GTGCCATGACGCCCCTGGCGTCCGCCACGAAGAGCGTCCGCAGGCTCTCGTGCCGCGCGACCACGTCCCGCATCGCCAACGCCAGTGCCCGTACGTCCAGTCGGCCGCTGAGGCGCACCACGAGCGGCAGGTGGTACGTCGGCAGGGGCTCGAGTTCGTCGAGGAACTTCAGGCGGCGCTGTGCGTACGACAGCGGCACCCGCTCCGGCCGCGCCTGCGCCCGCCGCAGCACCGGACGCGACGACCGCTCCCCGGCGCCCACGCGCTCCACCAGCTGCGCCACCGTCGCCGACTCGAACACCGCGCGGATGGGGACCTCGGTGCCAAGCGCCGTCCGCATCCGGTTGACCAGTCGCGTGACCAGCAGCGAATGCCCACCGAGATCGAAGAAGTTGTCGTCGATCCCGGCCTTCTCGACTCCCAGAACCTCCGCGAACAGCTCGCACAGAAGCTCCTCCTGCGGGGTGCGCGGCGCCCGGTAGGAGGCCGTGTCGGTCAGCGCGGGGGCCGGGAATGCCTGGTGGTCGAGTTTGCCGTTGGGAGCGAGAGGGAGGCGGTCGAGGGTGACGAAGGCGGTGGGGACCATGTACGCGGGAAGCCGCTCGGCTACGAAGGCGCGCAGCTCTGCCGGGGTCGGCTCGGTCACGCCCTCGAAGGGCACGACATAGCCGGCCAACCGGCGTGCGCCGTCCGCCTCTTGGGCGTCATGGGCCAGTACGACGGCCTGGTCGACGCCCTCGTGGGCGGTCAGGACGGCCTCGATCTCGCCGGGCTCGACACGGAAACCGCGGATCTTGACCTGGGAGTCGCCGCGGCCGGCGTACTCCAGCCTGCCTCGGTCGTTCCAGCGCGCGAGGTCGCCGGTGCGGTACATCCGCGCGCCCGGCTCGGGAGCGTACGGGTCGGCCACGAATCGCCCGGCTGTCAGGCCCGGACGCCCCTGGTAGCCGCGGCTGACGCTGCCCCCGACATACAGCTCGCCGACCACGCCCACCGGCAGCGGCTGGAGGCCCGGCCCGAGGACATAGGTGCGCATGTTGCCGAGCGGGGCGCCGATCGGAGCGACGGCCGTGGGCTCGTCGCCGGGTTCCAGGGCGTGGGTGGTGGCGTAGAACGACTCGGTCTGGCCGTAGGCGTTGACGATGCGGGTGCCGGGGAGGGTCTCACGCACCCGCCGCACCAGGGACGCGGGCAGCGCCTCGCCGGCGAACACCAGCGTGGCGGCGGTGACCCGGCCCTCGGCTTGGTCGAGCAGCTCGGCGAAGACCGAGGGCACGGTGGAGATCACACCACCGCTCCATCCGCCGCGCTCACCGATGGCGAGCACGTCGCGGACGACCTCCACGGTGCCGCCGTGGGCGAGGGTCGTGAAGATCTCGAACACGGAGACGTCGAAGTTGACCGACGTGCCCGCCAGGGTGCGGGTGCCCGCGGTGATGCCGGTGCGCTCGGCGAGCCGGAGCACGCCGTTGACGACGTTGGCGTGGGTGACCGCGACGCCCTTGGGCGTGCCGGTCGAGCCGGAGGTGTACATCACGTACGCCGCGTTGTCGTCTCGCAGCGCGACTTCGGGCCGCGTGGCGTCGCCCGCGGTCAACGTCAGCTCGTCGAAGAGGAGTTGCGGTACGTCGACGTCGCCCAGCGGCAGCGTGTCGCGGGTCCCGGCGTCGGTGAGCAGCAGCACCGGGTGCGCGTCGGCCAGGATGTGCGCCAGGCGCGCGCTCGGGTAGCGCGGGTCGATCGGCAGGCAGGCGCCGCCCGCCTTGAGTACCGCGAGCAGGGCTACCACCAGGTCCGCCGACCGTGGCAGCGACAGGGCCACGGCGGTCTCCGGGCCGACCCCGCGCGCGATCAGTTCGCGGGCGAGCCGGTTGGTACGCGCATCCAGCTCCCGGTAGGAGAGGGCGAGTTCGCCGTGCTCGACGGCCGGCGCATCCGGGGTGCGCGCCACCTGCTGCGCGATGAGGCCGGGGACCGTCGCATCGGGGGTGTGCGCCTCGGTGTCGTTGAAGCCGCGCAGCAGCTGCTCCCGCTCGTCTTGGTCGAGGACGTCCACCTGCCCGGTCAACAGGCCGGGGTCCGCGGCGAGTTGTGCGAGTACCCGCTGGAACCGGTCCGCGATCCGTTGGACGGTTTCACGGTCGAGGACGTCCGGCTGGTGCTGCAGCGTCAGCCGCAGGTGGGGGGCGACGGCGGCGTTCACGGTCAGCGGGTAGTGCGTGCCGGCCAGCGGGCGCAGGCCGGAGACCTCGATGCCCGCGGCGGTGTGTGCCTCGCTGAGGCCGAGGCTGTCCACGGGGTAGGAGTCGAACGCCACGAGCGTGTCGAACAGGACGCTCGTGCCGGTGGCCCGGTGGATCCCGGTCAGGCCGTAGTGCTGGTGGTCGAGGAGTGCGGCCTGGCGCTGTTGCAGGTCGGTGAGGAGCTGGGCGAGGGGAGCGCCGGGGGCACATCGCACCCGTACGGGAAGGGTGTTGGCGAAGAGGCCGACCATCGTGTCCACGTCGGGCACCTCGGCCGGGCGGCCGGACACCGTCGCGCCGAACACCACGTCCCGGCGCCCGGTGAGGCCGGCGAGCAGCACGGCCCAGGCGCCCTGCACCACGGTGTTGAGGGTGATCCCGAGCCCGGCCGCCCGCCGGGCCAGCTCCCGGGCGGTGTCCGCGGGCAGCGGCACCTCCACCTGTCCGTAGCGGACTTCTGCCGCCGCGGACTCTCCCGGCGGCTCGGGGGCGGCGGCGTCCGGAGCCACCAGCAGGGTCGGGCCGTCCACACCGTCGAGTTCCCGGGCCCAGGCGCGCGCGGCCGCCTCCTGGTCCTGCTGGCACAGCCACCGCAGGAAGTCCCGGTACGCGGGCGCCCTCGGCAGCACCGAGGCGTCCCCCGCAGAGGCGTACAGCCGCAGCAGATCCTCGATCAGCAGCGGAAACGACCAGCCGTCGAACAGCAGATGATGCGCCGTGAGGATGAGTTCGCAGCGGTCCGCGCCCAGGCTCACCAGGCAGATCCGCAGCAGCGGCGGCGCAGTCACGTCGAAGCGGCTGCTCAGGTCCTCGGTCAGGAAACGCTCGACGGCCGCGCTGCGCCCCGCCTCGTCCAGGCCGGTCGCGTCGATGTGCCGCCATGGCAGCGCCACGTCCTTGGCCACCAGCTGCACCGGATCCCCGGTCTCGCCGGGCACGAAGGCCGCCCGCAGATTGGCGTACCGGTCGAGAAGTGCCTGTCCGGCCGTGCGCATTCGTTCCGGGTCCACGTGCCCGCTCAGGTGGAACACCAGCTGCATGTGGTAGGCGTCGAACGCCGCGTCGGCGAGGAGCGCATGGAACACGAAGCCGGACTGCAGGGGCGTCAGCGGCCACACCTCCGTAAGGCCCCGGTAGGTGCCCTCCCACTGCTCGATCTCGCGCTGCCCCACCGCCACCAGCGGCACGTCCGAGGGCGTGAGCCCGCCCGCGCCGGGCACCGCGACGTGCCGGGCCAGTCCTTCCAGGGCCGCCCGCCACTGCTCCGCCAGCTGCTGTGCCTCCTCGCGCGGCAGCACTCCGGCGGCGAAGGCGAACTCGGCCTCCAGGCACGGTCCTTCAGCGGTGTCGGTGGCGAGCGCCTCGACGTGCAGTACGGCGAGGGCGGGCATGCCGGTGTCCGGTGCGGCAAGCGGCTCGACGGTTCCGGTGACCTGGTGGAAGCCGAGGCCCCGCAGGTCCTCCGGCATGTCGGCGGCGGAGAAGCGGCCCAGGTAGTTGAGTTCGATCTGCGGCGCCGGGTACTGCCGCAGCTCCGCGGCGGCCTGCGGGTTCAGGTGGCGCAGCAGTCCGAAGCCGAGGCCGTGGTCGGGGACCGCCAGGAGGTGTTCCTTGACGGTCTTGAGGAGGGCCCCGGCGGCCGGTCCGCCTGCGAGCACCTCGTCGAGATCGCATCCGGCGAGGTCGACGCGTACCGGGAACAGACTGGTGAACCAGCCGACCGTGCGTGACAGGTCCGCCCCGGGGACGGCGCTCTCCTCGCGGCCGTGCCCTTCCACACCGATCAGCACGGACGGCACGGACAGTTCGGATGGATCTGCCGGCTCGGATGGATCGGCCGGGACGCCCTCGCGGCGTGCCGCCTCCCTGCGGGCGACGGCCACCGCGAGGGCCGCAAGCAGTCCGTCCTGGACGCCGCAGCGGAACGCCGCGGGCAGGGCGGTAAGGAGTGCCTCGGTGACCGGCGCCGAAAGCTGCACCCGCACGGTGTCCACCGTGTCCATCCGGTCCACTTCGGGGTGGAGCCGCCGGGAGCCGAGGACCGGGTCCGGCCCGTCCAGGATCGACCGCCACAGCTCCAGCTCCGCGACCCTGCTCTTGGTGGTCGCCTCCGCCGCGAGCGCGTGCTTCCAGCGCCGCGCGGAGGTCGCCACCTGCGGCAGGACCGGGGCCCGGCCCGCGCGGACCTGGGACCATGCAGCGGCGAGGTCCGGCAGCAGAATGCGCCACGACACCCCGTCCACCACCAGGTGGTGCAGGACAAGGATGAGCCGGCCCGCGCCGCCGCCGGGCGCCGGGTCGAACCAGACGGCCTGGACCATCACCCCTGCGTCCGGGTCCAACCGCCCGGTCGCGGCGTTCAGTTCGGCCTCCGCGTCCCGCTGCCAGTCCTCGCTCCAGCGGCCGTCGCACGCGACGCGGTGGATCAGCGCCGCCGCGTCCACGGAGCCCGGCGGCGCCACCCGCAGGCTCCCGTCACCGGCGGACTCCAGGGTTGACCGCAGTACGTCGTGGTGGTCGAGGACCGCGCCCAGGGTGGCGGCAAGGCCTGCCCTGTCGATGCCGGCCGGCAGCTCGACCAGCGCCGACATGGTGAACCGGTGCCAGCTGCCGCCGAGTTCGCGGATGTGCCGGGCGATCGGCGGCAGCGGCATCGGGCCCACACCGCCGCCGTCGAATTCCTCGAGCACCGCGCCCGCCGCGTCCTGCCGGTGCGTCGAGGCGAGCCGGGCGAGACCGGCCACCGTGCGGGCCTCGAAGATCTGGCGCGGGGTGACCTCGACGCCGCGGGCCCGGGCCCGGGACACCACCTGGATGGAGCGGATGCTGTCCCCGCCCACGGTGAAGAAATCGTCGTCGGCACCGACCCGGTCCACGCCGAGCACCTCGGCGTACACCGAGGCCAGGATCTCCTCCACCGGCGACTGCGGCGCCCGGTAGCTGCCGCCGCTGGACTCGGGGTCGGGCAGGGCCGCCCGGTCCAGCTTCCCGTTGGGTGTCAGCGGCAGCCGTTCGAGGACCACGAACGCGGCCGGGACCATGAACTCCGGCAGCCGCTTGGCCGCGAACCGGCGTACCTCGCCGACCGACACACCGGCGGTGAGGTCGATGTCGCCGCCGCCCGCGCCGGGTACGGGCACCAGGTACCCGACAAGCTGCCGGCCGGCCCCACGGCCCTCGCGGACGGCCACCGCGGCCTGCGCGACACCGGGGTGGGCGGTCAGGGCCGCCTCGACCTCGCCGGGCTCGATGCGCAGCCCGCGTATCTTCAGCTGTGCGTCGGCGCGGCCCGCGTATTCCAGCTGCCCCTGCTCGTTCCAGCGCGCCAGATCGCCGGTGCGATACATCCGCGCGCCCGGCTCGGGAGCGTACGGGTCGGCCACGAACCGCTCGGCGGTGAGCGCGGGCCGCCCGTGATAGCCGCGGCCCACCGCACCCGCGACATACAGCTCACCGACCACGCCCACCGGCACCGGCTCGAGGCCCGGCCCGAGGACGTAGGCGCGCATGTTCCCCAAGGGCCGGCCGAGCGGCGCACTGCCCGTGCCACCGCACGCGTCCGGGCCCATGCCGTCGCGTCCGGCCGGGAGCTCAGCCACGGTCGCGTAGAAACTCTCACTCTGCCCATAGGAGTTGACCACCCGCACCCCGGGCAGGGCGGCGCGCACCCGCGCCACGAGCGCGGCGGGCAGCGCCTCGCCCGCGAAGACCAGGGTGGCCACGTCGATGCGGTCGGCGATGTCATCCAGGAGCTCCGCGAAGACCGACGGCACGGCGCTGATCACTGCGCCGGTCCAGCTGACCCGCTCGGCCAGCTCCAGGACGTCCCGGACCACCTCGACCGAGCCGCCGGCCGACAGCGCCGTCAGGGTCTCGAACACCGACACGTCGAAGGCGACCGAGGTCCCGGCGAGGATCCGCGATCCGGCCGTGACACCGGTCGCCCGGGCGAGGCGCACCACACCGTTCACGACGCCGTGGTGGGTGATCGCGACGCCCTTCGGGGTGCCGGTGGAGCCGGAGGTGTACATCACGTAGGCGAGGTTCTGCGGCGACAACGGAGCCGTCCGTTCATCGTCTCGCAGGTCCGCGCCGTCCCCGCCGTCGAGGTCCAGTTCGTCCACGAACAGCCGGACGGGCCCGGCGTCGCCCGTCGGCAGGACGTCCTGCGTCGCGGAGTCGGTCAGGAGGCACCGGGGGCGTGCGTCGGCCAGGACGTGGCCGAGTCGGCGGCTCGGATAGCGGGGGTCGACGGGCAGGTGCCCCGCGCCGGACTTCCAGATGCCGAGCAGCCCCACCAGCAGGTCAGCCGAGCGCGGCAGGGCGAGTGCCACCAGCTGCTCCGGCCCTGCACCGTGGCGTATGAGTTCCCGTGCGAGCCGGTTCGCGCGGGCGTTCAGCTCCCGGTACGTCAACGTCACTTCGCCGCAGACGACCGCGACGGCGTCCGGCGTGGCGGCCGCCTGCCGCTCGAAGAGCCCGGGAACCGTGAGGTCCGGCGTAACGGCGACGGTGTCGTTGAACTCGTACAGCAGCCGATCCCGCTCCCCGGCCTCCAGCGCGTGCACGGCCCCGACCCGCAGCCCGGGTTCGGCGACCAGCTGCCGCGCCATCCGTACGAACCGCGCGGCAAGCGCCTCGACCGTGCTCCGGTCGAAGAGGTCGGTGGCGTACTCGACCTCGCCCGAGATCTCCTGCCCGGATCCCTCGGCCATGCTGAAAAGGAGGTCGAACTTGGCGGTCGCGGTGGGGACGGGGACGAACTGGGCCCGGTGACCGGACAGTTCAACGTTCTCGCGGCCGTTGCCCTGCCAGGCGAACATGACCTGGAACAGCGGGTGGTAGGCGGTGGAGCGCTCGGGGTTGAGGGCCTCGACGAGCCGCTCGAAGGGCACGTCCTGGTGGTCGTACG
>NZ_VWMY01000164.1 GCF_008905045.1 Streptomyces albicerus
GGGGCCGGACGGTATACCGTCCGGCCCCGCCCCCACGCCCGAGGTGTCTCAGGCGCTCGGCGTGTACGCGGTCGCGACGTCCGAGGCCTCGGCGTCCCGGACCACCTTCATGCCCCCGGTCACGCTCTTGTCCGGCTGCAGGATGACGCTCTGCTTGGAGGACGGGGCGTTCGGGTCGGTGAAGTCCTGGGAGATGCCGAAGCCCGTGTCGAGGGAGTTGATCGTCAGGAGGGCCTTGTCGACGCCCTCGCGGGTGAGGTCCTTGCTCTCGCAGGCCTTCTTCAAGGCCTCTCCGAAGGTGTACACGGCCGTCCAGCCGGCGACCACGCCGTTGTCGAGGGCGTCCTTCGGGTAGGCCTTCTTGTAGTCGGCCACCAGCTTCTTGGCCCCCGGGGTGTCCGCGCCGATGGGCAGCGAGGGGTTGGCCACGTAGTAGTTCTTCATCAGGGCCGGGCCCGCCTGGGTGGCGAGCAGCTGCGGGGCGAAGGCCGAGTTGTTGCCGATGATCGGGACGTTGAAGCCACCGGCCGCGGCGACGCCGACGAGCGAGGCCGCCTGGCGCGGGCCCGCGCTGATCACGACGGCCTTGACGCCGGCCTTCTTCAGGGCGGCGACCTGCGCGGTCATGTCGTTGTCGGTCGGTTTGATCTTCTGTTCGACGACGGTGAGCCCGGCCTCTTTCGCGATGTGCTTCGAGCCGACCAGGGCGTTCTCTCCGTAGTCGCCCTCGAAGTAGACGTGCCCGATCTTGTCGCCCTTCTTGATGCCCTTCTCCTTCATCAGGAAGTCGACGGCGTTGATCGTCTCGATGTCGTACGTGGTGCCGATGACCCGGATGTACGGGCTGCCCAGCAGCGACGCCGACCACGCCTGCGGCAGGACCAGGCCCTTGTCCTGACCGTCGATGCGCTGCTTGACCGCGGCGACGAACGGCGAGCCGATGAACTGGGTGAAGCCGAGCACCTTCGGCTCCAGTTCCGTGTATCCGGCGACGGCCTTCTGCGGGTCGTAGCCGTGGTCGCGGACGGTGAGCGCGACCTTGTAGCCGCAGACGCCGCCGTCGGCGTTCAACTGCTTCACATACAGCTGCTGGGCCTGGGTGACGCTCTTGCCGAGGGTCGCGTAGACGCCGGTCATGTCGGTGAGGACGCCGAGCGTGATGGTCTTGCCGGAGATGCCGTCGCCGGTCTTGACGCCACCCGCGGCTCCCTTGTCCTCGTTGTCGTCCTTGGCCTTCGAACTGCACCCGGCCAGCACGAGCAGCGCGGCGAGCGCACCTGCGGCCACTTTGGCCGCATACGTCGTGGTCATCGTTCCTCCCCTGGATCGATCTTGACGCGACGCCGGGCGGCCACCCTGACCAGGCCGCCCGGCAGGAAGAGCACCACCGCGACCACGGCGGCGCCGTAGAGGTACCGGGATGCCTCGCCCGGTGCGATCCCGCCCGTACCCGGGGCGGAGACCAGGGGCAGCGCATCGCTGTAGCGGGTCAGCAGCTGCGGCAGCAGGGAGACGAACACGGCCCCGACCACCGCCCCGGAGACCGAGCCGAGCCCGCCGATGACGATCATGGCGAGGTATTCGAGCGACAGCGTGATGCCGAAGTAGTCGGGCACGGTGCGCTGGAAGATCAGCGCGAGCAGGACGCCCGCGAGTCCGGCGTACATCGAGGACAGGACAAAGACGGCGGCCCGGTAGCGGGCGACCGGTACGCCGATGACTCCCGCCGCGATCCGGTGGTCGCGGATCGCGTTCATGGCGCGTCCCGGGCGGCCCCGCAGCACTCCGCGGGCGAAGAGTCCGCAGCCGAGGAGCAGGACGAGTCCCGCGTACCAGAGCTTCTCCGCCGACCCGAACGGCACGGCGGCGACGACGAGTTCGGAGTCGTCGAAGGTGAGGCCGAAGAGACTCAGGGGCGGTACGTCGCGGCCGTTGGAACCGCCCGTCAGGTCGTGCGCGTTGAACATCACGTGCAGGCCGATGAAGACGAGCGCGAGCGTCGCGATGCCCAGATAGGCGCCGCTGAGCCGGCCCGAGATGGGGCTGAACAGGCCGCCCGCCAGGCCCGCGACGAGCACGGCGAGCACGGCCGCGAGCCAGGTCGGCAGGCCGAGGCCGGTCAGTCCGTCGCCGCCGTCCGCGGCGAAGACGCAGTAGCCGTAGGCGCCGACCGCGAGGAAGAAGGCGTGCCCCATGGAGAGCTGGCCCGTGGAGCCGGTGAGGAGGTTGATCCCGATCGCCCCGATCGCGGCGGCCATCGCGAACAGCCCGGCCTGGAGCCAGAAGCGGTCCAGGTAGAAGGGCAGGGCGAGCAGGAGGAGGGCGCCGGCGCCCCAGACGTACGGACGCACGTGGGTGGGCAGGGCCGGCCTGCGGCGGGCGGGCCGGGGCTTGTCGGCCGCCGCGTCACGCGTGAGGACCTCAGACACGGGCCAGCTCCTTCGTGCCGAACAGCCCGGCGGGCCGGATGAGCAGGATCGCGGTCATGACGAGATAGGGAGCCAGATCGCCCAGCCCTCGCCCCAGGAAGGTCAGATCACTCTGGTAGCCGGTGGCCAAGGACTCGGTGACCCCCACGAGCAGACCGCCGACGAGCGCGCCGGTCGTGGAGTCGAGGCCTCCGAGGATCGCGGCGGGGAAGGCCTTGAGGGCGGCGAGCGAGGTGGCTCGTTCCAGGCCGGGGGTGGGGAAGACGGTCAGGAACAGCGCGGCGACGGCAGCCAGTCCACCGGCCACGGCCCAGGCACCGAGCGACACCCGCCCGAGCCGTACGCCCATCAGCGCCGCCGTCTCCGGGCTCTCGGCGGCGGCCCGCATCGCGACACCCCAGGAGGTGTACCGGAACGCGAGCAGGAACGCGGTGATGAGCAGGGCCGCCGCGACGAAGGCGGCGATACGCGTGTGGGCCAGGGAGATGGGGCCCAGGGTGAGCACGGCGTCGCCCCACGGGTCACCGAGGGGCAGGACGTCCGTGCCGATGCGGCGGGTCAGTTCGGTGGTGAGCAGGATGTCGACGCCGATCGTGACGATGGCGAGGACGCTGTGGTCGGAACCCCGGTACCGGCGCATCACCAGGAACTCCACGGCCGCCCCGACCACCGCGGCCCCCGCGATCCCGACCAGCAGCGCGGGCCAGAAGCCGATGTCGTCGTGCAGGGTCGCGGTGACGTACCCGCCCGCCAACAGCAGCGACGCGTGGGCGAAGTTGACGACCTCGGTGGCCCGGAAGATGACCACGAAGCCGAGTGCGATGAGGGCGTAGACGGAGCCCATCGAGACGCCGTTGAGGAGGAGTTCGGCGAAGGTGCTCATGAGGCGGTCTCCTCTCCCCTGGATCGTTCGGGTCTCTCGGAGCTGTCTCGTCTTTCGGGCTCGTCTGGTCCCTCTGATCCCTCTGGGCGCTCCCCCAGGTAGGCGCGTACGACCGCCGGATCGTTCTGTACGTCGGCGGGGGCGCCGTCCGCGATCCGGCGCCCGAAGTCGAGTACGGTCACCGCGTCCGCGAGCCGCATCACCACCCCCATGTCGTGTTCCACCAGCACGATCGAGATGCCGAGGCTGTCGCGGACTCCCGCGATCACGGCGGAGGTTCGTCTCCGCTCGTCGGCGGTCATGCCCGCGACCGGCTCGTCCAGGAGCAGCAGGCGTGGCTCCATGCAGAGGGCGCGGGCGAGTTCGGCGAGCTTCTGCTGCCCGTACGGGAGGGAGCCGGCCGGGCGGTCGAGATGGGCCGAGATGCCGACGAACTCGGCGATCTCCCGGACGCGTTGGCGGTGGCGGCGCTCCTCGCGGGCGGCCGAGGGGAGCTTCAGGCCGGCGGAGAGGAAGCCGGTACGGGTCAGCCGGTGGCGCCCCAGCAGGAGGCTGTCCTCGACCGTGGCGAGCGGGGGCAGGGCGAGGTTCTGGAAGATGCGGGCGACGCCCAGATCGGCGATGCGGTGCGGAGGCATGCCGGTCAGTTCGTGCTCGCCGAAGCGGACACTGCCGCCGGTGGCGCGGTAGACGCCTGACAGGACGTTGAAACAGGTGGACTTTCCGGCGCCGTTGGGGCCGATGAGGGCGTGGACGGTGCCGGGGCGCACGGTGAAGTTGACGGCGTCCAGGGCGGTGAGGCCGGCGAAGCGGACGGTCAACTCCCTGACGTGGAGCGGCGGGACGTCAGGGGTCGGCATGGCGTCGCTCGGCGTGGCGGGGTTCGTCATGGTGATGCTCACCCCTTCCAACGGGTCAGTGCCGGGTGCGTGGCGCGGGCCCGCTCGGCGTCGGCCGCGGCGTCCTCGTCGACGACGCCCAGGTAGCGGCGGCGCACCTCGTCGGAGGCGGCCAGTTCGTCCGCCGGGCCCGACAGCGTGACTTCGCCGACTTCGAGGACGTACGCGGTCGAGGCGAGCCGCAGGGCGAGGGCGGCGTTCTGTTCGACGAGGAGGATCGAGGTGCCCTGGGAGTTGATCTCCCGTACGGTGTCGGCGATCCGCTCGGCCATCAGCGGCGCGAGTCCGAGGGACGGCTCGTCGAGGAGCAGCATCCTCGGGGTGGCCATCAGGGCGCGGCCGACCGCGAGCATCTGCTGTTCTCCGCCGGACAGGAGGCCGGCGCGCTGCTGGGCGCGCTCGGCGAGGACGGGGAACAGTTCGTGGACGCGGCGCAGGGCGGCGGCCCGGTCGGCGCGGCCACCGGTGGCGCCGAGTGCTCCGGCGCGCAGGTTGTCGGCGACGGTCATCCGGGCGAACACCCGCCGCCCTTCCGGGATCTGGGAGATCCCGGCGGCGACCACACGGTCCGGCGAGAGACCGTCGAGGCGGCGGCCGTTCAGACTCACCGTGCCGCCGGTGACCGCGCCGCCGTGGAAGGACAGGGTCCGGCAGACCGCCCGCAGCAGCGTCGACTTGCCGGCGCCGTTGCCGCCGAGCACGGTCACCACGGCTCCCTCCGGCACCTCCAGGGACACCTGGCGCAGTGCGCGTACGGGGCCGTATCCGACCGACAGGTCTCGTACGACCAGCCCCGAACCACCCATGGCATTCCCCCTGTCATCGCGCTGTCGTCGCCCTGAGAGGGCGGTGTTCTCGCCCGGTGTGGCGCTCACCACAGCACCGGCGAGGGCGTCCGTCCACGGGGCGCGGGCGAAACGCTGCGGGTGACCAGCGGGCACGGCCGCGCATTGTGCGCGCGCACAACACCGCGTGTCAGGGGCCTGTGCGGGGCGGCTCGACGGTGGCATCCTCCGGCCATGGGAGCCCGCAGAAGGCGTACCGGTCATGACTGGAAGCTGCTCGCCGAGTCCTGCACGGCGTTGTTGGAGCGGCTGCCGGAACTCGTCGACGAGCACATGCGGCAGCTTGCCGAGTACTCGCCCGTCTATGGGGAGTTCCTGCCGTACGACCAGCAGTGGCGGGAGGCGGAGGAGGCGATGCGGATCGGGATCGAGACGATCTCCGCGCCCCGGGACTCGCCTCGCCGTGATCTGGAGTACGCGGAGGAGGCGGGGCGGCGGCGGGCCCAGCAGGGGTTGCCGTTGGAGCTGCTGGTGCACGCGTATCGCGCCGCGGGGTATCTGGTGTGGGACGCGTTGATGGAGGGGGCTGCCGGGCAGGACCCTGAACGGCTCGCGGTGCTCATGCGGTCGGCGACCATGGTGTGGTCCGCCGTGGACGCGCAGGCCGCCTCGGCCACCGAGGCGTACCGGGCGACCGAGATGGAGCTCCGGCGGCGTACCGACGAACGGCTTCAGGCGCTGCTCGACGCGCTCCTCGAGGGGCAGGAGGCGCCCGGGCTGGCGGCCCGGGCCGCCGCCGGGCTCGATCTTCCGGAGGGTGGACCGTACGCGGTGGTGGTACTGCGGTCCGAACGGCGGGAGTCGTATCGGCGGCCCGTCGAGGGGGACGGGATTCGGTTCATCTGGCGGATGCGGGCGGACTGTGAGGTCGGGGTGGTGGCTCTTGCGGACGGGCAGGGGCTTGACGGGGTCGCCCGGGCTCTGGACGGCCGCTGTTCCGGGCCCGGCGGGATCAGCCCCGTCGTCTCCGGCCTCGCCGAGCTCGGGCGGGCCCGGCGGCTTGCCGAGCTGGCCCTCCGCACGTGTCCGCCCGACGCGACCGCCGTCGTGCGGCTCGACCAGCGGATGCCGACGGCGCTGGTGGTCAGCCAGCCCGAGCTCGCCGGGCGGCTCGTGTCGGATGTCTTCGGGTCCCTGCTGGAACTCGAACCCGCCGACCGGGCCGTGTTGCTCGAGACCCTCGACGTCTGGCTCTCCTGCGAGGGTTCCGCCGGGCGGGCGGCCGGGCGGCTGTACTGCCACCGGAACACCGTGTTCAACCGTCTGCGGCGGTTGGAACAGCTGACGTCTCGGTCGTTGGCCCGGCCTCGGGACTTGATCGAGATGACGTTGGCGTTGGATGCGTATCGGTTGTCGGGGGTGCGGGCGGTGGGGTGAGGGGTGTTTTCGCCCCCGCCGCCCCTACCCGTCCCATCCCTGGGGGCTGCGCCCCCAGACCCCCGCTATCGGCCTAGCGGCCTCGTCCTCAAAC
>NZ_VWMY01000165.1 GCF_008905045.1 Streptomyces albicerus
GGCGCAGCCCTGTCTTTAGGGGCGCGGGGAACTGCGCGGCCAGCCCCCACCCACCCGCACATCACAAACAACCCGCGGCAGCCACCCGCTCACGACTTGCCAGCCCCACCCCCCAGGTGTGCTCTGGAAGGCAGGGCAAGGAGAGAGGAGTCCCCCATGACTCACGCGGCACCCGCATCACGTACGCCCGTCGCCACAAAGCTGGCGGCCCCCGTACTGGGCGGCATCGTCTACGGCCTCTGGGCGGCGGCCATCGGCCGGGACGCAGGCCCGATCACCGGCTGGAACGCCCTCCTGGGCGTGGTCTCGGCCATCGCCTTCGCCGCGGTCTCCTACGGCATCCACACCCTCGTCGTCCCACGCCTGCGGCGCGAGGCGCGCGCGCTCGCGTGGACGGCGTTCACGGGCATCGCGTTCGGCTTCCTCTACAGCCTCACCGACGCCAGCGTCCTCAAGTCGGCGGGCCTGGCCTGCGTGGTCGCCGCGGGCGTGTTCGCGGTGGTGTTCTACCGCTACTACACGACCGAGAACTGAGCGAGTACCGAGTACCGCACGACCGAGGACCGACCGAGGACCGAACCGACAGCCGCCCACCCCCACCCCGTACAGCTGACGCCGTTCCGAGGCCCCGGCCCCCAAGCCGGGGCCTCGGAACCGTGCGGGCGGCCCGGGCCTCACCCACAGCTCCCCGTCCCGGACCACCCGTTCCCCGGACTCACCGCCCGCCGGGCACCCACTCCCGGCCAGAGCCCGAGGCGTCCCGGCAAGCCGGAGAAACTCCAGCTCCAGGCACGTGATCGGCCTTCTTTCCCCAGAACCAGGAAACACCCGTTCGGGTGAACCCTCCACCGGAGCCCCACCGGCCACGGAAATCCCTGCCGCCATCACCGATGAGTTTCCGCGCGCCCGACGGTCTGCATCTCGAGACCGATCGGGGACTGCGTCCCGAGACCGATGTTCTTCGGGGACGGCCGACGCACCCTTGAAGAACCACGGAAACGACACAAAGAACTCGAACGACACGATCAACGCACGACCGACCCACGAGCAATCCACGAGCAATCCACGAAGAAGCCACGAGAACGACGCGGATGGGGCAGACGGACATGACGAGCAGCGATCACTGGGCCGGGCCGGCCATCGAGACCGCCGGCCTGGTGAAGACCTTCGGCGACAACCGCGCCGTCGACGGCGTCGACCTGCGCATCGAGGCCGGCACGGTGTACGGCCTGCTCGGTCCGAACGGGGCGGGCAAGACCACGACCGTACGCATGCTGGCGACTCTGCTGCGCCCCGACGGCGGCGAGGCGCACGTCTTCGGCCACGACGTCGTACGGGAGGCGGACAGGGTCCGCAGCCGGGTGAGCCTCACCGGCCAGTACGCCTCGGTGGACGAGGACCTGACCGGCACGGAGAACCTCGTGCTGCTGGCCCGTCTGACGGGCCACAGCAAGAAGGCCTCGTACAACCGCGCGGCCCAACTCCTCGAAGCCTTCGGCCTGTCGGAGGCCGCGGGCCGCCAGGTGAAGAACTACTCGGGCGGCATGCGGCGCCGTATCGACATCGCCGCCTCCATCCTCAACACCCCGGACCTGCTGTTCCTGGACGAGCCGACGACGGGCCTGGACCCGCGCAGCCGCAACCAGGTCTGGGAGATCATTCGAGCGGTCGTCGCGCAGGGCACGACGGTCCTCCTCACGACCCAGTACCTGGACGAGGCCGACCAGTTGGCGTCCCGGATCGCCGTCATCGACAAGGGCAAGGTCATCGCCGAGGGCACGAAGGGCGATCTGAAGGCGTCGGTGGGCGCGGGCGCCGTGCACGTACGACTGCGGGACGCGCACCAACGCCCGGAAGCCGAGCGGCTGCTCCGGCAGGCCCTCGACGCGGACGTACAGCTGGAGCCGGACCCGGTGGCACTGACGGCCCGGGTCGGGAACGGCTCGTCGAACGGCAGCGGGGCCGCCGAAAAGGCGTCCCGCGCCCTCGCCGAACTCGCCCACGCGGGCATCACCGTCGACAACTTCGCGCTGGGCCAGCCGAGTCTGGACGAGGTCTTCCTGGCCCTCACCGGCTCCACCGAGCACGTCCACCCGAAGTCGCAGACGCAGACGCAGACGAAAGAGGCCACGGCATGAGCACCGCGACCCAGACCACCGAGACCACGGACCTCGCACCGGTCCGCACCGAGAGCCTGGCCGAGCTGCTCGTCGCCACCGAGCGGCCGCCGCGCCCGAACGCGCTCCAGACGTCCCTCACCTTCGGCTGGCGGGCGATGCTCAAGATCAAGCACGTACCGGAGCAGCTCTTCGACGTGACGGCGTTCCCGATCATGATGGTGCTGATGTACACGTACCTGTTCGGCGGCGCCCTGGCGGGCTCCCCCAGCGAGTACATCCAGTACCTGCTGCCCGGCATCCTCGTCATGTCCGTCACCATGATCACGATGTACACGGGCCTCGCGGTCAACATCGACATCGAGAAGGGCGTCTTCGACCGCTTCCGCTCGCTGCCCATCTGGCGTCCGTCGACCATGGTCGGCTATCTGCTCGGGGACGCCGTGCGCTACACGCTCGCGTCGATCGTGATGCTGACGGTCGGCCTGATCATGGGCTTCCGCCCGGACGGCGGCTTCTCCGGCGTGGTGGCGGGCGTGGTGCTGCTGATCATCTTCTGCTTCGCCTTCTCGTGGGTGTGGACGATGGTCGGTCTGCTGATGCGCACGGAGAAGGGCGTGATGAGCGTCAGCATGATGGTGCTGTTCCCGCTGACCTTCCTCAGCGACATCTTCGTCCGCCCCGAGACGATGCCGGGCTGGCTGCAGGCCTTCGTCAACAACAACCCGATCACCCACGTCTCCTCCGCGGTCCGCGAGCTGATGGCCGGCTCCTGGCCCGCCGACTCGATCGCGTGGACGCTGGGCTGGGCCGCGGTGTTCGTGGCGGTTCTCGGCCCGGTGACGATGCGGCTCTACAACCGCAAGTAGTCCCCCGCGAGCAGTCCTCGTAGTCCCCGCGAGCAGTCCTCGCAAGCAGTCCCAGGGGCCAGGTATCCGCAGGTATCCCCGGGTATCCGCGGCTGTCCCCCGGAAGAACGCAATCCGCGTCCGGATGCAGTCACCCCGGCCGTGCCCCGATGGCGGAGGGCACGGCCGGGGCTCTTGCTTGAGGGGTGCGGAAAGTCCTCTCGGCGGTGCTGATCGTGCTCGCCTGCGTCCTCGTGCCGCTGGGCGGTCTTTCGGCGTGGGTCAAGTACGAGATCGGCGACACCGGGCGGTACGTCGCCGCGATGGCACCGCTCGCCGCCGGGCCCGATGTGCAGGGCGCGATCGCGGACACGGTCACCGACGGGATCATGAGCGAGATCGAGGTCGGCCCGCTGGAGGGCGAGGTCCGCGCGTACGTCCGCAGGGCGGTCCGCTCCTTCACGGGCACGGAGGCCTTCCGCGCGGCCTGGAACACGGCGAACCGGGCCGCCCACGACGCCGTGCTGCGGGCCCTGCGCAGCGACCACGAGGGCGCGGTCACGCTCGACCTGGCGCCGGTCACCGCCCAGCTGAAGACCCGGCTGTCCGACGACCGCGTGCCGCTGGCGAACCGCATCCCCGTCGAGCACACCGAGGTCACGGTCCTTCAGGCCCAGGAGCTGTCCACGCTCCGAAAGGGGTTCCACGTGCTGGAGATCGCGGGCTTCTGGCTCCCCCTCGCGGCGGTCGCCCTGGCCGTCGGCGGCATCCTCCTGGCGGTACGCCGCCGCCGTGCCGTCACCGCCACGGCCCTCGGCATGGCCCTGGGCGCCGCGCTCCTGGCCCTCGCCACGGTCATCGGCCGCGCCCTGACCCTGGCGGGCCTTCCCCCGGACGCCTCCCGCGCGGCGGCGGGCGCGGTCTACGACGCCCTCACGTCGACCCTCCGCACGGCCACGTGGTTCATCCTGGCCCTCGGTCTCACCGTCGCCGCCGCGACCTGGCTCACGGACCACTACGTGCGACGTCGCGCAGCGTCCGCAGCGCCTGGCCCAGCACCGGCACCGGAACGGACGCGAGCCCGAGCCTGACGGCGTCCGGCGCCCCCTGCGCCCCCACCGCGAAGGCGGGCCCCGCCGTGACCGCGATCCCACGCGCCGCCGCGGCCGCCGCGAAGGTGTCCGCACGCCATGGCGAGGGCAGCTCCCACCAGGCGTAGTACGCGCAGGGGTCGGCGCGCACGGAGAAACCGCTGAGCAGCTCCGCGACGACCCGCTGCCGCCGGGCGGCATCCACCCGCTTGTCACCGACAAGCCGGCCGACGACCCCCTCCTGGATCCATCGCGTCCCCGCCTCCAGCGCGAACCGCCCGGCCGTCCACCCTCCCGACCACAGCGCACCCGCCGCGGCCTCGACCCGCCCCTCGGGCACGACGAGAAAGCCGACGGTCAGCCCGGGCGCGACCCGCTTGGACAGCCCGTCGACGACATGGACGCGCTCGGGGGCGTACGCGGCGAACGGCACGCCCTCCTCACGGAGGAAGGACCAGATGCGGTCCTCCACGACGGGCAGGCCCAACTCCCTCACCACATCGGCGAGTTCACGCTTCCGCGCGTCTCCCATCGTCACGGACGTGGGATTGTGGAGCGTCGGCTGGACGTACACAGCGGAGAGCGGCGCGGCGCGATGGGCGGCGGTGACGGCATCGGGCCGCAGCCCCTCCTCATCCATCGCGAGCGGCACGAGGGTGCACCCGATCCGCGCCGCGATCTCCTTGACCAGCGGATACGTCAACGCCTCGACGCCGACGCGCCCTCCGGGCCGTACCAGCGAGGCGAGCGCGCCGGCGATGGCCTGCCGGGCGTTGCCGGCGAAGAGGAGCTGCTCCGGCCGGGGCCGCCATCCCGATCCGGCCAGCAGTCCGGTGACGGCCTCGCGTGCGGCGAGGGTCCCGGTGGCGGGCACGGTACGGGTCGCCTCGCCCAGCACATCGGCCCGCAGCAAGGGCGCGAGCCCTTTCGAGAGCAGCTCCGACTGCCCTTCCACGAAGGGGTAGTTGAGCTCCAGATTGACGGTCGCCGTGGTCGCGGGCTCGGTGAGGGCCCGCCCCGACGGCACCGGTGCCGCCCGTACGAAGGTGCCGCGACCGACCTCGCCGACGACGAGCCCCCGTCTCACGAGCTCTCCGTACACGCGTCCGGCCGTGGACCCCGCGATGCGTCGCCGCCGGGCGAACACCCGCTGCGGCGGCAGCCGTTCACCGGCCTTGAGCCGCCCCGAGACGATCTCCTCGGCCAGCCGGTCGGCAATACGCCGATAGTCCTCCACATTCACCCCTCTCCCCCTGGATTGCACCGAGGGCAAAGATTTTATTGCACCGAGGAGTTATCCGGACCTAGGGTCCGACTCATGGCTCCCTTCCTCGTATACGAGGACAAAGGCGCGCAATCCTCAATGCTCCCGCCCCTTGTCCTGATCCACGGCCATCCCTTCGACCACACGATGTGGGCTCCCCAGGTGGCGGCCTTCTCTCCGACCCGCCGAGTGATCGCCCCTGACCTGCGCGGCTATGGCGCGTCCCCGGTGGTTCCCGGAGTCACCCCGCTCTCCGTCTTCGCCGAGGACATCGCGAGGCTTCTCGACGACCTGGGGGTGCGGGAATTCGCCCTGGCCGGTCTGTCGATGGGCGGCCAGATCGTCATGGAGTGCTACCGCCGGTTTCCGGAGCGGATCAGGGCCCTGATCCTGGCGGACACCTTCCCGGCGGCGGAGACGGCGGCCGGGAAGAAGTCCCGCAACGACATGGCGGACCGGTTGCTCCGCGAGGGGATGGGGCCCTACGCCGATGAGGTCCTGCACAAGATGGTCGCTCCTTACGCCGCTCCGGATGTGGCGGCCCATGTGCACCGCATGATGACGAGTACGCCTCCGGAGGGGGCGGCGGCGGCTCTGCGTGGGCGGGCCGAGCGGCCCGACTATCGCGAGCTCCTTGCGCGGGTCGGGGTGCCGGCGTTGGTCGTGGTGGGGGAGGACGACGAGTACACGCCGGTTGCGGACGCGCGGGCGATGCACGATGCGATTCCGGACTCGGCCCTCCACGTCATCCGCGGGGCGGCGCACATGCCGAATCTGGAGCGGCCGGAGGAGTTCAACAGGGTTCTGGCGGGCTTCTTGGGCGGTTCTTCTTCCCCAACCCCACCCCTTCCCGAAACCGGGGGCTCCGCCCCCAGACCCCCTCAGGCCGGTGCATAAGCCGCGGGTCCGGTGGGGGCTGGTCGCGCAGTTCCCCGCGCCCCTAAAAGGGGC
>NZ_VWMY01000166.1 GCF_008905045.1 Streptomyces albicerus
CCGACCACATCCTGCGCTGGTCGCACTGGCGACGACGACGCCAGCACCAAGCCCGCATCAGCCACTACAAACGACGCGGACACAGCCCCTGAAAACTGCCCAGCAATCAGAACAAGCACCGTTGCAGTACTAGGGCGTGTATCGAGTCGTGATCAATTTGCGGGAATCGCCCTCGCGGCGGCGTCTGGACCGGTAGATCTTCTTGTGTGACGCGAGTGCAACTGACTGACGAGGAGTGGGAGTTCCTCGGGCCGTTCCTGCCGATCGGCGAGTACGGCCCGTACCCGATGCGGCTGCGGCAGCAGTTCGAGGGTGTGATCTGGCGGTTCAGGACGGGCGGTCAGTGGCGGGAGATGCCGAAGGAGTTCGGCGCCTGGTCCACTGTGCACAACCGCTTCCGGCAGTGGCGTGACGCCGGCGTCTTCGAGGCCCTGCTGGAGAGCCTGATCGCGGAAGCAGCGAAGCGGGGTGAGGTGGACCTGTCCCTGGTCAGCATCGACTCCACCACCGCGCGCGCTCACCACGACGCCGCCGGGATGCACCTGGATCAGGGCCTCCTCGCCGCTCTGGAGAAGGCCGCCGCCGAGGAGGAGAAGGCCAGGTCAAAAGGGGCAACTCCGAAGAACAAAACGGGCAGGAAGCCGAAGCGGATCCCGAGCGGGAGGAGCGACGCGGCGTCCGGCGCCGACGCAGAATCCGCCTGAAGGCCGCACTCCTGGGACGCTCCAGGGGCGGGCAGACCAGCAAGGTCCACCTCGCCGCCGACCGCAAGTGCCGCCCGCTGGCATTCGTCCTGACCGCGGGCCAGGCCGCGGAGAGCACGCAGTTCATCCCCGTGCTCCAGAAGATACGCGTCCGCGGGCCCGTCGGCCGCCCCCGCACCCGCCCGGACGCGGTCGCCGCAGATAAGGCCTATTCGTCTCGCGGTAACCGGGCCCACCTGCGTAAACGCCGTATCAAGGCGGTCATCCCGGAGAAGAAGGACCAAGCCACCAACCGGAAGAAGAAGGGCAGCAAGGGCGGTCGACCCGTCAGTCACGACGCCGACCTTTACAAGGAGCGGAACACCGTCGAGCGACTGATCAACAAGCTGAAAGCCTGGCGGGGCATCGCCACTCGCTACGACAAGATCCCGGACAGCTACCTCGCCGGCCTCCACCTGCGCGCCTCGATGATTTGGATCAAAGACCTCATCCGATGCGACTGACCGTTCGGGCGGCGACTTGAGCGCCTTACCGGCCGACGGCGCGAGTCGCCAGCCGCCGACGCACCCAGGCGGCGAAATCGTCCCCAGGACCAGCTGGCCGCACGTCGGCCAGCAGCGCTTCTATCTCCCGAACCGGTGCGTCATCGACCCGCAGCAAGATCTCCAGCCTGGTCAGCGGCACCAGTCGCACGACCGGCATGGTCGGATGGCGACACTCGTGCAGGAGATTGGTTCGGTCAAGCAGGTGGATCATCTGCGGAATCGCTTCGTCGCGCAACGCACTTGCCAGCGCCTCCCCGCAGATGTGTCGGTTGTCCTCGCGTAGAGCCCAGCGTGAGCGAAGCCGCCCCTCGATGCCGGGCATATGTGCTGCCTGTGATGGTGGAATCACGTCGCCAGCCACAGCCGCCAGCACGAAGGCAGGGGGAGCCCCCACCTCCCCGCTGGCCCAGTGCTGCCGATTGATCCACTCCCAGTACGGGGCCGGCACAATGCGGTACCCCACGTCGAACACAGCGGCGTCCGGGTCGACGTAGTGACGTGCGAACCCGAGAACAGCCTGATCACCACTGTCCGAGACGAAGCGGAAGGTGCGGCCAGACCGCTTGAACTTGGCTGCTCGCATCACTGGGGCCACGTACTCCCTTACCAGCAAGTCCAGCGGTCTCATCAGTCTCTCTTCCACGTCTACGCGCCCGAACGGAGCCAGTTGCTGCCGCAGCGTAGTACCGCGCACCGACAGTCTCTGAGGTGCGTTGCACCACCGGATGGAGATCGATGTCCGCGAGCATGAGGGGCGCTCCGCAAGGTCACGCTTGAACCGCCCTTTAATCACAACTCGATACGTGCCCTAGTAGCACAGGGTGGTGAGGGCGAAGACGCCGTCGGCGTAGACCTCGATGTGTTCGCCGATGGTGAGGATGCGCAGGGTCGCCGCGGGTTCGGTCAGGACCGTCTCGCCCAGCCCGTCCCCGTCCGGGCCGGTGACCCACAGGTTCCTGCCGTCGCAGCCGACGAGCAGGGCCGGGCGGTCGCCGTCGGGGGTGTCGGTGCGCAGGGTGGTCTCGACGCGGCCGGTGAGGGTGAGATCGCCGACCGCGTGCAGGGCGGGCTGTTCCCTCTGGACGTCGTCGCCGCGATCACGCGTCGGACGCTGTTCAGCGAGGTGGAGCGCGGCCATCCTGCCGATGGTGGAGAAGGTGCCGGGACGGCGGTCTTCTCGTGACGCGCGCCCGTTTCGGCGGCTGAAGCCGCGATGAGAGAAACCTGTCAACGAGCCCAGGATATTTCCCGTGTATGGGGTGCCAGCCATCCAATTGGGACAGGCCCGAAGGCTCGCGCCTTGAGCTGTCAACAATATTGCTGATAGCTCTCTCATCCAGCGCGCGCGTGTTCTGGACGCCGCCGCCCGCAGAGTCGGCGCACCGTCCCCCACCCTTGTCTTCAGGGAGTGTTCGTGAGCAAAGAGAGAACAAGTCGGGCTCGTCACCGACGGACTTGGCGGGGCATAGCCGGCGTGGCCGCCGGTGTGGTCCTCGTCGGGGGCGGATTCGTGGCGGCCAACGCCGCGACAACCACGGGCGCCGCGAAGAAGGCCGGTGTCCACTACCCGGTCGACAAGAAGGCCAACGGCGTCGCGGCCGTGGTCAGCGCCGCCAACGCGTTCCTGAACACGCTGGACTCCGACCAGCAGGCGGCGACGGTCCTGGACTACTCCCAGGCGAACGCGACCGCGTGGTCGAACCTGCCGTGCGGGTCGTCCTGCCGGGTCGGCATCCAGACGGGCTCGCTGAGCGACGAGCAGCTGGCCGCCCTGAAGAACGTGCTGAAGGTGGCCCTGGGGACCGGCAAGGGCACCGGCTACGAGCACGTCCTTGAGACCCTCCTGGCCGACGACCAGCTGGCCTCGGCGGAGAGCTCCGGCTCCGGGCCCGCCGCGCCGTCGGGCGGCACGTCGAACGCCCCCTCGGCCTCGGCCGACCCCTCCGCTTCGGCGGACCCGAGCGCCACGGCCACCGACGCCCCCACGGGCACCCCACCGTCCGGCGACCCCGGCGGTGGCGCAGGCGGCGGCGCCGGGTACGGCAGTGACATCTACCTCATGGCGTTCCTGGGCACCCCGTCGGTCGACGGCACCTGGCAACTGCAGTTCGGCGGCCACCACCTCGCCGTGAACGTCACCTACAAGGACGGCAAGGTGGCCGGCGCCAGCCCGTTCTTCACCGGCGTCGAGCCCACCAGCTGGACCGCGGACGACGGCACCACGTACGAGCCGATGGCGAAGTTCCGCAACGCCATGCTCGCCCTGACCGGCAGCCTGAGCACGGAGCAGCTGGCCAAGGCCAAGCTGTCCGAGTCCTTCAACGACGTGCTGCTCGGCCCGGACGAGGACGGCCAGTTCCCCGAGACCAAGGAGGGCATCAAGGCCAGCTCGCTGTCGCCCAAGCAGAAGAAGCTGGTCCTGGAGGCCATCCACCCCTGGGTCGCCGGCGTGGACGACGCCACCGCGAAGCGGCTCATGAAGACGTACGCGAAGGAACTCGACCAGACCTACGTCAGCTACTCCGGCGGCACGGACCTGGACACCCAGGGCGACTACGTCCGCATCGACGGCCCCAGCGTGTGGATCGAGTTCGTCTGCCAGAACGGCTTCGTCTACCAGGACAAGGTCCACTACCACACCGTCTACCGGGACCACACCCGCGACTACGGCAACGAGTTCTCCTTCTCATGACCCGACCGCGAAACTGGCTGACCACAGCACTGCGTCTGATGGCCGGGATCGCGATCGCGGTACCGGCGGCGCTCCTCCTCGGGGCGCCGCCGGCCGCCGCGCATCCGATGCCGCACTCGGTGGTGGAACTCGACGTGTACCAGGCGTCGGTCGCCGCACGGCTGGAACTGCCGGTCGACGACTTCTCCCGGGCCAGCGGGATCGACCTGAGCGACACCACCCAGGCCACGCTGTCCGGAAAGGCCGAGGCCATCCGGACCTACCTCGGCAAGCACATCCACCCGGCCACCACCCAGGGCAAGGCCTGGCAGGTCAGCATCGGCAGCCTGAGCCTCAGCCGCACCGAGCAGACCTCCACCGGCCCCTACCGCGAGCTGGTCGCCGAGGCCGTACTCACCCCGCCGGCCGGCACCGACGTACGCCACTTCACCTTCGACTACGACGTCATCGTCCACCAGGTCATCACGCACACCGCCCTGGTGACGATACGTCAGGACTGGGCCGCCGGGCAGATCGACGGCGAGGGCGCCACCCAGGTCGGCACCATCCGGGTCGACACCCGGACCATGACCGTCCCCGCCCTGAAAGTCGACCTCGGCGACGGCAGCGCCTGGCGCGGGTTCCTCGCCATGGTGAAGCTGGGCGGCGACCACATCCTCACCGGCACCGACCACCTGCTCTTCCTGCTGATCCTGCTCCTGCCCGCACCGCTCGCGGCCACCGGACGGCGCTGGGACGGCCTGGTCGGCGCCCGGTCCGCGCTCGGCCGGATCGCCCGCATCACGCTCGCCTTCACCGCCGGGCACTCCGTCGCGCTGGCCGTCACCGCGCTCGGCCGCCTGGACATCCCCGACTGGCCGGTCGAGGCGTTCATCGCCGCCAGCATCCTCGTCGGCGCGATCCACGCGATCCGCCCCCTCTTCCCGGGCAAGGAGGCGCTCGTGGCCGGAGTCTTCGGGCTCGGCCACGGTATGGCGTTCTCCTTCGTCCTGGCGGAGATGCACCTGTCCACCGGACAGCTCGTGACCAGCCTCCTCGGCTTCAACCTCGGCATCGAACTGGTCCAGCTCCTGCTGGTCTGCCTGGCCCTGCCCTCGCTGCTGATGCTGGCACGCCTGCGCATCCAGCCCACGCTACGACTGGCCGGCGCCCTGCTCACCGGCACCGCGGCCGTCGGCTGGCTGGCCGACCGCCTCGGACTGCCCAACCCCGTCGCCCGGGCAGCCGACAGCGCCGGATCCCACACCACGCCGATGCTGGCCGCCCTCACGGTGACCGCACTCGCCGCCATCGCCTGGACCCTGGCCACCCGTCAGCACGCACGGCCCGGGCCGACCGAGCCCGCTGCGGCGACATGTCCCGAGTTGGAATCCTCCCCCTCGTAGACGAGGGGGATACCTGGCTCAAGCTGCCTCCTGGAGCAGCGCTCCAGGAGGTCTTACGCCGTCGGCACCAGCGGGCAGGGCGACGTCGTTCAGTGGATCTGTCGGGGTTGATCACGTGAGCCGGCCAGTACCGCGCAGGCAGCGAGCGCAAGGACGAAGGCGAGGGGATGGCGGCGGCCCTTGGCCCGGCGCGGATCGGCAACCCCGGAGAGACAGTCCAGCAGAACCGGGTGTTCCCCAGTCTTGGGAGGCCGGACAGCAGCGGGCCGGCCCAGGCACGATGAACGGGCAGGCACGGACTTCCTCTGCGGTGATCAGGGACTCGACACCTCATGATCACCCGGGAGTCGTACCTGCATCGGTTCTGTCCCCGTCGATGAACTCCGCCCACGTCAATCAGGTGAACCCGCATCAAGCCGGACAGGTCCTCTGAACGACATTGCCCTTGCCCCAGACCGAGCGTCCAAGGTCGGTCACGCGAAACGCGGCCGCGCGGACCATCACGCGCAGGAGCGGGGGTGGTTCTGGTCGCGCCAGGCGCGAGGCGAGATTCCGTAGGCCTGTTTGAACACCTTGCTGAAGTGGGTCGCGTCCAC
>NZ_VWMY01000167.1 GCF_008905045.1 Streptomyces albicerus
GCGCGTCACGATTGTCTTTCTACCGGATCCGCATACCAGACGGATCCGGATCGGCAAGATTGATCACGACGTCACACAGGCCCTAGTGGACATCTTCGAGGAGGAAGGCGTGGACACCGCGCTCTGGTTCACCTTCGCCGGGTACAGCAGGCCCGGGCACCACGACCTCGGCTCCTACGGCGTCGTGCGGATGCTCGACGAAACCCGCTGGGAACGGAAGAAGGTGTTCCACGCGATGGCGGCCAGGTACCAACGCCGGTGAAGGGTCCAGAACCCGCCGCCTCTTACAGCAGGGTGGTGAACCAACACACCATGGCGGGACTGGCGTGCTGCTCAGAAGTGATGTGGTCCATGCCGCCCAAGTCGATCACCTGGACATCCCCTGTGCCGCGCCCCATTGCCTGGCGGCAGTGTTCGGCGTTGACGGGCAGGACGGACAGGTCACCGGCAGCCGCGAGGGCCCGAGACGTCACGCCGCGCCCGCTGCTGCGGCATCCAGTTGCCCGCCCGTTTCTGCTTCACGGCGCACCGCGTACAGGGCTTGGCTCGCGACAGACCGACCTGAACCGCGAAGGGACAACGAGGAGCTGCTCCATCCCAGCCGAATCACCGGATGTCGTCGGGGTCGAGGTCGGTTCCGATGACAAGGGTCACCACGCCCGCGACGGCGTCCGCCTGCTGCGTGGCCCAGGCGTCGGGCAGCCGCGAAGCGAGTACCTTCGCCTGCTCGTCCATCTCCTGCGGATAGGTGGCAATGGTGCGGGTGGTCTCCGGGGCGTTGCCCGTGCCGACGACGGTGAAGCCGGCCTCGCGGAGCTTCTCGGCGACGGCGGCCGCGCGCCCCGTGACGCCGGTGCCGTTGAGGACCTGGACGCGCACGCTGGATGCGTAGATCAAGTCCTTGACGTCGGCTTGCAGTTCCTTCTTGTCGACCTCCTTATCCTTGGCGAGGGAGGTGAACAGGCCGGCGGCCTGCGGGTACTGCCACGCGACGTTGGCCTTGTCGGTGGCCACATCCGCCTCGCGCGGATAGTTGGGCACGGTGAGGAAGGTCAGCTTCTCGCTCGGGATGCCCTTCACCTCGGAAGCGAGGCTGTACAGCGGCTTGATGCCGGCCAGGTCCTCGTCCGTGGTCAGGGACTTGGTGGCCGACTGCAGGAAGTCGTACAGCGCGTTCGGGCTGGTCAGCTTGGACTGCGCCTTCTCGGCCAGCGCCTCCATGAACTCCTGCTGGCGGCCGATGCGCCCGAGGTCGGAGCCGTCGCCGACGCTGTAGCGGGCGCGTACGTAGCCGAGCGCCTTCTCGTCCTTGATGGTCTGGCAGCCGGCTTCCAGGTCCAGGCGGGCCTTCTCGTCGCGGATGGCCTGCTCGGGGCAGACCTCAATGCCGTCGAGGGCGTTGACCATGCCTTTGAAGCCCTGGAAGTCGACGGACATGAAGTGGTCGATGCGCAAGCCCGTGTTGGCCTCGACCGTCTTGATGGTGCAGGCGGCGGCTCCGGCGACCTTGCCGCCGGTGCCGCCGATCGCGAACGCCTCATTGATCTTAGATTGGTGTGGGGCGGAGGTGGTGCTGTCGCCCTTGTCGCACGCGGGTATCTGCACCCACGAGTCACGCGGGAAGGACACCACGGTCGCCCATTTCCGGTTCGCCGGGACGTGCAGCACCATCAGGGTGTCCGACTGCATGGTGGTCAGGTCCTTGCCGTACTTCGCGTTGGCCCCCTCGCGGCTGTCCGAGCCGACGACCAGGATGTTCTTCGAGCCCGGGCTGAGGTTGACGGGACGGTCCTCGCCGAGTTTGTTGTCGAGGTCGGCGGCGTTGATGTTGTTGTCCAGGTCCTGGTATATCCAGGCGCCGACCCCGGCCACGCCGAGGATGAGCACCGCGAACGCCGCCGCGGCCCGCGCGAGGATCCGGCCCCGCCGGGTCAGCCGCGCCGGGCTGCTCCCGGCCGGAGTGCGCCGCCGTTGTCCCGTACCGCCCACCGGAGCCCCTTTCCTCCCGCTCGGCCGCCTCCGGCCGGTCCGTGGCTCATGAGTGTCCGGTGCCCGTGCCTACCGAACGGCGGAACTCTACATTCATGTAGAGATACGGACGGGAGGCGGGTGCGTCTCACCGCTCCCGGAGCCGGGGACCCACAGCATCCGCCTCCGAACGCGCCAGCAGGCACCGATGGCGGGAGGAGCGCACGTGAGCAGCACCAGCAGCGCGCGACCGGCGGGCGGACCAGAACCGGCCGGGCAGGGCCGCGCGCTCCAGGCTTCTCGACCGGGCTTGGCCAGGATCTATGTCGCGATATAGCGTTAGCCTTCCAGTCGCGCCGCTGTCTGCGTCGCGCGAAGACGTTCGACAGGACCAGGACGGAAGCATGTCGGGAGAGATCTCGCCCACCGGGAAGCGCTCCGGCCCCGGCTCGTCGCCCGAACTGCGGGCCTCTCATGCGGACCGGGACCGGGTGGTGGACGTGCTGCGTGTCGCGGCGGGGGACGGTCGGCTGACCGCGGCCGAGTTGGACGAGCGCCTGGAGGCTGCCCTGTCGGCGCGGACCGTCAGCGAACTGACGCCGCTCACCGCCGACCTGCCGCCTGTGTCGGCCTCGGCCGGCGCGGCCGTAGCGGAGGTCAAGGATGTGCTCCGGATCGAGCAGCGGTTCAGTGCGGTCGAACGGGTGGGGCGCTGGGTGGTGCCGCGGCGGTTGGAGCTTGCAGTGGAGTGGTGCGAGGTGACGCTGGACTTCACGCAGGCAGTGATCACGCAGGACACCTTGCGGATCGACGTGGACATGCGCGGCAAGACTCTGACGCTGGTCACTAGACCGGGCATCGTGGTCGATGCCGATGCCCTGAGACTGGAACACAGCAGGGTCAAGATCCGTCAGGCTCCGGACCCTGGTACGCCGATCGCACTACGCGTGGAGTTGGTCGGTAAGAAGAAGCATGGCCGCGTCGTGGTGCGGCCCGCGCGGCGGACGTTCGGACAGTGGCTGCTGCGCAGGCTCACGTCCCTGCCGGCTGGCGATTGACTCCATCGATGCGAACTACCGGCGGGGCGGTCGCTGAGGTCTCCTGGGCTGGTCAGAACGATGGTGAGGGGCGCTGACGGCCATGGGACGTCGCCACTGCTGCTGAACTTCTCTGCTGTACTGCCCAGAGACTCACGTTGTTGAGACCATGCGCCATGCGCCATGCGCCATGCGGTCCGAAGGGCCGCGAGCTCCGCTGTGGGCATACCGGAGTTGAAAGGCTGCAATGCACACTAGAGGTCGCTCAACTCCAGCAGTTCATCACCCCACTGGCTGTCGGGGAGGGGACGCCCCGCCGTCCCGTCAGCCGTACGGCTGACGGCCCCTCAGGGGCGTACCGGAATTCCAGCGTGAGAGGACGGCATGCCGCAACAGGACGCCGGACCCCGCGGGGCCGTGCCCCGCAACGGCCCGGGAGACACTTCCCTCACCGTGGGCATTGTCGCCCTCGTGGGTTCCTTCATCCCCATCATCGGTGACTTCGTCGCCGCGCCCCTCGGGCTCCTCGCTCTCCTCCTAGGAGGGCTGGGGGTCTGGAACAACGAGCGGGGCCTCGCCACGAACTTCGGCCCGTCCCTCATCGGCGCCACCCTCGGCGCCCTGGCGCTCCTCATCGTCCTGCTCATGTTCGCCGTCACCCGCTGAACGGCGCCCTGAGTACGCGAGCACAGCCCCGGAAGGAGCCGGTCCGGGACTGGTACAGGATCGCGTTGGCGATCTCTCGCATCGCGTACTTGCCCTGATGGCCGCTGACCGAAGGATGCGCGGCCTTCCAAGTCGTGATCACGGGCTCGGTCAAGGTCCACCGCTCGTCGGACAAGTCGCTGCGGTGCGGCTGGCGTTCACTCACTCCGCCACCCGAGCACGCCCAAGCTCGCCGACCAGCCCGATCGCCCCAGACCTACACGTTCAGGCGACAACAGAACGGTCAACCGCTTACAAAGGCGCCCGCTCAGAGGCACGTCCTCACAAGGGTGTCGCCGCGTGCAGGATGAGGACCATCGTCACGGCGGAGTTCGCGGACGACAGCGCGGACACCGCGGTGCCCGCGGCCGCAGCCCAGGCGGCAAGGCCCACGCTGGTGAACACCGGCGGCCAGCTGCGCATCGCGGGCGCAGGGCCGAGCAGGGCGGCCACCCGGCGCGGCACCGGACCCGGCGCGGCGAGGCCCGCGAGCGTGGGCACCGGGGTGCCGCGGGAGACCAGGGCCGCCTTGCCGATCGCGCACGCCACAACCCGGCGGCTGCCGACCGCCCGCGCCGCCTCCTCGTCCGCCCACCGCTCCGCCGTGTAGGACACGGCCGTGCGCAACGGCCGCAGGAACGGGTTAGCGCGCGCGGCCAGCTGCACGGCGAGCAGGAACCGGTGGTGGCGGGCGGCGAGGTGGGCGCGCTCGTGGGCGAACAGAGCGCGCCGTTCGGCCGGTTCGAGGCAGGACAGCAGAGCGGTGGTCACCACGACCCGGCTCCGTACGACCCGGCTCCGTCGCCCGCCAGGGAGGGCGTACGCGTACGGCACCTCGTCGGGCAGGACGGCCACCTCCGCACCGGGCAGGCCGGCGAGTGCCCGGTGGGCGCGGCGGCGTACCCGCCCGTGCCGCCACAGCGTGCGGCCGCACGCGAGCAGCACCGCGAGCAGCGCCGGAATCGCCGCCTTCCCTGCCACCTCGTCGTACGGCACCGCCTCGCGCACCTCGGGATCCGACCAGCCGTCGGGCAACGGGTTGCCGGGCAGCTGCGCGGTGCCGACCACCATCAGCAGCCCCAGACACACCGTGCTGCACACCGCCATCACCACGGCCAGCCCGGTCAGCAGCCGGGTGGCGGTCCGCGGATGCAGACGCTGCTCGGCCAGACGCGCGATCGGCCACGCCGTCAACGGCAGGACCAGCGGCAGAAAGACGAACAACCCCATGAGGCTTCAGTCTTCCCCTTCACCCTTGGCTCGACCCAGCAGTTCGCGCAGCAGCCGCTCGTCGTCCAGTCCGAGGCCGGTGACGAAGCTGGCCAGCACCGCCTCCCGGTCGCTTTCGGCGTCGAGGACCTTGCGCATCTTGTGCGCGGCCAGGCCCGCCTGATCCGAGGCCGGGGTCCACGCGAAGGACCGGCCGACGCGCTCGCGGGTCACCGCGCCCTTGGCCAGCAGCCGGGTCAGGATGGTGATCACCGTCGTGTAGGCGAGGTCTCCGCCAAGGCGCTCCTGCACCCAGCCCGCGCTCGCCGGGCCGTCCGCCTCACTCAGGGCCGACAGGACGAGCGCCTCCAGTTCACCCTGCCCCCGACGCCGGGGACGCTGCCGCTGATCCGTCACGCCCTGTCTCCCTTCCGCTGACCTCGAATTCGCGGGCGGTCCATCGTATCGACGCTCACAGCCGGCCACCGCGCCGCGACCGGTGCTCCGCTGCCCATTACCGTCTTCGTAGAGCCCGGTTCGGGGCTCGTGGCCTTCGGGGCCGGTATGACTCGTTGCCCCTGTCCTTGATGATCCGG
>NZ_VWMY01000168.1 GCF_008905045.1 Streptomyces albicerus
CAAGCCGTTCATCTGGACCAAGACAGCCGAAGAGATCCTCGACTCCCTCGCCCGCTTCTACCGACGGATCTCTGGCGCAGGACACTAGTCGGTCACCGTCACCGGCCCAGTAAAGCGGAGCATCAATGACATCGATCTTCCCTCTCCTCATCCTTGGAGCGATGCTCTGCTTCATCCTGGGATTCGTAGGTCTTGTCCTGATGGCCATCCTGGAGCCCATTTGGACCGTGGTGAGGAAACTGTTCGGACGCTGACCTGACGGCGTTCCCGTAGGAACAGGTGAAGCCGCACGTTTCGCAAGAGGATGAGCCCATGGGTCACCGCCCGACGCTGATGCCAGGCCAGGGCATCCAGCGCCAATGACAGCCGAGAGGCGCCCGCCTCGAGTTGGCGGTTCCTCCCGCTGGTGCGGGAGGAACCAAGGGAGATGTCATGTACAGCTAGTCGCAATGTTCCCGGATCGGGGTAAATCGTGCCGGTCGGCGTTCGCCGAGGCCCCGAATGGAGGAGCGCTGACACCAGACGTCACGAGAACGGAACCGGCCCCTCACCCGTGAAGGGCACCAAAAGGCGCCCTTGATCATCGATGCGTGACGGCCCCGTCGAGTGAATCGGCCGCTCTTGGCCGTCGGGGAGGCGAAGCGATGCATCTTCGCCGCGCTGCAAGGCAGCAGCCAGCCGCACCGGCACACCCCGCATGACGCCGCCCCACTCACCGATGGCGGGGGAAAACAGTCCCAGGGCAGCCGCGACCTCGACGTGCTCCCCGCTCACGATGAGCGTCACCAACTGCTCAGGGAAGTCGGCCACACTTCCAGACTCGTCCGGCCTAACCCATTCGTCGAGCTGGCGGCACCCGAGAGGATGAGCCCATGAGTGCGTACCAGGATCTGATGACGGCACTGGCCACACGCCGCCCGGACCAGTCGGCGGCCGAGGATGAGCGGATCGTCCTCGCCGCCCTGGCCAAGCACGCCCGCGAGCTGGCGCAGAAACAGCGCAACTGGGACGCCGAAGCGGAGGGCTACACCGACCCGCAGGTGACCGTCTACGCCGTCGCCGACCTGATCGACCCTGAGGCGGCCACGAGAGGATGAGCTCATGGGCCACCACCCGAGGCTGTCACCGGCCCGTACACCTATACCCGGCCCCCCGCCCGCAGGCCCGGCCGGAGCGTCTTCCAGCAACACTTCGCCGCAGGCCTCGCTTGTCGACGCCTACACGAACTGGGACCTGATCCGCTGCTACCCGTCGTGCCAGCCGATCTGGTGGCCGTGGCGGCTCGACTCGAACGGCTGGCGCTTCAAGCGCTGCGACGGCTGCCGCACCCTGTGGGTGTGGGACGGGCACTGGCGCGAGGCCCTGTCACCGGCCGCGCTAACCCGCCTCGAAGCCGAGGTCCTTGGCACCGTCGGCCCGTAGCGGCGGGGGACTGCCCGGCTTGGTCATCGCCTCAGTCGTCGAACGGGGGACCCTCGTTGCCAACGATCCTCAGTACGCCCGTCTCAAGGTCACCGCCATTCACGGTGAAGGTGCGCTCCTGCCCGCTCTCCGTACGCAAGACCAACTCATCAGCGTCATGGATAGCGAAGGCCTCTTGCTCGCCGTGTGCCTGGATGGCGCCGCCCCAGGCCGGAAGGTCGTCGCGCACCGATTCCGGTCCACTGAAGGAACCAGCATCCACCGATCTGCTCTCGGTCCAGCTCTCCAGGCTGCCCGCACCGCGTACGAGAGCCCGTCGGCCAAGACGACCGCTGACCCGTTAACTACTCATGGGACAACCATGCTCCTGAGTGTCACTGAGAGCGTGGATACACCCCGAGGTCGGAACGGCCGCCCTCTCATCACCACCGCATAGCCGCTTGCAGGTTGGCCGCGGGCGTACTCTGGGCCTCGCACGCAAGGACTCCCACTGAGGGGTGACGCGAAGGGATGGGTAGACCGGTCCCGGCCCGTGGCCGCAGCACCGGCGGGCTCCGCGAGACTGAAGAGCGGTCCCTGTCGCCCCGCCCACCAAGAAGGCCCGGGCGCCGAACCACGGTTGGGCGCCCGGGTCGTTGTGCGGACCGGACTGGCAAAGTGCCAATGTCTTGTTGATCCGCTATGCAGTCGAGTTCACGCCTGCTGGGCCATGCTGCCCGGAATGGATTCGCTGAGTGTGACGTTGGTGGCCGCTGCGGCAGCCGTGGTAGGCGCTGTTGTGGGTGCCGCTGGCGCGATCAGAGCTGCTGCGATTGCAGGGCGAAGCCAGAACCGTACGCAGCACGTTCAATGGCGGCGACAGGTGAGAAGGGACGCCTACGACAGGCTGCTGAAAACGGCCAACAAGTTGAATGCAGAGCTCGGCTGGCAGAGTGACCGGCTCCGGGGCTTGGGGGAACCTGCTCCATCGCTCGTTGACGCCACCATGCTCGTCGCCGAGCTGGTGGACGCGGAGACGACAGTCCTGCTGGAGGGGCCCGCAAACATGGCTGAGGCAGCGAGCGAGCTAAAGGGCAAGTTCACAGACTGGTACGAATTCCTCGTGTTACATCAGGACGATTCGGCAATCATGCGTGGCCCTGCCATGGCCGGCGGCAGGCGTAGCTGGGCCCAGATCTCCATCTGGCAGTTCGCCGAGAAGGCACGCCAGGCCCTCGACGCTGCGGACGGCGCCGTTGATGAGGAGATAAGGGCGACGCGACTCCGGGGAGGGGCGCCGGGCAGGCGCTGGTCTCTCCGGCACCGGCGCCGCACCACGGCTGGGCGCCCCTAACCGACGCACGTGTCACGAGCAGGGACAGACCCGTCACGGGGGAGCGAGCCTGCCCCTGCACGTCGGCGCCGGTGTACCCCCCCTCGGAGTGCAGGCGCCCTCGACCCTCGTCGTGGGTCACCTCCTACAGCGCACCGCAGGCCTGAAGCGTCACAGGGTCCCGACGGTCATTGCGAGATCAACACTCTTGTAGAGAGAGACACTCACCACCGTCACGAATCAGCCACGAACCTCGCACAATGCCTCCACGTACCACCGGTAGCTCACCACACTGACGGGCCATCACCGTCACCCGGGAGACATCGTGCGCACCAGACACGCCGCAGCCATCGCAGCCGCCCTCACGATCGGCCTCACAGCGTGCAGCAGCGACAACGAACCCGCCGCCCAGCCGACGTCGACACCGCCTGCCAGCACCGCGACACCCAGCCCGTCCACCGCCCCATCCAGCCCCAGCGCGTCCGGCCTCCTCGCCGTCGGCGACGCCTGGGAATGGGAGACGACCAACCCCGACAACGGGATGACGGCCAACGGCAAGACCACCGTGCTCAGCTACCGGCAACCCGTCACCGGCATTGAGCCGCCCGGCGAAGGCCTCGGCGTCAGCGACCGGGCGGTATGGAGCCGCATCGAGGTCAAGGTCTGCAACGACAAGGGCGACCCGATCACCGTCTCCCAGTTCCCGTGGTCCCTCGCATACGACGACGGCGCGATCGTCGACGTTACCGGCCTGTCCGGCGGCGGCTTCCCCAAGCCGGAGTTCCCTACCGACGACACGTTCGTCAGAGCCGGCCGGTGCGTCCGCGGCGGCATCATGTTCGCCGTCGAGCCCGACGGTCGCCCCGACCGCATCGTCTACACCCCCGAAGGTCGCGAACCAGTCGAGTGGGCCGTGCCACCGAAGTGAAGGCGCCAGTGCGCAGGCCACCTTTCAGTTCCAAGGTCAGCGGGCACACTTGAGGCGTGAGACCACTCCAGGGACGAGACGGGCGAGAGCTCGTGACGACGCCTCAGGCCGCCTACAGCCTCGGCATGACGACGGACGCGTTCCGTAAATGGGCCCGGCGGCGAGGCGTCACGCCCGCCGGGTGGCGGCCCAACCCCAACCGCGGCCAGGCCCTCGCCCTGTGGGACCTGGCCGACATCGGCGACAAGGTCCGCAAGCAGTGTGCCGCCTGATCTGTCAAGGCCCGTGACCAGCGACTATTGACGTGATCGGGATCCGTCCATCATTCTGTGCCATGGTGCACGTAGTGTCCCCGAAGCCCGGCCGGTGAGCCGGGCTTTCGCATGCCCGCCCTCCGCTGTCCGCCCCCGCTAAGGAGAGGCCATGCCGCGCACGCAGATCCCGGTGACCCAGCTGTCCGACGCGGGCGTGGCCGACCCCGCGGAGACCACGGCCGACGTCGCGAACGGCAACCAGGTCGCGAACACCGGCAAGACCGTGCTGCGCATCCGCAACGCGCACGCCACCCTGCCGCAGAACGTCACCTTCGTCACCCCGATCACCGTAGGCGGCAAGGCCGTCTCCGACACCGTGGTCTCCATCCCCGCCACCGCCACCCGCACCTTCGGCAGCCTCCCCACCTCGCTGTACGGCACCCAGATGCCCATCGACGGCGCCACCACCGACATCAAGTTCATCGTCTTCGAGCCCTGATGCCCACGCGCGCACGCTCCCGCTGCCCCCGCTGCAAGCAGCTGCACGACAGCGGCGGAGCCGAGTGCGATGCGTGCCGCCACCGCAACGTCACCGTCGTCTACGGCCCACCGTGCGCAGGCAAGAACACGTACGTCCGCGAGCACGCCCGCACCGGCGACCTCGTCCTCGACATGGACGCCCTCGCCCAAGCCCTCGGCTCACCCCACGACCACGGCCACCCGCCCGCCCTCATCCCCTTCGCCATCGAAGCCAGGGACGCCGTCGTACGCCGCCTGACCCGCCCTCACCAACTCCGGCACGCCTGGGTCATCACCTCCCGAGCCGACATCCTCGACGCCCTGCCCGGCGCCGAGGTCGTCACCCTCGCCGTGGACCCGGACACCTGCAAGGCCCGCGCCCGCCAAGCCGGACGGCCCGCACCGTGGGACAGCCACATCGACCGCTGGTGGCGCGACCACCTGAAGCACCCCCGGTCCTGACCATGCCCAGCCGAGCACGCTCCCGCTGCCCTCGGTGCAGGCAGATCCGCAAGGCGGACGGCACCTGCTCCTCGCAGTGCGCGCGCCGCCGCAAGGCCGCAGGCGAGCGAGCGCGCGGCAGCTCCACCCAGCAGGGCTACGGGCAGGAGCACCGCGAGCTGTTCCGCAAGCCCGTGCTCGAGCGTGATCCGGTCTGCGTCCTGTGCGGGCGAGCGCCCGCCACCCAGGCCGACCACCACCCCCTGTCCCGCAGGGAGTTGATCGCCCAGGGCCTCGACCCCAACGACCCGGCCTACGGCCGTGGCCTGTGCGCCCCATGCCACTCGGCCGAGACCGCCCGCCACCAGCCCGGCGGGTGGAATAGACGGTCAGGGCAAACTCGTAGGTCAGAGCCATGATCGGGATGGGTGATCGGTGATCAGGCCCCTGACCGGGGGGATAGGGTCGCCGATCTGGAGTGATCATGGACGGAGCGCCGTGGTGATGCGGAGCCCTCGCCGACGAAAGATCCAGTTCTGTACGGGCGGGCCGCTGACCTGACTCTATGAGGGCTGGGGCCCCGTCCTGGTGGCTTCGGAGGACCATCGGTTGTGGATGGTTGGGAACTCGGGGAGGAG
>NZ_VWMY01000169.1 GCF_008905045.1 Streptomyces albicerus
CCCGCCTCCTTGCGGATATCTCATGCAACCGGCCTACCGCGCCAACTACCACTTGTCAGCCACGACATCACGCCAACAAGGTCAGTAATCCAGACGACGCGGTCGCCGAGAGAGGTCAGTCGGTCGAGAACCTGGGTCGGTTGCGGACCGGCGGTGATGTCGCCGGTGAGCACGATGCGATCGGCGGCACTCACCTCTGGTTCGGCGAGCACGGCCTCCAGGGCCGGCAGGACTCCGTGAATGTCGGACAGTACGGCTACTCGGTTCAGCATGCTCACCACTGTGGGATGAGGTCTCCTTGGAGGAGGGACCGTTCGCCTGACGCGTAGTTCCAAGGAGATGACTGCTTCAGCGCGCGTGGTCGCCGGGAGCGTACTTCTTCCAGGTGCCTCCGGCCTGCGCGGCGACGGCCTCGGTGTGAACGGCGTGATAGCCGAGCATCCCCGCAACGACCGAGGGCGGCGCCTGGAGGACGAGTTGCCGCAGGGTGGCGGTCCGGCTGTGGAGGGTGGGGACTCCTGCGGTGGTCAGCCGCTTGCCGAGGGTGGCGGGGTCCATGGGCTGTCCGGCCCGGCGTCCCGGGAAGAGCCAGTCGCTGGCGGGAAGAGTGCCGCCTGGCCAATTCGGGCGTCCGTCACGTATGTAGCCGAGCAGTAGCTCGGCAAAGGGTTCGGGAACCGGTGTGGGCGGGTCGCCGAGGAGGAGCGCGACCTGGTCGCCGTCGTGCTGGACATCGTGGACGGTGAGCCGGACGAGCCGACGGACAGGCTGGGCATAGAGGAGGATCAGGGCTGCCGCGATCCGTTCCATGAGCGGGAGATCGTCGCGGGTCATGATCTTGCGGATTAGAGCGATGCGGTGGTGCTGGCTGATCGGGGCCGGGTTCTCCGCGCGGATCGTGGGGACTTTCAATCGGGGCATGACCTGGTGGTCCATGCTCCAGCGCAGGAGCGCTTGGACGACGCGGCGGGTGGTGGCGTCCTGGGCCAACCAGGCGTCGAGGTCTGCCTGGGTGCACTCGCCGACGGCGCGGTCCCGTTCGGCGAGCCAGGTGAGGAAGGCGGCT
The DNA here is from genome assembly GCF_008905045.1 of Streptomyces albicerus. Classification (GTDB taxonomy): domain Bacteria; phylum Actinomycetota; class Actinomycetes; order Streptomycetales; family Streptomycetaceae; genus Streptomyces; species Streptomyces albicerus. Next base: position 1,067 of record NZ_VWMY01000169.1, read on the forward strand.
GCCTGGATGAGCTGGGTGCGGGCGGTTTTGACGGCCCCGGGGCCGAGGGGCCGCTTGGCGGCGGTGGCCCGGAGCTTGCGCAGGATGTGCCAGGTGGCGAAGCGGTTCAGGAGCTGACGGTGTTCGAGGTTCTTGATGCTGTCGAGCCATTCGGGCAGGCGGCGTTCGAACAGCAGGAGGTGCCGGTCGCGGTGCGGCAGGACGCTGGTGTGCATGAGCAGGTCACGGACGTGGGCGACCGACCGCCAGGGCAAGAGCGTGCTCAATCCCTCGTAGGTGAGAGGCACTTCGCCGCAGGCAAGGGCGCGCAGGATCTTCTGGACGTGTGGCTTGCCGACCCAGGTCAGCGTTGCCTTGGGACGAGGCACGGACCTGACCTCGTCGAAGAACGGCACGAGTTCGGGCCGGACGCGGCCGGCGCCGTCGTCCAAAAGTTCTTCCAGTCTCTCGGCCAGGACGCAGTTTCCACATACTCCGAGCAGGTAGCGGCGGGCCTCTCGGCCGCAGCGTTCGCAGTGAAACTCGCCCAAGCCGCCCGCGCAGTTGGTGCACCACCGGCCGCCGTCCGGTGCGATGCCGGGTGGGAGACGGTCGACGCCGCAGCCGACGCACTGCCCATAGGTCTCCAGCGCGTGGTCGTAGCAAGCGGAGCACAGGTACCCCTCGGGCCAGTGGGCGGCTCCGAGACGGACAGCCCGGTGACAGCGCGCGCAGAACAGGTCCTCGGGCCGGACCCGGATGCGGCTCATTAATCCGGGCGGACGCGGGCCCGTTTGGGACGGACGGTGGCCGCGAGGTCGACCGCGTCGGCGCCGCCGGAGGCGGCGGTGCGGCGCGGGGCCGCGTTCTCCGCCTTGGTGGCGATCAACTCGGCGGGAGTGACGTCGAGGATGTCGCAGAGGGCGGCGAGGACGGGCAGGGACAGCCGTTCGGGGGTCTGGGTGACCAGTCGCCAGACCTGGACCGAGGACAGTTCGATGCCGCGGTCGGCCAGTAGCGGTGACAGGTCGGAGGCGACGAAGATGCCGCGCGTGGCCATTACCTCGCGCAGCCGCCACTGGTAGCTGACCTGGCGCTTCATCAGGCTCTCCTTGCCGGCCGCAGGGCGGCCTCCATCGTCGCGTCCAGCGCTCTGCGCAGGGTGCGGGTGCGGAAGTCGGAGGATACGCAGGTGTAGATCGCGGTCGTGGACGCGTAGTCGTGGCCGACTTGTTGCTGGAACCGGGCGTCCCAGCCGTCCTCGATCAGGTGGGTCACGTACGACCTTCGAAAGGAGTGGAAGTCCAGTCCCTCGTCCAGGCCGAGCGCGTCCCGGTAAGCAGCGAAGCGGGTGTTCATCTGGGAGAAGCCGATGCGGGCCGAGCGTTCCGAGGGCCACAGAGCCCCGGCGCCGGACGTGGCGAACAGCGGCCGGACCTCCTCGTTCCACTGCTGGAGGATCTCCGCCGACCAGTCCCAGACCGTCAGCACGCTGCGGCGCTTGCACGGCGAGCCCTTCTTCGCCTTGCCGTGGCGGACGTAGCAGACGCCGTAGTCGCCGAACTCCGGTCCCTCGGGGTTGCGGCCGAAGTCGACCGTGTCCAACATTCGGGTCTCGTTGCGGCGCAGGCCGAAAGCGTACGCGGTCTTGAAGAGCACCGCGTCACGGAACGCGGGCAGCCAGCCCTTGCGGCCCCGGCCGCGAACCTTGGTGACCTGGTCGTCGGCGTAGTCGAAGAACGCCTGCAACTCGTCCTGGGTGAAGGGCCTCTTCGCCGCGTCGGCTTCGGCGACCTCCACGTGCACCGCGGCGTTCCACTCGTGCACGACCTGTATGGGGTGAGTGCCAAAACGTTCTTCGCAGGTCGCAGCCCAGCCGTAGGCGGGGTCGACAGCGAAGTTACAGAACGAGCACACGGCACCTTGATAGTTGCGCAGCGTGGAGCGCTTCAGCCCGCGGACCGCCCGCAGATCGCCCATCCATTCGTCGAGCATCTGCGGCGACCAGGTCCACGGAAAGGCGTCGGCGTGCCGAGCGAAGGCCCGCACCGTCTTCTCCCGGCCCTCGATCGTGGAGAACGCCAAGTTGCGCGCCAGCTGCTGGTTGCGCCAGCCGTCCAGCATCGCGGTGAAGACCTGCTCGTCGGGCCGCAGCAGCGGCAGATCGCTGACCAGATGCAGCCCCGCTGCCCCGGGCGCGAGGCTGTTCCTGCTCATCAAAAGCACTCTCCGCCACTTACATCAGACGAAGGGATCTTTCATCAGATGTAAGTCAATCGCAAACGTGCAGGTAGGAAGCCTGTCCGTGGCCGCGTTGAGGGCTGCGGAAGCGACTCGCCCCGCTGGAGAGACCGCATACACTGAGGCCCTGGCCTGCGTCGATGAGTGACAGAACCTCCGATGTGCTGCCCGACCGCAGTGCTGCATCAGATGAAATTGCGGTCGCTTCGAGGATGAGCCCAGAAGGGGCCATGGGGTGATCACGAACAGGGGACGAGGGCCCTTTGCTTCGTGGAGCTGAGGGATGCCCGCCCCGGTCTTGGCCTGGCTCGAAGGAAGCATGACGTGAACGACTCACCGCAGCAATGGGACGACATACTCACTGAGCTTCTTTCATCCTTAATAGTCGCAGGTCAAGAGGGTGAGTACAGCTGCCACAGTCCTGCCGATGCAGTTGGTTGAGCAGCGCGCTCGCCGCAGCAGTCGCCAGGACTTGAGGCGGGCGAAGGCGCGTTCGCCGGGGGCACGCAGACGGGCGTGGTCGCGGTTCTACTGCTGGTAGTGCTCGGGCAGGTCGCGGTGGCCGTAGTACGGGGTGCGGACTGTGGCGTCGGCGCCCAGGTAGGCGCGGTCGGCCAGGACGAGGATCTGGCGGGTGAGGCAGGCCTGGACGATGCCGTGGGCGCGGGCTGCGGTCAGGTCGTGGGTTCGGCCCGGCGTCGCCCGTGAGAACCACAGCGGTGTGCCGTCGGGACGTGCGATGACCTGGACGTTCATGCCGTGCTTCTTGTGTTTCTGCGAGTAGTACGGCTCGTCCGCCTTGATGCGGTCGGTGGGGATGAGCGTGCCATCGAGGATGACGAAGTCGCCTTCGCCCAGACCGACGAGGGCCTCGTGCAGTCCCGGCGCCCACGAGGCGAGGACCTCGACGGTCTCGTGCACATACCGCCACGCGGTGGCCTCGGAAACTCCGAACCCGGCACTGACCTGTGCCGACGTCTTGTTCTTCCGTAGATGTGCCAGAACCAGCAAGGCCTGCTTGAAGCAGCTCAACCTCCGCCAGACCGACCGAAGTTCACGCCTTCGGGCGTAGATGAGCCATGAGACGTGCTCGACCAGCTCGTGCGGGAGGTCGAGCATGGAAGGATACGGAACCAACGAAGCCCTCCGGCCGATGGCGTGTTGAGTGAGATCACCACACCAACGACGAGGGGCTTTGCCACGTCACCCCACCTGACCAGCCCATTTCACCCGGCCGGGACAGGATGAAAGATGCTCACTGACATCCTCGTTGAATGCGGGCACTGCAACGGCCCGATACCCCCGCTCCCGCCCGAGGCGCCGGAGCCGCGCTACGAGTGCCTGCAACAGGCGGGCGACGCGTGCGCGGCTGTGACGATGCCTGCGCTTGAGCCCCAGAAGTACGTCGCCGAACACATGCTGGCTGAGCTGGCCAAGCCCACCGTCGCCGACCTCCTGACCGAGGTCCTGCGCGACTGGGCGGAGGAGGACCTGCCCCAGCAGAGGCAGCATAGCTCCGCCAAACTGCCTCTGACCAGCGCTTCTTCCGAATCCCGGCCTTGCGACGTGTTTACCCACACCATTCCTGGACGAAGCTCCCTCTGAGAGGGCGTTTGGTGTGGGTGAAATGCCGTTTATTTCCTAGTAGGTTCCTCGCCAGGTGGGTGTGGTCTCGTCCGTTATGCG
>NZ_VWMY01000017.1:0-17126 GCF_008905045.1 Streptomyces albicerus
CCGCATTCGTTAAATCCCCACGGCCCATACCACCAGCCTGACCCCAACACCCCACTCACATCAGGAGATCCGAGAAACAGCGCCTAGTACACGCGGCTCGTAGACGCGGCTCGTATACGCGTAGAGACGGCTGAGGCCCGCATCCCTTGTCGGGGGTGCGGGCCTTAGCCGTGTGCGGGCGGTACCGGGGTGGGGTTCAGTCCTCGCCGAGGTATGCCTTGCGTACCGATTCGTCGTGCAGGAGGTCCTGGCCGGTGCCGGAGAGCACGATGCTGCCGACCTCCATGACGTGTCCCTGGTCGGCGAGTGAGAGCGCGGCCTGGGCGTTCTGTTCGACGAGGAGGATCGTCGTGCCCTGGGACTTGAGTTCGGCGATGGTGGACATGATCTTCTGCATCATGATCGGCGAGAGGCCCATGGAGGGTTCGTCGAGCATGAGCAGTTTGGGCTGGGACATGAGGGCGCGGCCCATGGCGAGCATCTGCTGCTCGCCGCCGGACAGTGTGCCCGCTGCTTGCTTGCGACGTTCCCCGAGGATGGGGAAGAGGTCGTAGGCGCGCTGGATGTCCTTTTCGATGCCTGGCCTGTCGTTGCGCAGGAAGGCTCCGAGGCGGAGGTTGTCCTCGATCGTCATGCGGGGGAAGATGTGCCGCCCCTCGGGGGAGTGGGCGAGTCCGAGGGAGACGATCTGGTGGGCGGGGGTCTTCTTCAGTGATTTGCCCTGGAACTTGATCTGGCCGCCGACGGGCTTGAGGAGGCCGGAGAGGGTGCGCAGGGTGGTGGTCTTGCCGGCGCCGTTGGTGCCGATGAGGGTGACGACCTGGCCGGCGTCGACCTTGAAGGAGATGCCCTTGACGGCTTCGATCTTGCCGTAGGCGACCCGGAGGTCTTCGACTTCGAGCAGTGCGGTCATCGGTCGTTCTCCTTGCCGGGCACGGCGTCCGTGGGGGCCGAGGCGTTCGCTTCGGCGGCCTCGACCTCCGCTACTTCCTCGTCGCCGGGGGCGTCTTCGAAGGGTTCTCCGAGGTAGGCGGCGATGACGCGTTCGTCGCCCTGCACGGTGGCGCTGTCGCCTTCGACGAGTTTTTCGCCCTGTACGAGGACGGCGACGCGGTCGCAGAGGTTGAAGATGAACCGCATGTCGTGCTCGATGACGAGGACGGCGATGCCCATGTCGCGGATGGCGAAGACGAGTTCCTCGGTGGCCCGGGTCTCCTGCGGGTTCATGCCGGCGGTGGGCTCGTCGAGGAGGAGCAGGCCGGGTTCGCTGGCGAGGGCTCGTGCGATCTCGAGCTTGCGCTGTTCGCCGTAGGGGAGGTTCCTGGCGAGGTGGTCGCGCTTGCCGGCCAGGCCGATGAACTCGAGGAGTTCCATGGCGCGTTCTTCGGAGGCTTTTTCGGCCTTCTTGAAGCCGGGGCCGCGCAGGAGTGCGGACCAGAGTCCTTCTTTGGTGCGGGTGTGGCGGCCGACGAGCACGTTTTCCAGGACCGTCATGTTGGAGAAGAGACGGATGTTCTGGAAGGTGCGGGCGACGCCGGCCGCGGTGACCTTGAAGGACTGGGGCGGCAGGATGGTGCCTTTGTAGCGGACCTCGCCCTCGGTGGGGAGGTAGAGGCCGGTGAGGCAGTTGAAGAAGGTCGTCTTGCCGGCGCCGTTGGGGCCGATGAGTCCGACGATTTCTCCGCTGCTGACGGTGAGGTTGACGTTGCGTACGGCGGTGAGGCCGCCGAAGCGCATGGTGACGCCGCGTGCGTCGAGCACGGTTTCGCCGGGGGCGTTGGCGCCCGGGACGGCGTCCTTGGTGGTGGTGTCGGTAGTCATCGTGGTCAGGCCCCTGCCTTGCTGAGGACTGTGGGCGCTTCTGCTTCCTCGTGGAATTCGAGCTGGCGGCGCCGGTTCGGGATGAGGCCTTCCGGACGGAAGCGCATCAGCAGGACGAGCGCGAGACCGAAGGCGAAGAGCTGGTAGTCGCCGAGGAACTGGAGCTTGGCCGGGATCAGGTAGAGCAGTGCGGCGCCGACGAGGGGTCCGCTGATGGTGCCCATGCCGCCGAGGACGACCGCTGCGAGCAGGAAGGCCGAGTTGGGTGGGACGACGTGGGCGAACTGGTATTGCTCTGGGGTCACGGTGTAGGTGACGTGTGCCTGGACGGAGCCGGCGAGGCCGGCGAGGGCGGCGCCGAGGGCGAAGGCGACGAGTTTGACGCGGAAGCCGTTGATGCCCATGGCGAGGGCGGCTGTTTCGTCTTCGCGGATGGCGACCCAGGCGCGGCCGATGCGGGAGTCGCCGCTGCGTCGGAAGACGATCACGACGACGAGGGTGATGAGGAGCATCAGCAGGAAGTAGTTGGCGAAGCGGGCGATGGTGAATCCGCCGAAGCTGTGTTCCTGGCCGAAGTCGAATCCGAAGATGTTGAGGTTCGGGATCGAGGAGATGCCGTTGGAGCCGTTGGTGATGTCGGGTCCTGAGGTGCCGTCCATGTTGAGGACGGTGATGCGGAAGATCTCACCGAAGCCGAGGGTCACGATGGCGAGGTAGTCGCCGCGCAGTCGCAGGGTGGGGGCGCCGATGATGACGCCGAAGACCATGGCGACGGCTGCGCCGAGGAGGGCGGAGGCCCAGAACGGCAGGTGGATGTCGAACGGTGAGGAGGGGGAGCCGGAGACCATGGCCGCGGTGTAGGCGCCGACGCCGAGGAAGGCGACGTATCCGAGGTCGAGGAGGCCGGCGAGGCCGACGACGATGTTGAGGCCGAGGGCGACGGTGGCGAAGATCAGGATGTAGACGCCGATGGTCGCGTACTGGTCGTCGGACTGGGTGAAGGGGAATGCGGCGGCGGCGACGAACGCGCCGATCATCGTCACCGTGCGGTGCTTGGAGGTGAGCTCGGAGACCCGGTTCACGAGTCCGGCCTTGGCCGCGGCGGCGAAGCCGAAGCCGGCGGTGATGAGGAAGCCGACGAAGAGTTCGTCGTATTCGGTGCCGATGCCGTAGGTGAAGACGATCAGGCCGAGGGAGAGTGCCGCGACGATGATCAGGATTTCGGCGTACGCGGGCAGCTTGCGGGCCGGGGCGCTGGTGGTGCCGGAGGCGAAGGTCGCCTTGATGATGGCGCCGGTGTGCCGCGCGTTGTGGCGGAACTGCTCCCAGCCGGTGTCGTCCGGGTCGGAGGGGTCGGGCGCCGGCCGCTCGAACGGCAGGGAGAGTGCGCCGAGCAGGGCGGCGAGGGTGGCGATGGCCGCGACCCAGCCGCCGGGTTCGAGGTTGGCCAGGCCGCCGAGTTGGGCGCTGATCGCGATGATCGTGTACCAGGCGGTGGCGAATGCGGTGAGTGCGGCGGTTTTGATGGCGCTGTCGGCGCCCGCCGGTACGAGCCAGCGCAGGCCCTTGATGCCGTAGGAGGCGAGGCCGAAGAGTGCGGTGAGGGCGCCGCCGATGAGGACGAGGACCTGCAGGCCGCCGGGGTAGCCGTAGACGGTGAGGTCGCCGGGGAAGGCGGAGGTCCAGGTCCAGGCGAGGAAGGTCGAGATGATGGTGAGGATTCCGCCGCCGGTGGCGAGGGCGCGTCCGATGTGCGGCGGGATGCCGATGAGTCCGGTGGCGCCGGAGGGGTCCTTGGCGGGCGTCTGGGGGGTGCTGGTCTGTGTGGTCATAGGTCTCACGCCCTGTCCGCGACGCGCTCGCCGAGCAGGCCCTGTGGCCTGAAGAGGAGCACGAGGATGAGGAGTACGAAGGCCCAGACGTTGGCCCAGGACTGGCCGCCGAGCTGCGACATGCCGGGGACGTCGGCGATGTAGGCGGTGGCCATGGTTTCGGCGAGGCCGAGGACCACTCCGCCGATCATGGCTCCGTAGATGTTGCCGATGCCGCCGAGGACGGCTGCGGTGAAGGCCTTGAGGCCCAGGATGAAGCCCATGCGGAAGTCGATCTGGCCGTACTTGAGGCCGTAGGCGAGGCCTCCGACGGCGGCGAACGCGGCGCCGAGGGCGAAGGCGACCACGATGATGCGGTCGGTGTTGATGCCCATGAGCTTGGCGGTGTCGGGGTCCTGGGCGGTGGCCTGCATGCCGCGTCCGGTGCGGGTCTTCATGACGAAGTAGGCGAGGATCGCCATGCTGATCGGGGCCGCGACGAAGAGGAAGATGTCACCGGTCTGGATGGTGACGCTGCCGATTTCGAAGGGGCCGCCTTCGATCTGCGGGAAGGTGCGCGCCGACTTGGCGTTGGGGTACCAGGCCCATACCGCCTGCTGGAGGGCCAGGGAGAGGCCGATGGCGGTGATGAGGGGGGCGAGTCGTGGTGCGGTGCGGAGAGGGCGGTAGGCGAACCGTTCCGCGCCTACGGCGACCGTGACGGCGACCAGGACGGCGCCGACGAGCATCAGTGGCAGGGCGATCGCCATGGAGGTGCCGTCGGGCAGTACGTACAGGTAGACCGTGAATGCGCCGAAGGCGCCGGTCATGAAGATCTCGCCGTGGGCGAAGTTGATGAGCTGGACGATGCCATAGACCATCGTGTAGCCGATGGCGACCAGCCCGTACATGGATCCCAGTAGCAGGCCGTTGACCAGCTGCTGCGGCAGTTCGTTCACCGCATGTCCTCCGAGACTTCGGATAGTCGAGGGATGTGACCGGATGCGAGTCCGCGCGGGGCGCCAGTGGTGCAGCGCCCCGCGCGGCTCATTGAGTGGTGAGGTGAGGGTCAGCCCGTGTAGGTGCCGGACTTGACCGCCTTCCAGTCGGCGCCCTCGACGGAGTAGACGGTGAGCTGCTTGTTCGTCGCGTCACCGTACTCGTCGAAGGAGACCTTTCCGGTCACACCGTCGAACGAGACGTTCTGCATGGCCTCGGTGACCTTGGCGCGGGCGTCGTCGGGAAGCTTGCCGTCGTTGTCCTCGACGACCTTCTTCACGGCTTCGATGATCGCCCAGGCCGAGTCGTAGGAGTAGCCGCCGTACGCCTCGTAGGCCTCCTTGTAGCCGCCGGCCTTGTAGTTGGCGACGAACTCCTTGGCGGAGGGGAGGTCCTCGACGGGCGCGCCGACGGAGGTGGCGAGGTCGCCCGTTCCGCTGGCTCCGGCGAGCTTGATGAAGTCGGCGCTGTAGATGCCGTCGCCGCCGACGAGCGGGATCTTGGCACCGGCGGCCTTGATCTGCTTGCTCAGCGGGCCGGCCTGCGGGTACTCGCCGCCGTAGTAGACGACGTCCGCGCCGGAGTTCTTCACCTTGGTGGCGACGGCGGAGAAGTCCTTGGTGTCGGGGTCGATGTGCTCGGTGCCCACGATCTTGCCGCCGAGCTTCTTGAACTCGTCGGTGAAGGTGGCGGCCAGGCCGGCGCCGTAGGTCTTCTTGTCGTCGATGACGTAGACGCTCTTCTTCTTGGCGTCGTTGTAGACGTACTGCGCGGCGAACGGGCCCTGGATGGCGTCCGTGGTCGCGGTGCGGAAGTACGACTTGTACGGGCGGGCCTTCTCGCCGCCGTTCCACTTCGTGCCCTGGGTGAGGGCCGGGTTGGTGTTGGCGGGGGAGACCTCGACCAGCTTGGCGTCGTCGAAGACCTTCTGCATGGACTCGGCGACGGAGGAGTTCAGCGGGCCGACGACGCCGAGGACGTCCTTGTCGGCGACGAGCTTGGTGGCGTTCTGCTGGCCCGAGGAGGGCTGCGCCTGGTCGTCGAGAGCTTCGACCTTGAAGGTTATGCCGTCGACGGTCTTTTCCTTGTTGGCCGTCTTGGCGGCGAGGTCCACGGAGTTCTTGATGCCGAGGCCCAGCGCGGACAGGTCGCCGGTCAGCGGGGCGTCGACGCCGATGACGACGGTCGTGCCACCGCCGCCGTTGTCCGAGCCGCCGCCGTCCTCGTCGCGCGAGCCACAGGCGGTGAGGGTGAGTGCTCCCGCCGCCAACGCGGCGGTGATGGCGATGAGCGAACGTTGACGCACGATCAGCAGTCCTTTCCCTGGCGCAGCCCTTCCTCATGGAACGGGCCGAGTCGAGCGCTGGCCGAAAATACTTCGAATCCCATGGCGCGGTGACTGGCCGTGACTCTAAGCGGGTGAAGGGAACGTGGAGGAGAGTCTGGCCCATGCTGTGACGCTCTTGTTATGACACGAGGTAATGCAGAGCGGTACTCAGTGGGTGGATGGGGAGAATTCCAGCCGATTCGTCCCGTCCACATAGTGAGAACCTGCAGGACGTGCCGTGATCATTTCAGTAGCGTTCTACTGTTTTGCTAATGACGTGGAGTCGTTGCTGCAGGCGACTTGAAGGGCTTCTGAGAGGTCGTGCGCATAGCGCTCACCCAGGATGAAGCTGTGGTCTTCTATTGCGCGCGTATTACGCAGAGTTACGTCAAGGAAAGGCAGTCTGGCGTTTGACGGCACATTCGCGCATTCCGTGACATGCATGGTGACGACGATCTTGTGGCCGAACCCGGTCCTGGTACGGAATGGCGGCCGTGGGGCCGAGCTCAGGGTGAGGGCGGCGTAGGGCTGCGAAATGCGCACGATGGTGATCGTCGGGCCGCCGTTCGCGGTGATCTTGAGCGCGAAGCTGAAGCTGCCGCTCGGGGCGTTCGCGGGCGGGCTCTCCTCGCCCAGGTACGCGACGTCGACCACCTGGGACGGGTACGGGGGAAGGGCCGGCGGCGGCTCGTGCGGCCGGGTCGCGAAGAGGTAGCCGCCGCCCGCGAGGACGGCGGCGGCCGTCGCGGACGTGAGCACGGCACGGCGGTGCCGGGCGTACAGCCGCGCCAGGCGTCCGCGGGGCATCCTGGGCAGGAGCGGCGGGCCCGGCTCGACGGCGTCCCACGCGCGCGTGCCCTCGCCCGGCTCGACCGGGCCGACGCCGCTCAACTCCACGGCCCTCCGCTCGGCCCGCCGTCGCGGTACCGCTCCTCGCAGCGCTCGCGCGCCCGGCGGTCGATCAGCCGCTGCGCGGCCTGTTCGCCCGCGCGCTTCTTCTCGGCCCTGGCGGCGTCCACGACGGCCATCAGGATCTCGTACTGCCCGTTGGACAGGCCCATCGACTGGTAGTCCCCGTAGGTGCTGCTGTCGAGGACCTCCCGCGACCAGTGGGCGACGATCCGCGCGCACAGGTCCTCGGGAGGCGTGGCCGCCGGCGACGACGGCGAACCGGAAACGGTCGCCGCGGCCTCGCGCGTACCGGCCGATCCGCCCGGCGAACCGGACTCCCCGCACCCGGTGACCAGAGCGCCGGTCACCAGCACCAGCCCCAGCACCGCCCCCCGCCGAGGGGCCCCGCCACCCGTTCCCATCCCATGACGCTAAGGCGCCGGGTGCCCGGGATCAACGGCGTTGCCCACAACGGGTTTCCGGCGGGTCAGCTCGCCGCGCTGACGCGCTCCGCGTCGCTCGGATTCACGTCGCGCAGCAGACACGTCAGCCGCGCACTGCACACCCGCTTCCCGTCCTCGTTACTGATCACGATCTCGTACGTGGCTGTCGAGCGGCCCCGGTGCAGGGGGGTGGCCACTCCGGTCACCAGGCCGGAACGGGCGCCCCGGTGGTGGGTGCAGTTCAGGTCGACGCCGAGGGCGATCTTGGAGCTGCCGCCGTGCAGCATCGCGCCGATCGAGCCGAGCGTCTCGGCGAGCACGGCGGAGGCGCCGCCGTGGAGCAGGCCGTACGGCTGGGTGTTGCCCTCGACCGGCATGGTGCCCACGACGCGGTCCGCGGAGGCCTCGACGATCTGGACGCCCATGCGCGTACCGAGGTGTCCGGCGGAGAACATGGCGACCAGGTCCACGCCGAGCGCCGCGTACTCGTCGATGACCTCTTGCGGGAACTGCACGTGGTTCTGCTCGCCCATGGGGCCGGCTCCTTCGTCGTCGATCACGCTGATCAACCGAACGCGCTGACTAAGCGAACGCTCAGTTGGCAGCCGATTGTTCCAGACGGACGACGACGGACTTACTGGCGGGCGTGTTGCTGGTGTCCGCGGTGGCGTCCAGGGGCACCAGAACGTTGGTCTCCGGGTAGTACGCGGCCGCGCAGCCGCGGGCCGTGGGGTAGTGCACGACCCGGAAGCCGGGGGCCCGGCGCTCCACGCCGTCCTGCCACTCGCTGACCAGATCGGTGTACGACCCGTCGGCCAGGCCCAGCTCACGGGCGTCCTCGGGGTTGACGAGGACGACCCGGCGGCCGTTCTTGATGCCCCGGTAGCGGTCGTCCAGGCCGTAGATCGTGGTGTTGTACTGGTCGTGCGAGCGCAGGGTCTGCAGCAGGAGGCGGCCTTCGGGGAGCTTCGGGTACTCGACGGGCGCGGCCGTGAAGTTGGCCTTGCCGGTGGCCGTGGGGAAGCGCCGCTCGTCGCGGGGGGCGTGCGGGAGGGCGAAGCCCCCGGGCTCGGCCACGCGGGCGTTGAAGTCCTCGAAGCCCGGGACGACCCGCGCGATGCGGTCGCGGATCGTCGCGTAGTCCTTCTCGAACTCCTCCCAGGGTGTGCGGGAGCTCTCGCCGAGGACGCGGCGCGCGAGGCGGCACACGATGGCGGTCTCGGACAGCAGGTGCTCGCTCGCGGGCTGCAGGCGGCCGCGCGAGGCGTGCACCATGCCCATGGAGTCCTCGACGGTGACGACCTGCTCGCCACTGCCCTGGAGATCACGCTCGGTGCGGCCTAGGGTCGGCAGGATCAGGGCACGCGCGCCCGTGACGGCGTGCGAGCGGTTGAGCTTCGTCGACACGTGCACGGTGAGGCGGGCACGTCGCATGGCCGCCTCGGTGACCTCGGTGTCGGGGGACGCCGACACGAAGTTGCCGCCCATCGCGAAGAAGACCTTGGCCAAGCCGTCGCGCATCGCGCGGATGGCCCGTACGACGTCATAGCCGTGCTCGCGCGGCGGGGCGAAGCCGAACTCCTTCTCCAGGGCGTCCAGGAAGGCGGGCGCGGGGCGTTCGAAGATGCCCATCGTGCGGTCGCCCTGCACGTTCGAGTGGCCGCGCACCGGGCACACGCCCGCGCCCGGGCGGCCGATGTTGCCGCGCAGCAGAAGGAAGTTGACGACCTCGCGGATCGTCGGCACGGAGTGCTTGTGCTGGGTCAGGCCCATGGCCCAGCACACGATGGTGCGCTTCGAGGCGAGGACCATGCGCAGCGCTTCGTCGACCTGCGCGCGCGTGAGGCCCGTCGCGGTGAGCGTCTCGTCCCAGTCGGCGGCGCGGGCCGCCTCGGCGAACTCCTCGTAGCCGTGGGTGTGTTCGCCGACGAAGGCCTCGTCGACGGCGCCCTCCGTCTCCACGATCAGCTTGTTCAGGAGGCGGAAGAGGGCCTGGTCGCCGCCGATGCGGATCTGCAGGAACAGGTCGGTGAGCGCGGCGCCCTTGAACATGCCCTGGGGGGTCTGCGGGTTCTTGAAGCGCTCCATGCCCGCTTCGGGCAGCGGGTTCACGGTGATGATCTTCGCGCCGTTCGCCTTCGCCTTCTCCAGGGCGGAGAGCATGCGCGGATGGTTCGTACCCGGGTTCTGCCCGGCGACGATGATCAGGTCCGCCTTGTAGAGGTCCTCCAGGAGGACGCTGCCCTTGCCGACGCCGATGGTCTCGTTGAGCGCGGAGCCCGACGACTCGTGGCACATGTTGGAGCAGTCCGGCAGGTTGTTCGTACCGAACTCGCGGGCGAACAGCTGGTACAGGAACGCCGCTTCGTTGCTGGTGCGGCCCGAGGTGTAGAACAGCGCCTCGTCGGGGGAGGCGAGGCCGGTGAGCTCCTCGGCGATGATGTCGAAGGCGCGCTCCCAGGGCACCGCCTCGTAGTGGTCGGCGCCCTCCGCGAGGTACATGGGGTGGGTGAGACGGCCCTGCTGGCCCAGCCAGTAGCCGCTGCGGTTCGCGAGGTCGGCGACGGAGTGCGCGGCGAAGAAGTCCGGCGTCACGCGGCGCAGGGTGGCCTCCTCCGCGACCGCCTTCGCGCCGTTCTCGCAGAACTCCGCCGCGTGCCGGTGCTCCGGCTCGGGCCAGGCGCAGCCCGGGCAGTCGAAGCCGTCCTTCTGATTGACCCGCAGCAGCGTCAGCGCCGTGCGCTTCACTCCCATCTGCTGCTGGGCGGCGCGCAGGGTGTGCCCGATCGCGGGCAGTCCGGCCGCGGCGTGCTTCGGCCCGGCGACCTGCGGCGCGTCCTGAACCGGATCACTCTGGGGCGGCTTGCCGGCCATCTCGGCCTCCTCTTCGAGCACATGTGTGAGGTACGTCTCCGATCCTCGCACGTGGTGGTGACAACGATCGTGCCCAGTCCCGGACGGCCCGCGCGATCAGTGCTCGCGTCCTCGACGGCCCGTCCCCGTCAGAGGTGGTCCGTGCTTGCTGGTGCCGCACTGTCAGTGGGGCGTGGCAGGATCGGGGATGTGGCAGAGACAGCATCGAAGAAGACCGAGAAGACCTCCGGCGGCGGGCGCCCGCGGCTGATGCTCATGGACGGGCATTCGCTGGCGTACCGAGCGTTCTTCGCGCTGCCCGCGGAGAACTTCACCACCGCGACGGGCCAGCCGACGAACGCGATCTACGGCTTCGCGTCGATGCTCGCCAACACGCTGCGCGACGAGGAACCCACGCACTTCGCGGTGGCGTTCGACGTATCGCGCAAGACATGGCGCTCCGAGGAGTTCACGGAGTACAAGGCGAACCGCTCCTCGACCCCGGACGAGTTCAAGGGCCAGGTCGAGCTGATCGGCGAGCTGCTCGACGCGATGCACGCGGAGCGGTTCGCGGTCGCGGGCTTCGAGGCGGACGACCTCATCGCCACGCTCGCCACACAGGCCGAGGCCGAGGGCTTCGAGGTTCTGATCGTCACCGGCGACCGCGACTCGTTCCAGCTGGTCAGCGAGCACACGACGGTCCTGTATCCGACCAAGGGCGTCTCGGAGCTGACCCGGTTCACTCCGGAGAAGGTCTTCGAGAAGTACGGACTGACGCCCGCGCAGTACCCCGACTTCGCGGCCCTGCGCGGCGACCCGTCCGACAACCTGCCGGGCATCCCCGGAGTCGGCGAGAAGACCGCCGCGAAGTGGATCAACCAGTTCGGGTCGTTCGCGGAGCTGGTCGAGCGCGCCGACGAGGTCAAGGGCAAGGCCGGGCAGAACTTCCGCGACCACCTGGAGGCGGTCAAGCTCAACCGCCGGCTCACCGAGCTGGAGCGGAACGTCGAGCTGCCCAAGACGGTCGCCGACCTGGAGCGCGCGGCGTACGACCGCAAGACCGTCGCGATGGTCCTGGACACTCTGGAGATCAGGAACCCCTCGCTGCGCGAGCGGCTCTTCGCCGTCGACCCCGGTGCGGAGGAGGCCGACGCCGGACAGCCGGCCGCCGCCGGCGTGGCCGTGGACGGCACGGTGCTCGCCGCGGGCGAGCTGACGCCGTGGCTCGCTGAGCACGGCAAGGCAGTCCTCGGTGTCGCCACGGTCGACACCTGGGCGCTGGGCACGGGCTCCGTGGCCGAGGTCGCGCTCGCCGCGGCCGGCGGCGCGGCCGCGTGGTTCGACCCGTCACAGCTGGACGAGGCCGACGAGAACGCGTTCGCGAAGTGGCTCGCCGACCCGACGAAGCCCAAGGTCATGCACAACGCCAAGGCCGTCATGCGGGTCGTCGCCGAGCACGGCTGGAGCGTCGCGGGCGTCTCCATGGACACCGCGCTCGCCGCCTACCTGGTCAAGCCCGGCCGCCGCTCCTTCGACCTGGACGCGCTGTCCCTGGAATACCTCGGCCGGGAGCTGGCGCCCGCCGCGGCGGCCGACGGGCAGCTCGCCTTCGGTACGGACGAGGCCGCCGAGGCCGACGCGCTGATGGTGCAGGCCCGCGCGGTCCTCGACCTGGGCGAGGCGTTCGGCGGCAGGCTGCAGGAGGTCGGCGCGGCCGATCTGCTGGGCGACATGGAGCTGCCCACGTCGGCTCTGCTGGCCCGCATGGAGCGGCACGGCATCGCGGCCGACAAGGCCCACCTGGAAGCCATGGAGCAGATGTTCGCGGGCGCCGTCCAGCAGGCCGTGAAGGAGGCCCACGCGGCGGCGGGGCACGAGTTCAACCTCGGCTCGCCCAAGCAGCTCCAGGAAGTCCTCTTCGGCGAGCTGGGCCTGCCCAAGACCAAGAAGACGAAGACCGGCTACACGACGGACGCCGACGCGCTGGCCTGGCTGGCCACCCAGACCGACAACGAACTGCCGGTCATCATGCTCCGCCACCGCGAGCAGGCGAAGCTGCGCGTCACCGTCGAAGGCCTGATCAAGACGATCGCCGCGGACGGCCGCATCCACACCACCTTCAACCAGACGGTCGCCGCGACCGGCCGCCTGTCGTCCGTGGACCCGAACCTGCAGAACATCCCGGTCCGCACGGAGGAGGGCCGCGCGATCCGCCGCGGCTTCGTGGTCGGCGAGGGCTTCGAGTCCCTCATGACCGCGGACTACAGCCAGATCGAGCTGCGCGTGATGGCCCACCTCTCCGAGGACGAGGGCCTCCTGGAGGCGTTCACCTCCGGCGAGGACCTGCACACCACCGTCGCCTCGCAGGTGTTCTCCGTGGAGGGCCCCGCCGTCGACGCGGAGATGCGCCGCAAGATCAAGGCCATGTCGTACGGACTCGCCTACGGCCTGTCGGCCTTCGGCCTCTCCCAGCAGCTGAACATCGACGCGGGCGAGGCCCGCGCGCTGATGGACACCTACTTCGAACGCTTCGGAGGGGTACGCGACTATCTGCGCCGGGCGGTCGACGAGGCGCGGGCGACGGGCTATACGGCGACGCTCTTCGGGCGCCGCCGCTACCTCCCCGACCTCAACAGCGACAACCGCCAGCGCCGCGAGGCGGCCGAGCGCATGGCTCTGAACGCGCCGATCCAGGGCACGGCCGCGGACATCGTCAAGATCGCCATGCTGAACGTCGACCGGGCCCTGCGGGAAGCCGACCTCAAGTCCCGCATGCTCCTCCAGGTCCACGACGAAATCGTCCTGGAGATCGCCCCGGGCGAGCGCGCGAAGGCGGAGAAACTGGTCCGCCACGAGATGGCCAACGCGGTGCACCTGCGAGCTCCGCTCGACGTCTCGGTCGGCTCCGGGCCGGACTGGGAGTCGGCGGCGCACTAGCGCGCGGGGCGCGGGGGAGGGGCACCGGAGCGAGGGTGCCTTCTCCACTCCCCTGCGCCCCCGGAGGCCCGTCACCCGCGTGGCCCCCGACCGGAAGCCCTCAGCGCGCCGCGCCGTAAAGATGCGGGCATGGGTCATCACATACGACACATACGACTACGACACATACGGCATACGCGGCGCCTGCGGTACGTGCGAAGCTGCCGCACCGCACTCGTCGCAGCGCTCGCCTCGGCGCTCCTCGCGCCGATCCCCGCCGTCGCGGCAGCCGCCGCCAGCCCCAGAATCCCGACCGACGCCACGACCAGACGCATCCCGCCGGACATCACGGACTGGTACCCGCTGGCGGATGCCATGGGCCAGCGCATCCACCACGACGTCCCCGCCTGCCATGCCCCGCACGCCCCGGACCTCGCCGCCCAGCTGTCCCACGACATCCGGACGGCGCTGTCGTCCAGGGACGGCACCGTCTCCGTGGCGGTGCGCGACAGCTCCGGCCTGACCTGCGTGCTCGCCGGCCGGCGGCAGTACGACTCAGCGAGCGTCGCCAAGGTGCTGATCATGGAGGGGCTGCTGCGGCGGGCCGAGGAGCTGGGCCGCAAATTCACCCGCTGGGAAGCGACGAACGCCCGCCCCATGATCATCAAGTCGGACAACGACTCCGCCTGGCGCCTGTGGACCGACCTGGGCCACAGCTATCTGAACGGCTTCCTCGACCGCGTCCGCACCCGCGCCACCGTCCTTGGCCCGGGCGGCTACTGGGGCCTCACCCGCACCACGGCCGTCGACCAGATGCGCCTGCTGGGCGTACTGACGAACGCCCGCTCCTTCCTGCGCACCCGCGCGTACGGACTGAAACTGCTCACCGAGGTCCGCGCCGACCAGCGCTGGGGCGTCCCCGCGGGCATGCCGCGCGGCCTGAAGGCACACGTCAAGAACGGCTGGCTGCCGAGATCCACGCACGGCTGGCGCGTCCACAGCATCGGCGCGTTCACCGGCGAGGGCCGCACGTACCGCATCGTCGTCCTGTCCCACGACAACCCCACGAAGGCGTACGGCGTCCGCACCATCGAGCGCATAGCCCAGGCCGTGCACCGCGGCCTCAACCACGGCCGCGGCCTCGGCCGGGACCTCACTCCGGAGAACACGATCAGCGAGCAGTCGGACGGCTCGGCTCCGTACGAGCCGCTGCCGGGCTGGGACGAACCGGAGCCGGACGCCACACCCTGACCGCCACGGCGTACACCGTCAGACCGACGGCCAGGCCGGCCCCCGCCCCGAAACACACGGTGGGAATCAGCTCCCAGGGCTTCGCACTCGACCCCCAGTACTCCCACCACCGCGTCGCCCGCCGCACCGCAGCCACCGCCGCGCAGCCACCGATCACGGCCCCCGCGAGCCACCGGTCCCGTACGGACAACACGGGCACCCCGAGCGGCTCCGTGTCGCGCTGCCGCCGCAGGGCCACCACCACGAAGGCGGCGATCACCACCGCGGCGACCGCCGAACCGCCGTACTGCAGATACCAGTACAGCGGTGAGCCCGCGATCTCCCGCCCCAGGACCGGGAACACCCGCATGCCCCACCGGTCGAGATGCGTGAACGCGTCCAGCACGACATGCGTCAACGCGCCCAGCACCGCGGACACGTACCACCACAGCGCCAGCGACGGCTGGAAACGGGCGCGCGGCGCACCGCAGTGCAGGAAGGCGCCGATCCGCCCCTGCCGGCCCCGCGGCAGCAGCGCCACCAGCGGCTCGCGCAGCACCAGCCAGGCGCCCACGAGGACACAGGCGATGAGAACGTCGACCGTCAGCACCCCGGTGAAGGAGTGCGTGAACTCGCCGAACTCCATCGCCTCCGGCAGCACACTCGCCGCGTAATAGGTCATGTCGGGCGCGAACGAACCGGCGACGAGCACGGCCGGAACCAGTCGCCCGCGTCCGGTCCCGTCGGCGCGCACGGCCGGCAGGACGGCCGCGGCGTGGCTGAGCGTGAACGGCAACTGGACTCCCCGCGAACAGTGTTGAACGAATCTGACGGTCCTGGATGATCCCTTGATCGATGACGCTCAGTATGTGGGAGAGGTTCCCGCAGCCCCCGCATGGTCCGGAGCCGGCCGGGCAGGAGAAACCGGATATGGCCAACCGGTGAAAAACGGGCACGAACAGGTGTCTGCGCGGCGGAAGTTGTCGTAGGGTCACCTGGGTCGCCGCACTGGGGAGTGCGGCCGGACAACAGGAGAGCGCGCGGAGCGCGAGCGATGTCCACGGGAGGGGTTCACGCAATGGCGGCGCAATTCGGCAAGCGGGTCGTCAAGGGGGCGACAACCACCGCTGTGGCCGCGGTCGCGATCGCGGCCCTGTCCGCGTCCCAGGCCCCGGGCGTGACCGACACACCACAGGGCAGACAGAACACCGGCTCCCAGCCCTCGCCCGACGCGAACGCCGACGACAGCGCGACCGGCAACTCGCCGTACTACACGGACCTCCCGCCGCTCAACAGCCCGACCGCGACGCCCAGCACCGGCAGCGGCACGCCCGCCGCCACGGGCGACACCGAGGCGGGCATACCCGCGACCGTCCTCGACGCCTACAAGAAGGCCGAGGCCGCGCTGCGCGAGTCCAAGCCCGGGTGCAACCTCCCCTGGGAACTCCTCGCGGCCATCGGCAAGGTCGAGTCCGGCCAGGCCCGCGGCGGCCGCGTCGACGCCAACGGCACGACGACCACCCCGATCCTGGGCCCCGTCCTCAACGGCAACGGCTTCGCGAACATCTCCGACACCGACGGCGGCGCGTACGACGGCGACACCGCCCACGACCGTGCCGTCGGCCCCATGCAGTTCATCCCCTCCACCTGGGAGTGGTCGGGCCGCGACGGCAACGGCGACGGCACGAAGGACCCCAACAACATCTACGACGCGGCTCTCGCGGCCGGCCACTACCTGTGCCGGTTCAGCTGGGACCTGTCCGACCGGGCGGACCTGAACAAGGCGATCCTCAGTTACAACCACTCCACGGAGTACCTGAACACGGTCCTGTCGTGGCTGGAGTACTACCGCAAGGGCACCCACGAGGTGCCGGACGGCACGGGCACACTGCCCTCCGACCGCAGCGACGGCAACAACGGCAACAACGGGGCGACCACTACTCCGACGCCGCGTTCTCCGAGCACGTCGCCGCCCAGCTCCCAGACACCGGGCGGCGGCGGTTCCGCGAGCCCGAGCCCGAATCCGCCCAGCACGTCGCCACCCGCCACGTCGCCCCCGCCCAGCAAGCCCCCGACGTCCCCGAGCCCCACGCCCACCGAAACGGTGGACCACCTGGAGGACGCGGGCACCGGCAAACTCACCGCGACCGCGGGCGACGCCTTCGCCGAGAAGATCGCCACCCGCACCGAGACCAAGGCCGGCAAGGCCGTTGCCAAGGTCCGGGTCCGGTTCACGATCGTCGGCGACACCGACGCCACCTTCACGGGCGGCGAGAGCGTCGCGACGGCCCTCACCAACAGCTCCGGCGTGGCCACCGCACCCGCGCTCCAGGCCGGCGAGGAGACGGGCGACTTCACGGTCCGCGCCACCGTCGTCGGCCGTACCGTGGCGGGCCTCGACTACACGGCCACGGTCACCGCCCGCCAGGCCGACGCCCTCGCGCGGACCAGCGACACCGCGCTGACCTGCGTCCCGGGCGGCGAGTTCGCGGCACAGGTCGAGGTGAAGGCCACCTACAACGGCGCCGTCGCGGACGGTGTCGCGGCCACCGCCACGCTCATCAAGGCGGCGGACGACGCGACCGTGAACGACAAGGGCCCCTACTTCAAGGACGCCGACGGCAAGACCGTACGCACCCTCGCGGGCCTCAAGACGGACGCGAACGGTCTGCTGAAGCTGCCGAAGCTGTACGCGGACGACACGGCCGGCACATTCCTGCTGCGTATCAACACGACCGGCGGCGCGACGCTGACGGTCGAGCTGAAGGTGGCGGCCGCCACCTCATAGGCCACAGGACGATCCAGCGGCGCCCCTTCGTCATGCAGACGAAGGGG
>NZ_VWMY01000017.1:17291-57633 GCF_008905045.1 Streptomyces albicerus
TCGGGAGGCCCCGCATGCGTGCCCTGATCGCCGCCGCGACCGGTCTCGCCGTCGCGCTCGCGCTGGTCCTCACGATCACGGCCCTGGGGTCACCGGAGGGCAAGACGTCACCCGAGCCGCTGCTCACCACCGTCCCCAGCCACCCATGACGCACCCCCACAACGCACAGGGAGGGCCGCCGAGATGCGCCGCAAGGCCAGCCTGATCCTGCTCGCCCTCGCCGTGTTCTTCGCGGCGCTGTCCCCGCTGCTGCGCTGGTACGCCTTCCCGCGCCTGGCCAAGATCCCGGCCAACCAGTACCAGGACATGGTCCTCGAGGCGAAGGACGCGACCCTCCTCGACTACGGCACCATGAAGGCCGAGAAGGTCGACAAGGTGACTATCGTGCAGACCCTCAGGGGCAACGTCGAGGCCTCCCAGAAGATCGAGAAGACCGCCGGCCGCGACGTCGTCGTCTGGGACAGCCTCTCCTACGTCCAGGGCCCCGACGGCAAGATGGTCTCCAAGATCCCCGAGCGCTACATCTTCGACGCACACACCCAGGAACCCGTCCACGCCACCGGCGAGATGGTCGACGGCGACCCGGTCAAACGCGAGGGCATCGAGTTCAAGTGGCCCTTCCTGACGGAGAAAAGGGACTACGAGTACTTCGACGCACAGGCCCGCGTCACCGCCCCCATCCACTACAAGGGCGAACAGGACTTCCGGGGCGTAGACGTTTACTACTTCGAGCAGACCATCCCCTGGACCAAAGTGCCCCTCCCGAAGGTCATGCCCGTCGAAGGCATCACTCCGGAGTCGGTCGCCAAGACGGGCACGACCCGCTGGTACACCACGGTCCGCAAGTTCTGGGTCGAACCCGTCACCGGCGCACCCGTATACGGAGAAGAGATCCACAAGGAGGAGATGCGCGGCGGCACGCTCCTCGGGGACCGCGACAAGGTGACGGCCTTCTCCGGGCACGTGAAAATGCGCGAGGACTACATCAGGTCGACGGTCGACCTGGTCAAGTCCCAGCGCCTCCTCGTCCTGCTGATGACCTCGTACCTGCCGTGGGGCTTCCTGATCCTGGGCGCCGGACTGCTGTCCCTGTCCCTGTACCTGGAGGCGCGCAGCCGCCGCCCCGGCGACCCTTCGCCGACGGAGGCGCGTGAACCGGAGCCGGTCAGCGCCTGAGCCGGGGGCCTGAGCCGGGGGCCCGAGTCAGCGCCTGAGGCGCGCGTTCGTGTGCCGGGTCGGTTCTGCGGTCGCGGGGTCCTCGGGCCACGGGTGCTTCGGATACCGGCCGCGCAGCTCCGCCCGTACGCCCCTGTAGCCGTCCCTCCAGAAGGACGCGAGGTCGGAGGTGACGGCGGCCGGGCGCCCCGCGGGTGACAGCAGATGCACGAGCACGGGCACCCCGGCGACGGCCGGCGATTCCTGGGCCCCGAACATCTCCTGCAACTTCACCGCGAGCACAGGCCGTTCGGGGTCCGCGTAGTCGATCCGGATCCTGGACCCACTCGGCACCTCGATCCGCTCCGGCGCCAATTCGTCGAACCGGGCCGCGTCCCCGGACGCCCACGGCAACAACCGGGTAAGAGCCTGCCCGGCATCGATCCGCTCCAGATCGGCGCGCCGCCGCGCCCGGCTCAGCTCCGGCTCGAGCCATTCGTCCACGCGCGCGTGCAGCGCGTCGTCCGACACGTCGGGCCACGGAGCCCCCACCTGGTGGTGCAGAAACGCGAGCCGCTGCCGCAGCACCTCGGCGTCCCGGGACCACCGCAACACCCCCGGCCCCTCCTCCTTCAAGCCCTCCACAAGCGCCTCCCGTACGCGCCCGGGCTCGGCGCTCCGCAACGGCCGCACGGCCAGCTCCACGGCCCCCAGCCGCTCGACCCGCCGGGCCACGACGTCCCCGCCGGCCCACCGCACCTCGTCACCCTCGCCGTGCAGGGCCCCGGCCGCGTCCCGGGCAACCCGCTCATCGATCACGGCCCCGAGCCGCACGCGCGCGTGCCCCGCCCCCACGGGCCGGTCCGCGACGGCCACAGCGATCCAGGGGGCATCCCGCAGCCCGCTTCCGCCCCCGAGCTCGGCCCGGGTTCCGGACACCATGAGGTAGGAGCCCCCGTGCGCCCGAGCGACCCGCTCGGGGAAGGCGAGGGCGGCGACGAGGCCGACGGCGTGGTCGTCGGTGGGGTTCCTCGCAGCGCCGTCAGGGCGAGCGTTCAGCGGGGGAGTGCCGGCGGGGCGTGCCCCGGGTGTGCCGCCCCCGGACGGAGCGTCGGCGCTCGGCTCCCCCGGAAGAGGGTCGCGCGCGGTGTGTGGGCGGGAGAGACTCCGCGCCGAAGGCGCGGGCGCCGCCGCGGCCCGCAGCCGCCGAACCTCGGCACGCCACCGCCCGGCATAGGCGTCACCCCCGCGCCGGGCACCCCTCAACGCGGACGCGAGGTCGTCCCCGTACTCGCGCGGCGGCTCCTCACTCAGAAGGGCGACCACCTCCGCGGCACGCTCGGAACCCACGGAGGGCACCGCGTCCAGCAACGCCCGCCCGAGCCGAGGATGCAGACCGAGCCGCGACATCCGTACACCCCGCTCGGTGGCCCGCCCGGCAGGGCCAACCGCACCGATGGCCTCCAGAACACCCCGAGTGGCCGCCATGGCCCCGCCCGGCGGCGGATCCAGCAACGCCAGCCCCGAGGCGTCGGGATCGCCCCAGCAGGCCGCCTGCAAGGCGAACGCCGTCAGGTCGGCCACCTTGATCTCCGGCGCCGGGAAACGCGGCAGACGCCCGTCCTCGGCCTCCGTCCAGCACCGGTACACCGCACCCGGACCCTCGCGCCCCGCACGCCCGGCCCGCTGCCTCCCGGCCGCCTGCGAGGCCCGTACCGTCGTCAACGCGCTCAGCCCGCGCGCGTGGTCCACCCGCGGCTCCCGCGCCAGCCCGCAGTCCACGACCACCCGCACCCCGGGAACCGTCAGCGACGACTCGGCCACCGACGTCGCCAGGACCACCCGCCGCCTCGTACCGCCGGACAGCACCGCGTCCTGCACGGCCGCCGGCGCCCGCCCGTGCACCTGAAGGACCTCGACGTCGCCGAGCCCGCCGAGCTGCCCGGCGACCCGCGCGATCTCCCCGACCCCGGGCAGGAAGCACAGCACATCCCCGTCGCGCTCGGACAGAGCCCGCCGCACCACCGACGCCACATGCGTCAGCAGCTGCGGGTCCACCCGCATCCCGTGCGACGGCCGCACGGGACGTACGGGCGGCGCCCACACCACGTCGACCGGATGGGAGACGCCCGCCGCCTCGACCACCGGCACGTCCCCGAGCAGCCGCGCCCACCCCTGCGCGTCGGTCGTCGCGGAAGCGGCCACCAGCCGCAGCTCGGGACGCAGAGCGGCCCGTACGTCCAGCAGGAAGGCGGCCACCGTGTCGGCGTCCAGATGCCGTTCGTGGCACTCGTCGAGCACCACCACGTCGACGCCCGCCAGCTCCTGGTCCCGCTGCAGCCGCTGCAGCAGCACCCCGGTCGTGACGACCTCCACGCGCGCGCGTGGCCCGACCACCCGCTCCCCGCGCACGGTGTATCCGACGCTCTCGCCGACCTTCTCGCCGAGCAGCCACGCCATCCGCCGTGCGGCCGCCCGCGCGGCGATCCGCCGCGGCTCGGCAACGACGACACGGCGTACGAGCCCGTCGCCCACGAGTCCGGCGAGCACCAGCGGGACGAGGGTCGTCTTGCCGGTGCCGGGCGGCGCGACGAGCACCGCGGCGCCGTGCGCCTCCAGGGCGTCGCCCAGGCCGGGCAGCGCACCGCGTACGGGCAGGGGGTCGAGCGCGTCGTAACGGATCACACGCTCAGTCTCGTACGCACACGAAGATCGCCGTCCCCGGAATCAGGTTTCCCCGAAGGGGAGACCAGCCGCCCCACTCCTGGCTGTTCCAGGCCGGCCACTCCGGCTCGACCAGGTCGACCAGCCGGAAGCCGCCCGCCACCACGTCCCGGACGCGGTCACCGACCGTCCTGTGGTGCTCGACGTAGACCGCGCGGCCCGCCTCGTCCTGCTCGACGTACGGCGTGCGGTCGAAGTACGAGGCCGACACGCTCAGCCCCTCCGGGCCGGGCTCGTCGGGAAAGGCCCAGCGGATCGGATGCGTGACGGAGAAGACGAACCGGCCGCCGGGCCGCAGCACCCGGCGCACCTCCCGCAGGACCTTCACAGGATCGGCGACGAAGGGCAGAGCCCCGTACGCGGAGCACGCCAGGTCGAAGGAGCCGTCCCCGAAGGGCAGCGCCCCGGCGTCCGCCTCCACGAGCCGGACGCCCTCGGCGCCGATCCGCAGGGCGTGCTGGAGCTGCCGGTGCGAGACGTCCAGGGCGACCGGACGGGCCCCCTGGGCGGCCAGCCAGCGCGAGCACTGGGCGGCCCCCGCGCCGATCTCCAGGACGTCCTTGCCCTTCAGCTCCTCCATCGGGCCGAGCAGCTCGGCCTCGATCTCGTCGAGGCCCTCGGGCCCCCATACGAAGCGGTCGTCGCCGAGGAACGTGCCGTGCTCGACCTGGTACTCGTCCGCGTTCCGGTCCCACCAGCCACGATTGGCGCGGGAACTCTCGGTGACCCCCGCCTCCCGTCGTGTCGCCTCGGGCTCGAGCGGTTCGGGCTCTTGGATGATCGGCTCCCTCGTCGTACTCTTCCGTCGAACCCGTCCAGGCGGCGACACGAACGGGGCGCCACAGCGCCCGCGTGGCCTCCTGAGACAGGTCTTGTGCCGGGTATGCGGCGTTCCGCCCCGGGTGTGCGCCTTCGCGCATTGACCCTGTCCGGCTGCCCCCGTATGCTACAAGTTGCGCTGCGGGCCTGCGCTCCTCAGACGTAGCAGGCTGCGCTCGCATCTGTTGTATGTCCCCTCGGTTTTCGAGGCGCCACCGGAAAGTGTTCGTCACAGAACACGGCCCGGATTCGGCGCTTCCTTGGCTGTCCGGCTTCTTCAGAGCGAAACGGGCTCCCGGCGTAAGCAGTACCTACGACTCAATGTCCGTACCGGAGCCCTTTCCCACATGACGAGCAGCACCGAGACCACCGCCACCACCCCGCAGGTTGCGGTCAACGACATCGGTAACGAGGAAGCCTTCCTCGCCGCGATCGACGAGACGATCAAGTACTTCAACGACGGCGACATCGTCGACGGCGTCATCGTGAAGGTCGACCGGGACGAGGTCCTGCTCGACATCGGTTACAAGACCGAAGGCGTTATCCCGAGCCGCGAACTCTCCATCAAGCACGACGTCGACCCCAATGAGGTCGTCGCCGTGGGCGATGAGATCGAGGCCCTCGTCCTCCAGAAGGAGGACAAGGAAGGCCGTCTGATCCTGTCCAAGAAGCGCGCTCAGTACGAGCGTGCCTGGGGCACGATCGAAAAGATCAAGGAAGAAGACGGCATCGTCACCGGTACCGTCATCGAGGTCGTCAAGGGTGGTCTCATCCTCGACATCGGCCTCCGTGGCTTCCTGCCGGCCTCCCTCGTCGAGATGCGCCGCGTTCGCGACCTCCAGCCGTACGTGGGCAAGGAGCTCGAGGCGAAGATCATCGAGCTGGACAAGAACCGCAACAACGTGGTCCTGTCCCGCCGTGCCTGGCTGGAGCAGACCCAGTCCGAGGTCCGCCAGACGTTCCTCACGACCCTGCAGAAGGGTCAGGTCCGTTCCGGCGTCGTCTCCTCGATCGTCAACTTCGGTGCCTTCGTGGACCTGGGTGGCGTCGACGGTCTGGTCCACGTCTCCGAGCTGTCCTGGAAGCACATCGACCACCCCTCCGAGGTTGTCGAGGTCGGCCAGGAAGTCACCGTCGAGGTCCTCGACGTCGACATGGACCGCGAGCGCGTCTCCCTGTCGCTGAAGGCGACCCAGGAAGACCCGTGGCAGCAGTTCGCCCGCACCCACCAGATCGGCCAGGTCGTGCCCGGAAAGGTCACGAAGCTGGTTCCGTTCGGTGCGTTCGTCCGCGTGGACGAGGGCATCGAGGGTCTGGTGCACATCTCCGAGCTGGCCGAGCGCCACGTGGAGATCCCGGAGCAGGTCGTCCAGGTCAACGACGAGATCTTCGTCAAGGTCATCGACATCGACCTCGAGCGCCGTCGCATCAGCCTCTCGCTGAAGCAGGCCAACGAGGCCTTCGGTGCCGACCCGGCCTCGGTCGAGTTCGACCCGACGCTGTACGGCATGGCCGCGTCGTACGACGACCAGGGCAACTACATCTACCCCGAGGGCTTCGACCCCGAGACCAACGACTGGCTCGAGGGCTACGAGAAGCAGCGCGAGGCCTGGGAGGGCCAGTACGCCGAGGCGCAGGCGCGCTTCGAGCAGCACCAGGCGCAGGTCATCAAGTCCCGCGAGGCCGACGCGCAGGCCGAGGCCGAGGGCACGGCCACCCCGGGTGCGGCTCCGGCCGCCTCCGGTGGCGGCGGCGGTTCGTACTCCTCGGAGTCGGACGACAACTCCGGCGCCCTGGCGTCGGACGAGGCCCTGGCTGCCCTCCGCGAGAAGCTGGCCGGAGGCCAGAGCTGATCGCTGCCGCTGAGGCTCAGCCGATAGGCGGATAGCTGAGGGGCCGCACCTTTCGAGGTGTGGCCCCTCAGACGTGTTCGGGGGCTGCCGGCTGTCCTCCGAGTGCGGGTTTCATGGCCGGCCGCGCTCTCGCGGCGGAGCCGCATCTCGATGCCGCCCCGCGCCCCTGAGGGAGTTGGCCTCGACGTTGCAGAAGTCCGGTGCGGGGTCCCGGCCCCCATAGGGGCGCCGGGAACTGCGCGACCAGCCCCCACCGCCCCGCAGGTTCATCACCGTGCCCAGCGGAGCGCTCAGCGCGGTCGTCGCGCCTGAGATGCCGGTAAGAGGAGGCAGTGAAGGGGCATGTGGCGGGAATGCTCGTGTCCTGGGCCGCGTTGTGGAGTACGAACACGAGGAGGAGCGGTCACTGTGCTTGATCCGCAGGGTTTGTACGCATGGGAGCCGAAGGGCCTGGATGTCGTCGACATGGCGCTCGCCCAGGAGTCGGCCGGTCTTGTCATGCTCTACCACTTCGACGGATACATCGACGCGGGCGAGACCGGCGACCAGATCGTCGACCGGCTCCTCGACTCGCTGCCCCATCAGGTCGTGGCCCGCTTCGACCACGACCGGCTCGTGGACTACCGCGCCCGACGCCCGCTGCTGACGTTCAAGCGCGACCGCTGGGCCGACTACGAAGAGCCCACACTGGACGTGCGGCTGGTCCAGGACGCCACGGGCGCGCCCTTCCTGCTGCTGTCGGGACCCGAACCGGACGTCGAGTGGGAGCGCTTCGCGGCGGCCGTCCAGCAGATCGTGGAGCGGCTGGGCGTACGCCTGTCCGTGGACTTCCACGGCATCCCCATGGGCGTCCCGCACACCCGCCCCGTGGGCCTCACCCCGCACGGCAACCGCACCGATCTCGTCCCCGGCCACCGCAGCCCCTTCGACGAGGCCCAGGTCCCCGGCAGCGCCGAGTCGCTCGTCGAGTACCGCCTCATGGAGGCCGGACACGACGTCCTGGGCGTCGCCGCGCACGTGCCGCACTACATCGCCCGATCCCCGTACCCCGACGCCGCGCTGACCGTCATGGAGGCGATCACCGCCGCCACCGGCCTGGTCCTGCCCGGAATCGCGCACGCCCTGCGCACCGAGGCGCACCGCACCCAGACCGAGATCGACCGGCAGATCCAGGAGGGCGACGAGGAGCTCGTCGCGCTCGTCCAGGGACTTGAGCACCAGTACGACGCCGCCGCGGGCGCCGAGACGCGGGGCAACATGCTCGCCGAGCCGATGGACATTCCTTCGGCGGACGAGATCGGGCTCGAGTTCGAGAAGTTCCTGGCCGAGCGGGAGGGCGACGCGTAGGCGTTGTCACGGTCTGGGGGACGGGCCTTGGTTGTGACGGGTCCGCCGCCGCCCCGCCGGGGCGCTGTCAGCGGCGGGCCCTAAGCTTCTGCTCATGCTGAAGGTGGGCCTGACCGGCGGGATCGGCGCCGGCAAGAGCGAGGTGTCGCGGCTGCTCGTGGAGCACGGCGCCGTGCTGATCGACGCCGACAGGATCGCCCGGGAGGTCGTCGCGCCGGGAACTCCCGGCCTGGCAGCCGTCGTCGACGCCTTCGGCGAGGAGGTGCTCGCCGCCGACGGCAGCCTGGACCGGCCGAAGCTCGGCTCCATCGTCTTCGCGGACGCGGAGAAGCTCGCCGTACTGAACTCGATCGTGCACCCCCTGGTGGGCGCCCGCTCCCGCGAGCTCGAAGAGGCCGCCTCGGAGGATTCCGTGGTCGTGCACGACGTCCCCCTGCTCACCGAGAACGGCCTCGCGCGGCTCTACGACCTCGTGATCGTGGTCGACGCCAGCCCCGAGACCCAGCTCGACCGGCTCGTCCGGCTGCGCGGCATGACCGAGGAGGACGCCCGCGCCCGCATGGCCGCCCAGGCCACCCGCGAGAAGCGCCTGGAGATCGCGGACATCGTCATCGACAACGACGTCCCCCTGGAAGCTCTGCAGCGGCGCGTACGGGACGTGTGGGCGGAACTTGTACGCCGGGCGCACCGGGCGCACACGACCTTGGAATAGTGGGCCACTGTGGGGCGTTGATTCCTTGCAGTTAGGGAAGGACTCTGCCGTGCCCGAGACCAGCGGATTCGCCGGACGTACTCCGGAGACGCATGTCATCGACTTCCGTGCCGCCGAGCAGTTGCTGGCCGCGCGGGATCCGCGGGGCGCGGTGAAGCTGCTCGACGGAGTCATCGCCGCGTACCCGGAGAACACGGCGGCGCGCCTGCTGCGCGCGCGTGCCTTCTTCGCGGCGGCCCAACTGAGGCCCGCAGAGCTGGAGTTCACGATCGTGCTGGAGCGCGAGCCGGACAACGCGTTCGCGCACTTCGCGCTCGCCCGCACCTATGAGCGCTCCGGCCGACCCGACCAGGCCATACGCCACTTCCGGCTCGCGGCGGCGCTGGATCCGCAGCCGGAGTATCTGGCCGCGGCACGGTTCGACTCCTGAGCCGGGCCGTCCAGGACGGACGTATGAGCCGGGTTGTGCAGAACGGAGCCTGAACCGGGCCCTCCAGACGCCTGAGTCACTGCCGGTCGGAGCGCGGATCTGTCGGAGCGCGGTTCTGGACGCGGCGCTCCGGCGGCCGGTACGGCGGGATGTCGGGTCCCGGCTGGTAGTGGGGCCCCTGCCGGATGTGCTTGAGGATCATCGACAGATCGACGGTGACGATCAGCCACAGCACCCCGCAGGCGATCGCCCAGCCCGGCCGCCCGGCGAGGGCGAACGCGGCCGTCCCCGCTATCGCCCAGACCAGCCCCCACACACTGAGCCAGAGGCGCGCTCGCAGCGCACTGCGCGCAGTCGTCGGTTCACTGCCCGTACGCATCGGGATCACTACTCCTACGGGGAAACGTACTCTTCGTGGTGCAGGTTCACCAAGGGACGGACGAACGGGGAGCGGCTGTGCTGGTGGAGGAGCTGCGGGCGGACGAGAGGCTCGCCGGCTGGCTGAGGGATCTGGAGAGCGAGAGCGAGAGCGAGGGCGAGCCCGGCGGCCCACGGGCCGAGGCCGTCCTTCCGGACGCGGTCGCGCTGCCGGACGTACTGCTCGACCTGTCCGTGCCGCACGAGCACGTCAATGAACTCGTCGTGCTCCGCGACCGGCTGGCGGCGGATCCGGAGGCGATGACACTGCTGTGGCGGTGCGTCGACCGGTTCGTACGCGACATGGGGGAGATCGGCAAAGGGTGGGAGCCACCCGTGTTTCCGGAGTCCACGGGGGCGCTGGGCCGCACCTTCCATCTGTTCGTGTTCGTCGCCGCGCTGCCGTATGTGCGTGCCTACCACCGGCAGCGGGGCATTCCCGCGGACGTGTCCCGGCGCACCCTCGCCGACCTGGGGCGGCACATGGCCGTGCACCGGCGGCGGTTCGGCACCGGCGGGCTGCTGGTGCCGTGGTGGATCGCGCTGCACTTCCACGGGGAGCTGTACCAACTGGGACGGCTGCAGTACCAGCGTGCACGGCTCGGCGGGCACACGGGGCAGGCGGCCTCGGCCGCCGGCCTGGACACCGGCCCCGGTGAGCTCTGTCTGAGCCTGCACATCCCCGACTTCCGAGGGCCCATGTCGCCGGAGGCCTGCGACCGGTCGCTGGACCTGGCACGGGAGTTCTTCGCCCGCCACTACCCGGACGAGCGCTATGCGGTGGCGGTCTGCCACTCCTGGCTGCTCGACCCGCAGCTGAAGCGGTATCTGCCGGCGGACTCCAACATCGTGCGTTTCCAGGAGCGGTTTCAGGCCGGGTACGAGGAGACGAAGGCGGACGACAAGAGCCCCGTCGGGTTCGTCTTCGGCGACCCGGAGCTGCCGGTGGAGGAGTTGCCGCGGCGGACGAGGGTCGAGCGGGCGGTCGGGGATCATCTGCGGGCGGGTGGCCACTGGTACGGCGGGCATGGCTGGTTCGCATTGTAGTCAGCCGCTATGCGACCGGTTCGTGCTCTGATGGGCCTCTTTGCGACCCGCAACTGTGTGGCCGATTCGCACTGTCACTCGAACGGGTGGTGTCGTCGGGAGTGGGAACGGGGCGTCGGCCACGGGCCGTTGGGCGGGTATGACGATCGAGATGCGTGACGGATACGAGGGGACGGGTCCCGGCGCGATCACACCGGACGGCTGCGCGGTGGAGCTGTACGCGCGGCTGCCTGTGGGGGACGAGCCGGACATCATCACGGCGGCCGTCCCGGCGGGGGCGCACATGCTCGAACTGGGCTGCGGCGTGGGCCGGATGACCCATCCGCTCCTGGAGCGGGGCTTCACGGTGACGGCCGTGGACGAGTCGGCCGAGATGCTGGAGAGGGTGCATGGGGCGCGCACGATATGCAGCCCCATCGAGACGCTCGACCTGGGGGAGAAGTTCGACGTGGTGATGCTCGCGTCGTTCCTCGTGCACAGCGGAGACCTCGAGGTGCGGCGCAGAATGCTGGACGTGTGCCGGAGCCATGTCGCTGACGGAGGGTGCGTGCTGATCCAGCGCGAGGGGGAGGACTACCACACGAATCTGCCGCGGGAGAGGGTCGATCCGAGCGGGTTCACGATACGGATGCTGTCCGCGGAGCCGGTCGGGGACGGGGTCAACTCGGTGCGGGCGGAGTACGTGTTCCCGGATGCCGTATGGACGCAGACGTTCCTCGCCCGGCCGCTCACGAAGGAGGAGTTCGAGGAGGCGTTGGGGGAGGCGGGGCTGAAGGTCGACCGGTATCTGACGGAGGACCGGGTCTGGGTGCGAGCGGTGCCTGTGGGGGCGTGAAATCCCCTTGGGGGCGGCGAGTTCCTTTGCCGGGTGATGCGGCTTCTTCGTGAGGCGATGAGTTTCGGACGGCGGGTCGGTCTAGCTCTGTGACAGCAACGCGAACCGCTTGACACAGGAGATCCCCATGTCCGACTCCACCGCTCCCGTCACCGCCGTCACCTCCGGCACAGTCATCGCCGAGTCGGCGACCGCTCGTGGCCGCCGTGCCCGCCTCGGCCTGCGTGGTCTGCAGGTGCTGCTTGCTCTCTTCTACGCGATCGCGAGCGCGCTGCCCAAGCTCATCGCGCACCCCTCGGCGGCCGAGGGCTTCGAGGAGATGGGCTGGGGCAGCGCGGGGATGTACAGCATCGGGGTGCTTGAACTGGCCGGTGCCGTGGCGCTGTTGATCCCGGTGCTCTCGTCCGTGGCGGCAGTGTCGCTGAGCGCGCTGATGGTGGGCGCGTTCATCACACAGATCACCGTCTTCGACGGGGAGAACGCGGCGACCCCGCTCATCCTCATAGTGCCGCTCGCACTCATCGCCTGGGCGCGGCGGGGGCACGCCGTGGAGCTGCTGAGGCTCGTCCGACGACGGTCCTGAGCGCAGGACTCCGGGCGGCGTCCGGCAGGGCATCCCAGGCCCTTTGCCGGACGCCGCGCTGTGCGTTGGGTGGTCCCGCGGGAGCGCGTCTCGCCTCTGAAGGGGCGCGGGGCCGTGACATCATGCGGCTCCGCCGCGGGGGCGCGACCAGCCACGGACGGCCCGCACTCGTCGCACGGCCCGTCGCACCGGCCCGCACTCCTCGCACGGCCCGTTGTACTGCCCTTCGCGCTGCCCTGTCGGCGGTGCGCTCGGGCTCCTGCCCGGGCGCTCGCTTCAGCCCCTTGTGGTCAAGGTGCCTCCGGGCCGCCGTCAGGGGAGCCCAGCCCCCGCAGGCGTTCCATCTCGCGGCGGTCGCGCTTGGTGGGGCGGCCCGTGCCGCGGTCGCGGATGCCTGCCGGGGCGACGGCCTCGCGGGGCGGAGGCGGCGGACTGTTGTCGACGTAGCATTCCGCGGCGACCGGGGCCCCGACCCGCTTGCGGATCACGCGCTTCACCACGACGATCCGTTCGTGGCCCGCATGACGGAGGCGGACCTCGTCGCCGACGCGGACGGCGTGCGCGGGCTTGACGCGCTCGCCGTTCACGCGGACGTGGCCTCCGCGGCAGGCGGTGGCGCCCATCGAACGGGTCTTCACGAGGCGTACGGACCAGATCCAGCTGTCGACACGCACGGTCTCGCCGCTCGCGGGCGCGGCCGCCTTCGCCACGGCCACGGCGTCGGCGGAGCCGCCCGCGCCGGTCCCGCTCTCGGCGTTCCGCGCACCGGCCGTACCCTCCGCGGCGCTCGGCCCGTTCCCCTGAGTCCCTGAAGCCATGTTCCGACCCTAGTCCTCGGCGGGCGGTAAGCCGGAGCGTTTTTCGCCGGGCATACCGTAGTGGCATGGAGCAGGAGCGCAGCCTGGCCGAGCTGGACGAGCGGATCGCCGGGTGCCGGGCCTGCCCACGGCTGGTCGAGTGGCGGGAGGAGGTGGCCCGCACGAAACGGGCCGCTTTCGCGGACTGGACGTACTGGGGCCGCCCGGTGCCGGGTTTCGGACCGCCGGACGCCTCGCTGCTGGTGGTCGGGCTCGCGCCCGCGGCGCACGGCGGGAACCGGACCGGGCGCATGTTCACCGGGGACCGGTCCGGGGACGTGCTGTACGCGGCGCTGCACGACGTGGGCCTCGCGTCGCAGCCCACGTCCGTGAGCAGCGACGACGGGCTGGCCCTGTACGGCGTACGCGTCACCTCGCCCGTGCACTGCGCGCCGCCCGCCAACAAGCCGACGCCCTGGGAGCGGGACGCCTGCCGGCCCTGGCTGGTGAGCGAGCTGAAGCTGCTCAGGCCCACTCTCCGCGCGGTCGTCGTGCTCGGGGCCTTCGGATGGCAGGCCGCGCTGCCTGCGTTCGCCGAGGCGGGATGGACGGTGCCCCGGCCCCGGCCGGCCTTCGCGCACGGGGCGCGGGTCGTGCTGGAGGGCCCGGACCGGCCGCTGGAACTCTTCGGGTGCTTCCACGTCAGCCAGCGCAACACCTTCACCGGGCGGCTCACCCCCGAGATGCTGCGGGACGTGCTGTGTACGGCGGCGAAGGCGGCGGGGCTGCCGGTCGGACCGTACGACGGTTAGGGTCGCGCGATGGGCCTGTATCCGGAGATCGAACCGTACGGCCACGGCAAGGTACGCGTCCCGTTAGAGGTGGCACCGATCGCCGTACGGGCGGTCACGCTTCTACCGCGGAACCGGAACCGGAACCGGAACCGGAGTCTGAACCGGTATCGGTATCGGTATCGGTATCGGAGTCTGAACCGGAGCCGGTGTCACCGAAGAGATGGCGAACCGTCGACCGATAGTTGGCCTGGACGTGCGCCAGCGCATGGGCACGAGCCATCTCACGGTCGCCGGAGGCAATCGCCGCGTACAACTCGCGGTGTTCGGCGAGGAGCTGCGGCCACTCCTCGTTCTGGCGGGTGAGCCAGCGCAGCCGGCCGTCGACCGGCTCCATCACGGAGATCAGCAGGCTGTTTCCGGCCATCGCCAGGATCCGGTTGTGGAAGCGGGTGTTGATGTCGGTGATCGCCTCCGCGTCGTCCGCGCCGGTCGCGTCCGCCGCGCGGTCGAGCAGTTCCTCCAGTTCGGCGAGGTCGGCCCGGGTGGCGCGCTGCGCGGCCAGCCCGGTGGCGTAGACCTCCAGGGCCTCGCGGAGTTCGAAGAGTTCCGCGACATCCGTCGGGGTCAGCCGGCGTACGACCGTACGGCGCGGGGTCTCGAAGAGGACGAAGCCCTCGGCGACCAGGGCCCGGATCGCCTCGCGGACCGGCACGCGGGAGACCCCGAACCGCTCGGCCAGCTCGCGCTCGACCAGCCGGTCGCCGGGCAGCAGCCGCCCGGAGATGATCTCCTGCCGCAGCGAGCTGAGGACCCGCTCGCGTACCGCCCCCAGCGGTTCCACCGTTGTCATGGGTCCATCCTCGCCGAACCCGGGACGGTTTTACCGAGCTGTAACCGTACGGACATGGCCAGATGTCGTCGGCGGCGGGACCATGACCGGAGTTTGGTATACCAAAACTCCGGCAGTCGTCCCCCAGTCCTCCCCGTCGTACTCTCGCTCATGGAGGCCCCGTGTCCCTCGCCGATCCAGCCGAAGCCACCGGCGCACCAGCGTTCGTCCCCGATCCCCGGCTCACCAACGAAGACCTCGCCCCCGCGGGCAAGCGCAACTGGAAGGTCTTCGACCTCTTCGCCATGTGGATGTCCGACGTCCACAACCTCGGCAACTACACGTTCGCGGCGGGCCTGCTGGTGCTCGGCATGAACGTCTGGCAGATCTTCACGTCCCTGCTCGTCGGCTTCGTGCTCATCTACATCGGCATGAACTGGATGGGGAAGATCGGACAGGCCCACGGCGTGCCCTTCCCCGTCGTCAGCCGTATCAGCTTCGGCGTCTGGGGCGCCAACATCCCGGCCCTGATCAGGGCCGTCATCGCCATCATGTGGTACGGCATCCAGACCTATCTGGCCTCGGTCGCCGTCAACATCATGCTGCTAGCGGCCTGGCCGGGCCTCGAGTCCTGGACCCACAGCAACTTCCTCGGCCTGCACGCGCTCGGCTGGGTCTCCTTCGTCTCGCTGTGGCTGGTCCAGGCGCTCATCATCAGCCAGGGCATGGAATCCGTACGGAAGTTCCAGGACTTCTGCGGCCCCGCCATCTGGATCGTGATGATCGCGCTGGCCGTCTGGATCCTCGCCAAGGCCGGCTGGACCATCTCGCTCACCTCGACCCCGAACCCGGTCTCCGTGGGTGAGCAGTGGCGGCAGTGGTTCGGCGCGATCGGCCTGATCCTCGCCACGTACGGCACGCTGATGCTCAACTTCTGCGACTTCTCGCGCTTCGCGCCCAGCTACAAGACGGTCAAGCGCGGCAACTTCTGGGGCCTGCCCATCAACTCGACCGCCTTCGTGATCGTCTCGGTCATCGTCACGGCCGGCTCCATCGAGGTGTTCGGCAAGGCCATCACCGACCCGGCCCACCTCGTCGCCGAGATCGGCAACAAGTGGGTCCTGATCCTGGGCGCGCTGACCTTCGCCATCGCCACCATGGGCGTCAACATCGTCGCCAACTTCGTCTCGCCCGCGTACGACCTGGCCAACGTCTGGCCGCAGAAGATCACCTTCAAGGTCGGCGGCATGATCAGCACGGTGGCGGCCCTGGTCGTGACCCCGTGGAACCTCTTCTCCAACCCCACGGTCGTCAACTACTTCCTCGGCGGCCTCGGCGCCTTCCTCGGCCCGCTGTTCGGTGTGATCATGCTCGACTACTTCTGGGTCAAGCGCGGCCGCATCGACGTGGACGAGCTCTTCAACGCCCGGCCCGGATCGCGCTACTACTACAGGAAGGGCGTCAATCCCAAGGCCCTGTGGGCGTTCCTGCCCGCGGCCGCGGTCTCGGCAGTGCTCGCGCTGGTGAAGACCTTCAACGAGGTGGCCCCGTACTCGTGGTTCATCGGGACGGCGCTGGCCGCCGGGCTGTACGCGATCCTGTGCCGCTCCGAGCGCGCCGCCACTCCTGCCGAGCCGGCTCCGGCTCCCGTGGAGGGCTGAGCGTGCGGATCGTCGTCACCAACTGCAACACGACGCAGGGGATGACCGAGGAGATCGTGCGAGGTGCCCGGGCCGCCGCAGGCCCGGGCACCACCGTGCTCGGACTCACCCCCGCCTGGGGGCCCGAGTCCGCGGAGGGCTGGCTCGACAGCTACCTCTCGGCGGCGGCCGTCCTCGACACCCTGCGGACGTACGACGGCCCGTACGACGCCGTCGTCATGGCCGGATTCGGGGAGCACGGGCGCGAGGGCGTACGCGAACTCGTGGACGTACCCGTCGTCGACATCACCGAGGCGGCCGCCCATCTCGCGTGCCTGCTCGGGCGGCGGTACGGCGTCGTCACCACGCTGGAGCGCTCGGCCGGGCAGATCGAGGACAGCCTGTACACGGCGGGGGTGGCCCAGAACTGTGCAGCCGTCGTGGGCACGGGGCTCGGTGTCCTCGACCTCGGCGACGTGGAGCGCACGGAGGCCGCCTTCGTGACCGCCGCCGAACGGGCCCGGGACGCCGGCGCCGAGGTCCTGGTGCTCGGCTGCGCCGGGATGACCGGCCTGCAGCGGGCGGTGGGCGACAAGCTGGGACTGCCGGTCGTCGACGGGGTGGGCGCCGCGGTGAAGCTCGCCGAGTCGCTGGTGTCGCTCGGGCTCACGACGAGCCGGGCCGGCAGCTATGCGAAGCCGCTGCCGAAGCGGCGGACCTGGGGACCTCCGTCGGGGTGATTCTGTCCGCCTCGGAGGCGGCGAGCGGAGCAGTGGGCGAGGCGGCGGGTCGTGGGTGACTCCAGACTCCGGGGGAGAGGCGCCAGCGCTTAGGGCGCCTCGCGGACGAGTCGCCGCCGATGCCTCCGGCGGTGGGAACGGAGTCGGTCGTGCCCCCAGCTGTCGGTACCCGTGTCCCGGTGTCGGTCTGTGTCTGTGTGCGTGTCCGGGGGCTCGCCGTCGCGCTCGCCGTGTCGGCGGTCGCCGTGACGGGGGTCGTGTGGTGCCCGGACGCGGCCGGCGGCGCTGCGGGCGCGGTTGCTTCCGAGCGTGTGCGTGTCTCGGACGTCGGAGCGGCGGTGCGACGGGAGCCGCAGTTCGTGGGCGTGGCGCAACGGGAGGCGGTGGTCCCGGGACCGAGGCGAGGAGACCAGCACGGTACGAGGCACGCCGCCCCCGACCCCACTGCCCCCGACCCCACTGCCCCCGACCCCACTTTCTGGGTCGACCCCGATTCCCGCGCCGCACAGCAGGCCGCCGAATGGCGTCGTACGGGACGGGACGCCGACGCCCAGCTCATGGACCGCATCGCCACCCGCCCCCAGGCCGAGTGGCTGTTCGACCCCGGGCCCCGGGAGCTGGTGCAGGCCCGCACCAGCGCCGCCGCACGTGAGGGCCGTACGGCGGTACTCGTCGCGTACTACATTCCGCAGCGCGACTGCGGGTCCTACTCGGGCGGCGGAGCCGAGAGCGCGGCGGACTACCGGGAGTGGGCCGACGAGTTCGCGGCGGGGCTCGGCGACCGGGGCGCGTACGTGATCGTCGAGCCGGACGCCGTGGCGCAGGCGGTGTCGGGCTGCGACCGGATCGTGGCCAAGGACCGGTACGCACTGCTGGCGTACGCCGTGGACCGCTTCAAACGGCAGCCGGGTACCCGTGTCTATCTCGACGCGGGCAACTCCGCCTGGATCCCGGACACTTCACGGCTGGTCGAGCCGCTGAAGCAGTCGGGCATCGCGGGCGCCGACGGTTTCGCGCTGAACGTGTCCAACTTCCAGACGGACGCGGCCAGTTCGGCGTACGGGACCCGGCTGTCCGAGGCCCTCGACGGCAAGCACTTCGTGATCGACAGCAGCCGCAACGGCAACGGGCCGTACGTACCCGACGGCGGTGATGACAGTGACGGGGACGACGGGGGTGACGATGATGACGACGGCGACGATGGTGACTGGGACGATGCTGACGACGACGGTGACGGTGTCGCCGACGACGCGGGGATCATGGATGACGAGTCATGGTGCAACCCGCCCGGGCGAGCCCTAGGCACCCCGCCCACCGTGCAGACCGGCGTCCCGCTGCTCGACGCCTACCTGTGGATCAAGCGGCCGGGCGAGTCGGACGGCACCTGCCGAGGTGGGCCGGACGCCGGGCAGTGGTGGCCTTCGTACGCGCTGGAGCTGGCCCGCAACGCGCGCGGGTGAGCCATGAGTCGGCGGCCGCGCGCGGGCTTCACCCGGCGAGTTCCTTGCGGATGCGGTCCAGCATGAACGCCGAGGACTCGCGGGCCCGTTCCTCCCACGCGAAGACGCAGGCCGTGGCGACCCCGTCGAAGTCCAGCTCGCGCAGGGTGCCGAAGAACGTGTCCCAGTCGACCTCGCCCTGCCCGATGTCCAGGTGTTGGTGGATCCGGGCCGTCGTGCCGGGCGGGTTGAGGATGTAGCGCAGCCCGGACGAACCCTTGTGGTTGAACGAGTCCGCGATGTGCACGTGCCGCAGCTTGTCGCCCGCGTACCGCATCATCGCCGCGATGTCAGCCGTCGGATCGGCGCCGGACAGGTGGAAGGTGTGCGGGGCGCAGTAGAGGTAGTTCACCCAGGGCTTGTTGATGGCGCGGACCAGGTCCACGGCCGGGGTGTTCTCCTCGCAGAAGTCGTCGGGATGGGCCTCCAGGTTGAGCGCGATGCCCTCGCGCTCGAACACCGGCAGCAGCTCCTCCAGAGAGCGCCAGAACGCGGCCTCGCTCTCGGCGGCCTTCTCCGGGCGGCCGTTGAACTCCGAGTTCATCAGCGGACATTCGAGCTCGGACGTGATCTCGATCATCCGCTTCCAGTACCGTACGGCGGCCTGCCGCTCGGTCTCGTCGGGTGAGGACCACTTGTACAGCGGCAGGACGGAGGACAGCCGGACGCCGTGTGTCCGCAGGGACTTCTTCAGCGCCGCGATGCGCTCGTCGTCCGCCCGTGGATGCAGGAAGAACGGCATGAAGTCGTCGCGCGGCGACAACTCGATGTAGCCGTAGCCGAGTTCGGCGACCGTGCGGACCATCTCGTCCAGGGGGAGGGACCGGAGCATGTACGGGTCGAGGGCGATCTTCATGCGGTGCCTCCGTAAAGGGCGGGGCGGGGCTTCATGTCGACGGTGACGACAGTGCCGTCCGAGTCCAGGGACTTCACCGCGGCGTCGGTGATGACGGTCGCGGCGTAACCGTCCCAGGCGGACGGGCCGTTGGGCTCGGTACCCGCCTCGACGGAGGCGATCCACTCGCGGAACTCGGTGTCGAAGGCATCCACGAACCGGCCCTTCCAGTCCTGCAGCACGGCGGTGCTGTGCCGCCCGGCGCCACGGACGGCGACGGAAGCCGGGTCGGGCAGCCGGACCAGGCCGTCCTCACCGACGGTCTCGCACTGGATGTCGTAGCCGTACTGGCAGTTGACGAAGACCTCGAGGTCGATACGGACGCCGCCGGCGGTCTCGAAGTACATGATCTGCGGGTCCTTCAGATGCGCGAAGCGCTTGCTCGTGGCGCGCGGAGTGATCACCTGGGCGGAGACGATCTCGTCGTCGAGCAGCCAGCGCAGTACGTCGATCTCGTGAACGGCGGTGTCCTGCGCGGCCATGTGGGAGGTGTACGCGTCCGGGACGGTGGGGTTGCGGTGGGCGCAGTGCACGATCAGCGGGGCGCCGATGCCACCGGCGGCGAGAACCTCCTTCATCTGGCGGTAGCCCACGTCGAAGCGGCGCATGAAGCCGACCTGGACCAGGCGGCGGCCGTGCGCTCGCTCGGCCTCGACGATCCTCAGGCAGTCCTCGGCGGTGGTGGCGAGGGGCTTCTCGCAGAACACCGGTTTTCCGGCGGCGATCGCGGTCAGGACGTGTTCGGCGTGGGTGGGGCCCCAGGAGGTGACGAGGACGGCGTCCACCTCGGGAGAGTCGATCAGGTCGGCGGCGGT
Organism: Streptomyces albicerus; assembly: GCF_008905045.1. Classification (GTDB taxonomy): domain Bacteria; phylum Actinomycetota; class Actinomycetes; order Streptomycetales; family Streptomycetaceae; genus Streptomyces; species Streptomyces albicerus. The sequence continues at coordinate 37,223 of NZ_VWMY01000017.1, forward strand.
GGGCAGCGCGGTGGCGCCGACGCGGGCGGCGACCTCGGCCGCGCGGGCCGCGTCGATGTCCGTCACCGCGGCGACCCGCGCCCCGGTGACGACGTCGGTGAGACGCCGGACGTGGTCCTGGCCGATCATTCCGGCGCCGATGACGCCTACACGTACGGTCATGGTCGGATCCTTCGCTCCGGAGCTCCGGGAGGGGGTGACAGAGGGGGGGCGACAGATGAACCGAGGTGAGCTGTCGCGCTCTACTAGCGCGCGCTAGTGCGAGTACGATGACCCCTGTTCAAATGTCATGTCAATAGGTTGTTGCCGAAGGATTTTGTGCTCGTCCGGGGATGGGGGAGCACGGGAGGATGGGTGCACACGTGGATGTATCGGGCAGCCAACGCCTGGACGGGGCGGCGAAACAGCGCCCCACCATGGCGGACGTCGCCGCGAAGGCCGGTGTCTCCCGGGCACTGGTCTCGATCGTCTTCCGCGACCAGCCGGGTGCGAGCCGGGAGACCCGCGAGCGGGTGCTGCGCGTGGCCGACGAGATCGGCTACCGGCCGGACAGCGCGGCCCGGCTGCTCGCCCGCGGCCGCAGCCGCACGCTCGGCGTGGTCCTGTCCGTGCACCAGACCTTCCAGGCCGACCTGGTCGATAGCATCTACCCCGAGGCCGAGCGGCTCGGCTATGACGTGCTGCTGTCCGCGCACGCCCCCGGCCGTGCCGAGGGCAAGGTCGTCGAGGCGCTGCTCAGCCACCGCTGTGAGGCGCTGATCCTGCTCGGCCCGGGGGCCGACCCCGGGTATCTCGACGAACTGGGCCGCCGCACCGTCGCCGTCTCGGTCGGCCGCCATCTGCCCGGTGTGCACGTCGACAGCGTGCACACCGCCGAGGCGAAGGGGGTACGGCAGGCCATCGATCACCTCGTCGAGCTGGGCCACCGGCGCATCGCCCACGTCGACGGCGGCCGCGGTCCGGGCTCCGCCGAGCGCCGCCGCGCCTATCGCGCAGCGATGCGCCGGCACGGACTGGCCGAGGAGATCCGGGTGATCCCGGGTGCCCACACGGAGGAGGCGGGGATCGACTCCGGACGTCTGCTCGTGGCCGAGGCCGAGCGCTCCGGCCGGGCGGTGCTGCCCACGGCGGTCCTGGCAGGCAACGACCGTTGTGCGATGGGCCTGTTGATCACGTTCGCGCGGGCGGGCGTCGAGGTGCCGGCCGAGGTGTCGGTCGTGGGCTACGACGACAGCCACCTGTCGCATCTGATGCCGATCGGCCTGACGACGGTCCGTCAGGATGCCGTGCTCATGGCGGAGTACGCGGTGCGGTTTGCCGTGGAGCGGTTGGAGAACGCGGAGTTGGTGCCGCGGGAGGCGGTGTTGGATCCGAAGTTGGTGGTGCGGGGGAGCAGCGGGGTGGCTCGCGCCGGGTGACGGGCGGTGGGGTTGGGGTGGGGGTCATCGGGTCAGGGTGCGGCAGCTACTCGCTGACCCGCTGACCCGCTGACCGCTGACCCGCTGTCTCGACTACTCGTCGAGTTCGCGGTCGCTGAGATGTGCGCTGTAGAAGTCGGTCTGGCGGGCCATGATGTCCCGCATGGAGGTGCCGCGGGGGACCCCGTAGACCGTTCCCGGGAAATCCAACTCCCGCTGGACTTCCCACAGTTCGTCATGCCGGTCGGGGGAGAAGAGCTGGGCTTCCGGCGCGCCTGCGGCGATCCAGCCGATGGGTACGACCGTGCCGGGCGGCAGGATCGAGTTGGCCTGCAGCACGCTGTTGATCCGCAGCTCCGAACCGGCGCCCGCCACCGCTCCGGGAAAGGTGGAGGCTCCGGTGGCCACGAAGACCTCGTCCTCGATCCGGGCGCCGTTGACGTGGGCGTGCGGGCCGATGAGTACGGCGTCTCCGATGATCGCGGGGTGCCGTTGGCGTCCCCGTACGAGGGCGTTCTCCATGACGACGACATCCGCGCCGATCCGTACCTCGCCGTCCTCCGCGCTGAGCACGGCGCCGTGCAGCACACGGGCGCGCTCGCCGAGGGTGACGGCGCCGCAGAGGACGGCCGTCGGGGCGACGTACGCGGAGGCCGGGACGACGGGGCGCTGCCCGCGGTGTTCGATCAGCATGGGGTGACTCTAGGCCCGGGCGGCGTCGGTGCCGGTACCGGTGTCGGCGTGGGTGTGTCTGTCGGTGTCTCCGTCGGTGTCGGCGTGCGGCTCCGGTACGACGGCGGTCGCGGTGATCTCCACGAGCTGGCCCGGGTAGCCGAGGCAGGAGACGCCGAGGAGGGTCGACGAGTGCGGGCCGGTGCTGAGGCGGGAGGCCTCCACGACGTCCCACACCTCGGAGAGCACGGCGGGATCACTGCTCACGACATACACGTCGGTGTACGCGACATGCTCGAAGTCGCTGCCGATCGCCCGGAGTTGCTCGCCCAGGTTCGCGACCACCCGCTCGGCCTGACGTACGGGGTCGCCAGGGCCGACGAGCTCACCGTCGGCGTTGAGCGGCACGGACCCGGCGAGGAAAGCGAGGCGCGTGCCCGCTTCGACCACGGAGGCGTGGGAGTAGGTGGGTGGTGTGAAGAGAGTGGGGACGGTGACGCGCTTGAGCATGGCGGCCTTCCGGGGTCGTCGCGGGGCAACTCGCCGATGATGCGCGTGCCCGGCACGCGGCCGCATCCTCTTTTCGCGTCACCCGCCCCGGCCGTCACAGCGCCACGAAGCCGGCGGTGCTTTCCCGGGCGTTGCGTGTACGTGTACGCGTACGTGTCAATCGCCTGGCAGGTGCCTCGGGCTCAACTGCCGGGCCGATGGCTCCCATCCCTGCTTCCGCAGCACGTCCGACACGTCCGGAGCCAGGTAGTGGTCGCCCTTGAGGACCTTGCCGTCGGCCCGGCGGCTGACCCGTCCGTCGGGCCCCAGCTTCGTCATGTTGGCGCGGTGGATCTCGGCGATCACCTCGTCGAGGTCGATGCCGTGCACAAGCGCGGTGCCGTAGGCGACGTACACGACGTCCGCGAGTTCGTGCGCCAGCCGGTCGAGCGGCCCGGTGACGGACACCTCCGTCACCTCGGCGGCCTCCTCGGCCAGCAACTCACCGCGATGCGCGGCGAGTTCCGGGGAGACCTCGGTAGGTGTCGTACGGGTGTCAAGTCCGAAGGCCAGGTGAAATTCACGGACGAGACGTGCGGGGGAGGAGGGGGAGGAGTGCATCCGGGGATTTTATCGGGGGCCACGGACAGGTCCGATGACTCGACCCTCTATGCTCCGTTGAGTCTTCAAGCATGGTCGGAGTGTGGGCCCTGGATGCCCCGCCGCCGTCAGGAACGACCAGGAACACCTAAGGAACCCCCATGACTGTTCCCCCCACCCCCTCCACCCCTCCCACCTCTCACCGGGCTGGCTCCCGCGTCACGCGGCGCGGGCTGATCGGCGCGGCGGGCGCGGTCGCGGCGGGCGCGGCGCTCACCCCCGTCGTGATGGCCAACACCGGTTCGGACGCGGCCGGTTCGGACACCAACGACTCCGAGCCCGGTACGACCGCCGAGACCTTCCCCAAGACCCGCGCCAAGGAGGCCACGGGCGAGACACCCGTCGAGGCCGCCTTCCCCATCGGCTACGTGGGCCTGCGCTGGGCCGGCACCCGGGAGGCGACGGGCGGCGGCATCCGGCTGACCGGTGCCGACGGCGCCACGGGCACCTGGAAGTCCCTGAGCGGCAGCGGCTGTTCGGACAGCAACGGCGGAGCGCTGCTCATCTCCGCGGACAAGGCCGCGGGTTATGAGCTGAAGGCCCCCGACGGCGCCACCGGTCTGCGTTCGCTGGCCATCGACACCACCCAGGGCCCGAAGCGCAAGGTGGCCGTACCGTCGGACACCACGCGCGTGCGTGGCGTCGCCTACCTCTCGCGCGCGGCCTGGGGCGCGGACGAGTCGCTCCGCTTCAAGCCGGACGGCACGGAGAACTCGCCGACGGCGTACTACCCGTTCCAGACCCTCACGGTCCACCACACCGCCACCGCCAACGACGACCCGGACCCGGCCGCCACGGTGCGCGCGATCTACCAGCTCCACGCGATCACCAACGACTGGGGCGACATCGGCTACCACTTCCTCATCGACGAGAAGGGCACCATCTACGAGGGCCGTTACTCGGGTGACGACGGCATCCCGGCCCACGACGCGGACGGCAAGCTCGTCACCGCCTTCCACGTCGGCGGCTTCAACTCGGGCAACCTCGGCATCGCCCTCCTCGGCACGCTGGTCGACCAGGGCCCGACCGACGCGGCCCGCGCCTCCCTCACCCGCCTGGTCCGCGTCCTCACCCGCTTCCACGGCGTCGACCCCCAGGCCCAGGTCACCTACACGAACCCGGTCAACGGCACCACGAAGGACGTCCCCGAAATCAGCGGCCACCGCGACTGGATGGAGACGGAGTGCCCGGGTGAAGTGATGTACGGCGAACTGACGACGCTGCGGAAGGCTGTGGCGGGCGGGCGCTGAGTGCGGGCGCACCAAAGCGCTGTCCACCAGCAAACGGGCCCGGGAGGCGTGGTCGTGCGAAACGTTGTACGCCACCCCGGGCCCGAACGGGGTCGATCCTGTAACTCTGCGGCCAAGGAGAGCGCTGCGGCCAAGGAGCGGGCCTGATTCTCTGCGCACCCCAAGCTGCGCCCGCGTCGACGTACGCCGAGACGCTAGGCGTTCTGGCGGTGGGATTCGATCAGACAGTCGGTCGCGTGCGTGGGTGAGGACGGAGTACGGCGCTGTCTCGCGCGAGTACGACTGCCAGGATGAGCGGGCCCGAGGGGCGAGCGCACCCCTGGGCCTCCTGAAAGCCTCAGTGCGGACCACCGGCCCTCCGTCTCTCTGCACGGAGAGCGCGACAGACTCGTCCGCCCCGACCAACTCCCGCAACCTGGCCCGAGTTTCGGCATCGCCCCATTGCACAACCTCGGCCTCACAGGATGACTTTCGCCCCCACACGAGTCCACCTTGAAGAGAAGCCCGAGGGAGACGGCTCCCCCGATCTCGCCGTCGCTGAGGATGCTCAGTCGAGGCAGAACTCGTTGCCCTCGATGTCCTGCATCAGGATGCAGGACTCGTTGTCGTCATCGGCAAGCAGCGTTCGTACGTGTACCGCACCGAGCGCGACCAGTCGTGCGCATTCGGCCTCCAGTGTGGCGAGGCGCTCTTCACCCACGAGCCCGGTGCCGGCCCGCACGTCGAGATGTACCCGATTCTTGACGATCTTCCCTTCGGGAACGCGCTGGAAGAGCAGGCGCGGGCCCGCACCCGAGGGATCACTGCATGCGAAGTAGGTGGTCTGTTCCTCAGGCGGCAGCGAGCGATGGTAGTCCTCCCAAGTGGCAAACCCCTTCGGGATCGGCGGTACGACGTACCCCAACACCTCGCACCAAAAGCCGGCGAGGCGCGCAGGTTCTGCGCAGTCGAAGGTGACTTGGAACTGCTTGATCGATGACATCAGTGCACCGTAGCAAGGGGACTCTGTTGCTCATCTCCCGGCGTGGATACGCATGTTGTTGGCTACGGCAGCCCCTGCTGGCCGCTGCCGTGTCGTGAGGTCGCAGGGAGGAACCGATGTCGATGCTCCGCGTTCATTTCGCCGAACTCGATCGAGTCAGGCCCGCGTAACGGTGTGCCACTCCGCCGGGAAGCAGGTATTCGGCCAGCAGGTTGCCGGCGCGGCGGGATGGCAACCCCATGTCGTGCAGGAGTTCGTCCGCGCAGTGGATGTCGTAGGGGCCGAAGTCGTAGCCGCCGGAGCCTGGCAGCACCCGCTCCTGCCAGGCCAGGCGAGCGTCGATGGCCTCCCGCATCCCCTGCTCGCCCGGGGTGGTGCGCAGCGTGGCTCGGAAATGGCTGGTCAACCAGTGCGCGGTGAGTTCCACGCCCATGATGTTGTTGAAGATTTGCCGGAAACCGACGAACCCCAGCCGGTCGGCGCCGGGTGGCACGATGCCTCGGTAGAGACGCAGCCGCCCGTCGTCATCGTGTACGCGCACGCTCGAGTCCAGGAACGGGAAGACTTTGTGGTGCCCCGTGGCGAACACGATGACATCCGCCGCCACTTCCTCGCCGGTCGCCAGTCGCAGTCCCTTGTCGGTATACGCCTCGACGGCACTGACCTTGGGGGCGATCAGGCCGCGGCGGACGGCCCGTGCGTAGCCGCGTGGCATCACTCCCGCGTGGGCCAGGTGGAAGGGGAGCGCGTGAGCGGGCCGCAGCTGCCTCGGCAGCCGGTACAGCCCGGTGGAAAACAGCACGTCGCGGGTGATGAGCCACCACAGAGCCCGCTTGACCCGCTCGTCGATGCGGTCGATCGGACGGACGCAGGCCGGATCGTGGTAGCGGGGCAGGAGCGCCTCACCGAGCCGGGTGAACAGGATCCACTTGTAGTTGACCAGACCGAGCAGGAACCGCTCGGGGATCATCCAGTTCACCTTGCGCTGCACGAGCGTGGCCGAGGCCGCCACGTGCGCGGCGCGGGTGATCAGGTCCAATGCAGACTTGCCGCCGCCCACGACGACCACGCGCCGGCCGGCGAATGTCCCGGCCCGCACCTCGTTGGAGTGCAGTACGGTCCCGCGGAACGACTCACGCCCGGGCAGCTCGGGCAGTTGGGGATGATGATGAGCCCCACTGGCGACAACGACATAGTCGAATGCCTCGCGATGAACGTCCGCCGCCTCGTCCCCGGCGGGCCGGGAGTCGACCGACCAGCCGGAGGCGCCCACCCGCCCGGGCCCCTCCACCGGCCGGATGGAGATCACCTCGGTACCGGGCCGGACGCGGTCAAGTACACCGAAGGTCTCGGCGTAGTTCTCCAGGTAGCGTTGCGTGTCCACCGCGCCGGCGAAGTGCAGGCGGTTGGGCAGGTCCGCGAACTCGAAGATGCGGAGCGCGGACTGGTTGGCCAGCCCGTCGTAGCAGCCCTCTGCTGACCAGATCCCGCCGACCTGCTGGTACTTGTCGAAGACGGTGACGTCGAAGCCGTTCTCCAGCAGCACCTTGGCGGTGACGATTCCCCCGGGGCCGGCCCCGACCACACACGCTCTCATCAGCTGTCACTCCCCCTGCGCGATCGCCGTGTCCAGCTCGCTCATCATTCCGGTTGCGGACCTCCATGCCCAGGGCGCCCTCCGGTACCTGAGGCATCAGAAGCTGAACGAGCACGGCCACACCCCAGGACACGACGTACGCGGTCAACGCCCCCCAGACGGAGACGATCGCGCGCATCACGGTGCGTCAGAAACTTGAAACACCATGTCCAGTTGTCCCCGCCGCAGTCGGCGACGCCCGGAGACTTCGACCCCTGCGCCAGCAGCGCTTCGCGAAGAACCGCCACCGGTTGCTGGAGCTGATCGATACCGAGCGCCCGTAGAGCGCGATCCCCTCATGGTGCGCGTTGTCGCCGAATAACCCTTCGAAAAGGCCCCGTTGACGCTGCTACCGTCACCGACGTGGCGAAACTCAATCAGATCATCGCAGTAGAGAAGGGCATCAAGTCCAAGTCCCACCAGGACCTGACGGCTGCTCATCACGGGTTGCAGAAGCCCGCACTGCTGGCCGGAATCTCTCGTACGTACCAGCCCAAGGACGAAGAGGGCGAGCAGTTGCCGCCCGAGTCGACTCGGGTGCAGGTACAGGCTGAGGACGTGTTGCGGGAGACCGCGGCCACGCTGACCCGGCTGTTCGACGTGACCGCCACCAAGGACTGGGCCAACTGCACGGCCCGCGCGGACGTCAAGGTCGACGGCCGGGTGCTCGTCGCCGACGTTCCGGTGTCGTATCTGCTGTTCCTGGAGAAGCAGCTCACCGATCTCAACACCTTCGTGCGCAAGCTGCCCGTCCTTGATGCCTCCGAATCGTGGGTGCAGGATCCGTCCACCGATGCGTGGAAGACCGAGCCGGTGCGGACGCTGCGGACGAAGAAGGTGCCTCGCAACCACGTGAAGGCGGAGGCCACCGACAAGCACCCGGCACAGGTCGAGGTGTACTACGAGGACATCCCGGTCGGGTACTGGACAACCGTGAAGTTTTCCGGGGCCCTTCCCGCGCGGCGTGTCAACGAACTACTCGACCGGGTCGAGAAGGTTCAGCAGGCCGTCAAGTTCGCCCGGGAAGAGGCGAACGGTGTGGAGGTCACCGACCAGCGCGTCGGGGACGCCGTGTTCGGCTACCTGTTCGGGTAGTCTCGAAGACTCCCCGGTCCCTTGTGACCGGGGTGCGCGAGGAGCGCAAGCTGAAGCTGAGGCTTGTCGTGAATGCGCGGTTCCAGTGGAGGTTCGAGTCCTCCCCGCGGCACCAGGACGGCGCCATTACAAGGTGCCTTCGCGCCGCGGTAGCCCAACCGGCAGAGGCAGACCGCGATCAATCTCAGACTATTGCTCCAGACTCAGCATTCGCCGCCGATCGCCGGATCGACCGGACCCAGACTCCGGGCGTCGAAATGCCGGTTCAAGTCCGGCCCGCACAGCTCGATGTGCGGTGGTCCAAAGGCAGGACGCGGCGACATTACGACTGATCTGGGTTCTCAAGTGTGCCGGCGTGCGACATGGGTGGCATCACAGGGCTCGGGGGCCGGCTACGCCTCCGGGCCCGCTCCAGTTTGAGGGCGCGGGCTCACCTCCTGGACGCGTACACCGATCCGCTTCCTGATTGCGTACATAAAGAACGCGCCCAACCCGACGATCGTCACACCGCCGCAATGCATACGTCCCATACCCTCCAGAAACCCGACCTACCGTAAGCACCACCGCCCAGGCCGACGTCGTCCGAAGGCATGCCATCCGCATCCGCCCTCGTACCGACAGGAGTCCCGTGCCCGTGTCGCGCCCGTTGTCCACCGTTCTGCCGCCCTGGCTCGCGCATGCGCTGCGCGCGCAGAGGGGGCCCGTGCCGTGGAATGCCGTGGTGCGCGGGGCGCTCGCCGCCGGGCCGTTGTTGCTCGCGGCTGTTCTCGCCGGGCGGGAGTCCCTCGGGGTCGTGGCCGCCCTCGGAGCCATGCTCGCCGGGATCAATGACCGGCCCGGGAGCCGGCGGGCCGCCGTGCACCGGATCGGGGTGCCCGGGCTGGCCGGGGCCGCGGGGCTGGTCGTCGGCACGTATGCGGGGGAGGGCCTCGGGGCGGTTCCGCTGACCTTGATACTCACCGGGCTCGGGCTCGTCGCCGGGGCCGTGAGCGCGGTGGGGCCCGTGGCGTCGGGGGCCGGGACGCAGCTGCTCGTCGCCGCGGCCATCGGGGCCGGGATGCCGCTGCCCGAGCCCGGGTGGCAGCGGGCCCTGTTCTTTCTCGGCGGCGCGGGCTGGCTCATCGTGCTGCGGCTCGCGCTGCCTACGCCCGGGGCCCTGGCCAATGACTTCCGCTTCGATGGGGAGCGGGTGGCCGTCGCGGGTGTGTACGACGCCATCGCTGAGCTGCTTGATGGTGCGGGAAGGGGTGAGGCCGGCGCCCGGCGGGCCGCGCTCACCGCCGCGCTCGATCATGCGCAGGACGCACTCGCGGGGCCCCGGCTGCGGCGGTACGCCAGTTCGTCGGCCGAGCGGCGGCTGCGGGCGCAGTACGCCGCCGCGCTGCCCCTCGCCGAGGCCGCGACCGCGCTGGCCTGGGCGGGGGAGGCCCTGCCCGCGCGCACGGCGGAGGGGCCCCGGCGGCTGGCCGTCGCCGTGCGGACCGGGGAGCCCTCTGGGCCGCTGCCCGCGCCCGCACGGTCCGTACCGGGGCTGCGGGCCCTCGACGACGCGCTGCTCCACGCCGCCGAGGCCTTCGACCGTGGCGGCAGGAGGATCGACGGGAAGGAAGGCGCGGCGGCCCACCACGGTGACTCCGGCACCGATCCCCTCGGCCACGGCGCCCGGAAGACCGCGCACAAGGGACTGCACCTACGCCCCCTCCGCGCCAAGGCTCTGCTCCGCACCGTCACCGGCGCGGGCGGACGCGAGTACGGCTTCCGGGTGGCTCTCAGTTACGGCGCCAGCGCGGCTGTCGCGCAGACACTGCACCACGTGCACTGGTACTGGCTGCCGGCCACCGCCGTGTTCCTCGTGAAGCCGGACCTGGGGCCGCTCGTCTCGCGCGTACTGAACCGGGCGGCGGGCACCGTCTTCGGAGCCCTCCTCTTCGCGGGGTTTGCGGCCGTGCTGCCCCGGCCGGAAGGGCTCGTGGCGCTCGTGGCCGTCAGCGGTGCCCTGATACCCGTCGCCACCCGGCACTTCGCCGCGCAGACGGCCGTCGTCACCGTCCTCGTGCTCGCCCTAGTCATGGTCGGCGGCGAGCCGGAGGCTTCCTGGAGCCGCATCGGCGAGACGCTGCTGGCCTGCGCGATCGTGCTGATCGTCGGGCATCTGCCGGCGCCGGGGCAGCGCGGCGGGAACGTACGGGCACGGCTGGCGGCCGCCACGGACGCGGCGCACGCGTATCTCGGGCACGTGCTGAGCGGGACCGACGACCGGGCGGCCCGCTGGGCGCTGCGCCGCGAGGCCTACCGGACGCTGGCCGAGGCCCGCGCCGCGATCGAGCGTGCCTCCGCCGAACTCCCCACCCTGGCCCGGCACACGGAAGGCACCGACGAGGTCGCCACCACCCTCGAACGCCTCGTGGACACCACCACCGCCTGCGCCGTCCACCTCGACGACACGGGACGACTCACCCCGCGGCACACCGAGCGCCTCGCCACGCTCCTCGACGAACTCGTGGAGCAGCGCGAGCGTGCGGGCCTCTCCGAGGGCAAGGGGCCGGGGGAGCGCCTTACCGCCTGAGTACCGTCACGGCTCTGGCCTGAGTGAGTACCGTCACGGTTCTCGCCTAAATACCGTGGACGGTTCTCGCCTCAGTACCGTCACGGTTCTATTCGCGCCCACACCGGCGCGTGGTCCGACCCCGCCGCGTCCCGCCGCTTCCCCGGATCCTCGTCGACCGACGGCAGCGGAGTCTCCCGGGCCGGCGTCCCCGTCCCTGCTCCGGTCACATGATCGAGCAGCAGACGGCTGACCAGTATGTGGTCGATCAGTTCCGGGCGCCCGGAGTGGACGCGGGAGAATCGTTGCTCCTCGGGGATGAGGGGCGCGATGTTCCAGAGCCGTGTCGCGTCGCCCTTGTCGGGCCGCTCGAAGCCGGGCGTGCCGATCTCGGAACCGGGCGGGCCTTGCAGGATCTGGGTCGTGGCGGCCGCGACCTCGTCGTTGAGGTCGCCCAGGACGGCCACGCTCCGCTCCTTGCCCTTGCCTTCGAGGAGGCCGTCGGCGACGGCACGCAGCGTCGCGGCCTCGGCGGCCCGCCGGTACAGGGCGTACGCGCCGTAACGGGCCCGCTCGCCCTCGTCCCGTGGGCTGAACCGGCCGCCCGGGTACGTCAGCAGCTTCGACTTCAGATGACAGACCGCCACGGACAGGGTCATTCCCTGGGTGGATATCTCCGTCGCCAGGAAGCCGCGGCCCGTCCGGGGCACCGGCTCACCGTCGTCGTCGCCCTGAACGGGCCGCAGAGGCGCGGGGAAGACGTTCGTGTCGATGATCGCCCGCGGCGTGGGGCGGCTGAGGAAGCCGACCCTGATGCCGCGGCCGTCGGGATGCTCCGAGAGCGCGATGTGCCAGTCGCCGTCCAGCATCCCGGCCAGGTCCTCAAGGGCGTCCGGATCCCCTACTTCCTGCACGCCGAGCAGCGTGGGATCGAGTTCCGTGATGACCGAGGCCAGGGCGGTGAGCTTCGCCTTGTACGCGACCTCCGTGCGCGGGCCGAACGCGCCGCCGGGCCGGTACAGGTTCTCCAGGTTCCAGGTGCCGAGGAGCATTCCGGGATCCTTCCAAGAAGCGCCCTTCAAGGGGCGCCGCCCGTCGAATGGTGAGGCCAGCGTGCGGGAGAAACCGCCGGGGCGACAGGGCGGGGACAGGATGCGCGGTTCACGTCACCCGACGGCACGATCCCGTCGTACCGTGGCGTGATGACCTCGCCCGAGCCCACGCCCGACGCGAAGACCGCCGGCTCGAACTCCTCGTCCGACGCGAAGACCGCTGCCGATCTCATCATCACCCGATGCACCGCCCTCGTGCACGACGATCAAGAACAGATCGGCTTCGTCGAGGACGCCACCATCGTCGTACGAGGCGGTCGTATCGAGGCGGTCACCACCGGCCCGGTCGACCTCCCCGCCGCCGAGCGCATCGACGCCCGCGGCCAGGTCGCGATGCCCGGCCTCGTCAACTGCCATACGCACGCCCCGATGGTCACCCTGCGCGGCATCGCGGAGGACCTGCCCATCGAGGAGTGGTTCAACGACTTCGTCTGGCCCATCGAGTCCAACCTCCAGGAGAAAGACGTGGAGTTGGGCGCGCGGCTGGCCTGCGCCGAGATGATCCGGGGCGGCGTCACCTGCTTCGCGGACCACTACTTCTCCATGGACACGGTCGCCGCCGTGACGGACGAGAGCGGGATGCGCGCCAACCTGGGGCAGGCCTTCTTCTCCTCCCAGGGGGCCGAGGGACAGGAGCAGTCACTCGACTTCGCCCTCCGGCACCGCGACACCGCCGGCGGCCGCATCACCACCTCACTCGCGCCGCACGCGCCGTACACCGTCGATGACGCCGACCTCGCCGCCACCGCTGAACTCGCCCGTGAGCACGGCCTGTTCGTGCACATCCACGCCTCCGAGAACCGCGATCAGGCCGACACCAGCCTCGCCCGCCACGGCCGTACACCGATCGAGATCCTGGCCGACACCGGGCTCCTCGACACCGACCTGCTCATCGCGCACGGCACCGGCATCATGGAGCGCGACCTGCCCGTGCTCGCCCGTGCCACGGGCCGGGTCGCCGTGGCCAGCGCGCCCCGGGGCTACCTCAAGTTCGCCTGGCCCACCACCACTCCGGTACGGGCGCTGCACGAACTGGGCATCTCCGTAGGGCTCGCCACGGACGGGGCCGCCTCCAACAGCTCGCTGGACGTGTGGGAGTCCATGGCTCTCACCGCGCTGGTGCAGAAGTTCACCGAGGGCGACCCTCGCCGGCTGACCTCCCGTCAAGCACTGCACCACGCAACGCTCCAGAGCGCGCGGGCGGTCGGCCTCGGCGAGGAGATCGGCAGCCTCGCGCCGGGACGCAGGGCCGACATCATCCTCGTCGACCTGACCGGCCCGCACACCCAGCCCGTGCACGACCTCGCGGCCACCCTCGTGCACAGCGCCCGCTCCGGCGACGTACGCACGACGATCGTCGACGGACGGATCCTCATGCGCGACCGCGAGCTCCTGACCCTCGATGTGCCGGACATCGTGCGGGAGATGAATGAGCGGATGCCCGCCCTGATCGACCGGAGCCACGGCAAGCGGATCCAGGACTACGACACCTGAGACGCAGCACGACGAATCCTGAAGCGGCCGGTGCCCGGCGATCGAGGCGGTCGCCGGGCCGCCGACGCACTCTCTAGGGTGGTCTCCATGTCCACTGACCAGGACCTCCTCACCGACCCGTACGCCGCCTACGAGCGCCTCCGCGACACCGCCCCCGTGCATCGGATCGCCGGCACCGACGGCAACCCCGCCTGGCTGGTCACGCGTTACGAGGACGTACGCGAGGCCTTGGCGAACCCGCTCCTCTCGCTGGACAAGAGGCATGCCCTGCCGGGCGGTTACCGCGGTCTGGCACTGCCGCCCGCGCTCGACGCGAACCTCCTGAACATGGACCCGCCCGACCACACCCGCATCCGCCGCCTCGTCGGCCCGGTCTTCACACCTCGTCGCGTCGAGCAACTGCGCACCCCCATCCGGCAGACCGCCGACCGGCTCCTCGACGCACTCGGTCCGCGGGACGACATGGACGGCACGGACGGTACGGGCGGCACGAGTGGCACGGGCGGCACGAGTGGCGCGGGCGGCGCGGGCGGAACAGACCTGATCGCCGCGTACGCCGCGCCCCTGCCCATCACCGTCATCTGCGACCTGCTCGGCGTGCCGGACGAACACCGCCGGGACTTCCGGACCTGGACCGACACACTCGTCGCTCCGGACCCGACGAGGCCGCAGGCCGCCAAGGAGGCGGTCGTGGCGATGCTCGGCTTCTTCACCCAACTCCTCGCGGACAAGCGGAAAAGGCCCGGCGACGACCTGCTCTCCGACCTGACAGCGGTCAGGGACGAGGGCGACCGGCTCACCGAGGACGAGCTGATGTCCCTCGCCTTCCTCATCCTCTTCGCGGGCTACGAGAATACCGTGCAGCTCATCGGCAACGCCGTACTGGCACTGCTCCAGCACCCCGACCAACTGAACGCGGTTCGCGCGGACCCTGCCCGACTCCCCGCCGCCGTCGAGGAGTTCGCACGCTACGAAGGACCCGCCCTGCTCGCCATCCGCCGCTTTCCCCGGGAGGACGTGACGATCGGCGCGGTCACCGTCCCGGCGGGCGAGACCGTCCTCCTCTCGTTGTCCGCCGCCAATCGCGACCCCCGCCGCTTCCCGGACGCCGACAAGCTCGACCTCGGCCGTGACGCCACCGGACATCTCGCGCTCGGCCACGGCATCCACTACTGCCTGGGCGCACCCCTGGCCCGCCTGGAGACGGAGATCGCCCTGGCCGCCCTCCTGGAACGCTTCCCGGACCTGAAGCTCGACGGCAGCCCCGACGACGTCAGGTGGCGACCGTCCCTCCGGGCCCGCGGCCTGCTCACACTCCCGGTGACGTACTGACGAAGCGCGTGACGTACTGACGGAGCCCGTGACGTGCTGACGGAGCCCGTGACGTACTGGCGAAACGCGACGCACTGGCGACACGTGACGTACTGGCGACTCGCGCGCTTCAGGGAAATCGCACACTTCGGAGACGTACGAAAAGAAATTCCGCGTCCCACCGATGAGTTCCGTTCCTCCCTCCGGTCCACCTCAGGGAAGGCACCGCACCGGAGGAGGGGCAATGACGCTTCCGCGAATCGTGTCGCGTGAGGAGTGGCGCGCCGCGCGCGAGGAACTGCTGGTCAGGGAGAAGGCCGCGACGCGCGCGCGGGACGCGCTGAACGCCGAGCGGCGACGGCTGCCCATGGTCGAGATCGACGAGGAGTACGTCTTCGAGGGCGGGGACGGCAAGGCGACGCTGCTCGACCTCTTCGAAGGACGGCAACAACTCGTCGTCTACCACTTCATGTTCGCGCCGGAATGGGACGCGGGCTGCCGCAGCTGCTCGGCGTTCCTCGACCAGATAGGGCATCTCGCGCATCTGCGCGCGCGGGGCACCGAGTTCGCGGCGGTCTCCAGGGCCCCGTACACGAAGATCCTCCCCTTCAAGGCGCGCATGGGATGGACGGTGCCCTGGTACTCGTCGTACGGAAACGACTTCAATCACGACTTCCAGGTGTCGTTCGCAGCCGGCGAAGGCGAGGAGCCTTATGAGCGGCCGGGAGTGAGCTGTTTCCTGCGGGACCATGAGCGGATCTTCCACACGTATTCGACATACGAGCGCGGACTCGACGGACTGGGCTCCACCACGAGCTTCCTGGACCTCACGGCCCTCGGCCGGCAGGAGGAGTGGGAGGAGCCGAAGGGGCGCGCGTCGGCGCTGGGCGCCCCCGCGGGCAGCAGTCGGATTCGCTACCACGACGAGTACGAGGATTGAAGCCGGGCTGCCTCACAAAGGCCGGAACGGCCTGAGAGGTGTTTCACAGGACGTGATGACAAAGTGTCGACTACGTCTCAGTAACGTCACTTCGCGAGACGCTCACCCCATAGTTGGCGTTTAACTCTACGAGTCCTCTTCGAGAAGACTTCGGAAGAGCAGCGCTACATGGAGGTGCAAGGTGGTGAACGGGCGAACGGTGCTCGAGCGCTTTCCCGCCGGTGGGCCGCGTGGTTCGTGGCCGGCGGAGGAATTCGCGCAGGCGCGCCGCCTCGAGGGGCAGCACGCCGAGGTCGTGATGGACCTGACGTCGGACGCGTTCCTGGTGATCGTGCGGGACCTCACGGAGTGATTCACCCCGCCTTCGGCGCGGGCACCTTGGCCGCGAACTGCTCCGCCTGGAGCGAGTACAGCTCGGCGTAGACGCCACCCGTGGAGAGGAGCTCGTCCGGAGTGCCGGACTCCACGAGGCGGCCCTGGTCGAGGACGTGCACCAGGTCGGCGTGGCGCACCGACGCGAGGCGGTGCGTGATGAGGATGACCGTCTGACCGGTACCCGCCAGGGCCCGGATCTTCTCGAATACCTCCAGCTCGGCGCGGGCGTCGAGGGCCGCCGTCGGTTCGTCCACGACCAGGATCGCGCCCCTCCGGTACGCCGCCCGCGCGATGCCGAGCCGCTGCCACTGGCCGCCCGACAGTTCGTGACCGCCGCTGAACATCCGTGCCAGCAGTGTGTCGAGACCGCGCGGCAGATCGGCCACGACGTCCTCGGCGCCCGCCTCGGTGACGGACTCGCGCAGCCGCTCGTCGGTGAGCGGCGCCGAGGCCCGGCCGATCGCGACGTTCACGCGGGCCGTGAACGGCCACCGCTTGAAGTCCTGCGCCACCATCGCGATGCGTTCGGCGAGTTCATGCCGGTCGGCGGTCGCCGCGTCCACGCCGTCCCACAGGATCCGGCCGCGCTGCGGCGCGTACAGGCCCGACAGCAGCTTGACCAGGGTGGTCTTCCCGGAGCCGTTCTCGCCGACGAGCGCCACGATCTTGCCGAGCGGCACGCTGAGCGTCAGGTCCGACAGGGCGGGCCGGGCGGCGCTGCCCGGGTAGGTGAACGTGACGTTCTCGAAACGGATCTCACGGGGCTGCTCGGGCAGCGGCTCGCCGCCGACCGGGATCGCGCGCTCGGCCGCCTCCACGTACAGGCGTTGCAGGTCACCGACGAACAGGGCTTCCTCGTGGAGGGTGTTGACCTCCAGAACGAGTGTGTCGAGGCTCGCGGAGCCCGTACGGATCGCGATCACCGCCGTGCCCGCCACGGACAGTGCCATCGCGCCTGCCAGCAGCAGCCCGCCGAGCGTCGCGTACGTCGCCACGGTGGCCAGACCGGTCCAGGCGGCCGCGATCAGACCGGTCCGCGCCTCAAGCCGGGCCAGGCGGGCCTGTTCCGCCTCGGCGGCCTCCGACATCGCGCGGAAGTGCCGCAGCAGGAAGGGGCCGACCCCGTGGACGCGGATCTCCGGCGCCGCGGCGGGCTCGGTGAGCAGACCGCTGATCAGCCGGCCGGCCCGGGCATGCTGCACCCAGGCGTGCCACGACGCGTAGCGGCGACGGGCGATGGTCAGCGCGCTCCATGCGCTCGGCAGCGTCATCGTCACCAGCAGCGGCAGCAGCGCCGGGTGCAGCACCGTCAGGACGCCGGCCGCCGCGACCAGCGAGATCATCGCGTTCACCACCCGCGTGGCGATCGCGATCATCCGCCGGGCGGACGAGGCGCCGTACTGCGCGGTGTCCAGCAGCTTGTGGAAGGCCTCGTCCTCGATCGCGGACAGCTCGACCGCCGCGGCCCGCTCCAGATACAGCTCCGTCGCGACGCGTTCCACCTTCGGTTCGAGCCGCCCCGTGGCGTACGTCGAGGCGGCCCGCAGCAACGCGGCGAGCAGCATCACCACGGCGACCGTGACCAGCGCGGGCACCGCGTCGCGCAGCCGGTCCCCGACCGGGCCGCCCGCCATCAGGCGCCCCAGGACACTGTTGACCGCCAGCAGACTCACCGCCTGCGCCAGACCCCGGCCCACCTCCGCGCACAGGACGATCCGCGCGGCCTGGCGGTCCGCCTGCCAGGCGAGCCGGAAACTCGACGCGAGCAGCGCGGGCAGCCGCGTCACCATGGCCCGGAAGTTCAGCTCCAGAAACGCGTCGGAGTGCTGTGACCAGCCCATGTCATAGCGCAACGGGCCGCCGAACAGCAGCCGTTCGGACTCGGACGGCTCGGGCTCACCCGTGCCGGGTTTCTTGCTCGCGGATTCCGTGCACTCGGCCTCCGTCCCGGATTCCGTGGACCCGGCTTTCGTCCCGGATCGTGTGGACCCGTTCCTCTTCCCGGATCCCACCGATCCCGTTTTCTTCGCGGACTCCGCAGATCCCGCCGATTCCGCCGGTCCCACCGATGACCTCCCCCGATCGTGGACGGACGAACGGCCACTATCGCGGCGTCGGACGCCATCGGGCAGGGCGCGCGCCCGGTCCGCCGCGGCGTAACCGGAGCACGCTCGGGCGCTCAGGGCCGCGCGCTGTCCGATGCCCGGGAACGTGTGCCTCCACGCGCGCGGGCACAGGGGGAGTTCTTCCAGTGAAGGTGAAACCCAGGCCAGTGAAGGTGAAAGTGAAGCTCAGGCCAGTGAAGGTGAAGCTCAGGCGCTGACCGGCCGGGACCAGGCCGGCGGAGTCCCCGTGATCCGGCACAGCGCCAGATATAGGGGGATCGGCGGTGTGTAAGGGAGCGTGCCGCCCGGCTTGTGGATCAGCCCGGGGACGCCGGGCGAGTCGGGCACGAGCGCCCCCGTGGCGTAGTGCGCGGGCGCCGGCCACTCCAGGGCGACGTCGGAGTCGGAGGGCACGAGCCACCACCAGTGCGCGCTGTCGGCGTACACACAACCGACGCGCGGCAGGCGAGGCATCAGGAGCGGGCCGAGTCTCGCGGGCATGGCCACCGCGTCACAGCCCAGCGGCGCCCGCATGCCCTCCGGCACGGTCAGCCGCCGCGACACCCCGGTACCGGAGGTCGTCCGCCGTCCGCGCTCCAGGCGGATCAGCGTGTCCAGGCTCAGCACCCGTGGCGCACCGGCCGACGTAGCCCTCACACCCATTCAGCCCCCGTCCGTTCTCACATTCTCGAATTTTCCGAACCGGCCGGTTCTCGCGAGCCGGACGGAAGCCGACTGGAACGATTCAACTCAATACCACTCGTGCTCCGCCGGAGGCGTGTGCGCCCCCGGCGGCGAGGAGCCGGCTGGGGCCGGCCGGCTCCTCGCACTCCAGCCCAGGTCCGACCGCGGCTCGGCGCCGTTGTTCGCCGAGCGCGGCAGTTCCGCCCAGACCAGCAGGCCGGGTCCGGTTTCCTGGGCGCCCCAGGCAGTGCACACCGCCGCGACGAGAAGCAGTCCCCTCCCGTGCTCCTCTTCGGGGCGCTGCGGCGCCGGGTGGGGCTCACCCGGCGCGCACCCCTCGTCACGTACGGCTATCCGCACCCGGTCCTCGTCGTCGTGCAGCTCGCACACCACCTGGCGGCTCGCCGTGTGCACGATGGCGTTGGTGACCAGTTCGGAGACGACGAGTTCCGCCGTGTCGCACGTGTCCTCGCAGACCGCCCATCCCGAGAGCCGGGCGCGCGTCAGATGCCGGGCCTGTGCTGCGGAGCCCGGATGTGCGGCCAGCTCGAAGCGGAACCGGCGCTCGGTGGCCGCGTCGGGGCACAGCCCGGCGGCACCGAGACCGAACCGGTCCTCGGCGGCATCTGTTCCTAACGGCGCGGACGGAATCACGCTTGCCACTATCTCCCCGTCGTGAACACTTGGCAAGTGTCACTCTGAAAATTGCAGAGTGCAGTGTTCTGTGTCGTGAGGCCATGGCACACTGCTCGCAACAGCACGTGGCGCGGCGTCAGTTGGGTACCCGTCGGGGACTCGAACGGGCGCCGCCCCGGCTGTCTGGACAAAGTGGAGGTGGACGTGAGTGAGCCGCGGTCCGCGCCGACGGTCGGGCAGGTCGTCCTCGGACGGCGCCTGCTGGACCTGCGGGAGCGCGCGGGGCTCAAGCGCGAGGAGGCGGCGCGCATCCTGCGCGTCACCGCCGCCACCGTCCGCCGTATGGAGACGGCCGAGGTCGCGCTCAAAATCCCGTACCTCCAACTCCTGTTGAAGTCGTACGGCGTCTCCGACGACGAGGCCGAAGCCTTCGTGGCGCTCGCCGAGGAGGCGAACCAGCCGGGTTGGTGGCAGCGGTTCCACGACATCCTGCCGGGCTGGTTCTCGATGTACGTGAGCCTGGAGGGTGCGGCTTCCCTCATCCGCTCGTACGAACCCCACTTCGTGCCCGGAGTGCTGCAGACCGAGGAGTACGCGCGTGGCGTCATGGAATCCGGCGCCATCGGCCAGACGAGACCCGAGGACATCGAGCGCCATGTGGCGCTGCGCATGCAACGCCAGGAGCTGCTGACGCGCGAGGGTGCGCCCCGGTTCTGGGCCGTGATGGACGAGACCGCCGTGCGGCGTCCCGTCGGCGGCCCCGAGGTGATGCGCGACCAGATCGACAGGCTGCTCGAGGCCACGAAGTTGCCCAATGTGACGCTGCAGATCGCCCCGTTCTCCTCGGGGCCGCACGCCGGCACGTACGGGCCCTTCGTGCTGTTCCGCTTTGCCATGCCCGAATTGCCGGACATGGTCTACAGCGAGTACCTGACCGGCGCCGTCTACCTGGACGCGCGTGCAGAGGTGGCAACTCACCTCGAGGTCATGGACCGCATGGCGGCGCA
>NZ_VWMY01000017.1:57801-78318 GCF_008905045.1 Streptomyces albicerus
GATCTACAACGGCATGCCCGCCAGGGAACTGGGCAGTGAGGGCTGGCACAAGCCGTGGAGCGGTGGCAACGGCGGCAACTGCCTGGAGGCGATGAAGCTCGCCGACGGCCGGATCGCGGTCCGTCAGTCGGCGGACCCGGACGGACCGGCCCTCATCTACACCCCCGGCGAGATGACCGCGTTCATCCAGGGCGCCAAGGCGGGGGAGGCGGACTTCCTGCTGTCCTGAGGCCTGTCCCAAGGCCACTGCCTTGCCGCTACTTGTTCAACGTGCTTCTCTACCTTGGCATTCAGCTGATCCGGTCGACTCGGAGGTCGTCTTGACTCGGAGGTCGTCCGGTTGATTCAGATCCGGTTGACTCAGAACCAGGACCACATGCGCCGTGGAGCGTCCACGAGCCGGCTGACCGCGACCACCGGGAACGGCGGCTGCTCGGCACGGTCCCGGCCGAGACTCAGCGCGTAGTAGATCTGCTCGATGGACGGCGGTCCGACCGCGAGGTTGCGCCGGACGGCCGACGACGGGGATTCCTGTCCCTCCTGCACGAGATACGCGGCGGCCATCGTCCCCGTCCGGCCCACACCCGCCCCGCAGTGCACGAACACCGGCCCCGGGGCCGCGCCGACGACGCTCAGAAAGCGTTGTACCTGGTGCGGCGTCGGGGTCTGTCCGTCCCGGATCGGCAGCCGTACGACATCGAGGCCGGCCTTGCGCGGTCCGGCGAGCTGGGAGGCGCTCAGGTCCTCGGCCCGCAGGTCGACGACGGTGGTGAAGCCGAGTCCGGCCAGTGCCCCGTAGCCCGCGGGGGAGGGGGCGGCGCCGCGCCACAACCCCCCATCGGCGTCCACGGGTTGGAAATGGTGGATGCCCTGCACCGCGTGGGTGCCCTCGGGCGGCGGGGTCTGCTCGCGGGTCAGGAACGACAACGCGAGGATGCCCAGCGCGCCGGTCGCCCAGAGGGCGAGGTAGCCGAGGCCGAGCACGGCGAGAACGCGCAGGACGGTTCGGCGCAGTGATCTGCCGGAACGGCCGATGGGCGGGGTGACTTGGGACGGGGACGGGGCGATGACAGCCATGGACGACCCGGAGGCTCGGGGACGAGGGGTGTGCGGGCTCGGGGACGAGAGACGCGCTCGCATCGTAACCCGGGTCGTCGGAGTGGCTTTTTCCCGGTGTGACAGGATTTGTTCGTGTGGCGAAAGGGGTGAGTGTTGCCGCTGTGCACGGCCCGGCTCAGCCGCCGTCCGTACTCAGTCGCTGGCCGCTGGCCGCTGTCCGCTGTCCGGCCTCAGTCGTCGTTGGCGTCGCCGATGCCGATCACTGTGAGATGCGTACGGTCCAGTCCGGTGTCCTCCAGACAGCCGCGCAGCCGCATGCGGTCGTGGTCGGTGAGCGCGGGCTGCACCACACCGGCGAAGAGGCCGTCGCCCAGCTCGCCGAGGGTGGCGCGGTTCAGCGGTACGGACGTCGAGTCCCGGCAGCGTTCCCAGAGCTGGTGCGCCGCGAGCGACTGCCGTTCGGCGGTCATGTTCGTACCGCGCATGTCGACGCGCAGAAGCAGAGAGGTCGCCTCGGTGTCCTTCGCCGCCTCCTCGCGGGTCTGCGTCAGGTCGGCGAGCCCGACGAAGAGCGCGCCGAGCAGCGCGGCCCCGACCACGCTCACGGCGAGCACGCGCGCGGTGCGGCCGCGCCGGCGCGGGGCGCCGAGCGGCGGCAGGTCGTCCAGATCCGCGCCGCCGGCCGGATCGGGTGCCGCGAGGACGGCCAGGCGCCCGGCGAGCCGTCGTTCCGCCGTGGGCCGTGCCGTGGCCGACGCGATCCGCTGCACCAGCCAGGCGAGACCCGAGAGCAGCACCCCGGTGACCATGAGGACCGGCACGAAGACGTACGTACGGCTCGTCGGCTCGTCCAGCCAGCGGAACCGGTCGCTCG
This sequence comes from Streptomyces albicerus, assembly GCF_008905045.1. GTDB lineage: Bacteria > Actinomycetota > Actinomycetes > Streptomycetales > Streptomycetaceae > Streptomyces > Streptomyces albicerus. The sequence goes on from NZ_VWMY01000017.1 coordinate 59,735, forward strand.
TCGGCCGTGCCTCCTTCTCCCGCAGCCGCGTGAGGACGTCCTCCTGCCGCCGGTCGGCGTCGCGCAGCCGCTCCTCGATCCGCGCGAGCCGCCCGAGCAGCACGATCCCGAGGAGCATCACCTCGATGACCAGCAGCAACACCCCGCTCAGGATGGCCCGTTGCCACTGCCACCGGTACAGGTAGATGACGACGTACGTGCCTGCTCCGGCGGCCGCCGCACCGCCGAAGAAGTAGGCGACGCGCCTCATCGGGGGTCTCCCTGGGGCTCGTTCGCGCGAGGTTGCGTGCGTCCGTCTCGCGTGTTCTGCGCGTGTACGTCGCCGGTGGTGCCGTCGACCGTGAGGCGGGAGCCCGGCGGGAAGCGGCGCACGGCGTCCGTCGCCCCGACGACGGTGGGCAGGCCGAACTCGCGGGCCAGCACGGCGAGATGGGACAGCGGGCTGCCGGTCTGTGCGACGAGTCCCGCGAGGCCGGGGAGGAGCGGGGCGAGCGCGGGGTCGAGCGTGCGGACGACGAGTACGGGGTCGGCTGGACGTATCCCGGTTCCGTCCCAGGCCGTTCCGGCGGCGCGGCCGCTGGACACGCCCTGGCTCCCGCCCGTGCCCCTGCCTCTGCTCTTGCCCTTGTCCGCCGGCCGTTCGGCGACAACCGTGGCCCCCTCCGCGAGCCGGAACGCGTCGGGCAGGGGCGCGGACTCGGCCCGTGGCAGGCGCTCCTTGAAGTCACCGGGCAGATGTCCGCGTTCGAGCGCCTCGACGAGTTCCGGCCAGCGCAGCAGCCCGACTTTCGACATGTCGCCCAGGCCGCCTCGTACTGCCAGCCGTCGCGCCGCTTCCCTGACGAGCCGCACCTGGAGCTCCTGCACCCAGCGGATGCGGAGGCGGAGGGCTTCGCGTGGCGGGAGGGAGGCGGCTGAGGCGGTGGGGAGCGAGAGGGTGTCCGTGGTGGGGAGGGAGAGAGCGTCCGCGGCGGTGGGGACGGCGTCCGTTGCCGTGGGGGCGCCACCCTGATGTGCCTCCGGAGCGCCATCCGTGCTCGCGGGACCGGGACCCTCTGGAAGCCTCAACTCCCTGCTCAGGCTGGGCGTCATCAGCGCGAGTACCACCGGTTGTGCCGCCACCACCCGATGGTCCGGTACGCCGAGAGCGCGGGCCTCCGCGAGGGCGGTGAGGGCCGTGCCCGCGGCCGTGACGCGGGGCTCGGGCAGGAGGGCGCCCGCGAGGGCCTCCTGGGCGTGCAGGGAGACCAGCGTCGTGCGCGTCCAGCGGAGTGCGGAGACGAGGTCGGGGCGGGCGAGCCGGTCCGCGGGCGGTGTCTCGGCGAGCCTGCGGTCGACGTCCGCGACGAGGTCCACCGCGAGGCCGGGCAGCGCCGAGACCAGCCGGCCCACCCGCCACGCGGCGGCCAGCCGGCGGGCGCCCGGTGCAGGGTTGAGCAGCGCCAGCCACCGGTACCGGGGCGGGATGGCGCCGAGTAGCCGCAGGTCCGCCGCGGTCCGCCCGCCGACCGTCGTGACGACCGGCACCGCGCGCAGCTGCCGCCGGGGCGCGGTGCCCCCGATGTCGAGCGCGGCGGCCAGCCCGCGCGCCATGGGCGCCACCCACAAGTCCTCTTCCAGCGGCTCCAGTTGATCAGGCAGCGTCTCCGCCACCGGGCCGGGGCCGAGCAGTCGTGCACCGTGCGCGGGCCGCGCCGCCATCGCCGTGATGGGGCGGCTCTGGAACAGCCACAGCCGCCCCGCCTCGTCGAACCCGAACTCGATGTCCTGCGGCCCGCCGAAGACCCCGCGCGCCTGCCGGGCCAGCCGGGCGAGGCGACGCAGTTCGGTGGGGCCGAGCAGCGGTTCGGCGTCCTCGGGCTCGGTGCGCAGCAGCCGTCCCCAACGGCTCAGCCAGTAGTTCGTGCCGGGCTGTTCGCCGCTGACCAGCGAGTCCGGGCCGCCCCGCACCGCGCTGACCAGCATCCGGTCGGCCCGCCCTTCCACGGGGTCGGCGCCGAACATGACTCCTCCGACGCGGGCCGCGAGCATCGGCTGCACCAGCACGGCCATCGGCGCGACCGTGCCGTCGGGCCGGTGCGCCGAGTCGAGCACTGTGCGTACGGCCGCACGGAATTCGTGCCGGCCCCGCACATCCAGTACGGACGCGAACTGGCCCGCCAGGGACGACTCCTGTGTGTCCTCCTGCGGAGAGGAGGACCGTACGACGAGCGGACGGCTGCCGCCGTCGGAGAGCTCCTGCCAGGCGCGGTGCAGAGCCGGGGCGTCCGGCGCGGTGGCCGCCGCGCCGGACGGCACCACGAATCCCGGCAGCACCGGCAGTCCGGCCCGCGCCGCCCGCGCGAGATGCGCGGCCTTCGAGCCGGCGAACTGGATACGCACGGCCCGCGGATCGCTCAAGGGGACCGCTTCGGGGACGACGTGTGGAAACGGGACCGCTTCGGGGGCGGCGTGTGGAAGTGGGGCTTCGAGGCCCGCTTGAGGAACTTGAGGAAACGGGGGGCCGAGTGAGTCGCGTCCGCGCGGGTCGTCCGTCGCGCCGTGCGGACGGAGAACCTCGGGAGCCCGCGGCCCCTGCCTCGCGCCGCCGTCGTGGCGCGAGCCCCGGCCATCCCCGTCGCGCGCACCGTCTTCATGACGTTCATCGAGCGTCGTCATCGCACACCCTCCAGGACCGACCGCCAACAGGGGGGACGCGCGGGGGTGGCCCTGCGCCTGACGGCGGAACGAAGGATTGGGGGCGGGCCACCGCCGCTTCCGGGTTCACGGCCGCGACGACAACACGCCTCCTACGATCAATGCTCCCACTCCCTGCCGTATTCCAGGCCGGTCAGAGGTCGTGTTCCGGCCACTCACGCGGGCGGCAGCGCCGCGCACAACGCGTCCAGAGCGGCCCCGTAGGCGTGCTCCGGAGGCGTCGCGTACCCCACGACGAGCCCGTCCGGCGCGGCCATGGCCGCCTCCGGATGCCGGAACTCCGCGAGCCCGTCCAGCGCGAGGCCCTGCCAGATGGCGGCCTTCACCGCGGACCGCTCGCTTCCGGGCGGCAGCCGCAGCACCGCGTGGAGCCCGGCCGCGATCCCGGTGACCTCGACGTGCGGCGCGTGGGCGGCGAGCGCGGCGACCAGCCGGTCCCGCCGACTCCGGTACCGCTGGCGCATCCGCCGCACATGACGATCGTACGACCCCGAGACGACGAAGTCCGCGAGCGTCAGCTGGTCCAGGACGCTCGCCCACGCCTCCCGCTCGCCCTTGGCCGCCAGCACCCCGTCGACGTACCGCTCCGGAAGGATCATCCAGCCGAGCCGCAGCGCGGGCGACAGGCTCTTGCTGACCGAGCCGATGTGGATGACCCGCTCCGGGTCCAGGCCCTGCACGGCTCCGACGGGCTTGCGGTCGTAGCGGAACTGCCCGTCGTAGTCGTCCTCCAGAATCACCCCTCCACGCGCGCGTGCCCAGTCGATCACGGCCGCACGCCGTGCGGGATGCAACGGCCCGCCGGTCGGGAACTGATGCGCCGGCGTGAGCAGTACGGCCCGCTCCTTGCCCAGGTCCTCGACCTGGGCGCCGTCTTCGTCGAGGGGCAGCGGGACGGTCCGCACGCCTGCCGCCGTCAGCAACTCACGGTGGAAGGCGAGGCCGTACGACTCGACGGCCAGCGGGCCCCGCAGGGCCTCCGCCCCGGCTTCGGGTCGGGGTCCGGCTTCGGGCCGGCTTCGGGGTCCCGCTCCGGGCCGGGGTCCGGCTCCGGCTCCGGCTCCGGCTGCGGCTCCGAAGAGGAGCCGCAAGGCGTGTGCGAAGCCCGAGCAGATCACGATCCGTCCCGGCTCGGTGCGGACGCCACGCGCGCGTGCCAGGTACTCGGTGAGCGCCTCCCGCAGTTCGATCCGGCCCGCCGGATCACCGGGCCCGAACGCCTCGTTGGGAGCCTTCTGGAGAGCCCGCCGGTACGAAGTGAGCCAGGCGGCACGAGGGAACGACGACGCGTCCGGGGTGCCCTGGCGCAGGTCGTGTCGCGGTCCACGCGCGCGTGGAGGTGCTTCTTTGGGTACGCGCGCGTGGGTGCCCAACGGCTCGGCGCGCTCGGCGACCCGGGTGCCCGAGCCCTGGCGTGCCGTCAGCCAGCCCTCGGCCACGAGTTCCGCGTACGCGTCGGCGACCGTGTTGCGAGCGACGCCCAGGTCGGCGGCGAGCGAGCGATACGGGGGCAGACGGGTGCCCGGGGCGAGCCGTCCACTGCGGACGGCCTCGCGCAGGGCCCGGATCAGGGCGGCGCGGCGGCCGCCCGGACCGGACAGTTCCAGATGCAGGTCGGCGCCGATGCGCTCGGCCGAATTGACCCATGAATCCGCCATGGAAATGCACCCTACAAGGGGTCTTTCCGGCCCGTAGTTTCATGGTCATGACCACGAACACGACGCACATGACATCAGATACGGCGCACGCAGACGCGGGGACCGCGGCGGGAGTGCCGGTGGCCGAAAACGTTCGCCTCAACTTCGCGAAGTCCGCCCCGAAGGCCTTCCGCGCCCTCATCGGCTTCGACGCGGCGGCCCGCGACGGGCTCGACCCGGCCCTCGTCGAACTGATCCAGATCCGCGCCTCGCACCTCAACCACTGCGCGTACTGCCTCCACATGCACACCAACGACGCGCGCAAGGCCGGCGAGAGCGAGGACCGGCTGCACATGGTCGCCGTATGGCGCGAGGCCCCGCACTTCTTCACCGGGAAGGAGCGGGCTGCCCTGGCGCTGACGGAGGCGGTGACACTGGTCGCCGACGGGGGCGTCCCGGCCGACGTCTACGCCGAGGCGGCGGCGACGTTCGGCGACCAGGAACTGGCCCAGGTGCTGGCCCTGATCTTCGCGATCAACACGTGGAACCGGATCGCCCTGTCGACGGCCAAGGTGGCGGGGACGGACGAACGCTGAGACGGACTGCCGGGGCCTTACGCCCTCATGGGCCGGTCGTACGGCCCTATCGGCGCCGGCAGCTGCGAATCGCCGGTCAGGTAGCGGTCCACGGCCGCCGCCACTGCTCGCCCCTCGGCGATCGCCCACACGATCAAGGACTGGCCGCGCGCGGCGTCCCCCGCCGCGTACACGCCGGGCACGTTCGTCGCGAAAACCGCGTCGCGGGTGATCGTGCCGCGGGGGTCGAGGCCGAGGCCGAGCTGGTCGACGAGACCGTCCGAGCGGTCGGGCCCGGAGAAGCCGAGGGCGAGCAGCACGAGGTCGGCGGGTAGCGCGCGCCCGGTCCCGGGACTCGGGCGGCGCTCCGCGTCGACCTCGACCAGGTGCAACGAACGCACCCGCCCGGCCGCGTCGCCGGTGAAGCGGAGCGTGGACGCCGCGAAGAGCCGCGCGTCCGCGTCGGCCGCGGGCGCCGTCTCCAGCTCGCGCGCCTCCTCGTGCGCGGCCGACAGCCGGTAGATCTTCGGGTACACGGGCCACGGCTCGGTGTCCTCGTCGCGCTCGGTGCCGGGCTGCGCGTAGATGTCCAGCTGGGTCACGGACTTCGCGCCCTCGCGCACCGCCGTGCCCAGGCAGTCGGCGCCCGTGTCGCCGCCACCGACGATCACGACGTGCTTGCCCGACGCGGACAGCGGGGACGTCTCCAGATCCCCCTCGCACACCCGGTTGGCCAGCGGCAGATACTCCATCGCCTGATGTATGCCGCTCAACTCCCGCCCGGGAACGGGAAGTTCACGCCAGGCCGTGGCGCCCACGGCGAGGACGACGGCGTCGTAGCGGGCCCGCAGCTCGGCCGCCCCGATGTCCCGGCCGACGGCGGTCGACGTACGGAACTTCGTTCCCTCCGCCCGCATTTGGTCGATCCGCCGCTCCAGATGCTTCTTCTCCATCTTGAACTCGGGGATCCCGTACCGCATCAGCCCGCCGATCCGGTCGTCCCGCTCGTACACGGCGACGGTGTGCCCGGCCCGGGTCAGCTGCTGCGCCGCGGCGAGCCCGGTGGGCCCCGAGCCGATCACCGCGACCGTACGGCCCGACAGCCGGTCCGGCGGCCGCGGTGGCGTGAGCCCGTCCTCCCAGGCCCGGTCGGCGATGGCGACCTCGACGTTCTTGATGGTGACCGCGGGCTGGTTGATCGCCAGCACACAGCCCGCCTCGCACGGCGCGGGACACAACCGCCCCGTGAACTCGGGGAAGTTGTTCGTCGCGTGCAGCCGTTCGCTAGCCGCGCGCCAGTCGTCGCGCGAGACCAGGTCGTTCCAGTCGGGGATCAGATTGCCCAGCGGGCAGGCTTCGTGGCAGAAGGGGATGCCGCAGTCCATGCACCGGTCGGCCTGCGTGCGGATGATCGGCAGCAGCGCTCCGGGAACGTAGACCTCATCCCAGTCACGGACCCGCTCCTCGACGGGGCGGCGCGGCCACTCTTCGCGGGAGGCGTTGAGGAAACCCTTGGGATCGGCCATGGCCGTCTCCCTTGCGTACGCGTACGGGGCCCGTACGGTCTTCATCTCCGTCGTCATCGTCCGGGGCGGGCCGCAGGGCATATCGGCAGACTCTTCCCGCCACGATACGTCGCCGCCTACGCGCCCGCCTCAGGCGAGAGCGAGCACCCGAGAGGGCGTGCGGTGGGGCAGCGCCCCGAAGGGGCGCGGGGAACTGCGCGACCAGCCACGACGGACCCGCAGACGAAGCACCGTACCCAGCGGAGCGCTCACGCTCACGTCAGGTGAGCGCCAGCACGTACGAGAGCGCCGCGGCGGCCGACGCGACCATGCGTACGTGGTTCCACATCGTCCACTCGCTCACATACGTGGGCCAGTACGAGACGGCCTCCGGTGTGCCGGCTTCCATCTGGACCAGCTTGTTGTTGCGCGGCACGTTCGCCGCCATCGTGACCCCGAAAGAGCCGAACAGATACAGAGCGCTGCCCAGCAGCAGCTCCACCGTGCCCTCGTCCGGCCAGAGGACGAAGGTGACCACCGCGAGCACGGCGCACAGCACCGCCGACCCGACGAACACGAGCATGAAGGCCGGCATCAGCGCGGTCACGTTGATCGCCTGCATCGCGGCGACGCCCTGCGCCGGCGGCAGCGCGGCGAGCCCCCTCATCACGAACGTCGAGAACGCGCAGAAAACCCCGGCCACCAGCCCGGTGCCGAGCACTCCCAACACAGTGAGCACGAAGTACGGACCCTCGATCATGGCAACTCCCGCGTAAGCAAAACCCTTGGGCAACAACTCGCGCACCGCTCCCAGAACCGCCGGGCCGGACAACCCCGAACCCAAAAATCCTGCACGGCACTCCCTGTCACCACAAGTGAAATGCCGTACGAGGAGGGTGACCATGGCCGAGGGACTCGGGGGCATGTCCGGGCGTCTCGGGGGCTGGGCGGGGCCCGCCCGAGAGCTGTTTTCGGGGACGCCCGGCGCCCGGAAGAGGCCCTTGGCGTCACGCTCACGGACGCGTCTCCCGGCCCGCGCGCCACCCCGCGAGCGTCGCGTCGACCGCAGGAGCGATCCGGCCGCGGGCCTCATGACGAGCGACACCGCTCATCAGCAGCTGGTCGTACGGGGTGTCCGTGTGCCGGACCGCCGCGCGCACCGCCGAGATCACCGCGGTCTCGGACAGGGCGCGCCCGGCGGCACTGCGGCCCACGCGCCCGCTGCCCCGCATCGAGGCGTGCGCGGCGATCGCGTGCGCCCGGTCGGCCGGGCAACCGGGAAACAGCTGCCGGATCTCCTCCGCGAACGCCTCCGTGAACCGCACGTCCTCCGCGGCCCGCCGGTGAGCGTCCCGATCCCGGCGCCGCCGCCGCGCCTCCGCGTCCGCCAGACACCGCTCCTCGGCCCGCGCGAGCGCCGCCTCCTCGACGAGCACCCCCTGCCGCTCGTACCGACTCCGCCGCCGGTTGAACCGCACGACCACCGCCGACAACGCGCTCCCCTCCCGCGACCTCCGCGTCAACGCCGTGTCCCCCCGCGGCAGGAACACCAGATGCCCGAGATCGGCACAGTCAAGACACCGCGGCGCCCCCTCCTCCAACACCAGCATCGCCAGCGGCCCGCTCCGGCACTCGGTACAGTGCCGGCTCTTGAGCGGCTGGATGACGAGAAGCCCGGTGCTGGGCGGGGGAGTTGCCATGGTCGCCATAGGCGGTTCTTTCCCGGTCGACGCCGGAATGTACGCAGACTTGCCGCTGCGTGCCATGGAATGCGATGGCCCGCTGGCCCTCTCCCAGGCTCTCGGCTTCACCCGAGCGCGGGCCCCAACGCCCACAACGAGAACCCGCCCCCCGTCCAATACGCCCTCCTCACCCCTCGGTCGCACCTTGATCCCCCCTGATCCCCCCTGATCCCCCCTGATCCCCCTGATCCCCCTGATCGCCTGACCGACGCCGCCCGCCCCTGGAGCGACACTCACCTCCTGGCCCTCCTCGCTGCCCGCCGCGGCCACCCGCAGCCGGTCGGACCGGCCATGACCGTGCGGCCGTCGTTCGCATTCGCCCGTGCGGCCGTCGATCGCTTCGCCCGTGCGGCCGTCGTTCGCGTTCGCCCGCGCGGCATCATGGGCCGTGTGCGACTCGAAGCGATCACCTGGGAACGGCTCGGCGACCTCCTCGCCGAGCGGCTGCTCGACCTGAAGCCGGCCGACGGCAGCCCCTGGCCACGCATCGCCTTCGACGGAGCCCCGGCCGCCCGTCCGGGAGACCTCGCCGAACTGGTCGCCGAGGCCCTGCGCCTGCGCGGCCGGTCCGCACTCGTCGTCGGCGCGGAAGGCTTCCTGCGGCCCGCCTCCCTCCGGTTCGAGTACGGCCACCAGGACGTGGACGCGTACTACGACGGCTGGTTCGACACCGGCGCCCTGTGGCGCGAGGTCTTCGGCCCGCTGGAAGCCGGTGGCGACGGCCGTGTCCTGCCCGACCTCTGGGACCCGGCCACCGACCGCGCCACCCGCAGCCCATACGTCCAACTCCAGCCCGGCGCCCTGTTGTTGCTGCACGGCCCGCTGCTCCTGCGCCACTGGTTCCCGTTCGACCTCACCGTCCACGTACGCCTCTCACCGGCCGCCCTGCGCCGACGCACCCCCGAGAGCGAGCACTGGACGCTCCCCGCGTACGAGCGCTACGAGAGCGAGACGGCCCCGGGCGACACGGCCGACGTCCTGGTGCGCGCGGACGACCCACGCCACCCGGCGTGGAACGGCTGACCCGGCGACAAGGACTTCGGGCCGTATTCCCGCAGGAAGGGCTTTTATATGCACGTGCATGTAGTTACTCTGGCGGCATGATGATCTCCTTCGGTGACTCGGTCCGCACACTCCTCGACGGCAAGAACTTCGCCAGCGTCGCCACCCTCGGCCCCGGCGGCGCTCCCCAGAACTCGGTGGTCTGGATCAAACGCGAGGGCGACACCGTCCTCTTCTCTTCGACCGACGGCAGGCAGAAGGTCCGCAACCTCCGACGCGACCCCCGGATCAGCATCTCGGTCTTCGACCTGGCCAACCCCTACACCTCGGTGGAGATCCGCGGCACCGCCGAGATCCTCCCCGACGAGGGCAAGCGCCTCCCGTACGAGCTCTCGCACAAGTACCTCGGCATCGACCCTCCCGCGGAGAAGGACGACGAGGTCCGCGTGATCATCCGTGTGGTGCCCGAGCGGATCATCGGCTTCTCGGCGTGAGACCGGGCGGGCTGGGTCATCCGGGCGGGCCTGGTCGCCCGGGCCGGACAGGCCGGGCAGGCCGGACGGGGTAGGCCGGTATGCGGGGCGGAAGCCGCGTACTTCCGGGTGCGTATCGCTCCGTACCCGGAGAGAATGTAGGGCGCCGGGACTAGCGGTGCCTTCCCGCACCGCGCCGGCCGTCCGGCACCGGGAGGTACTACATGACCACCGCCGGAGACATCATGCACCGCGGCGCCCAGTGGATCCCCGCTCACGAAACCCTGGACCGTGCCGCCCAGCTGATGCGCGAGCTCAACGTGGGCGCGCTGCCCATCAGCGACGAGAACGAAAGGCTCTGCGGCATCCTCACGGACCGCGACATCGTGGTCGGCTGTGTGGCCATGGGCCATGACCCGGCACGCGTCACGGCGGGCGAGATGGCCAAGGGCACACCGCGCTGGATCGACGCGAACGCCGACGTCAACGAAGTACTCGGCGAAATGCGGGAGCACCAGATCCGCCGCCTTCCTGTGATCGAGAACAAGCGCCTGGTCGGGATGATCAGTGAGGCCGACCTGGCCTCGCATCTGACGGACGAACAACTCGCGGGCTGGGCCGAGAGCGTCTACGCGAAGGGCACGACACGCTGACACCGAGGCCCCACGGCACCACCGGGAACACGCGCTCGTCCGGCCGGCCGTGCCGGGCGAGCGGTGTCACAGCCAGCCGTTGCGCTTGAAGCCCCGGTAGAGCGTGAAACACGCGACGGCGATCGCACCGACCGCCAAGGGGTAGCCGAACTTCCAGTGCAGCTCCGGCATGTACTCGAAGTTCATGCCGTAGACACCGCAGACCATCGTCGGCACGGCGATCAGCGCCGCCCACGCCGTGATCTTCCGCATGTCCTCGTTCTGCGCGACGCTGACCTGCGCCAGATGCGCCTGCAGAATCGAGTTGAGCAGTTCGTCGAACGCGGCTATCTGCTCGGCGGCCCGCAGCTGGTGGTCGGAGACGTCCCGGAAGTACGCCTGTATCTCCGGGTCGATCACCCGTATCGGCCGGGTGGCCAGATCCATGATGGGACGGCCCAGGGGGACCACTGCCCGCTTCAGCTCGAGGAGTTCACGCTTGAGCTGGTAGATGCGTCCGGGGTCGGCTCGGGCGCCGTTGGCTGCGAAGACGTCCGTCTCGACCTGGTCGATGTCCTCCTGCACCGAGGCCGTGACGTTCAGATAGTCGTCCACCACATGGTCCGCGATCGCGTGCAGTACCGCGGCCGGGCCCTTGGTGAGCTGCTCGGGATTCGCCTCCAGCTCCTCGCGCAGCGGGCCCAGTGAACCGTGCCGGCCGTGCCGCACCGTGACCACGAAGTCCTGGCCGACGAACACCATGATCTCGCCGGTGTTCACCACCTCGCTGGTCTCGGTCAGTTCGGTGTGCTCGACATAGCAGACCGTCTTGAACACGGCGAACAGCGTGTCGCCGTACCGCTCCAGCTTCGGGCGCTGATGGGCGTCCACCGCGTCCTCGACCGCCAGCGGGTGCAGGTCGAAGAGCTCGGCGATGCCCGCGAACTCCACCTCCGTCGGCTCATGCAGCCCGAGCCAGACGAATCCGCCGTCGGCCTTGCGGATCCGCTCCACCGTCTCGACCAGGTCGCGGCCGGCGGGGACCCTGGACCCCTCCTCGTACGCCACGCAGTTCACCACCGCGGAGCCCAGCGGAGACCGGGCGGGATGGCTCAGGTCGACACGGGGGCGTCGTCGTGTCAGCCGTGCCACCTTGCGGAGGCCGCCGACCTTGCTCAGGCCCGTGACCTTCCGCAGATTCCCTGCCATGGACATCTGGATCTCCTCGTGTGGATCTCCTCGCGCCGCACTCTGCGCCTTGCCGCGGCCAGTCTGCCAGGATGTTTTAACGGCCGGGTAAGCCTGTGGGAACGGAGCATTCCGCTCCGTAATCGCCGTCTCGGCCCGGTGATGACGCGATACCGACGGCTGCCGATGTGCCGGCCGCCGGCATCCCGACTGCGACGCGCTGACGCCGGGAGCGTCGACCATCACGGACAAGCAGGACAACTGGGATGATCGGCGCATGATGCGAACCGACGGGTATCTCCTCGACAACCGGCAGACCGAGGCGGGGCAGCGTTTCGACGCCTTCGCCGCTCTCTTCGACCCCACGACGTTCCGGCACCTCGAACGGTTCGGCATCGGATCCGGCTGGCGCTGCTGGGAGGTCGGTGCGGGCGGCACGTCCGTGGTGTCCTGGCTCGCCAAGAAGGTCGGGCCCACCGGCCGGGTCGTCGCGACCGACGTCGACACCTCCTGGGCGACCTCGGCCGTCCGCCCGCCGATCGAACTGCGCGTCCACGATGTGGGCGTGGACGATCCGCCGGGGGTGGGCTTCGACCTCGTACACGCGCGGCTCGTCCTGGCCCATGTGCCGGACAAGGAACGGGCGTTGCGCTCGATGACGAGAGCGCTGCGGCCCGGCGGACGGCTCCTGGTCGAGGACGCCGACCCCACGCTGCAGCCGCTTGCCTGCCCCGACGAGCGCGGCCCCGAACAGCAGCTGGCCAACCGGCTGCACCACGCGATCCGCGGACTGCTCGCCGAGCACGGCGCCGACCTCGCGTACGGGCGTCGGCTTCCGCGTCTGCTCCGTGAGGCCGGACTGCGGCAGGTCGAGGCCGACGCGTACTTCCCCATCACCTCGCCCGCCTGCGGCGCGCTGGAGTCCGCGACGGTCCGTCAGATCCGCGCCCGCCTCGTCGCCGCGGGCCTCGCCACGGACCAGGACATCGATCGCCATCTGGCGAACGTGGCCGCGGGCGGAATGGACCTGGCCACGGCGCCACTCATCTCGGCGTGGGGGCGCAGGGCGTAGTCCGGGGGCGGGGATTGGCGCACTCACGCCTCTCCGTCGCGGGCCTCGGACGGCTCACGCCTCCGGCGCGGTTGGGGACGGGCCGCGCCTCTCGCCGGCCTCCCGCCCACCTGCTCCACCGCCCGGGCCCCGGCCCGGCACCCTTCCGCGGCCGCGTCCTCCGGCCGGACGCCCGCGAGCAGCGCGGCCAAGAAGGCTCCGGTGAAGGCGTCCCCGGCACCCGTGGTGTCGACGGGCACCGCGGGCGCCGCCGGAACCTCGGCCCGGACCTGCCCCGACCGGGCGACCAGGGCCCCGGCGTCGCCCTGTTTGACCACCACCAGCGGGACGTGGCGGCTCAACTTGGCCGCCGCGTCCGCCGGATCGGGCAGACCGGTCAGCAGACAGGCCTCCTCCCGGCTCGGCAGCAGAACGTCGACGCCCTCGGCGAGCGCGAGGAAGCGGTCCACACCCAGCTCAGTGAGGAACCCCGCCGACGCGGGATCCACGCTCACCTGCACCCCACGCGCGCGTGCCGACTTCACCGCCCCCGCCACCAGTGCACGGCACGGCTCGGAGAAGAACAGGTAGCCCGACAGATGCAGCCACGCGACACCGTCGAGCAGCGCAGGCGACCAGTCACCGGGGTCGAGCCGCAGGGAGGCGCCACTGTCCGTGAGGAAGGTGCGCTCCGCCGAGTCGCCCGTATCCACCAGACAGATCACTGTCCCCGTCGGCGCCTCCGGGTCGATGACCAGGAGAGGACGTACTCCCGAAGCCGCCAGTTCCCGCTCGTGCCACGCGGCCGAGTCCGCGCCCACCTTGCCGAGGAGCCGCACCTCTGTACCGTCCCGACGGGCTGCCCAGCACGCGACGTTGGCGCCCGCACCGCCCGGCACGGTCCGGATGACGGCGGCCGTGTCGGTGCCCGACGCGAGCGGCCCGCGATGCCGGGCGACGACGTCCGTGACGACATCGCCGACGACAAGGAGAGCCCCGCCGGGGCCGCTCGCCCCGGTCACGTTCCAGCCCAGGCCGCCGCGATCCGCCCCGCGAGGCGTACGTTGCCGCGTACCGCCGCCAGATTGGCGCTCAGCGACGCCCCGTCGGTATGGCGTACCAGGTAGTCGAGCAGGAACGGAGTGACCGCCTGACCGCTCACGCCCTCCGCCTCGCACGCGTGCAGCGCGTCGGCGAGCACGCGCGCGTGGAGCTCGGGATCGAGCTGCTCCGCCTCGGGCACGGGGTTGGCGACGATGAGCGCCGACGCGGGTCCGTCGAGCGCGTCCTGTGCGCGCATGACGGCCGCGACCTCGCCGGGCGACTCCAGCGTCCAGTCCACCGGGTGCCCGGAGTCGGACAAGTAGAAGCCGGGGAAGTGCGTCGTGGCGTACCCGGCGACCGCGACGCCCAGCGTCTCCAGTCGCTGCAGGGTCGCCGGCACATCCAGGATCGACTTCACACCCGCGCACACCACCGTGATCCGGGTCCGCGCGAGGAGCCCCAGGTCGGCGGACTCGTCCTGCGTCACCGTCCACTCCCGGTGCACGCCGCCGAGCCCGCCCGTCGCGAACACCCGTACACCCGCCCGCGCGGCCAGCAACGCCGTCGCGGACACCGTGGTCGCCCCGCTTACCCCCGCGGCGACCGCGAGCGGCAGATCACGGTGACCCAGCTTGCGGATGCCGTCCTCGTTGGCGACCCGCTCCAGCTGCTCCTTGTCGAGGCCCACGTGGGGCTGCCCGTCGAGCACGGCGATCGTCGCCGGAACGGCGCCCTCCTCGCGTACGACGTCCTCCAGCTCCAGCGCCACCTGGAGATTGCGCGGACGCGGCAGCCCGTGCGCGATGATCGTGGACTCCAGTGCCACCACGGGCCGCCCCGCGGCGAGCGCCTCCCGCACCTCTTCGGACACCACCAGCACGCGCGTGCCTCCTGTCTGTCGGTTCTCTCCTCATCCCTGGCGAGCGACGCGCCCGGCCAAACCCTTGCAGTCACCACAAGAGGGCAGCAGCCTGAGGGCATGACGGACAACTCGACACGTCTCGACCACGTCGTCCTCTGGGTGCGCGACCCCGTCGCCTCGGCCGACTTCTACGAGAAGGCGGTGGGCCTCGAGCCCATCAGGGTCACCGAGTTCGCCGCGGGGAAGGTGTCATTCCCCTCCGTACGCCTCAACGAGGAGACCATCTTCGACCTGGCGCCCCTGCCGTTGGCCGAACGCATGAACATGGTCCCCGGGGCGGCCGACAGTTCGGGCCACCCGGTCAACCACGTATGCCTGTCCCTACGGGGTGAGGACTTCGACGCGCTCCGAGCCCGCCTGGAGGAACGCGCCGTCCCTCTCTCGGACTTCACGTACGACGCGTTCGGCGCCCGAGGAAAGGCCAAACGGAGCTTCTACTTCCGGGACCCGGACGGAAACGTCTTCGAGGCTCGGCACTACGAGTAGTTCTCAGGCGCGAGTAGTTCCCAGGTGTGGGTAGCTCTCGGGCGTGAGAAAGGGGTGTCCACGCGCGCGTGGACACCCCTTTCGGAGCCTCAGACAGGCGTTGCCCCGTTCAGCGCCCCATGTGGATCGAGGACGTACTTACGGCTGGCGCCCTGATCGAACTCGGCGTAGCCGCGCGGGGCGTCCTCCAGGCCGATCACCGTCGCGTTGACGGCCTTGGCGATGTGCACACGCTCGTGGAGGATCGCCTTCATCAGCCCCCGGTGGTACTGCATCACCGGGCACTGACCCGTGGTGAAGCGGTGGCTCTTCGCCCACCCCAGACCGAGCCGTACCTTCAGCGTCCCGGTCCGCGCGTCCTGGTCGATCCCGCCGGGGTCGTCCGTGACGTACAGGCCCGGAATGCCGAGCGCGCCGCCCGCGCGCGTGATGCCCATCAGCGAGTTGAGGACCGTGGCGGGTGCCTCCTGGGCGTTGGGGCCGTGGGCCCGGGCCTCGAAGCCGACCGCGTCGACGGCCGCGTCCACCTCCGGCTCACCGAGGATCTGCTCGATCTGCTCGCCCACCTCACCCTGGCTGATGTCGACCGTCTCGCAGCCGAAACTCCTGGCCTGCGCGAGACGTTCGGCGTTCAGGTCGCCCACGATGACGACGGCGGCGCCGAGAAGCTGCGCCGACGCCGCGGCGGCGAGACCGACCGGCCCCGCTCCGGCGACGTACACCGTCGAGCCGACCTCGGCGCCCGCGGTCACCGCGCCGTGGAAGCCGGTCGGGAAGATGTCCGACAGCATGGTCAGGTCGAGGAGCTTCTCGCGTGCCTGGTCGCGGTCCGGGAACCGCAGCAGGTTGAAGTCCGCGTACGGGACCATGGCGTACTCCGCCTGGCCGCCGACCCAGCCGCCCATGTCGACGTAGCCATAAGCCGCCCCGGGGCGGGCCGGGTTGACGTTCAGGCAGATACCGGTCTTGCGCTCCTTGCAGTTGCGGCACCGCCCGCAGGCGATGTTGAACGGTACCGAGACGATGTCCCCGACCTCGATGGACTCGACGTCCGGACCCCGCTCGACGACCTCTCCGGTGATTTCGTGCCCGAGGACAAGTCCCTCGGGTGCGGTCGTACGGCCGCGCACCATGTGCTGGTCGCTGCCGCAGATGTTGCTGGCGAGCACTTTCAGGATGACCCCGTGCCGGCACTTGCGGCCGACGTTGTCGGGTGCCACCCCCGGCCCGTCCTGCAGCTCGAGCGTCGGATAGTCGATGGTCCTGACTTCCACCGCGCCCGGCTTGAGATACGCGACTGCCCTGTTCCCGCTCATACGTATCGCCGTCCCTTCGGCCCCCGTGACTTCGGATGCCAGCGGCTGTGCGCATGGCGGAGTCTGCTACCGCCGCACCGTTCCGGCCACCCTTCACGCGGGTCCGGGTAGGGACGTCACGCCTTGGCGTGCCTGTCCCGGGTGAACAGCGCCAGCGCGCCGAGCGGCAGCAGCAGGCAGGCGGCGATGAGGTTCAGCCAGCCGTAGCTCGCCTGGGCGACGACCAGTCCTGCGGCCGCACCGCCGAGACCCGCCGAGGTGTTCATCGTCAGGTCGGAGAGCCCCTGGGCGGCGGCGCGCGCGGGCTGGGGGACGGAGTCCGTCAGCAGCGCGGAGCCGGAGACCAGACCGGCTGACCAGCCGAGGCCCAGCAGGAAGAGCCCGGCGGCGGTCTGCCCGTGACTTGCGCCCGCCGTGCCCGCCAGGAGTGCCGCACAGGCCAGCAGCGCCACGGCCAGGCCGATCACCGACAGCCGTCCGAACCGGTCGGACAGCCGCCCCATGACGGGCGAGAACGCGTACATGCCCGCGATATGGATGCTGATGACCAGCCCGATCAGATCGATGCTCGCGCCGTGGTGACCGAGGTCGACCGGCGTCATCGACATGACCGACACCATCGCCGTGTGCGAGACGGCCACCGTCACGAGGGCCAGGCGGGCCCGTGGCGAGGCCCGGACGGCCGCTGCCCCGGCCCGTATGGAGCGTGCGGCGGGGGACTGCTCCTCGACCGGTGCCAGCGCGCGGGCGGTGAGCAGCGGGTCGGGGCGCAGCAGCACCGCGACCATCAGCGCCGATATGAGGAAGACGCCGGCCGCCCAGAGGAAGGGGCCCGCCGTCTCCGGTATGCCGAGGCCCGAAACGCTGCGCCCCGCGGGCGCGGCGATGTTGGGGCCGAGGACCGCGCCGATCGTCGTGGCCCACACGACGTTCGAGATGGCTCGCGCCCTTCGCTGCGGCTCGGCCAGATCGGCGGCCGCGAAGCGCGCCTGCAGGTTCGCCGACGAGGCCGCGCCGAAGGCCGCCATGCCGAGCAGCAGCAGCGGGAAACTGTCCATGGCCGCGCCGACCACGACGACCCCCGCCCCCAAGGCTCCGATGAGATAGGCCAGGACGAGCCCCGGCCGGCGACCGCGCGCAGTCATCAGCGCGGCCAGTGGTACGGAGAGCACCGCCGTCCCCGTGACCGTCGCGGTGGGCGCCAGCCCGGCCAACGACTCGGTGCCGGCGACCTCCTGGGCCAGGACGACCGCGAGCGCGATACCGGTTGCCACCCCGAGCCCGCCGAGGATCTGACTGGCGATGAGCACAGCGGATATACGGCGCCGCAGCGCCGGCAGCCCGTCCGCGTCGACGGGCACGGTGACCGGTCGCTCGACGGCGGTCACCGGGAGGGTCCCGGGGCGCTGGGACCGAACGCGCGTGCCGAACCCGGAGCGGTGAACTGCACCGTGTCGGACGCGTGCAGCCGAGTGAAGTCGGACGCAGGTCCGTCGGCGCTGTCAGAAGCGTGAGCGCCAGTGACGCCTGCCCCGCGCGCGCCGGCGTGGCCCGACGCGTGCCCGCGCGTGATCGATGTGGTCACCGGCGAAGTCTCCCCCCCTTGTCCTGAGCCCAGGACACCCTCGCGACAACAGCAACTTCGGGGCCGAGCCCTTTCAAAGAGCCCCTCACAACAAGGGCTCAAGGAACCCCTCAGAACAACGGCTCCGGCAGCACGCCTTCCAGCGCCAGCAACTTCCGCTTGGTCTCCAGGCCGCCCCCGAACCCGCCGATGCCACCGTCACTCTCCACGACCCGGTGGCAGGGCACGACGACCGGCAGCGGATTGGCGCCCATGGCCATGCCCACGGCCTGCGCCGCGCCGGGCTGGCCGACCCGCCGGGCCAGGTCGCCGTACCCCACCACCGACCCGTACGGCACGCCGGACGCCAGCTCGCGCAGCACCTGGCGGTTGAACCCGGAGATCAGGGACCAGTCCAGAGGCAGCTCGAAGTCCTTCCGCTCGCCCGCGAAGTACGCCGCCACCTGCCGTATCGCCTCGGTCAGCAGCGGGGAACCGGGCGCCTCCACCGGCTCCGTGCCGAGCCGGGATGCGAGCCGCTCGAGCGCCTTGTCGCGCACCGCGTCCGTGGCGTGGAAAACGACGCTGACCAGGCCCTCGTCGGTCGCGGCCAGCAGCAGCGGGCCGATGCCGCTGTCGACGACGGCCCACACCACCCGCTGCTCGTTCTGCCCATGGCTGTTCATGCGATCCACCGTACGGCGCACCACTGACAACGCCGGTGGCGCGGACGCTCACGAGCGTCCGCGC
>NZ_VWMY01000017.1:78468-187726 GCF_008905045.1 Streptomyces albicerus
GGCTTGTTCGTGATGACGCCGTCCACCCCGAAGTCCGCGACGCGCCGCGTGCCCTCCGCGGTGTCGACGGTCCACGTGAAGATCTCCAGCGGCTCGCCGTGCGGTCCCTCGAACGCGTGGATCGCGGCGACGTAACCGAGGGAGATGGTCGTGTGCGACGAGTTGATCTGGTCGGCGAACTGCGCGTACGCGGGCAGTTCCGCGACCGATGGTGTGCCCAGGAAGCCCGTCTTGATGTCGGGCCGCAGCGCGTGCACCGTCCGTACGGAGTCCGCGCTGAAGCTCTGGATGACCAGCTTGCTCCGCACGTGGGCCGGGCCCAGCCAGCCCTCGTTGCTGAGGACCTTGAGGGTCTCCCGCTCGATGCCCGGGTAGAGCGCGGGGTTCTTGATCTCCAGGACGAGTTTCTGGTGGTTTCGTGAAACCCGGTTCATGTACTGCTCCAGCGTGGGCACGCGCGCGCCCGCGTAGCGCGGGCTGAACCAGCTGCCCGCGTCGAGGCGCGCGATCTCCGCCGCGGTGAAGTCCTTGACCTTCCAGGGGGCCCGCTCGGGGAAGACCTCCTCGACGTTGGTCGTGCGGGTCAGGCTGTCGTCGTGGATCACCACGAGCTCGCCGTCCTTGGTGCGCTGGACGTCGTTCTCGACCCAGCGGAATCCGAGGTCGGCCGCCTTGTCGACGGCGGCCAGCGTGTTCTCGGGGGCGTAGGCCGAGGCGCCGCGGTGGGCGATGACCAGAGGCTCGTCGGTGTCGGGTGCGGCGTGGGCGGCGGGGACGGGGAGAACAGCGATGGCGGCTCCCAGGAGCGCGGTGGTCGTGGCGGCGGCAGCGCGCGCGTGCATGCGTACTCCTTGCGTCTGGGTTCACGGACCGTCCCAGAGTGACAGCAGAGGGTCAACAGTAGGGGGGTGCAGGATGGCCACAGATTGAATGGAGTTGCCCAAGGCCGCTCACGTGTGCCGCACAACTACGGCAAGGCCGTGATTCTTTGCCGGAAAATCGTTCGACCGTTCCGGGGCGAGTCATACTCTCTGCGTCAACCCCGGCGGCCGTGGCGGTCCTGGGACGGGGGCAATTCACAAAATTCCGGGACGCAACAGGGCGGAAGGGCAACCGCGCATGCAGGGCACGGTCGACGGATTCAGCTACGGGCTCGTCACGCCGCTGGTGGCGTACCTGATGGCCTGCCTCGGCGGAGCGCTGGGCCTGCGCTGCACCACGAGATCGATGCTCGTCACCCGCTCCTGGCGGCCGGGCTGGCTCGCGCTCGGCGCGACGGCGATCGGCTCCGGCATCTGGACCATGCACTTCATCGCGATGATGGGGTTCTCCGTTCAGGGAACCCCGATCCATTACGACAAACTGACGACGTTCGCGAGCCTCGGCGTAGCGATCGTCATGGTCGGCATCGGGATCTTCATCGTCGGCTACAAGGGAGCCTCCGGAACAGCCCTGTTCACCGGGGGCACCATCACCGGCCTCGGCATCGCCTCGATGCACTACCTGGGCATGGCCGGAATGCGACTCAACGGAAAGCTCGAGTACAACACCTTCACCGTCGCCGCTTCGGTCGTCATAGCCGTCGTCGCCGCGATCGCGGCGCTATGGGCGGCGGGACAGGTCCGGGGTTTCCTGTGGAGCGTGGGCGCGAGTCTCGTCATGGGCCTCGCCGTCAGCGGCATGCACTACACGGGTATGGCCGCCCTCAGCGTTCATCTGCACGGTGCCGCCAGCGACCCCGCAGGGGAGTCGCCCGCGGCCCTTCTGGCCCCCCTGATGATCGGCCCTCTCGCCTTCCTGCTGCTGGCCGGCGTCGTCGTGATGTTCGACCCGTTGATGGTCATGGGCAAGCCCGACTGGAGCTCCGTCGAGCAGAAGCCCGGCATACCGGCCCACACGGTCCGCCACACCGGCCGCCGGCCGGCGGCCGGTCCGCGCCGGCGCTCCCGGCACCCCGGCTCCCGCACCCCGCAGAGGTGGTGATCCCGCCCCGTTGTCAGTGCGGGGTCGTACGGTGGATTCCATGCGGCCCGTATCCAAGATCGAACGCACGGTGGCGCCCTTCGAGGTCGTCAGCCCCTACCAGCCCAGCGGCGACCAGCCCGCTGCCATCGCCGAGCTCGAGCGGCGCATCCGGGCAGGTGAGAAGGATGTCGTCCTCCTCGGTGCAACCGGCACCGGCAAGTCCGCCACCACCGCGTGGATGATCGAGAAGCTCCAGCGCCCCACCCTCGTCATGGCGCCGAACAAGACGCTGGCCGCCCAGCTGGCCAACGAATTCCGCGAGCTGCTGCCGAACAACGCCGTCGAGTACTTCGTCTCGTACTACGACTACTACCAGCCCGAGGCGTACGTCCCTCAGTCGGACACCTACATCGAGAAGGACTCCTCGATCAACGAGGAGGTGGAGCGCCTGCGCCACTCCGCCACCAACTCGCTGCTCACCCGCCGAGACGTCGTCGTGGTCGCCTCGGTCTCCTGCATCTACGGTCTCGGTACTCCGCAGGAGTACGTGGACCGCATGGTCCCGCTCAAGGTCGGCGACGAGATCGACCGCGACGACCTGCTGCGCCGCTTTGTGGACATCCAGTACACGCGCAACGACATGGCCTTCGCGCGCGGCACGTTCCGCGTCCGCGGCGACACCATCGAGATCTTCCCGGTCTACGAGGAGCTGGCCGTCCGCATCGAGATGTTCGGCGACGAGATCGAGGCGCTCTCCACGCTGCACCCGCTCACCGGCGAGATCATCAGCGAGGACCAGCATCTGTACGTCTTCCCGGCCTCCCACTACGTCGCGGGACCCGAGCGCATGGAGCGGGCCGTCAACGACATCGAGAAGGAGCTCGGGGAGCGCCTCTCCGAGCTGGAGAAGCAGGGCAAGCTCCTGGAGGCCCAGCGGCTGCGGATGCGCACGACGTACGACCTGGAGATGCTCCGCCAGATCGGCTCCTGCTCCGGCGTGGAGAACTACTCGATGCACTTCGACGGCCGCGAGCCCGGCTCCCCGCCGAACACACTCCTCGACTACTTCCCGGACGACTTCCTGCTCGTCATCGACGAGTCGCACGTCACCGTCCCGCAGATCGGTGCCATGTACGAGGGCGACGCCTCCCGCAAGCGCACCCTCGTCGACCACGGCTTCCGGCTGCCCTCCGCGCTGGACAACCGCCCCCTGAAGTGGGAGGAGTTCCAGGGGCGCATCGGCCAGGCCGTCTACCTGTCCGCGACCCCGGGCAAGTACGAGCTCTCGCGTGGGGACGGCTTCGTCGAGCAGATCATCCGCCCCACCGGCCTCGTCGACCCCGAGGTCGTCGTCAAGCCCACCGAGGGCCAGATCGACGACCTGGTGCACGAGATCCGCAAGCGGACCGAGAAGGACGAGCGCGTCCTGGTCACCACCCTCACCAAGAAGATGGCCGAGGACCTCACCGACTACTTCCTCGAACTGGGCATCCAGGTCCGCTATCTGCACAGCGACGTCGACACCCTGCGCCGTGTCGAGCTGCTGCGCGAGCTGCGCGCCGGCGAGTTCGACGTCCTCGTCGGCATCAACCTCCTCAGGGAGGGCCTCGACCTGCCCGAGGTCTCCCTGGTGGCGATCCTCGACGCCGACAAGGAGGGCTTCCTGCGCTCCGGCACCTCACTGATCCAGACCATCGGCCGCGCGGCGCGCAACGTGTCCGGTCAGGTCCACATGTACGCCGACAAGATCACCCCAGGCATGGAGAAGGCCATCGAGGAGACCAACCGCCGCCGGGAGAAGCAGGTCGCTTACAACAAGGAGCGGGGCCTCGATCCGCAGCCCCTCCGCAAGAAGATCAACGACATCGTGGCGCAGATCGCCCGCGAGGACGTCGACACGGAGCAGCTGCTCGGCTCGGGCTACCGCCAGTCGAAGGACGGCAAGGGCGCCAAGGCCCCCGTGCCCGCGCTCGGCTCGAAGGCCGCCCAGGGGGCCAAGTCCGCCAAGGGCAAGGCCAAGGAGACCGTGCCGACCGACCGCCCCTCGGCCGAACTCGCCGGGCAGATCGAGGAGATGACGGAGCGGATGCGCGCGGCCGCCGCGGACCTGCAGTTCGAGATCGCCGCCAGGTTGCGTGACGAGGTCTCGGAGATGAAGAAGGAGCTGCGGCAGATGAAGGAAGCCGGTATCGCCTGACACCCGGGATGGCGCACTGTGTTGCAAGACCGACACAAAGTGTGCACCAGGGTTCGGCGCTGTCAGTGGCCCTGCGTAGGGTTGCTGGTCAACCGCAGGATTCTGCGGCAACAGGGGACAGTCCGAGAGGGGAACAGCGCGTGACGGTCAACATGACCAAGGGTCAGGCCATCAGTCTGCAGAAGAACGACGGAGGCACGCTGACCGCGGTGCGCATGGGGCTCGGCTGGCAGGCAGCCCCGCGACGTGGCCTGTTCGGCTCTCGCACCAGGGAGATCGACCTTGACGCGTCCGCCGTGCTGTTCGCGGACAAGCAGCCGGTCGACGTGGTGTTCTTCCGTCACCTCGTCAGTGACGACGGCTCCGTGCGGCACACCGGTGACAACCTCGTCGGCGGTGTGGGCCAGGGCGGCGACGACGAGGCGATCCTCGTCGACCTTGCGCGCATCCCGGTCCACATCGACCAGATCGTCTTCACCGTGAACTCGTTCACGGGCCAGACGTTCCAGGAGGTGCAGGACGCTTTCTGCCGCCTGGTCGACGAGACCAACGGCCAGGAGCTGGCCCGCTACACCCTGGCAGGCGGCGGTCAGTACACGGCGCAGATCATGGCGAAGGTCCACCGTGCGGGCACGGGCTGGCAGATGACCGCGCTCGGTACGCCGGCCAACGGCCGTACCTTCCAGGACCTGATGCCGGCGATCCTGCCGCACCTGTAGACAGCCAGGCACCCGGCGCACGAGTACATAGGGGGAACGAAGGCGATGACGGCTGAGCTGGTCCGTGGGCAGAACCATCCGCTCACCCAGGCCCGACTCGAGATCCGGGTGTCGGCCGGTAAACCGGTCGTGGCCGGGGCCACGCTCAGCGACGAGCAGGGCAAGGTGCACGGTGTCGAGTGGGTGGCCCACCCGGGCTCACCCACTCTGCCCGGCCTCGAGGTGTCCAAGCAGGCGGCGGCCGACCACCGCCTTGCCTGCGACCTGGACGCCCTGCCCGAGACGGTGCACCGGGTCAGTGTGCTGCTCGCGCTGCCGTCGGGGGGCGGCGGTCCGGTTCGGTTCGGCGCCGTCGCCGCGCCCTTCGTCGCGGTCACCGGACTCGACGGCTCCGAGGTCGCCAGCTACACGATCACGGGCCTCGACGCCGAGTCGGCCGTAGTCGCACTCGAGCTCTACCGCAGGCAGGACGCCTGGAAGGTGCGCGCCGTAGGCCAGGGATACGCGGGCGGCCTGGCCGAACTCCTCGCCGACCAGGGCCTCCCCCAGGCCCACCAGCTCGCCGGCAGCATCAACGAGGCGGTCGCCCAGGGCCTCGCGCGTTCGGTGGCCGCACCCCCGCCGCGGACGGCCGAGGGCGACCGCTCGCGGCACGCCGCGACACCCGCACGCGGCCAGGACCAGGGCGAAGCCACGCCCCAGGGCGCCCCCGGTCACGTCTCACCGCAGCACGGACACCAGGGCGGGCAGCAGGGATCCACGGCGTCCGGCACTCCCGGGCACGGGACGCCGCAGGCCGGCTACCCCGGAGGACCCGCGCAGTCGGACCCGTCGGCTGTCACACAGCCCGCCGCGTCCGGAGCCGGCGGCCCCGTCAACTACAGCCACCCCGGCCGGCAGGCCGCCGCGCCCCCGCCGCCCCCGCCGACCGCGCCCCCGGCCCGGCCCGGACAGCCCGCGCAGCCCGTCGCGGGCGACGCCACCGGCTGGTCCATGGAGGAGCGCCTCTACAACCAGGTGTGGGGCATGTTCGAGGACCTGGCCCGCACCACGGCGGCGTACCGCAGCGCGGTCGACTTCGCCGAATCGCGCCTGGAGCAGGAGCTCGACAAGGTCCTGTCCGACCCGCGCAGCCGCATCGGCGGACAGGGCGACGCCGCACGCGAGGCGGCCCGCGCCAAGCACGGCCAGTTGATCGACCGGGCCAGGGAGGCGCTCGACCGCGACCTCGCGCAGCTCACCGCCGAGGCCGAGGTCGTCGAGCCCGCGCTGCCGGCCGCCTTCGCACGCTGGGACAGCCCCGTCTGGCAGGGCTATCGGGTACCGATGGAGATCCCCATGGCCCTGCGCCTCGGCGACCTCCACCTGCCCGAGAGCGCCGGCGTCAGCATTCCGATGCTGGTACGGCTGCCGCTGGAGCGCGGCCTGTGGATCGACAGCGGCCGCGCCGCATCCCTCGATGCTTCACTCACCGACTCCGACGAACTGCGCCGCCTCGCCATGGACACGGCGGTGGCGCACGCGGCCCGGCTGCTCGCCGTCTATCCGGCGGGCGAGTACACAGTGCATGTCATCGACCCGGCGGGCTCCGGCGCCTCGGCGCTCGCGCCGCTCGTGCAGACCGGGGTACTGAGCGGCCCGCCCGCCACCGGTGCGGCGGGTGTGAACGAGGTACTGGCCCGGCTCACGCAGCGCGTCGACCTGGTGCAGATGGCGATACGCGGCGGCGCCGCCGACTCGCTGCCGCCCGACCTCGACACAGCCGAGCAGCTGCTGATCGTCAATGACTTCCCGCACGGTTTTGACGACCGGGCCGTGACCCAGCTGCGCTACCTCGCGGACGAGGGACCGGCCGTCGGCGTCCATCTCATGATGGTCGCCGACCGGGAGGACGCCGCCGCCTACGGACCGCTGCTCGACCCGCTGTGGCGCTCGCTGCTCCGGCTCACCCCGGTGCCCGACGATCACCTTGCCGACCCGTGGGTCGGGCACGCGTGGACCTACGATCCCTCGCGCGTACCGCCCGGCAGCCAGGTGCTCCAGCACGTCCTCACCCAGGTCGCGGCAGCCCGCCGCTCCTGGAACCGCTGAGCGCTCCCGCGCACTGCACCAAGAGTTCGCCAAGTCCCCTGACCAGGGGATTTGGTCTTTCCTTTGCCAATCCCTTTACCTTTCCTTGGTGATTGGGGTACTGTCGTCCGTACGGAGGGGAGTACTCCCTACCTGCTGCGGCGTGCCCGTCAATACGGATCCGGCCAGATCCCGGGGCGTCGGCCCGAAGCGCACCAGGCGCATCACGCGCCCCAGGACGCATCGGGTGGAAGAGACCTCCGGTAGCGACGACGCTGAAATCTGCCGTTACGTACTGCCGGAGGCGCAGTGGATGTTTCCCTGACCCTGTGGGTCCTGACGATCGTGGGCCTCGCCGCCCTCATCGCGGTCGACTTCTTCATCGGCCGCAAGCCGCACGACGTATCGATCAAGGAAGCTGGAATCTGGACGGTCGTCTGGATCGTCCTGGCCGGGCTGTTCGGCCTCGGACTGCTCGTCTTCTCCGGAGGTCAGCCCGCCGGAGAGTTCTTCGCTGGCTTCATCACCGAGAAATCGCTGAGCGTCGACAACCTCTTCGTCTTCGTCCTGATCATGGCGAAGTTCGCGGTGCCGACGCAGTACCAGCAGCGAGTGCTCCTCGTCGGTGTGCTCATAGCCCTCGTCCTGCGCGCGATCTTCATCGCCGCGGGTGCCGCGATCATCGCGAGCTTCGCGTGGGTCTTCTACATCTTCGGCGCGTTCCTCATCTACACCGCCTGGAAGCTGATCCAGGAGGCCCGGGCCGACGCGGACGACGAGGAGTACGAGGAGAACCGGCTGCTCAAGGCCGCCGAGCACCGCTTCGGTGTTGCCGACCGCTACCACGGCACCAAGCTGTGGATCCAGCAGAACGGCAAGCGGGTCATGACGCCGATGCTGGTGGTCATGCTCGCGATCGGCTCCACGGACGTGCTCTTCGCGCTCGACTCGATCCCCGCGATCTTCGGTCTGACGCAGGACCCGTACATCGTCTTCACGGCCAACGCGTTCGCGCTGATGGGTCTGCGGCAGCTGTACTTCCTGATCGGCGGACTCCTCAAGAAGCTGGTCCACCTCAGCTACGGCCTGTCGGTCATCCTCGGCTTCATCGGCGTCAAGCTGGTGCTGCACGCGCTGCACGAGTCCGGCGTCCACGTCCCGGAGATCTCCATCCCGGTCTCCCTCGGCGTGATCTGCGCGGTCCTCGTGGTCACCACGATCACCAGCCTGATGGCTTCCAAGAAGCAGGCGGCCGAAGAGGCTCCGAAGGACAGCATCGACGTCTGACCGCGTCGGACGTAGACACAACCAGCATCGGGAGCGCTGCCCGGCGAATTGCCGAGTACCGCTCCCGGTGCTTGCTTGTGTGCTGAGCGCTCCCCGGCCCGGGGGCGCCTGGCCGGGTGGAGGCACCCATGAAGTTCGTGCAGATCATCGACTTCGAGACCGAGCGCATGGACGAGATGCGGGAACTGATCCAGGAGGCCGAGAAGCGCGCCGCCGGCCGCAGCGGCGGCGGCCCCACGCACCGCATGGTCCTGCAGGACCGGAACAGGTCCGATCGCTACCTCGTCGTCATCGAGTTCGAGTCGTACGAGGACGCCATGCGCAACAGCAATGACCCCGAGACGACCAAGATGGCGGAGAAGCTGGCCGCGCTGTGTACCAGGCCGCCGTCGTTCACCGACTGCGACGTACGCGAGATGAGCGAGCTCAAGTAGGGCTTCGGCGCCCGCAACGGCCGAAGCCGGCCCGGTCGACGCCGTCCCCCGAGGGCCCCGTGCCACCGGAGTGCGGAGCCCGCACGGGCCTGCGACGATCGCTGCATGATCGTTCGGCTCCGGTCACCCGTCGTGCGGTGGACGGCCGTCGTGCCCGCGATCGCGGTCGTCCTGCTGGCCTTCACCTGGGGCCGCGATCTGCCCGGCGTCGTCGTCGCCCTGGTGACGCTGGTGCTCGCCGGGGCCGTGCTGGCCGCTGTCCACCACGCCGAGGTGGTCGCGCACCGGGTCGGTGAACCCTTCGGCTCGCTGGTCCTCGCCGTCGCCGTCACGATCATCGAGGTCGCACTGATCGTCACTCTCATGGCGGACGGCGGCGACAAGGGCTCCACGCTCGCCCGTGACACCGTCTTCGCCGCCGTGATGATCACCTGCAACGGCATCGTCGGCCTGAGCCTCCTCGTCGCCTCCCTCCGTCACGGCCTCGCCGTCTTCAACGCGGAGGGCACCGGCGCCGCCCTCGCGACGGTCGCGACCCTGGCCACGCTCAGCCTGGTACTGCCGACCTTCACCACCAGCAAACCGGGCCCCGAGTTCTCCACGGCCCAGCTCGCCTTCGCCGCCGTCTCCTCGCTCGTCCTGTACGGGCTGTTCGTGGCCACCCAGACCGTGCGGCACCGCGACTACTTCCTGCCGATCACCCGGCAGGGCGAGGTGATCGACGCGGACGACCACGCCGACGCCCCCTCCTCCAGGAGCGCGGCGATCAGCCTGGGCCTCCTCGGCCTGGCCCTCGTCGGCGTGGTCGGCCTCGCCAAGGGGGTGTCGCCCACCATCGAGTCCGGGGTGGAGGCGGCCGGGATGCCGCACTCCGTGGTCGGCGTGGTCATCGCCCTGCTCGTCCTGCTCCCCGAGAGCATCGCCGCGCTGCGCTCGGCCCGCCGCGACCGGGTGCAGACCAGCCTCAACCTCGCCCTCGGCTCGGCGATGGCCAGCATCGGCCTGACCATCCCCGCCGTGGCCGTCGCGTCCATCTGGCTCTCCGGCCCGCTCGTGCTCGGCCTCGGCGCAACCCACATGGTGCTGCTCGCGCTGACCGTGGTGGTCAGCTCCCTCACAGTGGTCCCCGGCCGGGCGACCCCGCTTCAGGGCGGTGTTCATCTGGTGCTGTTCGCGGCGTACTTGGAGCTGGCGATCAACCCTTAGGAGACACGCATTTCTGTACCAGTCCACTCCGTGGCCGACGCACTGTTGCAGCCCTCGCACTCCACAGGGCCCGCGTAAACGCTTACGCAAGCGTTTACGCCCGCCCCTCGCCCCACCTCACCTCGTGGCCGACTCCGTTCACCCCGGGGCCGGCTCTGTCGCCACCACCCCCACCGGCCGTGTCTCCGGCAGTAGCGCGAAGCACCCCAGGCTCAGCAGCGCGATGCCCGTCAGATACGCGGCCACGCCCCAGGGGACCCGCCCGCTCTGCTCGGCGACCGCCGTCGCCACGATCGGGGTGAGCGCGCCCCCGAGCACGCCGCCCAGGTTGTAGCCCACCGCGGCACCCGTGCAGCGCACCCGCGGCTCGTACAGCTCCGGCAGATACGCGGCGATCACGGCGAACATCGTGACGAACGCGATCAGCGCCACCAGGAAGCCGAGGAACATCAGCAGGGGCTCGCCCGTCGACAGCAGCGCGATCATCGGGAACATCCACAGTGCGCTGGCCGCGCAGCCCGCCAGACACAGCGGCCGACGTCCGTAGCGGTCGCTTAGGACCGCCGCCAGAGGAGTCAGCGCGCCCTTCACCACGACGGCCGCCATGATGCAGGCCAGCATGACGGTGCGGCTCACCCCGAGCCGCTCGGTCGCGTAGGCGAGGGACCAGGTCGTCACGGCGTAGAACACCGCGTATCCGATCGCGAGCGCCCCGGCCGTCAGCAGCACGAGCCGCCAGTGGTCGCGCACCACCTCGGCGAGCGGCACGCGCGCGTGCTCCCGCAGTTCGAGGAACTGCGGGCTCTCCGTGAGGGAGGAACGCAGCCACAGTCCGGCCGCCGCGAGTACGCCCGCCGCCCAGAACGGCACCCGCCATCCCCAGCTCGCGAACTGCGCGTCGGAGAGCGTCGCCGACAGCACCAGCATTACGCCGTTGGCGAGGACGAACCCCAGCGCGGGCCCGATCTGCGGGAAGCTCGACCACAGCCCGCGCCGACCGGCCGGCGCGTGCTCCGCGGTCAGCAGCACCGCACCGCCCCACTCCCCGCCGAGCCCGAGCCCCTGCAGAAAACGCAGCACAAGGAGCAGTACGGGAGCGGCCGTACCGATGGAGTCGTACGTCGGTACGCAGCCGACCGCGACGGTCGCGGCGCCGGTCAGCATCAAGGAGACGACGAGCACGGGCCGCCGTCCGTGCCGGTCCCCGATGTGCCCGAACAGGACCGAGCCCAGTGGCCGCGCCACGAACCCGACCCCGAAGGTCCCGAAGGCCGCCAGCGTCCCCGCCACCGGTGAGAACGTGGGGAAGAACAGAGGGCCCAGGACGAGCGCGGCGGCTGTCCCGTAGACGAAGAAGTCGTAGAACTCGATGGCCGTCCCGGCGAGCGAGGCGGCCGCGAGCCGCAGCATGGAAGGGGCCTTTACTGTGCGTGCACGGTGCATGCCGCGTCAACTACCCACGGTCACCGCGGGTTACGGGGGCGCGCGGGCGCCCGGTCGTCCTCAGTACGTCACCGTGATGCGCCGGGCAGGACCGTCGACCCGAATCACGCCTCCATAGGGGAGGACGATTTGCGGGTCGGTGTGCCCGAGGTCCACATCGAAGACGATCGTGGTGTCGGGGGCATACGCCCGCATGGCGCGCAGCACGGCCTCACGCTGGTCCGCGGCGTAACGGGCACCCTCTTCAGGGCTGTTGGGGCGCTCGAAGAACCAGGTCTTGGCACGGCCCATCAGGAGCGCGGAGAAGCGCTGGAGCAGCCCGCGCTCGCCCATGCTCCGCAGGATGCGGAAGACTTCCTCACTGCTCGGCATCTCCTCCGAGGTCTCCAGGAAGAGTACGCCGCCGTCGTGGACGGAGTCGTCCGGGATCTCACGGTCGGCCATCAGCAGCCAGGCCA
Source organism: Streptomyces albicerus (assembly GCF_008905045.1). Lineage (GTDB taxonomy): Bacteria > Actinomycetota > Actinomycetes > Streptomycetales > Streptomycetaceae > Streptomyces > Streptomyces albicerus. The sequence continues at coordinate 90,248 of NZ_VWMY01000017.1, forward strand.
CAATCTCCAGGCAGCCGCCCCAACTGCGGCCCTCCACCGCCCGGTCGGGGTTGACCCAGGTCCACCCGGTGCCGGGCCGGGTCTCCGGTTCCGACTCGAAGGTCGCCGGGTCCGCCCACTCGCGGTCGACGTCGCGCCATCGCTCGGCCGGACGCAGTTCGTACTCGCCCGAGGTGAAGAGAGCCGCTCGCACGGATTCGGCGGTCAGCGGGTCCATGGCGCCGGGGCGGCCCAACTCGGTCATCACGCTCGCACCGTGGTAGCCGACGATTCCGCTGTTCGACAGGTAGGCGAGGAGGTTCGTATTGTCGCTGAACCCGAAGAACGGCTTCGGGTTGGCGCGGATCAACTCCCTGTCCAGGTACGGCAGTACGGTGATCTGGTCGTCGCCGCCGATCGACGCGATGACCGCCTTGATGTCCGGGTCCGCGAACGCGGCGTGGATGTCGTCGGCCCGCTCCTGAGGCGTCGAGCCCATCTTCCGGGTCGCCGGATACTCGACCGGTTCGAGGCCGTACTCCTTGCGCAGCCGCTCCAGGCCCAGCTCGTACGGGAGCGGAAGGAGTCCCGGCAGCGCGGTGGACGGCGAGACCACGGCTATCCGGTCGCCGGGTACGGGTTTGGGCGGATACGCGGGCGTCGTCATGCCAGGAGGGTAGAGGCCGTCCCGGTGTCAGCGCACCGTGATAAACCGGGTCTGAGCAGCGGTCCTGAACGGGCCGACGCAGCCGACCGGACCGGAGGAACCGTGCCCCGCACCCTCGCCAACGCCCCGATCATGATTCTCAACGGCCCCAACCTGAACCTCCTGGGGCAGCGCCAGCCGGAGATCTACGGCTCCGACACCCTCGCCGACGTCGAGGCGATGTGCGCCAAGGCGGCGGCCGCGCACGGCGGCACGGTGGACTTCCGCCAGTCCAACCACGAGGGCGAGCTGGTCGACTGGATCCACGAGGCACGCCTCAACCACTCAGGGATCGTGATCAACCCGGGTGCCTACTCGCACACCTCCGTCGCGATCCTGGACGCGCTCAACACCTGCGACGGCCTGCCGGTGTTGGAGGTCCACATCTCCAACATCCACAAGCGGGAGGAGTTCCGGCACCACTCGTACGTCTCGCTCCGCGCCGACGGCGTGATCGCGGGCTGCGGTGTGCAGGGATATGTGTTCGGGGTGGAGCGGGTCGCGGCGCTCGCGGGCACGGGGCAGGCGGAGGCCTGACAGCCGATCCGAGTACTCGGCCGCCTTCGTGAGGCGCCGACAGCGCGCCATGTGTGCCGGGGCCGGGAGCGGCGGCCGGGGCGGTGGCCGCCGGACGTCGGCCACCGCTGCCAGGGCGGGGCCGCCGACCGAGGGCGGGGATCGAAAGGCCGGCGGCCCGTCCGCTCAGGAGCCGTCATCCTGTGCGGGACCGCATCCAGTTGACCGCGCGCCCCCCATGCGCCGGGAGCGCGCGCGGGGCATGGGCGCGTGCGCTCGGTTCACACGGGGCGCGCGACGGCGCGCGCGGTCGCTGATCCCGCACACGAGATCGGACGCCTCACCAACACCCGCCGGGCGTCGAGCGGTTCGCCAACTCCCGCCCGGCGTCAGGCGGTTCGCCGACTCGCTTCCGGCGCCGGCCGGTTCACCAGCCCCGCGCGTGCCACTCCGGCAGATGCGGCCGCTCCGCGCCCAGCGTCGTGTCGTTGCCGTGTCCCGGGTAGACCCAGGTCTCGTCCGGCAGTACGCCGAAGATCTTCGTCTCGACATCGTGGATCAGACTGGCGAACGCCTTCGGATCCTTACGTGTGTTGCCCACACCGCCCGGGAAGAGGCAGTCACCCGTGAACACATGAGGGTGCCCGTGCGGGTCGTCGTAGACCAGAGCGATCGAGCCGGGCGTGTGCCCCACCAGATGGCGCGCGGTCAGCTCCACGCGCCCCACCCGGATCGTGTCGCCGTCGTCGACCGGGACATCGGTGGGTACGGGAATGCCCCCGGCGTCGTCACGCCCCGCGTACGTACGCGCGCCCGTGGCCGCCACGACCTCCGCGAGCGCCTGCCAGTGGTCGCCGTGCTGATGCGTGGTGACCACGGACGCGATGCCGTCGTCACCGATCAGCGTGAGCAGCGTGCCGGCGTCGTTGGCCGCGTCGATCAGCAGCTGCTCGTCCGTGGCCCGGCAGCGCAGCAGATAGGCGTTGTTGTCCATCGGGCCGACCGCGACCTTGGAGATCATCAGGTCCCGCAGCTCATGCACATCCGCAGCGCCGCCGACCTTCACCGCTCCGCTGTACGTCATGTCGCTCAGCCTATAGCGGGGGGAGGGCGGGAAGCAGGCCGCCGTCGACGCGCAGCGTGGTCCCGTCGCGGCGGCCCGCGAGCCAGCCGAGCAGGTCGGGCGCGGGGCCGCTCACGGTCACCTCGCGGTGACCTTCGGCGCCTGCCGCTCCTTCCGGACCGCCGCCTCCGGAGTCGCGCCCCGTGCTCCACGCGCGCGTGCCGTCCGTGACGCGCGTGTGCGGCACCTCGGGGTGCCCGTGGAAGCGGGCCGCGAGGAAGGCGATCTCCCGCTCCACGAACTCCTCCGGCAGGTCCTCCAGCTCGTATCCGATCCCCAGATCCACGTGATGCAGCTCGACCTCGACCCACCGCCGGAAGGGCACCCGGGACGCGGTATCCGTGACTCCGTTGCGCAGCTCCACCGTGCGGGACCAGTCCGCGGGCGCGGCCCCGGCCTCCTGGAAGCGGGCGGCGCTTTCGCGCAGGTCGGTGAGCTGCGTCTCCAGGGGCCTGGGGGCGTCCCGCTCGATGTCGGTGTCCCGGGCGTCTCCGGAGACGTACATCGGGCGCCCTTCGAGGACGTTCACGAGAGCGTCCGCGTTGCGGGCGAGGTGGGCGAGGACATGGCCGCGGCTCCAGCCGGGCAGTCGTGACGGCTCGGCCACAGATTGGTTGTCCAGTTTGGCGACTGCGGTGAGCAGCCGCTCGGTCGCGTCACGTACAGACGCCAGGTCGCGCACATGATCGTTCATGGGTCCGACGATAGCGGCGCCACACGTACGGGTGAAGGTGGCGGACCACCCCCGCAAATCGAATGCGCGTGCTATATGGTCAGGTGCGGCGTCAGGCATTCTTGGGGGTCCGGGATTGTTACCAACAAGGGAAACCAGACCGGCGCTGTCAGTGGCTCCCCCTAGTCTGAAAAAGACGGGGGCCTCGCCCCTGTCACTTCTCTCAAGAAAGGTGCGGACCGGCGTGGCCGACCGTCTCATCGTCCGTGGAGCGCGCGAGCACAATCTAAAGAATGTCTCGCTCGACCTCCCGCGCGACTCGCTCATCGTTTTCACGGGCCTGTCGGGGTCGGGCAAGTCCTCGCTGGCCTTCGACACGATCTTCGCCGAAGGACAGCGGCGCTACGTGGAGTCGCTCTCCTCGTACGCCCGGCAGTTCCTCGGCCAGATGGACAAGCCGGACGTCGACTTCATCGAAGGCCTCTCCCCGGCGGTCTCCATCGACCAGAAGTCGACCTCGCGCAATCCGCGCTCGACGGTCGGCACCATCACCGAGGTCTACGACTATCTGCGTCTGCTCTTCGCGCGCATCGGCAAGCCGCACTGCCCCGAGTGCGGCCGCCCCATCACGCGCCAGTCGCCGCAGGCCATCGTCGACAAGGTCCTGGAGCTGCCGGAGGGGAGCCGCTTCCAGGTCCTGTCGCCGCTGGTGCGCGAGCGCAAGGGCGAGTTCGTCGACCTCTTCGCCGATCTCCAGACCAAGGGGTACAGCCGGGCCCGGGTCGACGGCGAGACGATCCAGCTCACCGACCCGCCCACGCTGAAGAAGCAGGAAAAACACACCATCGAGGTGGTCGTCGACCGCCTCACGGTCAAGGAGGGCGCCAAGCGCCGCCTGACCGACTCCGTGGAGACCGCCCTCGGCCTCTCCGGCGGCATGGTGGTCCTCGACTTCGTCGACCTCCCCGCCGACGACCCCGAGCGCGAGCGCATGTACTCGGAGCACCTGTACTGCGCGTACGACGACCTGTCCTTCGAAGAGCTGGAGCCCCGCTCCTTCTCCTTCAACTCGCCCTTCGGCGCCTGTCCGGAGTGCTCGGGTATCGGCACGCGCATGGAGGTCGACTCCGAGCTGATCGTCCCGGACGAGGAGAAGTCCCTCGACGAGGGCGCCATCCACCCCTGGTCGCACGGACACACCAAGGACTACTTCGGGCGCCTCATCGGAGCCCTCGCGGACGCGTTGGGATTCCGGACCGACATCCCGTTCGCCGGTCTCCCGCAGAGAGCCAGGAAGGCCCTCCTCTACGGGCACAAGACGCAGATCGAGGTCCGCTACCGCAACCGCTACGGCAGAGAGCGCGTGTACACCACGCCCTTCGAAGGGGCCGTCCCCTTCGTGAAGCGGCGGCACGGCGAGGCCGAGAGCGACGCCAGCCGCGAGCGCTTCGAGGGCTACATGCGAGAGGTGCCCTGCCCCACCTGTGAGGGCACCCGCCTCAAGCCGGTCGTCCTCGCGGTCACGGTCATGGAGAAGTCGATCGCCGAGGTCTCCGCCATGTCCATCAGCGACTGCGCGGACTTCCTGGGCGAGCTGAGGCTCGACGCACGCGACAAGAAGATCGCCGAGCGCGTACTGAAGGAGGTCAACGAACGGCTGCGGTTCCTGGTCGACGTCGGCCTGGACTACCTGTCGCTGAACCGCGCGGCGGGCACCCTCTCCGGCGGCGAGGCCCAGCGCATCCGCCTCGCGACCCAGATCGGATCGGGCCTCGTGGGCGTGCTGTACGTCCTCGACGAGCCCTCCATCGGCCTGCACCAGCGCGACAACCACCGCCTCATCGAGACCCTGGTCCGGCTGCGGGACATGGGCAACACGCTCATCGTCGTCGAGCACGACGAGGACACCATCAAGACCGCCGACTGGATCGTCGACATCGGCCCCGGCGCGGGCGAGCACGGCGGCAAGGTCGTGCACAGTGGCTCCCTGAAGGAGCTGCTCGACAACGACGAGTCGCGGACGGGTCAGTACCTGTCCGGCAAGAAATCCATCCCGCTGCCCGACATCCGGCGCCCGCGCGACCCGTCCCGGCAGCTCACGGTGCACGGCGCCCGGGAGAACAACCTGCAGGACATCGACGTGTCGTTCCCCCTGGGCGTCCTCACGGCCGTCACGGGCGTCTCGGGCTCCGGCAAGTCGACGCTGGTCAACGACATCCTGTACACGCACCTGGCCCGTGAGCTGAACGGCGCCAGGAGCGTCCCCGGCAGGCACACGCGCGTGGACGGCGACGACCTCGTCGACAAGGTCGTGCACGTCGACCAGTCGCCCATCGGCCGCACCCCCCGGTCGAACCCGGCGACGTACACCGGCGTCTTCGACCATGTTCGCAAGCTGTTCGCCGAGACGACCGAGGCGAAGGTCCGCGGCTACCAGCCGGGCCGCTTCTCCTTCAATGTCAAGGGCGGCCGCTGCGAGAACTGCTCCGGCGACGGCACGATCAAGATCGAGATGAACTTCCTCCCGGACGTGTACGTCCCGTGCGAGGTCTGCCACGGAGCGCGCTACAACCGGGAGACCCTGGACGTCCACTACAAGGGCAAGTCCATCGCCGACGTCCTGAACATGCCGATCGAGGAAGCCATGCACTTCTTCGAGGCCGTCCCGGCGATCTCCCGCCACCTCAGGACGCTGCACGACGTCGGCCTCGGCTATGTCCGCCTCGGCCAGGCCGCGACCACCCTGTCCGGTGGCGAGGCCCAGCGGGTGAAGCTCGCCAGCGAGCTTCAGAAGCGGTCCACCGGACGCACGGTCTACGTCCTCGACGAGCCGACCACCGGCCTGCACTTCGAGGACATCAGCAAGCTCCTCACCGTGCTGTCCGGCCTGGTCGACAAGGGCAACACGGTCATCGTCATCGAGCACAACCTCGACGTCATCAAGGTCGCCGACTGGGTCGTCGACATGGGTCCCGAGGGCGGCGCCGGCGGTGGCCTCGTCATCGCTGAGGGCTCGCCCGAGGAGATCGCCGGGGTTCCGGCCAGCCACACGGGCAAGTTCCTGCGTGAGGTCCTGGGCGCCGAGCGCGTCAGCGACGCCTCGCAGGTGAAGGCCCCGCGCGGGACGGTCGCCAAGAAGGCGGTGGCCGCCAAGTCGACGGCGAAGAAGACGGCGACGGCCAGGACCACCACGGCCAAGGCCGCCAACAACTCGGCCACCAAGAAGGCGTCCGCGGTCACGAAGAAGGCGACCCCGGCAAAGAAGACGACGCGGGCCCGCAAGGCCTGAGACGGGTTCGTACGCGTAAAGCCCGAGACGGGTTCGTACGCGTACGGAAGCCCCGCACGGCAGGCGGCCCAGCCTCGGCACCCTGCCGGGCGGCACCGCCCCGTACGTCACGCACAACGCGCCGTGCCCCACGGGAACTCCCCGTGGGGCACGGCGCGTTGCAAAGTCAGCCGCCCTGCCCCTGCGGCTCGACGAACTGCATGTCCAGCTGAATCTTGACGACGTCACCGAGCATCCCGCCGCCGAAGTCCAGACCGTAGTCGCTGCGCCGGATCTCGCCGGTCGCCTCGAAACCGGCGTGGTTGCGGTTGTCGACGACGGATTCCACCACGCCGCCGAACTCCACGGCGAGCGTCACCACCCGCGTCACCCCGCCGATGGTCAACTCGCCCTCCATCGACCACTCCTCGTCCTTCCCGAAGACGCGAGTGGACCGATAGGTCATCGTCGGGCGGCTCGCCACGTCGAGCAGCTCGGGGGAGATGGTGTGTGCGTCACGGTCGGCGTTGCCGGTGTCGATGGAGGCCAGATCGATCTCGGCGCTCACCCTGACGTCGTCGGCCGACTCACCCACGTACAGCTCCGCCTTCACATCCCTGAAGCGGCCCCGCACCTTGGCGATGCCGAGATGCCGGATGGTGAAGTTCACGGCGGAGTGGAAGGGGTCGAGCTCCCAGTCGCCGGGGAGCAGTGGCAGAGCGGAAGTGGTCGCAGCGGTCGGGGAGTTGTCGTTTGTCATGGGCCCCACTGTGTGAGAGATGCCGGACGCGAGGGAGACCGGGCTGAGACTGGTAGTGACAGGGCCACGATCCGATGCTCCTGCGTTGGTACGTTCAGAGGGTGAGCGACAACGAGTTGGGCACCTTCCTGCGCACGCGCCGCGAGGCGGTCACTCCCGCCGAGGTGGGGCTGCCCACCGGGCCCCGCCGTCGCACGCCGGGGCTGCGCCGCGCCGAACTGGCCACGCTGGCCGGGATCAGCGTCGAGTACCTCACCCGGCTCGAACAGGGCCGCGACCGCAATCCGTCACCCCAGGTGCTCGGCGCCGTGGCGGACGCGCTGCGGCTGGCCGTGCCCGACCGAATCCTGCTGCGCCGCCTGTCGAAGGAGTCGGGTGACGACGCCGTGCTGTGCTCGGCGGGGATGGCGCCGAGCCGCACGGTGCGCCCCACCACGCGTGCCCTGCTGGACCGGCTGGAGCCCACCGCCGCCGTGCTGCTGAACTGGCTCGGCGATGTCCTCGCGTACACGAGCGGCTATCAGCGGATCGTGGCACCCCTGGGGCTGCTCGACGGTGTGCACCCCAGCACCATCCGGTACGTGTTCATCGACGAGCGGGCGCGAGCCGCCTTTCCGGACTGGGACCGCATGGCCGACGAACAGATCGCTGTCCTCAAGCACGAGGCTCCGAGCAGCGACCCTTATGTGGCCGCGCTGGCCGACGAGTTGACGATCACCGCCGGAGCCGTGTTCGCCGACCGGCTGGCCGCCGCACCCGTCATGCCCCGGCGGACCGGGGCCGAGCGCATCGCCCACCCCGAAGCCGGCCCGCTGCGCCTCGCCTACGAGACGCTCGCCCTGCCGGACGACGGCCAGCGCCTGGTCGTCTATCTGCCCGCCGACGACGCAACCGCCTCCGCGCTCGACCGCCTCAACGGCCGTCAGCCCGGCGCGCTTCGGGCGGTCAGCGGCTGACGCCGGTATTCGTGAAGGTCGACTCGTAGAGGTCGCCGAATAGGCGAACGGCTCGCGCCCTTCAGAAGGCACCCATCTCATGGGCATACGGCGGTTCCGCGCCCGCCCGCGAGCAGGTGATCGCCGCGGCCCGGGCGGCGAACCGCAGCAACTCGTCCCAGCCGTCCGCGCCCAGGTCCGCCAGCGCCGCCCCGGACAGCGCGTCGCGGGCGGCGAGGCCGTGCAGCAGCGCGGCGTTCACCGTGTCGCCCGCGCCGATCGTGTCCACCACGTCGACCGGTTCGCCCGGCACGGCGTACTCCGCGCCGTCACGGGTGAAGGCGGTCAGCCCGTCCCCGCCGTGCGTCACGACGACGGCCGAAGGGCCCGAGGCCAGCCACTCGCGCGGAGTGCCGCCGAGCCATCGCGCGTCCTCCTCGGACAGCTTGAGCAGCGACACCGACGGCAGCCAGTTCTTGAACCGGGCCCGGTAGGCGTCCGCGTCCGGGATCAGCACCGAGCGGATGTTCGGGTCGAGCGCGGTGAACACGCCCCGCGCGGACGCGACCCGCATCAGCTCCTCGTACGCGCTCGCGCCCGGCTCGAGAACGAGCGAACAGGTACCGAACGACACCGCCCTTGTCCCGTCCGGGAGTTGGGAGGGCGCCGAGAACAGCCGGTCCGCCGTGCCCTCGACGTAGAAGGAGTAGGCGGCCGAGCCGTCCGCGCCGATCGACGCGACGGCGAGGGTCGTCGGCTCGGCGCCCCGCTGCACGGACGACACAGCGACGCCCGCCTCGCGCAGCCCGCCGAGCAGGGCCTCGCCGAAGGCGTCGGACGAGATCCGCGAGCAGAAGGCCGCGGGGGAACCGAGCCGCCCCAGCGCCACGGCCGTGTTGTACGGGCCGCCGCCGCGGCGCGGGTCGAGCCCCGCGAGCGCGCCCGCTTCCCTCGGCACCAGGTCGATCAGGGCCTCACCGGCGACGACGATCACGAATCGGATCCTTTCTCGGGGCAACCGCAAGAGGTGCGGTGCACGAAGGCGGAGGGCAGCCGGACGGTACGGGCCTCACGGCCGGGGGAGTCCAGCCGGTCCAGCAGCAGCCGTACGGCCCGGGCCCCGATCTCCTTGCTGGGCTGGGAGATCGCGGTGAGCCTGGGCGAGAAGAGGTCCGCCCAGGAGAAGTCGTCGAAGCAGCACAGTGCCAGGTCGTCCGGCACTGAGAGGCCCTTCTCGCGCACGGCCCGCAGCGCGCCGATGGTCATCGCGTTGTTGGCGGTGACCAGCGCCGTCGGCGGTGCCGGCAGGGACAGCAGCGCGTCGGTGGCGCGCTCGGCACCCGCCGCCTCGGAGTTCCCGGAGACCACGAGACGCTCGTCGTAGGGGAAGCCCGCGTACGCCAGGCCGAGCCGGTAGCCGGAGATCCGCTCGCTCGTCGTGCTGAGCCCCGGCAGGCCCGCGACCAGGCCGATCCTCTTGTGACCGAGCTCGGCGAGATGCCTGACCAGGAGCGCGACGGACTCGGTGTTCTCCGCGCACACCTGGTCGAACACGAAACCGGGCGCCGCGCCGCCGTCGGCCGGGCGGTCGCCGTCGACCAGCCGGTCCAGGAACACCGTCGGTACGTCGTGCCGCCCGAGGTAGCCGAGCAGCTCCTCCGGATGCACGGAGGGCGCGACGATCATGCCGTCCACCCGCCGCTCGTGCAGAAGCTGGACCACCTTGCGCTCATGCGCCGGATCGTCGTGCGGGTCCGCGATCAACAGGCTGTAGCCGCGCTCCAGGGCACCCGCCTCCACGCCCTGCAGGATCTCCGTGAAGTACGGGTTGCTGATCGCCGACACCGCGAGCCCGATCGACCGCGTACGCGAGGTGACCAGGGATCTGGCCAGCGTGTTCGGTGTGTAGCCGAGCTCGTCGATGGCGTCGAGCACGGCCTGGCGCGTGGCCGGCCGCACCGGGCGCGTGTCGTTGAGCACGTGCGACACCGTCGCGACGGATACGCCCGCGCTCCGGGCCACGTCGACCATGGTTGCCATGGGCGAGCTCCCTCCCTCGCCCGTGCCGGGCGTTGTCCCGGTCGGACCGTACCCGATCCGAGGAGAGACGTAAACGCTTACGTAAACGTTTGCGCAAGCGTTTACGTCTCCCTGCAGGTGTTTACGCGGGGGATTTACGCCGGGGTCTACTCGGCCCCTCGGCCCTTCACTCCCAGTCCCACCCGATCCCCACGATCCCCGACCGCACCCGTTGCTCCACCATGTGGACCGACCGGTGGCGGCCGCTCAGGGGCAGTTCCTGACGGCCGCTGCGGGGTGCCGCCGCCGAGTGCTGGGTGAATCGGTGGCAGCGCACGGGCAGCGCGTCCTGGGCGAACCGCACCTGGAGGGCGTACTGCCCGCCGGAGAGGCTGAACCCACGGACGTACTCGCTGGACGCGCCGGCCGTGCCGTCCTCGACGCCGTAGCGGAACAGGAAGGTGTCGCCCACCCGCAGCCGTGTGTCGAAGAGCAGCTCGGCCACGAGCACACCGGTGTCGTGGTGCCAGAGCACGCGTCCCGTGCGGCAGTTCTCCAGGGCGTGCACCACCATGTGCTCCGGGGCGCAGCCGGGGTCGCCGTGGTGGATGGCCACATAGCGGTCGATGCCGTCCCTTTGGGCGCGCACTATGTGCTGGGAGTCGCGCCCCAGCAGTTCGCGCCGGGTGCCGATCCGTACGCGTTCGTGGTGGCCGAGGATGTGCAGTCCGCCGTCGAGCGGTGAGTCCAGTTCGGTCAGCAGCTTCTCCAGGGCGCCGGAGGCCTCGACCAGGGAGCGGTACGAGCGGGCCGCCGGGCGTTCAGAGTCGGGGCCCTCGTCGTCCTTCGCGAGCAGCCTGATCAGCGACTCGTCCGGCAGCTGGAGTATCTCCTCCAGGGCGCGTACGGCCCGCAGCGACTCGGGGCGCTGGGGCCGCCGGGCGCCCTGCTGCCAGTAACTCAGGCTCGTCACACCGACCTTGACCCCGTACCGCGTCAGATGGTGCTGTACGCGCTGCAGTGGCAGTCCACGGGCGGCGATCGCGGCACGCAGGGCGACATGGAAGGGACCGTCGCTCAGAGCCGTCTCCAGTTCCGCCGTGGCGACTTCCGCGTGCTCTGTGCCGTGCCGCATGCAGGGGCCTTTCTGTGAATGCTCACAACGGCTGGTCGGGCCGTTCGCGCTGTTCGGAGGGGGCCACCCGGTCGGCGTACGGGGGATGTTCACATCCGTACGCCGTGGTTCCCGGCCCAAGTCACCCCGCATTGAAGCGTGTTGATCAGGCCCGGACAACACTTGATGCGCAACCTCGCTGTCCGGACGCGCTCCGTCACTCCTCGCCGCCCGGCTCGCGGCGTTCGCCTCACGAGCCCAGCAGGTCCCGGATGGCGCGCGCGGACAGCGTCGATTTGTGCAGGAAGCCGCGGGCGGGACTGGCCGCCACCAACTCCTGGAAGTCCTCCAGGGAGTGCGTCGAGATGAGGATCACCGTGGGCACGGAGGCCGCGAGCCGTCCCACCACATCGAGGCCGTTCTCGCCGTCCAGGTCGAGATCGACGAGGGCGACGTCCGGGGTCAGTTCCCGCGCCCGCGTGACCGCCTCCGCGCCCGTCGAGGCGACGCCGACGACCTGAATCCCGCCGCGCTCCAGCAGGGCGCGCGCGGCCTCCAGGAACCGGGCACTGTCATCGACGATGAGACAGCGCATGGACATACGCCCAGCTTCCCAACCAGCTGACACATTGGCTTTCCGGCTAGCAGGAAAGTGCTCAGGTCCCATGCCGGAAAACTTCCTTCGTGCTTACGGAGCGCAGCTATGGGTCACGCGCGGTAGCATGTCGCTGCCCTGGGGTGACCGTGTCCTGTCGGTCTGGTGGGGGTGCGCGATGGAGAAGCCCAACAGGAAAGCCGGGATGTTCCGGACACGCCGCGTGGTCCTCGCGGGAGCGCTGTCCACCGCCCTGCTGGCCGCCGGCTGCGGCGGTGACGGGGACGACGGCAAGCGCTCCGGGACGCGCGGCGACACCACGTGCGACGGCAAGCTCGAAGGCACCGCCGACATCACCGTGTGGTTCCACGCGGGCCCGAGCGGAGAGCTCAACACGCTGCGCCGTCAGGTCAAGGACTTCAACGCCTCACAGAAGAGCGTGCGGGTCGAGCTGATCACACTGCCCCAGGAACGCCCGTACACGGATCTGGTCGAGTCCGCGGCCGCCAGCGGCGAACTGCCGGACCTTCTCGACTTCGACGGTCCGAACCTCTACAACTACGCCTGGTCCGGCAAGTTGAAGCCGATCGACTCCTGTGTGCCCGAGAGCGTGAAGTCCGATCTGCTGCCCTCGATCCGCAAACAGGGCACCTATGCGGGCCGGTTGTGGGGCGTCGGCACCTTCGACTCCGGACTCGGCCTCTATGTACGCCCCTCCGTCCTGAAGAAGGCCGGCATCCGTGTCCCGAGTGGTCCGGACGATGCCTGGACGGCCACCGAACTGACCGGGATCCTGCGAAAGCTGCGCAAGGAGGGCTACGAAAAACCCCTCGATCTGATCATCAACGACTCGGCCGGGGACGACGAGTGGAACACGTACGGCTTCGCGCCCGCCATCTGGTCGGCAGGCGGCGACCTTCTCGACCCGAAGACCCACCGCACCGCGGAGGGCTTCCTGAACGGGGCCGAGGCGGTCGGGGCGATGACCACCATGCAGGGGTGGGTCAAGGAAGGCATGGTCGACCCGAACAAGGACGGCAAGGCGTTCACCGAGGGGCGCAGTCCCATCTCCTGGGTGGGGCACTGGATGTACGGCGAGTACACCGAGGCGTTCCCCGACGACGTGAAGATCGTCCCGCTGCCCGACTTCGGCAAGGGGACCGTCACCGGGATGGGCTCCTGGCAGTGGGGCGTCACGGCGAGCGCCACCGACGGGGACGCGGTGTGGCGGTTCGTCGCCTACCTCCTGAAGCCGCGGGAGGTGAGCCGGATGACCCAGGCCAACGGTGCGATCCCGGCGACGGACAGTGCCGTCGAGCTCTCACCGAGGTTCGCCGAAGGCGGCGCCGAGCGCCTGTTCATCGAGCAGTTGAAGAGCGGTATCGCGCGACCGCGGACGCAGACGCCTGCCTATCCGGCGGTCTCCCAGGCCTTCTCGCGGGCCTACGGCGAGATCATGGTGAGAGGCGCTCCGGTGAAGGCCGCGCTGGACGAGGCGGTCCGCCGGATCGCCAAGGACCTGGCCGATCACCAGGGTTACCCGTCGGCCGGGCCATGAGAACCGGCATACGGAGGCTCGCAGACGCCACACGGAGGTCCGGCGGCCCGGGGAGACCCGGACGAGCCGGAGGCACGCGCGCCAGGATCCCGCTGCTCGCCCGGCTGCGCGTCGGCACCAAGCTCATGCTGCTGGTACTGCTGCCGGTCTCCGGACTCCTCGCCTTCACCGTCTTCGCGGCCGTGACCGAGTGGAACGAGGCACGCACCCTGCGGGATTTCAGGACCACCACGCGCGTCTCCTTCGCCCTGGCCACGCTCACCGAGGCCCTGGCCCGAGAGCGCCTCGCCGAGGTCCTCGTGGAGGTGCGGCCCGACCGGCCGGGCGTGACGGACGAACGGGACGCGGCCCGGCGCGCCACGGACCGGGCGCTGACCGCCGCGAAGGGCAGTGCCGCGGACATCACCGGGCAGCCGGACGTCGTGGGACAGCTCGACGCGAGGGGCCGGCAACTCTTCGCGACCAGACTGGAGTCGGGCAGCGGCTCCTTCACCGGAACGGAGATCGGGCAGAAGTACGCGAGCCTCACGAACGACCTGCTCAACACCGTCCACCACCTCGACTCGAGCCGCCCCTCCCGGGCCTCCGGCCGTGCCGCGGACGGCTACCTGGCCGCCCTGGAGGCCATCGAGGCCGCCGAGCGTGAACGCGTCGAGCTGGCCGTCCTGTTCGCGGCCGCATCCGGGGACGGCCGGGGCGCGACCGCCGACCGCTGGGAGGCACTGGAGGCCGCCCACCTCGACACGTTCCGGCAGAACGTGTCGGGGCGGCTCAAGGTTCGGCTGTCGAGCGTGCTGCTCCAGCCCGCGGGCCGCACCGTACGCGGCGCGCGGGAGGCACTCACGTCCGGCGACACCGCGAAACTGCCCTCCCTGGACCGCTGGCTGGCCGCCTCCACCGACCGTCTCACGGCCCTGCGCGGCATCGCGAAGGCCGCCGAGGGCGAACTGGCCGCCGCCGCGGACCGTGATCTACAGGCCGCGAAGGAACGCGGCGAACGCGAACTGGGCCTCTCCGTAGTGGTCCTCTTCGCCGTCACGGTCCTGGCCCTGGCGCTGCGCCGCTCGATCACCCGCCCCCTCACCGAGGTGTCCGAAGGCGCCAAGGCCCTCGCCGACGGCGACCTGTCGTACGACATCCGCTACGCGGGACGCGACGAGATCGGCAACGTCGCCGACACCTTCCGCGAACTCCATGTGACCAGCGAGCGGTTCGCCGCCCAGATCCGCGCCATGAACGCGGCGATCGACGACAACCGGCTCGGTCACCGCGCCGACGTCGCCGCCTTCGAGGGGACCTGGGCGCAGCTCCTGCGCGGCATGAACGCCACCATGGACTCCTTCGCGGCGGCCCACGGGCGGCGGCGCAAGGCCGAAAAGGAGCTGGAGAGCATCTTCAACCTCTCCCTCGACCTGTTGTGCATCAGCGGCCTCGACGGCTACTTCAAGCGGGTGAACCCGGCGTTCGAGAGGACACTCGGCTACTCCGGAACGAGGCTGCTGTCCCGGCCGTTCCTCGAATTCGTGCACGAGGAGGACCGGGACCGCGTGCGCGAGATCCTCGACCGGCTGGCGACCGGCGTCGAGGTCGTCGAGTTCGAGAACCGCTACATACGCGGCGACGGCACCGAGTGCTGGCTCCAGTGGAGCTGCCGCCCGGTCATCGAAGAGGGCCTCATCTACGCCGCCGCTCGCGACGTCACCGAGAGCCGCCGCGCCGCCCGCGAACAGGCCGCGCTGCGCCGGATCGCCACCCTGGTGGCCCGGGGCGTCCCGCCGCACGAGGTGTTCACCGCCGTCGCGCACGAGGTGGGGCAGCTGCTGAGCACGAGTTCCGCGGCCGTCCTGCGGTACGAGGCCGACGGCGCCGCCACCGTCGTGGGCTCCGCCCGCACGGCCGCGACGGATGGTCAGGAGGCGGCGACCGCGGTGGCCGGGACGGATGGCCAGGAGGCGGCGACCGCGGTGGCCGAGACGGGGTACGCGGCCCGCGTCAGCCGCTCCGTAGGGGCGCCCATCATCGTCGACGACCGCCTGTGGGGAGCCGTCGTCGTGTCGGCCTCGTACCCCGAACCGCTGCCCAGAGGCACCGAATCGCGCCTCGCCGACTTCACCGAACTCATCGCCACCGCCATCGCCAACGCCGACAGCCGCGCCCAACTGGCCGCCTCACGCGCGCGCGTGGTGGCCGCCGGCGACGCGTCCCGGCGGCGCATCGAGCGCGATCTGCACGACGGCGTCCAGCAGCGTCTCGTCTCGCTCCAGCTGGACCTGCGGATGGCCGAGTCCATGACGGCGGACCAGCCGGCCGAGCTCGTCGAGCAGCTGGCGCACATCGGCAAGGGCCTGGACGACGCTTTCGAGGACCTGCTGCAGATCTCCCGGGGCATTCACCCGGCGATCCTCTCCAAGGGCGGCCTGGGCCCGGCGCTGCGCGCCCTGGCCAGGCGCTCCGCCGTCCCCGTGGAGCTGGACCTGGACCTGCCGAGAGCTCGCCTCCCGGAACAGACCGAGGTGGCCGTCTACTACGTGGCCTCCGAGTGCCTCACCAACGCCGCCAAGCACGCGCGCGCGACGGTGGTCGAGGTGCGGGCGCGGACGTACGACGGCGTCCTGGAGGTCGTCATCGGCGACGACGGGGTCGGGGGAGCAGAGCCGGGCGGCGGCTCCGGGCTGATCGGGCTCACCGACCGGGTCGAGGCGATCGGCGGCAGGCTGACCGTCAGGAGCCCGCCGGGCAGAGGCACCACGCTGATCGTGCGGCTGCCACTGCCGCGGTCCTCCCCGGACAAGTGACGGCCCGGAGCGCACGCCGTGTGGAGATCCAACGAGGGGGAGTCCTGGACTCGGCGACGTACGTACGCTCCGGGCGGCCTGGACGGACGGTGAGGCAACCGTCCGGCTTCAGGGGCGGGGAGTCCCGCCGTGCTGTGCCGACCGCAGGCGCTTGGCGCGCACGATGTCGGGGTCGCGGGGGTCGAGGCCGGACAGCAGGCCCTCGGCGAACCGCTCCTCGTCCTCGTACGGGCGGACCCGGACCGACCGCCGTTGCTTCTCGATCCGCGTCTGTCGCATCTCCCGCAGCCTTTCGGTCATCGGCCCGCCGCCCCTCGCCCGGGGCGGTCGGTCCACCTGCATCTGCACTGGTACGAGCATTGCCCCGAACTGTCTCCGTGTCGTCACGGCCAGCCCCCGAAACAGGTTCCGGTCCTCCACCATTGCCCACCTCCTGCTAGCCGTAACCGGCCACGTCCGGCAGGCTGTTGGCCACGTACCGCAGACGTGTACCGCACCGGTCGGGCGAGCGGACGGGGAGCACCATGGACGCAGCACAGCGGCCCGCGCGCGGGAGGGTCGTCCTGGCCGACGACGATGTCCTGCTCAGGGAGGGTCTGGCCAGCCTCTGCGAGCGGCTCGGTTACGAGGTGGTGGGCCAGGCGGGCGACGCGGGCGCACTCCTGGAGCTGGTCGCGGAGCACGTCCCGGACCTGGTGATCGTCGACATCAGGATGCCGCCCACCCACTCCACCGAGGGGCTGAAGGCGGCCCGTAGCATCCGCGAGCGGTATCCCGACCTCGGCATCCTCGTCCTGTCCGCCTTCGTGGAGGTCGAGGACGCCCTGGAACTGCTCGCGAGCGGCCGTCGCATCGGCTATCTGCTCAAGAGCCGCGTCACGGCCGTGGACGAGTTCATCGAGGCGCTGGACCGGATTCGCAGGGGCGGCTCGGTCGTCGACCCCTCCCTGGTGCAGGAGCTGGTCTCCGCCCAGCGCCGCGACGACCCGCTGTCCTTCCTCAGCAGCCGGGAGCGGGAGGTCCTGGAGCTCATGGCCGAGGGCCGCTCCAACGCCGGCATCGGCCGCCGCCTGTGGGTGACCGAGGGCACCGTCGAGAAGCACGTCCGCAGCATCCTGGGCAAACTGCGCCTCCCGGAGGCCGCGGACGACCATCGCCGCGTGCTGGCCGTCCTCACCTTCCTGGAATCTCGTTAGGACCTGGCCCGGATCGGGCCCGGGCGAGGGCTGACAGGCCGTCGCGCTGTCACACCCCGCAAGTAGGGTGTGAGACATGGCCGACCCCTCCAGCTACCGCCCCAAGCCGGGACAGATCCCCGACTCGCCGGGGGTCTACAAATTCCGCGACGAGCACCGCCGGGTGATCTACGTCGGGAAGGCGAAGAGCCTGCGCCAGCGCCTGGCCAGCTACTTCCAGGACCTCGCAGGCCTCCACCCGCGTACGCGCACGATGGTCACCACGGCCGCGTCGGTGGAGTGGACGGTGGTGTCCACGGAGGTCGAGGCACTGCAGCTGGAGTACTCCTGGATCAAGGAGTACGACCCCAGGTTCAACGTCAAGTACCGCGACGACAAGAGCTATCCGTATCTCGCGGTCACCATGAACGAGCAGTTCCCGCGCGTGCAGGTGATGCGCGGCCACAAGAAGAAGGGCGTGCGCTACTTCGGTCCGTACGGGCACGCGTGGGCGATCCGCGACACCGTGGACCTTCTGCTGCGCGTCTTCCCCGTACGGACGTGCTCCGCGGGCGTGTTCAAGAACGCCACGCGCACCGGCCGCCCCTGTCTGCTCGGCTACATCGGCAAGTGCTCCGCCCCCTGCGTCGAGCGGATCTCCGCCGAGGACCACCGTGAACTCGCCGAGGAGTTCTGCGACTTCATGGCCGGCCGCACGGGGACGTACATCCGCCGCCTGGAGCGGCAGATGATGGACGCCGCCGAGGAGATGGAGTACGAGCGCGCCGCCCGTCTGCGCGACGACATCGAGGCCCTCAAGAAGGCCATGGAGAAGAACGCGGTGGTGCTCGCCGACGCGACGGACGCCGATCTCATCGCGCTCTCCGAGGACGAGCTGGAAGCCGCCGTGCAGATCTTCCACGTACGTGGCGGCCGGGTGCGCGGCCAGCGCGGCTGGGTCACCGACAAGGTCGAGGCCGTCACCACAGGGGACCTGGTCGAGCACGCGCTCCAGCAGCTGTACGGGGAGGAGACCGGCGACTCCGTACCGAAGGAGGTGCTCGTCCCGGCGCTGCCCGACCCCGTGGAGCCCGTCCAGGAGTGGCTCACCGCCCGCCGCGGGTCGAACGTGTCGCTCCGCATCCCGCAGCGCGGCGACAAGAAGGCCCTCATGGAGACGGTGCAGCGCAACGCCCTCCAGGCGCTCGGGCTGCACAAGACCAAGCGCGCCTCCGACCTGACCACCCGCTCCCGGGCCCTGGAGGAGATCGCCGAGGCCCTCGACCTGGACAGCGCGCCCCTGCGGATCGAGTGCTACGACATCTCGCACCTCCAGGGCGACGACGTCGTGGCGTCGATGGTCGTCTTCGAGGACGGGCTGCAGCGCAAGAGCGAGTACCGGCGCTTCCAGATCAAGGGCTTCGAGGGCCAGGACGACGTCCGGTCCATGCATGAGGTGATCAACCGCCGCTTCAAGCGCTACCTCGCCGAGAAGGAGAAGACCGGCGAGTGGGCCGACGGCGAGACCGGGCTCACCGAGGAGGACGGTCGGCCCAAGCGGTTCGCGTACCCGCCGCAGCTCGTCGTCGTCGACGGCGGACAGCCGCAGGTCGCCGCCGCCCAGAGGGCCCTGGACGAGCTCGGCATCGACGACATCGCCGTCTGCGGCCTCGCCAAGCGACTGGAAGAGGTCTGGCTGCCCGGCGACGACGACCCGGTGGTGCTGCCACGCACCAGCGAAGGGCTCTATCTTCTTCAGCGTGTACGCGACGAGGCGCACCGCTTCGCGATCACCTACCAGCGCACCAAGCGGGCCCGACGCTTCAGGGCGAGCCCGCTGGACGACGTGCCGGGCCTCGGCGAGACGCGCAAGCAGGCGTTGATCAAGCATTTCGGTTCGGTGAAGAAGCTGCGATCCGCGACGATCGACCAGATCTGCGAGGTACCCGGCATAGGCCGCAAGACGGCCGAGGCGATCGCCGTGGCCTTTGCCCAGGCGGCTCCGGCGGCGCCCGCCGTGAACACCGCGACTGGAGAGATCATGGAAGACGAAGCAAACGCAGAATACGCAGCAGACGCGGGACCCGAGACGACGGCGGGTCCCGCGGGGGAGCCCGTGTCCGCGGGCGCCTCGGACGAGCGACGGGGGCAGGAGACATGACCGAGCACGAGCAGGAAGAACCCTCGACACAGCGCACAGCTGAAACCGAGGAAGCGCACAAGGAAGCGCGTGAAGATCACGCGCAACAAGAAGCAGCCGACGAAACGACCGGCAAAGCGGCGGACGGCGCAGCCGACGAAGCGGCGCGGGAAGACGGAGCGGAAGTGAACACGGGCACGACCATCGAGGCGGCCGGCGTCCCCGAGGCGGCCATTCCGGAGCTGGTGATCATCTCCGGGATGTCGGGCGCGGGCCGGTCCACCGCCGCCAAGTGTCTGGAGGACCTCGGCTGGTTCGTCGTCGACAACCTGCCACCCGCGCTGATCCCCACCATGGTGGAGCTCGGCGCCCGCTCCCAGGGCAACGTGGCCAGGATCGCGGTCGTCGTGGACGTCCGCGGCCGCCGCTTCTTCGACAACCTCCGCGAGTCCCTCGCCGACCTGGAGTCCAAGAACGTCACACGGCGGATCGTCTTCCTGGAGTCCTCCGACGAGGCCCTCGTACGCCGCTTCGAGGGGGTGCGCCGCCCGCACCCCCTCCAGGGCGACGGCCGCATCGTCGACGGCATCGCCGCCGAGCGCGAGCTGCTGCGCGAGCTGCGCGGCGACGCCGACCTGGTGATCGACACCTCCAGCCTGAACGTGCACGAGCTGCGCGCCAAGATGGACGCCCAGTTCGCGGGCGAGGAGGAGCCCGAGCTGCGGGCCACCGTCATGTCCTTCGGCTTCAAGTACGGCCTGCCGGTCGACGCCGACCTGGTCGTGGACATGCGGTTCCTGCCCAACCCGCACTGGGTCCCGGAGCTGCGCCAGTACACCGGCCTCAACGAGGAGGTGGCGGCGTACGTCTTCAACCAGCCCGGTGCCAAGGAGTTCCTCGACCGGTACGCCGAGCTGCTGCGCCTCATCCAGACCGGCTACCGCCGTGAGGGCAAGCGCTATGTGACCATCGCGGTCGGCTGCACCGGCGGCAAGCACCGCTCCGTCGCCATGTCGGAGAAGCTCGCCGCCCGTCTGGTGTCCGAGGGAGTGGAGACGGTCGTCGTCCACCGGGACATGGGCCGCGAATGACGGGACGTACTCTGCGGCTGAGCAGGCTGCGGCGCGTCGGCCCCGAAGGGCGCGGCGGCAAGCCCGCGGAGAGCCGCGGCGGCAAGCCGCGCCGCCGTGGCGCGCAGCCCAAGGTCGTCGCGCTCGGCGGCGGCATGGGTCTGTCCGCCTCGCTCACCGCCCTGCGCCGCATCACCGGCGACCTCACCGCGGTCGTCACGGTCGCCGACGACGGCGGCTCCAGCGGTCGCCTGCGCGACGAGCTGGGTGTGCTCCCGCCCGGTGATCTGCGCAAGGCGCTGGCCGCGCTGTGCGGCGACGACGACTGGGGCCAGACCTGGGCCCGCGTCATCCAGCACCGCTTCCAGTCCAAGGGCGACCTGCACGAGCACGCGGTCGGCAATCTGCTGATCGTCGCCCTCTGGGAGCAGCTCGGCGATCACGTCCAGGCCCTCGACCTGGTCGGCAGGCTGCTGGGCGCGCACGGCCGTGTGCTGCCCATGTCAGCCGTGCCCCTGGAGCTCCAGGCGCTGGTCAAGGGCCACGACCCGGAGCGGCCCGAGGACATAGACACGGTCCGCGGCCAGGCCACCGTGGCCCTCACGACCGGCGAGGTGCAGTCCGTGCACCTCGTGCCGCACGACCCGCCCGCCGTCCCCGAGGCCGTCGCGGCGGTCCTCGACGCGGACTGGGTGGTCCTCGGCCCCGGCTCCTGGTTCTCCTCGGTGATCCCGCATCTGCTCGTGCCCGAGCTGCTCGACGCCCTCATCGAGACGAAGGCCCGCCGGGTGCTCTCCCTGAACCTCGCCCCGCAGCCCGGAGAAACCGAGGGCTTCTCCCCGCAGCGTCATTTGGAGGTTTTGGGACGACACGCCCCTAAACTCGCCCTGGACGTGGTGCTGGCCGACGAGGCCGCCGTGCCCGACCGCGACTTACTGACCGATGCCGCCCAGCGGTTCGGCGCCGCGGTCGAGCTGGCGCCGGTGGCCCGGACCGATGGGTCTCCGAGGCACGATCCGGAGCTGTTGGCCGCCGCGTACGACCGTATTTTTCGGATGCATGGAAGGATCGGCCCATGGCGATGACGGCAGCGGTGAAGGACGAGATCTCCCGGCTTCCCGTCACCCGGACCTGCTGCAGAAAGGCGGAGGTCTCCGCCATTCTGCGGTTCGCGGGCGGCCTTCACCTGGTGAGCGGCCGCATCGTGATCGAGGCGGAGCTGGACACCGCGATGGCGGCGCGCCGGCTGAAGCGGGACATCCTGGAGATTTTCGGCCACAGCTCCGAACTGATCGTGATGGCTCCCGGCGGTCTGCGCCGCGGCTCCCGCTATGTCGTACGGGTGGTCGCGGGCGGTGACCAGCTGGCCCGCCAGACCGGGCTCGTGGACGGACGTGGACGCCCGATCCGGGGGCTGCCGCCGCAGGTGGTCTCGGGGGCCACCTGCGACGCCGAGGCCGCCTGGCGCGGGGCGTTCCTGGCCCATGGCTCGCTCACCGAGCCGGGCCGCTCGTCCTCGCTGGAGGTGACCTGCCCGGGCCCGGAGGCCGCGCTCGCGCTGGTCGGCGCCGCCCGCCGCCTGTCGATCGCCGCGAAGGCCCGCGAGGTGCGCGGAGTGGACCGGGTCGTCGTACGCGACGGGGACGCCATCGGCGCTCTCCTCACCCGGCTCGGTGCCCACGAGTCCGTGCTGGCCTGGGAGGAGCGGCGGATGCGCCGCGAGGTCCGCGCCACCGCCAACCGCCTCGCCAACTTCGACGACGCCAACCTGCGCCGCTCGGCCCGCGCCGCCGTCGCCGCGGGCGCCCGTGTGCAGCGCGCCCTGGAGATCCTCGGCGAGGAGGTCCCGGAGCACCTCGCGGCCGCCGGACGGCTGCGCATGGAGCACAAGCAGGCCTCCCTGGAGGAGCTGGGCGCGCTCGCCGACCCGCCGCTGACCAAGGACGCCGTCGCGGGCCGTATCCGCCGGCTGCTCGCCATGGCCGACAAGCGGGCCCAGGACCTGGGCATCCCGGGCACGGAGTCCACCCTCACCGAGGAGATGGCCGACAACCTCGCGGGCTGATCCACGGACACTGTCGCGGGCTGATCCACGGACACCGTTCGCGGGCTGGTCCGCGGACACCTCCGCGGGCTGATCCGCGGACCCTCCGCCAACCGGCCCTGAGCACTACAACACGCCGGTGCGCGCGCCGAATTGCGGCAACCGCACCGGCTTCTTGCTGTCCTCGACGCGCTCTTGACTTGACCATGATGTGTCATGAGCCTGGCATCTGTTCGCTGCTGTGGCGGACTATGCAAGGGGGGCTCATGAGACGAAGAGCGAGATCGATCCTCGCTGCCGGCGTGCTCCTGCTCGGCGGAGTGGCCATCGCGCCCATGGCACAGGCGGAACCCGGCGCCTCGGCCGAGCCGAACGCGGACGAGGTCAAGGTGTTCCGCGCCGACGTCACGAAGGAACAGGTACCCCTGCTCCTCGCGTCGGGCCAGGACAGTCACGAACTGGGCGAACAGGTACCGGAGAAGGGCACGGCCACGGTCGAGGTCTACCTCACCGACAAGCAGGCCGAGCAGCTGGAGAAGAAGGGCGTCGACCTCAACGAGCACAAGCTCTCGGCGAAGGCACGCGCGCGCGTGGCGGCCGCGGGGGACGGCGTCTACCGCCCGTACAGCGGTGCGGGCAACCTCAAGGAGGAGATCGTCAGGACGGGGCAGGAGAACCCCTCCCTGACCAAGGTCGTCTCCATCGGCAAGACCCTCCAGGGGCAGGACATCCTGGCCGTCAAGCTCACCAAGGGCGCCAAGAAGACCAAGGACGGCGCCAAGCCCTCCGTGCTGTACCTGTCCAACCAGCACGCCCGTGAGTGGATCACGCCCGAGATGACCCGGCGCCTGATGCACTACTACCTGGACAACTACGGCAAGGACGAGCGGGTCACCAAGCTCGTGAACTCCACCGAGCTGTGGTTCGTCCTGTCCGCCAACCCGGACGGCTACGACTGGACGTTCGAGCCCGAGGGCGACCGCCAGTGGCGCAAGAACATGCGCGACGTCAACGGCGACGGCGTCTGGACCACCGGCGACGGCGTGGACCTCAACCGCAACTTCGCCTACAAGTGGGGCTACGACGACGAGGGTTCGTCCCCGTACCCGACCAGCCAGACCTACCGCGGCGCGAGCCCCGGCTCCGAGCCCGAGACCAAGGCGCTGGACGCCTTCCAGAGGCGCATCGACTTCGAGTACGGCATCAACTACCACTCCGCCGCCGAACTGATCCTCTACGGAGTCGGCTGGCAGGTGGCCACCCCGAGCCCCGACGACGTGCTCTACAAGTCACTCGCCGGCACGCCCGAGAACCCGGCCATACCCGGCTACCGCCCGCAGGTCTCCTCCGAGCTCTACACGACCAACGGCGAGGCAGACGGACACGCCTCCAACGTCAACGGCACGGCGATGTTCACCCCCGAGATGTCGACCTGCCAGACCGCGTCGAACGTCGACCCGAACGACGCCTGGAACGCGGCGGACTGCGAGTCGATCTTCACCTTCCCGGACGACGAGAAGCTGATCCAGCAGGAGTTCGCGAAGAACGTCCCGTTCGCGCTCTCGGTCGCCGAGTCCGCGGCCAGGCCCGACCAGCCGAAGTCGTCGGTCGGCATCGACGCCCCCGACTTCACCCCGGCCCCCTTCACCACGTCGTACTCGCGCGGCGCCGACCAGGAGATCTCCGTCGTCGCCCGTAAGTCCGTACGCGACAAGGAGCTCAGGTACAGCGTCAACGGCGGCCGTGTCGAAGACCAGGCGCTCGAGGCCTGGGACGGCGGCGAGACCTTCGGAGGCGAGGACAACCTTTACTTCGACGAGTACCGGGCGCCGGTCCAGGACGGCGAGCCGGGCGACAAGGTCGAGGTCTGGTTCACCGGCGAGACCAGAAGCGGAAAGCCCACCTCCAGCGAGCACTTCACGTACACGATCGCCGAGCGGCCGCGCGCCGACACGCTGGTGGTCGCCGAGGAGGGTGCCGCCGCGACGCAGGCCCAGACGTACGTCGACGCCCTGAAGGCCAACGGCCGCAAGCCCCTCGTCTGGGACGTCACCACACAGGGTGCGCCGGACGCGCTCGGCGTGCTGGGCCACTTCAGGACGGTCGTCCACTACACCGGCGCCGACCGCCCCGGATACGCCACCCAGCTGCAACTGCGCGCCTACCTCAACGAGGGCGGCAAGCTGATCGAGGCGGGCGAGCAGGCGGGCGGCCAGGTCGCGCTGCCGGGCGCCCTGACGAACGACTTCAGCCAGTACTACCTCGGCGCCTACTCCCGTACGACGACGCCGGGCGTCACGGCCTTCACCGGCTCCGGCAAGCTCGGGGGCGCCACCGGACCGCTCGGCGACGCGCCCGGCAACCCGCTGAACGCGGCGGGGGCGTACGGCGTCACCTCGGACACCCTGCCCGCGGACAAGTACCCCCAGTTCGCGAGCGCGGGCGCCGGCCAGTACCCGGGCACCGTCAACCCGTACGGCCCGTTCGCGGGCGCGTCCATGGCGGCCGTCACCCACTCCGACTACGCCTGGAACCGCCTCACCCGCACCATCGACCTCACCGGGGTGAGCGCGGCCGACGCGCCCGCCCTGCGCACAAGGCTCCTGTGGGACACCGAGGCGGGCTACGACCACGCGGTGCTCGAAGCGCACACGGCCGGGGCCGACGACTGGACCACGCTCCCGGAGGCGGGCGGTGCCACCAGCACCGCGGTGCCCGCCGAGTGCGAGGCCGGGTACTTCATCCAGGCGCATCCCGCTCTGGGGCGCTATCTGACCCAGGGTGCGGGCGGCTGCACCCCGACCGGCACGAGCGGCTCCTGGAACAGCTTCACGGGGGCCTCCGAGGGCTGGCAGGAAGTCAACTTCGATCTCTCCGCGTACGCCGGAAAGACGGTGGAACTCTCGCTGAGCTACATCACCGACCCGGGTACGGGCGGTCATGGAGTCCTCGCCGACAACGCCTCCGTCGTGATCGGCGGCACGGCCGGCGAGACCGAGGGCTTCGAGACGTCTCTCGGCTCCTGGAACGTCCCCGGACCGCCCGCGGGCAGTCCCGCGGTCGTCCGGGACTGGGGCCTGTCCGGCGAGCTCTTCAAGACGTACGGAGCGGTCACCACGCGTGACACCGTGCTGTTCGGCTTCGGCCTGGAGCACGTCACCGCGGCGGCCGACCGCACAGCCCTGCTCGGCAAGGCACTGGCGGCTCTGCGCAGCTGACACGGCGACCAGGGCGTCAAGCCCGGGCGGTCCGTACCCCTACTGGCGGGTACGGACCGCCCTGCCGTGTATGAGGCATCTCGATGTCACTCCGTGGGCCTCAGGGAGGTAGGGTCGTAGGCGGTCGGGGACATCCCATACAACTCGCCGGCATCGAAAGCCGGCGTACCTAACGAGGAGATCGGTTCGTGACGATCCGCGTAGGCATCAACGGCTTTGGCCGCATCGGTCGTAACTACTTCCGCGCGCTGCTGGAGCAGGGTGCAGACATCGAGATCGTGGCTGTCAACGACCTGGGTGACACCGCGACCACCGCTCATCTGCTCAAGTACGACACCATCCTGGGCCGCCTCAAGCACGAGGTGTCGAACACCGCCGACACGATCACCGTCGACGGCCGCACCATCAAGGTGCTGTCCGAGCGCAACCCCGCCGACATCCCGTGGGGTGAACTGGGCGTCGACGTCGTGATCGAGTCGACCGGCATCTTCACCAAGAAGGCCGACGCCGAGAAGCACCTCGCGGGCGGCGCCAAGAAGGTCCTCATCTCGGCTCCGGCCAAGGAAGAGGACATCACGATCGTGATGGGCGTCAACCAGGACAAGTACGACCCGGCGAACCACCACGTCATCTCGAACGCCTCCTGCACCACCAACTGTGTGGCGCCGATGGCGAAGGTTCTCGACGAGAACTTCGGCATCGTCAAGGGCCTGATGACCACGGTGCACGCGTACACGAACGACCAGCGCATCCTGGACTTCCCGCACTCGGACCTGCGTCGCGCCCGCGCCGCCGCCGAGAACATCATCCCGACCACCACCGGTGCCGCGAAGGCCACCGCCCTGGTCCTCCCGCAGCTCAAGGGCAAGCTGGACGGCATCGCGATGCGCGTCCCGGTCCCGACCGGCTCGGCCACCGACCTGGTCGTGACGCTGCAGCGCGAGGTCACCAAGGACGAGGTCAACGCCGCGTTCAAGAAGGCCGCCGACGACGGCGACCTCAAGGGCTACCTGGCCTACACCGAGGACCCGATCGTCTCCTCGGACATCGTCGGCGACCCGGCCTCCTGCACCTTCGACTCCTCCCTGACCATGGTCCAGGAGGGCAACTCGGTGAAGATCCTCGGCTGGTACGACAACGAGTGGGGCTACTCCAACCGCCTCGTGGACCTCACGGTCTTCGTCGGCGGCCAGCTCTAAGTCCCAGAGCAGGCATCTCGATGTGAGCACAGGGCTCGGGCAGCGCGCTGCCCGAGCCCTGTGCCACGTGCTGATCGATCAGCCCTCTCCCGGACAAAGAGCCCTCCTAGGAGTCCACTTATGAAGACGATCGATGAACTTCTCGCCGAAGGGGTCGACGGCAAGCGGGTCTTCGTGCGCGCCGACCTGAACGTGCCGCTGGCCGACGGCCTCATCACCGACGACGGCCGCATCCGCGCCGTCCTGCCGACCGTCGAGGCCCTCGCCCAGGCGGGCGCCAAGGTGGTCGTCGCCTCGCACCTGGGCCGCCCCAAGGGCGCCCCGGACCCCGCCTTCTCGCTGCTGCCGGCCGCCGAGCGGCTCGGTGAACTCCTCGGCGCGCCCGTCGCGTTCGCCCAGGACACCGTCGGCCCGGCCGCCCACGACGCCGTGAACGGGCTGCAGCCCGGCCAGGTCGCGGTCATCGAGAACCTGCGCTTCAACGCCGGCGAGACGTCGAAGGACGACACCGAGCGCGGCGAGTTCGCGGACCAGCTCGCGGCTCTGGCCGATGTCTACGTAGGCGACGGTTTCGGTGCCGTGCACCGCAAGCACGCCTCGGTCTTCGACCTGCCGGCGCGGCTGCCGCACTACGCGGGCCACCTCATCGCCGCCGAAGTCGATGTCCTGAAGAAGCTCACCGAGGACGTCCGGCGCCCCTATGTCGTCGCGCTCGGCGGTGCCAAGGTCTCCGACAAGCTCGCGGTGATCGACCAGCTGCTCGGCAAGGCCGACCGGCTGCTGATCGGCGGCGGTATGGCGTACACCTTCCTCAAGGCCAAGGGGTACGAGATCGGCAGCTCTCTCCTCCAGGAGGACCAGATCCCGGCCGTCGTCGAGTACATCGAGCGCGCCGAGAAGTCTGGTGTCGAGCTGGTCCTGCCCGTCGACGCACTGGTCGGGTCCGAGTTCCCGGACCTGAAGACCAAGGCGCCGGCCAATCCCACCACCGTCGCCGCGGACGCCATCCCGGCCGACCAGATGGGCCTCGACATCGGCCCTGAGTCCCGCAAGCTGTACGCATCGAAGCTCGCCGACGCGGCCACCGTGTTCTGGAACGGTCCGATGGGCGTCTTCGAGCACCCCGACTACGCCGAGGGCACCAAGGCGGTCGCCCAGTCCCTCCTCGACTCCCCGGCCTTCACGGTCGTCGGCGGTGGCGACTCCGCCGCCGCCGTCCGCATCCTGGGCTTCGACGAGACGGCATTCGGCCACATCTCGACCGGCGGCGGCGCCTCCCTCGAATACCTCGAGGGCAAGACGCTCCCCGGCCTCGCCGCACTGGAGGACTGACCCCGTATGACCACTCGCACGCCGCTGATGGCGGGCAACTGGAAGATGAACCTCAACCACCTCGAGGCCATCGCCCACGTCCAGAAGCTCGCCTTCGCCCTGGCCGACAAGGACTACGAGGCCTGTGAGGTCGCGGTCCTGCCGCCCTTCACCGATCTGCGCTCCGTGCAGACCCTGGTCGACGGCGACAAGCTCAAGATCAGGTACGGCGCCCAGGACATCTCGGCGCACGACTCCGGTGCCTACACCGGCGAGATCTCCGGCCCGATGCTGGCCAAGCTCAAGTGCACGTACGTGGCGATCGGCCACTCCGAGCGCCGCCAGTACCACCAGGAGACCGACGAGATCGTGAACGCCAAGGTGAAGGCCGCCTACAAGCACGGCCTCACCCCGATCCTGTGCGTCGGCGAGGAGCTGGATGTCCGCGAGGCGGGCAACCACGTCACCCACACGCTCACGCAGGTCGAGGGCGGTCTCAAGGACCTCCCCGCCGAGCAGGCCGAGACGATCGTGATCGCGTACGAGCCCGTCTGGGCCATCGGCACCGGCAAGGTCTGCGGCGCCGACGACGCCCAGGAGGTCTGCGCGGCGATCCGCGGCAAGCTCGCCGAGCTGTACTCCCAGGAGCTGGCCGACCAGGTCCGCATCCAGTACGGCGGCTCCGTCAAGGCCGGGAACGTCGCAGAGATCATGGCGAAGCCCGACATCGACGGCGCCCTGGTCGGTGGCGCCTCGCTGGACGCCGACGAGTTCGTCAAGATCGTCCGGTTCCGCGACCAGTAAGTATGCGGTAGCGGCGTTACGTCGTACCCTTGCGGGGGCCGGGTGGCTTCGTACCTGAAGCACCGGCCCCCGTCGTCCGTATAAGTCCGAGGAAGTTGGTCCAGCCGTGGTTATGGGGTTCTCGATCGCCCTGATCGTCTTCAGCCTGTTGCTGATGCTGCTGGTGCTGATGCACAAGGGGAAGGGCGGCGGCCTCTCCGACATGTTCGGTGGCGGCATGCAGTCGTCCGTCGGCGGCTCCTCGGTCGCCGAGCGCAACCTCGACCGCATCACCGTGGTGGTCGGTCTGCTGTGGTTCGCGTGCATTGTGGTGCTGGGCATCCTGATGAAAGTCAACAACTGATCACTGGCTGACATCGGTACGGCAGCACAAACGCACATTACGCAAGCACATTCCGCACGTAAGGCCCCATGTCCGGTACGCGCCCGCGGGCGCGGCCTATCATGGGGCTTGCGTCTGTGGGCGGGGTGTAACTCCAATCACTGGACGCGCGTTGGGCCTTACGTAGACTGAGGCGCTCGCAGCGAAGCGTCACGCCGACTCGCTTCGCGGCACCATCACGCAGGGAGTTACGACCGTGGCAAGTGGCAACGCGATCCGAGGAAGCCGGGTCGGGGCGGGGCCGATGGGCGAGGCCGAGCGTGGCGAGTCCGCGCCCCGGCTGCGCATCTCCTTCTGGTGCTCCAACGGGCACGAGACGCAGCCCAGCTTCGCCAGCGACGCGCAGGTCCCCGACACGTGGGACTGTCCGCGCTGCGGCTTTCCCGCCGGACAGGACCGGGACAACCCGCCGGACCCGCCGCGCACCGAGCCGTACAAGACGCACCTCGCGTACGTACGGGAGCGGCGCAGCGACGCGGACGGCGAGGCGATCCTCGCCGAGGCGCTCGCCAAACTGCGGGGCGAAATCTAGGAGTTGAGGTCCGGCCGGACACCGAGGAGGGGTGTCCGGCCGGATCCGTATCGTGCGCCGGGTCCGCCCGGGCCGGCGTAGTTCGCCGGTATCGGCGTATGTCGCGTGCGGGCCCATTTCCCGTACAGACGTATTTCTCGTACGCCCGGCACCGCACCGCTTCGAGGTCGATTGTCAGTGGTGCCCTCTACGGTTCTTGTATCGACGGGATCCGAGGGGGCGTCGTGGCGACGGTCGAGGCAAGAGGCGCGGGTGCGCCCGCGTGGCATGGCGGGTTCGGGCGGCTGTGGAGCGCGGCCGCGTTCTTCGTCCTGTCCGTCACCGTGCTGATACCTGCGCTCAAGCCGGACGTATCTGTTGTTGAGCCGGCCGACGGCGGGACGACAGCTCACGTCAAGCCCTGATCAATTAGGTTGGGACCGGCAGCGGGGCAAGGTACGCAGCAGGACAGGTAGGAAAGAAGGCTGAAGTCCGAGATGAACGCAGAAAGCCGTCCCAGGCTAAACCAGACGCCCGAATGGACCGCTCTGGCCAAGCACCGGGAGGAACTCGGCGAGGCACAGCTCCGTGAGCTGTTCGCCCAGAGCCCCGGACGCGGCGCCGGATACACGGTTCAGGTCGGCGATCTGCACGTCGACTACTCCAAGCACCTCGTCACCGACGAGACGCTGCGGCTGCTGCGCGAGCTGGCCGCCGCCACGGACGTGTTCGGGCTGCGGGACGCCATGTTCCGCGGGGAGAAGATCAACACGACCGAGAACCGCGCGGTCCTGCACACCGCGCTGCGCGCCCCGCGCGACACGGTCGTGGAGGTCGACGGCGAGAACGTCGTCCCGGGTGTGCACGCCGTCCTCGACAAGATGGCCGACTTCTCCGAGCGCGTCCGCTCGGGCGAGTGGACCGGACACACCGGCCGGCGCATCAAGAACGTGGTGAACGTCGGCATCGGCGGCTCCGACCTCGGCCCGGCGATGGCCTACGAGGTGCTACGGTCCTTCACCGACCGCGACCTGACGGTCCGCTTCGTGTCGAACGTGGACGGCGCCGACCTGCACGAGGCCGTACGGGACCTGGACCCGGCCGAGACGCTGTTCATCATTGCCTCGAAGACCTTCACCACCATCGAGACGATCACCAACGCGACCTCGGCCCGCGACTGGCTGCTCACCGGGCTCAAGGCCGGTCAGGAGGCCGTCGCCAAGCACTTCGTGGCGCTGTCGACGAACGCCGAGAAGGTGTCGGACTTCGGCATCGACACGGCCAACATGTTCGAGTTCTGGGACTGGGTCGGCGGACGCTACTCGTACGACTCCGCGATCGGTCTGTCCCTGATGCTCGCGATCGGTCCGGACCGGTTCCGGGAGATGCTCGACGGGTTCAGGATCGTCGACGAGCACTTCCGGACGGCCCCCGCCGAATCCAATGTGCCGCTGCTGCTCGGCCTGTTGGGCGTCTGGTACGGCAACTTCCATGACGCGCAGTCGCACGCGGTGCTGCCGTACTCGCACTACCTCAGCAAGTTCACCGCGTACCTCCAGCAGCTCGACATGGAGTCCAACGGCAAGTACGTGGGCCGTGACGGGCGTCCCGTGGAGTGGCAGACCGGGCCGGTCGTATGGGGTACGCCGGGTACCAACGGGCAGCACGCGTACTACCAACTCATCCACCAGGGCACGAAGTTGATCCCGGCGGACTTCATCGGTTTCGCCGAGCCGGTCGCCGAGCTGAGCGACGGGCTCAAGGCCCAGCACGACTTGCTGATGGCCAACTTCTTCGCGCAGACGCAGGCGCTGGCCTTCGGCAAGACGCCGGACGAGGTGCGGGCGGAGGGCGTGCCCGAGGAACTGGTGCCGCACAAGACGTTCAAGGGCAACCACCCGACGACCACGATCCTCGCGCGCGAGCTCACCCCGTCGGTGCTCGGCCAGTTGATCGCGCTCTACGAGCACAAGGTGTTCGTGCAGGGCGCCATCTGGAACATCGACTCCTTCGACCAGTGGGGCGTCGAGCTCGGCAAGGTCCTCGCCAAGCGCGTCGAGCCCGCCCTCACGGAGGGGGCGGAGGTGCCGGGCCTGGACGAGTCCACCAAGGCGCTCGTGGCCAAGTACCGGGCGCTGCGCGGCCGCCAGTAGTCGTGGGGCCGTCGGTAGTCGTGCAGTAGTCGTGTGGGTCGGGAGGCGGTCGGCAGGAAGGCCGTCCGTCTCCCGTAGAATCCCCGGCGATCATGGTGTCGAGCTCGGGGGAGCTGAACGTGGCTGGTTCGCGCGGGAGATGGCTGAGCGGCAGGCTGTCGGTGGCGTCGATTCTGCAGCCCAAGGCCGTGGCGCAGGCGGTGTTCCATCCGGCGTGGATTCCGCCGGCGGTCGATCCGTCGGTGGAGCGGCTCAAGCGGGTGCGCGTCATCGCCGGGGCTGTCGCGGCGTTCGGTGTGTACACCTTCGTGGAGGGCAAGTTCGACTTCACGGAGGTCCTGGAGAACATCGTCGTGGCGGCCCTCGTCCTGCTGTTCATCACACCTCTGACGGTGGGCGTGATGCTCTTCGTCTGGCGGCGCACCGGAAGGATCCGCGAGCTGCGCGGGGCCTTGTTCAACTCGCTCAAGCTGCTGCTGCTCTTCATCGGCATGGTCGTCGGGACGGTGTTGTTGTGGCAGCTGTCGGTCTCGCACGGACCCATCTGGACGATGGTGCTCGGCCTGCCGGCGATGTGGCTGACCGGCTTTCTGATGTACGGGGCCGTGCAGCTGGCCGGGAACTTCTTCGGCTCCGCCGCCGTACACCGCGCCCTGCCGCCGCTGCTCGCCACGGTGACGACCTGGCTGATGGCCATTCCCGACCTGGCCACCGGTGATCTGCACGGGCTCAGCCTCACGATGGGGATCGTCTTCATCCTGGGTGCTCCGGTGACGGTCACCTCCATCGCGGCCCTGGAGGCGACCCGTCTCCGCCGCCGCCACGGCATCCGGCTGGGCGCGCACCCGGCGACGCTGCCCGCTCCGACGCCCTACGCGCCGCCGAACCCGGGGTTCGTACCACCGCAGGGAAACCCGTACGGGCCGCCTCCGGGGCAGCCCTACGCGCCGCCGCCCGGACAGCCCTATGTACCGCCGGGCCAGCCGTACCCGCCGGGCAACGGCAGCCCGTACGCCCCGTATCCGCCGCACGTCTCGGGCAACCCCTACGGGCCTCCGCCCCCGCAGCCCCCGTACGGTTCCTGACCAGACTCGGAGCCCCGGTCAGGCCACCGCGCTCAGCGTGTCCGCCAGCCGGCGGCGGGCCGCCCGGGCCGCGGGCAGGGCGGCGAGCGCGGCGGCGCCGAGCACGGCAGCCGTGCCGAAGAGCAGCAGGAGGACGGGGGAGGGCCCTCGGGCGATCCCGGCGCCGATGCCGCTCGAGCTGCCCTGTGCGTCGATCAGCCAGTGCGCGATCGGCACCCCCAGCGCCGTACCGACGAGGACCGCGGCCAGCGCCGTGCACCCCGTGGCCGTCACCGTGACCGCGGTGATCTGCCGCGGAGTCAGCCCGATCGCCTTCAGCGCCAGCAGGTCCCGCTCGCCCTCGCGCACCGTGCCGCCGATCGCGGTGAGCAGCTCGATGAGGCCGATCAGGGCCAGTACGGCGATCAGCCCCACGACGACCCCGCGCAGCGGCGAGAGCCCGTCGGCCGGGTTCGGCACGGCGTGCACGCTGATGTCTCCGTGTGCGGCGGTGGTCAGCTCGGCGGCCACCCGGTGCGTGTCGGCGCCGGGGCGCAGTTGCAGCTGGTAGAGGGCCGCCCGGAGCCCCGGGTCGTTCTCCCGGAGGGTGTCGAGCGAGGTGGAGATGACCCGGCCGCCATTCTCCGGCTCGATGCTGCGCCCCACGATGTGCAGGATCTGCGGCTGTGCGCCCACCGTCATCCGCACCCAGTCCCCGACGCGTACGTCCAGCAGGTCGAGCAGTCCCTGGCCGGCCACCGCCTCGTCGGGGGCGCGCGCGGGGCGTCCCTCGGCCAGCGTGAACGGGTAGGGATCCTGGCGGGTGCCGAGCCCGCGCAGCGCGATCGTGCCCGTCTGGCCGGGGACCAGGGCGGCCACCTCGACGCCCGGATGGACGGCGGCGACCTGCGGGTTTTCGGCCAGCAGGGCTCGTACGCCCGGATCGCTCAGGGTGTCGTCCGCGCGCACGGTGAGCGCGGCCGCGAGACCGATCTGGTCGGGCCTGTTCTGGAAGCGGTCGATGGTGGTCCAGGCACTCATGGCCACCACGATCAGCAGCAGCGGCAGCGCCAGCCGGGCGACCGTGGCCAAAGAGCGCGGCCGCCGCGTGAACGCCTTGTGCCAGCCCAGGACCAGCGCGGACGGCAGCCGCAGCCCGAGAGCCCCGCGCGCCAGGCCCGACAGCCGGCCGCCGAGCGGTGCTGCGGCCCGCAGCCCCGGCACCGGAGGCACCTGTCCGGCCCGCCAGGCCGCGAGCCCGGTCGTCGCGGCGATGAACAGGACCGCGGCCACGGGTATGGCGAGGAGTGCCGCCGTGTGTCCCGGCAGTCCCTGCCACACACCGACGGCGTCCCCGAGCCGTCCCGGGATCCGACTGCCCAGGGCCTGGGTGAGGGCGGCGGCGAGCACGGCGCCGAGGAGCGCGAACGCCACATGCTGGAGCAGGAAGATCCGCACCACCTGGCCCGGAGTGAAGCCGATCGCCTTCAGGACCGAGATGTCCCGCAGATGGCCACGGATACGGGTGCCGATCGCGCCGTGCACGGCGAGCGCGGCGGCGACCAGGGCGCCGAGACCGAACAGGCCGAGGACCTGGCCGAGCAGCCGGTTGCCGCCCTGGGCCTCCGACCGCGCCTGCTGCCAGTTGGAGACGTCGGTGACCGCTCCGGCACCGAGCACGGTGACGGCGCGCTGGACGGCGTAGTCCGTGTCGTCGGGATCGGTCAGCCGCAGCCCGGTCACCTGGCCGCCGCGCCCGTCGGTGGCCTGCACGGCGGAGGGGAGCGTCCACGCGAGGCCCGACCGCTCCCCGGGGCGGTAGCGGGGCTCGGCGCTGTCGGCGATGCCCAGGACGGTCAGGGTCCGTGCGGTGCCGGGCACGGTGAGGGTGTCCCCGGGCTCGGCCCACAGCGCCCGGGCGAGACTGCTCTCCAGCACCACACCGTCCGGCGCGGCGGGATCGAGCCAGCGGCCGGAGGTGAGCAGCGGACGGCCGGTCGCGGGCCGGTCGGCGGTGCCGCGCAGCTCGACGGAGGCGCGGGTGCCGCGCGACTCGACGGTGGCGGCGGCGGTGGGGTACGGGCCCGCGACGGACGTGACGCCGTCCAGCTCGGCGAGTTCGCGTGCGTCTGCCGACGGGCCGGTGTGGATCCACACGTGCGCGCCCTGCGACTGGGTGAAGACGCGCTGCCAGGGATTGGTCGCGTACCCGAAGAGTGCCGTGGCCAGCAGCAGCGAGGCGACGATCCCGGCGGTGGCGAGCACGATGAACAGCGCCTCGCCGCGATGCGTGCGCAGATCGGCGTGCGCCCAGCGCAGGGTGGCCCGCACGCCGGCTCAGCCTCTCGGCTCGCGCACGAGGGACCGGCTCCGCGGCCCGTGTACGGCACAGGGATCCTTGGCCACAGGCTCGTGCACGCCGCTCAGTCCCTCAGTTCCAGCACGCCGGATATGCCCCCGCCGCGCACGGGCGCGGCGTCGAGTTCCGCGTCGTCGGCGACACGGCCGTCGAAGAAGCTGATCACCCGGTCCGCGGCGCTCGCGAGCCGTGCGTCATGGGTGACCAGCACGATGGTCTGACCGCGCTGGTGGAAACGGGACAGCAGCCGGGTCACCTCGCGGGTGCCCTTGCTGTCGAGGCTGCCCGCGGGCTCGTCGGCCAGCAGCAGGGACGGGTGGTTGACCAGGGCACGGGCCAGCGCGACACGCTGCTGCTCGCCGCCGGACAGCTCGCCCGGCATGCTGCGCTCCTTGCCATCGAGGCCCAGCTCGGCGAGGAGCCGCTCACGCTCGGCGCGCGCCTGCTTGGGGGAGAGACCGGCAAGCAGGGCGGGCAGCTCGACGTTGTCGGCGACCGACAGGTTCGAGACCAGGTTGAAGAACTGGAAGACGATGCCGATGCGGCTCCGGCGCTCGACCGCCCAGCGGGCCTCGCTGTACGCGTCCGTGCACTCGCCGTCCAGCCAGACGCTGCCGGAGTCCGGTCGCTGGAGTCCGCCGAGCAGATGCAGCAGTGTCGACTTCCCGGCGCCGGAGGGGCCCGTGACGGCCACGAACTCACCCTGCCGTACGGCGAGATCCACACCGCGCACGGCATGGGCGGGGGCGCCCTCGCCGTAGTGGGTCTTGACCAGGCCCTCGGCACGCAGCAGGGGTGCGCCCTCGACGCGCGACGAAGGAGCGGTGCGGCTCACTCCAGCTCCTCCAATTCCTCCTGGCAGCGCTCCAGCCAGTCCAGATCGGCCTGCAGATGCAGCATGGCGCCCTCGATGAGCAGCTGGGAGATGCGGTTGTCCCGGTTCTCGGCGGCGGCGAGCTTCGACAGATTGCGCATGGTGTTCAGGTACTGGCGCCGTTGCTTGTTGATCAGGGCGATCTGGTCGGCGAGTCCGGTCTGCGGCGCGAGTGCGAGCTTCATGAAGAACTCGTCCCGCACACGCGGCTCGTCCGCCGTCTCCTCGTACCAGGCGCGCAGCGCCTCACGCCCGGCGTCGGTGAGGTGGTAGATCTTCTTGTTGGGCCGGCTCGACTGCTCGACTTCCTCGCCCTCGATCAGTCCCGACTTCTCGAGGCGGCCGAGTGTCACATAGATCTGGCCGACGTTCGGCTGAGGGTACGCGGAGCCCAGCAGTTGCTCAAGGTCCTGCTTGAGCTCGTAGCCATGGGCCGGACCACGCGCCAGCAGGGCCAGGAGGGGCAGCCGCACTCGTGCTCTCCTCCTCGGATCCTTGTAATGTGCCGCAGGCCCTAGTATCGCCCATACCTAACAGGTATACATGGCCTCTGACTCCGGGCGAAGGTGCCCGGCAGCCGGTGTACCAAGGAGGAACCTATGCGGTGGATACATGCCGCGGGTAGGGGACTCCTGGTCGCGGCGGTGGTCCTGAGCGGTTATGTCGCCTCGGGAGCGCAGGCCGACGGAGCGCGTGGCGGCGGTCGCGGTCCGCTCACGCTGGCCACCGCGGGGGACCTCACCAGCTATCTGGGGCCGCTGCTCGACGGCTGGAACCGCACCCACCCCGGCGAGAAGGTCACCCTCGTCGAACTGCCGGACTCCGCCGACGAGACCCGTGCGCAGATGACCACCGACCTGCGCGGCGGCGACCGGAGCCGCTTCGACATCCTGAACATCGACGTCGCCTGGACCTCGGAGTTCGCCGCCGCGGGCTGGATCTCCCCGCTGTCCCGGGACCGCTTCCCGCTCGACGGCTTCCTGTCGCCGGTCGTCGACACGGCGACGTACGACGGAAAGCTGTACGCCGTCCCGTACGTCACCAACGCCGGCCTCCTCCTCTACCGCAAGGACGTCCTCGACAAGGAGGGCCTCGCTCCGCCGCGCACCTGGGCCGAGCTGGAGAAGCAGGCGAGGACCATCGCGCCGAAGTACGGACTCGACGGCTACGCGGGCCAGTTCCTGCCCTACGAGGGGCTCACGGTGAACGCCGCCGAGGCGGTCTACTCGGCGGGCGGCACGATCCTCGGCGACGAGGGCGAGCGCGTCACCGTCAACTCGGCGGCGGCCCGCGAGGGCATCGGCTTCCTCGCCCGCGGCGTACGCGACGGCTGGATCCCGAAGAAGGCGCTGACGTACAAGGAGGAGGAGTCCAAACAGGCCTTCCAGGACGGCCGTCTCCTCTTCCTGCGCAACTGGCCGTACGCCTATGTCGGCGCCTCCGCCAAGGGCTCCGCCGTCGCCGGGAAGATCGGCGCGGTGCCGCTGCCCGGACCCGACGGGCCGGGGGCGAGCGTGCTCGGCGGCTCCAACCTGGCGGTCAACGCGCATGCCCGTCATCCCGACTCCGCCGCGCGCCTGATCGCGTACCTCACGAGCGAGCGGGTGCAGCGGCAGGTCCTCACCAAGGGCGCGCTGCCGCCTGTGCGGGCCGCGCTCTACCGGGACCCGGAGCTGATCCGGCGGTTCCCCTATCTGCCGACGCTGCGCGCGAGCGTCCTGGCCGCGTCGCCGCGTCCCAAGAGCCCGCGCTACGACCAGGTCAGCCTGGCCGTGCAGGGCGTCGTGCACGACGCGATGTCCGGGCACCAGACGCCCGAGGCCGCGGTGCGACGCCTCGCGCGCGAGCTCGCGGACATTTCGCGCCGGGGCTGAGCCCTCTCGGCGCCGCGTTCCGGCGGCTCCTAGTTACATGTTAGGTAACGTGCCTGTCTCATCTTCCCCTTCTGCAGGTGGAAAAGTGCGGATATAAATCCCCAACTCTCGTGAGTCCTCTGCCTACTCGTTGACACCCGTGCGACACGCCTACTTAACATGCATGCATAACCGTAGGCACGCACAGACAGGTCAACGGGTGACGCTCAACACGCACCGCTGGTGGCGCGACGCAGTGATCTACCAGGTCTACGTCCGGAGTTTTCTGGACAGCACAGGGGACGGCATCGGCGATCTCGCCGGGGTCCGGGCCGGACTGCCGTATCTGAAGAAGCTGGGGGTCGACGGCGTCTGGCTGAGCCCCTTCTACCCCTCGCCGCAGCACGACCACGGCTACGACGTGGCCGACTACTGCGACGTCGACCCGCTCTTCGGCGACCTCAGCGAGTTCGACCTGCTGATGACCGACGCCCGGCGGCTCGGCGTCAAGGTGCTCCTGGACATCGTCCCCAACCACTGCTCCAACGAGCACCCGTGGTTCCAGGAGGCACTGGTCGCCGCCCCGGGCAGCGAGGCCCGCGCCCGCTTCCACTTCGCCGACGGCCGCGGCCCGGGCGGGTCCGAACCGCCCAACAACTGGCACTCCATGTTCGGCGGCCCCGCCTGGAGCCGGATCACCGAGCAGGACGGCACCCCCGGCCAGTGGTACCTGCACATGTTCACGCCCGAGCAGCCCGACCTGAACTGGCGCAACCCCGAGGTCGGCGACCACTTCGACCACGTGCTGCGCTTCTGGCTCGACCGGGGCGTCGACGGCTTCCGCATCGACGTCGCCGCCGGCCTCTACAAGCACTCCGAGCTGCCGGACTCGCCCGACCCCGAGGCCGACGCCCGCACCCGCGACTCGGTCAACCCGCTCGCCTGGAACCAGCCCGAGGTGCACGACGTCTGGCGGCACTGGCGGTCGGTGTGCGAGGAGTACACCGCCCGCGACGGCCACGAGCGGCTGCTCGTCGGCGAGGTCTCGGTGCCGACCGCCCGCGAACACGCCCAGTACGTACGCAGTGACGAGCTGCACCAGGCCTTCTTCTTCGACCTGCTGAGCGCGCCGTGGAACGCCGACGCCTTCCACAAGGTCATATCCGAGGCCATGCAGGACATCGCGGGCACCGGCTCGACGGTCACCTGGGTCCTCAACAACCACGACCAGGTCCGCACCGTCACCCGCTACGGCGAACTGGGCACCGAGGGCAGCGGCCCAGGGCCAGCGCCGGAAGTGGCGCCTGCCGGCCGACGCCTGGCACGCGCCCCCACCCTCGAACCGGCTTCGCACGGCTCGGGCGGGGGGACCCCCTTCGCCGCACCGGGCGAAAGCCCAAGTACGTCCAGTACGAGGACTTCCGCCCGGCACGCCGAGAGCACGCACCAGACGCCGCCCGGCCCGCCCTCCGGGCGGACGACGCCACTTCCGGCGCTG
Source organism: Streptomyces albicerus (assembly GCF_008905045.1). Taxonomy (GTDB): domain Bacteria; phylum Actinomycetota; class Actinomycetes; order Streptomycetales; family Streptomycetaceae; genus Streptomyces; species Streptomyces albicerus. The sequence goes on from NZ_VWMY01000017.1 coordinate 129,944, forward strand.
GCCCTGGGCGCCGCCCGCGCCCGCGCCGCCGCGCTGCTGATGCTGGCGCTGCCCGGAGCCGCGTACATCTACCAGGGCGAGGAGCTCGGACTGCCCGAGGTCGTCGATCTGCCCGACGACGTGCTCACCGACCCGATCTTCCGCCGCACCGGCAGCCGCGCCCGGATCCGCGACGGCTGCCGGGTGCCGCTGCCGTGGTCGGGGCACGCCTCGCCGTTCGGCTTCACCTCCGGCGTCGAGAGTGCCAAGCCGTGGCTGCCTCAGCCCGCGTACTTCGCCGAGTACGCCACCGACCGCGCCCTCGCCGACACCCGCTCCTTCTGGCACCTCTACCGCGACGGACTCCAACTGCGCGCCGGACTGCCCCAGTTGGGCGAGGGCGAGCTGCGCTGGCTGAAGACCTCGCCCGGTGTCCTCGGCTTCGTCCGCGGCGACGGCCTGGTGTGCGCCGTCAACTTCGGTACGGCGCCGACGCCCGCGCCGGTCTCCGGCACCCCCCTGCTGTCCAGCGGCCCCTGCGCGCCCGGCGTCCTGCCCGGCTCGACGGCCGCCTGGTGGATCAGCGACTGCACCAACCCCTGAGTCCCACCTCCTGCATCACGCCCCAAAGCTGACTGCCCGTCAATTTCCCTGCCCTCGAAGGAACATCAACGATGATGCGACGACGTACGACCCTGCTCGCGAGCTGCACCGCCCTCGCCCTGTCCCTCGCCGCCACCGCCTGCGGAGGCGGCCCCGTCTCGGCGGGCGGCGGCGACAAGCCGCTCAGCGGCCAGACGATCAACGTGGCCGGTGTCTGGTCCGGCAGCGAGCAGAAGAACTTCCAGAAGGTCCTGGACGCGTTCAGCGAGAAGACCGGCGCCAAGACGCAGTTCACCTCCACCGGTGACAACGTCTCCACGGTCGTCGGCAGCAAGATCGAGGGCGGCAACGCCCCCGACGTGGTGATGGTCCCGCAGGTCGGCGTGCTCCAGCAGTTCGCGAAGGAGGGCTGGCTCAAGCCGCTGTCCAAGACCGCCAAGCAGTCCGTCGACGCCAACTACGCCAGCGTGTGGAAGAACTACGGCAGCGTCGACGGCACCCTGTACGGCCTGTACTTCAAGGCCGCCCACAAGTCGACCGTCTGGTACAGCCCCGACGCCCTCGACGAGGCGGGCGTCGAGCCGCCGACGACGTACGACGCGATGCTGAAGGCCGGACACACCGTCTCCGAGTCGGGCCTCGCGGCGTTCTCCGTCGCCGGCCAGGACGGCTGGACCCTCACCGACTGGTTCGAGAACATCTACCTCTCGCAGGCCGGGCCCGAGAAGTACGACGCCCTGGCCGCCCACAAGATCAAGTGGACCGACCCGAGCGTCGTCGAGGCCCTCACCACCCTCGGCAAGCTCTTCAAGGACAAGCAGCTGTTGGCCGGCGGCCAGAAGGGGGCGCTGAACACCGACTTCCCCGGCTCCGTGGAGAAGGTCTTCGGGCCCGAGCCCGCGGCGGGCATGGTCTACGAGGGCGACTTCGTGGCAGGCGTCGCCAAGGACCAGTTCGGCAGGAAGATCGGCGAGGACGCGGACTTCTTCCCCTTCCCCGCGGTCGGTGACGGCGAGGCGCCCGTGGTCAGCGGCGGCGACGCGGCCGTCGTCCTGAAGGACGGCAAGAGCCAGAAGGCCGCCATGGAGTTCCTGGAGTACCTCGCGACCCCCGAGGCCTCCGCCGTGTGGGCCGAGGCCGGTGGCTTCCTCTCCCCGAACAAGAAGCTCGACCTCGCCTCCTACGGCGACGACACCACCCGTGAGACCGCCAAGTCCCTTGTCGCCGCCGGGGATTCGGTCCGCTTCGACATGTCGGACCAAGCCCCGGCCGCGTTCGGCGGCACCAAGGGCGCCGGTGAGTGGAAGCTCCTCCAGGACTTCCTGCGCGACCCGTCCGACCCGAAGGGGACCGCGGCCGAGCTGGAGAAGGCAGCGGCCAAGGCGTACCAGGACTGATCGCGATGACCGCCACGATCCTCAAAGAGGCGAGCCCTCCGCCCGTCACGCTGACCGATCGCGACCGCGACCGCAGACGGCGCGCCCGGCGCCGTGCCCGCGTCATCGCCCTCGCCTTCGTCTTCCCCGCCCTGCTCCTGCTCGGCGCGCTCGTCGTCTACCCCGTGCTGTTCTCCGTGGGCCGCAGCTTCTTCGACGCCTCCGGCGGCCGGTTCGTGGGCGGCGACAACTACACCGAGATGTTCCGCGACCCGGCCACGCTCACGGCCGTCCGCAACACCGCGATCTGGGTCGTCATCGCGCCGACCCTGCTCACCGGCCTCGGTCTCGTCCTCGCCGTGCTCGTCGAAAAGGTGCGCTGGGCAACGGCGTTCAAGCTGCTGCTCTTCATGCCGATGGCCGTCTCTTTCCTCGCCGCGGGCATCATCTTCCGGCTCGCCTACGACGAGGACCCCGAGAAGGGCGTCCTGAACGCCGCCGTCGTCTCCGTGCACGACGCCTTCGAGGGAGCGTCGTCGTACCCGACCGCCCGTGGCCGCGACGGCCAGGGCCTGACCAAGGGCGCCGACGGCTCGTACCGTACGACGGCCACCGCGTCGCCCGGCGACACCGTCGGTCTCGGCCTGGTGGGCGTACGCGCCGACGACCTGCCGAAGGACGCGCGGCCGGCGTACCCGGCGGCGGCCCGGAAGGCGGCGGCCGACGAACTGCGCGGCGTCGTCTACTTGGACTTCACACGCGGCGGGGGAGGGGAACAGGGCAAGGTCGACAAGGCCGAGAGCGGGCTGCCGGAGATGAAGGTCGAGGCGGTGCGCGACGGGAAGACGGTCGCGAGCGCCACCACCGCGGCCGACGGCTCCTACCGCTTCCAGGGACTCGATCCGGGCTCGTACACCGTGCGGCTGCCCGCCTCGAACTTCGCCCCGCCGTACGAGGGCGTCTCCTGGCTGGGCCCCGCGCTCGTCACGCCCGCCATCATCGGCGCGTACCTGTGGATCTGGACCGGCTTCGCCATGGTGCTGATCGGCGCCGGGCTCGCCGCGCTGCCGCGGGACGCGCTGGAGGCGGCCCGGATGGACGGCGCGAACGAGTGGCAGATCTTCCGCCGGATCACCGTGCCGCTGCTCGCGCCCGTCCTCACCGTGGTCTTCGTGACCCTGGTGATCAACGTGATGAAGGTCTTCGACCTCGTCTACATCATCGCGCCGGGACCGGTGCAGGAGGACGCCACCGTGCTCGCCACCCAGATGTGGCTGGTGTCCTTCGGCGGTGGCAACAACCAGGGGCTCGGTAGTGCGCTCGGGGTGCTGCTCCTGCTGCTCGTGATCCCCGCCATGGTCTTCAACGTCCGCCGTTTCCGAGGGAGTCAACGATGAACGCGCTCAGGCGGGGGCTCGGCAACAGCCTGGTGCAGGCGTTCCTCGTACTTGTGGGTCTGGTGTGGCTCACCCCGCTCGCCGGGCTGTTCCTGTCCTCGTTGAGGTCCGCCCAGGACACCGCGAAGGGGGGCTGGTGGACCTCGCTGGCCAGTCCCGGTCAGTTGTCCTTCGACAACTACTCGGCGCTGCTGGGCAATGCGGGGATGACGCAGGCGTTCTGGAACACCGTGCTGATCTCGGTGCCGGCCACGTTCCTCGTCGTCGTCCTCGCCGCGCTCGCCGGATACGCCTTCGCATGGCTGGACTTCCCCGGCCGTGAACCCCTCTTCCTGCTGGTGGTCGCCCTGTTGGTGGTGCCCGTGCAGATCGGTCTGCTGCCGGTGGCCAAACTCTTCGGGCAGCTGGGGCTGTTCGGCACGATCCCGGGAGTCGTGCTCTTCCACGTCTCGTACGGGCTGCCGTTCGCGATCTTCCTCCTGCGCAACTACTTCGCGGAGATGCCGAAGGAGATGCTGGAGGCCGCGCGGATGGACGGTGGCGGGGAGTGGCGTATCTTCACCCGGCTCGTGCTGCCGGTCGGCCGTCCGGCCATCGCCAGCCTCGCCATCTTCCAGTTCCTGTGGGTGTGGAACGACATGCTGGTCGCGCTGCTCTTCGCCGACAGCTCCTCGCAGCCGTTGACGGTTGAACTCCAGTCGCAGATACGGCAGTTCGGCAGCAATATCGATGTGCTCGCGCCCGGGGCGTTCCTGTCCCTCGTGGTGCCGGTGGTGGTCTTCTTCGCCTTCCAGCGGCATTTCGTGCAGGGGGTGATGGCGGGGTCGGTGAAATGAGCTTCGATGCTGGCCTGGCCTGACCTGAGACCGGGCCTGACCTGAGACCGGGCCTGACCTGACCGTGCCGGGCCCGGCATGCCCGGCCCGGCCCGGGCATGCCGCAGGCGGAGGCTCCCGCCCGTGGCCTGCCTATCCTGGTAAGGGGTGGTCCGGCTCGGGGAGAGCGGGAAGGGAGCCGCAGGTGGCTGACCAGACCACCGGCACCGGGCAGCGGCTCGGCCGGGCGACGGAGCCGGCAGCGGACGGCAGGTCCGGGAAGGCGTCCCCGGAAGCCCTTCGGCAGGCACGGGACGCCGTCTCCCGAGAGGCCTGGGCCGACGCGTACCGCCTCCTGAGCGGCATGGACCCCGCCCGCCTCACCCCGGACGACTTCGCCGCGCTCGCCGATGCCGCCTGGTGGACGAGTCGCGTCGAGGAGTCGATCACCGCGCGGATGAGGGCGTACTCCGGTTACGTCGAGGCGGGCGCCGCCCAGCGGGCCGGGTACTGCGCCTGGATGCTCTTCTACGAGCACCGACTGGCGGGACGCACGGCGGTGGCGGCCGGCTGGCTGCGCCGGGCCCGGGAGCACCTGCGCGGCCGGCCCGAGTGCGTCGAGCAGTGCTATCTCGCCTGGATGGAGGCGGAGCAGGCACAAGAGCGCGGCGCGTTCGACGAGGCCATGGCCACGGCCCGGCGTATGGCCGGGATCGCCCGGCGATGCGGCAGCCCGGACCTGCTCGCCATGAGCATTCAGGCGCAGGCAGGCGTCCTGCTGGCCCAGGGGCGGGTCGCCGACGGACTCGACCTGCTCGACGACGCGATGTGCGCGGCCGTCGCCGGCGAGCTCAGCTCCTTCTTCACCGGGTGGATCTACTGCCTCGGCCTTCAGCGGTGCATGGCCTGCGCCGACCTCGAACGCGCCGCCGAATGGACCGACGCGGCCATGAGGTGGTGCGCGTCGATGCCGGCGGAGAACAACTTCCGGGGTCTGTGCAGGGTGCACCGCGTGGAGGTCCTCGAGCTGCGCGGCGCCTGGCCGCAAGCGGTGACCGAGGCCGCGCGGACCTGCGAGGAGCTGCTGCCCTACGAGGGCCGGATCGCCGCCGAGGCGTTCTACCTGGCCGGGGACATCCAGCGGCGGCGCGGCGACCTGGCCGCGGCCGAGGCGTCCTACGACCGGGCGCACGGACTCGGCCGCGACCCGGAGCCGGGTCTGGCCCTGCTGCGGCTTGCTCAGGGCAGGGCCGATGCCTCGGCCGCCGCTCTGCGGCTCGCCGTGGCGAGCGAGGACGACGGCCCGGCCACGGACGGCGGGTCCGGGAACCTAGGGCGCTGCCGGCTGCTGGCGGCCCAGGTCGAGATCTCGCTCGCTCTCGGCCTGCTCGACGAGGCCCGTACGGCGGCGGACGGGCTGGCGGTGCTGGCCCGCGACTGGCAGCGGCGGCGCGGGTCGCAGACGACCATGCTGCACGCCCTCGCCGCGTCGGCGGGCGGTGCGGTGGCCTTCGCCACCCGTGACCTCGACCGTGCGCTGCCCGCACTGCGCCGCGCACTGGCGCTGTGGCTGGCGCTCGGGGTCCCCTACGAGGCGGCTCAGGTCCGGATGACCCTGGCCGCCGCCGACCGGACCGCCGGCGACGAAGAGGGCGCCCGCATGGAACTGCGGGCCGCACGGGAGACCTTCGAACGGCTGGGGGCCGTGCCGGACGCGCGCCGGGCGGCCGCGCTGCTCGGCAGCGTGCACCGGCAGACACCCGGCGCGCTCACCGAGCGCGAGATCCAGGTGCTGCGGCTGGTCGCCGCGGGCGGCACGAACCGGTCCATCGCCGCCGAACTGGTGATCAGCGAGCACACCGTCGCCCGGCACCTCAACAACATCTTCGCCAAGCTCGACGTGTCCTCGCGGGCCGCGGCGACGGCGTACGCGTACACGCACGGCCTCGTGTGATCCCGGCCCGTGGGCTGTTCTGCCCACACCCGGTGCGGCGAAATGGGTGGTTCCGGCGATGAGGGCCGCCCGGCGCCGCGCGTACACCGGAGGTGCAACCCGTTCCCCGACGCCACGGAAAGCAGGCGGCGGTCATGACCACCTACACACCAGCCCTGGACGAGCAGCAGCTGCAGCGGCTGCGGGGTGTCGTGCGCGGCGACATCGTCGAGCCCGGCGACCCCGACTACGACGTGGCCCGCAAGGTCTACAACGCCATGCACGACAAGCGGCCGGCGATCATCGTCAGGGCCGTCGACACGGGCGATGTCATCGCCACCGTGGACTTCGCCCGCGAGACGCGGCTGCCGCTCGCGGTACGCGGCGGCAGCCACAGCGTCCCCGGCTACGGGACCTGCGACGACGGTGTGGTCCTCGACCTCGGACGGATGCGCGGGATCCGCGTCGACCCGCAGACGCGTACGGCGTGGGTCGAGGGCGGCTGCACCTGGGCCGACGTCAACCACGCCACGCACGCCTTCGGACTGGCCACCACCGGCGGGATCGTCTCGACGACCGGCGTCGGCGGTCTGACCACGGGCGGAGGCATGGGCTATCTGGCCCGCCGCTGCGGCCTGGCCTGCGACAACCTGGTCTCGGTCGACCTGGTGACGGCCGACGGACACTTCCTGACCTGCACGGAGGAGCGCAACGCCGACCTGATGTGGGCGGTGCGCGGTGGCGGCGGCAACTTCGGCGTCGTCACGTCCTTCGCGTACCGGCTGCACCCCATCGCCGACATCCTCGGCGGTCCGACGTTCTACCCGCTCGACGGCGATGTGATCCGCCGCTACCGGGAGCTGATCGCCGAATCAGACGAGCAGCTCGGCGCGCTGCTCGTGGTCGGGCTCGGTCCGCCGCTTCCGTTCCTCCCCGAGCGCTGGCACGGGCGGCCGGTGTGCGGAGTGGTCACCTGCTGGACCGGGCCGGAGGACCAGGACGACCGGGTCCGTGCCCGTCTCGCCGCGCTCGGCCCGGTGCTGGGGCAGAGCGTGGGACGCATGCCCTACCCGGTGATCAACACCCTCTTCGACGAACTGGTGCCCCCGGGGCTCTTCCACTACTGGAAGGGCACCTTCAGCCAGGGCCTGCCGGACGGTGCCATCGACGCGTACGTCGAGCACGGCGCCTCGACCCCCTCCATCCAGAGCGTGACGGTCGTCTTCCCCCTCGACGGCGCCTGCCACCGGGTCGCGCCCGAGGAGACCGCCTTCTCCTACCGCGACGCCGACTTCGCGACCGCGCTCAGTCCCACCCTGACCAGCCGCGAGGACTGCGAGGCCCAGAAGGACTGGGTACGCGGCTTCTACGCCGCCCTCCGGCCGCACTCCGCGGAGGGCGGCTACGTGAACTTCATGGACGGCGACGACCAGGACCGCGTACGCGCCAACTACCGGGGAAACTACGCCCGGTTGACTGACATCAAACGGCGCTACGACCCGGGAAACCTGTTCCGCCTCAACCACAACATCGCCCCGTGAGCCCTGTGAGCTCTGAGAGATCCCTTGAGGAAGCGGACAACGAAAGCCCCAGGTCGCTGACCTGGGGCTTTCTGGTGGAGCTGGTGGGTTGCTGGAGCTGCTGGAGCTGCTGGAGCTGGTGGAGCTGGTGGACTCAGGGCGAAGCCGGCGGATACAGCGACCTCGGCAGCTGGGAAGCCGCCGCCGCGTCCAGGAGCCACAGCGTGCGCTGGCGGCCGTACGCCCCGGCGGCCGGGGCCTGGATCTCGCCCGCGCCCGACAGGGCGATGGCCGCGGCCTGCGCCTTGTCCTCGCCCGCCGCGAGCAGCCACACCTCACGGGCCGCCCGGATCGCGGGCAGGGTGAGAGTGACACGGGTCGGCGGCGGCTTCGGAGCGCCATGCACGCCCACCACCGTCCGCTCCGTCTCGCGGACCGCGGGCAGCTCCGGGAAGAGCGACGCCACATGGGTGTCGGGGCCGACACCCAGCATCAGCACGTCGAAGGACGGGACCGGGCCGTGGTTCTCGGGCCCGGCGGCATCGGCGAGTTCGGCCGCGTAGGCAGCGGCCGCCGCATCCGCGTCCTTGCCGTAGGGACCGTCCGACGCGGGCATGGCGTGCACGCGCTTCGGGTCCAGCGGCACCGAGTCGAGGAGCGCCTCACGGGCCTGGGTGACATTGCGGTCCGGGTCGCCCTCGGGCAGGAAGCGCTCGTCGCCCCACCACAGGTCGAGCCGGCCCCAGTCGATGGCGTCCCGGGCGGGCGCGGCCGCGAGCGCCGCAAGCAGGCCGTTGCCGTTGCGGCCACCGGTCAGCACGACAGAGGCGTAGCCGCGCGAGGCCTGCGCGTCCACGATCTTCGTGATCAGCCGGGCCGCGGCGGCCTGCGCCATCAGCTCCTTGTCGTGATGCACGACCAGTTGCGGAGTGCTCACTGCGGATCTGCCTTCTTGACCGGGGGCATCTGTGCCGGAGTGGGCCGGCCGGCGTCGCCGTTGCTGTCGCCCGACGGGGCGGCGGGCGGCGGAGCCTGCGCGGACGTGCGGCCCGGGGCTGCCGAGTCCGGCACCGTCCGGACCGGCAGGGGTCCCGGGGTGTGAGCGAGCGCCTCGGCCCGCTGCGAGGCGGACTGGATCCCTCCCAGCCGGTCCACCCCGAACCGCAGGGAGGACGCGAACGTGTCGTCCGGATCGAGCCGCCGCAGCTCCTCCGCGAGCAACTCGGACGTCTCGCGGCGTTTGAGCGCCACCGCGCGGTCCGGCTGGCCCGGCAGCGCCAGCGTGGCCATCGCTCCGTCCGACCGGTGCAGCGTGATGGGGCCGATGGTCGTCTCCATGCGTACCTGGGTCAGGCCGGGACCGGCGGAGATCGCGCGCCGGACGTGTACGTGGAGCCGGTCGGCGAGCCACATGGAGAGCAGTTCGACGCTCGGGTTGAACTCCTCGCCCGCCACTTCGGCGGAGATGACCTCGCAGCTGATCTGGTCGAGGGCGGCGGCCAGCATCGAGCGCCACGGGGTGATCCGCGCCCATGCCAGGTCGGTGTCGCCCGGCTCGTAGGTCTCGGCGCGGGCCCGCAGTTCGTCGACGGGCTTCTCCGCCGCGTAGCTGTCGGTGACCCGGCGCTGGCCCAGCGCCCCCAGCGGGTCCTTGGCCGGGTCGCGCGGGGAGCCCACCGGCCACCAGACCACGACCGGGGCGTCCGGCAGGAGCAGGGGGAGTACGACGGACTGGGCGTGGTCCACGACCTCGCCGTACAGCCGCAGGACGACCGTCTCGCCGGTGCCCGCGTCCGCGCCGACCCGTACCTCGGCGTCGAGGCGCGACTTCGTGCGGTCGCGGGGCGAGCGGGAGACGCGCTTGACGACCACGAGGGTGCGCGAAGGGTGCTCGCGCGAGGCGTCGTTGGCCGCCTTCAAGGCGTCGTAGGCGTTCTCCTCGTCGGTGACGATGACGAGGGTGAGGACCATGCCGACGGCAGGTGTGCCGATGGCCCGGCGGCCCTTCACGAGCGCCTTGTTGATCTTGCTGGCCGTGGTGTCCGTGAGATCTATCTTCATGGGCGACGCCAGCTCCGTCCGTCTCGCTCGAGCATTTCGTCCGCCTCGACGGGCCCCCACGTTCCGGACGGGTACTGCGCCGGCCTGCCGTGCTTGTCCCAGTACTCCTCGATCGGGTCGAGGATCTCCCAGGACAGCTCGACCTCCTCGGTGCGCGGGAAGAGGTTCGAGTCGCCGAGCAGTACGTCGAGGATCAGCCGCTCGTACGCCTCCGGGCTGGACTCCGTGAAGGACTCGCCGTACGCGAAGTCCATCGAGACGTCCCGGATCTCCATCGAGGTGCCGGGCACCTTGGAGCCGAAGCGGACCGTGATGCCCTCGTCGGGCTGGACGCGGATGACGATCGCGTTCTGCCCCAGCTCCTCCGTCGCCGTGTGGCCGAAGGGGGAGTGCGGGGCACGCTGGAAGACGACGGCGATCTCGGTGACGCGACGGCCCAGACGCTTGCCCGTACGGAGATAGAAGGGGACGCCCGCCCAGCGGCGGTTGTCGATCTCCAGCTTGATCGCCGCGTACGTGTCGGTCTTCGACTGGGGGTCGATGCCGTCTTCCTGGAGGTAGCCGACGGCCTTCTCGCCGCCCTGCCAACCCTCGGCGTACTGACCGCGGACCGTGCTCCTGCCCAGGTCCTTCGGCAGCTTCACCGCGCCGAGCACCTTGGTCTTCTCGGCGGCGAGCGCGTCCGCGTCGAACGAGGCGGGCTCCTCCATGGCGGTGAGCGCCATCAGCTGGAGGAGGTGGTTCTGGATGACGTCACGGGCGGCGCCGATGCCGTCGTAGTAGCCGGCGCGGCCGCCGATGCCGATGTCCTCGGCCATCGTGATCTGTACGTGGTCCACGAACGAGCGGTTCCAGATCGGCTCGAACATCTGGTTCGCGAAGCGCAGCGCCAGGATGTTCTGGACCGTCTCCTTGCCCAGGTAGTGGTCGATGCGGAAGACCTGGTCCGGGGCGAAGACCTCCTCGACGGTCGCGTTGAGCTCCTCGGCCGACTTCAGGTCGTGGCCGAAGGGCTTCTCGATGACCGCGCGCCGCCAGGAGCCGCTCGACTGGTCGGCCAGGCCGTGCTTCTTCAGCTGCTGGATGACCACGGGGAAGGCGGACGGCGGCACGGAGAGGTAGAAGGCGAAGTTGCCGCCCGTCCCCTGCGCCTTGTCCAGCTCGCCGATCGTCTCGCGCAGCCGCTCGAACGCGTCGTCGTCGTCGAAGGTGCCCTGGACGAAGCGCATCCCCTGGATGAGCTGCTGCCAGACCTCCTCGCGGAAGGGCGTACGGGCGTGCGCCTTGACGGCGTCGTGGACCACCTCCGCGAAGTCCTCGTTCGCCCACTCGCGGCGGGCGAAGCCGACGAGCGAGAAGCCCGGGGGCAGCAGGCCGCGGTTGGCGAGGTCGTAAACAGCAGGCATCAGCTTTTTACGGGACAAATCGCCCGTGACCCCGAAGATGACGAGGCCCGACGGCCCCGCGATACGCGGGAGCCGTCGGTCCGCCGGGTCACGCAGCGGATTGCTGCTTGACAAGATTTCAGCCCTCCGAGGGGGCGAGGCGCTGGAGCTCCGCCTCGGTCGACTTGAGCAGGTCGTTCCAGGACGACGCGAACTTCTCGACGCCCTCGTCCTCCAGGAGCTGGACCACGTCGTCGTACGAGATCCCGAGCTTCTCGACGGCGTCGAGCTCGGCGCGGGCCTGCTCGTACGTACCGGCGATGGTGTTGCCGGTGATCTGTCCGTGGTCCTCGGCGGCGAACAGGGTCGCCTCCGGCATGGTGTTCACCGTGTTCGGCGCGACCAGGTCGTCGACGTACAGGGTGTCCTTGTAGGCCTTGTCCTTGACGCCGGTCGAGGCCCACAGCGGACGCTGCTTGTTGGCCTGCGCCTTGTCGAGGGCGAGCCAGCGGTCCGAGGAGAAGACCTCCTCGTACGCCTGGTAGGCGAGCCGCGCGTTGGCGAGACCCGCCTTGCCGCGCGCGGCCTTCGCCTCGGGAGTGCCCAGGGCGTCGATCCGCTTGTCGATCTCGGTGTCCACGCGGGACACGAAGAACGACGCCACGGAGTGGATCTTGGCGAGGTCGAGGCCGGCGGCCTTGGCCTTCTCCAGGCCCGAGAGGTAGGCGTCCATGACCTCGCGGTAGCGCTCCAGCGAGAAGATCAGCGTGACGTTGACGCTGATGCCCCGGCCGATCGTCTCGGTGATCGCGGGCAGGCCCGCCTTGGTCGCCGGGATCTTGATCAGCGTGTTCGGGCGGTCGACGAGCCAGGCCAGCTGCTTGGCCTCGGCGACGGTCGCCTTGGTGTTGTGCGCCAGGCGCGGGTCGACCTCGATCGAGACCCGGCCGTCCTGGCCCTGCGTGGCGTCGAAGACCGGACGCAGGATGTCGGCGGCGTCCCGGACGTCCGCCGTCGTGATCATGCGGACGGCCTCTTCGACGGTGACCTTGCGGGCGGCGAGGTCGGCGAGCTGCTGCTCGTACCCGTCGCCGCCGCTGATCGCCTTCTGGAAGATCGACGGGTTGGTGGTGACGCCCACGACGTGCTGCTGGTCGATCAGTTCGGCGAGGTTGCCGGACGTGATCCGCTTGCGCGACAGGTCGTCCAGCCAGATCGCGACGCCTTCCTCGGAGAGGCGCTTGAGTGCGTCTGTCATGGAAAATGCATCTCCTACGTGTCGTATGTCAGCGTCAGCGCTGGGCTGCGGCGATCGATTCCCGGGCGGCGGAGGCGACGTTCTCGGCAGTGAAGCCGAACTCGCGGAAGAGGACCTTGCCGTCGGCCGAAGCACCGAAGTGCTCCAGGGAAACGATGCGACCGGCGTCCCCGACGAAGCGGTGCCAGGTCAGACCGATACCGGCCTCGACCGCGACCCGAGCCTTGACGGACGGCGGCAGCACCGAGTCCCGGTACCCCTGGTCCTGCTCCTCGAACCACTCGACGGACGGCATCGAGACCACCCGCGTCGGCACCCCGGAGGCCTGGAGCTGCTCGCGCGCCTCCACGGCGACGTGCACCTCGGAACCGGTGCCGATGAGGATGACCTCGGGCACTGCGCTCTGTCCTTCGGACCCTTCGGCCTCGAAGAGCACGTAACCGCCCTTCGCCGCATCCTCGTTGGGCTCGTACGTCGGCACGCCCTGACGGGTCAGCGCGAGGCCGTGCGGGGCGCCCTTGCCGAAGACCTTGGTGTAGCGGCGGAGGATCTCGCGCCAGGCGATCATGGTCTCGTTGGCGTCCGCGGGGCGGACGACATTGAGGCCCGGGATGGCGCGCAGCGAGGCCAGGTGCTCGATGGGCTGGTGGGTCGGGCCGTCCTCGCCCAGACCGATGGAGTCGTGGGTCCACACGTACGTCACCGGCAGGTGCATCAGTGCGGACAGCCGGACGGCGTTGCGCATGTAGTCGGAGAACACCAGGAAGGTGCCTCCATAGATACGGGTGTTGCCGTGCAGCGCGATGCCGTTCATCTCCGCGGCCATGGAGTGCTCGCGGATGCCGAAGTGGATCGTGCGGCCGTAGGGGTCCGCCTCCGGCAGCGGGTTGTCCGCCGGAAGGAACGACGACGTCTTGTCGATGGTCGTGTTGTTCGAGCCGGCCAGGTCGGCGGAGCCGCCCCACAGCTCGGGGATGACCGCGCCGAGCGCCTGGAGCACCTTGCCGGACGCGGCACGGGTGGCGACGCCCTTGCCCGCCTCGAAGACCGGGAGCTTCTCCTCCCAGCCGGCCGGCAGTTCACCCGCGGCGACGCGGTCGAACTCGGCCGCGCGCTCGGGGTTGTTGTTGCGCCACTCCTGGAGCCGCTTCTCCCACTGGGCGCGGGTCTCACGGCCGCGCTCGCTCAACGCGCGGGTGTGCGCGATGACCTCGTCGGCGACCTCGAACGACTTCTCCGGGTCGAAGCCCAGCACGCGCTTCGTGGCCGCGACCTCGTCCTCGCCGAGCGCCGAGCCGTGCGCGGCCTCGGTGTTCTGCGCGTTCGGCGCCGGCCAGGCGATGATCGAACGCATCGCGATGAACGACGGCTTGTCGGTCACCTGCTTCGCGGCCTCGATCGCCGCGTACAGGGCGGCCGGGTCGAGGTCGCCGTTCTCCTTCGGCTCCACGCGCTGCACATGCCAGCCGTACGCCTCGTACCGCAGAGCCGTGTCCTCGGAGACGGCCGTCTCGGTGTCGCCCTCGATCGAGATGTGGTTGTCGTCCCACAGCAGGATCAGGTTGCCGAGCTGCTGGTGACCGGCCATGGAGGACGCCTCGGCGGAGATGCCCTCCTGGAGGCAGCCGTCACCGGCGATGGCGTAGATGAAGTGGTCGAACGGGGAGGTGCCGGGGGCGGCCTCCGGGTCGAACAGACCGCGCTCGTAGCGGGCGGCCATCGCCATGCCCACCGCGTTGGCGACGCCCTGGCCCAGCGGGCCGGTCGTCGTCTCCACGCCGGGAGTGTGCCCGTACTCGGGGTGCCCCGGGGTCCGGGAGCCCCACGTCCGGAAGGACTTCAGATCGTCCAGCTCCAGGCCGAAGCCCGCCAGGTAGAGCTGGGTGTAGAGGGTCAAAGAAGAGTGGCCCGCGGACAGCACGAACCGGTCGCGACCGGTCCAGTCCGGGTCCGCCGGGTCGTGCCGCATCACCTTCTGAAAGAGGGTGTAGGCGGCGGGTGCCAGGCTCATCGCCGTACCCGGATGGCCGTTACCGACCTTCTGTACGGCATCGGCGGCCAGGATGCGGGCGGTGTCGACGGCCCGCTGGTCCAACTCGGTCCACTCGAGGTCTGTTGTGGTCGGCTTGGTGCTCACCCTGGGTCAGGGCTCCTCTCCACATGTTCCACATGTCGAATGCCGGTGCACGTCGCGCCCACCGGCCGCTGTCGAGCCTACCCCCGTGGGAACGCGCAATTTTTCGAGTCATTCCAGACTGCCGGGACTCTCCCTCTCCCGCCTCCCGACCGGCGCGTTCCGTATTCGGCAAGTGAATACGGAGCCGCTCATCCGACTGCTCAATCCGATGCCGTTCAGTCCTTCGCGGGGCCCTTTCAACACGACAGGACCCCCGCGAAGGTCGGGGTCTGGGCAACGTCTACAGTGGCGTGGTACGCGCGAGCCTTTACCGGGAGTTCACACCCGGGGCTTGCTGGGATGTCTCTGTCAGGGGTGTGCGTGACGGCCGTTGAATCCCGTCCTGCGGGAGTAGTCGGTGGGACGAGCCAGGGTACGAACCACCACCGGCCGTTCGGGGCCCGTGTCAAGGCGTTCGTCGCTCTCACCAAGCCGCGGATCATCGAACTGCTGCTGATCACCACCGTTCCGGTGATGTTCCTGGCGCAGCAGGGTGTGCCCGATCTGAAGCTGGTGCTCCTCACCTGCGTCGGCGGCTTCCTCTCCGCGGGCGGCGCCAACGCCCTGAACATGTACATCGACCGGGACATCGACGCGCTCATGGCGCGCACCTCGCAGCGTCCGCTGGTCACCGGCATGGTCAGCCCGCGGGAGTGCCTCGCCTTCGGCATCACGCTCGCCGTGGTCTCCACGCTGCTGTTCGGCCTGACCGTCAACTGGCTGTCCGCCTGGCTGTCGCTGGGGGCTCTCCTCTTCTACGTCGTCGTCTACACGATGATCCTCAAGCGGCGTACCTCGCAGAACATCGTGTGGGGCGGCATCGCCGGCTGTCTGCCGGTCCTCATCGGCTGGTCCTCCGTCACCAACTCCATGTCGTGGGCGCCGGTCATCCTCTTCATGGTCATGTTCTTCTGGACGCCGCCGCACTACTGGCCGCTCTCCATGAAGGTGAAGGACGACTACGCGCGCGTGGGCGTGCCGATGCTGCCGGTCATCGCCTCCAACAAGGTCGTCGCGCGGCAGATCGTCCTCTACAGCTGGGCCATGGTCGCCGTCTCCCTGCTCCTCACGCCGCTCGGCTACACCGGCTGGTTCTACACGGTCGTCGCCGTCGTGACCGGCGGCTTCTGGCTCTGGGAGGCGCACGGGCTGCAGTCCCGCGCGAGGGATGGCGCCGTCGGCGCCAAGTTGAAGGAGATGCGGCTCTTCCACTGGTCGATTACTTACGTGTCGCTGCTTTTCGTGGCGGTAGCGGTGGACCCCTTCCTTCGCTGACGCTCTGCGTACTGGGCGCCGTTGTGGGGCGGCGTGCGTGGGCAAGGCCACTTGGGCCGGGCGTCGCCAGGCGATCTACCCGTCGGTAGCATCCTGGCCATGGCAGACACCCAGCAGGTTGACGAGGGCGCGAGCCCCACGCAGGACGCGAAGACGGAACGCCGCGTGGCGAAGCTCGTCAAGCAGATCTCCTCCTTCGCCCAGGCGCACGGCGGCGCCGAGGGGCAGATCGCGTACCTCGGCCAGAAGGGCGCCCGGATCGTCCTCGTCGCCGAGGACGGCACCTGGGGCGACCTCGTGGCCCCGACCTACCCCATCGCCGAACAGGCCGTGAAGAAGTCCGGCATCACCGTCCACGAGTCGTTCGACGGCGAGTTCGCGAACAAGGTCAAGACGGGCCCGTACGAGTGGACGCGCATGGCAGGCATCCAACTGGGCGGCCCCCGCAACGCCTAAGGCGGGCCTCAGCTGCCGCGCCCCTTTAGGGGCGCGGGGCTGTGACATATGCGGCTCCGCCGCGTGGGCGCGACCAGCCACGACGGGCCCGCACTTTCAGAAACAACCCGAACCAACACCTGAGACCCACCTCACCCGTTAGGCCCTGTAAATGGCAGGGCCCACTCGTGGGGGAGGCCGGATGATCGAAACGCCGTCGCTGGTGGACCAGTACTGCCACGGCGTGCTGCGGACGGAGCTGGGCCTCGGCACCTTCGAGGCCCACCTCGCCCGGGGCGAGGGCCCGCCCGCCGCCGGGACCACGTTCTTCGACACACAGACCGGGTTCGCTGTACGCCGCTGGTGTCCGCCCCTGCTGGGACTGGAGCCGCACTGTCCGCCCGCCCGCTATCTCGCGCGACGCCGGGAGCTCGGCGTCCTGGAGTCGGGGCGGAGGCTGCTGCGGGGCAGCGGGATCACGACGTATCTGGTCGACACCGGTCTGCCCGGCGATCTGACCGGCCCCGGCGAGATGGCCTCCACGGGGGGCGCGCACGCCCACGAGATCGTCCGCCTGGAATTGCTCGCCGAGCAGGTCGCCGACACCTCGGGGACCGTCGAGTCGTTTCTCGCCAATCTCGCAGAGTCGGTGCACGGGGCGGCCGCGAACGCCGTGGCCTTCACATCGGTGGCGGGCGTACGACACGGGTTGGCGCTCGCGCCGGAGCCGCCCGGACCGGGAGAGGTGCGGGGCGCGGCGGGCCGGTGGCTGGCGGGCCGCAGGGTGGGCGGGGCGCTGAGCGATCCGGTCCTGCTCAGACACCTGCTGTGGATCGCGGTCGCCTCCGGCCTGCCGCTCCAACTCCACGCGGGGCTCGGCGAACCCGGCCTGCGCATCGACCGTACCGACCCCGTCCTGCTCACCGACTTCGCCCGTGCCACGGCCGGCCTCGGCACCGATCTGGTTCTGCTGCACGGCTATCCGTACCACCGTCACGCGGCGCATCTCGCCGGGGTCTTCCCGCATGTGTACGCCGACCTGGGCGCGGCGCTCGTGCGTACGGGGGCCCGGGCGGCGGCCGTGCTCTCGGAGATCCTGGAGCTGGCCCCCTTCGGCAAGCTCATCTTCTCCAGCGGCGCACAGGGCCTGCCCGAACTCCATGTGGTCGGAGCACGTCTCTTCCGCGACGCGCTCGCCCGGGTGCTGGGCACCTGGGTCGCCGAGGGCGCCTGGTCGTTGGCCGACGCGCAGCGGGTGGCGGGGCTCATCGCCGCGGGGAACGCGCGCCGGGTGTACGGGGTGGAGTGAGGTGTCCAGACTGGACGGATGGCAGACAGAGACGATCACGCGACCGCCCGGTTACTCGACCGCTTCCTCGCCGGGCTGAAAGAGCTGCGGCCGGCCGCAGCGTGGGCCCACGGATCGCTCGCCGGGGGCGACTACCAGGAGGGCCGCAGCGACCTCGACCTGATCGCGGTCCTGGACGACCCGATCACGGCGAGGACCGTCTGGCGGGTGGCGCGACTGCACGCCCGCCTGCGTGCCGAGCCGCTCGCCGCCCACCTGCACTGCAGCTACCTGACGCCCCGGACGGCGGCGGGCACGGAGTGGCGCCACCTCACCTGGGCGCACGAGCAGCTGTTCAAGAGGCCCGTCACGCCGGTGACCAGGCGCGAGCTGCACACCTTCGGTCTGGTCCTGCACGGCGAGTCCCCCGAGGACCTGCTGCCGCCGGTGTCGGACCGTGAACTCGCCGAGTTCGTCGTGCGCGACCAGCGGGACTTCTGGCGGCGGGAGGTCGACCGCGTCAGCAACTGGACACAGGACGTCTGGGTGGACCTGGGGCTCGTCACGTACGCCCGTGCCGCGGTCACCCTGAAGGATGGCCGCCTGATATCCAAGCGGGAGGCCCTGGGCCTGCTGCCGGGACTCGGCGCGCCCGTCGAGGTGGTCGAGGACATACGGCGACGGCGGTACGAGGACCCCGCGCCGCCCACCGCGGAGCCGCCCACCGCGGAGTGGACGGCACGCAGGGCCGAGCTGACGCGGACCTACCTCGGCCCCGCGATGGACGATCTCGTGGCTGCCTACGGATGACTTACGGCCGCCTGTGAATGGCTTACGAACGACTCACGCGCGCGTGAAGGTTGATTCCGTTGGCTCACGCGCGCGTGAGTGCCGATTCCGTCGACTGTCCCGGCAGTTCCGTCACGGCCTCCGGCCGTTCCCGCAGTGCCAGCAGGACGCGGAGCGTGGCGATCCACACCAGGCAGGAGCCGAACATGTGGAGGCCGACCAGGACCTCCGGAAGGTCGGTGAAGTACTGGACGTACCCGATGGCGCCCTGTCCGAGGAGCACCAGGAAGAGGTCGCGGGTGCGGTGCAGGGGGCCCTTGGGGGCGTCGACGGCCCGTAGGACGAACCACAGGGCGAAGGTCAGCGTCACCACGACCCAGGCCAGGACGGCATGCAGCTTGGTGATGTTCTCCCAGTTCAGCGGGATGCGCTCGACCTCGCTCGAGTCGCCGGCGTGCGGGCCCGAGCCGGTGACGACCGTGCCCACCGCGATCAGCAGGACGGTCACGGCGACCAGGACCCACACAAGCTGCTGCACCGACTTGCCGACCAGCGGACGCGCGACGTCGTCGCCCTCGCGGGTGCGCTGCCACATCACCGTGGCGACGGCGATCAGCGCGGTGGAGAGGAGGAAGTGGGCGGCGACCGTATACGGGTTGAGGCCGACGAGCACGACGATGCCGCCGAGGACCGCGTTGCCCATGACGACCCAGAACTGCGCCCAGCCGAGCCGCGTGAGGCTGCGCCGGAACGGCTTCTGCGAGCGTGCGGCGATGATCGCCCAGCCGACCGCGGCGGACAGCGCGTACGTCAGCATGCGGTTGCCGAACTCGATGATCCCGTGCACGCCCATCTCGCTCGTGGTGGTGAGCGAGTCGTCGGTGCACTTGGGCCAGGTCGGGCAGCCGAGGCCCGAGCCGGTCAGCCGGACGGCACCACCGGTGACCACGATCAGCACCGCCATGACGAGTGCGGCGAGTGCGGCTCGCTGGACCGTCCGGGGTGACGGGGTCCAGCGTTCGGCGATGAAGGCGAGCGGGTTGCGCACGGCTTGAGCGGCATCGGCTCGGGTCACGTTTGGCACGGTCTCCATCGTAGGGGGCCGCTTGTGCACGCTTTCACGAGGGCCCTGCTAGCCGCTTCCCCGCCGCTCACGCGTCACTCCCAGCGGAAGAACTTCCCGGCGGCGGCCAGACCCACGACCGCCCATACGGAGAGGATCCCGAGGTCGCCCCACGGCATCCCGGCCCCGTGCTGGAGCACGTCCCGCAGACCGTCCGAGAGGGCCGCGATCGGCAGCAGGCCGAGCAGGTCCTGTGCCGCGTCCGGGAACTTGTCCAGCGGCACGATCACCCCGCCGCCGACGAGCAGCAGCAGGAAGACCAGGTTCGCGGCGGCCAGCGTGGCCTCCGCCTTCAGGGTGCCCGCCATCAGCAGACCGAGGCCCGAGAACGCGGCCGTGCCGAGGACCAGGAGCAGCAGCACGGCGAGAGGATTGCCCTCCGGTGACCAGCCCAGCGCGAGGGCGATCACCGTCACGAGGATCACCTGGAGAATCTCGGTGACCAGGACGGAGAGCGTCTTGGCCGTCATCAGCCCCCAGCGCGGCAGCGGCGAGGCGGCGAGCCGCTTCAGCACGCCGTACCGCCGCTCGAAGCCCGTCGCGATCGCCTGGCCCGTGAAGGCCGTCGACATCACGGCGAGCGCGAGAATGCCGGGCGCCAGGAAGTCGACCGCCTCGCCCTCGCCCGTGTCGACGATGTCCACCGCGCTGAACAGCACCAGCAGCAGCGTCGGGATGATGACCGTCAGGAGCAGCTGCTCGCCGTTGCGCAGCAGCATCTTCGTCTCGAGCGCGGCCTGCGCCGCGATCATGCGGGGGAGCGGGGCGGCTCCCGGCCTCGGCGTGTACGTGCCCTCGCCCGTGGCCCGGGCGTCCGTTCCCGCGGTCATCCGCGCAGCTCCTTACCGGTGAGCTCCAAGAAGACGTCCTCCAGGGTGTGCCGCTCCACCGAGATCTTCTCCGGCATCACCCCGTGCTGGGCGCACCAGGTCGTGACGGTCGCGAGCAGCTGCGGATCGACCTTGCCGCCCACCCGGTACGAGCCCGGCGTCAGCTCGGCCGCCGTGCAGTCCGCGGGGAGGGCCTTGAGGAGGGAGGCCACGTCGAGCCCGGGGCGGCCGCTGAAGCGCAGGGTGTTCTCGGCGCCGCCGCGGCACAGCTCCTCGGGGGAGCCCTTGGCGATGACCCGGCCGGCGTCGATGATCGCCACGTCGTCGGCGAGCTGCTCGGCCTCGTCCATGTAGTGCGTGGTCAGGATGACCGAGGCACCGTCCGCGCGGAGATCGCGTACGAGATCCCAGGTGGCCCGGCGTGCCTGCGGGTCGAGGCCCGCGGTCGGTTCGTCCAGGAAGACCAGTTCGGGGCGGCCGACCACGGCCATGGCGAGCGCGAGGCGCTGCTGCTGGCCGCCCGAAAGCCGCCGGTACGTCGTACGGCCGCAGCTGCCGAGGCCCAGGCGTTCTATGAGCGCGTCCACGTCCAGCGGGTGCGCGTGCAGCTTGGCCACATGGCGGAGCATCTCGTCGGCGCGGGCGCCCGAGTAGACACCGCCGGACTGGAGCATCACGCCGATGCGGGGGCGCAGGGCGGAGGCCTCGCGTATCGGGTCGAGGCCCAGTACGCGGACGGTTCCCGAGTCCGGTTTGCGGTATCCCTCGCAGGTCTCGACGGTGGTCGTCTTGCCGGCGCCGTTGGGTCCGAGTACGGCGGTGATGCCCGCCCGGGCCACCAGATCGAGGCCGTCCACCGCGGTTTTCGTGCGGTATCGCTTGACCAGAGCCTTGATCTGGACGACAGGCTCACTTCGCATGGGCGGCCTCACTTCGCATGGGCGCCAAGTCTAGGGACGGCCGAGGGGAGCACGGAGGGCGGGTCGCGTCACGGGCGACGCGACGCCGGTGCGTCATCGGTGATCCACTCCTCGCGCGAGCGGTGCAGCGACAGCCACCGCTCCGCGTACGCCACCGCGTCGGCCACGGGGAACAGCCGTGCGTCGGCCGCGCCCACCCGGCCCCGTACGACCGGACGGTCCCGTTCGAAGTCGGCTCCCAGTTCGTCGAACTGCTCCGAGCTGATGGAGACCTCCGTGACGATCTCCCAGCGGGACCCCTCGGGCGTACGGACGGGGCGTCCGACCTCGACGCGCGGTGAGGGGATCCGGTACTCGGCCAGGTGGAAGCTGGTGCAGGTGTCGTAACCCGCGCCGAGCAGCAGCACCCGGGCGCCGATCTCCTCGAGGCGGGCCAGGGGGCTGCGCTCGCCGAGGCGGCAGTCCGGGGCGTGTCCGTCGACCATCGCCGCCGCGCGCGGTCCGAGGGCCGCGAACGAGGTCTGCGGGTGTGCGCTGCGCAGGGCGCCCGGCCAGGTGCGTATGGTCTCCGGGATCACGCCCACCCCGCGCGTGGGCGTGACGAGCGGGTCGTACCCCGGCATCGTGGCGCGGATCGTCTCCCACCATTCCTCGGGCACGGGCGGGTTGCTCCACAGCGCCGGGTCGGAGAGATCGCCGGACTGGGTGGGGACCACGAGTGTGCCGTCGGGACCGAGCGCGTCGAGCAGTCCCTGGACGACGGCGACCGGGCCGCCGCTGACCCAGCCGAGGGAACGGAGCGACGAGTGCGCGAGGAGCGTCTCGCCGGGGCGTACGCCGAGCGCGCGCAGGTCCGCGGCGAGGGTGGCGCGGGTGACGAGTGGGCCGGTCGGAGGGGGTGTCGGCATGGTTGGGCAGTCTCCTCGACAACCCCTCACCGCGCCACCGAATTGATCGATCAAAGATCATTCCCGCAGGTCAGATTAGGTTTACCTAAGTGATGCACCGCACCCCGGGTGGCATGGACGCGGCTTGTCAGTCTCTGAGGAATTACGCAACAATGGCGTTGTGAAAAACGTTGGCGCGGCTCCGCAGGAGGAACTCGCGACCGGGGAGCGCTCCACGCGCAACCGGGTCGCGCGATCCATCCTGGACCACGGCCCGTCGACCGTCGCCGACCTCGCAGGCCGGCTGGGCCTCACCCAGGCCGCCGTGCGACGGCACCTCGACGCGCTGGTCGCGGACGACGTCGTGGAGGCCCGTGAGAAGCGGGTCTACGGCGCCCGTACACGCGGGCGGCCCGCCAAGGTGTTCGCCCTGACCGACTGCGGCCGGGACGCCTTCGACCAGTCCTACGACAAGCTCGCCGCGGACGCCCTGCGCTGGATCGCGGCGCGCGAGGGCGGGGACGAGGCCGTCGTCGCCTTCGCCCGCGCCAGGATGGCCGCCCAGGCCGAGGCGTACCGCAAGGCCGTCGAGGCCGCCGCGCCCGAGAAGCGCACGGAAGCCCTGGCCAAGGCCCTGAGCGTGGACGGGTACGCTGCTACGGCGCGCAGCGCACCGGTCGGCGAGCAGCTCTGCCAGCACCACTGCCCGGTCGCCCATGTCGCCGAGCAGTTTCCGCAGCTGTGCGAGGCGGAGACCGAGATCTTCTCCCAGTTGCTCGGCACACATGTGCAGCGACTGGCAACCATCGCCCACGGCGACGGCGTCTGTACGACGTTCATCCCCAGGGCAGCCCCCAAGACCACCGACAACGCATCTGCAAGCACGGCCGGGAGGAACCCCGCATGACTCTCCCCACGGAGACTGCCCACCCCGAACTCGAGGGTCTGGGTAAGTACGAATACGGCTGGGCCGACTCCGACACGGCCGGCGCCTCTGCCAAGCGCGGCATCAACGAGGACGTCGTCCGCGACATCTCCGGGAAGAAGAACGAGCCGGAGTGGATGACCAAGCTCCGCCTCAAGGGCCTGCGCCTGTTCGAGAAGAAGCCCATGCCGAACTGGGGCTCCGACCTCTCGGGCATCGACTTCGACAACATCAAGTACTTCGTACGCTCCACGGAGAAGCAGGCGGAGTCCTGGGAGGACCTGCCCGAGGACATCAAGAACACGTACGACAAGCTCGGCATCCCGGAGGCGGAGAAGCAGCGCCTCGTCGCCGGTGTCGCGGCCCAGTACGAGTCCGAGGTCGTCTACCACCAGATCCGCGAGGACCTGGAGGAGCAGGGCGTCATCTTCCTGGACACCGACACGGCCCTGAAGGAGCACCCGGAGCTCTTCAAGGAGTACTTCGGGACGGTCATCCCCGTCGGCGACAACAAGTTCGCGTCGCTGAACTCCGCGGTGTGGTCGGGCGGCTCCTTCATCTACGTGCCGAAGGGCGTGCAGGTCGAGATTCCGCTCCAGGCCTACTTCCGTATCAACACGGAGAACATGGGCCAGTTCGAGCGGACGCTGATCATCGTCGACGAGGGTGCGTACGTGCACTACGTCGAGGGCTGCACCGCCCCGATCTACAAGTCGGACTCGCTGCACTCCGCGGTCGTCGAGATCATCGTCAAGAAGAACGCCCGCTGCCGTTACACGACCATCCAGAACTGGTCGAACAACGTCTACAACCTGGTCACCAAGCGTGCCGTGGCGTACGAGGGCGCGACCATGGAGTGGATCGACGGCAACATCGGCTCCAAGGTGACGATGAAGTACCCGGCCGTCTACCTGATGGGCGAGCACGCCAAGGGCGAGACCCTGTCCATCGCCTTCGCGGGCGAGGGCCAGCACCAGGACGCCGGCTCCAAGATGGTCCACATGGCGCCGAACACCTCGTCCAACATCGTGTCGAAGTCCGTCGCCCGCGGTGGCGGCCGTACCTCCTACCGAGGTCTGGTGGAGATCGGCGAGGGCGCCCACGGCTCCAAGTCCAACGTGCTCTGCGACGCGCTGCTCGTCGACACGATCTCCCGCTCGGACACGTACCCGTACGTGGACGTGCGTGAGGACGACGTCTCCATGGGCCACGAGGCCACCGTCTCCAAGGTCTCCGAGGACCAGCTCTTCTACCTGATGAGCCGCGGTCTGAGCGAGTTCGAGGCGATGGCCATGATCGTGCGCGGCTTCGTCGAGCCCATCGCGAAGGAGCTGCCCATGGAGTACGCCCTCGAGCTCAACCGGCTGATCGAGCTGCAGATGGAAGGCGCGGTCGGTTAAGACCCGTCGTCCGAAGCAGTCGCCAGATTTCTTGACGTAGGAAAGAGAGCAGACCGACAGCCATGGCTGAGGCTCAGAACATCCCGGTGGGATCCACCACCGCCGGCCAGATCGCGGTGGCCGCCGAGTCGACCGTCGCCACGCGCATGAGTGCGCCCCCGTCCTTCGACGTGCAGGACTTCCCGGTCCCGCACGGCCGCGAGGAGGAGTGGCGGTTCACGCCGCTGGAGCGGCTGCGCGGGCTGCACGACGGCACCGCGGTCGCCACCGGCGACGGCGTGAAGGTCGACATCGACGCGCCCGAGGGCGTCATCGTCGAGACCGTCGGCCGTGACGACGCGCGCATCGGCAAGGCGGGCACCCCGGTGGACCGTGTCGCCGCCCAGGCCTACTCGGCGTTCGAGAAGGCCGGAGTCGTCACCGTCCCCAAGGAGACGGTGCTCACCGAGCCGATCCGCATCGCCGTGCACGGCGAGGGCGGGATCGCCTACGGCCACCAGGTCGTCGAGCTCGGAGCCTTCGCCGAGGCCGTCGTCATCATCGACCACACCGGTGACGCCGTGCTCGCAGCCAACGTCGACTACATCCTGGGCGACGGCGCCAAGCTGACCGTCGTCTCCGTCCAGGACTGGGACGACAAGGCCGTGCACGTGGGCCAGCACAACGCGCTGATCGGCCGCGACGCCACCTTCAAGTCGTTCGTGGTCACCTTCGGCGGCGACCTCGTCCGCCTTCACCCGCGCGTCGCGTACGCCGGCACCGGCGGCGAGGCCGAGCTCTTCGGCCTGTACTTCACGGACGCCGGCCAGCACCAGGAGCACCGCCTCCTGGTCGACCACAACACTCCGCACTGCAAGTCGAACGTCGCCTACAAGGGCGCGCTCCAGGGCCAGGACGCCCACGCCGTGTGGATCGGCGACGTCCTCATCGAGGCCAAGGCCGAGGGCACGGACACCTACGAGATGAACCGGAACCTGGTTCTGACCGACGGCGCCCGTGTCGACTCCGTGCCGAACCTCGAGATCGAGACCGGCGAGATCGTCGGCGCGGGGCACGCCAGCGCCACCGGCCGCTTCGACGACGAGCAGCTCTTCTACCTGATGGCCCGCGGCATCCCGGCCGACGAGGCCCGCCGCCTGGTGGTCCGCGGCTTCTTCGCCGAGCTGGTCCAGCAGATCGGCGTCGACGACATCGAAGAGCGCCTTCTCGTGAAGATCGACGAGGAGCTGGAGGCGTCGGTCTGATGGCCACCGCGTACGTACGCGCCTGCGGGCTGAGCGAGCTGGAGGAGGACACCCCGAAGCGGGTGGAACTCGACGGCACGCCGGTCTCGGTCGTGCAGACCGAGGGGGAGGTGTTCGCGATCTACGACATCTGCTCCCACGCGAACGTCTCGCTCTCCGAGGGCGAGGTGGAGGACTGCCAGATCGAGTGCTGGCTGCACGGCTCCAGCTTCGACCTCCGTACCGGCAAGCCGTCCGGCCTTCCCGCGACGCGCCCCGTCCCCGTATACCCCGTAAAGATCGAAGGGGACGACGTGCTCGTCTCCCTCTCCCAGGAGTCCTGAGGCACCCATGGCAACGCTTGAAATCCGAGACCTGCACGTCACCGTCGAGGTCGAGAACGGCACGAAGGAAATCCTCAAGGGTGTCGACCTCACCGTGAAGCAGGGCGAGACGCACGCCATCATGGGCCCGAACGGCTCCGGCAAGTCGACTCTCGCCTACTCGCTCGCGGGTCACCCCAAGTACACGATCACCAGCGGCACCGTGCTGCTCGACGGCGAGGACGTCCTGGGGATGTCCGTCGACGAGCGCGCCCGCGCGGGCCTGTTCCTGGCGATGCAGTACCCGGTCGAGGTCCCCGGTGTCTCGGTCTCCAACTTCCTGCGCACCTCCGCCACCGCGATCCGCGGCGAGGCCCCCAAGCTGCGTACGTGGGTGAAGGAGGTCAAGGAGACCATGCAGCGTCTCAACATGGACCCGGCCTTCGCCGAGCGCAATGTGAACGAGGGCTTCTCCGGCGGTGAGAAGAAGCGCCACGAGATCCTTCAGCTGGAGCTGCTCAAGCCGAAGATCGCGATCCTCGACGAGACCGACTCCGGCCTGGACGTCGACGCCCTGCGCGTCGTCTCCGAGGGCGTCAACCGCGTCCGCGAGAGCGGCGAGGTGGGCACCATGCTGATCACGCACTACACGCGCATCCTGCGCTACATCAAGCCCGACTACGTGCACGTCTTCTCCGCGGGCCGGATCGTCGAGTCCGGCGGCGCCGAGCTCGCCGACAAGCTGGAGAACGAGGGCTACGAGGTTTACACGAAGGGTGGCGCATCCGCGTGACACAGCTGCCGGGCCTCCTCGACACCGAGGCGATCCGCAAGGACTTCCCCATCCTGGACCGCCAGGTCCACGACGGTAAGAAGCTCGTGTACCTGGACAACGCGGCGACCTCGCAGAAGCCGCGCCAGGTGCTGGACGCACTCAGTGGTTACTACGAGCAGTACAACGCCAACGTCCACCGCGGTGTGCATGTGCTCGCCGAGGAGGCCACGGCGCTGTACGAGGGCGCGCGCGACAAGGTCGCCGCGTTCATCAACGCGCCGAGCCGCGACGAGGTGATCTTCACCAAGAACGCCTCCGAGTCGCTCAACCTCGTGGCCAACATGCTCGGCTGGGCCGACGAGCCCTACCGGGTCGACCACGAGACCGAGATCGTCATCACGGAGATGGAGCACCACTCCAACATCGTTCCGTGGCAGCTGCTGTCGCAGCGCACGGGCGCGAAGCTGAAGTGGTTCGGCCTCACCGACGACGGCCGCCTCGATCTGTCCAACATCGACGAGATCATCACCGAGAAGACGAAGATCGTCTCCTTCGTGCTCGTGTCCAACATCCTGGGCACGATCAACCCGGTCGAGGCGATAGTGCGCCGCGCGCAGGAGGTCGGCGCGCTGGTCTGCATCGACGCCTCGCAGGCAGCCCCGCACATGCCGCTGGACGTGCAGGCCCTACAGGCCGACTTCGTGGCCTTCACCGGCCACAAGATGTGCGGCCCGACGGGCATCGGCGTCCTCTGGGGCCGCCAGGAGCTCCTCGAGGACCTGCCTCCGTTCCTCGGCGGCGGCGAGATGATCGAGACGGTGTCGATGCACTCGTCGACGTACGCTCCCGCCCCGCACAAGTTCGAGGCGGGCACCCCGCCGATCGCGCAGGCGGTCGGCCTCGGCGCGGCGATCGACTACCTGTCCGCGATCGGCATGGACAAGATCCTCGCCCACGAGCACGCGCTCACCGAGTACGCGGTCAAGCGGCTCGCGGAGGTCCCGGACATCAGGATCATCGGCCCGACGACGGCCGAGGAGCGTGGCGCGGCGATCTCGTTCACACTGGGTGACATCCACCCGCACGACGTGGGCCAGGTCCTCGACGAGCAGGGCATCGCGGTACGGGTCGGCCACCACTGCGCACGGCCTGTCTGCCTGCGGTACGGAATTCCTGCGACCACGCGAGCGTCGTTCTATCTGTACTCCACGCCGGCCGAGATCGACGCACTGGTCGACGGCCTGGAGCACGTACGGAACTTCTTCGGCTGAGGAGCTGGCTGGAATCGTGAAGCTGGATTCGATGTACCAGGAAGTCATCCTGGACCACTACAAGCACCCGCACGGGCGTGGTCTGCGGGATGGCGACGCCGAGGTGCACCACGTCAACCCGACGTGCGGCGACGAGATCACCCTGCGCGTGAAGTACGACGGCACGAAGATCAGCGATGTCTCGTACGAGGGCCAGGGCTGCTCCATCAGCCAGGCTTCGGCCTCCGTGCTGAACGAACTGCTCGTCGGCAAGGAACTCGCCGAGGCGCAGAAGATCCAGGAGACCTTCCTGGAGCTGATGCAGTCCAAGGGCCGCATCGAGCCTGACGACGCGATGGAGGAGGTCCTGGAGGACGCGGTCGCGTTCGCCGGGGTCTCCAAGTACCCCGCCCGTGTGAAGTGCGCGCTGCTGAGCTGGATGGCGTGGAAGGACGCGACGGCCCAGGCCCTGGGCTCGGACGCCGCTGAAAGGAAGACGGCATGAGCGAGACCATCGAGATGAAGCCCGCCTCGGAGGAGGAGCTCCGCGAGGCCCTGTACGACGTCGTCGACCCCGAGCTGGGCATCGACGTCGTCAACCTCGGGCTGATCTACGGTATCCACATCGACGACGCGAACATCGCGACGATCGACATGACTCTGACGTCGGCGGCCTGTCCGCTCACCGATGTCATCGAGGACCAGGCCAAGTCCGCCACGGACGGCCTCGTCAACGAACTGCGCATCAACTGGGTGTGGATGCCCCCGTGGGGCCCCGACAAGATCACGGACGACGGCCGTGAGCAGCTTCGGGCGCTGGGCTTCAACGTCTGAGTTCTGTGTCTGACCTCTGTGTGTATGTGTGCGGCCCCCGGCTCTTGTGCCGGGGGCCGCATTCGTTTGATCTCCGGGAGAGCCGTTCGGTTCGGCTGCCGGGGAACCGCTCAGCCCAAGCCCTTGACCAGCCGGAACGCCGAGTCCGCCCGGTAGAGGCCGCTGTTCTCGAACGGCTCCAGGCGGAGCTGGAAGTTCCGGTGGCGCAGGAAGCGGCCGCGGTAGTTGACCGCCTCCAGCATGACGGCGTCGGAGAACGCAGACGGACGGGGGCAGAATGTGGCGTCCTGCTTGAAGAGCTCGGAGCCGTTGTGGCCGTCGGCACGGAGGCGGAACTGGTAGTGGCGGAGGTAGCGGCCGCCGCCGAGGGAGAAGGAGACGCAGCTGGAGTCGGCGAGGCCCGGGACGAGCTCGAAGGAGGACTCCCGCCTGGTCTCGGCCGAACTTCCCGAGTTCACCTGGTCGAGCCGTACCGTGTCGTCGCCGAGATGCCAGTAGCGGTCGGGGTAGTTGACCGCCTGGACGGACTTCCGCGAGGACGAGGGAGTGGACGCGGGAGGCTTGTCGGCGGAGCCGGGCTTCGACGGCCGCGGGACCGAGTCGGGCTCGGCGCCGCCCTGCTGGTCCTCGGGCGAGGTGGCAGCGTCCGCACTCGCGCCGGAGGGTTCCGGGGAGGCCAGACCGCTCTTCCCGCTGGGCGCCGTGGCGGGCGGCGGGGTGGGCACGACCGGCTCGTCGGCGGCGGAGGTGGTGTTCTCCTTCCGGTCCTCCGACGAGGTGTCAGGACCGTTCTCCAGCACGGTGACCGCTGTCACGGTGGAGGCGAGGACCGCCACGAGGGCTGCTCCGGCCAGCCAGAGCCGGCGTGTCCCGGGTATGCGGGACTCGTCCAGGGTCTCGCCGGTTTCCCACACCTTCGGCGGGCGGGTGGACGGGTCGGGAGCGGACCCGGGCTTTTTTTCTGGCATGTGCGGTTCCCTCAGCGTCGCCGAAGGCGGACGCGGATTGGTCATGTGTGGTGGCACAGGAGGCGGCGTGGGTCGCGGGCACGCGGGACGGCTGTGGCCGGGGGATCCGCATGCGCGACGAGGGGAACCTTAGTGGAACTTGTGACCGCTGAGTAAGCGTTTCTGAGAGCGGTTTCACACGGGAACTCGGGGTGTCTGCGAGTCAGTTGGCGGGCATCGTCGAATTCGGCAGCCGGGGAAGATAGTTCAAGGCTTAAGGATTCGAGATCAGGGCCCTTTGGAGGGTATCTCGGCGTCCGAGGAGTCCGGGGCTTCGAGGAGTCCGGGCCGAAGGAGCTCGGACGCCGAGGGGGAGAGATTGGTGATGGGGGAGTTCTTCTCAGGAGCTTCAGGAGCTTCAGGAGCTTCAGGAGCTTCAGGGGCAGGGGCTTCAGCGGCTAACGCGTCGCGAAGGCCGACAGAAGCGTGGCGATCCGTTCGCGGTTTCCGTCGTTCTGGACCGGGGCCGCCGTGAGCACGTCCAGGTGCTGGTAGCCAGGCAGGACCACGGGGTTCTCGTCCTGGGGAATGTGGTCCGCCAGGATCCCGTCGCCCGCGACAAACGTGACCTTGGGGTTCGCGGTGAGGCCCTCCTTGTGCACCAACTTGCCCGCGAGCTGCGGATCGTCGATCAGCTGGATGTCCGTGACCAGCCTGGTCGGGAAGTAGTCCTCCGTGAAGTCCAGCGGCTGTTCGGAGAGGCTGCGGGCCAACTCCCCGATGTCCGTGACCTCCTTGGCGGCGGTGGTGAAGGGCGCGCCATTGGCCGAGCGGTATACAGGGTCGTCCGCCGCGCCCACCCGGTCGAAGTTCCGCCAGGTGTAGAGGGGGCCGCCCGGCTCGTCCGGGATCGCCTTCAGCTCCGTACCGAACAGGGCTGGTTGGGCCGGGTCGTTGTTCGAGGCCGGGAAGTTCTTGTCCACGATCCTGGCACGGCCGCCGTCGGCACTGCCCGCACCGCCTGTGCTGCCCGCGCTGTCGAAGAAGCCCACGCTCGTCTGGATGAAGGCGAGCGGTGCCGAGTGGTCGTCCATGAAGGCGCCCAGCACCGCCGCGTTGGTGAGCCGGAAGTCGCGGATGGTGGGGCTGCCCTTGAGGAAGACCTCCGAGTTCTTGGAGAACAGCATGCGGCCGGTCGTCTCGATGTTGGCGTTCGACGGGACCGAGTCGAGCAGCGCGGACTCGGCGCCGGGCGCGTTGCGGGCGGCCAGACCGCTGAGCGCGAGCAGGTTCATCGTCTCCGGATTGAGCACCGCGGGCAGCGCGAGGAAACGGGGCAGAACTCCGGTGCGCAGCCCGGCCTGTACGGCGGTGTAACCGATGCTCGTGTCCGGGATCAGCCCCGGCAACAGGGATCCGCCGGGGCCGGACGACGAACCGTTCAGGTCGTCGAGCGAGGTGGAGATCGTCGTGTCCAGGGCGAAGTAGCCCGCGCACTGGTTGAAGCCCGCATCCGCCTTCGTCGCGGGGTTCCCGTCGAAGTCCCAGGTGGCGAAGACGCCGGTGAGCACACCGCCGAGCGAGTGCCCGCCGCACAGCACCTTGTCCTTGCGCAGCTTCTGGTCGGGCAGCTCCGCGGACAGCAGGTCGTACTGGTCGCGTACGGTCTGCTCCAGGCCGACCTCGGCGAGCCAGCCCGTCCGATCGCTGGTCAGAAAGCCGTCGAACTTGCGCCCGTCGACCTGCTTGCCACCGTAGTAGTAGTCAACGGCCTTGGTGGCATTGCCCGTTGCGATCCCGGCGTTGTCCTCAAGACAGTTGGAGCGCCGGTCCAGCGCCCAGAACTCGATGTGCTCGCCCTTGCCGGCCGCGGCTTTCACCGTGTTGCGGGCCACGCTGTCGAAGGCGCCCGCGCCCTCCAGGATGCCGGGCTGGGCGACCAGGATCCGGTCGGCGTCGGCGGACTTCGAGGGCCCGTCCGCGGACCGGTAGCGCAGATACGACAGCCGGTCGCAGGACGCCGGGTGACTGCCGACCGAGGCCGGCAGCGGGATCCGTACCGACACCTCGGTCTCTATGACGCCGGTGACCGGGGACGTGGACTCCACGGCGGTCTCCGTACGGCCCGGTGTCCCGTCCGCCGACGGTGCCACGGTCAGCGCCGCCGCGGCGAGCGTTCCGGCGGCCATGGCACGCGCCCAGGGCCTGTTGCGATGTGCGGCTCCTCTGCTCATGGCCGCACCGTAACCATTGGTAACTCACCGGCTCTACAACGGAATACGCGCAAACGGCAGCCGCTCTTGCGCGGATCCGTACAAGGTCGTCGTCCGGCCGGCGTAAGTCTGGTGGCGACGGCGGGGGTGACTTGGGCAGACTGCGGCACATGGCTGTCCGCTGGTATCAACTCGTCGTAAACGCACACGATCTGCCGTCGCTCGCCCGCTTCTGGTGCCAAGTCCTGGACTGGCGCGTGGTGTACGAGGCCGAGGAAGAGATCATCATCGCGTCCGCCCCGGACGCGCTGCCGGGGATCTGCTTCGTACCGGTCGAGGAACGCAAGACGGTCAATAACCGGCTGCATATCGACCTCACGCCGGACGACCAGGCCGCCGAGGTCGAGCGGCTGCTCGCGCTGGGGGCGCGCCGGGCCGATGTCGGCCAGGGCGAGGACGTGACCTGGACCGTACTGGCCGATCCCGAGGGCAACGAATTCTGCGTACTGCGACCGAAGAAGACGCTTCTCGACTGAAACCGTCTTTCCCGACCCCTTCATGTGTACGGGTGTACGTATCGATGCGTACACTCGTACACATGGGATACGCACTGCTCGCCGGAGCCATCGCCGCAGAGGTCGCCGCCACGACCGCCATGAAGTACAGCGACGGCTTCAGCAAGCTGTGGCCCTCGCTGGTCACCGCTCTCGGCTATCTCGTCGCTTTCGTGTTGCTGGCGCAGACGCTGAAGACCGTGGCGGTCGGGACGGCCTACGCGATCTGGGCCGGGGTCGGTACCGCGGCCGTCGCGGCGATAGGAATGGTGTTCCTGGGCGAGGGCGTGAATGCCGCGAAGTTCGCCGGGATCGTGTTGATCATCGGGGGCGTCGTGGTGCTGAATCTGGGCGGGGCGCACTGATGCGGCCCCGTACGGAAGGAGTCGGCTGATGGCCCGGCGCTACGATCCCGAGCGGCGGCAGCGGATCATCGACGCGGCGATCCGGGTCGTGGCCGCCAAGGGCATCGCCGGGCTGAGCCATCGCTCGGTCGCGGCCGAGGCGGATGTGCCGCTCGGCTCGACGACGTACCACTTCACGACCCTCGACGAGCTGATGGTCGCCGCGCTGCGGCAGACGAACGAGGGCTTCGCGAAGGTCGTCGCCTCGCGGGGAGCCCTCGAGGACCCCGGCACTGACCTGGCCGGCGAGCTCGCCGGCCTGCTGGGCGAGTGGCTCGGGCGCGACCGGGCGAGTGTGGAGCTCGAGTACGAGCTCTACCTCGCCGCGCTGCGTCGGCCGGCCCTGCGGCCCGTCGCCGCCGAGTGGTGTCAGGATCTCGCCGACCGGATCGGCCGCCGCACGGACCCGGTCACCGCACGGGCTCTCGTCGCGCTGACGGACGGGATCTGTCTGCAGGTACTGCTGACGGGGACGGAGTACGACGAGGCGTACACGCGGGAGGTGCTGGCACGGGTGATTCCCTGAACCGTCCCCGGTCGGCGTTGCTGTGCGTCAGCCGTGAACCTTCTGGGCCCCTGCGGGGAACAGCGGGTGAAACGCCCGACATGACGAAGCAGGGGGAGGACTTGTGACCGGACCACCGGCACCGGAGGCCGAGGTGCACGACGCGGAGATCGTCGTCCAGTCGCTGGAGCACCCGGAGCTGTTCGCCCGCCTCTACGACCAGTACGCGCCGGACATCCACCGGTATGTGACCCGGCGACTCGGGGAAGGCCCGGCCGACGACATCACCGCCGACACCTTCCTCACGGCCTTCCGAATCCGCGCCCGCTACGACCTCACGCGCAGCAACGCGCGCCCCTGGCTGTACGGCATCGCGGGCAACCTCATCGGCAAGCAGCGCCGCGCCGAAGTACGGGCCCTCAAGGCGCTGGCCCGTACCGGACACGATCCCGTCGCCGCCTCATGGGTCGAGGACACCGACCGCCGGGTGGCGGCACAGGGCCCGCTCGCCGGGGCGCTGGCCTCGCTGTCCGCCGGGGACAGACACGTACTGCTGCTCGTGGCCTGGGCGGAGCTGACGTACGTCGAGGTCTCCGAGGCCCTCGGCATCCCCGTCGGCACCGTTCGCTCACGCCTCAACCGCGCCCGCCGCAAGGTCCGTTCGGCACTCGGCGCCGATCCCGCGTTCACCCTCGACACGACGGAGGCGGTCTGACCATGGACGAGATGACAGCGGTCCGTGAACTGCGGGCCGACGCCCCCGCCCCGTCCCGCGCCCGGCTCGCCGAAGGGCGCGACCGACTGCTGCGGGAGACACGACGCGGCGCCCGCGGCCGCAGACTGCGCGCCGACTGGCGGTTCGCCATGGTCGGGGCCGCGTCGGCGATCACGGCGGCCGCGGTGATCGGTACGCAGGTGGTCGGCGATGACGGACGTACGCAAGCAGGATCCCAGCCGGGCTACACGCTGGAGCTCGGCAGCGCGAAGGGCCTGCTGAACGAGGCGGCGGACGTCATCGCGGCGCGTCCCCCCGCCGGCCCGCGCAACGGCCAGTGGGTCTACCTCAAGTCCGTCGAGACGAACACGACGGACGACGAGCAGCCGGGGCCCCACACGAGCGAGAACTGGATCAAGTACGCCGATCCGTCCATGGAGGACGGAAAGGCGGGCGACGACCACTCGCCCCGCGAGCAGTACGCGTTCCTCAAGAGCCTGCCCGACGATCCCGAGCGGGTACGCGCCGAGGCACGGGCCTTCTTCAACGTCACCGACCCGGAGGAGACCCGCACACAGCACGAGTACCGGGCACTCACCGCGATCATCAGCCGGGCGTATGTGATCGACCCCGAAGGGCTCGCCAAGGTGTACCGGGCCATGGCCACGATCCCCGGTGTGCAGGCGGCCGAGGTCCAGGACGCGGCGGGACGCGACGCGATCGCGCTCTACCTGAAGGGCGGCAGTCTGGGCGGGAGCCGAGACGAGACGTTGCTCGACCCGACGACGTACCTCTCCAGCGGCTACCGCTACCTCGAGGGCGAGGACCAGGTCGTGATCAGCGGCGCCCGGCTCGCCATGGGGCTCGTCGACGAGAAGGGGGAGCGGCCCTGAGCCGTGGCTGAGGGGGTGGTGCGCCCGGCACGTGAGATGCCGGGTGCACCGGTTCGACCCTGGTGGCCCCGGGCGGTTAGGTTTCCCTCATGACCGACACGACTGCTTCTCGCACCACCGGCGCCGTCGCCGCCGGGCTCGCCACGCTCGCCGCCGACGGCACGGTTCTGGACTCCTGGTTCCCCGCGCCCGAACTGACCGCCGAGCCCGGCCCGGCCGGCACCGAGCGGCTCTCCGCCGAGCGTGCCGTGGAGCTGCTCGGCGCGGGCGCCGCGAAGGCGATCGGCCCGGACGCCCGCCGTGGCGTCGAGGTGGTCGCGGTCCGCACGGTCATCGCCTCGCTCGACGAGAAGCCGATGGACGCGCACGACGTGTACCTGCGCCTCCACCTGCTCTCGCACCGCCTGGTGCGGCCGCACGGCCAGAGCCTCGACGGCATGTTCGCGCACCTCGCCAACGTCGCCTGGACCTCGCTCGGCCCGGTCGCGGTGGACGACGTGGAGAAGGCCCGGCTGAACGCCCGCGCCGAGGGCCTCCACCTCGCCGTGACGTCCATCGACAAGTTCCCGCGCATGACGGACTACGTGGCCCCGAAGGGCGTACGCCTCGCCGACGCCGACCGGGTCCGCCTCGGCGCGCACCTCGCCGAGGGCACCACGGTCATGCACGAGGGCTTCGTGAACTTCAACGCCGGCACGCTCGGCACGTCCATGGTCGAGGGCCGTATCTCGGCGGGGGTCGTGGTCGGCGACGGCTCGGACATCGGCGGCGGCGCCTCCACCATGGGCACCCTCTCCGGCGGCGGCAACGTCCGCATCACCATCGGCGAGCGCTGCCTGATCGGTGCGGAGGCGGGCGTCGGGATCGCCCTGGGTGACGAGTGCGTGGTCGAGGCGGGCCTGTACGTCACCGCCGGTACCCGCGTCACGATGCCCGACGGGCAGATCGTCAAGGCCCGCGAGTTGTCCGGCGCGTCGAACATTCTCTTCCGCCGCAACTCGGTCACCGGCACGGTGGAGGCGCGGCCGAACAATGCGGTGTGGGGCGGGCTCAATGAGGTTCTGCACAGTCACAACTAGCACCGTCATAACTAGGTAGTTCGTCGGCTGCGGGTTGTTCGTGGCTGGTCGCGCAGTTCCCCGCGCCCCTTACGGGGCTCGGCCCAGCCCGGAGTGATTCCCCTGGTGCCCTTCCGCCGTTCGCGGGAGGGCACTCGGCTATGTCGGGGCGGTCGCGGCGAACTCCGCCAGTGTTCTGAAGTCGGGCTCGCGTAGGCCCAGTCGGGGGCTGACGTGGTGGAGGAGGGCGGGGGCGGGGTGGTGGGTGGCCACGTACCTGTCGTCGGCCGGGCTCTGTTCGTCGTCGACCCAGGCGAAGGGGCGGCCGTCGGCGTACGTCACGATCCGTTCCGTCTTCCAGTGCACGCCGTCGGGCCGGTCGGCGAACAGGGCGCCGGTGAAGTCGACGTACGGGAGCTCGGGGAGGCCGATGACCGGGGCGATCCACTCGTTCGCGGCGTCCATCCAGGTGGTGGCCCAGCACAGGTCGAACCCGAGTCCCAGCAGGGCGCGCCCGTGGTCGGGGTTCAGCCAGACCCGCAGCGGCCGCCCGGGCGTCAGGGCCACCCGGATCGTCGTATAGCCGTCGGGCCGTCGTTCCGGCTTCGCCGCGTACGGGTTGAGGGGGCCGTCGACGTCGAGGAACAGCAGAGGGCGGCTCATGGGAGGACCGTAAGGCAGGGCGGGGCGGACGGCTGAGATTCTTCTGAGTCCGCAGGCATAGCGGCGGAGGTCCGGGCGCGTCCGTAGGGGTGGGAGCGGGGGAGAGAGCCCGCGGGGAAGAGAAGGTGACGATGGATGCCCAAGGGCAGGAGCGGTTCCGGGAGTTCGTGGAGAACCGGTCGTCGGCGTTGCTGAAGACCGCGGTGCTGCTCAGCGGCGGGGACCGGCACGCGGCCGAGGATCTGCTGCAGAACGCGCTGATCAAGGCCGCCGGACGGTGGCAGCGGATCGACGAGCCGGAGGCGTACGTACGGCAGATCCTGTACCGGCAGCAGGTGAGCCGGTGGCGGCTGAAGTGGCCTCGGCGGGAGCTGACGGTCGCCGAGCCGCCCGAGGGGACGGGCGGGACGGACGCCTCCACCGCGGCCGAGACTTCCGCGGCCGAGCTGCGGATCATGATGCGCGGGGCGCTGGCGCGGCTCACCGCCCGGCAGCGGACCGTGCTGGTGCTGCGGTACTTCGAGGACCTGCCGGAGGCC
Source organism: Streptomyces albicerus (assembly GCF_008905045.1). Taxonomy (GTDB): domain Bacteria; phylum Actinomycetota; class Actinomycetes; order Streptomycetales; family Streptomycetaceae; genus Streptomyces; species Streptomyces albicerus. Next base: position 167,215 of record NZ_VWMY01000017.1, read on the forward strand.
GACGTCGCCCGGATCCTCGGCTGCTCGGTCGGGACCGTGCGGTCCACCACGCACCGCTCGCTCGCCAAGCTGCGCTCCCTCGCGCCCGAACTGGCGGCACTGGGCCCGGCCGACGCCGAGCAGCAGCCGTCCCGTGACTACTCGCCCGTGGAGGTGCGTCCGTGAACGTCGACGAACTGGTGCGTGACGCCTTTCACGAGCAGGCCGCGGACAGCGTGCCCGTGCCCCCGTCCTTCGCCGACCGGGTGCTGGCCGTCCGGCGGCGGCGCCGCTCCCGCAGGATCGCGTCCACCGCGGCCGTCACCGCCGCCGTGATCGCCGTCGCGGTGGCCGTCCCTCTGCTGAACAGCGGCGGGGACGATGTCCGGCCCGCGAGCGAGATGAACAAGAGCGACATCATCGGGCACCCCAACCAGTCGCCGCCGAAGGACCTGATCGCGGCGGGGGACACGGTGCTGGCCGCCTTCTGGGTCCACAAGAGCGTCAAGCAGCCGGGCGGTGACGTGGTCCGCACCCGCACATACGGGCTCCTCGACCAGAAGACGGGCAAGTACGAGAAGGCCAAGTGGGCCTACCTGGACGTCGCACCGGGCACACGCACCGCGGCCGTGCTGGAGGGCGAGCTGCCCGCGAAGCGCATCGGGCTGCTCGACATGATCACCGGCAAGGTGGAGCGCTGGATCCCGATGGACCGGGGCGTCGCGAGCGTCTCCTTCTCGCCGGACGGCACGAAGCTCGTCGCCACGACCTACAACAAGAACCCCGACCGCGATTTCGCCGACCACAAGCAGAACGTCAACGGCAAGGAGGTTCCGGGGCCCGTGCAGAGCCGGACCGGATTCACCATTGTGGACGTGGACTCGGGCAAGTCGGACTGGCACAAGGTCGCGGACAAGCCCGACGAGTTCGGCTGGTTCGGCAACTCCCGCGAGGACTTCGACTGGAGCCATGACGGCAAACTCGTCTACGCGAACCGGGCGATGCAGCCGTCCCGTGAGTACTACGACCTGAACGGTGAGGAGGCCGCCTGGCCCGCGGAGGAGAGGGCCCTCACCTACGCCGAGGCGGGCCTCTCGCCCGACGGGAAACTCGCGGCGGGGGAATTCGCGGGAGGTGGCAAGGAGGTCGCCGTCGCGGTCAACGACGCGAAGACGGGGAAGCGCGTCGCCAAGCTGCCGGCTCAGCAGCTGCTCGCCTGGGCCGACGACAAGCGGCTCGTCGCCTGGGGCTGCGACCCCGAGAGGTGCAGCGGCAAGGGGGAGTTCCGCAACCAGCTGCTGCTGGTGACGATGGGCACCAACCAGGTCGTACCGCTGAGCGACTTCCGCAAGGCGAGTGACGACTACCCCGGCCGGTGGACGCCGCTCTTCAGCTCGCGCTGACCAGTTCGCCGTACGCCGCCAGCAGCCCGTCGACCGCTCCCTGGCCGGCGGGCCGCAGCGGTGCCCGGACCGGTCCGGCCGGCAGACCGAGGGCGCCCAGCAGGGCCTTCGCCGTCACCGTGCCGGGCAGGCCGGAGGCCATCATCAACTCCGTGAGCGGGATGGTCAGTTGCTGCAGCCGGGCCGCCTCGCCCGTGTTCCCCGCGTCGAACGCGTCCAGGATCGCCCGGAAGGGTCGCGGGGTCACATTCGAGACCGTACTGATGTATCCGGCGCCGCCGATCGCGTACAGCGCCAGCACGTACTCGTCGCAGCCCGTGTAGTACGCCAACTCCGTCCCGGCCAGCACCTTCTGCGTGCCGAGCAGGTCGTACGCGCAGTCCTTCACCGCCACGATCCGCGGGTGCTCGGCGAGCCGCAGCATCGTCTCCGGCTCGATGCGCGTGCCCGTGCGGCCGGGGATGTCGTACAGCACGAGCGGCAGTCCGGAGGCGTCCGCGACCGCCCGGAAGTGCGCCTCGACGGCGTCCTGCGGGGGCCTGCTGTAGTACGGCGTGACCACCAACAGGCCGTCCGCGCCCGCCTTCTCGGCCTCCAGCGCGAGCTCGGCGGTGTGGCGGGTGTCGGCCGTCCCGATGCCCGCGACGATCGCGGCACGGTCTCCGACCGCCTCGGCCACCGCCCGCACGAGCGCCGACTTCTCGGCGTCCGTCGTGGTCGGGGACTCGCCGGTCGTCCCGGACAGCACCAGCCCGTCGCAGCCCTCGGACACCAGCCGCGCGGCCAGCCGCTGCGCACCGTCCAGGTCGAGCAGTCCCTCCTCGGTGAAGGGGGTGACCATCGCGCAGAGCGCGCGGCCGAAGGGAGCGGTGGCAGTGCGTCGTGGTGTGGTCATGGGGGTAGTCTCGACACCCCGACCTGGTAGCTCCACTTAATTCTCCTACGAGATACTTGTAAGGGATGCTACGAAAACCCTCCCCGGGGCGCTCTAGGCACTCGCCCCGGTTTGCGTCACCATGGCCAGGATGGCAGTTGGTGATCGGTCACGGGAGGCGTCATGAGGCTCGGCAAGGCACTCGCCACCGGAGTCGCGGAGGAGCAGCCGCGGGAGACGGAAGAGGAGCTGCAACTCGTCGAGGGGATCGAGGAGTTGCAGCCCGCGGAGTCCGCGGTCGAAGAGGTTCCGGTCGCGCGATGAGGGTGCGGCTCCCCGAGGAACGTCCGGCGGAGCCGCCGACCGGATTCAAGATCGCCCACCCGATGCTGTCCCAGGACGGCACCCGGGCCGGGTTCACCGGTGTGTCGCTGGGCGGCGCGCTGCCGTACGGGGTGCTGGACGAGGCGCGCTGCGTCTACGGTCTGCGGCACCGGGCGCCGCACCGCCGCTGCGACTGCGGCTTCCACTGCGTGCACGACCGCGCGTCGGCCGAGGCGATGCTGTGCACCGCCGAGCACCGGGCCGCCGTACTCCTCGAAGTGACGGTCCTCGGCACGTACATCCGCTTCGAGCTCGGTTTCCGCTATGCGCGGCAGCGGGTGCGTACCGCCACGGTCGGACCCTGCGCGTGCGGCGCGGTGGCCGTGGCGCTGGCCGACGCGGGGTGGGGCAGACCCGGCTGGCGGGGCCTGGCGGCCTCCTGCGCCGGATGCGTACGCGGCCGTGCCGCCGTCTCCCTGGCGACCTTCGCGCGGCTGGGCGGGGAAGGGCTGCGGGTACGGGCCGGAGGCGGCGCCGTACGGACCGTCGGCGCCGACCTGCCCGAGGGGCTCGGCGTCTCCGAGCTCGTCGCCGAGGCGGCGCTGCTGCAGGCCCGGCTCGACTGGTTCCAGAGCCAGCTGGCGCGGCTGGGGCCCGGCGCCGGGGCCGGACAGGGGTAGCGGCGCCGCGGCGGGGTACCCGGGCGTCCCGGACGAAAGGAGGCGGGACGCCGTGACCGGGACCATGGACCGGCGGTCGGACGAGCGTCACTCGGTGGGTGAACTCGTCGGGCAGGCCACCGAACAGCTCTCCGAACTCGTACGACAGGAAGTGCGGCTCGCCAAGGAGGAGTTGGCGCAGAAGGGGCGGCGCGCGGGGCGCGGCGGCGGGCTGCTCGGCGCGGCCGGTGCCATCGCCTACGTGGGTCTGATGGCCCTGTCCGCCACCGCCGTGGCCGCGCTCTCCCTGGTGCTCACCGTGTGGGCGTCGGCACTCATTGTCACGGCCGTGCTCTTCGCGGTCGCGGGCGTGCTGGCGAAGACCGGCCGTGCGCAACTCGGCCGCGCGGCCCCGCCATTGCCCGAGGAGACGCTCGACAGCGTCCGGGCCGACGTCGACGAGATCAAGGGAAGGGCACACCGATGAAGGACAGGAACGATCCCGCGGAGGCCGGCGGGACGGCGGGCAAGGCCGCCGGAGGGGCCAAGGGTCCGGAGGAGCTGCGGCAGCAGATCGAGGAGACCCGCGGGCAACTCGGCGACACCGTCGAGGAGTTGGCCGCCAAGGCCGATGTACGGGGCCGTGCGCGGGCCCGGGGTGCCGAACTGAAGGGGAAGGCGTCCGAGGCCGGGCATGTCGTGCAGGGCAGGGCCGCCGAAGCCGGGCACACCGTGCAGGGGAAGGCCGTCCAGGCCGGGCATGTCGTGCAGAGCAAGGCGACACAGGCCGGGCACGTCGTGCAGGACCACGTGCCCCAGCCCGTACGCACCGCCACGACCGCGGTCGTTCAGGCCGGGCTGCGGCACCCCCGCCCGGTGCTGATCGCCGGGGCCGGAGCGGTGGTCGCGGCCGGGCTGCTGCGGCGGCGGCACAACGGACACCACCACCACTGACACCGGGCAGCTGACACCGGGCACCGGTCGGTGTCGGAGCGGCGGGGCCGATCCACTCGGCCCCGCCGCTCGTCGTGCATTCACCGCTCGTCGTGCATCCGCCGGGGACCTACGGGGTCCCGCCGCCCGTCGGGTGGCCCGTATGGCTCGTGGGGCCCGCATGGCCTTTCGTGTGCGTCCGCGTCCACGACGTGCGAAGGCGCGCGGGCCACTTCCGGATGTCCCTCGGCTCCACGTACGGCTCCTCGGTCGCCGAATGTCCGTCCGTGATCGCGCGCTCGCGGGCGAGTTCCGCGTCGAGCTCCAGGCCGAGCAGGATCGCCAGGTTGGTGAGCCAGAGCCACACCAGGAAGATGATGGCGCCCGCGAGTGTGCCGTACGTCTTGTTGTACGAGCCGAAGTTGGCGGCGTACACGGCGAACCCCGCCGAGGCCAGCAGCCAGATCACCGCGGCGAGCACGCTGCCGGGGCTCACCCAGCGGAAGCCGCGGCTGCGGACGTTGGGGGCCGCCCAGTACAGCAGGGCGATCATCAGGACGACCAGCAGGACCAGGACGGGCCACTTGGCGATGGACCACGCCGTGATCGCGGCGTCGCCCAGGCCGATCGCCGTGCCCACGCGCTCCGCGAGCGGGCCGGTGAACACCACGATCAACGCGCTCGCGGCGAGCATCAGCATCAGGACGACCGTCAGGACGAGCCGCAGCGGGGTGAGCTTCCACACCGGGCGGCCCTCCGGGAGGTCGTACACGGCGTTCGAGGTGCGGATGAACGCTGCGACGTAGCCGGACGCGGACCAGACCGCCGCGAGGAGGCCGACGATCGCGAGCACGCTGCCCGTGCCGCCGCTGTCGCTCAGCTGCACCACCGCGTCGCGCAGGATGTCCCGGGCGGGGCCGGGTGCGAGGTCCTCGACGTTGTCGAGCAGCCTGTCGGTGACGCGGTCGCCGACCACGCCCAGCAGGGACACCAGGACCAGGATCGCGGGGAACAGGGACAGGACGCCGTAGTACGTCAACGCGGCGGCCCGGTCGGAGAGTTCGTCGTCCTGGAACTCCTTCGCCGTGCGCCGCACCACGGCCCACCACGAGCGCCTGGGCAACTCGCTCGGGCCGTCCTTCTCTGTCAGGGGCCGGTTCTCTTCCATGACCTGGCGAGTCTCCCCGAACGCGGTGGCGAATCCCCTGAGCACACACGTCACGGCTTGACCTGAAGTTTGGTTGAGGTTGGAGGGTGGGTCGCAGATGCCGAACAGCGATCACTGGAGTCCGTGATGACCCGTCGTATCCATGCGCACCCCGACCTGACCCGTCCCGAGGTCGGAGCCCCGTTCTTCAGTACCTGGCGGGTGGGAACCCCCGAGCGGCAGCGGGCCACGGTCGAGGCGATCGCCGCCGCCTGGGAGCGCAGGCCGTGGCCGGCCGACGGGCTGCTCGGGTACTACGTCTACGCCGGGGACGACGGCACGACCCTGCTGCACCACTCGCAGTGGAGGAGTGAGCAGGACTACGAGGCGTTCGTGAAGGTCCACCGGCAGGAGCGGGTGGACGAGATCGACATGGCCGTGCCCGGGATCGAGCGGGTGGCGCTCGACCGGTACCGGCGCTACCGCAGTGGCGTCCGGGAGGAGGAGACCCGGGTGCCCGGCTGCGTCGTGATCGTCGAGATCGAGTTCGAAGGGCCGGACCCCGAGCGGCAGCGCACCTGGGTGGACGCGGTGTTCGAGGCTCTGGAGAGCGAGCCGAAGCCGCGTCCGGGCGGGATCTCCGCCCACTTCCATCTGAGCACCGACGGCACGAAGGTCCTCAACTACGCCGAGTGGGAGAGCGCTCAGGCACACATCGAGGCGATGGCCGCACCGGGCGACGGCGTCGGGTCGAGCACGCCGCAGTGGGAGCGCGTACAGAGGTATCCCGGGCTGAAGCAGTCCACGGTCGGCCGCTACTCGTACGCCCTGGGGCTCGTCCCCGAGTGAGCGTCGGGCCGGCTCGGCAGCGCGAGTTCCCCACCGACAACTCCAACCGTCTGGACAAAAAAAGTTTTCGGTGAGACGGTGGAGTCATGTTGGACGTGACCGTGATCGAGGACCCGGCGGCAGCCGCCGTCTCGCTGGACCCCATAAGGGCCCAGCTCCTTGCCGAGCTGGCGGTCGGCCCCGCGTCGGCCGCCATGCTGGCCGGCAAGGTCGGACTGCCGAGGCAGAAGGTGAACTACCACCTGAAGACGCTGGAGCGCCACGGCCTGGTCGAGCTCGCGGGCGAGCGCCGCAAGGGCAACGTCACCGAGCGGCTGATGCGGGCGACCGCCGCGTCGTACGTCATCTCGCCGCTCGCGCTCGCCGCCGTGCAGCCCGACCCGGACCGCTTCCGGGACCAGCTCTCGGCCCGCTGGCTGCTCGCCCTCGGCGCCCGGCTCGTGCGGGACGTCGGCACACTCATCACGGGTGCGACGAAGGCCCGCAAGCGGCTGGCGACATACGCGCTGGACGGCGAGGTGCGCTTCGCCTCCGCCGCCGACCGGGCCGCGTTCATCCAGGAGCTGACGGCGGGCGTCAGCGCCCTGATCCGCAAGTACGACGCCCCCGACGCCGAGGGCGGCCGCGACCACCGGATCGTCGTAGCCGTCCATCCCACGGTCAAGCCCGCGACACCGTCACCCGAGACAGCCCCTGCGGCTGCCGAACTCACCGACTGACAAGCCCATTTGACGCGCAGGAGCCCACCATGTCCAAGGAATTCGAGATCGCCCGCGAGTTCGAGGTCGACGCCACACCCGACCAGGTGTGGGACGCCATCATCAACGGCACCGGCGGCTGGCTGTGGCCGATGGACGCCCCCGAGCCGCGCGAGGGCGGCCAGGGTCCCTGGGGATCCACGGTCACCGCCTGGGACCCGCCGCACAAGTACACCAACCGCCTCGAGGGCATGGACGAAAGCTCCGGGCAGACCCTCAACCAGCTCGACTACACCGTCGAGCCGCGCGACGGCGGCCGCCGCGCCTGGGTGCGGTACGTGCACAGCGGCATCTTCGTCGACGACTGGGACAACCAGTACGACGGGGCGAACAAGCACACGGACTTCTACCTGCACACCCTGCGCGAGTACCTGACGAAGTTCGCGGCCCGCCCGGTCGCCTTCGCCGCGTTCGACGGACCCGAGGCGTCCAAGGCGTCCGACGCCTTCACCGCCGTCGGCCGGGCGCTCGGCCTCGCGGACGACGCCGCCGAGGGCGCGCGCGTGCGGGCCCAGGGCCCCGACGGCCAGGTCCTCGACGCCGTGGTCGACTACCGCACCCCGTACTTCATCGGGCTGCGCACCGACGACGCCCTCATCCGCTTCTTCGGGCGCAACCACTGGGGCGCGCCGGTCGGCGTGAGCGTCCACGACTTCGCACCGGGCGCCGACGCCAAGCAGAACGAAGCCGCCTGGCAGGGCTGGCTGAACGGGGTGTACGGAGCCTGAGCCGCTCCCCGGGGCAGGACTGCCCCTTCCCGGCGCACGACTGAGCCCGGCCCCCTGACAGCGGGGCCGGGCTCAGTGACCTACGAGGCTCAAGTGGCGTACGAGCCTCAGTGGCCTACCGGCGGAGCGGCTACGGGCGGAACCGCAGCACCTGCGGGTCGTGGTCGCTGATCTGGTCGGAGAACTCCGCGTTGACGTGCACGCTGTCGTACGTGAAGTCGCAGTCCTTGCGGATCGACGGGCTGATCAGGATCTGGTCGAGGACCTGGCTGTTGCCCTGGTAGACGTAGCTGTAACGCTCGCTCTTCGGCAGGGACTTGATCGCCGGATAGAGGGCGCCGTCGGCCTCCAGGAGCTTCGTCGTCTGCGAGAACTCGAAGTCGTTGATGTCGCCGAGCGTGACGACGTCCGCGCTCTTCTGCGCGGCCAGGATGTCCTTGACGAAGGCGTTCACCGCGGTCGCCTGGAGGTGGCGCTGGGTCTCCGAGCTGCGCGCCGGCGGCTGGAACTGCGAGTGCAGCGACTGGTCGCCGCCCTTCGATGCGAAGTGGTTCGCGATCACGAAGACCGTCTTGCCGCGGAAGACGAACTCGCCCGCGAGCGGCTTGCGGCTGTTGTCCCAGGCGGCGTCGGCCGGGTCGATACGGCCGGGGGACAGGGTCAGCGCCGCCTTGCCGCGCACCTTCGTGACGCCGACGGCGGTCGTGGCGTCGCCGCCCGCGCGGTCGACGAAGGAGACGCGCGCCGGGTTGTAGAGGAACACCTGGCGGATGTTGCCACCCGGCTGGCCGCCGTCCGCGAGGTTCGCCGGGTCGATGGACCGCCAGTCGTACGCCGGGCCGCCGGCCGCCTTGATCGCGTCGACCAGCTTCTGCATCGTCTGGTCGGCGGCGACCGTGCCGTCGTTCTTCGCGCCGTTGTTGTCCTGGATCTCCTCCAGGGACACGATGTCGGGCGACTGCAGGTTGTCCACGATCGCGGCCGCGTGGGCGGCGAACGTGCCGTCCGTCGGGTCGAGGTTCTCGACGTTGTACGTCGCCACCGCCAGCTCGGAGCGCGACTGCTTGCGCGTCGTCTCGCGCTCGAGACCGCCGGTCTCGACCGTGCCCAGGGTGCGGGCGGTCAGCGTGTAGCCGCCGAACTGGGTGTAGTCGAGCGGGCCCTCGGTGGTGCCCTTCAGGGTGTCACCGACGTTCGCGGTCGGGAACGGCTGCGTGGCGGTCGGGACCAGCGACTGGATCTGCAGCCGGCCGGTGTTCTGCGCGGAGTACGCGCCGTAGACGGTGCCGCCGCGGCGGTTGGGGTTCTCCCACGGCTTGACCGTCACCCAGAGCTCGGAGAACGGGTCGGTCGCGGTGACCACGCGCGACGAGCCGATCGCGACGTTCATGCCCTCGAGGGACTCGTAGTAGTCGAGGGCGTACTTCTTCGGCCGCAGCGTGAGGCCGTTGACCGAGCCGTTGGCCGCCGTGTCGCCCTCAGGCGTGTAAGCGGCCGGTACGGAACGGCTGTTGATGACCGTGGCCGCGGGCAGCGCGTTGCCGCTCGACACCACCGTCACCGTCGGTTTGGTGATCTCGGTGATCGACTGGTTGCCGGACGAGGCGCCGCCCGGCACGAACTCCGTGACCGTGCCCGAGACGGTGACCGAGTCGCCGACGGCGACCTTCGGCGTGGAACTGGTGAAGACGAAGACGCCCTCACTGGTGGCCGGGTTGTCGTCCGCGGACGGACCCTGGATCCAGAAGCCACGGGACGAACCGTAGGTCCGTACGCCCGTCACGATGCCGGCCACGTCCGTGACCTGCCGGCCCGCGAGCGGGGACGTCCGGGTGGAGCCCTGGATGTCATGGACGGCTACGGAATCGGCCTGGGCGGGCGTGGTGAGAACCACCGCGGAGACCGTGGAACAGACGGCTGCGACGGTGAGCGCGGCTATGCGCGCGGAAGACTTGCTCGGCAACGGGATCCCTCCGGGGACGTGCGTGGGCGCCGGGACGAGGGTGGAGCAGCAGTGGGGGAGTCGCGACAACCGGTGGGGCGGTGGTGACGCGCGTAGAAGCCGGAGCGAGGTGCTACTCGTGAGTTTCTACGCGCGTCAATCTCGTGTCTGGCCAAGGCACTTGTCAAGGTTTCCCGGGTTAAGACTTCTGACAGGTTCATGAACCGGGCGGCATGGGTTGAAATCCGTCTAGGCTGAGGCTGCAGTTGCCGGGGCGGCCGGCGGGCGTTGTCCCGGGCGGCCCGCGCACCCCCCATGTCCTAGGAGAACCAGCCGATGTCAGACAGTTCCCCCCTGCCGCCGGTGCGTCTGCACTCCGAAGCGGAGCTCGCGCGGGACGCGCTCGCCACGCCGCTCCTCTCGCGGGCCGTGCGGCTCGCCCGCTGGGCCGGTCAGGACACCCGGGTCGGGGCCGGCGGCGAACTCGTCGAGGAACAGCTGCCGGCGGCCGCCGCGGAACTCGGTCTCGACGGCGAGGACGCCGCGGCCTTCGCGAGCGAGGCCTGGCGGGTGGCCGTGGACACCGGGCTCGTCGAGATCGTGGACGAGGAGGAGGGCACGGTCGCCGCGGGCGCCGACCTGGGCCTCGTCCTCTCCGGGGCACCGCAGGATGTGCTGGGACTGTGGCTCGGCGCCCTTGAGACGGTGCTCGCCGACGCGAGCGTGCCCGACCTCGACGACATCGTGGAGGCCATGGACGACGGCGGCGAGATCGACTTCTCCGCGCTCGGCTGGGATCCCGACGCGGAAGCGGAGTTCCTCGACGGCGTGCTCGGGAACCTCTATCTGCTGACCGCCAGCGAGGACGGGCCCGGCGACGGGCCGGTGCCGCTGCCCGCGCTCGCCGCGTCGATGATCGTGCCCGACGACATGGGCGAGCCCACCAACGACGTCCTGGAGCAGGTGTCGGACGCGATGATGCGGCTCGACGACCAGTTCCGGCTCCTGGAGCCGGCCGGGCTCGTCGACTTCCAGCCGGTCGACGAGGCGCTCATGGCCGACACCGACGAGGAGCCCGCGGCGGCGGTCGACGACACGGACGTCTCGCGGTACGGGATGGTGCGGCTCACCCCGCTCGGGGTGTACGGGATCCGGGCGCGGCTCCTTGAGGCCGGGTTCACGGCGCCCGCGGTGGGGGACCTCGCGGACAAGGGAGCGGACGTACTGCTCGACGGCACGGCCACGTTTCCGCCGGCGGCCGCGCAGGCCGAGACCGAGCAGTGGCTCGCCCGGCGTGAACCCCTCGCCGCCGCACGGGAGTTGCTCGCCGCGGCCCGGGGCTCCGACGCCGGGGCCCCGCTGCGGCGGCTGTGCTGCCAGCAGGCGCTGTCGCTGGTCGGCACGGAGGCCTCGCCGGCGCTCCGTGAGGTGCTCGACGACGCCGAGCTGGGCGGGCTCGCGCGGGTGTGGCTCTCCGAGCGGGGTGCGCCGGACGTGCCGGCGCCGTCCGAGGAGATGGTCTTCTGGCTGACCGTCGACACGATTGCCGCGCAGCTTGCCGCGGAGGGGAACTCGGCGGAGCTGCAGTCCCTCGTCGAGGGGCTCGCGGCGCAGCACAGCAGCTTCTTCGCGGCGGCGTGGCGGGTCGACCATCCCGCCACGCCTGATGTGCTGGAGGCGATGGGGCGGCTGCATCCCGACAAGAAGGTGGCCAAAGAGGCTCGTAAGGCGGCGTTCAAGGCGCGGTCGCAGCAAGGGGGTTGAGGGGGGTTTTCTTCGCCCCCGCCGCCCCTACCCGTCCCATCCCCTGGGGCTCCGCCCCAGACCCCGCCAGGGGGCTCTGCCCCCTGGACCCCCGCTCCTCAAACGCCGGAGGGGCTGATTTGCTACGGCTCGGCCGGTTCCTCGGGCTCGCCCATCGCGAGCACCCGTACCGGCACGCCCTCGAGCTCGTCGGGGATCACGTCCTCGGGGCGGAGCCGGTCGCGGGGGACCTTGCGGGTGACGAACACGACGATCACGTCCTCGCCGGAGTCCTCGTCCTGCCCGGTCCCGACCCCGGTCACGTTGGCCAGCGCCATCAGCCGGTCCTCGTGGAGGCGGCGCGCCTGACGTGCGTCCACTTCGGCTCGCCTCCCATAGGTCGTGCGGGTCCTTGGTATGGAGATTATTCCGACCAGTAGTTCGGATGCGAGGACTGCTGGGCCGTATGGGGTGCCGTTGGCCCGGACGGGCGGATCCGGCCGGATCCACGGAAGCCGGATTCACGGAAGCCGGATTCACGGAAGCCGGATTCACGGAAGGGGGCCCTGGGATGTCGGCCCGCGTTCAACCGGTGTTCAGCCACGGGCGGGACCGTGTGGCCGACAGTCGGGTCCGCCACCCTCCACTCGCCACGGTCACACTCCAGCGTCACAGGAGAACAGCATGCCGCTCACCCGCAGGGACTTCGCCAGACGATCCGCGATCACCGGCGCCGGTGTCGCCCTGGTCGGCAGCGTCGGGGCCTTCGCCACCGCCCCCGGAGCCCTCGCCTCCCAGGACACCGAGACCACGGGCGACGACGCGGATTCCGGCGACCGGCACGGCGGAGCCGTCGGCTACGGTCCCCTCCTCCCCGACCCCAAGGGCATCCTCGCGCTGCCCGCAGGGTTCCGGTACCGCGTCATCACCTACAGCGGAAAGACCAAGCTGGAGTCGGGCGAGTTCACCCCCTCCAACCATGACGGCACGGCCACCTTCGACGGCCCGCGCGGCACGACCCTGCTCGTCAACAACCACGAGCTCAAGGGCCCGCGCTCCAAGTGGAAGTACCCGGTGCCGCTGACCGAGGGCCTCGTCTACGACCCGGCCGCGTCCGGCGGCTGCACGGTCGTCGAGGTGCGTCCGGGCGGCGCGGTCGCCGAGTGGGTCGGCATCTCCGGCACCTCCACCAACTGCGCCGGCGGCAGCACCCCGTGGGGCACCTGGCTCACCTGCGAGGAGAACTCCGACCGGGCCGGCGAGAACGGCATGACCAAGGACCACGGCTACGTCTTCGAGGTCGACCCCGCCGACCGCCGTGCCAACCGGAACCCCAAGCCCCTGAAGTTCTTCGGGCGTTACGACCACGAGGCGGTCGTCATCGACCCCAAGCGCGGGCACGCCTACCTCACCGAGGACGACTCGGACCCCAACGGCCTGTTCTTCCGCTGGGTCCCGCCGCAGGGCTTCACCCACGGCCGCGGCAAGTTCCGTACCCTCGCCGACGACGCCGGCGTACTCCAGGCGCCCAAGTGCTATGACTCCGGCGGCCGTTACGTCGACGACCTGTCCCGCGCCACGAAGATCGGCACCGTGTACGGCGTCGACTGGGTCGAGGTACCCGACCGCGACGCCAAGACGGTCGCTGTGCGCGAGCAGTTCGACACCGGCGAGGTCACCCGCGCCCGCAAGCTCGAGGGCATGTGGTGGGGCGACGGCGGCGCGTACATCGTCTCCTCGTACGCCCGTGACGAGAGCCCCGGCGCCGAGCACGACGGCCAGGTCTGGTTCTACGACCCCAAGCGCCGCACGCTGACCCTGAAGGTCCTCCTCGGCGTGAACCCCGACCCGTCTGTCGACGGCGCCTTCGACGGCCCCGACAACATCACCGTCTCCCCCTACGGCGGCCTCGTCCTCGCCGAGGACGGCGAGGGCGTCTCGCACCTCTTCGGCGCGACCGACAGCGGCCGCACGTACCCCATCGCCCGCAACGACCTCAACGTCGGCACCGAAGAGGAGCCGGAGTACAGCGAGTTCGCCGGCGTCACCTTCTCGCCCGACGGAAAGACCCTGTACGCCAACATCCAGGACCCGGGCATCCTGCTCGCCATCACCGGTCCCTGGAAGCGCCAGAAGCGCGGCTGACCCTCCCGATTCCATACGCCGGGAATTAATTCGCTCGCCCGTCCCGCGGTACGCCTCCTACAGTGATGAACGTCCAGGTGCGAAGGCAGGACCTACTTCCACTGATAATGGGGCGGCCGCGGGTTCGAGTCCCGCCACCGGTACAACGCGCCGGTGTAGCTCAGGGGTTAGAGCACCTACGTCGGTTCCGCCGGCCTTGAACTCTGGACACCACAACTTCATGCACCTCCCGGTGCGATGGCAGCGGCTACTTCTCTTCCAAAGAATCCAGGCCGCCGCCGACTTGATCTCGGGAGGCGCAGCATATGGTGTGTGCCCGGTGCGCAGGCTGCGGATACTTCGGGACCTGATGGGAGACCGTGCGGGTTCGAATCCCGTCATCGATTCGGTCGATGTGGCGGAACTGGCAGACGCGTCAGGAGATAAGCCCGCCGCCGACCTCGACCTCGGGCACATTCCATTTGCTGCACCTCCCTCCGAAATGCGAACGAATTCGGGGGAATTCATCATGGCGCGATTCAACACGAAGGCGGCGAAGGCACAGGGCACTTCGCGCGTGACCTCGACCGGTCGCATTCTGCGGACGTACGAGGGCGGCCGCGGCCGTGAGCGCGACCCGCGCTCCGAGCTCTTCCTGCTGGCGATCGCCAACTTCGTCTCGCAGAACACCTTCTACGAGACCGGCGCCGCCCGCGACGACCGGTTCGCGCGGCTCGTCCGTGAGCTGGCCGTCAGCGACCCGTCCTGGACCGCGAGCATGCTCGGCTGGCTGCGCGGCGAGGGCAACATGCGGACCGCGTCGATCGTGGGCGCCGCCGAGTACGTCAAGGCGCGCCTCGACGCGGGTGCCACGGACGGCCCGGCGAACCGGCAGGTCGTCGCCTCCGTGCTGCGACGCCCGGACGAGCCCGGCGAGCTGCTCGCGTACTGGACCGCGCTGTACGGCCGTAACGTGCCCAAGCCCGTGAAGCGGGGCATCGCCGATGCCGTACGCCGGCTCTACAGCGGCAAGTCGCTGCTGAAGTACGACACGGCGTCCAAGGGCTACCGCTTCGGCGACATCCTCAACCTCGTGCACGCGGCACCGGACCCGGACAAGCCGTGGCAGGGCGAGCTGTTCCAGTACGCCCTCGACCGCCGGCACAACCCGGACACCGCCGTGCCGCCCGCGTCCAACCGTGTGCTCACCGCGCACCGCGAGCTGATGGCGCTGCCGGTGGCGGAGCGGCGTGCGGTGGTGACGTCGGCGGACGGCGCTGAGCGGCTCGCGGCGGCCGGGATGACGTGGGAGGCGCTGGCCGGCTGGCTGCAGGGCCCGATGGACAAGGCGGCCTGGGAGGCCGTGATCCCGTCCATGGGCGCCATGGCGCTGGTGCGCAACCTGCGGAACTGCGACGAGGCGGGAGTCTCGGACGAGGTGGCGGCCCGGGTCGCCGTGAAGATCAGCGACCCGGCGGAGGTCGCGCGCTCGCGGCAGTTCCCGTTCCGCTACCTCGCCGCGTACCAGCACGCGCCGTCGCTGCGCTGGTCGTACCCGCTGGAGCAGGCGCTCGGCCACTCGCTGGCCAACGTGCCTGCGCTGCCCGGCCGGACGCTGGTGCTCGTCGACCGCTCGGGTTCGATGTTCTACTCGCGGCTGTCCGACCGCTCGGAGCTCGACCGGGCCGACGCGGCGGCGATCTTCGGCACGGCGCTCGCGCTGCGGGCGGCGGACGCGGATCTCGTCGAGTTCGGCACGACGAGCGGTCGTGTGAAGTTCCGCAAGGGCGAGTCGGTGCTCAAGGTGCTGGAGCGCTTCGGCGACCTCGGCGGCACCAACACGACCGAGGCGGTGCGTAAGCACTACAAGAAGCACGACCGCGTCCTGATCGTCACGGACGAGCAGGCCACGTACAGCCACTACGGCGACCCGACCGAGCAGGTTCCGGCGCATGTCCCGGTCTACACCTGGAACCTGGCCGGGTACCGGGCGGGCCACGGTCCGTCGGGTAAGGGCAACCGCCACACGTTCGGCGGCCTCTCGGACGCGGCTTTCCGGATGGTCCCGCTTCTTGAGGCGGCCCGGGACGCCGACTGGCCCTGGACTGCTTGAAGGACGGTAGGTGCTGTGGCCCGCACTTCGGTGCGGGCCACACGCTTGTACGGGTCCGCAGGTGCGGCCCGGTGCTGTTTGGTCAACTTCCGACCGACGGGCGGGGTCGCCTCCGGCATCTCGTACAACGAGGATCATTCAATGAGCAGCAGCATCTACCTGTACCGGTTCGTCGGCGGCGAACCGGTGCCGCCGGACCCGAACGTGATACGCGCCGTGCTGGAACCGCACGCGGTCAACAACTACGACGCGTCCCAGGATGTGTGGATCCGGGCCGCCGACGGCTACGAAGCCGAAGTGTTCATCCACGAGCACAGCATCACGTTCGACCGCCCCGGCCCCGGCGGGATCTTCGACATCCTCGCGGAGCTGGCCGTCCGCCTTGACGCGACGATCATCGCTCCGGGAGGTCCCATCATCCTGCGCGGGGAAGAAGATCGCGCCCACCTGCCGGAGTCAGTGAGGGACGGCGCTGTCGTCGTCGAAGACCTGAGCGGTGCGGCCATCGAGCGTGCTTTCCGGGGTGATCACGGTGAAGAGCCACGCCAGATACTCGTCCGTGCCCAAGGCGACGCCTCTCCGCTGTATGTGGCGGATGCGGGACCGTGGCCGGGCATCGGTGACTTCACCCGCTCGGTTCCGGCCGAGTCTCTGGGGTTTCCCGAGGCCACGACGGATCAGCTGATGGCATGGTCCAAGGATCGGCCCGGAAGCAGCTCGGCTCTGCGTCAGCACGTACGGGAGGGCGTGGGGATCGCTCAAAGAGTGGCGAGGAACCTCGGCCGGGCGTGGGCGGTGCGTTACTGGGACGAGCGCCACAACACGGCCAAGTTCGTGTGCTGGGACTGCCTGCATCTGCACTTCACCCCCTACAGTCACCGGGCTGTCGAGGCGAGTGAGCGGGTGATTCGGCTGGTTCGCGAGAATGAGGACATCTCGCACCACGGCGACGGGTGCACCCAGGCCATGGTCGAGCGGGCCGAACAAGAGATGGGACTCACGTTCCCGCCCTCGTACCGGCGGCTTTTGGAGGAGTTCGGTACGTGGGACGTTCCGCCCGCTGAATTCCCCGGCGTGTACCGGACGCCGGCCATGGGAGACGTATTGCTGGGCACGGTCGAACACACCCTGGACGATCGTGCCGCGGAGGGACTGCCGCATCACTTCATGGTGATCATGCACGACGACGTGTGGAACGTGATCGTCCTCGACACCTCCCGACCGGACCGGGACGGCGAGTACCCCGTGTACGCGTGGCATCCCGAGGGCCGCGACGTCCTGGAGCAGGTTGGCGACAACTTCGGGTCCTTCGCTCTCGAAGAATGCCGGCGAGCCCTGGGGACATGAGCCCTTCCCATCCGAATCCCTTCTCGTCCGATCTGGCCGTCTGGGTCTGCCGTTGGAGGGCGGGGCGCGGTCTTGTGCTCGTCCGTTGCTGACATCTAACATTTCAATTTGTGGGAACCATCCGACCAGTGCCCCGCACCCTGCTCAGGGACCGGGCGTACGAAGCGATCAGGGACGCCATCGTGGCCGGGGACATCGAACCGGGCGCGGCGGTGCGCGACGCCGAGCTCGCCGAGCGGCTCGGGCTGTCCCGGGCGCCTGTGCGCGAGGCCTTCGCCCGGCTCGTCGACGAGGGGCTGCTGGAGAGCAAGCCGCAGAGCTATACGCGGGTGACGCCCGTGGTCGCCGGTGATGTGCGGGATGCCGCGGCCGTTGTCGGGGCGATGCATGAACTGGCCGCTCGGGTCGCCGTGCCGCGGCTGGGCGGTGCGGATGTAGAAGTGATGCGCGCCGCCAACGAGCGGTTCGCGACCGCCGTCCGCGGCGGCGACGTGGACGCGGCCCTGCGCGCCGACGACGAACTGCACGACGTCCTGGTGCGGGTGAGCGGCAACCGCGCGGCCGCCGCCACCATCGCCCGCTACACCCCGCTCATCCGGCGGCTGGAGCGGCAGCGCTTCGGTGAGGGCGGCAACTGCCGTTCGGCCGGGCTGCACGAGCGGCTCATCGAGGCGTGTGCGAACGGTGACGTGGCCGAGGCCGTCCATGTCACCGCGGAGATCTGGCGGGGGCTCGAAGGCCTCGCTGACGGCGACTGATCCCGGGAGGATCCATGTCCCTTTCCTCGTACGACCGTTACCCCTTGCTCTTCGGGCCGTCGCCCGTGCATCCGCTGGAGCGGCTCACCGCGCAGCTCGGTGGTGCCTCGTTGTGGGCCAAGCGGGAGGACTGCAACTCCGGTGTCGCGTACGGCGGGAACAAGACCCGCAAGCTGGAGTACCTCGTCGCGGACGCGCTCGCCAAGGGGTGCGACACGCTCGTCTCGATTGGCGGGGTGCAGTCCAACCACACCCGGCAGGTCGCCGCCTGCGCCGCCCGCGCCGGGCTCAAGTGCGTGCTGGTGCAGGAGAGTTGGGTGGAGTGGCCCGACTCCGTGTACGACAAGGTCGGCAACATTCTGATCAGCCGGCTCGCGGGCGCGGATGTGCGGCTCGTGCGGGCCGGGTTCGGGATCGGGTTCAAGGAGAGCTGGGAGCAGGCACTGCGGGAGGTCGAGGAGGCGGGCGGCACGCCGTACGCCATTCCGGCCGGTGCCTCCGATCATCCGCTCGGCGGGCTCGGGTTCGCCGGGTGGGCCTATGAAGTCGCCGAGCAGGAGCGGGAGTTGGGGGTCTTCTTCGACACCGTGATCGTCTGCTCGGTGACCGGGTCGACGCAGGCGGGCATGGTCGCCGGGTTCGCGGCTTTGGAGGAGGGTGGTGGGCGGCCGCGGCGAGTGCTTGGCATCGACGCGTCGGCGGCTCCCGCGCGCACGCGTGAGCAGATCGCGCGGATCGCCCGGGGTACGGGCCAACTCATCGGCGTACAGAAGGAGTTGGACGAGTCGGACGTCGAGTTGGACGACCGGTATCACGCGGGCACGTACGGGATTCCCGACGAGACCACGCTGGAGGCGATGCGGCTCGCGGCGCGGACCGAGGGGATGGTGACGGATCCGGTGTACGAGGGGAAGTCGATGGCCGGGATGGTCGATCTGGTGGCGCGTGGGGAGATCGGGCGGGATTCGACCGTGCTGTACGCCCATCTGGGTGGGCAGCCCGCGCTCAATGCGTACAGCGCGTTGTTCTGATTCTGTCGAGGGTAGATGGGTGGGTGGCTGCTGCGGGCTGGGCTGGGCTGGGCTGCGCCTGCGGTTTGTGGGTGGGGGCGGGGCCGTTCCGGTATGTCTGCCCGTCGCTCTCGGGCGTACGGCTGTGGCGGGCATGACATACCGGCACGGCCCCGCCCCCGGTTGAGTCGCGGGTGCGGGGCCGTTCCGCTTCTCCTCCCGGCTTCCCCGGCTTTGCCCCGCCCCGCTCGGGAGGGTGGATGTCGCGGGGCAGGGGACTGCTAAAGCGCCTGGGCGGACGGCTTCACCATGCCGCGGACCGTGCGGGACTTGACGAAGTTGCCGAGGGCCGTCATTTCCCACTCGCCGGAGAACTGCTTGATCAGCTTGGCCATCATGACGCCGGTCTGGGACTCGGCGTTGGTGAGGTCGAAGCGGACCAGCTCCTCGCCCGTGGCGGCGTCGAGGAGGCGGCAGTAGGCCTTGGCGACCTCCGTGAACTTCTGGCCGGAGAACGAGTTCACCGTGAAGACCAGTCCGGTGACCTCTTGGGGGAGGCGGCCGAGGTCGACCGTGATGACCTCGTCGTCGCCGCCGCCCTCGCCCGTGAGGTTGTCGCCGGAGTGCTTGATCGCGCCGTTCACGATCGAGAGCTTGCCGAAATAGCAGCTGTCGATGTGGTTGCGCTGCGGGCCGTACGCGATGACCGACGCGTCCAGGTCGATGTCCTTGCCCCGGTACGCCGGCTCCCAGCCGAGGCCCATCTTCACCTGGGCGAGGAACGGGCGGCCACCCTTGACCAGGGAGACCGTCTGGTTCTTCTGGAGGCTTACGCGGCCCTTGTCGAGGTTGATCTTTCCGGCGCCCGGGGCGGGGGGTGCGGGTGCCGCCGGGGGTGCGGAGGGGGCCGGGGGCGTGGTGAGCGGCGGGGCCGGGGGTGTCACCGGGGCCTGGATCGTGGGGGCGGGCGGGGCGACCGGCGTCGGCTGGGCCGGAGCGGCCGGTTCCTCCACCGTCACGCCGAAGTCCGTGGCGATGCCCGCCAGGCCGTTCGAGTATCCCTGGCCGACCGCTCGGGCCTTCCATGCGCCGTTGCGCAGGTAGACCTCGACGATCACCAGGGCCGTCTCCGAGCCCAGCTGCGGGGGTGTGAAGGTCGCCAGTACGGAGTTGTCGTCCGCGTTGCGAATCGTTGCCGTCGGTTCGATGCCCTGGAAGGTCTGGCCCGCGGCGTCCGGGCTTGCCGTGACGACGATCTTCTCGATGCCCGGGGGCACGGCCGTCGTGTCGACCGTGATCGAGTCGGGGCTGGTGCCGCCGCCGGAGCGGTATGTCACGCCCTGGCCGGTCGGCTGGTTGTAGAAGATGAAGTCGTCGTCGGAGCGCACCTTGCCGTCGGCGGTGAGCAGCAGGCCCGATACGTCTAGCCGCACCGGGGCGGCGACGTCCACCGTCACGCGGGTGACGGGGAGAGGGATGTTCGAGCCGGGGGTCATAGCTGTCATGCCCGGTGAACGAGCGGGCCCGCTTTACCGTTCCCTTACCTGGCCGCCAATCGGGTCAGCGGCTTTGGGTCAGCGGCGGTTGCGGGGGTGGTTGCGGGCCGTGCGTTCGTTGCCGTGTTTGTAGTTGCCGGTCCAGCGGGCCATGACCAGCTGGGGGTCGCCGGATTCCACCTCCGCGAGGAACTGGGTGGCTCTTGGGCCTCGGAGGGTTGTGGCGGGGCGGGTGCCGTGTGTGATGTTCACGGTGCCGTCGGGGTGGTGCTCGTAGGTGAAGCCGTTGGGGCGGGGCATGGGGGGATGGTAGGGGGTGGGGGAG
>NZ_VWMY01000170.1 GCF_008905045.1 Streptomyces albicerus
ACAGCCTGACATCGTCAAGGTCCCCACCCATAACCACACCAACGACCGACCTGGCCAGCAGTCACGACAAGCACCGTTGCAGTACTAGAGGGACCCGGGGACCCGCGTGCACCTGGCTTGTACACAGGCTGGGCGTCGCGGGATGCATATTGCGCAGGGCACACACAGTGGTGTGCAGGGCCTGGGCGATCCGGTCGACGTCCAGTGCGCCGTTGCCCGGGTGCCGGGCCTCGCACTCGCCTCCCGAGCAGGTAGCCGCGCATTCACGCCCTTCTGATCGGCTACGACATACGGCGGGACACCACCCTGTGCGCCGACCACCCCGACACCCTAATCGCCGCTATCACCTGGCCGACTCTTGTCCGGTCGCATGGCCGTCGGCTACGACCTGCGGCCCCGAGATTCGCCCCGATCTCTGCTGATACCAGGGCCTCACGGAGGTCCGTACCGGTTCTTGAGTTCCTTCATGTCCCAGACCACCGGCACCTCGTCCCCCTGGGCATCCGCGTCCTCCCAGTACGGAAATCCGTCCTCGCCAACCGTGATCACATAGTCCAGGAGATCCGTGGTGGACCCGTCGGCCAGGGCTTGTGCGGCCCAACTCAACAGGGCATCCAGCGAGGCGTACTGGAGCTGATTGTCGAACCGGCCACCGTCACCGTGGGAATGCCGGCCGATACGGCCGAATCCTTCGCCCCGTGCCGTCTCGACGAAGAGGGAATCCCCGCACCCATCAGTGACCAGAGGTAACCACGACGAGTGCCAGTACCGCAGCTCCTCGGGAACACTCCGCTGGTCCAATCTGATCCACTGCACGTACTCTTCGGCGATCTCATCCGCGCTCAACAGGCGGTAATTGCCGGGCAGCAGACCATCCCCCGAACCGTCATGACGACGCAGTGACGCCACCACATCCCCGGGGAACGCAACGCCGCACGCGCGTTCCGCCGCACGGACGACGTCAGCGCCTGCGGCAGGAGGCAGCGCCGCGTATGCGGCCGGCGCACTCTCACGCAGCCACTCCTCGATCCGCAACCACGAACGGTCAATCGTCATGGCAGGCATCGTCGTCCGTACCCTCACCCATGCGCCAGATCCTCATCGCCTGATGCCACCCGATGTTCAGGATGACAGGGAGGGGCTGCGGCCCGTCGTGAGGCGCTGCTGCCTGGGCGGCTGTCGATTCCCGGTGGTTCCATGGGGTGCATGACCAGCAAGAAAGTCGTCGTGGAGCGGCGCATCGCCGCGTCGCAGGGGGCCGTGTGGGAAGCCCTAACCGATCTCAGGAGCATGGAGCGGGTGCTCAGCGGCGTATCGAAGATCGAGGTTCTCACCGACGGGGTCTTCGACGTCGGCACGCGGTGGCGCGAGACCCGACGCATGTTCGGCAAGGACGCCACTGAGGAGATGTGGGTGACCGCGAGCGAGCCGCCCGAGCGCTACGTGGTGGAGGCCGAATCTCACGGCACCCGATACGTCTCGGAATGGCTGCTCCAGGCGGATGGCCCGGCTACCGCGACGGTCCGCATGACGTTCACGGTCGTACCGACTCGCGGCGTCACGAGCCTGCTCGCCAAAGCCCTTGGCCGCGTGGGTGCACGGGCCGTGAGCAAGGCGGTCGCGAAGGACCTCGACGACGTGGCCACCGCGGTGGAGGGTCGCAGCAGCTGAACCGTCCCCTGCCGGATCCCAGGACCTGTCGTCAACTGCCTCCTGCCGCGGGACGACGTCCATGCATGACATACCTTGACACCTCATGTGATTGTCAGGGCACGTAAGGGCCAAGTCTCGGAGTGTGTGGTGGTCGGACAGGTGGTTCGTCGAGGTGTTCGGCTCGGGGTGCGCATTGGATTGGTGCCGGCGGTCATCTTCGGCTCCGTGTGGCTCGTTGCCGCCGCGATGTGGCTGTCCACGGGGACGCATCAAGGTGGCCTGGCAGGTCTCATGCGTGGCATTACCGCGGTGGGCGGAAGTATGGGGGTCGGCGTCCTGCTCGGTGCGGTGACCGGTGGCGCACTTACGCTGTCACCTGAATGGCTTGCCGCTCGGGCGCCGCTGCGGGGACTGCTTGCCGGAGCCGTCGCAAGCACGATGTTCCTGGGTGAAACCGCCGTTGTGGCAGTCGCAACCGACGGAGGCTACGGGCCGATGCTCCTCACGCTCCTTTCCACGCCGGTGGCCGGTGGTGTGGCAGCAGCGCACAGCGGTGACATCCTGGGACGCACGCAATGTCACCCCTGGTTGTGGGGCACACAGCATCCTCGTCCGGACGAAGCCGGCGTGGGCCGGTCATACGAGCAGGGTTCCGCGAGCGGTGATGACCGCTGATCCTCCGACTTCGATCGTGTCCGGTTGTTGGCCGGTGCCTTCGGCCCTGGCGAACATGCGTGACGGGCGGCCCATCTCCACTCCTTGCAGGATCTCGATCTGCTTTCCCGTACGGGATGAGTCCGCATCCGCCAACGCTCTCCCGAGCCTGCGAAGCAGATGGCGGCCATGTCCGGATGGCGTGCCAGCGCGCGCAGATCGGGTTGTATGCGGGCGAGGGCCGCGGTCAGGTGGCCAGCAGGCCGCCGTCGATGTACAGGTCGTGGGCGTTGATGCCGGTGTTGCGGAGCAGGAAATCGGTGGCATCGGCGATCTCCGCCATCGTCACCAGCCGTCCGATCGGTGTCTGGGCCGAGTGTGGTGGGTTGGGAACGTCGCGCCATTTGGGGCTGTCGCCGATCAGGCCCGGATGCAGGGCGTTGACGCGGTGCGGGGCTATCTCCACCGCGAGTGTCTTCACCAGGCCGGTGATTCCCGCGTTGAAGGTGGTGACGACGGTCGAGCCGGGGTACGGGCGTTCTTTGGCGAGCCCGCCGAAGAGAACGACGGAGGCGCCCGGGTTGAACCGGTCGCGCAGCACACGGACGGTCTCGGCGTAGCCGACGAGTTTCATGGTCACAGCCGTGACGGCATCCGTGATGTTGAACTGGGCCAGCGTGTTCGCGGCCTGTCCCACCGCGGTGATGACGACGTTGTCGACGTCCGTCACGTCGGCCAGCGCGGCGCTGATCGTTTCAGGCTGGGCAAGGTCGAGGGCCAGCCCTCGTGTGCCGGAGCCGATCCGGGCGGCGATGGTCTCCGCCCGTGCCTTGTCCCTGCTGGTGATGATGACGTCGTCACCGCGGTCGGCGAAGTGCTGGGCGATCACGCCGCCGAGGCCGCCGCTACCGCCGACGATGAGTGTGCTGGTCATGCGATGGCCGTCCTTTGGTGGTTGGTTGCCTGAAGGCTGGAGAGAGCGGTTCGGGCCTGCTCGCGCATGGCGGGGACGAGCGGAAGAGCGGCTTGCGGCAGGTTCGCCGTGATCACCGCGAGTTCGGCGGGGGTGCCCACCTGCTCGAAGAAGCCGATGTTGAGGTGGGCGGCCACGGGTGGGGCCGAGGCGATCACCGCGCGGGAGAACTCGGTCCAGGCCTCATCGGACATGTGCGCCGCCAGTGCGGGAAACAGCACCGGTTCCTCGTGCTCAAGGTGCGTGTGCACCAAGTCGCGCACCGTCGCTGCCGCGGCAGCCAGCCCCGCCCGGTCCTCACCGTCCTGCACGGGAACGACGGCAAGTGCGTCCAGCGCTGCATCAAGTGCGTCGTGTTCCGCGCTGAGTTCGAGCAGCCCGGCGCCGGCCGCGGGGTCAGTGGCGATCAACTGCGGCCAGAGCACGTCGTCTTCGCTCTCGTGGTGATGCCGCAGCGCCGCCACCAGGAAGTCACGCAGCTCCGCCAGCGCGGCCTGCGGGGCCGTATCGCGCTGCGCGGCGTCAACCAGCAGGGATGTCGCCGCCCGATGCATCTTGTGCAGCAGCCGGGTCTCGGCGATCGCCGCGGACTCCGGCGGATTCATGGTCACAACAGGCTCCGTCCCATCGCTAATGGCCACTTGGATATTAACGGTACAGCAGCCGACGAGGGCTCCGATGGCCGGCAGTACAGTGATCACGTGAAGGAGTCGCCATGAACGATCAGGAACTGCTCGGGAAGCCACTGCGCAAGCGCCGGCGGGACCCGGAGGGGCACCGGGCAGCCATTCTGGAGGCGGCCCGCCACACCTTCACCGAGCGCGGTTACGCCCGCACCACCCTCCGCGAAATCGCTCGTCGAGCCGGTGTGACCCACGGCCTGATCTCGCGTCACTTCTCGACCAAGGAGCGGCTTTTCCTCGCGGCAGTACCGGGCAACCGCGACCTGGAGCAAGTAGCGGCCGGGGACCCGGCGACGCTGCCCGACCGGATCGCCCACGGCTTCGTACAACGGATGGAGACCGACGCCGTCAACGACCCGCTCGTCGCCCTTCTGCGCAGTGCCGCGTCCGACGAGCGAACTGCCGCTCACCTCCTGGCCGCGATGCAGGAGCACAGCGTCACCGTCTACCGGTCCGTGCTCTCACCCGACGCACCGTCAGCAACCGGCGACGACTTGGACACCCGCGTAGCACTCGTGGGGTCACAACTGATCGGAGTGACCTTCAGCCGGTACATCGCGCGCACCGAACCACTCGCCTCAATGGCACCCGAGCAGCTCACCGAACACCTCACCCGGATACTGCGGCACGTTCTCTTCGACTGATGCCCCCGCGCGTCGGCCGGCACAGTAAGCAGGGGTTTCCACAACGCGCAGGTCCCGGGCGAGCGTGAGGGCGGCGCCCATACCGGACGGGCCCCGCGCCGACCACGATGCAGTCCGCGATGCCGGCTTCGCTTTCGGTCATGGCACTTACAACGGCTAACACAATGAGGTGGATCGGTCCTGGTTGCCGTGTCTGGGGCGGAAGTTGGGCGTTCGGTCCCGTGTGGGGATGTCGCCGTGGATCGTGTCGGATGAGCTGTGGGATCACCTGGAGCCGCTGCTGCCGCAGCG
>NZ_VWMY01000171.1 GCF_008905045.1 Streptomyces albicerus
ATGCCCGAGCGGCGCACCCACGACTACGTGCGCAACGGCCTGACCACCTTGTTCGCCGCGTTCGACGTCGCCACCGGCGAGGTCATCAGTGCCCTGCACCGCCGGCACCGGGCCGTGGAGTTCAAGAAGTTCCTGATCCGGATCGACAAGGAGGTCCCCGCACACCTGCAGATCCATCTGATTGTGGACAACTGCGGCACCCACAAGACCCCCGCGATCAAGGCCTGGCTGGCCAAACACCCACGGTTCGAGCTGCACTTCACCCCGACCGGCTCCTCCTGGATCAACCAGGTCGAGCGGTGGTTCGACTACCTGGCCCACCAGATGATCCGGCGCGGCGCCCACAAGAACATCCAGGCCCTGGAAGCCGACATCCGCAAGTGGGTCAAGGACTGGAACGAAGACCCCAAGCCGTTCATCTGGACCAAGACAGCCGAGGAAATCCTGGACTCCCTGGCCCGCTTCTGCCGACGGATCTCTGGCGCAGGACACTAAACGCTGTCCCGTAAGCCCTGCTCAGGCATGTGACGATCTTGGTGTGGATGCTGTGGTGACGGCGGCTGAGCCGGAGTGGGTTGGTCTGTTCGCGGGACTCAACGAGCGACAGTTCCGCAAGCTTGTGGTGCTCGTGCGGCGTCGGGGTGGGGGCAATCCCACCGGCGGCCGACCGTGGGCCCTGCCTCTGGAGGACCGCATTTTGCTGGTGGCGGCGTACTGGCGGACGAACCTGACGATGCGGCAGCTGGGGCCTCTGTTCGGGATCTCGAAGTCGGCAGCGGACCGGGTCATCGACCACATCGCTCCACTTCTTGCTCTGGCCCCGGTCCGGCGCCGGCACCCGGCCGACACGGTCCTGATCGTGGACGGCACCCTGGTCCCGACCCGCGACAGGAGCGTGGCCGCTTCCAGCAAGAACTACCGCTATTCCACCAACCACCAGGTTGTCATCGACGCCAACACACGGCTGGTCGTGGCGGCCGGACGCCCACTGCCCGGCAACCGCCACGACGCTCGCGCCTACCGGGAATCGGGCGTGGACCGCGCTGTGAAGAACGCGCCTGTCCTCGGCGACGGTGGCTATCGCGGTACACCCGCCCTCATCCCGCACTGGCCGCGTAAAGACCAACCGCTCACGCCTGAGCAGCAAGCCGATAACGCCGTCCACCGGCGGGCCAGAGCCCGCGTCGAGCACGCCTTCTCCCGGATGAAGACCTACAAGATCCTCCGCGACTGCCGTTTACGCGGCGACGGTGTCCACCAGGCCGTCCTCGGCGTGGCCAGGCTGCACAACCTGGCCCTTGCCGGGTAGCCCCACCTCGCCCAGGCGCACTCCAGCCTTACCCAACATCCGCTTACGGGACGTCATTTAGTCATTCATAGTCATATCCAGTTGTATATCTTGATCGTGTGAAGCTTTCGGAGTGGGCGCGCCAGCAGGGCGTGAGTTACCAGACCGCTTGGCGGTGGGTGAAGGACGGGAAGATGCCTGTCCCGGTCCGCCAGGCGCCGTCCGGGACGTGGCTGGTCGATGAAGCCCGCCGTCCAGTTGTCCGGGCGGTGGTGGCGTACTGCCGAGTGTCGTCCGCTGATCAGAAGGCCGATCTGGACCGGCAGGCGGCCCGGGTCGTGGCCGACGCGAACCGGCTGGGCCTGGCAGTCGCGGAGGTCGTGACGGAGGTCGGCTCGGGGCTGAACGGGCGGCGTCGCAAGCTGCACCGAGTCCTGTCCGACCCGTCCGCCGCTGTGGTCGTGGTCGAGCACCGTGACCGGCTGGCCCGGTTCGGCGTCGAGCACCTCGAAGCCGTGCTGTCGGCGTCCGGGCGGCGCCTGGTCGTCCTCGACCCCGCCGAGACCACCGACGACCTGGTACGGGACATCACCGAGGTGCTGACGTCGATGTGTGCGCGCCTGTACGGGCGACGGGCGGCGAAGAACCGTGCCGCCCGCGCGGTGGCCGTGGCGACCGAGGCCGCCGAGTGAAGAAGTTCCAGCCGCAGCCCGGGTTCGTGGTGCAGGCGTACCGGTTCGCGCTCGACCCGAACGCCGGCCAGGAAGCCGCGCTGCGTTCGCACTGCGGTGCGGCCCGCGCGGCGTACAACTGGGCTGTCGGCTGGGTGATGGCCTCGTGGTGGCAGCGCAAGGCCGAGGAGTCCTACGGCGTACCCGAGGCGCAGCTGACCGAGTGGCGGCCGTGGTCGCTGCCTGCGCTGCGGAAGGCGTTCAACGCCGCCAAGCACGCCGACCCCGGGTTCGCCGGCTGGTGGGAGGAGAACTCGAAAGAGGCGTACTGCACGGGTCTGGCGAACGCCGCCGCCGCGTTCGACAACTACGCCAAGTCCCGGCAGGGCAAGCGGCGCGGCCGGAAGATGGGTGCGCCGCGGTTCAAGCCGAAGAGGAAAGCGCGCCGTGCCTGCCGGTTCACCACCGGCACGATCCGCGTCGACCGCGACGGCCGGCACGTCACCCTGCCCCGGCTCGGCACGATCCGCACCCATGAGCCCACCGGCAAACTCCTCCGCCGTGTGCAGGCCGGGACCGCCCGCATCCTGTCCGCGACCGTCCGGCACGAGCGGAGACGCTGGTTCGTCTCCTTCCAGGTCGAAGTCGCGCGGGAGATCACCCGTGTGGCCCGCCCGAACGTTGCGGTCGGCGTCGACCTCGGGGTGAAGACCCTCGCCGTGATGGCCGACTCGACGGGCGAGATCCGTACTGTCCCCAACCCCGGCCACTACGACCACACGCTGAAGCAACTGCGCCGCGCGTCCCGCGTCGTGTCCCGCCGCCAGGGTCCCGACCGCAGGACCGGCCGCAAGCCGTCGAAGCGGTGGGAGAAGGCCAACGCCGCCTACAACAAGCTGCATCACCAGGTCGCGAACCTCCGCGCTGATGCCCTGCACAAGCTGACCACGAGCGTGACGGCCGAGTACGGCACCGTCGTGGTCGAAGACCTCAACGTCGCCGGGATGCTGAAGAACCGGCGCATGGCCCGCAGGATCACCGACGCCGGATTCGGCGAGATCCGCCACCAGCTCGACTACAAGACCCGCCAGAGGCACGGCACCCACATGGTGGTCGCCGACCGCTGGTACCCCTCTTCCAAGACCTGTTCGGGGTGCGGCGCGGTGAAAGCCAAGCTGCCGCTGCACGTCCGGACGTACGAATGCGACACCTGCGGCCTGGTCCTCCACCAGCAACAGGCCGGCCGATCCGTACCGTCGGTAACCAGAGCTGTCACGTTCCGACTCCTCCACCAGGCCGAGCATGTGGACGGGCCACGCCGAGCTCGTTGAGCTCGGCGTGGCCCCGGTTCGGCGTTCTACCTGATGCACGACCGGAAGGGGGCGCCCCTCGAGGCGTACGGGTCCCAGGTGTTCAATCCGTCGTCTGCGCCGGACCGGCCTGCCCGCCGCAGAACACCTCGTTGACGAGCCTTTGTTGGGCGTTCTGGAATGCGGTTGCTATCGACAGGTCGGCGTCGTCCACACAGTTCAGCCCGGCGGTCAGGGTCTTGCTGCCGTCGGGTGTGCTGTACATCAGCGCCGCCGAGCCCCCGTTGGCGCCGTTGTGGTGGAAGATGGTGCCGCCGCCCGGGCCCGTGTCCTGCGCGAACACCCCCAGGCCGTAGCCGACCTTCGCCTCCGGCGTACGCATCTCGGCCAGCAGCTCGGCCGGCAGGAGCTTGCCGCCCATCAGTGCGGAGAAGTACGTGTGCAGATCCTGAGTGGTCGAGATCATGTCACCACCGGCCGAAACCCAGGAGGGGTTCTGACGGGTGATATCGACCGTCTTCTCCTGCCCGGCGTCCTCATAGCGGTAGTAGCTGTGGTTGAGCGGCTCGGGGATCTCCGACGAGGTGCCCGGCGCCACGGTGCCGGTCATCCCCAGCGGCCCCAGGATCAGCCGCTGCAGCTCCTCGGCGAACGAACGGCCGGTGACCTTCTCGATCACCAGCCGGGCCAGCACGTAGTTGGTGTTGGCGTAGCTCCAGCCCGTCCCCGGCGCAAACCGCACCGGCTTGGACAATGACAGCCGTACCAGCTCCTCCGGCCGGTAGGTCTTGAACCGGCTGTTCACCCACTCTTTGCCCGTGATGCCGTAGGGCATGGGGATCCCCGGCGCGAATGTCCCGTCCTCGTAGAGCTCGCCGGTGTGGTTGAAGATCCCGCTGGTGTGCTGCAGCAGCATCCGCACCGTGATCCGCCGGTCCAGCCCGAACTCGGGCAGGTAGTCATCGGCCGGGGCGTCCAGGCCGATCCTGCCCTCGGCCACCAGCATGAGCACCGAGGTCGCAACGAAGTTCTTCGTGGTGCTGCCGGTGCGGAAGTGCCCGTTGGTCAGCGGCTTGGCGCTCTGGCCCAGCTCGCATGCCCCGGCGCTGCCGACCCACTCGCCTTGCTCGTCGTTCACCCGCAGCTGCACCCCGACGAAACCGGACTCGACGATCTCCTCGATCGCCTTCTGCAGCTCCGGGCGATCCTGCCCCTGGGTGGAAAGGTTGATGGACATGTTTCTCCTTCAGATCTGTTGTGCCCGGGTCGGCGTCGGGCCGCCGCGGCAAGTGGCTGGCGGAGTGGGTGAGTTGGGGCTGGTGCGGGGTGTGGAGGTGTTCAGGCCGTGGCGCGGCGGATGTCGATGTTGCCGTGCCGGGTGCGGGCGCGGATCTTGACGGTGTCCTCGCTCTGTTGCGGGGCGTCGGACGCGGTGAGGGTGTTGCGGACCTGGCCGGAGCCCGAGCTGGCGTCGAGCCAGGCGGCCGTGCCCTCGCGGACGCCGACCTCGATGGCGCCGTAGTTCGTCTCCAGCTGGACGGTGCCGCGGGCCACCTCGGCCACGCGCAGGGTGCCGTGGGCAG
>NZ_VWMY01000172.1 GCF_008905045.1 Streptomyces albicerus
ACCTGACCCGCGAGGTCGACCGCTGGCCGCACTTCGCCACAGCGGCCCACCGCAGCGGCTTCGGCGCGGTCCAGGCCCTGCCCATGCGCCTGCGGGACGAGACCGTCGGCGCTCTGAACCTCTTCCGCGCCGACCCCGGCCCTTTCGATCCTGCCGCCACCCTCATCGGCCAGGCCCTGGCCGACGTCGCCACCATCAGCCTCCTGCAACAACGCACCACCCACCGCAGCACCGTGCTCAACGAACAACTGCAGACAGCGTTGAACAGCCGCGTGCTGATCGAGCAGGCCAAGGGGAAACTCGCCGAACGCCAGGGCATCGACATGGAACAGGCGTTCACCGCACTGCGTGGCTACGCCCGCGCCCACAACCGACGCCTGTCCGACGTGGCCCGCGCCTTCATCGACGGCACGGAACCCCTTCACGGCCTGGTGCCCTGACACCGCCGCCGAGGCGGCGAACGCACGCAGCTGCCCCGGTCGAGACGATCGCCTCCGGCCGCTGCCTGGTAGCGAGGGTCAACGGCGAGATGGACTACCTGACCGACCCGGTGTTTCGCCCGCGGTTCAAGGAACTGCTCTCGCGGGACAAACAAACCTCTTCATCGTGCTGAACCTGTCCAATGTCTCGTTCTGTGACTCGGCCGGGCTGAACGTCCTGCTCGGAGCCTGGCGGCAGGCGGCCGAGTGCGGGGTTGTGCTGGTGCTGGCGTGTGTGCCCGAGCCGTTGCGGCGGATCCTGCAGCCGATGGCGGCCGTCCCGCCCGATGTTCTACGCGCGGCTGCGCTTCGGCGGAGGGAGGCTAGGTCCGGTTGACCCGGCCGGCCACCGCGTGACCGATGAGCAGGTAGACGACAGCGGGCAGGCCGTAGGTGACCACGGTGCGCCAGTTGTCCGAGTCGATGGTGAACAGGTCGTGCGACCAGCCCGAGAGCCAGTTCGCCGCGTCGTGGACCCAGGAGACCGCATCGTTGGCGGTGTTGGCGTCGAACAGGTAGAAGACGATCCACAGGATCAGGATCAGTGCCGTGATGTCCGCGATGAGGAGGATGACCGTCCCCGCGGGGTTGCCGCCGTAGCGTCTGGACATGTCCAACGACTAGCCCTTACAGCAGAGTTGAAACCTCGCGGCCCCCACCGCCCGTGGCCTGTTCAGAGGCGCTGCATCAACTCGCCCCTGCCGTCCCTGCTGTCTCGAACCCGTGTGGTGACGGCCCGGTCCAAGGACGAGCCTGCGGGAGGATCTGGCAGATCTGGCCTGGGTCACCGTGTTACAGGTGGCGCCAGCGCGCCGAGGCGAAGGAGAAGACGCCGAAGAGAATCAGCCCGATCGCGACGGCGACCAGGAGCCACGGTCCCACCGGTGTCTGCGTGAAGCTCCGGAGCGTCGCGTCCACGCCCTTGGCCTCGTTCGGGTCGAAGCGGACGGCTGCCACCAGGATGAATGTCCCGGCCGCCGCGAACACCACGCCCCGTGCCACGCCTCCGACCACGCCCAGAGCGGTGACGACCTGCTTCGTACGGTGGCTCATGGTGCCGGTGTCCAGCTGCTTCAGGAAGCGCCGCATGGCCGCCCGGACGGCGAGTACCCCGCCGATACCGATCAGCAAGCAGCCCGCGGCACCCACCAGCACCCGGCCGTACGACAGTTTGAGCGCCGATGCCGTCCAGTCCTGCGACTGCGCGTTGCCACTGGAACCCTGGCCGCCCCCGGCAGCGTACGCGGCGGTGGCCCAGCAGACGAAGGCGTAGAAGACCGCCCGCCCGCCGTCAAGGACTCGCGAACCCACCTTCCGCCGAGGACCCCTGGTGAGGAGCGCGCGGGTACCCCGCCACAACGCCATGCATCCGAAGCCGACCACCATCGCCCACAGCATCACCTCCCCGAAGGGCTGCGCCGCGACCTGAGCCAGCGCGCCCTGCCGGTCAGCCGACTCCCCTCCGCTGCCGAGAGCAATCCGAATGGCGAGGGCACCGATCAGTACGTACACGATGCCGCGGGCGACGAACCCCGCTCGTCCTGCGGCAGTCAGCGTCTCGTTCTGGGTGGAACGGGCCGCGGACTTCGCGGCCTGGCCGCGCCCTTGCGTGTTGGACGAGGTCACGATGTCCTCCCCATGGCGTGGGCGCGCGATGCGCGTCCCCCGCCCCCAAGTGCCCCGGGCCGGGGGTTTGATGCGCGCACTCGACGAGTGACAGCCGGAGGGGCACCAACTGAGTCATCGGTCATCGTCCTGGGCGTCACCGGCACAGCACTGGCCACTC
Source organism: Streptomyces albicerus (assembly GCF_008905045.1). Taxonomy (GTDB): domain Bacteria; phylum Actinomycetota; class Actinomycetes; order Streptomycetales; family Streptomycetaceae; genus Streptomyces; species Streptomyces albicerus. The sequence goes on from NZ_VWMY01000172.1 coordinate 2,266, forward strand.
CCGGCCTGGGCCCGCTGCCGGCGTCTGCGCTGCACGAGGAACTCCCGCGGTTGTCCCGGCCTCAGGGCCGTCGTCGCCGTGCGCCCTGTCTCAGGGCCTGTGCCACGCGGGGGAGTTCCTCGTGCAGCAGGCGGCCCGCCAGCGCAGCGCCGAAGACGACGACGCCCACACCGACCAGCCAGGACTGGACGACCAGGACGGTTCCGAACGGACCGTAGGTGACGGCACTGGATGCGATCAGCGGTGAGAAGACGAGACGGGAGAAGACCCGAAGACCGAGCAGCCCGAGCGCCGATACCACCGCGCCGGGAAGGAGAGCGTTCCAGGCGATCCGCCCGCCGAGCAGCATCCGCTGCGACCACCAGAAGAACAGGACGGCGCTCAGTGTGGCGGCCAGCGTGCCGGCCGGTGAATGGCGCCACAGTGTGGTGGTGGCGGTCAGGTAGAGGGACCCGACGAGCACAGCGAGCCACAGCACGTGCCGCCATCTGGCGTACCAGCGGGCCGGAGGCAACTCCCAGATCTTCTCGTAGCCGGTCTGCACCGCCGCCCCGAAACCCAGACCGAAGACAGCCAGGGCGGCAAGGCCGAAAGCAGTCGTGGTCTCCAGCACCTGGCCGGGCCACGCGAACAACTTCCCGACCTCCTCCCTGGCGGCCCTCGACACGCCGAGCCCGTCCCCCAGCCACTGCGCGAACCCCCGCCCGTGCGCCGGATCAGCCGCCGAGACAACGATCAGCAAGGGCACCAGCGTGAGGAAGCCGAGCGCCGCAAAACCCAGCGACCTCGACCCCAGTTCGATCTCTCTGCTCCGCCGCCATCCGCGCTCGGCCGGCGAATCGCGGATCACACGGCACAGCCATACCGACACAGACGAGCGGTCCGCGGCCCCGGAAGACTTCTTCGGCATGCAGGTCGACTATCACATGTGGCGACATCACCGACAGCCGTGCACGCGCGAGCCGTCACCGCCGCTCCAGCGCGTGAAGGCGCCGCAACGCGCGAGCCCACTCGCGCCGTATCGCCTCCGGGAACTCCTGGCCCTTCGTGGTGGCGACCAGGGCCGCAGCCACGTCGCGGAGTTTGACGTTGCAGTGCTGCGACACGTCCACGAGCAGGTCCCAGGCCCGCTCGCTGGAACACGGTGCCAGGACCATCACCATGCCGCGCGCCTGGTCGATCACCGCACGACTCACCAGCGCCTGGCTCAACTGCTCATTTTTGACGCGTAGTTCGAGAACCTCGACAGCCAGGGCCGCGTTTCCCATCGACGTCACAGCCGTCAACAGCGGCTGTTCCTCGCGGGGCGTGGTCAGCTGGTGCATGGTGCGTACCTCACAACGCAGTCGTCGTGCCTATGGGTGGTCAGCGGCGCGCCAGTTGCCTCTCGCCCGCCGCCGCACCGGGCTGATAGGGCAGGCCGTAGTCCTTGAAGATCGCTTTCTCCCGGTCGGCGGGCAGCAGGCCGTCGATTCCGATGGAAGGAGCCTGCTTCACCAGCGTTCTCACATAGCCGGCCTTGAGCCGGACGTCTCATCTGTCGGTCGTGAGTCGCACCCCCGGTCTTCCGCGTAGAGCCGCCGCAGCGCACGCCGCAGCGCCCGCTGCATCAGCCGTGAGAGCGGCTCACCCTCCCAGGCGGCGACCACGGCCACGGCCACCTCCGGAAGTTTGGTGTTGCACTGCCGTGCCATGTCCACCAGCAGGTTCCTGGCCGGCCCACGGCGGCAGGGGGCCAGGACCATCACCATGCCGCACGCCTGGTCGATGACCGCACGGCCGGCCAGCGCCCGCCGCAGCTGATCATTCTCGGCGCGCAGCGCGACGACATCCTGACCGTCCGCATTCCCCGCCACGGCCTCGGCCCTCAGATCCCAACCAATTCTCCGGAAGCATGGTTGTGCGCTGCATGGCACGTACCTCTCGACGATTTCGGCGCGTCCGGCTGGGCGGAAGCCGTCCCGGAATCTCTGGATGTCGGGCAACTTCATCGCTCACCCGCGGCGTTCGTAGTCCCGACGGTCCTCACGCCTCCAGCGCGCCCGGTGCCGACGGCTGTAGCGACGGTCCCAGCGGTCCTGACGATCCCGGCGGTGCTCGTAGTCCCGGTACTGCCCGGCATCGGAACCGTCACCACGGATCCAGCCCCCGCCACGGTCACGGCCGTGCCGGGTGGCGCCGAAGACCAGCACGGCCGCGGCCACCCACCAGATGGGGTTGATGAAACCGAGGCCGAACAAGACCAAGATCAGGATGAGAAGCAGAACGAACACGGCAGACCTCCCGGAGCGGAACGGTGCATCACTGCCGGGGGCCCGGGCCTGTACGAACAGCGTAACCCTCCCCCGAGATTGCGGATAGCGCCCCATGTAACGGTCTTCCGCCCTGGACAGATGGCCACTTGACATCTGTCCAGGGGGCGCGGTGAGGGCTAGCGTGTGCGGTACGGCCCGAGCCCCCGGCAGCGTCGAACACCTCTC
>NZ_VWMY01000173.1 GCF_008905045.1 Streptomyces albicerus
TCCCATCACTCCGGCGCTCCCATCGTCCACGGAACTCAAGACCGTCAGACAGCAGCCGCCTCCAGATTCCTGGACACCTTCGTGCAACTGCCCGACCCCGGTGCACTGCACCGTGCAAGCGCGCGCACCGCCGAGGAGTCCACCGCCCACAACCACGAACTCCTCCCCCGCAGCCGACCGGATCGGACAGCCACCCCCGACCACAGCCACAACACCCCAGACGCCACCCCTCCAGAGGAACCAGGCTCAACCCCGTTGCCTGCCGACGTGTACGGGCCGTAGCAGGACAATGCGGATCCGCGCCGGGAAGCGACGGGGCCAGCAGGATCCACGGGCCGGCGAAGACCCCCGATACCACGCAGCCACACCATGCATCAGCTCCACCGGCGCGTCAGTCGCCCCTGGCCAGGGGCTCCCTCCCTGCAGATTTGAGCATCCGTGACCCACGCCCGGGTACTCACCAGCACCGCCAAGACAGCCCCGGACCACACGCGCGCACCCGGGCAGACCGCGGCCAGCAGCGCTGCCAGTGGGCCACGGCTGAACCCACGGTGTGCCTGCGTCAGTTCAATCCCGCACAGAAAACCCGGCACGCAGATCCCCACGGCAGCACGCCCTACCGCACCAGGCAGCCCCCGGCGCCGGCTTCGTCTACATGACCGGCTTCCACGGCCCGGGCCCCTACGCGAAGGCCGCCTCCACCACCGCACCCCAGACCCACCTCCCGACCCTCAACTACCCAGCCAAAGACCACGCCCCGAAAATCACCGGCCCACAGCACTCCCCCGCCCACCCCAACCACCAGCCGCCCCAGAAACACACCTTCACTCGTTCCAGTGCCTGAAGGAGGTGCGCTGGTAGCCCTCCCGCGATTCGGTGCCCGGGGTCAGGCGGTCAACGGCGAGGGCGAGCGGCACGGTCTCCGCGGCGTGCGCCGGCGGGACGGCGGCGAGCGGCAGGACGACCAAGGCGGCGGCCTCGCAGAACATTCTTGATCATCTGCTGTGGACAGCGGCTGCCGGGCCGGGCCGTGGGGCGGCCGCCCGGCAGGTCACCCGCGTGAGAAGAACAGTTATGCCGGAGAAACGAACCTGCTCGCAGGCTCTCCTCAACTTGCCCAGCACCGCGGACGGCCCCTTCCGGCCCCCGCACAGCAGCACGCGGACACCCCGGTACGGACGAGGCTCAGACCACACATCTTCTGCGGACGACGCACAACCGTTCCGATGTCCCGCGTGTCACACCAGACAGGAGCAACCAACTCCAAAGATCACAAGGGGGAAATATGAGATTTAACCGTTCCGTCTTAACGGCGGCCGCCTTCGCCGCCCTGGCGGTGGGCACCACAACCGCCCTGGCGGCGCCTGCCTCCGCCGCACCCAACACCACACCGCAGAAGGTCTGCGGAAGCGCCTACAAGACCGTGAACTCAGCCCCCATCGGCTCCCTGGGCACCGTCTACCTGACGTACAACTCCTCCAACGGCGAGAACTGCGTCGCGACCATCCGCACCAACCCCGGCAGCGCCGCGGACATGTCCACATGGATCTACGTCCCCGACACCGACGAGGGCGACGAGGACTACGGGCAGTACACCTCGTACGCGGGACCGGCCTACGTGTACGGCAAGGGCCACTGCGTCGACTGGGGCGGCCACATCAACAACGTCCACGTGCAGGTGACCGGCTCCAACTGCGCCACCCTCACCGAGCACCGGGCCACCTTCACCCGCTGACCCGGCCCTCCCACCCGGCCACCACGGTTCCGCCCCGCCCCCGCCCGGCAGCGCGGAGCCGACGGACATCCGGACAGCATCCACCACCCCGGCAACCGCGCGGAAACCCGCAGTGATCCGGCCCACCCTGGCAGACCCGGTGAGGTCTGCCAGGGCAAGGGGGGGCATATTCGGGCGGGTCCGCGCATTACTGAGGTTGAACTTGTGGTGTCGTAGGGGCTGACGGCTGGGCGTCGGCCGCGGTATCACCGGAGGCACGCGGTATCCACAAGGGGGCGGGCTGACCGCCGAACGTCAGCAGTACTTGATCCCCAGATCGGCGGCAACCGACCTGATCGTTGCCCCGGGCCGCGCCTGGTACAGCGCGACCGCGTCCGCCTTGAACTGCGGCGGATAGTTCTTCATGACCACGAGATGTCCGTGCTCAGATCCTTAAGGATCCAGTGTCTCGTGTGTCCAACATCAGGGGTCAAGGCCTTCCCTCGCATGGCCGCACTACACCGTCCTGCCCGCTGACCGGCAAACCCTGACGGCCTACGACCGGAAAGACCCTGGAGAACCAGACCACCGTGCTGGTCTGCGCCCGGCCCGAACACCGAAAATCGCGTCGGCCGCCCGACAACGGTTCCCCCTCAACGACTCCTCATCGCCCCAACCAGGACAGCGAGGTTAGATCGCTGATGAGACGTCTGGCCGACCGCGCCTACGGGTGCGTGTCCGTGATCGCGATGACCTTGTCGAGGTGGTCCAGGGCGGCCTGCAGGTCGTCGATCTTGGCCTGGATGCGCTCGCGCTCGGCTCGCAGCATGGCTCGTTGCCCGGCGTCGGTGTGCCCGGCGTCCCAGCACGGCAGGAGTTCGGTGATCCTTCGGCTGGTCAGGCCGGCGGCGAACATCTGCTGGAAGAAGCGGACCAGGGCGATGGCGTCCTGCCGGTACAGGCGCTGGCCGGACGGGCTGCGCTCCGCGATGAGCAGCCCTTGCTGCTCGTAGTAGCGCACGGCGCGCACCGAGACGCCGGCACCCCGTGCCACCTCGCCGATGCGGATCAACCGCTCGGCCGCGGCCACTGTGACAGTCATGGTGATTCCTCTCACCCCTGGCCCTGACGACCAGCACTTGCCTCTGACGCTAGCGTCAGGTTTTAGCGTACCGGCCATGGATATCAACAACTCCGTCGCCCTTGTCACCGGAGCCAACCGCGGCCTGGGCCGCGCCTTCGCCCAGCGCCTGCTCGAACGGGGCGCCCGCAAGGTCTACGCGACGGCCCGCCGACCGGAGACCGTGGACCTGCCCGAGGTCGAGGTGCTGCCCCTCGACATCGCCGATCCCGCATCCGTGAGGGCCGCCGCCGAGGCCGCCCCGGACGTCTCGCTCCTCATCAACAACGCGGGAATCAGTACGGGGACCGACCTGGTGACCGGTTCGCTGGACGCGGTGCGGCACGAGCTGGAGACCAACATGTTCGGCCACCTGGCAATGATCCGGGAGTTCGCGCCGGCGCTCGCCAGGAACGGCGGGGGCGCGATCGTCAACGTCCTCTCCGCCATGTCGTGGTTCGGGGGCAAGGGCGCCAATGCCTACCACCTGACCAAGGCCGCCGCCTGGGCCATGACCAACGGCGTCCGCCTGGAGCTCGCCGAGCAGGGCACGCTCGTCACAGCGGTCCACCTCGGCCTGGCCGACACCGACATGGCGGCGGGCTGGCCCGTGGACAAGATCGCTCCCTCGGACCTGGCCGACGCGGCGCTCGACGGTGTTGAGGCGGGCTTTGCCGAGGTCCTCGCCGACCAGTGGAGCCGGGACGTCAAGTCCCGTCTGCCGCTGACGCCGGAAGAGTTCAACGCCGCAATGGACCGCGCCCTGGCGGCGCTGATGGCGGCCTGAGGGGCCCCTCGGGCCGCACCCACTTCGGTCGGCTGCTTCTCCATCGGCCTCTCGAACTCCTCTACTTGAGGTTGAACTCGTGGTGTCGTGTCGCCGATCAGGCGGGTCCGATGGTCAGGCCGGTCTCGGCGAGGCAGCCGTCTATGAGGTGACTGCGGTACTGGATGAGGCGTAAGCCGCGTCGGATGCGCTGGTCGAGGTGTTCGGGGTACTGAAGGCGACGTTGGAAAGCCATCCGCGTCACAGGACAGACCAGATGCCTTCGACGAGGTTGAGGTCGGGTGCGTAGGGCGGCAGCTAGTAGATGGTCAGCCGCTTCGCGGTGGACCCGCGGCCGCTGCCGTACCTTCCGCCGCGCCACGTCGCACATCGAGGGCTACCAACCGCACCCCACCGAGCCCACGTACGTCGTCGGTCTACTCGATGCGGTGGAGGAGGCAGGAGCTGTTGATGTCGACGCCGAGGCCCAGGAGTGCCTGCTACAGAGGGGGTTGTATGCCGAGTTCCTGCATGGCGCGGGAGGGCGGGCCGCCCTCCGAACGGTCGGTCTTACAGCCCTTGACGCGGGGCTCAAGGGTGCGCGGGTCGACGGCTTCGGCGGGCGCGCTCGTGGCGTACAGGCCGTCGCGCTCGGTGTCGCGGTCGTGGGGCAGGAGCCAGAAGACGCGGCGGCGGAACGTGCCCGAACCACGGGAGGCCTCGGCGTCGGGGCCGAGGATCGCGTAACCCACCATGCGGCCGTCGCGGTGGCAGGCGGGCCTGCCCTTGCGGGTGGGCAGACGGTCCAGGCTCTGGCGTACACAGCCGAGCTGGCCGACATCCTCCAGCCACACGAGCTCGGCCTCGTGCCTGATCCGTCATATATCACGCACACGCACACACCACATGGCGCTCACATATGCCGCGTTCGAGTCGCTTCAGTCGCTGGTACCCCCAAGGGGGGCACGGTGACCTGCAGTTTCGCTTCTGGGCGAGAGCGACCGAAGAGCTGACTGTCAGTCTCGAGTCTTCCCCCAGTCCTCCCTTCTCCGCCGCACGGCGTGAAGCGGTCAAGGCCGTTCTCTGCTTCCACCACACCCCGGGTCCGCCGCCCTTCCTACCTGCCGCT
>NZ_VWMY01000174.1 GCF_008905045.1 Streptomyces albicerus
GGCCGGACGGTATACCGTCCGGCCCCGCCCCCACGCCGTCGTACCCCCTCATCTGTACGTCACTTGGTCGCGGCGAACACCAGGTTGAACCCGGTGTCGGCGGCCAGCTCCACCTCGCGGAAGCCCGCCTCGGTGAGCAGCGCGAGGCGCTTGGCGGGGCCGCCCTGGGTGCCGAGTCCGTAGCGGCCGGGCTGCGCCAGCGAGCCCGGAGTGCACAGCGCGGTGGAGGCGGCGAAGTCGATACGGGCCACCGGACTGCCGACGCTGTCCTCGAGCCGGTCCGTCGACCACGGTTCGACGGCGACCAGGAGTCCGCCCTCCGCGAGCACCTCGTGGGCGCGCCGCAGTGCCGCGGGCGGGTCCCCCAGGTCGTGCAGCGAGTCGAAGAACACCACGACGTCGTACGGGCCGGGGCCGATACCGTCGGCGTCGGCCACGCGGAACGACACATTGCCGGGGCTGCCCGCCTCGATGGCTTTCGCGCGGGCCTGGGCGACGGACGGCTCGTGCGCGTCGAAGCCGGTGACGGTGGACGCGGGCCAGGTCGTGCCGACCAGCAGGTCGGCCACGCCGTGGCCGCAGCCCACGTCGGCCACCCGCGCACCCCGCTCCAGCCGTTCGACGAGGCCCGGTACCGCGGGGAACCAGCTCTCCGCGATCTGGTGGACGTACGCGGTGCGGAAGAACCGCTCTATGCCGCTGAACACGCACGGGTGCTGTGCGCTGTAGTCGAGGGCGCCGTCGGTGCGGAACGCCTGTTCGAGGTCGCTCATTGCCAGGTACTGGCCCGCGATGATGTCGGCGGCACCGATGACGTAGGCGGGGGAGTCCACCATCGAGAGCACGGCCGCGTGGGCGTCGGGCAGTTCGTACGTACCGGCCGCCGAGTCGTGGACCACGTACTCGGACACGGTCTGGACCGCGAGCCACTCGGTGACCAGGCGCGGATGCAGCCCGGTCGTCTTCGCGAGGTCGGCGGCGGACAGCGGTCCGGCGCCCGTCATGGCCTGATAGAGGCCGAGCCGGTCGCCGAGGACCGTCATCGACGTGCTCGCCGCTCCGGCGAAGTCGGTCAGGAACCGGCCGAGGAACTCCTCCACCTGAGCCTCGGCGGATTCTGCGGTCTCGTCGGTCGTGGTTGCTCGGGTTGTTGTCGTCATGCGTCCACCGTGGCGGGCGCCGCTTGCTGGACGCTGGCCGGCGGCTTGCCGGGCGCTACCGCTACCGCACGGCTGTCGCGGTCTGGGCGCGCAGCGCACGTACGGCCCGTTCGGCGGCACCGGCCCGGCGGTCCTTGCGCCCCTCGGCACGGAGATCCTCCAGCAGGTCGGGGCCGAGCCGGTCCGCGATGTCCGTCCACAGGGCGGCGTGCCGGTCCCGGTCGACGCCGAACACCGCGGGCGCCAGCGAATCGCCGTCGGCGGTGGTGAGCAGGGCGGCGGCCGTGGCGTGATCGCCGAGCGCGACCAGCAACTCGGCGGTGTGCCGCAGGACCATCCAGAGCTGGGGCCACATCCCGAGACGGCGCAGGCTCTCGACGAGTTCGAGGCAGGCGGTGACGGCCTCCGCATGGCGGCCCAGCCGGATGAGCACGGCCGCCCGCCCGATCGCGGCCACTTCACGTTCGTACGTGTTGCCCTGCGCGTCGCTCTGCCGGTACGCCTCCTCGAAGTAGATCAGGGCACGGGCCGGGTGGCGTCCGGCGGCCAGCTCGCCGCGCGTGTACGTCACGAATCCGTCGAGCCGGCTCACCTCGGTGATGAGTACCTCCTCCCGCGTCAGCCATCGTTCGGCGGACTCGTGATCTCCGGAGAACTCCCTGACCAGCGCCGCGCAGCAGACAGCGGCACCGACTCCCCAGCCCGGCGCGGCCTCGTCGCGCAACAGGGCCGTGGCGTCCGCCTCGACCCCGGCGACGTCACCCCGGAACAGCCGGTTGGTCAGGCGGTAGAAGCGCCCGATCCACCGGTACGGGTGACTGCCCGGCAGTATCTCCACCGCCGCGCTGAGCAGCCTGTCCGCGGTCCGTGCGTCGCCCGTCAGCCAGGCGGCCACGCCGACCGCCACGGCGAGAACGGCCTCGGTGTCGTCGCCCGTCGTCGGGCGGGGCGGGTCCGGTACGGCGGGCTTGAGACCGCGCAGCAGGTTGAGCAAGGGAAGATCCGGGGCGTCGGCTAGCGCCATGACGGCCCTGATCCCGAGCTGCGCGGCTTCCTTCCGACGACCGGACCCGGTGAGCCAGGCCAGGGCCTGATGCGTGTTGGCCGCCTCCCGGCGGAACAGCTCCGCAGCCGCGGGGGAACGGTCGTGCCGCAGCCGGTGCACCTCCTGGGCGTGCGCGAGCATCCACCGGGCGTGCGCGGCCTGAGCCTCCTCGGCCCCCGCCGTCGCCAGATGCCCGGCGCACACATGACGTACGGTCTCCAGCAGCCAGTAACGCGGCGGCTCGGTCGAGAGATCGCAGCCGACGAGCGAGGCGTCGACCAACTCGGCGAGCAGAGCCGCCGGATTGGCCGCTCCGGGCGGCGCCAGATGGTCGATCGCCTCGGCACCGAAGCCGCCCCGGCACACGGACAGCCGGTCGAGCAGTTCCCGGGCGTCGGGATCGAGCAGCCGGCAGGACCACTCGACGGTCGCGCCGACCGCGGTCGAGCGATCGCCGCCGCGCGAGGGTTCCAGCACGCCGAGTCCCGAGGACAGACGCTCACGCAGCTGGCGCAGCCCGAACACCGCCTCCCTGTGCGCCGCCAGCTCCACGGCGAGGGGCAGCCCGTCGACCATCCGGCAGATCTCGGCGACCAGTTCGCCGGACCGCTCCGACCCTTCGGCACCTGCGCGGAAGCCGTCGCGCAGCAGGGCCGCGCGGTCGCGGAAGAGCTCCACCTGGTCCTCCTCCGGCGGCGACCCGAGCCGGACGACCCGTTCGCCGGGCACGCCCAGCCGCTGCCGTGAGGTCGCCAGCACCCGCAGGGCCGGGCACCGGGCGAGCAGCTCCACGACGAGATCACGCGCCGCCGTCAGCAGATGCTCGCAGTTGTCGAGGACCAGCAGCGCAGGGGCGCCGCCCAGCCGGTCGGCGACGGCGGTCACATCGCCCTCGGGCGCCGCCCGGAGCCTCAGGGCGGTGGCCACCGCACCGGGCGTCTCGACGGGCTTGGACGTCTCGGCGAGCTCGACCAGGTGCACGGGCTCGGACCGCTCACCCCGGGCCAGCAGCTCCAGGACCAGCCGCGTCTTGCCGACGCCGCCGGGGCCCACGACCGTCACCGCCCGGTGCTCCCGCAGGGCGGCCTCGACCTGCGCCAGCTCGGGCCCGCGCCCGACGAACCGGTCGGCGGGCCGGCGGAGGACGGGCCCGAGCGCCGGGAACGGGAGAGGGCGATCGGGCCCGGTCGCCGCCTCAGGAATCGGGCGGCCGGAGCCGGGCAGCTCAGCCGGGACGCGCTGGTCGGGCCCGGGCGGCAGATCCGGAAGGTGAGTTTCCGATGGGTGAGGTTCCGACAGGTGCGGTTCTGGTCGCCGGGCACCCAGTGAGAGATCAGCTGCGGCGTGAGGCTTCCGCCGCGGGGCGCGGAGCCCCGGATCGTCCTTGAGCAACCCCTGCTGCAGCTCGGCCAGCTCGGGACCGGGGTCCAGGCCGAACTCCTCGGCCAGCCGGTGCCGGTACGCCTCCACGGCCTCCAGCGCCTCCGCGGTCCGGCCCGTCTGGTGGCGGGCGCGGATGAACAGCAGCTGGACGCGCTCCCGCAACGGATCCGTGGCCGCGGCCTCCTCCAGGTCCGGCAGCACGCCGTCGGCCTCACCGGCCGCGAGGCGCAGTTCGAACCACTCCTCCCGCAGCTGCCTGCGCCATTCGGTCAGTCGGGCGCGCTCGGGTGCGAACGCCGCCCGGTCGGCGAGGTCCGCGAGAGGTTCACCGCGCCAGACACCGAGTGCGTCGCCGAGCAGCCGGGCGCCGTCAGCGGGGTCGTCCGCGGCGGCGGCCCGTGCCGCGGCCACCCGCCGCTCCACCCGGCCGATGTCGACCTGGCCCTCCGCCACGCTCAGCCGGTATCCCGCGGGCTCCCGTCCGATCCGGCCGGCGCCCAGCGCGCGCCGCAGCCGGGAGACGTAACTGTGCAGGTTCCCCACGGCGCCCCGCGGCGGCTCCGTCTCCCAGAGGGCGTCGATCAGTTCGGCCACCGGCACGACCCGCTGCGGCCGCAGTGCGAGCCGGGCCAGCAGCACACGCTGCGGCAGGCTCGCCAGCGGCACAGCCCGGCCTGCGACACACAGCTCGACCGGCCCCAGCAGCCCGACCTCGACCGGGCCGCCTCGCCGGCCCTCGTCCTCGCGCGTGCTCGACATCCGGCCCCCGATCTCGATCTCCTCCGCGGCCGCATCCCGCCGCCGACCCCGCCTGGCGTCCCGCCCTCGGCGTCGCAGGCAGGCCCGGGCATCCCGCCCCATCGCCGTCGGTGCCCGACATCCCGCCTCGCCGCTGCTGGCCGGGCATCTCGCTCCCGCCGCCGAGGCCTCGGGCACCTGAGCGCTCCGCTGGAAGTGCCGTTCGATACCTGCGGACCGTCCGTGGCTGGTCGCGCCCACGCGGCGGAGCCGCAAATTGACACAGCCCCGCGCCCCTTACGGGGCGCCGTACCGCACCGGACTTCACCGATCCTGCTCAGGGGCTGCCCCCTCGCCCGCCATTGTGGCCGAGGACCACGCGAAGAGGG
>NZ_VWMY01000175.1 GCF_008905045.1 Streptomyces albicerus
CGCAACTACCTGGCATTTCTCGGACTCGCCGCAGCCCTGTGCTGTTACAAGAGACTCGTCCGCCTCACCACGTAGGACACGGTCTTAGTGAGCGTGGGACCGGTCCCAGTGCCAAGTAGTCGCACGGTAGCTGGCCAGACAGGGAAGCGACCACCGAAGCCTGGATCGACCTCCTCGATGCTGGGAATTGGCCTGCTACGACGCGGTCATGCATGCGCGCAACACTGACATCAAGTCGTCGGGGTCGACCGGCTTGGTCAAATAGTTGGAAAAGCCCAACTCGATGGCCTTCTCCCGGTCGCCCGGCATTGCCTTCGCGGTGAGCGCGATGATCGGCAGCCCTGCGATGTTCTGCATACGGCGGATCGCCTTCGCGGCCGCGTATCCATCCATTTTGGGCATTGTGAGGTCCATCAGGACAGCCATTGTGCCGTCGTGACCCTCCAGTATTTCGATGCCCTCGTGCCCGTTCTCCGCATATAGCACCGACAGGCCGTTCTCTTCCAAGACGCACGTGAGCGCGAAGACGCTACGGATGTCGTCGTCGACGATCAGTACTTTCTCGCCATCGAAGCGAGCCGCAGGCAGACGTAGTACAGCTTCTTCGTCTGTCCGCTGCCTCTTGTCGGTGAAGGCTGCTGTTGAAGTCAAGGCGGAGCGCGTTCTGGACGGCGGTCCCGCGGCCGCGTTTTCGGAACCAGTGCGCTGGGCGGGCCCTGTGCGGCCAGGCGTCTTTTCGTGCTTGGAAGAGCGGTTCGAGTCGAGCGGTAGATACAGCGTGAACGTAGAGCCGCGCCCCGGCTCACTCTGTGCGTGGATCTCCCCGCCGAGGAGGTGTGCGATTTCGCGTGAGATGGACAGCCCGAGCCCAGTGCCGCCGTACCTCTGATTGGTGGTGTTGTCCCCCTGCGTGAACGCCTCGAAGATCATCCGAATTTTGCCGGGCGCGATGCCGATGCCGGTGTCGCGGATGGAGAACGCGATCAGGTTGGTGTCCGCGTCGTGCACTGAGCCCAACTCCAGAAGTTGGTCCCGGATTGAGGCCGGCACGTGTGTGCCCGCGGGCCGGATGACCAGTTCGACCGCTCCGGAGTCGGTGAACTTCACTGCATTGGCGAGCAGGTTGCGCAGCACTTGGAGGACCCGCCGGTCGTCGGTGTGCAGTGTGGCTGGCAGCTCCGGGGAGATCCGTACGGAGAAATTGAGACGCTTCTCCTCCGTCAGTGGCCGGAAGGTGGCCTCTACGTAGTCGATGAGTTGGACCAGTGCGATGCGCGTCGGCGAGACGCTCATCTTGCCTGCCTCGATCCTGGAGAGGTCGAGGATGTCGTTGATCAGCTGGAGCAGGTCGGAGCCCGCGCCGTGGATCGTCTCGGCGAACTCGACCTGCTTCGGGGTGAGGTTGGCGTCAGTGTTGTCGGCGAGTAGCTTGGCCAGGATCAGCAGCGAGTTGAGCGGTGTACGCAGCTCGTGCGACACGTTGGCCAGGAACTCGATCTTGTAGCGCATGGAGAGCGCGAGCTGCTCGGCGCGCTCCTCCAGGACCTGCCGCGCCTCCTCGATCTCGGTGTTCTTGACCTCGATGTCGCGGTTCTGCTGGGCCAGCAGCGCGGCCTTCTCCTCCAGCTCGGCGTTGGAGTCCTGCAGAGTTTTCTGACGGCTCTCCAACTCGGCTGACCGTCGGCGTAGTTCGTCGGTCAGTTCCTGCGACTGGCTGAGCATCTCCTGTGTCTGTTGCTGCTCCAGGATCACGGCGCTGCTGTGCTCAATGAAGTCCGCAACGTCCTGCGGGATGTCGCTTCTACGCTCGCCCAGCCACCGCTGCGCCTCCGCTACCCGGGTGGCGGACAGCAGGTCTTTGTCCCGGGCGCGTTCTTCCATCACCGCCAGCCATTGCTGAAAGACGGCGTCTTCCTCGACCCACGCTGCCAGTCGGCCCCACTCCCTGATGAGGGCTTCGTGTGCGATTTCTGCCGTCCCGGGCCCTCCGCTGCCCAGGACGACAAGGCGGCGGTCAGGGTCGGCCAGGAGCTGGGTGATGTACCAGTCACTGCCAAGGTGCGAACGCTGGGCAGTGACCCGTACGGCGCTGGCAGCACCGCCACGGGCGCGCACCATGGACAGCAGAACGCGGCGAATGCGGTGTTCCTGCAGTCCCAGTTGTTCGCGTAGTTCCTGGTAGACCTTTTCGGCGTGCTGGTTGAGTGCTCCGGACACGCCGCCGAGGCCGTAGTAGCTGTCAAAACTGATCTGCCGTTCATGCTGCAAAGGCCACAGTTGTGTGAGTGCGAACTCCAACAGCGGAAGGCTACCCGGCGACCGGCTGGCTTCGGTGGCAATCTTCTCTGCCAGACCCGGGGTAAAGGTGACGCCCGTGAGGTGCGCTGGTTCCACGATCACCCGGGTCAGCGCTGATTCATTCAGGGGAGAGACGTTCAACTGCCGGTCCTGCAGCCGGGCACCGATGTCCGGCAGCTCCAACAGGTCGGGGAGGAAGTCCGCACGAAGCGTGCACACCAGACGAACGCGTGGATCCTGCACCGTATCTGGGGGCGGGAGCAGGTGCTGCAAAAACTGCAGCGGATCGGCGCTGCCCGTGCCGCTGAGTACTTCCTCGAACTGATCTCCCACCAGAGTCAGAGGCTTGCCTGCCAGGACGGCAGTCTTCGACGCCACGGGCCAGAAGCCCTCTTCCCGCAGAGCGCACGCCCGGCGATCGAGCTGCTCCAGGGAGTGGCTGGCACCCGGACGTTCCAGGTCGAGCAGAGCGCGGGCCAGCGATTCATAGGGGGCAGCTCCCGGTCGGAAGGTGCTCACCCTCCACCCGTCGTTCTCCAGCACCGGATGCAGGCCGGCCGCCACCAACGACGACTTGCCCACGCCCGAGGGTCCCGTGACCATGACCAAAGGCTGCGCCTTCACCATGTCCTGAAGGCGTTTGACCTCCCGTTCCCGCCCCACGAACACCCCTGCCTTGGCGTCCTGGGGGGTAAAGGTTTGCAGTCCCCGGTAGGGGCAGGGGGGCAGCACAGCGCGGCCCAGCACGTCCCCCCAGGCAGCTGCCACCTCCGGCAGAGGAATGGCGTAGGCATCCTGTGTTTCGTCGGTCCTGCCGGCGATCGCCAGCAGGCCGACCACCACATCCCCCCAGCGGTCTGCCGCTATGACCGGGGCTCCGCTGTAGCCGGGCTGAGCCCGCAGCGCTGCCTCAGAGTGAGTATCGAGCTGGATCAACCCCCCTCCGACTGATCCCCGTAAGACACACGTGCTCCACGCGCCATTGGTCCGGCGCTCGGGGACACGCGCGAATCCGAAGACGGAAACCGGCGCATCGGCAGCCACGCCGACCCGCGCATCCACCAGCCGGGCCGGGCCCGCCCCGCGGGGAAGAGCATCCCCGCCCACGATCACGAGTCCTGCGATATCACGGCCGACGCCGGCGGACCCGGGAGGCGCGTCCCAGGCCGCCACCCGGCACACCCGTAGTGGTGCACCCTCGCCATCACCCAGCAGCACGAACTCCACCTGAACACGCGCACGTTCGGACGGGGGCTCACGATGGAACTTGTCACGGCCGAGCGCCGCGTTGACCACGTGAGCACAGGTAACGATGTGCCGGTCACCCACGACCACCCCAACACCGACGGGCGCCTCCGATGTCTGTGCGCGGATCTTGACGATGAACCCCTCGCGCTGAGCATGCATGGGCTCAGGCGCGCTTCCACAAAACACGGACAGCGAAGTTCACTTCGGCCGTCCCCTTCGCGATGATCACGCCGCTCTCGCCACCGACCTTGAGACCGAACTCGATCTCCATTTCATCCGGCTGGAGTTCCTTCACGGCGGCGGATACCTGTGCCAGGGCCGGCTGCACCCGTCGTAATGCCTCGTGCAACGACGTCTGTGCACGGGCCATAGTCCCATCGTCTGCCGCCAGTTCGAGGTCTGAGCCTGACAGGCCGCTGTCCACTTCGAAGACGGCCGTTTCCTCACAGCCATCCACGACCATCGCGATGAGCTCCGCCACAGTCCCCCCATTTGCTTCGAAGACAAGGAACCCATGGTGGGGCATCCAGCGCTGCCCCCGCAGTGAAAGCCGCAGTCCCGCTCCCACCAGATCCCGCCATGAACGCCCGCTGACCGTTCGGCAGAGACAACGGCACGCTGCTGGACGCGAAGCACTCCTTGTCCGTGGGAGACGATGCGCCGCGCGCACTGGACCAGGGGCATCGAGGGCTGTGGCAGACGGGTGGTTCGCGATGGGTGTGGCTGTGCCCGGCGTGAAGGGCAGCACGCTGGGTTGGGAGGCGGGCAGTGTGCGAGGCACGGTGTGGCCCGTGGCGCTGAACTGGCTGTCGCTGCAGCTCGTGGCAACCTCTCAGCCAGCCGGACTGTCGTGAGGAGGGGTGATCACTCGGTTCTTGAGGCATGTAGTTGGGAGCGGGCAGATTCATGTTTGCGTGGATGAGGCGGGGCCTGGACAGGGGGGCGTTCTGTGGCGGGTGAAGCGATCGCGGCGTTACTGACCTTGTTGGCGTGATGTCGTGGCTGACAAGTGGTAGTTGGCGCGGTAGGCCGGTTGCATGAGATATCCGCAAGGAGGCGG
>NZ_VWMY01000176.1 GCF_008905045.1 Streptomyces albicerus
AGGAGCGGGGGTTCGGGGGCTGGCCCCCGACGGGGTCTGGGGCGGAGCCCCAGAAGGATGGGACGGGTAGGGGCGGCGGGGGCGAAAAACGCCATGTCCCAGCAGCCCAGCCCAGCCGAACCCCCGGAGGGCCCCGTCAGCGAGCCGTAGCCGTAACCCGCTCGCTCTCGATGCGCTTCGCCACCGCATCCTCACCGAGCTGATCAAGGTTCCGGCACAACACCACGGACCCCCCGGCGGCGAGCGGAGCGTAGAGGCCCGCGCTCAACCCCTCCCACGTGTCGTAAGGCAGAGCGGACAGAAGCCGAGAACCGGGTCCCGTCAGATCGAGCCCGGCCCCATCGGTACGGGCCCGCTCGACGACCTCCGCCCCCGTCAGCTCGGCCCCGGCAACGATCAACGCGGGAGCCTCCGGATCCGCAGGCGCGTACGGCCGGAAGACATCACCCTGACTCGGGACCTCGACCGCGTAGTCGACGTACCCGGCAGGCGGCTGGGCGAAGCGCCGCCCCAACGGCGCGAGCGACAACGCCACCCGCTCCCCGGAGCAGGCGAGCCCGGCCTCGAACTGCCCGGGCCCGGCGACCACATGGTCGGCGGCAGCCGCGTCGCCCCCGACATCCGCCACGACCCCCACAGAGGAACAGGCGAGCAACCACACCGCCGTCTGCCAGTGCGCGGGCAACAGCAACGCGACCCGTTCCCCGGGCTCGGCCCCCAGCTCGCCCTGGAGCAGATTGGCGGTCTTGGCCACCCAATTGGCGAAGGTGGCCACGGACAGTTCGACACGTTCACCCGTGGCGTCGTCGTAGAAGGTCACCAGGGGGCGTGCGGGATCCGCGGTGAGCGCGGATCGCAGCAGGTCGGCAGGGGTGCGGTCGGTGGCGTTCACGGGACGCAAGCGTACGCGGACACCCGCCCCGGCGGGGGAGCGCGGGCCACCGGTTCGGCCGAACCGGGTCGACGGTCCGTCAAATCCCGGATGGACAGATAAGTATGACTATGTCCAGGATCAGGGGCATGCGCGGATATCTTGCTTCCTCGATCGCCGTCACGTGTGCGGCCGCCCTGGCCCTCCCGCTGGCACTGTCCTCCGACGCCGCCGCCACGCCCCCGGCAGCCGGGAGACAGACCGCGGAGAGAGCGACCAACGAGAGACCGACCACCGAGCGGACGGCACCGGACAGACCGGCGTCAGACCGAACGACCCGTGCCCGACCGGCAACGACGACACGGACGACGGCAACGGCGGCCACCCCCGCGGCAGCCACCGACCAGGCCATCCCCGGCAGCACCCAGTCCCTCCCCCTCGCCCCCCTCGGCCCTCTCGCCCCGTCCTCGCCCTCGCCCTCCGGCGACCGCACCCTGCCCCCCACCCCCACGCAGGGCCTCCCCCAACGCGACGTACGCCGCTTCTCCCTCGTAGGCGTCGTCTGGGACAACCCGGACGCCGAACTCCATGGCCGAGTCCAGGTCCGTACCCGCGCGACCGGCACCACGAAGTGGTCCGGCTGGCAGGACGTGGACACGCACAACCACGAGCACGCGGCCGACCCGGACACCGAGGAACGCACCTCCGGCCGCGTACGAGGCGCCACGGCCCCCCTGTGGGTCGGCGACTCGGACGGCGTGGAGGTCCGCGTCCAGGCGGAAGTGGACGGCAGGGCGGAAGCGGACGGCCGGGCCGCCGCCGGCGACCCCCTCCCCAGAGGCCTGCACATCGAACTGATCGACCCCGGCGCCGAGCCCCCGCCCCAGGGCCCCGAACTGGACGCCTCGCGCATCAACGCCCTGACCCCGGAGACAGCCGCCTCCTCCGCCGTCAACGCCGACCTCGCCCCTCTCGGCGCCACCGAGATCCCGGCCCTGAGCCGGAAGGAGACGAAGGCCGACCTGCTCGCGACCCGAGGCGACACGACGTACGCGACAGGTGCGACGTACGCGACGGATACGACGTACGCGACGGGTATGGCGGACGAAGCGGCCCCGACGGACGAAGTGGGCCCAACGGACGAAGTGGGCCCGACGGACGCCGCCGGTCCGATGGACGAATCAGGCCCGATGGACGAATCAGGCCAGGCGAACATGGCGGGCCAGGCGAACGTGGCGGGCCAGGCGAACGTGGCGGGCCCGACCGACACTGCGGGCACGGCGGCCGGCCAGGGCGTGAAGCCGTACGTCGGTGCCCGTCCGCGCATCGTCACCCGCCGCGGCTGGGGCGCCGACGAGAGGATCCGCGAGCGGAACTTCAGCTACACGAAGACCGTGAAGGCCGCCTTCGTTCACCACACCTCATCGGGCAACAACTACCGCTGTGCGCAAGCCCCTTCAGTCATCCGCAGTATCTACCGCTACCACGTGAGGAGCAGTGGCTGGCGCGACATCGGCTACAACTTCATCGTCGACAGGTGCGGAAACGTCTACGAGGGCAGGGCGGGAGGCGTGGCCAAACCGGTCATGGGCGCGCACACCCTCGGTTTCAACGCCAACAGCATGGGGATCGCGGTCATCGGGAGCTTCAACGCCACGAACCCACCCGCCGCCGCGGTGAAGGCCATCGCCCGGCTCACCGCATGGAAGCTCGGCCTCTTCGGAGCGAACCCACGCGGCAAGACCTACCTCAAATCAGGGGGCGGAAATCTCTACCGAAAAGGAAAGAACGTACGACTCAATGTAATCTCCGGTCACCGGGATGGTTTCGCCACCGAATGCCCGGGCCGCCGACTCTACGCGAACCTCGGCAAGGCCCGTGTCACTTCGGCCCGCTACCAGGGACGATGAGGTCCGGTCGGCGGGAACGGTGAGGTCCGGCAAGCCGGGTCCCCGAGACCCGGCGGCTCCCCACGGCCACCCCCTCCAGAGGCGCCCCACAGCCATCGAAACGGTCTGCATACACTGGCCGGTCGAAAGACAGTTCGACCGGCCCCATCAGGAAGCAGAGACGACAGGTGACAGAAGCGATCCTCCTGGTCGGCGGCAAGGGCACACGGCTGCGCCCCCTCACGGTGCACACGCCGAAGCCGATGGTTCCGGCGGCCGGGGTACCGTTCCTCACGCACCAACTGGCGCGGGCGAGAGCGGCGGGGGTCGAGCACATAGTGCTCGCCACGTCCTATCTGGCCGAGGTCTTCGAGCCCTACTTCGGCGACGGCTCGTCGCTGGGGCTCCACATCGAGTACGTCACCGAGGACGAGCCCCTCGGCACCGGCGGTGCCATCCGGAACGTGGCCTCCCGCCTGAGATCCGCCCCCGACGACCCGGTCCTGATCTTCAACGGGGACATCCTGACGGGCCTGGACATCCCGGCCCTGGTCAGCACACACAAGTCGTCGGGTGCGGACGTCTCCCTGCATCTGACGAGGGTGGCGGACCCAAGGGCGTACGGCCTGGTCCCCACCGATGCCTCGGGCCGCGTACAGGCGTTCCTCGAGAAGCCCCAGACCCCCGAGGAGATCGTCACCGACCAGATCAACGCGGGCGCGTACGTCTTCCGCCGTTCGGTCATCGACACGATCCCAGCGGGCCGCCCGGTCTCGGTCGAACGCGAGACGTTCCCGGACCTCCTGGCCTCCGGCGCCCACCTCCAGGGCATGGTCGACTCGACCTACTGGCTGGACCTGGGCACCCCGCACGCCTTCGTACGCGGCTCCGCCGACCTGGTACTCGGCCGGGCCCCGTCCCCCGCGGTCCCGGGCCGCTGCGGCGATCGCCTGATCCTCCCCTCCGCCACGGTCGCCCCCGACGCCAAACTGACCGGCGGCACAGTCATCGGCGACGGCGCGACGGTGGGCGAGGGCGCCCGCATCTCCGGCAGCACGATCCTGGAGGGCGCCGTCATCGCCCCGGGCGCGGTCATCACGGACTCCCTGATCGGCGCCCGCGCCCACGTGGGCGCCCGCTCGATCCTCACGGGAGTGGTCGTCGGCGACGGCGCCTCAGTAGGCCCGGACAACGAACTCCGAGAGGGCGTACGAATCTGGTGCGACGCCCAAATCCCACCGGCATCACTCCGCTTCTCATCGGACCAGTAACACCAGAATCACCAAGGGGGGAGCAGAGCCTGCGCCCACAACTCGGCGCAGGCTCACTTCATGACGAGAGCTCAAGCCTCAGCGAGGGTCAGCCCCTCCCCGACGCGGGCTCAGTTGTCAGCGCAACCAGGACGGTGTCGGCCGTGCCGACTGCGAAGAAGTCGGCCGCGGTGGCCAGGGCGTAGAGGAATCCTGTGCACGCGGCAGTCCAGATGCCGACCGCCTGTGCCCGCCCCTCTCAACCTGTCGGGTGTTCGAGGACGGGGCGGCCGGCCGCGTCACCCCGCCCACCCGGTCCCCCTCCCGCCCGCACTTTCCAGCTCGCGCTTTCCACCCCAGTCCCGCACCTCTCAGCCGGCCCGGCGTTCGAGGCCGAGGCCAGGGGCCGCGCCAACCCGCACACCCCCCGCCCGCGCTTCCCAGCCCAGTCCCGCCCTTTCAGCCCGTCCGGCGTTTGAGGACAAGGCCGTTCAGGCCGGTGTTCACCCCCCCCCCCCCCCAC
>NZ_VWMY01000177.1 GCF_008905045.1 Streptomyces albicerus
GCCCTCCGGGTGGCCGGCCACGGGAAGCGGCCGTCCGGTGGCCGGGGGAGGAGTGGCCCGACGCCCGGCCACGCGTCGCGCTCCGGCGCCGGTGAGCGCGGCCAGCGCGTCCTCGAGCTCCGGGACGCCCTCCTTCGGCAATGAGGCGAACCATGTGCCGTTCACGCCCTCGCCGTTGACCTGTCCCGGCTTCACGTCCTTCGAGTACCGGTACACGGGAATGCCCGCGAGGGTCAGCTGCTTGGTCCCGTCGGAACGGACGAGAGATCCGAGGAGACCCTCATCGAGGCCCTGGGGAAGTGTCACTCCCTCTGCCGGGACCGGAGGCCAGAGCTTCGCGCATTCGGCATCGCAGGCGGACTTGGGCGGCGTCGCCGGCTTGTCCTGCGTGAACCGGTACAGCGTGAAACCCGCGGCGTCCGTGACGATGGGGCCGAGCCGGGGGTCGTTGGCGACCGTGAGCGCCCCCGCGGGCCCCGCCGCGTTTCCGGCCGGTGCGGCCGGACTCGCCGCGGCCGAAGACGACTTGGGTTCGGCACCGGAGCCGCTCTTCGTCCCCGAACCACACGCCGCGCTCAACATGATCGCGGACGAGCTCAATGCCACGGTCGCCATGCGCCAGGTCTTCATGCCACTCACTTCCGTTGTCGCGCTCCCCGCAGGGAGTTTTCGACGCTTCTACGGAACGGGCGGCGATCGGTTCACCCCGATGGCGACCCAAGAGAACCGACCCTTGTTCGCCACAATTCCACATTGCGATGAACCGGTCCGGTGAGGCCGGCGTAGTGCTTTCTGAATCGCTCGCATAACGCCATTCATCCGTGAACTCACCGCACGCACTCTGGGAGAGAGAAATTCCATGACAGCTGTTTTCGTCCACGGGGTACCCGAGACCAGCGATCTGTGGGACCGATTGCGAGCCCGCCTGAGCACCGACTCGGTTGCCCTGCGCCTTCCGGGCTTCGGCGGTGCACCCCGCCCTGATGGACTCAAGTCGACGATGGACGACTACGCGCATTGGCTGGAGGCAGAACTGCGCAAGCTCGACGGACCGGTCGACCTGGTGGGACACGACTGGGGAGCTCTCCTCGTGGCACGTGTCGCCACCGGGTCCACCATCGCTCTGCGCAGCTGGGCCATGGACGCGGCCGGCATCCTCCACCCCGACTACACCTGGCATGACATTGCCCAGCTCTGGCAGACACCGGGCTCGGGGGAGGCCTGGGTGTCGGCCACGCTGGGTGTTTCCGATCCCGGCAACCCTCTCAGCGCCGCCGGTCAGCTCATTTCGGCGGGCGTTCCGGAGGCTGATGCCCGGGTGATGGGCGAGAGCTTTGATGCGTCGATGGCCTCATCCATTCTTGCCCTGTACCGGTCCGCGCTCCCCAATCCGTTCGCACACTGGGGGGACCGGCTGACGTCTCCGACAACGGCCCCGGGTCTGGTCATCCACCCGACGCTCGACCCGTACGACGACGCTGTCACCGCAGCCGCGACGGCCGCCGCCCTTGGAGCGCGTTTCGAACCTCTCGAAGATCTCGGCCACTGGTGGATGCTTCAGGACCCCGGCACAGCGGCCGCTGCTCTGGAGAAGTTCTGGGCAGACCTGGACGCGTGATCCACCCGGTGAGCACCTGTTGTTGCTCACAACCCCTCCGTACTCCGACCCATCCCTTATGCCAACGCGAGGACTTCATGCGCATTCTCTTTTCGGGTACCCCTGCCTTCGGCCACTTGCTGCCCATGCTGCCGCTGGAGAGGGTGGCACGGCGCGCCGGTCATGCGACGGCCATGCTGACGCACTCCTCCATGGCAGAAGCCGTGGCCCCGGCCCCGGTACTGCACGCGGGCCCGACCGTGGAGGCCGTCCTCGCCGAGGTCACCCGCCGTACCGGTGCGGACGCGGGTCAGGACATGTCTCCCGCGACAGCGGCCGAATTCTTCGGGGGCGTCCGCGTCGACCTGGGAGCGGAGGAAGCCGTCGCTCAAGCCCGTGCCTTCGCTCCCGATCTCATCATCGTCGAAACGGCCGACTACCTGGGGCGCTTCGCGGCGGCCGTCCTCGATGTCCCTGTGGTCACGCACGGGGTGGGCATCGCCCTGGAGGAGCAGCTTGCGCAGGCCATGGACGCCGCTGCGGCCACCCGGTTGTCCGCGCTCGAACTAACCCTTCCCGAACCTCGCGCTTCCGTGGACCCGTGGCCCGCATGCCTGCAGCGGGACACCTGGCAGCCGCCTGTGGGGCGCATCGCGATCCGGTCCGAAGCGTACGAATCCGAAGCGTACGAATCCGAGGCGCATGCATCCGAGGCGCATGAATCGGAGCCTCATGTGTCCGAGGCTCAGGAAGGAGGGGACGAAGGCGATGGGGCGAAGGTGGCCTTCCCCGGCCGTGAAAACCTGCCGCGCGTGCTGGTCACCCTGGGCACTTTCCTCGACGAGCCCGAACTCCTTGCCGGGATCGTGGACTCGCTGGCCGGGCCGGAGGTCAATGTCGTTGTCGCGGTCAATCCCTCTGCGCAGACCGACACCGCGCCGATCGAGCGTGCCGGGGTCCGGGTCGTCGGATTCGTTCCCATGCGCCGCCTCCTCGAAGGCGTGGACGTCGTGGTCGCCTCGGGCGGAGCCGGCACCGTACTCGCGGTCCTCGGCTCCGGGATTCCCATGGTGTTGCTTCCCATGGCGCTGGACAAACCGCTGAATGCCGAACGTGCGTCAGCGGTAGGAGCCGCGATGGTGGTGGACAGCCCCGATCAGACCGGCAAGGCGGTGACGAAGGTCCTGAGCGACGAGTCCTTCGCGCACGGCGCGTCCAAGGTGGCTCAGGAGATCGCGGACATGAACTCCGCGGAGACCGTCTTCACCCTGCTGCTGGAGCATGTGAGCTGACCCCGGCAGTCGCCGCGGTCGCCGGAGGGAAGAAGCCCGGATGCGGGTGAGCGCATTCCCTCGTGCGAGGAGCACGTTGCCTCAACTTCCCCCGTTCTGCGTGCCGGCCGGCGATCGCCAGGTCGAGGACCTCGACGAAGTCGTGGATCTCACCCTCGATCCCGACCTGGTCTTCATCATGCTCGTCGCCCTTGTCGGCGGCTGAGAAGCCGGCACTTCTCAGCCGCCGAGGCCAAGCCTGTCCGCGTCCAACAGACCAGGGCGACTCTTCCGTCCTGACCGTCGGGTCGCCGTCGCCGTCGCCGTCACCCGCCCGCCCGGGCGCCGACACGGATCTCGGCCGCCGCCGACCAGCTCTCTCCGCGCAGGCAGGTCTGTGGGTTGTTGCGTCTGGCTTTGCCGCATGCGAGGCCGGAAGCCGGTGACCGGCTTCCGGCCTCGCATGCGGGTTGCTACGTGAAGCGCCGGTGCTGCGCCGCTCTGTCGCCGGCCGCCCTCGCCAGGGTTTGTGCGCGGGCGCGGGCGCGGACCGGCCTAGGTCGCCCAGCGGGCGGGGAACAGCGTGGAGGTTCAGCTGCTCCCCGTACGCGAAGTGTCTCTATGACCGGCGCAGCGCGGCGTTCAGTATTGCTCGGTCTCCACGAAACCCGCGTCCGCGTCGTCGTTCGCGCCAAGGGCTTCCGCGGCGGCGGTCGGGTCGAATCCGGGCGGGGAGTCCTTCAGGCCCAGGCCCATCCCGGCCAGCTTCGCCTTGACCTCGTCGATCGACTTCGCACCGAAGTTACGGATGTCGAGCAGGTCGGCCTCAGAACGCGCCACGAGCTCACCCACGGAGTGGACGCCCTCACGCTTGAGGCAGTTGTACGACCGAACGGTGAGCTCCAGCTCCTCGATCGGCAGTACCAGATCGGCGGCGAGGGCGGCATCCGTCGGGGACGGACCCATGTCGATGCCCTCGGCGTCGATGTTGAGCTCACGGGCCAGCCCGAAGAGCTCGACCAGCGTCTTACCGGCGGAAGCCATCGCGTCACGCGGACGCATGGCCTGCTTGGTCTCGACGTCGACGATCAGCTTGTCGAAGTCGGTGCGCTGCTCGACACGAGTCGCCTCGACCTTGTACGTGACCTTGAGAACCGGCGAGTAGATCGAGTCGACCGGAATACGGCCGATCTCCTGGCCCACCTGCTTGTTCTGCACGGCGGAGACGTAACCGCGGC
>NZ_VWMY01000178.1 GCF_008905045.1 Streptomyces albicerus
GCCCCCAGCAGTCTCGCTGGGGGCCCCTCCGGCGTTCTACGGGTCAGTCTCGCTCCGGCGGGAACGGCTGACGAGGTGCTGGGCCGCAGCTTCGACCGCGCCCCGTCAGGGGCGCGGGGAACCGCGCGACCAGCCCACCACGACCCGCACTCTGTACGTGGCCGAAGCGGAGCGCTTACGCCTCGTCGCGGCGCAGCGACGACTTGAGCTCCTTGAAGCGACCGAGCAGGCCGTTCACAAAGGCAGGCGACTCATCCGTGGAGAACTCCTTGGCAAGCTGCACGGCCTCGTCGAGCACCACGGCGTCCGGAGTCTCATCGACCCAGAGCAGCTCGTACGCACCGAGGCGCAGGATGTTGCGGTCGACGACCGGCATCCTGTCGAGCGTCCAGCCGACCGCGTACTGCGAGATGAGCTCGTCGATGCGCCGCTCGTACTTCGCGTAGCCCTCGACGAGCTGCATCGTGTACTCGCTCACCGGCGGCTGCCGGGTGTCGGTCCGGGAGTGCCGGATCCAGTCACCCAGGACCGTCTGGACGTCCACGCCGCGCTGGTCTCCCTCGAAAAGGATCTGGAAGGCGCGCTTGCGGGCCGTGTTGCGGGCAGCCACGGTTAGCTGTTCACCCGGCCGAGGTAGTCGCTCGTGCGGGTGTCGACCTTGATCTTCTCACCGGTGGTGATGAAGAGCGGCACGTTGATCTGGTGGCCGGTCTCCAGGATGGCGGGCTTGGTGCCGCCGGTGGAGCGGTCGCCCTGGACACCCGGCTCGGTCTCCTGGACGACGAGCTCGACGGCGGCCGGCAGCTCGACGAAGAGCACCTCGCCCTCGTGCTGCGCGACGGTGGCGGTGAAGCCCTCGATCAGGAAGTTGGCGGCGTCGCCGACGGCCTTGCGGTCGACCATGAGCTGGTCGTAGGTCTGCATGTCCATGAAGACGAAGTACTCGCCGTCCATGTACGAGAACTGCATGTCGCGCTTGTCGACAGTGGCCGTCTCGACCTTGACGCCGGCGTTGAACGTCTTGTCGACGACCTTGCCGGAGAGCACGTTCTTGAGCTTGGTGCGCACGAAAGCCGGGCCCTTGCCGGGCTTGACGTGCTGGAACTCGACGACGGACCAGAGCTGGCCGCCTTCGAGCTTGAGCACCAGGCCGTTCTTGAGGTCGTTCGTGGAAGCCACGGTTGCGGAATCTCCTGGACTGACGTGGACGACCCCGGGGCAGGCGCGACAGCTCGAAGCTAGAGCGCGAGCAGCTCCTTGGTCGTGATGGTGAGTAGCTCGGGTCCGCCGTCCGCCTCAGGGCGCACGACGAGCGTGTCATCGATCCGGACACCGCCCCGGCCCGGGAGGTGGACCCCCGGTTCGACGGTGACCGGCACGCAAGCGTCCAGTTTACCCATGGCCGCGGGGGCCAGCTGCGGGTCCTCGTCGATTTCGAGCCCGACACCGTGCCCGGTCAGCGGCGGAAGGCCTTCCGCATACCCCGCGGAACCGAGTACCTGGCGGGCCGCGCGGTCCACGTCACGGTAGGCGGCGCCGGGTACGAGGGCCTCACGGCCGGCGCGCTGGGATGCGAAGACGAGGTCGTACAGCTCGATCTGCCAGTCGGCCGGCGAGGTGCCGATGACGAAGGTACGGCCGATCTCGCAGCGGTAGCCGCGGTAGGTCGCACCCAGGCAGACGGAGAGGAAATCGCCCTCCTCGACCCGGCGGTCGGTGGGGCAGTGGCCACGACGGCCGGAGTTCGGCCCTGTGCCGACCGAGGTCGTGAAGGCCGGGCCGTCGGCGCCGTGGTCGACGAGACGGCGTTCCAGTTCCAGGGCGAGGTGGCGTTCGGTGCGGCCGACGAGGATCGACTCGAGGAGTTCGCTCAGTGCCTGATCGGCGATCTCCGAGCCGATCCGCAGGCAGGAGATCTCCTCCTCGTCCTTGATCACGCGCAGCTGCTCGACGGCTCCGCCGAGGTTGCCGAGGCGCAGCCGTGGTGCCACCGAGCCGATCGCCCGGTGCCGGGCCACGGTCAGGTGGTGCTCCTCGACGGCGAGGGACTCGGCGCCCTGGGCCGCGGCGAGATCCGCCGCGGCGACGGCGGGGTCGCCGCCGGGGCTCGGCAGCGCGTGCACGCGGAGGGCCTCGTCCGGACGGCCCTCGTCGGCGGCGGTCTCGGGGGGACCGCCGTACACGAGCAGGTCCTCGGTCTTGCCCAGCAGGAGGACGGCGCCGTGGGGCGCCACGCCCGCGAGGTAGCGGACGTTGGCGGGGCGGGAGACCAGTGCCGTGGCGCTGCCGCTCGAGTTGCAGCGTTCCCTCAGCCGCTCGCGGCGGGTCGCGTAGACCTCTGACATGACCCGAGCGTATGAGCTCCGCGGGGTTGGCGCCGGTTGAGGGAGGCCGAGTGGGCGGGTGCCGAACGGGGGACGGGGTGGGCTCGACGGTTGTGTGCCGGGTGCGGGGCTGTGGGGGCTTGTCGCGCCCACGCGGCGGAGCCGCATATTGACACAGCCCCGCGCCCCTGGGTGGGGTGGGTTCAGCCCCTTTTAAAAGTTCCCTACCACTGTGGGGGGCTCGCGATCGACCTCGCCAGTACGTCGTCCAGGACCCGCGCCGTGGTGGGTACGTCGAGCTGGGAGTTGTCGATGATCGGCAGGCCCGATCCGTACCAGCCGGCCATCCGGCCGTGGATGCGGGCGACTTCCTCGTCGGTGAGGCGGCGGTTTCCGGAGCGCTCGGCGTTGCGCTCCAGGACTATCTCCAGGCCCGGCAGCAGAACGACCGGCAGCAGGCCGGGGCCGACGTGCCGCTTCCAGCCGCCGAGGCCGACGACGGGCCGGTCGGGGAAGACGGCGTCGTCGAGGATGCAGGAGATGTTGTTGGCCAGGAAGTTGCGGGCCGCGAAGCCGCAGGTGCGGCGGGCGAGACGATACTGCGCCTCCGAGTTGTCGTTCCACCCCGACTGCGGGTCGGCGAAGCCCGAGCGCACCCATTCGCGTACGTCGTCCAGGCTGATGTGCGCGGTGGGCACCCGGCGGTGGTCCGCCCAGTACTTGGCGACGCTGGTCTTGCCCGCGCCGGCGGGGCCGATGAGCAGGACGGCGAGCGTCGTGGACGTCGGGTCGGGCGTGCCGGTCGCGGGCGGCGCGCTCGGCATCGGGACGGGTCCGCCCGGCGGCAGCTGGACATGGCCCGTGGTGTCCGGCGTCGGCGGCGCGGGAGCGTGGTGCGGGACGGGGTGGTGCGGTGCGGGCGCGTGGCCGGGCGGGTGCGGGGCGGCGGGCCCGGTCGGCGCTCCGGCGAAACCCGGCGGCGGGCCTGCGGGCGCGGGGCCCGCGGGCCGGCTCGCAGGCG
>NZ_VWMY01000179.1 GCF_008905045.1 Streptomyces albicerus
CTCGGCTTCTCCCCCACTCTCGGCTTCTCCCCCACTCTCGGCTTCTCCCCCACTCTCGGCTTCTCCCCCACTCTCGGCTTCGCTCGAGCGGGGGGACCCCCATGAGCGGGGACCCCCATCCCGGCGGACCCCCCATCGCGGCGGAGCCGCACACGTCACGGCCCTGCGCTTCCCACGTTCGGCCTGTTATCGCCGCAACCTTTACATGTCCCCCACGGGCGATATGGCCGATTCCGCCCCGTCGTGCGGCCTTGTGGCACTTCACACCGCACGAGAGGCTGCCAAGTGGCGATCCGGTCAAGGCTTCCCACGGCCCCGTCCAGGGCCGTACGAGGCCTGCCAGAGCCCCGCAAAAGGGCGCGCGCAACTTCGGCCGGAGCACGCCGAGTTGAGGAGGGGAACTCACACCATGGCAGTGACGCGCAAGCGGCGGCTGCACTGGGCGGGAGGCTTGACCGCGGTCATGACGGCCGCGGTTCTTTCGGCCATCACCCTGCCCGCACACGCCGCCCCAGAGGGCCAGATATCCGGCGCAGGCGGAGCCGGTTCCGTCAGCGGCAGCTACATAGTGACGCTCAAAGGGGGAACGAAGGCTCCGTCGAATGCGGGCAAGGCCATCGCCGCCACGTACGGAGCGAAAATCAGCCACACCTACAGCACCGCACTCAATGGCTATGCGGTGAAGGTCGACGAGCGCCGGGCCAAGCGCCTCGCCGCGGACTCACGGGTGGCCTCGGTCTCGCAGGACGCCACCGTGACAGTGGCGCACCAGCAGTCGAACCCGCCGTGGGGCCTCGACCGCATCGACCAGCAGGACCTGCCGCTGGACCGCAGCTACACCTGGCCGGAGTCCGCGGGCCAGGGCGTGACGGCGTACGTCATCGACACCGGCGTGCGCATCACGCACAAGGAGTTCGGCGGCCGGGCCAGCTACGGCTGGGACTTCGTGGACAACGACGCCACCGCCCAGGACGGCCAGGGCCACGGCACGCACGTGGCGGGCACGATCGCGGGCACGACGTACGGCGTCGCGAAGCAGGCGAAGATCGTCGGCGTCCGCGTGCTCGACAACGAAGGGGCCGGCACGCTCTCACAGGTCATCGCGGGCATCGACTGGGTGACCAAGAACGCCCAGAAGCCCGCCGTCGCCAATATGAGCCTGGGCGGGCTCGCCGACCCGCAGCTGGATGCCGCCGTCCGCAACTCCATCGCGTCCGGCGTCACCTACGCGGTCGCGGCGGGCAACGACGGCCTCCCGGCGAGCCTCTACTCGCCGGCCCGTGTCAAGGAGGCGATCACGGTCGGCGCGAGCGACAAGAAGGACGCGAGGGCGGACTTCTCCAACTGGGGCGCGCGGCTCGATCTGTTCGCTCCCGGCGTGGACGTCACTTCGGCCTCGAACGCGAGCGACAGCGGCAAGGCGACCTTCTCCGGTACGTCGATGGCGTCGCCCCATGTGGCCGGTGCGGCCGCGCTCTATCTGGCCGACAACGCCTGGGCGGCACCCGCCGATGTCAGCAAGGCTCTTGCCGAACGGGCCGCCTCCGGGAAGATATCCGCAGCGGGGCTCGGCTCACCGAACAAGCTCCTGCAAGTCAACAACCCCTAAGTATTTGCGCATTCACCGACCGGCCTCATCTGGCGAACCGTCAGCGGATCCTTGACAGATCCTTGGTGGATTCTCACCGGACGAGGCCGGTCTTGTGTGTAGACATACGCGCGAGTAGTTAACAAAGTGCCGGATTGCCCACCCGAAAAGAGTGGGAAGGCTCCCCCGGTACGCCCCGCAGGACCCACCTCCCCACACCCTCATCCGCCCACCCACGTTGACGCGGACAGGAGCGGTCATGCCCGCCACGCACCACCACTCGTCATCACCCCCGACGCCCGGCACCACCGCAGCCCCCGACCCGGGGGAGAAAGCCGACCAGCCACAGTCGCCGAAGGCCAGGACCGCCGGGACGGCGAAGACAACAAAGCCCGAAAAGCAGGAGAAGACTGACAAGCCGGAGAAGTCAGAGAAGGCTGAAAAGTCGGAGAAGTCCGGAGCGGCGAAGTCCGCCCCCGCGGAAGCCCCGTCGGCGACGACGATCCCGCCGACGAGCACCCCTGCGAAGGCCGCCGCCCCGAAGGCCGCCGCCGCTCTCCCGGTTCCCGGGGACGGCCCCCTGATCGGGCGCATCCCCGTCCTGGACGTGCGCCCCCTGGTCGCGGGCGGCCGCCGCCCCGCCAAGGCCGTGGTGGGTGAGGCCTTCGAGATCTCCGCGACGGTCTTCCGCGAGGGACACGACGCGGTCGCCGCGAACGTCGTCCTGCGCGATCCGGAGGGCCGCACGGGCCCCTGGACGCCCATGCGCGAACTCGCCCCCGGCACGGACCGCTGGGGCGCCACCGTCTCCGTACCGAGGCCGGGCCGCTGGACCTACACCGTGGAGGCCTGGGGCGATCCGATCACCACCTGGCGCCATCACGCGCAGATCAAGATCCCGGCGGGCATGGACACGGAGCTGGTCCTGGAAGAGGGCGCGCTGCTGTACGAGCGTGCCGCGACCGGCGTACCGAAGAGCAAGGGCCGCCGCGACGCGATCCTGGCGGCCGTGGACGCCCTGCGCGACACCGACCGCCCCGCCGCGGCCCGCCTCGCCGCCGCGCTGACCCCCGATGTGGACCACGTCCTCGCGCGCCACCCACTGCGCGAACTGGTCTCGTCCGCTGACCAGTTGACCCTTCTGGTGGAGCGGGAGCGGGCGCTGTTCGGCTCGTGGTACGAGTTCTTCCCGCGCTCGGAGGGCGCGGTCGTCGAGCCGGACAAGCCACCGGTCAGCGGCACGTTCCGGACGGCGGCGCGGCGGCTGCCGGCGATCGCGGAGATGGGCTTCGACGTGGTGTACCTGCCACCCATCCATCCCATCGGCACCACCTTCCGCAAGGGCCCCAACAACACGCTGAACGCGAGCCCGTACGACGTCGGGGTTCCGTGGGCGATCGGTTCGCCGGAGGGCGGGCACGACGCCGTGCATCCGGATCTGGGCACGATCGAGGACTTCGACGCCTTCGTGGACACGGCGGCGGGGCTGGGTCTGGAGGTCGCGCTGGACTTCGCGCTGCAGTGCTCGCCGGATCAT
>NZ_VWMY01000018.1 GCF_008905045.1 Streptomyces albicerus
CTCGCGGACCGCGATGACACGGCACGCACCGACCTGGCCGCGTGCTTCGAGGCATGGGAGGGATACCTCGTCGATGGCCTCACACACATGAGGGACCGAGGCGGCCTCGCACCGAACGCCGATCCCCGCCTACTCGCCATGGCGACCTTCGCCAGCCTGCAGGGCGGACTCCTCTTGGCCAAGACGCACAAGGACGACGAGCCCCTTCGCGTCGCCCTCGACGCGGCCTACGCCCACCTGCGCACCTTCCAGACCACCAAGGCCACGCCACGCACCGGCTCTTCGCACTGACGGCTGACACGATCCCCACCAGCCAGGACGGTGGACGCCGCCGACAACAGGAGACGCGATGACCACGATCGCGGACTTCACCCGACGCGTCCCCCTCGATGGCCGCCTGTCCCTCCTCGGTGCGGCGCCGGTAGCGGTAGCCGTAGGGGGCTCCGGGGAGCACGTTGACCGTGCCCGAGCGGGCCCGGTGGGCCTTGCCACGGCAGGTGCGCTCGGCGATCTGGGCCCGCTCGTACTCGGCGATCATGGTCTGGAACCGGACCAGCAGAACGTCCTCGGGGCTGTCGGTGCGCGGGGCCTTCGCTAAGACCACCTCGGTCTCGCACCGCGCCGGCTCCTCGACCAGCAGAGCCCGGTGGGCGTACTTGCGGGCCAGTCGGTCCAGCGCGTGACACACCACCACATCAACCAGCACCTTCGCGACCAGGTCCCGCAGGATGCAGAAGACCACGGCCCGGGTGATGACCGCCCTGCTGTATACCGAGCAGGAAACGATGACCGCGGCCGATCTGTGCGAACAGTTGTCGATCAGTTCGGGTGCGGTCTCCACCTCGGTCAAGCAGCTCATCCCCGTTGGACTGGTTGAGCGCGTCCCCGCCCCTGGCAGCCGCCGCGACCACTACCGCTTCCGCGAGGGCGCCTGGGCCACTCTGATGTCCCAGCAGAACGCCATGCTCGCCGTGATGCACGACGCGGCCCAAGAAGGCATCGACGCCGTCGGCGAGGACACCCCCACCGCTTCGGCGCCTGCACGAGATGCAGGACTTCTACGCCTACGTGACCCGCGAGATGCCTGCATTGATCGACAACTGGCGTAAGCAGTATCAGGGGTGACACCCGATCAGCCCACTGGAGTGGCTACTCGTCGCCACCGGGCGAGCCGCTCGGGCCGTCTCCCTCGTACACGTCGAGGGCCCGGAGCAGCCCCAGCTGCTAGAGCCACGGGCCTGGGGCCCACGTGGGTGGGACCACGACGCCGAAGAGGATGGCACCGGCGGACGCCTTCGGGACCGTACTGCCCTGGTTCCCGGACGTGCTGACCGTCGCGGTGCTGCTGTTCGCCTTCTCCACGATCCTGACCTGGGGCTACTACGGCCTCAAGGCATGGTCCTACCTCTTCGGCAAGAGCAGGACCAGCGAGAACGTCTTCAAGGTCACCTGGAGCGTGTTCGTCGTCCTGGGCTCCCTGCTCTCCCTCGACTCACTGATCAGCCTGGCCGACTCGGCACTCTTCATGCTGTCGGTGTTCAACATCATCGGCCTCTACCTGCTGGCCCCCGTCGTCAAGCGCGAGCTCGACTCCTTCCTGGACTTCGTCCGGGGCCGGGCCGCGCGGGCCACCGTGGGCGGCGCGGACCCCGAGGACGAGCGCGAGACCGCCAAGGTCGTCTGACCCCCGCACCGGCCGTTTCAGCATATGGGCCCGCCTTATACCACCCCTCGGTATGAGGCGGCCCTTCTGTTTACCCTGACCGACATGCTGACCATCACCAAGACCCTCGTCGACCAGATCGTCACGCACGCGCGCCAGGTGCGCGTGGCTGCGACAACCAGGTGAAGCGTATGGCGGCGTCGGCCTCTCAGCGCTGCTTGCTCGTCGTCCCGGCCGGGCCTGACGCCGCCAGCACCCGGCGCAGGTCTGCTTCGCTCGGTGCGCCGTCCGTGGTGCCGTCGGTGTGGCGGTAGAGGCGGCACGACAGGCTGGGCCCGGCGCCCGGGACGGCGAACGGATCGACACCGTCGAGGAGAAGGGTGGGCGAACCCGTCATGTGCCACCGTGTGGCCGTGGCCTCGTCGGACACCTCGACGAACTCCACCGCCACGGCGTGGCCTTCGCGAGCGGCCGCGATCCGCTCACGCACGACCGGCACGTTCGGGCAGCCCGGAACCGCCAGCACCGTGATCCGTATTCCAGCGTCCCGTACTCCAGCGTCCCGTACTCCAGCGTCCCTCACGTTCATGGCGACACCTCCTGGCTCCTTGTGGGGACCGTAGACCTTCCAGCGCACTGGAAGGTCAAGAGCTAGCCTTAGGCATGCGCATCGGCGACCTCGCCGCCACCAGCGGGCTGTCCACGAAGACCATCCGCTTCTACGAACAGGCCGGGCTGCTGCCGGAGCCACCCCGCACCCCGGGCGGCTACCGCGACTACCCGGAGCGGACCACGCAGCGGCTGGCGTTCATCCGCGACGCCCGGGGCGCCGGGCTCACCCTCGCCGAGATCCGCTCCGTCCTGGCATTGCGCGACGCCGGAGCCTCCCCCTGCACCCACGTCACCGCGCTCATCGACCAGCACCTCACCGACATCGACCGGCGCCTGACCGAACTGCGCCAGACCCGCGCCGCGTTGCGCGCACTCGCCGAACGGGCGGCCGCAACCGACCCGGCCGAGTGCACGGACGCCGACATCTGCCGCATCCTGGCCGGGACGAACAGTGAGCGCCCTTACTGAGCCGCGCCCTCGCCCGGGCACAGCGTTCCGGAGGTGAAGAACCTCCACCACGCATGACGAGGAGCACGGCAATGCTGCGCGCAGTATGGAACGGCACCGTGATCGCGGAAGCCCCGCGCACCGTGATCGTCCAGGGCAACCACTACTTCCCGCCCGAAGCACTGCACCGCGAGTACTTCACCGAGACCCGCAGCCGGTCGCTGTGCTTCTGGAAGGGGCTCGCCCGCTACTACACCGTCATGGTCGACGGGAGGACCAACCGGAACGCGGCCTGGTACTACCCGCACCCGAGCCCACTCGCCCGCCGCATCAAGAACCACGTCGCGTTCTGGCAGGGCGTACGGATCGAGGGCGAGCCGGGGGGCACGTCGTGAGCGGCCGCAGCCTGGTCCGGACGGCGGCCGCGGCGGCCATGGCTCGGGAACTCGGCGCCGACTGGCACCAGCGCCACCTCAACCCCGCCCGCAAGACCCGCGATCTCGTCCGCCAGCTCCAGGCCCTCGGCCACCAGGTCGCCCTCACACCGACATCAGCCTGACCACTCGCCTCACCGACATCCAGTCCGCAAGCGGCCCGGATGCTGCCGCATGCCCGCCCGAAGATCGATTTTCCGATCAGCTTCCGTCCTGGTCGATTGGACTGCTCCGGCCCAGCAGCGCTGTCGGAGGGGCGGACGCGCCGAGCTCGCGTGTCGTGATGAAGTCCGCGCCGCGCGCGAGTCCCCGGTGGGTAGACCGGATTCGCAAGGTCGCTCGCGCTCCCGAACCGGTAACCGTCAGCAGCATTCTCGGTCCGGCGTTCACTCCCCGCCGCCCCAGGCGGACCGTATCCGACGGGACGCGGCGTGGGTGCGGGCCTCGATCAAGGAACGCATCCCTCGGACACTGAACGGTGTGACGGCGAACCGGAGCGGCAGCGGCTGGGCAGCACGGGTTGCATTGGCCGGTTCGGGGCATTTTGCACTGTGCAAACGAGTGTCGCCCCGCCCCTCACCACCGCATGAGGTAGTCGTCGGTACGTCCACGCCCGACCTGCCCGCCGCGGAGGCTCCTCCCGATGGCCAAACGTCCCTCACGCCTCACCACCCGCAAGACCCTGCTCGGCGCCACAGCCGTCGTCGCCCTCGTCGCGCTCAACGCCCCGGCCGTGGCGGGCTTCGCGCAGCACGTCTACCACCGCTGGGAGATCAACCAGCCCGAGTACAAGGCGAAGTACGGACACTGGGCGCTCGCCTCGCTCCCGGAGAAGTACCAGCTCAACTCCATCCACGCGATCCTGCTCCACACCGGCAAGGTGCTGCTGATCGCGGGGTCCGGGAACAACGTCAAGCAGTTCGACGGCGGCGTCTTCAAGAGCACCCTGTGGGACCCGGCCATGGATACCTTCAAGAAGATCGACACGCCGGCGGACCTGTTCTGCGGCGGCCACGCCCAACTCCCCGACGGCAAGGTACTCATCGCCGGCGGCACCGCTCGCTACGAGGTCCTCAAGGGCGACGTGAAGCACGCCGGGGGCGCCATGCTGGTCAAGAACGAGGACCCGGACCGCGCCCGCACCTTCCCCAAGGGCACCGTCTTCCACTCCCCCTCCGGCGTCGAGTACCGCTCCCAATTCCCCGTGCACGTGCCCGCCGCGAAGAAGACACCGACCGGCCGGGGCGGCAACGTCAAGGTCATCGCAAGCGAGGCCCGCGTCTTCGTCGAGGCGGTCGAGGAAGGCCGACTCGGCATCACCAACACCACCGAGCAGTACGCCATCCGGGGCCTGGAGGGCACGGACGCAAACAACGTCTACGGCATCGCCAACAAACTCGGACTCGACAAGAAGGACTTCCAAGGCATCAAGGACGCCTACGAGTTCGACCCGGTCACCGAGAAGTACACCAAGGTCGACTCGATGAGCGAGGCACGCTGGTACCCGACGCTGACCACGCTCTCCGACGGCCATGTCCTGGCCGTCTCCGGCCTGGACGACATCGGACAGGTCGTCCCCGGCAAGAACGAAATCTACAACCCGAGGACCAGGACCTGGTCGAAGGCCCCGACCCGCTACTTCCCCACCTATCCGTCCTTCTTCCTCACCGGCAAGCGGAAGATCTTCTACTCCGGCTCCAACGCCGGCTACGGCCCCGCCGACAAGGGCCGCACACCGGGACTGTGGAACCTGGCGGACAACACCTTCACCGCCATCGGCGGCCTCAAGGACCCCGACATCCTGGAGACCTCGTCCTCCGTGCTCCTGCCGCCTGCGCAGGAGGGGAAGGTGATGGTGCTCGGCGGCGGAGGCGTCGGCGAGTTGCGGGCAGCCACCTCCCGCACCGCGATCGTCGACCTCGACGCCGCGCGTCCCGCCTTCACGAAGGGCCCTCGTCTACCCGAGAACACCCGCTACTTGAACAGCGTGATCATGCCGGACGACACCGTCTTCACCTCCGGCGGCAGCCACGACTACCGCGGCAAGGGCGCCAGCGACATCCTCAAGGCCCAGATCTACGACCCCGCCAAGAACACCTTCACGCCCGCCGCCGACCCCACAGTCGGCCGCAACTACCACACCGAGGCATTGCTGCTGCCCGATGGCCGCGTCGCCGTGTTCGGCTCCGACCCCCTCTTCGCCGACAAGGCCGACTCCCGCCCCGGCCACTTCGAGCAGCGTGTCGAAGTCTTCTCCCCGCCCTACCTCCATCGAGGCGGCCACCGTCCCAGCCTGGCGCCCGGCGGCAGCACTGACGTCGAGCACGGCACCGAAGTCAGCCTCCGGACCGCCGACCCCGCGCGAATCACGCGCGTCAGGCTCATGCGCCCCGGCTCGGCCACCCACGTCACGGACTTCGACCAGCGCTCGGTCGCCCTCGACATCACAGGACGCGGCAGCGGGTCACTCACGGTCCGGGTGCCCGACGACGGGTCTCTGGTTCCGCCCGGCTGGTACATGGCCATCGCCACGGACAAGGTCGGTGTCCCGTCGAAGGCGATCTGGCTGCACATCCGCCCCACGACGTGACCCGCCCGGTACGCGCCCGGCGATATTGCACGATCGGGTCTTCGGTCGTCGCGGACCGTGCGGGGTACGAGTCCGGCCGCATCGCTGCGACCAAGACCACCGCGGCGACGTGGTGCTCACCAACTGTCGTGGTCTCCGTCGCCTGCCCGCGCCCCCGCCGTCTTGCTGTGTGACCGACAGAACAGAGCACAGTGCAAAATTTACCCTGAGCAATGATCGATTCGCCCGCCGCATCCATACCTCCCGGCATACAAGCCACTCGCGTCAGGAGGCCCCATGCCCATCCCCGGCAACAAGGTGGGAAACATCTTCGTGTTCGGTGCGCTGGGTCTGACCCTTGCCGCGCTCGCGTACCCCGCCATCCTCGGAATAGAGAACACGGCCACCAACTCGGAGCGCATCATCGCCAACACCCGCTACGGGCCACTCACCGAGGCGGACCGGGACTTCGTGGTCAAGGTCCGTTCGGCCGGGCTGTGGGAGCACCCTCTCGGCCTGATGTCGATGGAGCGCGGCACGACGAAGGAAATGAAGGAGGCCGGCGAACACCTGGTCGTCGGACACGCCGGCCTCGACGAAATGTGCCGCAAGATCGCCCCCGAACTCAACATCACCCTGCCCAACCAGGCCAGTCCGCAACAGCAGCAGTTCGTGGCCACCGTGGACTCGAAAACCGGCAAGGAGTTCGACTCCACCGCGGTCAACATCATGCGCGTGACCCACGGCCAGATCTTCCCGACGATCGCCAAGATCCGCGCCACGACCAAGAACACGCTGGTCCGCCAGCTGGCCGACCTGGCCAACGACACCGTCCTCGACCACATCACCGTGCTGGAGAAGACCGACCTGGTCAACTACGACCAGGTCAACTTCCAGCAGACCACCCCGCCGAAACTCCCCAAGGACGAGCTCACCCCGCCCGCACCCCAGCCGGGTTCGCCCGTCGTCGTGCTCACCGAACCTCCGGGCCTGGACGTGAACACCGCCTCTCCGACGCCCACCCCGACGGTCGGCTGATCACCGGAGAGCAGCGCCGACGTCACCGGGCGCCCCAGACCCCGAGGCCGACGCGGCGGGAGAGCCGGATGCGGTGCCGGAGAGCCGGTAGGAGCGTACGACCGCGACCACACACCCGGCCATCAGGGCGGCAGCCCAGGCGGCCAGGCCACGAAGCGGTCCCGTCGCCGAGGCCCCTGTCTCCTGGCCGCGCGGAGCCACCCGCCCTTTCGAGTCGGATACGACGGCGAGGGTGTCGCCCGGCCGGGTGGCCCGCCCGCACCCCCGCCAGATGCGCGTCTTGAGCGGTACACCGTCCTGGTCGATCACCGAGCAGAGATAGCGGCCATGGTCGGAGACGGCTGCCGGTCCGCCCTCGACCGATGTCACGACAGCGGACTCCACCCGTCCCCGCTCCGCCAGCACCATGCCGGCAGCCGCCTGGGGGGCCTGGAGCGCGAGGCACACACCGAGCAGGGTGACGATGCCGACCAACGCCCGCCCGGCACGCGCCACGCAGAGATAGAGGGCGAGCGCCGCGGCGCACACCAGGCCGCCCTCGCCGTCCGCCAGCTCGGGAACCCCGTACCAGGCGCCGGCAAGGGTGCTGCCGATGATCGCCGCCGCTGCCAGACATCCGGCGAGAACTCCCTTTCCGGCGAGCCGGTAAGGCGGCAGGCCGACGAACTCAGCCGGCCCCCAGACCGTCGTGCGCAGATGCGCCATCAAGGGCGGCTGGGACGTGGGCAGGGGTCGACGCCGATGGCGCATGCGCTCCTCCACCTCCAGCGTCGTTCCATTCCCGTTCACGGCCTCGAACCCTGGCGTCACCGACGGATGATCCGCACTACCTCCGGCCGCAGATGCTCGCGCGGGCCGCATTGCCAGGATCGGGCAGCGGCCGCACTTTCACCGTTCCCTTGCATTATGCAAAGCACGACGAGGGTACAGAAGTGCCGCCCGGTCCGACGCGAGCCAGGCCCACGCGCTCAGGCGTCGCGCGTCACCGGGCCATCCAGAGCCCAGCCCAGGGGGTATGGCCCCGAATCGTCCATCGCCGGCGCGGGCGACTCTCCCCCAGTACGCAGCCGAGGACCGTCATTCAGTTCGACAACCGCCATCACGCCGTCACCGCCTTACGCCCGGCGGCACCCGCGAACCGCCTGCCGCCTGTACGTGTTCATGGGCCTTCCCGCAGACGGCGGCGAGGCGTCGTTCCGGCCGACGGTCCGAGCCATCCTCCTCGTCCGGTTCAACGCTCCGGCACCCCATCGACACGCACCGGGACCTGTCATCTGGGACCCGGTCCTGCGGCGTTTCCCCTGCGCCCGCGCCGCTCCATGGCCCGACGCCGACGTCCGGATTTCTCGGACCTGCGGCGGTGACACGACTCAGGAGCTTGTCGAGAGTAGTTCACCGCAAGCAGCCCGAAAGACTGGCGATCTTATTTTGCGCTATGCAATGATTGCAAGCCGGGGGAGCCAGCCGGCGGCCGGTTTCCGCTCGGCGCCCAGGAGTGAAGCCGGTTACGCACAGAACGGCATGCCGGCCGCCAGAGGGCCGCTTGCGTGGTGGAGCAGGCCAGCAAACGCCCCACAGCAGCTCTCAGGTCCCTGCCCTGCGTGGCGGTTCCGGCGTCGAATCGGCACTGCGTTCGGTGACTGCACTTGACCGCCCACGTGCTACACCGCGCCCCGTACGGAGGGACGGAGGGACTGGGCAGACCGCACAAGCGACATCCCTCGCGTATACAGCCTGCGTTCTCGCGGGAGACGTCGTCCGGCGCAGGATGGATGCATTGTCCCGACCGTCACCGGTCATGCGTGAACTCGAGGGGAAGACGATCGCCCGATCACACCGTCAGAAGGCGTGCGACAACCAGGTTTGCGGAGTTGCTTCGGGGGCACTCCGAGGTCCACAGCAACCGAGTGGGGCCCTCGCTGGCAGCCCCTCGGCGGAGAGGTCCGGGCATGAACTGCTACGAATGCGTCCAGTCGGGGCGCGCCCAGGAAGCAGTAGCCGTCTGCTGGCTGTGCGGTGCCGCTGTCTGCACCGAACACGTGCGCTCGGAGACGGTTCAAGTGCGCGAGCCCGCCCAGCCCGGCAAGGTGATACATGACCAACCGGCCCGGCGGCTGACCTGTCCGGTATGCCGTGCGGCGGAGGAGTCGCCCTGAGTTTCTGTCCCAGCACCAGTCGCCGCCCCGTCCTGGTCGGGAATACGTAAGGCCCGTCGGCTGCCCGTTATTGCTGGGGTGCACCCGTACAGCAGTCCCCGGCCAACGCTCGCCGCGCTGCCGGAGAAGTACCAGCTCAACTCGACGGCGGCGTGTTCAAGAGCACGCTGTGGGACCCGGCCACGGATACCTTCAAGAAGATCAACACGCCGGCGGACCTGTTCTGCGGCGGCCACGCCCAACTCCCCGACGGCAAGGTACTCATCGCCGGCGGCGCCGCTCGCTACGAGGTCCTCAAGGGTGACGTGAAGCACGCCGGGGGCGCCATGCTGGTCAAGAACGAGGACCCGGACCGCGCCCGCACCTTCCCCAAGGGCACCGTCTTCCACTCCCCCTCCGGCGTCGAGTACCGCCGCGTCCTGGCCGTCTCCGGTCTGGACGACATCGGCCAGGTCGGCCCAGGCAAGAACAAGATCCACGATCCGCGGACGCAGACGTGGTCACCCGCCCCGACCCGCTACTTCCCCACCTACCTCTCCTCCTTCCTGGTCGGCAAGCGGAAGATCTTCTACCCCGGCTCCAACGCCG
Source organism: Streptomyces albicerus (assembly GCF_008905045.1). Taxonomy (GTDB): domain Bacteria; phylum Actinomycetota; class Actinomycetes; order Streptomycetales; family Streptomycetaceae; genus Streptomyces; species Streptomyces albicerus. The sequence continues at coordinate 9,508 of NZ_VWMY01000018.1, forward strand.
ACTACGGACCCACTGGCAAGGGCCGCACACCGGGCCTGTGGAACCTGGCGGACAATCAGCGGCAGGCCGGCACGTACCACGCAGAGCTGGAGGGCGAGCGCATTGCACACACCAGGCCCCCTCGCCGTCCGCCAGCCCGGGAATACCGGGCACCGGGGACCGTGACCCCGACATTCGCTGCCGCTCCCACGCATCCGGCGAGGAGCGCTTCGGCTGCTGCCACCATGGCGGCAGGCGGACGAACTCGGCGGGCCCCCACACTGTGCTCCGCAGATGCGCCATCAGGTGCGGTCCCGCGTGTGCAGGGGCGACGTCGTCGGCGCATGTGCGTCTCCCCTCTTCGGTATTCTTCAGCCCTTTCGGCGTTCTTCAGCGTCGGCCATCCTGGTGCGTCAGACGCCCGGACCGCGCTGCCCTCGCCGGGACGATTCCTTTGCCTTATGCAAAAGGCAGGGGCGGGGAGTAGCACCCCGTATCCGACGATGACGCCAGGTGGGTCAGGAGTCGCGGGCCACCGGGACGTCCACTGCCCAACCCAGCGGGTGCGGCTCCGCGTCGTCGAACGCCGGAGCCGGGGGCTCTCTCCCGGCTTCGTTGAAGGCGGCGAGGGCCTCCATGAGTGCCAGGCGCTGCACCGGTGTGAGCCGTTCGACGATCGCGGCGATCTCGCTGCGCCGTCGGGCGGTGACGTCCTCGACCGTGCGCCGCCCTTCCTCAGTGAGCTGCAGGAGGGTCTCACGGCGGTTGTCGGGGTTGAGGTGCCGGTCGGCCAGCCCGGCCGTGATCAGCCGGTCCACCATCCGCATCGCGGTGGAGGGCGCCACCTGGAGCAGGTCGGCGAGCGCGACCAGCTTGGTGGCTCCGCGTGTGGACAGCACCACCAGCATTCTGAACTGCGGAAGCGTCACACGTTCCTCGACCTCGGCGAGGGAGCGGGCGGAGACCGCCACCAGCAGTCGCGACGCGGTCAGCACCGCCCGGGTCACCACGTCAACATCGTCCATCGCCCCCGCGGGGGTCTCACGCTCCGGCATACGTCCTTTGTACCGCGTCGAAGTCCCTGCTCACTCACGTGATGGGAACAGATTTTCCTTCCCCGTGACCGTGGTAGCGGAGCAGGAGCATCGCGGCGTCGTCGTGGGGCGGCCCGCCGGCATGCTGGGCCAGGTCCGAACGCAGGGCCTCCAAGGCCCGGTGTGCGTCGGGGTCCTTCAGCAGGTGCGCCCGCTCGTCGAGCGGGTAGAAGTGGCCGTTCTCATTCCGGGCCTCGGTGACGCCGTCGGTGTACAGCAGGAGTTGCTCGCCGGGGGCGAAGTCCACCCGATAGGGCTTGGGGCCCTCGCTCCCGTGCGCGCCCAGCCCCAGCGGAAGGGCGTAGGCGGGCGGCTGGGGGAAGTCGACGGCACCGTCGTGGCGTACGACCATCGGGGCCGGATGGCCGTAGTTGAGGAAGACGGCCTCATGTCGAGTGCCGATCTCGGAGAGGATCGCGGTGACGAACTTCTCCCCCTCCAATTCCCGGGCCACGCTCCGTTCCAGGCGCTCGCCGAGGCCCACCAGGTCCGGCTCGTCATGGGCCGCCTCCCGGAAGGCGCCGAGGACGACGGCGGCCGTCTCCACCGCGGCCAGCCCCTTGCCCTGCACATCGCCCACGATCACCCGGATGCCGTGCGGCGAGGCCACCACCTCGTACAGATCACCGCCGATGCGCGCCTCCGCGACCGCCGAGGTGTACGACACCGCCGCCTGCAACGGCCCCGCGGTCAACGGTACCGGCCGCAACAGCACCCGCTGGGCGACCTCCGCGATCGACCGCACGCTGGCCAGTTCCGCCTCCCGGCGCGAACGCATCACGGCCGCCGCGATGCCGACACCGGTCACGCCGGCCACCGAGGCCAGCGCGGTGAACCCCCGACGCTCCTCGAACAGCCCGTCGTACACACCGAGTGCCCCACACAGCACCAGCGCGACCAGCCCGAACACCGCCGTACGACGCCACCCCCCGACCAACCCGGAGAAGGCGGGCCCGAGTGACACCAGCGGGAGGAACCCGACCCCAGGCCCGGCCACGACGTCCATCACCGCGACCACCGCCATCACCACCACCGGCATCCAGGACAGCACGGTCCAGCTCGATGGCGGCTTCTTGTCGGTCATGACGCACTCCAGCGGTGTCGCAGCGCTCGAGAGCCGCCCCTCGTCCCTGCAGGCGCCCCTCCCCCACCTTTAGACTATGCAAAGGTGGCTCGCGCGAGGCGGCTCTCAACCCCGGTCCTTTACCCAATCGAGGCCGAGAGCCGACATTTCCGACCCGCGGAAGGCGACCATGACGCACCGAGACACCGCACCCCGCCGCCCCCAACTCCCCACCGGATGACGGCGCTTGGCCGCGCGGCTGCCGATCCTGTTCTTCCACGCGGGGCTGGGGTCCCTGTTCGGGAAACGGCTGCTCCTGCTGCACCACGTCGGCCGCGTCAGCGGCCTGGACCGCACGGTGGTCCTGGAAATCGCGTTACTCGTACTCGTGCGGGAGTCCTTCGATGCGCTGGTTGTTGATGGACTCTTCTGTCGCTGTCCGTCAGGCGAGAGTGAAGTAGCGAGGCCAGAAAGTAGCGGCCATGCCGCGCAGGTAGCGCCACAGCGGGGCATGCCAGGCGTTCACCAGCTCGGTGAACGCCTGCCGCTCCCCGAGCTGAAAGCGCGCCACCAGCAACTCGCTGCGCTCGTTCCCGGCCACCGCACCTCCATGTCCCGTGCCGCCCGTCACCAAGCCAGTCGGCATCAGGACCAGAAAGGTTCACCACCCCAGGCAACCCGATCAGCGGGAGCCGTCAGCACGCGGCGGGATGGGGAATCAAAGAGAGCGCCTCTAAGCAATGAGTGAGGTTTTCTCAGAGGCTAAGTTCAACGTCTCTGCGGGATCCGGCGTGGACCACTTCGAGTATCCGCGGCCTTCGCCGGTAGGCAGTCACACCGGGTCCGGCAGGTCCATGAGCGCGAGTTCGGCCGGGTCGACCACGGCGGTGATCTCGGTGATGTGGCCGTCGGCGACAGTGAAGGCCAGGAGGGAAAGCGGGGTTCCGTCCTCGCTCCAGGAGATGACGCCGGGGCGGCCGTTGACGGTCGCCGCATGTCCTCGTGCCCCACTGCCGGCCAATCGCGCGCGGGTGGCGACTTCGGTGGCCCCGAGCGTGACGAACGTGCCGTTCGGGGTGTGGACGGTGAACTTCACTTCGGGGTGGAGAACCTGCAGCAACTGCTCGAACCGGCCCTCGCGTGCTGCGCCCAGGAAGGCTTGGACCACCTCGCGTTGTTGTCGTCCGGCGCTTGCGGGCTGCTGCGCGGCCTGTACCTTCCTGCGGGCGCGGCTGGCGAGCATTTTGGTCGCGTCGGCGGATTTGCCGAGAATGGTGCCGATCTCCGCGAAGGGCACGGCGAACACGTCGTGCAGCACGAACGCCAGACGTTCGTCAGGGCGCAGCAAGTCGAGGACCGTGAGGAGCGCGAGGCCGACGGAGTCCCCGATTGCCACGAGGTCTTCCGGAGCGGGAACGTCGTCGAGCGTCACGGTGAATTCGGGCAGCTGGTCGCCGTAAGAGACTTCCGGGCGCGTCCGGCCCGACCGCAGGACATCGAGGCTGATGCGGCCGACCACGGTGGTCAGCCAGCCGCCGAGGTTGTCGATGGTGTCGGTGTCCTGGCGGGAGAGACGCAGCCACGCCTCTTGGACCACGTCTTCCGCATCGGCATGTGATCCGAGCACGCGGTAGGCGACGGCGCGGAGCCGGTCACGGTGGGACTCGAAGGCATCGGTGATCGGGTCCGCGGGATGGGCGTCGGCCATGTTGTTACCTCCGTGGAAACTGCTCCGTCATAGGGATGACGCGCACAGGCGCCGCAACGTAACCCGATGAAGGAGAGCACTCCCACATGGAAAACCGGCTCAAGAACAAGAACACGACCAACCCCGATGTGTGGACCGCGATCCAGCACCTCCAGAAGGCGATCGCCGCCGGGGGCGTCGACCCGAAGCTGCTCGCGCTGGTCCACCTGCGCGCCAGCCAGATCAACAGCTGCTCGGCGTGCGTCTACGCCAGTGTCGCCGGAGGGAAGAAAGCCGGTGACACCGACGAGCGGCTGCACAACGTCGCAGCGTGGCGCGAGGCGCCGTTCTACACCGACGCGGAGCGCGCGGCACTGGCGCTGACCGAGGCCGCCACCCGGCTGCAGGACGGTGCGCCGGGCGTCACCGACGAGATCTGGGAAGAGGTCAACGCCCACTTCACCGAGGAGCAGATCGGCGCGATCAACCTGGAGATTGCGCTGACCCACTTCTTCAACCGGATCAACCGCACGGTCAAAGAACCGGCCGGCAAGACCTGGGGCTGAGCCAGCGCGGCTCTTACCCACTGAGGCTTCCCCAGCGAAATGATCTCCGGGTGGCCCACGGGGCCGGGCAGGCGTGAAGCCCCTGGTAGGACTGGTCCGCCAAGATCATGTCCGCTCCAACCAGAGGCTTCACGTTGGTCACCTATGCTGCCGCGCTCGACGTCCCACGCCACATCGTGGAGTTCCTCGCCCGGCTGCTGGCCGCCCACCGGCGCGGGATCGGCACCCCGAAGGGCTCTCGCGTCCTGGGCCCGTTCCGCCAGGCCGTACTGGTGCTGCGCTGGTTCCGAGAACACGGCTGCGTGCACTGCCTGGCCCGGGACGCCGGGATCTCGCAGGCCACCGGCTACCGCTACCTCCCTGAGGGCATCGGCGTGCTGGCCGCCCAAGCTCCTCCGTGTCCCTCGTCGGCTGTGTTGCTTTCACAGCCAGGCTGTTGATCGACGTGTGTCGCAAGCGCGGAACTCACCGGTCGCCTTCCCGGGTCAGCAGGTCCCAAAGCCACGCTCAGCAGCCTTGTGCCGAGGGTCAGGACGACGAACTCGGTTCAGCCGCCTACCTCGACTTCGAGCCCCGGGACGCCGTTCCGGACATGTGGAAGGAGACGGGAGTCCGTGCTTTAGGGAAGAGGAAGCGGTCGAGGTGTTCGATGGTGAATCCCGCGCGTGTGATGGCTTCTTGTGTGTCGCGGCCGGTGTGACAGCCGCCGACGAGGAGCGGCCAGACGGTGGCGTCCAGCAGGCGCTGAACCCGGGTGAGGCCAGAGGTATCGGCGCGGACGTGTTCCAGGAAGCGGAGTCGTCCGCCGGGTCTCAGTGCGCGCAGGGCTTCATCGAGTGCCGCGTCGGGATCGGGGACCGTGCACAGCACGAAAGAGAACACTGCGGCGTCAAAGCTCTCACCGGGCACGGGCAGACCCTCGGCACTGCCGGCGACGACCTGGACCGGAACGGGCGCCGGCTGCGCGGCGGATTGGGCGAGTCGCCTCAGGTGCGGTTCGGGTTCAACGGCCAGTACGTGGGTGACGGTGGGCGGGTAGTGGGTGAAGTTCGCGCCGTCCCCCGCACCGATCTCGATGACCTCGCCGGTGAGTCCGGCGAGAAGGGTGCGGCGGTGTTCGGTCATGCCTGCTTGTTCCATGGCTTTGCTCATGCGGGGGTAGAGCCGGGAGAAGAGAGGGCGGTTCATGTCGATCACCAGGCCACGGGGAGGTTGACGAGGCCGCCCGTTAGCACCTCGCTGCGGACGGTCAGTTCCTCGACCGGTATGGCGAGCCGCATCGTGGGGAAGCGCCGGACGAGCTGCGCGAGGGCGACCTGCAGCTCGATGCGGGCCAGGGGTGCGCCGAGGCAGTAGCGCGCGCCGTGTCCGAACGTGAGGTGGGAGGCGGCGCGGCGTGTGATGTCGAAGCGGTCGGGGTCGGGAAAGGCCGCGGGGTCGTGGTTGGCGGCGCCGTTGTCCAGCATCACGATCCCCGGCTTGGATGGTGACGCCGCCGATGTCGAAGTCGGTGCGGGCGTAGCGGGGTATGCCTCCGCCGCCTTTGCCGGGAGCTCGCAGGATCTCTTCGACCGCTCCCGGGACCCGGTCGGGGGCCTTCGCCATGGTCTGCCACTGGTCCGGGTTGGAGAGCAGCAGCAGTGCGCCGAGGCCGATCTGGACGACGGTGGTCTCATAGCCGGCGAACAGCAGGGCCATCGCGAGCATGGCGATCTCGTCGTCGCCGACCCCGTCGGTCGCGCAGAGACGTGAGATCACGTCGTCACCTGGATCGCAGCGCTTGCGCGCTACCAACTCCATCCCGTACTGGAACAGTTCACCCAGTCCCTGTTCGGATCGCGGACGGTCGAGCACGTCGGCGGCGGCCTGCGTCCAGGTGCGGAACCGGGCGCGGTCTTCGTACGGCACGCCGAGCAGCTCGCAGATGGCCAGGATCGGCAGCGGCAGCGCGAGGGCTGTGACGAGGTCGGCCGGCTGGCCCTGGTGGGCGAGTTGGTCGAGTAGTCCTGCGGTCAGAGCTTCCAGGCGAGGGCGGAAGGCGCGCATGCGCCCTGGCGTGAAGTGCGGCTGGAGCAGGGAGCGCATGCGGACGTGGTCGGCATTCTCGGTCGCATAGTTGCCCAGCGGTCCGCCGAAGAGGGCCGACTCGTTGGAGCGGGCGGCGGCTTCCGGGCAGGGGTGGGAGCGGCCGAGGCGGGCGTCGTCCAGGAGCCGGCGCACCTCGTCGTATCCGGTGACCAGCCAGGCGTCGTCGCCGACGCGGGTGCGGATCTTGTGGACGGCTCCCTGGGCCTGCAACTCGCGCAGCAGCGGAGGGATCTGCAGGGGGCCGGTCTGTTCGAAGGGCAGCTGGGGAGTCACGGCAGCTCCTGAGAGCTCGTTTGTATACTCTGACGTAAACAAACGTACTTGTACACTCGTGAGTAAACAAGAGGAGGGTCATCGGGTGGCAGAGCAAGCGGGCTCCGCGGGCGTCGAGCCGGTGAAGCGGATGCGGCGGGCCGAACGGCGCGAGCAGATCTTGGATGCCGCCACCCGGGCGTTTGCGCGCGCCGGCTTCGTGGGCACCGGCCTTGATGACGTCGCCGCCGAGGCTGGCATCACTCGGGTGATGCTCTACCGGCACTTCGAGTCGAAAGCCGACATGTACCGGGCGGTCCTGGACCGAGCCTGCGTCCGTCTGGCAGAAAACGTGGGCAGCGACAACTTCGACGAGGACTCGGTCCCCGCCCTGGTCCGTGCCGCGGCGGCCGACCCCGACGCCTTCCGGCTGCTGTTCCATCACGCCGCCCGGGAGCCGGAGTTCCGCGACCTCATCGACACGCTCACCACGGCTTCAACCGAGATCGCCCAGCACAACCTCGCCGCACTCCTGCCCGCCGGACCCTGGCTGGACTGGGCGGCGCGGGTGATTCCCGTCTTCACCATCGAGGCGGTCATCGGCTGGCTGGACGCCGGACAGCCCGACCCCGATGCCGCGGCATCCAGGATCAGCGAGGCCATCCACGGCGTCATCGAGGCCGCACGCCCGGCCGACATCTGAACCTTGCGCGCCAAAGCCGCAGTCTCAGGGCCCGGCCGCGGCCGGGTGCCACGGTGCGTCGGCACGAGTGGGGCGGGCGCGGGCGTTGAGCCGCAGCGCGTACACCGGCCGGTCGGGGCCAGGGGCGGGGCCGAGGTAGGTGTGGCCGGTCATGTGGCACCAGGCGGGCAGGTCGAGCGGGGCGGCCGGGTCGGTGGCGATGACGTGCACGACCGTGTCCGGCTCGGCCTCGGCGATGCGGGCGCGCAGCTTCAGCAGCAGGGTTACGCACAGCAGGCCGGTGCCATCGACGGTGATGTCCGCCGCCGGAACGGCCGCCGTCATGGCGCCGGTCTCTGGGTGACGCGCTACAGACGGCGGGGCAGCGCGCCCTGCTTGCCCTTCTCCAGCCGTCTCCGCGGCCATCATTTCCCTGCTCGCTGAACACGTTGAGGATGCTCTCGTGGCGCGGTAGTAGAAACGGCGGTGATCAGCTCGATGGTCCGCTCGATGTCGTCGGCGGTGGTCCAGCGGCCCAGCGAGAGGCGGAGCGCGGCGAGGCTGCGGGTGTCGGGCAGGCCCATGGCGCTCAGTACCGGGGAGGGCCGGTGGTCGCCGCTGTGGCAGGCCGAGCCGGTGGAGGCGGCGATCTCAGGTACGGCGTCGAGGAGTTCGTGACCGCGGATGCCGTCGATGCTGATGTTGAGCGTGTTGGGCAGGCGCGGTTCTGCGGGGCCGTTCAGGTGGATGCGGCCGGGGAGTCGGGCGGTGAGGCCGGTGTGGAGGCGGTCGCGCAGTGCGGCGATGCGCTGTGCGCCGCCGTCGGTCAGCTCCTTGGCGGCGAGTTGGGCGGCGGCGCCCAGGCCAGCGGTGAGGGCGACGCTCTCGGTGCCGGAGCGCAGGCCGCGTTCCTGGCCGCCGCCGTAGATCAGCGGTTCGAGGGCGACATCTGCGCGGATGTACAGGGCGGCGATGCCCTTCGGGGCGTACATCTTGTGGCCGACGATCGTCATGAGGTCGACGCCCAGGTCCCGTACGTCCATGGGGATCTTTCCGGCGGCCTGGGCGGCGTCGCAGTGGAAGAGCGCGCCGTGGGCGTGGGTGATGCGGGCCAGTTCGGCGATGGGCTGGAGGGCGCCGGTCTCATTGTTGGCGGCCATGACGGAGACCAGGACGGTGCGCTCGGTGAGTGCGGAGGCCAGTACCGCCGGGTCGACGAGACCGTCGCCGTCGACGGGCAGGTACGTCACCGCAGTGCCATGGTGCCGTTCGAGGGCGTGGCAGGTTTCCAGAATGCCGGGGTGCTCGGTGACCTGGGTGATCACGTGCGGGCGGTCGGTCTTAGCGGCGAGTACGGCGCCGCGCAGGGCGAGGTTGTCGGCCTCGGAGCCGGAGCCGGTGAAGACGATCTCTGAGGCGTCCGCGCCGATGAGTGCGGCGACCTGGCCGCGGGCGAGGGCAAGGGCCCGCTGGGGCTCGGCGCCGTAGGCGTGGCTGCTGGAGGGGTTGCCGAACCAGTCGGTCAAGTACGGGCGCATCGCCTCGGTGACCCTTGGGTCGACCGGGGTGGTGGAGTTGTAGTCCAGGTAGACGGGGCTGCCCTCGATCGCGGGGATCACGCGGCGACCCCGCTGTCCACGGGCAGCTCAGCGAGGCGCCACTCCAGCATCCCGTCGGTCAGCCGGACCGCCTTGCGGCCGCGGGCGTGCAGCAGGCGTACGGCGTCGTAGGCCAGGACGCAGTAGGCGCCCCGGCAGTAGGCGACCACTTCGGCATCGTCCGGCAACTCGGCGATGCGGTCAGTGAGTTCGTCGACGGGGATGGAGATCGCGCCGGGGATGTGTCCGGCGGCGTACTCCTCGGCCGGGCGGACGTCGAGGACGACGACCCCGCCCGCCTGGGCGCGCGCCAGGAGGTCCTCGCGGTTGACCTCCTCTGCTTCGTCCGTGCCGAGGTAGGCGGTGCGGGCTGGTTCGACGGCGGCCTGGTGTGTCTGGGCGACCTGGCGCAGCAGGGCGTAGAGGGCGGCGACGTCGTCGCCGGCCAGCCGGTAGTGGATGCGCACGCCCTCGCGGCGGGTGGCCACGAGGCCGGCCTGCTTCAGGGTCTGCAGATGCGCCGAGGCGGTGGTCAGGTTCAGCCCCGCGGCCTTGGCGAGCGCGTCGACGGTGCGCTCGCCCTGTGCCAGCAGATCGAGCAGTTCCAGGCGCTTTCCACTGCTCAGTGCCTTGCCGGTGCGGGCGAAAGCGTCGTACAGCGCGGCTTTGCGCTGGGGGTCTCCCATGGCATCCTCCATCATTCCATGGAATATTGTAGCTAAGGGTGGGCGTTGAGGCGACCCGCACCTGATGGGACACCCTGGAGGACCCGATGGGCTTCACCGACGATCACTTGGTACCGCTGGTCGATGAGGGTCTGGGCAACAGCGCCTACCTCGTCGACCTCGGCGGCGGACGGGCCCTGGCCGTCGATGCGAGTCGCGATCTGCGGGCACTGCGTGCAGCCTCCGACCGACGCAGCCTCACGGTGGCCTTCGCCGCCGACACCCACCTGCACGCCGACTTCCTGTCCGGTGCGGTGCAGCTGGCCGCCGACGACGGCGCCGCCGTACTCGCCTCCGCCGCCGGCAACCGAGCCTTCCCGCACACCGCGCTGGCCGACGGCGACGAGATGGACCTCGGCGGCCTTACCTTGCGCGCGCTGGCCACCCCCGGCCACACCGACGAGCACCTGTCCTTCCTGCTCCTGGACGGCGCCCGCGAGCTCGGAGTCTTCACCGGCGGTTCCCTGATCGTCGGCTCGGCCGCCCGCACGGACCTGCTCGGCGCCGACCGCGCGGAGGAGCTGGCCCGCGCCCAGTACCGCTCGCTGCGCCGCCTGGCCGAACTGCCGGACGCGACAGCCGTGTGGCCGACACACGGCGCCGGGTCCTTCTGCTCCGCACCGCCGGGTGCCGAACGCACCACCACCATCGCCGCGCAGAAGCGGGCCAACCCCCTGCTCGCCGCACCGGACGAGGACACCTTCGTACGGCAGCTACTCGACAGTCTCGGCTCCTACCCCGCGTACTTCGACCGCCTGAGCGAGGCGAACCGGCACGGTCCCGCCGTCCTCCGCTCCGCCCCCAGTCTCCCGGCACTCTCCCCGGACCAGATGCGCCACTTGATCGGCGAAGGCGCCCAGATCATCGACGTACGCCCCGTGGCGGACTTCGCCGCAGGGCACATCCCCGACGCCGTCTCCATCCCACTGCGGGACCAGTTCGCCACCTGGCTGGGCTGGCTGCTGCCCGACGACACCCCACTCGTGTTCGTCACCAACCCCGATCAAGACCTCGCCGAACTCACCTGGCAGGCCCTGAAGATCGGCTACGAGCGACTGGCAGGACACCTCGACGGCGGCATGGACGCCTGGACCACTGGCGGCGGAGAGCAGGAACGCATCGAGCTGCTCACGGCCGACCGGATCGCCGAACGCCCCGTCCTCGACATCCGCCAGCAGGCCGAACACATCGCCGGACACATCCCCGGCGCGATCCACATCGAACTCGGCGACCTCACCGAACACAGCGCCGAGGCACCTCGGCGCCCCGTCGTGGCCTGCGGCCACGGTGAACGCGCCATGACCGCAGCCAGCCTCCTGCAGCGCACCGGCCACAAGCAGCTCGCCGTCCTCGACGGCGGACCGACCGACTGGTCCAAGGCCACCGGCCGCCCCCTGGAGGAGACCGCGTGACCACCCACACCCCCGGCGAGACCCGCCCCGCAATACGCCTCGGACTACGGGCCAACCTCGCCCAGTTCAGCCTCCTCGTCGTGGTCAACGCCCTGGTCGGCGGCATGCTCGGGCAGGAACGCACCGTCCTGCCATTGCTGGCCGACGACGTCTTCCACCTGTCCGCATACACCGCGGCCATGACCTACATCCTGGCCTTCGGCGCCACCAAGGCCGTCACCAACTTCTTCGCCGGCACCTGGTCCGACCGCTACGGCCGCAAACCGGTCCTGATCGCCGGCTGGCTCATCGCCCTGCCCGTGCCCGCCATGCTCGCCTGGGGCCCCTCGTGGGGCTGGATCATCGCCGCCAACATCCTGCTCGGCATGAACCAGGGCCTGACCTGGTCCACCACCGTCATCATGAAAATCGACCTGGCCGGCCCAGAGCGCCGCGGCCTGGCCATGGGCTTCAACGAGGCCGCCGGATACGTCGCCGTCGCCGCCACCGCCATGGCCACCGGCGCCATCGCCGAACACGCCGGACTGCGACCCGAGCCGTTCCTGCTCGGCGCCGCCTACGTCGTCCTGGCCCTGGGCCTGTCCACCCTCGCGGTCCGCGAGACCCGCGACCACGCCCGCTACGAGGCAGCCCGCCACGTCACCATCGCGGGCAACGAGCACGACGCGGAACTGACCACCGCCCAGATCGCCCGCCTCACCAGCCTCCGCGACAAGGCGCTGTCCGCCGCCAGCCAGGCCGGCATGGTCAACAACCTCAACGACGCCCTCGCCTGGGGCATCTTCCCCCTCCTCTTCGCCGCCCACGGCCTGTCCATCGCCCAGATCGGCATCCTCGCCGCCCTCTACCCAGCCGTCTGGGGCGCGGGCCAGATGCTCACCGGCTGGTGGTCCGACCGCATCGGACGCAAACACCTGATCACCGCCGGAATGCTGCTGCAGGCCGCCGCCATCGCCCTCGTCGCCGCCGGTACCACCTTCGGCGTCTGGGCCACCGCCCAGATCCTCCTCGGCGTCGGCACCGCGCTGGTCTACCCGACCCTGCTCGCCGTCGTCGGCGACGTCGCCCACCCCGCCTGGCGGGCGCGCGCTGTCGGCGTCTACCGCCTCTGGCGTGACGGCGGCTTCGCCGTCGGCGCCCTGCTGGCCGGAGCCCTCGCCGACGCCTACAGCCTCACCACCGCCATCTGGGCCATCGCCGCCCTCACCGCCGCCTCCGGCCTGGTGGTGGCGGTGCGGATGTACGAGACACATCCACGAACCTGACGTATCGAAGAAGAACGCCACTGGTGTCCGCGAGATCGGTTCGGCGAGATTCCTGGCGTCTGCACCTACAGGTACAGGTGCAGGACTGCGGGGCCGAAGGTGAGGCAGCGCAGCGACTCGTAGGAGCCGGGCAACGCTGTGGAGCAGGGTACTCAACCTCGAACGCTGCCGTTACGGCTCGCCCGCACCAGGGCGACCAACTGTCTCGACCGGTCAGCACCGATCCGCAGTTCTTTACGCAACGACTCGGCCGAGACCGGGCGCTGATGCAGTTCCCAATGCCGAGCATCCATCCGCCGGGCACGCTCCAGAAGCGGATCAACGTGGGCCCGGTCACGGTCGGGATCATTCTCGCTGTGCTCCTCATCGCCGATTTCCACCTTCGCCCGGCCCGCCGGCCGGTGCGCCAGCAGCTCCACCGACAACAGCAACGCGACCGGTGGCCACCCGGCGACCAGCACCGGCTTCCAGGCCAGCGACGGCGCGGCCGCGATATTCGCCGCCAGGGACACCACGATCCCCAGCAGAAAAGCCAGCCACACGACGTATCGTGCCCGACGGCCACCACGCCCGGACGGCTTCAGCAAGCCGACCGTCGCCAACAGCAACAAACCGTCCACCGACAGCGGCCACAACGACGCGCTCACCTCATCCGCGCCACCCTGCAGGGCGAAATCCCGCTGATGAACGTACGAGGCATACGCCGCAACCCCCGCGACCACCAACGCACAGCCACACCGCAGCCACGCATCAAAATCAGGCGACTCGCCCCTCACCGTCCGGCGCGGACCTTCGCCCGGGACAGACCCCACGTCCGAGTCGCCCATCACACCGACCCATCCCACGCCGCAGGACGAAACCGCCCCTCCACCACCAGCCGCCCAACAAGAAACCGCTGGTCAGCCCTGCAACCCTCTGCATGTGGCCCCGCCGGGGACTCGAACCTGCGGTCGTTATTCCTTCGTTGTGCGCAGGTGAGGCGCCCCAGCGGCTGGAACTGGAACCGGTTGGAAATCGGACATGGTTCCAAGACGCCAGTGTCCAAACCCAGCACGAGAATGCGCCTTCTCCGGTGACCACGAGCAGTCCCATGGCTCGTGCATCACGAAGGAGAAGGCATGCGATCTTCCCGAATGGCTCCGTCGGCGACCACCGTGAGGTCGTGGGCTTCATAATCCTCACGATCGTGCCGACCTCCTTACGCGAGGCCAGCAGGTTCATCACGGAGCATCACCGCCACCATCGTCCGCCCCAGGGAATGAAGTTCGCCCTCGGTGTTGCCGCGGATGGAGTGCTTGTGGGTGTGGCTGTGGTGGGCCGGCCCGTCACTCGGCACCTGGACGACCGTGCAACGCTCGAGGTGACGCGCTCGTGCACCGATGGCACCCCCAATGCGAACTCCAAGCTGTACGGGGCGGCATGGCGGGCCGCCCGTGCGCTGGGCTACCACCGCCTTGTCACCTACACCGAAGAAGGCGAATCCGGTGCGAGCCTGCGCGCCGCCGGTTTCCGGCCGGTGGGAGTCGTGGCGCCGCACGCGGGGTGGGACAGGCCCAATCGAAGCTGGCATGCGCAGGCACGGGCGGTGACACGAACGCGCTGGGAACTGATCACAGCGGGCTACTGCCGCCCAGATACCGAGTCGTCAACTGCACTTGACTGCAGCCCTTCTGGCACTAATATCGCAGCCCCGGCGCCAGCCCCCGGGCCGCATGACCAGCCCGTTCACGCAGCGACCGCATGCTTGCGAGCCCACGGCGGGCAACGCAGCACGCGCAGGTCGTCGTGAGCCGCAGCGACGACGCCGACGTGACCGTTGAGGTCCCGGATGAACCACCGGTCCTCACGCCGCTCGCGGCAGCCGCGCTGCTGCGTCTGATCTGTGATGCCGCGCATCGTCCTGCTGACACCGAAGCCCGGATGCCGCCCGGCGGGCTGTCCACTGCAGAAGATTCGAGGCACGAAAGGAAGCCGGATCAGTGATCTCATTCGCCTTCGCCGGCCGGTGCTCGACCGAGGACCAACAAGATCCCGAGACCTCCCGAAACTGGCAGCTCACGCGCGCGGGTCCTGATCGAATCGCACGGTCAGATCGTGGCCGAGTACTTCGACATCGGGCAGTCCCGCTCCATCCCGTGGAAACGCCGACCGCGGGCCTCCCAACTCCTGGAGGCTCTCAAGGATCCGGACCGGGGTTTCGACGCGGTGGTGATCGGCGAACCGCAGCGGGCCTTCTACGGCAACCAATACGGTCTCACCTTCCTCGTCTTCACCCATTACGGCGTACGCCTGTGGGTGCCGGAGGTCGGCGGCCCCATCGACCCCGACTCCGAGGCCCACGACCTGGTGATGTCGGTGTTCGGCGGGGTGAGCAAGGGCGAACGCACCCGCATCAAGATCCGCGTCCGTACCGCGATGGCGGCTCAAGCCCGGGTCGAGGGCCGCTTCCTCGGCGGCCGCCCGCTCTATGGCTACCGCCTCGTCGACGCCGGGCTTCACCCCGATCCGGCGAAGGCGGCCGACGGCAAGCGACTGCACCGTCTCGTGCCCGACGGGGTAACCGCCTGGGTCGTGCGACGCATCTTCGCGGAATACCTGGCCGGCTTCGGCATCTTCGCCATCGCACAGCGTCTGACGAACGACGGCATCCCCTGCCCTTCAGCCCATGATCCGCAACGCAACCGGCACCGGTGCGGAGTCGCCTGGTCGAAGAGTGCGGCCCGGGCGATCCTGCAGAACCCGCGCTACACCGGCTACCAGGTCTGGAACCGGCAGCGTAAGGAAGAGCTACTGATCGACGTCGACGACGTCGCGCTCGGGCATCGGACCCAGCAAACCTGGAACAAGAAGGGTGCATGGATCTACTCCGACAAACCAACCCACAATCGCGGGCTGGATCCGTGAGGTGCAGACACAGCGCGCGGCCGCTCAGTCCACCTTGGACAACAGCGCTCGCAATGGCGGGAAGGCCGCCCGCACCGTCAGCCGCGAGGAGATCCGCGGCATCGTGGAGGGTTTCGGCGGCCTGCTGGCGCTCCTCCGCCAGGCCGACCCCGCGAACAAGGCCGAGTTCTATCGCCGACTCGGCCTGCGCCTGACCTACGACCACGAAACACGGATGGTGCTGGCCGAAACCCGGCCAGCACCATCCGTGTGCGCAAAGGTTGTGTCCGAGGGGGGACTTGAACCCCCACGCCCGATAAAGGGCACTAGCACCTCAAGCTAGCGCGTCTGCCATTCCGCCACCCGGACTAGGTGTCTGCCGCCTTGACGGGGGTGTTCCCCGGGGCGACGTGGACAACAATACCAAGCTTTCGGGGTGGCTTTCACCTGCGTTTCTGGGCTGTGAGGGTGGTCGTGGGGACCGGATGCGCACCCTGTACGAGGGGTACGCATCCGGTCACTGCCGGCACTCGGAGGCAGATGCCGAGGGCCGGGAGGCCGGGAGCGCGTTCCGGTTCAGCGCGTCCCGGCCAGCACGTCCCGGCCAGCACGTCCCGGCCAGCACGTCCCGGCCAGCGCGTCCCGGTCAGCGCGTCCCGGTCACGGCATGAGGTGGTAGTCCGGGAAGTTCCCCGGCAACCGCTCCCCCGCCGGACCTCGCGTCACCGCGCGCACCAGCAGCTCGCCGCCCACGAAGGCGCCGCGCCAGGACGCGCCGAAGCCGCCGAAGAGCTCGTCCCGGTCGCCGCGCGAGCGGGGCTTGCTGCGGCCGACCTTGAAGGCGCGGATCTGCGGGGCCAGACGGTTGTAGGTGGTCTCGTCATCAGTCGACAAGGTCGCGACGAGCGCGCCGTTCGACGCGTTCATGGCAGCGAGCAGCTCGGCCTCGGTATCGACCAGGACGATGGTGTCGACCGGGCCGAAGGGTTCCGCGTGGTGGAGGGGCGAGGACGGGGGCGGGTTCAGGAGGGTGACCGGCTGGACGTACGCCGCCGTGTCCTGGCCGGGCAGGAAGCGGGCGTCGGACAGCTTGCCGCGGTGCAGCGGGACGGCGCCGCGGTCGATGGCCTCGGCGACCTGGTCGTGGAGGTCCTTCGCCTTGGCCGCGTTGATCACCGGCCCGAAGTCCAGCTGCGGATACGGGTCGTCGGGTTGCTCGACCGCGAGCGGGTGGCCGACCCGGAGGGTGCGGACCGCCGGGAGGTACGCCCCGAGGAACTCGTCGAACAACTCGCGCTGGACGACGAAGCGCGGGTAGGCCGTGCAGCGCTGCTTCCCGTAGTCGAAGAGCTTCGGGATGACGGTCGTCAGTGCGTCCCAGTCCGTGTAGTTCCAGATGCCCCAGGTGTTCAGGCCCTCCTGTTCCAGTACGTGTCGCTTGCCGAGGTCGGCGACGGCCGTGGCCACCGCGGCGCCCGTGTCGCGGCCGCCGACAAAGGAGACGCAGCCGATCTCGGGCGCGCGCACGAGCGCCTCCGACAGCTCGCCTCCGCTGCCGCTGACGAGGGTGACGGGAATCCCTTCGCGTGCGGCGAGCGCGCAGGCCAGGGTGAGACACGCGACGCCGCCGTCGGTCGGGGTCTTGGCGATGACCGCGTTGCCTGCCAATGCCTGTACCAGCATTGCGTGAACGAGCACGCTCATCGGGTAGTTCCAGCTCGCGACGTTGGACACGGGCCCCTCCAGCGGGGCCCGGTCCTCGAGCATGGGATCGATTCCGTCGACGTACCAGCGCACACCGTCGATGGCCCGGTCGACGTCGGCCTGCGCGAGCCGCCAGGGCTTGCCGATCTCCCAGACGAGGAGGAGGGCGAGCAGTTCGCGGTGCTGGGTGAGCGCGTCGAGGGTGGCCGCGACGCGGGCCCGGCGTTCGTCGAGGGGTACATGCCGCCAGGCGCGGTGGTGGTCGAGGGAGGCGCGTACGGCCTGTTGGGCGGTGGCGCGGTCCAGGCGGGGCGGGCCCGCGATGGGGCTGCCGTCGACGGGGCTGGTGGCGGGCAGCGCCCGGCCGTCCGCCTGCCAGGCGGCGCCCCAGAGGTTGAGGACACGGTCGTCCCGGAAGGCTTCCGGCGCCACGGCGAGACAGCGCTGCCAGGCGTCGGTCCAGGAGGTGTGGGACTTGAGGGTGAGGGTGGGTGCCATTCGGTTGCTCCGCTCTCGGTGCACAGTCGAGAAGGAAAGGGCCCGAAGGCCCTTCCTTGGAGGGGCGGTGGCGGGAGACGGGTGGGCGGTCGTGCATGGCCCGCCTCGCGTACGGGAGCACTGCGGTACGCACTCGCGTACGGAGGCGTCGTACGCGGGACGCTAGCGAGGCGCCGCTGCGCCTGTAAGTAACCTCACGTCAACTATGAGTGACGTCACGGCCGCTCTTCCAGTACGGCGAGTACCAACCGTGCAGTCTCGGTCGGCGTGTCGCCCACCCGTACCCCGGCCGCCTCCAGGGCTTCCTTCTTCGCCTGGGCCGTGCCGGAGGAGCCGGACACGATCGCGCCCGCGTGGCCCATCGTCTTGCCCTCTGGGGCGGTGAAACCGGCGATGTAGCCGATGACGGGCTTGGTGACGTGCTCGCGGACGTACGCGGCCGCGCGTTCCTCGGCGTCGCCGCCGATCTCCCCGATGAGGACGATGAGTTCGGTGTCGGGGTCGTCCTGGAAGGCGGCCAGGCAGTCGATGTGGGTGGTGCCGACGACGGGATCGCCGCCGATGCCGACGCAGGTCGAGAAGCCGATGTCGCGGAGTTCGTACATGAGTTGGTAGGTGAGTGTGCCCGACTTGGACACCAGGCCGATGCGTCCTGACTTGGTGATGTCGGCGGGGATGATGCCCGCGTTGGACTGGCCGGGCGTGATCAGGCCCGGGCAGTTGGGGCCGATGATCCGCGTGCCTTTCGTCTTCGCGTACGTGGTGAAGGCGACCGAGTCGTGGACCGGAATGCCCTCCGTGATGACGACGGCGAGTCCGATGCCTGCGTCCGCGGCCTCCACAACTGCCGCTTTGGCGAAGGCGGGTGGGACGAAGACGACGGTGACGTCGGCGCCGGTCGCCTCGATTCCCTCGTGCACGGAGCCGAAGACGGGCACGGCACGGTCGTCGAAGTCGACGGTCTGCCCGGCCTTGCGCGGGTTGACTCCGCCGACGACGTCGGTGCCGGCGGCGAGCATGCGCCGGGTGTGCTTCATGCCCTCGCCACCGGTCATGCCCTGGACGAGGACCTTGCTCTCCTTGGTGAGGTAGATGGCCATGTCCCGCTCCTTCAGATGGCGTTGGCGAGTTGGGCGGCGCGGCGCGCGGCGCCGTCCATGGTGGTGGCCTGCTGGACCAGGGGGTGGGCGCGGTCGTCGAGGATGGCGCGGCCGCGTACGGCGTTGTTTCCGTCGAGGCGGACCACCAGCGGTTTGGTCAACTGGACGGTGTCCAGGGCCTGCACGATGCCGTCGGCGACCGCGTCGCACGCGGTGATGCCGCCGAAGACGTTCACGAAGACCGACTTCACGGCCGGGTCGGAGAGGATGACCGAGAGGCCGTCGGCCATGATCTGGGCCGATGCTCCGCCGCCGATGTCGAGGAAGTTGGCGGGGCGCGCGCCGCAGCCCGCGACCACGTCGAGGGTCGACATGACGAGGCCCGCGCCGTTGCCGATGATGCCGACCTCGCCGTCCAGCTTCACGTAGTTGAGGCCCTTGGCCGCGGCGGCCGCCTCCAGCGGATCGTCGTGCGCCGACTCCTGGTCGCCCCAACGCGCCTGCCGGAAGCGGGCGTTGTCGTCGAGCGTGACCTTGCCGTCGAGCGCGAGGATCTGCCCCTGGGCCGTACGGACGAGGGGGTTCACCTCGACCAGGACGGCGTCCTCACGGATCAGCACGTCCCAGAGCCTGACCAGGACGTCGACGGTGTGCGGAGGCAGGTCCGCCGCCTCGGCGATCTCGGTCGCCTTCGCCGAGGTGACGCCCTCGGCCGGGTCGATGTGGACACGTGCCACGGCGTCCGGCCGGGTGGCGGCGACCTCCTCGATGTCCATGCCTCCCTCGGCGGAGGCGATCGCGAGGAAGCGGCCGGCGGCACGGTCGAGTACGTAGCTGACGTAGAACTCGCTCTCGATGTCGACCGGTTGGGCCAGCATGACCTTGCCGACGGTGTGGCCCTTGATGTCCATACCGAGGATCTGGCGTGCCGTCAGTTCGGTGGCGGCCGGGTCGGCGGCGAGCTTCACGCCGCCCGCCTTGCCGCGTCCGCCGGTCTTCACCTGTGCCTTGACGACGACGCGGCCGCCGAGCCTGCGGGCGATCTCGCGTGCCTCCTTGGGCGAGTCCGTGACCTCCGCCCTCGGCACCAAAATTCCGTGTTCCTCGAAGAGTTCCCTTGCCTGGTGCTCGAACAGGTCCATCTCGGCTCCCTCTTAAAAGTGCCGCACGCCCCCTGGACACCACCCACCGGATGCGGGATAACAAGCTTCATACAGTATTCGTCGACTGTATGCAATCTACCGCGACGGCATCCACGAGCAGTGCGCGCACACCGTCTGAGCTGCATCAGAGCGCGCCCAATCCCCTACGAAGGGACAGGACTTCGCCATGCCCGACGACAACAGCCAGAACCTCATCTCCGGTGGGCACCTGGTCGCCAAGGCACTCAAAGCGGAGGGTGTGGAGGTCATCTACACGCTCTGCGGCGGCCACATCATCGACATCTACGACGGCTGCGTCGACGAAGGCATTGAGGTCGTCGACGTCCGCCACGAACAGGTCGCCGCCCACGCCGCCGACGGCTACGCGCGCATCACCGGCAAGCCCGGCTGCGCGGTCGTCACCGCCGGTCCCGGCACGACCGACGCCGTGACGGGCGTCGCCAACGCCTTCCGCGCGGAGTCCCCGATGCTGCTGATCGGCGGCCAAGGGGCCCACACGCAGCACAAGATGGGGTCCCTGCAGGACCTGCCGCACGTCGACATGATGACCCCGATCACCAAGTTCGCGGCGACCGTGCCGGACACCGCGCGCGCCGCCGACATGGTGTCGATGGCGTTCCGCGAGTGCTACCACGGGGCGCCGGGCCCGTCCTTCCTGGAGATCCCGCGCGATGTCCTCGACGCCAAGGTGCCCGTGGAGAAGGCGCGCGTGCCCAAGGCGGGGGCCTACCGCGCCTCGACCCGCTCGGCCGGCGACCCCGAGGCCATCGAGAAGCTCGCCGACCTGCTCGTGCACGCCGAGAAGCCCGCGATCCTGCTGGGCAGCCAGGTGTGGACCACCCGCGGCACCGAGTCCGCCATCGACCTCGTACGCACCCTCAACATCCCCGCCTACATGAACGGCGCCGGACGCGGCACCCTGCCGCCCGGGGACCCGCACCACTTCCAGCTCTCGCGCCGGTACGCGTTCTCGAACGCGGACGTGATCGTGATCGTGGGCACCCCCTTCGACTTCCGTATGGGCTACGGCAAGCGGCTGTCGGCGGACGCGACCGTCGTGCAGATCGACCTCGACTACCGGACCGTCGGCAAGAACCGGGACATCGACCTCGGAATCGTCGGCGACGCGGGGCTGATCCTGAAGTCGGTGACCGAGGCGGCCTCCGGGCGCGTCAACGGGGGCGCGTCGAAGCGCAAGGAGTGGCTCGACGAACTGCGCGCCGCCGAGCAGACCGCCATCGAGAAGCGGCTGCCGAGCCTCAGGTCGGACGCCTCACCGATCCACCCGTACCGGCTGGTCAGCGAGATCAACGACTTCCTCACCGAGGACTCGATCTACATCGGCGACGGCGGCGACATCGTCACCTTCTCCGGTCAGGTCGTGCAGCCCAAGTCGCCCGGGCACTGGATGGACCCAGGTCCGCTGGGCACGCTCGGCGTCGGTGTCCCGTTCGTGCTCGCGGCCAAGCAGGCGCGGCCCGACAAGGAAGTAGTCGCCCTCTTCGGAGACGGCGCCTTCTCGCTCACCGGCTGGGACTTCGAGACCCTCGTCCGCTACAACCTCCCCTTCGTCGGCATCGTCGGCAACAACTCCTCCATGAACCAGATCCGTTACGGCCAGGCCGCCAAGTACGGCCTGGAGCGCGAGCGGGTCGGCAACACCCTCGGCGACGTCCACTACGACAAGTTCGCCCAGATGCTGGGCGGTTACGGCGAGGAGGTCCGCGACCCCGCCGACATCGGCCCGGCGCTCCAGCGCGCCCGCGAGTCGGGCAAGCCGTCGCTGATCAACGTCTGGGTCGACCCGGACGCGTACGCCCCCGGAACCATGAACCAGACGATGTACAAGTGAGGTGGCCCCGATGACAGCGACGATACCGACGGCAGCGACGCCGGCGGCCTCGACCAAGGCTCTCGAAGGCATCCGCGTTCTCGACATGACGCACGTCCAGTCCGGGCCGTCCGCCACCCAGCTGCTCGCCTGGCTCGGCGCGGACGTCGTCAAGCTGGAGGCGCCGACCGGTGACATCACGCGCAAGCAGCTGCGCGACCTCCCGGACGTCGACTCCCTCTACTTCACGATGCTCAACTGCAACAAGCGGAGCATCACCCTCAACACCAAGACCGAGCGCGGCAAGGAGATCCTCACCGAGCTGATCCGGCGCTCCGACGTCATGGTCGAGAACTTCGGACCGGGCGCGATCGACCGCATGGGCTTCACCTGGGACCGCATCCAGGAGATCAATCCGCGGATCGTCTATGCCTCCATCAAGGGATTCGGGGACGGCCCGTACACCAACTTCAAGGCGTACGAGGTCGTCGCGCAGGCCATGGGCGGGTCGATGTCGACCACCGGATTCGAGGACGGGCCGCCGCTGGCGACGGGGGCCCAGATCGGGGACTCGGGCACGGGCATCCACGCCGTGGCGGGGATTCTCGCGGCGCTGTACCAGCGGGAGAACACCGGGCGTGGTCAGCGGGTCAACGTGGCCATGCAGCATGCCGTGCTCAACCTCTGCCGGGTGAAGTTGCGCGATCAGCAGCGGCTGGCCCATGGACCGCTCGCCGAATATCCCAACGACGACTTCGGCGACGAGGTTCCCAGGTCCGGGAACGCGTCCGGCGGCGGCCAGCCCGGCTGGGCCGTCAAGTGCGCGCCGGGCGGTCCGAACGACTACGTGTACGTCATCGTGCAGCCGGTCGGCTGGAAGCCCATCAGCGAGCTCATCGGGCGGCCCGAGCTGGCCGAGGACCCCGAGTGGGCGACCCCCGAGGCACGGCTGCCCCAGCTCAACAAGATGTTCCAGCTCATCGAGGAGTGGTCCGCCACGCTCCCCAAGTGGGAGGTCCTGGAGAAGCTCAACTCCCACAACATCCCGTGCGGCCCGATCCTCTCCACCAAGGAGATCATCGAGGACCAGTCGCTGGTCGCCAACGAGATGGTCGTGACGGTGCCGCACCCCGAGCGGGGCGACTTCGTGACCGTGGGCAGCCCGCTGAAGCTCTCCGACTCCCCCGTGGACGTGACCAGTTCGCCGCTGCTCGGCGAGCACAACGAAGAGGTGTATGTCGGCGAGCTCGGTCTCGGTGACGAAGAGCTGCGCCTGCTCAAGTCGAACGGAGTGATCTGATTGATGGCCGAAGACCGGGTGCTGAGGGTGCGTACACTCCTCGACGCCGTGCGGGCCGAGGGGCGGACCGCGCTGACCGCGCCCGAGGGCAAGGTGATCGCCGACGCGTACGCGATCGCCGTCCCCGGCGAGGAACTGGCGACCGACGTCGAAGAGGCGGTCGCGTACGCGGCGCGCTTCGGCGGCCCCGTCGTGATGAAGATCGTCTCCCCGGACATCCTCCACAAGACCGACGCGGGCGGCGTGATCGTCGGCGTGGAGGGCGCGACCGACGTACGGGCCGCGTTCCACAAAATCATCGACAACGCACGCGCGTACGCGCCGGACGCCCGTATCGAGGGCGTGCAGGTGCAGGAGTTGCTCCCGCAGGGGCAGGAGGTCATCGTCGGTGCGGTGACCGATCCGACGTTCGGGAAGGTCGTAGCCTTCGGACTCGGCGGTGTTCTCGTCGAGGTCCTGAAGGACGTCACGTTCCGGCTGGCGCCGGTGGACGCGGACGAGGCGCTGTCGATGCTGGACTCGATCCGGGCCGCGGAGATCCTGCGCGGGGTGCGCGGCGCGCCGCCGGTGGACCGGTGGGCGATCGCCGAGCAGATCCGCCGGGTCTCCGAACTGGTCGCGGACTTCCCGGAGATCGCCGAGGTGGACCTCAATCCGGTGATCGCCACCCCGGAGGGTGCGGTGGCCGCGGACATCCGGGTCATCCTCGCCGAGGAGGTGGCGAAGCCTCGGCGCAAGTACTCACGCGAGGAGATCCTCACCTCGATGCGCCGGCTGATGCAGCCGAGCTCCGTCGCCGTGATCGGTGCCTCCAACGAGCAGGGCAAGATCGGCAATTCGGTCATGCGCAACCTCATCGACGGCGGCTTCTCCGGAGAGATCCATCCGGTGAACCCCAAGGCCGATGACATTCTGGGCCGCAAGGCGTACAAGAGTGTCACGGACGTTCCCGGTGAGGTGGATGTGGCGGTCTTCGCTATCCCCGCCAAGTTCGTGGCCTCGGCCCTGGAGGAGGTGGGACGCAAGGGGATCCCCAACGCCGTCCTGATCCCCTCGGGGTTCGCGGAGACCGGTGAGCAGCAGCTCCAGGACGAGATCGTGGCCATCGGCGAGCGGTACGGCGTCCGGCTGCTCGGGCCGAACATCTACGGCTACTACTCGACGTGGCAGGACCTCTGCGCCACGTTCTGCACGCCGTACGACGTGAAGGGCGGCGTCGCCCTCACCTCGCAGTCCGGTGGCATAGGGATGGCCATTCTGGGTTTTGCGCGCACTACGAAGACGGGTGTTTCCGCGATCGTGGGGCTCGGCAACAAGTCGGACCTGGACGAGGACGACCTGCTGACCTGGTTCGGCGAGGACCCCAACACCCAGTGCATCGCCATGCACCTGGAGGACCTCAAGGACGGGCGCGCCTTTGTGGAGGCCGCGCGGGCGACCGTCCCGAAGAAGCCGGTCGTCGTCCTGAAGGCGGGCCGTACGGCGGCCGGTGCCAAGGCCGCGGGATCGCACACGGGAGCCCTCGCGGGCGACGACGCCGTGTACGACGACATCCTGAAGCAGGCCGGAGTCATCAGGGCGCCCGGTCTGAACGAAATGCTGGAGTACGCGCGCGCGTTGCCGGTGCTGCCGACTCCGCAGGGCGACAACATCGTGATCATCACCGGCGCGGGCGGCAGTGGCGTACTGCTGTCCGACGCCGTGACCGACAACGGGCTCTCCCTGATGGAGATCCCGCCGGACCTGGACGCGTCCTTCAGGAAGTTCATCCCACCCTTCGGGGCCGCCGGCAACCCGGTGGACATCACGGGCGGCGAGCCGCCGTCGACGTACGAGGCGACGATCCGGCTCGGTCTGGAGGACCCGCGGATCCACTCGCTCGTCCTCGGCTACTGGCACACCATCGTGACCCCTCCCATGGTCTTCGCCGAGCTCACCGCGCGCGTGGTGGCCGAGTTCCGGGAGCGCGGGATCGAGAAGCCCGTTGTGGCGTCGCTCGCGGGCGACGTCGAGGTCGAGGAGGCCTGCCAGTACCTCTTCGAGCACGGGGTCGTGGCGTACCCGTACACGACCGAGAAGCCGGTGGCCGTGCTCGGCGCGAAGTATCGCTGGGCCAGGGCGGCGGGACTGTTGGGGGGCGGTCGATGAACTGAGCGACGGCCGAACCACGGGGCCTGCGGTGCCGCTCGCCGCAGGCCCCTGCGCGAAGAGAACGGACAGGGGGCGCTGGCCAGGCTTCTTCCACGCGAAGGGTTCGAAAGAAATGGCGACAACTGACATCTCCACATCCGTCCCCTACAGGGAGGTGACGGACGCCAACGGCCGGATATACCGGCTCGGCGAGACCGATATCGACATCATGGGGCGCAAGCGCAAGTGGATGGTCATCCTGCCCTGGGTGGGCATGATGGGCATCAGCTCGGCGGAGTACGCGTTCGCGTCCGCCGAGGACACACTGCACGACGCGCACCACTGGTCCAGCCAGAACATCTACTGGATGCTCACGGCCTGGGTCTTCTGTCAGGCCGCGGTCGCCTTTCCGGCGGGAAGGCTGCGTGAAACCGGCAAGCTGCCGGCCCGTTGGGCGATGATGCTCGGCGCGGGCGGGACACTGATGGGCTATCTCTCGCTGGCCTACGCGCCGAACGTCGCACTCGCACTCATCGGCTTCGGTGTGTTCAGCGGTATGGGCGCGGGCATGGTGTACGCCACCTGCGTCAACATGGTCGGCAAGTGGTATCCGGAACGCAAGGGCGGCAAGACCGGCTTCGTCAACGGGGGCTTCGCTTACGGCTCGGTGCCCTTCGTCTTCCTGTTCACCACCGTGATGGACATCTCCAACTTCAAGGTCGTCCTGGTCTCGGTCGGTGTCTTCCTCGCCGGGGTCGTGGCCGTCGCCGGCTACTACTTCAAGGACCCGCCGAAGAACTGGTGGCCCGCGGATATCGACCCGCTGAACCCGCCGGATGACCCGCGCGCCCGCCGTGCGCTGGAGAAGAACCCGCCGGCCGTCCACCAGTACACGCCCATGGAGGCCTGGAAGACCGGCCGGGTGGCGCTGATGTGGTTCTGTCTGGCGTGCACCTCCGGCGTGAACATCTTCGGTATCTCCTTCCAGATCGATATCGGCGAGCACGCGGGCTTCGCCGGCGGGATCGTGGCCACCGCCATGTCGCTCAAGGCGATCGTCAACGGCACCGGGCGCGGTGTCATCGGCTGGCTCTCCGACCTCTACGGCCGCAAGCAGTGTCTGATCTACGTCTGTGTCATCCTGGGCGCCGCCCAGTTCGGCATCATCTGGTCGGCCGAGATCAAGAACCTGCCGCTGTTCCTGATCTTCTCCGCGATCTCCGGCTTCGGCGGCGGCGCCATCTTCCCGATGTTCGCGGCCATGACCGCGGACTACTTCGGGGAGAACAACAACGCGACCAACTACGGCATGGTCTACAGCTCCAAGCTCGTCTCCGGTCTGGGCGCGGGTATGGGCTTCATGGTCGTCGATGCCTGGGGGCTCAACGGCGCCTTCATCCTCGCCGGCTGCATCTCGTTCTTCGCCGGCTTCGTGGCGTTGTTCCTCCACCCGCCGGGACGTCCCCACAAGGGCAGCATCTCGCCCAATCCGCAGCCGATCAGCCGCGAGGTGATCGACGGGCCGGACCGAGCGGAGTGACACACGGAAACCGGGACCGCCCGGGCCTCGGAGGCCCGGGCGGTCCCGTCCTGTGCGCCTGCCGAACAGAGACCGCGGCGAGGAGGCGCGCAGCTCGACCCTGCCCATCAGTTACCACTGAAATTCCCCGCCCTCACATGTCGAGAAAGATAAAAAATTGGATCAGAAATGCAATCTCAAATAAGGCTCAAAAATCACGGAAGTGGGTCCACTAATCCGCAGCCACAAGTACCCTTCCGCTACGGGTGAAAGCTTCGAACCGGAGGAATTTCATGCCAAGAATAAGACAGGTGGCGGCAGTCACCTTGGCGGCCGCAATGTTGATGATCACAGGCGCCAATTCAGCCCATGCCGATGACTATTCGGTTACGCTGCGCAGTTCGAGTGGAACACTCCTCGCTCAGCTGAACTTCATAGACAACGGAGATGACTTCGAAGTCTGGGACCACCGTGCGGATAGTCACGGCGTGCGGGCGTACGTAGAACGGTTCTACAACGATCGTTGGCACTTCTTCGCAACCAAGTACAACGGCGGCGGCGC
This sequence comes from Streptomyces albicerus, assembly GCF_008905045.1. Taxonomy (GTDB): domain Bacteria; phylum Actinomycetota; class Actinomycetes; order Streptomycetales; family Streptomycetaceae; genus Streptomyces; species Streptomyces albicerus. Next base: position 36,609 of record NZ_VWMY01000018.1, read on the forward strand.
GGGGAGCTACACCGTAATCAACAACGTCGACGTTCTGAGCGCCTTCGCGCACCGGATGAGGATCTGTCGGGTGGACGGCGCAAGCGACGAGAGTCCAGTCGACTGCTCCAGCTGGAAGACCTTCACAGAGGTCGGATAGGTGTGATCCGCCGATGAACTGCAGGGCACGCCCACCCCTCTGATCTGGGCTGAGCGCACAACGGTCGGCCCTGGAATGCATGGATCCAGGGCCGACCGTTTGTGTACGAAGTTGTCAGTCGCCGCAGCGCTCGCGCAGCGAGTGCAGGTGCTCGCTGGACTTGCGGGCGAAGGCGAAGGACTCGACTGGGTTGTCGTGTTCGGCCTGCCAGTGGTGGGCCAGACGGTGGCCGCGCAGGCGGGTGACGCCGGAGATAAAGCGCTGGTAGTCAATGTCGCCGTCGCCGACGTCCGTCATGCGGTAGCCGTACGTGTTCGACGGGTCGCTCACGCCGTCCTTCACGTGGAAGAGCGGGTAGCGGTCGGGCTGCTTGAGCACGTAGTCGAGGGGCTCGAAGGGCGCGGGCGTGCCGTCGGGCCGCTTCGAGAAGCGGAACTGGCCCGAGTACGCCCAGAAGATGTCCATCTCCAGGTAGACGAGCTTCGGGTCGGTCTCGGCGAGCAGCACGTCGTAGAGGCGGACCTTCGGGTTGTCGGTCGCGAAGGAGAACTCCTCGGAGTGGTTGTGCTGGTAGAACTTCATGCCGCGCGCCTTCGCCGCCGCGCCGTAGGTGTTGAACTCCTCGGCCGCGCGCTTCCACGCGTCGACGGTCGAGCCGTAGCGGAACGGGCCCGAGGCGGTGCCGATGTGCTTGAGGCCGAGCGCCTGGGCGTCGTCGAGGACCTTGGTGAGGTTCTGGGCGAAGGTGTAGGCGTTCGGGTCATCGGAGTAGTAGCCGACGTGGCTGCCTATGGGATTCAGGCCGTAGTTGCGCGCCAGCCGCTTGAGCTGGGCGAGGGTGATCGGGCCGGCCGAGCCCTGGGTGTATCCGGCGAACTCGACCTCGTCGTAGCCGTACTTCTCCAACTCGGCGAATACGGGGGCGAAGCCGAGCGTGGAGACCTTGTCGCGCAGGCTGTAGAGCTGGATGCCGAGCCGGCCGGGCGGCAGGACGGGACGGCCCCGGCCCTTCTCCGCGGCCGCTGCCGGGGTGGCGGCGGTGCCGAGCAGGGCGGCCGCGGTGGCGCCGGCCGCGACGCCCAGCATGCCTCTTCTGCTGAGTCGGTGGGCGAGTTCGGGATCGTCGTTCTTGCTGGTGGAAGCCGTGAAGGAGGTACGGCTGGAGCGGCTCATGCCTGGAAACTCCTCGATGTGAGAGGGCGTTGTCAGTGGTGAGTGCTTCACTGGGGACCAGTCGGAAAAGACGGGTCGGAAGCGACGGATCGGGACGGGACCGGTGGGCCGAGGCCTGCCAGTCGTTGCGGTCAGTCGAGACCGGCAAGTTGGAGCAGCAGTGACTTCACATCGGTGGCCGCGACGCGGTCGCCGACAGCGCGGGGGGTGGAGCAGATGATGAGCGGACCTTCGTCGTCGCTCATGGGGAGGCGGCCGTGGCTGCCGCGAATAGGTGAGGGATCGAGGGGCACGACCGCCATGCGGTAGCGCATGCCGAGCTTCTTGCGGGCCAGCGCGCCCGCGGCCTTGACCTTGACGTACGGGTCGAGCGGATCCATGAAGAGCTCGACGGGGTCGTAGCCGGGTTTGCGGTGGATCTCGACGAGCTGCGCGAAGTCGGGCGCGCGGTCGTCGTCGAGCCAGTAGTAGTACGTGAACCAGGCGTCCGGCTCCGCGACGGCGACGAGTTCGCCGGAGCGCGGATGGTCGAGGTGATGGGTCTTCTTGCCCTCGTCGTCGAGGAGTTGCTCGATGCCGGGCAGGTCGGCGAGCGCCGCTTTCGTGGCCTCCAGGTCCTCGGGGCGGCGTACGTAGACGTGGGCGATCTGGTGGTCGGCGACGGCGAAGGCACGGGAGGCCATCGGGTCGAGGTACTCCATGCCGTCCTGCGTGTGCACCTCGAGGAGTCCGGCGCGGCGCAGAGCGCGGTTGATGTCGACGGGGCGGTCCACGCGGGTGATGCCGTACTCGGACAGGGCGACGACCGTACGGCCTTCCGCTCGCGCGTCGTCGAGAAGAGGGGCCATGGCCGCGTCCAGGTCGGCGGCCGCTTGCAGGGAGCGCGGGTCGTCGGGGCCGAAGCGCTGCAGGTCGTAGTCGAGATGAGGGAGGTAACAGAGGGTCAGGTCCGGGTGGCGGGTGCGCATGACGTGGCGGGTCGCGTCGATGATCCAGCGGCTGGAGACGAGGTCGGCGCCGGGACCCCAGAAGTGGAAGAGCGGGAACGTGCCGAGTTTCTCGGTGAGTTCGTCGTGCAGGGCCGGCGGCCGGGTGTAGCAGTCGGGTTCCTTGCGGCCGTCGGAGTAGTAGATCGGACGAGGGGTGATGGTGATGTCGGTGTCGGCGCCCATGGCGTACCACCAGCAGATATTGGCGACCGTGTAGCCGGGGTGCGCGCGCCGGGCGGCGTCCCAGAGCTTGTCCCCGGACACCAGGCCGTTGTGCTGGCGCCACAGGAGGACGTCACCGAGGTCGCGGAAGTACCAGCCGTTACCGACGATGCCGTGCTCGGCGGGGTGCGTGCCGGTGAGGAACGTGGACTGCGCGGCGCAGGTGACGGCGGGCAGCACAGTGCCGAGCGGGGCCCGTGAGCCGGACTGGGCGAGGGACTTGAGGTGGGGCATGTGGTCGAGGAGACGGGGGGTGAGGCCGACGACGTCCAGGACGAGGAGCGGGGTGGGGCCGCTGGATTCCAAGGGCTGGTTCACGGCAGCTCCTTCAGGCCGAGGTCCGTCAACAGGTCGCGGGCGAGGGTGAGTTCCGCGGCGATGCCGTCGGCGAGCTGGGCGCGGGCGCGGGGGCGCAGCTCGGGCGGGAGGGCTTGCCAGGTGTAGGTCTCGACCTCGAGGTGACGGGTGAGCGGGTGCGATCCGCCGACCAGCCGGGTCAGTGCGTCCTTGAGTACGGGGAGCGTGGAGGTGAGGGGTGCGGCGGGGGCCGCGTGCAGCGGCACGTGGAAGTGGGCGCGCCACGGGGAGGCGTCGGGCAGGGCGTCCTCCTTGAGGGCCTCGCCGAGGTCGTCGGTGCCACGGAGTCCGGCGGCGGTGAGGGTGCGGGTCTGGTGCAGGAAGCGGGGTTCGTCGAAGGCGGCGAGGGCCTCACGGACTTCGGGGAGGTGGGGGTGTTCGGCGTGCAGGGCGGCTGAGAGCTGGGATTTGACGATGGGGACGCCGGCGTTGGTCAGCGCGTCCAGGGCGGTGTGCGGAGCTTCGAAGGAGGTGGCGAGGTGGCAGGTGTCGACACAGACGCCGAGGCGGTCGTGGCCGATCGCGGTGAGCGGGGCGATGGCGTCGGCCGTGGTCTCGACGGTGCAGCCGGGCTCCGGTTCCAGGCCGATGCGGATGGACCGGCCGGTCAGCTCCTCCAGCGCGTCGAGGCGTTCGGCGAGGGTGATCAGAGCCGTGGTGGCCTTGGCGGCACGGGTGTCGTCGTACACCGTGCGCCAGGCGAGCGGCAGGGTGGAGATGGTGCCTTCGGTGACATCGTCCGGGAGGAGTCCGGCGAGTACGCGGGCGAGTGCGGTGGTGTGGTCGAGTCGCTCGGGGTCGGCCCAGTCGGGCTTGTAGACGCGGTACTTGACCTCTTCGGCGCCGAATCCTTCGTACGGGAAGCCGTTGAGGGTGACGACTTCGAGGCCGCGGGTGTCGAGTTCCGTGCGCAGGCGGCGCAGGGCGGACGGGTCGGTGACGAGGGCGTGGGCGGCGTCCTTGGCGAGCCACAGGCCGATGCCGAGACGGTCGCGGCCGAGGCGTTTGCGTACGGGTTCGCAGTGGTCGCGGAGCTGGGCGAGGACGCCGTCGAGGGTTTCGGCGGGGTGGACGTTGGTGCAGTAGGCGAGGTGGACGGTGGAGCCGTCGGGGTGGCGGAAGCGCATGGGTCACGCCTCCGTGGTCGCCGGGTCGGTCTTCAGGGCGGACTTCGGGGCGGGCTCGGGGTCGGTCTTCGGGGCGCCGCGGAGGATGGAGTTGCCCTCGTGGGTGGCGTCCGTACCGGCGACCTCCAGGTCGAGGCGGCCGCTGAGTCCGTAGAACGCGACGGGGTTGTGCCACAACACCTGGTCGACGTCGTCCTCGGTGAACCCGGCCTTCAGCAGGGCGTCGCCCACCTTGCGGGTCTTGAGGGGATCGCTTCTGCCCCAGTCGGCGGCGGAGTTGACCAGCACCTTCTCCGGCCCGTACTCCTGCAGGACCGCGACCATCCGTTCCTCGTCCATCTTGGTGTCCGGATAGACGGAGAAGCCGAGCCAGCAGCCGCCGTCCTTGGCCTCCTTGACCGTGGTCTCGTTGAGGTGGTCGACCAGGACGCGGTCCGGGGGCAGTGCGGACTCCCGGACGACGTCGAGGGTGCGGCGCAGGCCCGCCAGTTTGTCGCGGTGCGGGGTGTGGACGAGCGCGGGCAGTTCGTACTCGGCGGCGAGCTGGAGCTGGACGGCCAGGGCGGTGTCCTCGGCCGGGGTCATCGAGTCGTAGCCGATCTCGCCGACGGCCACGACGTGGTCCTTGACGAGATACCGGGGCAGTTCGTCGAGGACGGGGACGCAGCGGGGGTCGTTGGCTTCCTTGGGGTTGAGGGCGAGGGTGCAGTGGTGGGCGATGCCGTACTGGGCGGCGCGGAAGGGTTCCCAGCCGAGCAGGGAGTCGAAGTAGTCGAGGAAGGAGGCGGGTGAGGTGCGGGGCTGGCCTAGCCAGAAGGCGGGTTCGACGACGGCTCGGACGCCGGCTGCGTACATGGCCTCGTAGTCGTCGGTGGTCCGTGACGTCATGTGGATGTGGGGGTCGAAGATGCGCATCAGGACTCCTTGCCGGTCGGAGTGCCGGGGTGGGGGGACGCTGTCGGAGCTTCGGACGCACTGGTCGTGGGCCCGGCGCCGGATTCGCTCCCGGATTCGCTCCCGGACTCGGTCAGGGCCTCGGTCAGGGCCAGGACGCGGTACAGGTCCTCGGGAACGGGACGGTCCGCGGCGGTGCGTTCGTCGGCGTAGTCGCCGAGCATGCGGGCGAGTTCGGCGTCGGCGCGGGCCCGGCGGGGCAGGTCGGCCACGGCGTTCACGGGGACGCCGGTGAACAGGCACTTCAGGACGGCGTGCCGCCAGTTGTGGGCGTCCAGGTGCCGGGCGGCGTACGGGCCGACGGCGGCGGCCACCAGCCGGGTGTCGTTGGTGCGCAGGGCGTCCTCGACGATCGGCAGGGCGTCGGGGCCGGGCACGAGGTGGGGCAGGGCCTCGAGGACGGCGCGGCGTTCGGCGGCGGTGCCCTGGCGGTAGACGCGGGCGAGGGTGGCGGCGTCGGCCCGCGCCGCGTGCAGGAGGAGGATGCGGGCCGCCTCCGCGTGCTCGGGTCCGCAGCGGCGGCCCGCCTCGGCGATCCGCAACTCCCATACGGAGATGGGTCCGCGGGCGCCCGGGTGGGCAGCGGCCTCGTCGAGGGCCTGGTCCAGCCAGGCGCGGGCGGCACCGTCGAGCCGGCTGTTCAGGCGGGTGTGCAGGGCGGCGAGGGCGGTCGGGGCGGCGTCCGTCGGAGTGCCGGGGGCGTCGTGGAGGTGGTTCACGGGGTTCTCCCTTCGGAGGCGACGGTGCCCTCGCCGGGGTTCGACGGCCGGTCGGCGCGTGGGGAATGGACGGTCGCGGCCGCGTGGTGGAGGAACGGGAGGGATTGCTGGGCGAGTTGAGGGCCGGCGTGGGAGTGGCGAGGCAGTTCGACGGAGACCAGGCCCTGGTAGCCGCAGGCGGTGAGGGCTTCGAGTACGGGAGGGAAGTCGATCTCTCCGTCGCCGAAAGGGAGGTGTTCATGGACGCCGCGGCGCATGTCCTCGATCTGGACGTGGCGCAGCCAGGGGGCGGCGGCGCGGACGCAGTCGGCGGGTGACTGGGGTTCCAGGCACTGGCAGTGGCCGATGTCGAGGGTGAGGCCGAGGGCGTCCGGGCTGCCGAGTGCGGTGCGCAGACGGTGGAAGTCGGCGAGTGTGGCGAGGAGGTGGCCGGGTTCGGGTTCGACGGCGAGGGGGACTCCGGCGTCGGTGGCGGCGTCGAGGACGGGGGTGAGGGTTTCGGCGAGGCGCTTCCAGGTGGCGTCCTCGGTCGCCCAGGTCCTTGCCGCTGCGCCGTCCGTTTCGCCCGCCGTTTCTCCCGCCGTCTCCCCGGCCGTGTCCTTCGGGGCGATGCCGCTGAAGCAGTGCACCGCGTGGGCGCCGAGGTCGGTGGCGACCTGGACGGCCCGGAGGAGCAGGTCGACGCGTCGGGCTCGTTGGTCGGGGTCCGGGTCGAGCAGGGACGGGCCGTGCTTGCGCCTCGGGTCGAGTACGTAGCGGGCGCCTGTCTCGATGGTGACGTCGAGGCCGAGTTCGTCCAGCCTGCGGGCGAGGGTGCGTGTGCGGGCCGCGAGGTCGGGGGCGAGGGGGTCCAGGTGCATGTGGTCGAGGGTCAGACCTACGCCGTCGTAGCCGAGGTCGGCGAGGAGGGAGAGGGCGTCGTCCAGGCGGAGGTCGGTCAGACCGTTGGTGCCGTAGGAGTAGCGGAGGGGGTGAGCGGTTGCGTGCCGGCTCGGCTGAGGGCTCATGTCAGGCTCACCCTTCGGCTGAATCTGCGGGCGGCCGGAGCGAGGGCCGCTGTCAGCAGGGCGGTGACGGGGGCGCCGGAGCGGGCCGCGAGGGCGGCCTGGAGGGGGATCATGGCTCGGATGCCGCCGCCGACGGCTCGTTGGGTGAGTGGGGGTGACGGGTTGAGGGCGGCGTGGAAGAGGGGCCGGGCGCAGGTCACGGCGTAGACGACGGCGAGCGCTCCACGCAGGGCGGCTTCGCCCTGCGCGGTTGCGCCGGAGGCGGTTGCGCTCAGGGCAGTTGGCCTCGGGGTGGTTGTGTTCGAGGCGGTTGCGCTCGGGGCGGTTGCGGTGCGCCCCGATGCCAGGAGTCGCCGGGCCACGGGAACCCTCGGGGCCGGTCCCCACGAGAGCGACCCCGAGATACGTGCCTCGGAGCCGGAAGTCGGCGCGGCGAGGCCGGCCTCCGGCCCGGGAGCCGAGGAGACGGCACGGGTTCCCAACCGGGCAGCCGGCCCACCGGCTTGGTTCCGTGCCTGGTCGTCGCGCGTGACCGCCCAGGTCAGAGCTGTCGTCGTCGCCAGCGCCGTCAGCGGGGCCCAAGGTGAACCGCCCTGGGTCTCGTGGCGGGAGACCGTGGTGACGGCCAGGGTGTGGGTGCCCAGGGCCAGCGCAGAGGGCAATGCCCTGCGGATGTCACCACCGATGTCGTCACGGATGTCACCGTTGGTGGCTGCCGTGCCGAGGAGGAGGTCCAGAGCACGGGCGGCGGCCATCGCCACCGGGCCCGCGGGGGTGCGTTTGAGGACCAGGTCGTACGACCAGACCGTGGCCGCCAGCGCGCCGGCGACGGCGAGCGGTCGGCGTCCCGCGCGGGATGCCAGGGCCAGGCCCGCCGCCGTCAGGCCGCAGGCCGCCGCGAGGGCCGCGGGCGGCTTGATGCGGCCCGAGGGCAGGGGGCGTTGCGGGCGGTCCACGGCGTCCTCCGCGCGGTCGGCCCAGTCGTTGAGGGCCATGCCCGCCTCGTACAGGCAGAGGGAGGAGGCGATGGCCAGCAGGGTTCGCGGGTTGGGGCGTGCCCCGGCCGCGGCGGCGCCCGCGAGCGCGTCGCCGGGGACCGTGAACAGGGCGGGGAGGCGGAGGAGTTCCACCCACGGGTTGGGCCCCGTGCTTGCGCCGAGCGTCCGGCGGCCCGTTCCGAGGGCCCGGCCACCCGCGCGGAGCGCCTGGCTGTCCGTGCCGACCGGGCTGTCCGTGCCCACCTGACCGACCTGGCCGATCGTGCCGACTGTGCGACTACCCGTGCCCACGGGTGAGGATTCCGTGGCGTCCGCCTGGGCATCCTCGGCCACTTCCGACCGCCGTCCAAGCAGCGCGCCCGGCCAACGCCCGAGCATCACCCCCGACCGACGCCCACGCGTGGCGCTCCGCCCACGCCCACTCGTTCCGCCCCGCCCACGTCCGATCACCACAACCAGCGCGGTTCCGAGCACGGCTCCCTGCAAGAGCCCGAGCCTTCCGGCCCTCAGCCGGCTCATCGTCCCTCCCCCGAGTTGCCGTGCGGCTCCCGAAATCCCCGCAACCGCTCCGCGAACCCCACCAGTTCCGCGTACTGCTCCCCCAGGGCGGCGGGCCCCTCCCCCACCGGGTCCTTGAAGTAGAAGCCGAGTTCGCTCAACGGGCCGGAGAGGCCGACCTCGTGGGCCCGGGCCGTCAGCCGGGCCAGGTCCAGGATCAAAGGAGCCGCGAGGGACGAGTCGCAGCCCTGCCACGTCGTCTGGAGGATCATCCGGGTGCCGAGGAAGCCGTCGAAGGCGATGTGGTCCCAGGCGGTCTTCCAGTCGCCGAGTGCCGGTACGTCGTCGATGTGGACCTCGCCCTCGGGGACCGTGCCGAGGGTGTCGGCGAGGACGCGTTCCTTGCCGGCGTTCTTCGCGGCCGCGGCTCCCGGGTCGGCCAGGGCCGCGCCGTCGCCGCCGCCCAGCAGGTTCGTGCCGGACCATGCCCGGACCGTCAGCGCGCGCTGCGCGAACATCGGGCCGAGGACCGACCGCAGCAGGGTCTGGCCGGTCTTGCCGTCGCGGCCCGCGTAGGGCAGTCCGGACGACGCGGCCGCCGACTCCAGCGACGGGTGGTGCAGACCCGTGGACGGTGTGAAGTTGACGTACGGGCAGCCCGCTCGCAGCGCTGCCGCCGCGTACAGGGAGCTGGCGGGGAGCGCCGAGCCGGCGGGCATGGGTTCCGTGGACGCCACGTTCACCACGACGGCCCTGGCAAGACCGCACCGGCGTACGAAGTCGCGTATGTCGGAGGCCAGCGCCTCGATCAGTTCGTTTTCGTCACGTGTGTCGCCGGGCTGGGGGCCGCCGAGCCTGATCTCCCCGTCGGCGGCGGCCAGTTCGGCGCGTACGGCCGACGGAATTCCCGGCGGCAGCACACCCCCGGCGGCCAGCGCCTCGGCCCGCTTCGGCAGCGGGCAGTCCACCACGTCATGGCCGCCGAACACGAGAGACGACAGCGGGGGCAGGCAGCAGTCGGCGAAGGCGGGGGTCTCGGTGACCATGCCCGTCGGTGGGTGCAGCCCGGCGGTCACCGCGGCGCAGCCCGCGACGGCCGTAGTCGCGACGGAGCCGCGTGCTCCGATCAGCCACACTCCCACCCGGGACGGGGAGACGGACGGTTCGGCGGACATGGGCAGCCTCCTTGTCGTACGTGAGGTCATACGCGCGCCAGAAACGCGAGCCGGATACGCAAAGTCAGGTGCGCGAAGTCAGATGCGCGAGCCGGAAACGCGAGCCAGAAACAGGAACCAGAAAGGGGCCAAGACGGCGGGCGGAGGTCCGGCGTCCTCCGCCCGCCGTCGCTCAATCGCCCTGCGCGGCGGATCGCGCCGGCAGTTCCTTGATCCGGATGTCACGGAAGGACACCTGGTCTTCGGCCCCGTGGTTCTGGATGCCGACATGACCGTCCCGCAGGCTCCGGGCCGGATCGGTGTTGGTGAAATCGTTGATCTTCACGCCGTTGAGCCAGACGCGGAGCCGTTCGCCCTCCACGCGGATCTCGTACGTGTTCCACTCCCCCGGCGGGTTCAGCGCACGGTCGCGCTTCTTGATGTCGGCGGACTGGAAGCTGTACACGGACCCGGTCGTGCGGTCTGCCGCGTCCGTGGCGTCGATCTGGATCTCGTACCCGTTGTTGACGGCCGACCAGGGGTCGTCGGAGGCCGGGAAGCCCACGAACACACCGGAGTTGTCGTCGCCGGAGGCGCTCGCCATCTTCCAGTCGAGCTTCAGCGAGTACGAACCGAAGCCGCGGGCGCCGTACCAGAGCATGCCCAGGCCGCCGGACGACGTGAGCGTTCCGTCGTCCGAGAGCGAGAACGAGCCCGGCCCCGCCTGCTTCCAGTCCGCCAGCGACTCGGCGGTCCCGTCGAAGAGAGGCGCATACCCCTTCTCCGGACGGCAGTCGGCCTGTGCGGCGCCGACTGTCCACCGGATGCCGCCCAGCAGGTGCTGCCGGAAGGCGGGATCGGCGAACGACTCCTTGGTGTGGCCGCTCCCGGTGTAGAAGGCGCGGCCGCCCCGGTACTCCTGACACCAGGCGATCGGATGGTCGCCGTTCATCGTGCCGCCGCTGTACGACGACTCGTCGAGCGAGGCCAGGACATGGGCCCGGTCCCGGGGGTTGGAGCGGTAGTTGTACCACTCGTCCGTACGGTTCCAGGACTCCCCGAGGTGCGAGGTGGCCGGGTGTGCCCGGTCCTCGACCTCGATCCGGGCCGGCTGGATCGCCGGGTGCGACTGGAAGTAGGCGCCCGCGAGACCGCCGTAGAACTCCCAGTCGTACTCGGTGTCGGCGGCCGCGTGGATGCCCACGTATCCGCCGCCGCGCCGGATGTAGCCCTCGAAGGCGCTCTGCTGTGTCTCGTTGAGCACGTCACCCGTGGTGGAGAGGAACACGACGGCGTCGTACCGGGCGAGGTTGCGTGAGGAGAAGGCTCCCGCATCCTCGGTGGCGTCCACCGTGAACCCGTGCTCGGCTCCGAGGGCCTTCACCGCGGCGATCCCGTCGGGGATGGAGTCGTGCCGGAACCCGGCGGTCTTGGAGAACACCAGGACCCGCTCTCCCGCGGACGACGCGGACGACGCGGACGAGTCAGCTGAATCAGACGATTCGGAGGGTCCCTTCGAAGCGGCCGGCCCCGACACACACCCGATGAGCAGGGCGGCGCCGACAACAGCGGTCACTGTTCTACCAGTTGCTCGCATGGCGCACCCCTCAGCCGGTTGTGAAGGTGAAGTCGTCCACGTCGTACAGCGCTCCGGTCCCGCTCCCCTTGAAGACGAGGTAGAGCGTGGTGGTTCCACCCGGCGCACGTGTCAGATCGGCGCTGACGTCCTGGAAGTTCTCCCAGCCGCCGGTCACCGGAACGGTCGCGGTGCCGAGCAGGCGGCCGGTGGGCGAGCCCGCGCGGACCTCGAGCTTTCCGCCCGTGCCGCCGGAGGAGATACGTGCCGTGATCTTCTTGGCGTTGCTCAGGACGTACGGCTCGAAGGAGATCCAGTCGCCGTTGTTGACGTCACCGACGGTCTTTCCGCCGTGTGCGGTGGCCTTCGTGATGATCGACACGCCCTGGGACTTGCCGTAGTGCTCAGCCTGCCGGTGCTTGGGCTGGACGACGCTCTGGTCGTGCGAGGTGAGCGGCTCCTGGCCGCCGCCTCCGCCGTCGGTGTACTCCGCGTCGAAGACACCGAAGATGTTCGCGTCCTCGTCGTGGCCGCCGTCGGCGCTGGTCTGGATGGTGCCGGAGCAGCCGTTCGCCGAGGTCACGGGGTGGCCGTGGCTGTCGTGGCCGAGGACGAAGGTGACCTTCACCTTGGCGCAGTCGATCGTGCCGTCCTCCGGGTCGGTCACCCGCACCTTGAACGGCACGGCGTCACCGAAGCTGAACATCTGCCCGTCGCGCGGTAGATCCAGCACGACCTTCGGCGCCGTGTTGCCTACGACGATCTGCACGCTCGCGCTTCCGGTGCGCCCCGAGGCGTCCTTAGCGGTCAGCGTCGCCGTGTAGGTGCCGTTCTTCTTGTACTTGTACGTGGGGTTGGCCGACGTCGACTTGCCGCCGTCGCCGAAGTCCCAGCTGTACGTGAGGGCGTCACCGTCGGCGTCCGACGTGCCGGCGGAGGAGAACTTCACCCGCAGCGGCGCCTGTCCCGACGTCCGGTCGGCCGCGGCCTGTGCCACGGGCGAGTGTCCGTCGGTCGCGTTCTCGATCCGGTACAGAGCGGAGTTCTCGTCGCCGCCGAACCACGCCAGGCCGTAGTCGAGGACGTACAGCGCGCCGTCCGGGCCGAAGGCCATGTCCATCACCTGGGTGCCGGTCCACGGCACGTCGTTGATGGACTGCACCGCACCGCCGGCATCCGACTCGATCCGCTTGATCCAGCGGCGGCCGAACTCGCCCGCGAAGAAGTCCCCGTCGTACGCCTCCGGGAACTTGACCGGCGAGTCGAGCGAGGCGTCGTAGTGGTAGACCGGGCCGCCCATCGGGGACTCTGAGCCGGTGCCGAACTCGGGCACGGAACCGCCGTCATAGGGGATCCAGGCCGTCTCGGCCGGGGGCAGATCCGTGAGGCCGGTGTTGTTCGGCGAGGTGTTCTTGGGGGCGGCGCAGTCGAAGGCCGCACCCGAAGCGCCGGTCGCGAAGTCGTAGTCGATGTAGGCGTCGTTGTCGCCCGTGCAGTACGGCCAGCCGAAGTTGCCGGGCTTCGTCACGCGGGCGAACTCGACCTGTCCGGCCGGGCCGCGTGCGGGGTCGGCGGCACCGGCGTCCGGGCCGTAGTCGCCGACGTACAGAATCCCGGTCTTCTTGTCGACGCTGAAGCGGAACGGGTTGCGGAAGCCCATCGCGTAGATCTCGGGCTTCGTCTTGTCCGTGCCGGGGGCGAAGAGGTTGCCGTCGGGGACCGTGTACGAGCCGTCGGCGTTCACCTTGATGCGCAGGATCTTGCCGCGCAGGTCATTGGTGTTGCCGGAGGTCCGCTGGGCGTCGAAGACCGGGTTGCGGTTGGCGCGCTCGTCGATGGGCGTGTAGCCGTCCGACTGGAACGGGTTGGAGTCGTCACCGGTCGACAGGTAGAGGTTGCCCGCGGCGTCGAAGTCGATGTCGCCGCCGACGTGGCAGCAGATGCCGCGGGTCGCCGGGACGTCCAGGATCTTCTTCTCGCTGGCGGCGTCGAGGGTGCCGTCGGTCTTCAGGACAAACCGGGAGAGCCGGTTGACGCCGTCGAAGGGCGCGAAGTCGGCGGGGGTGCCCGTCTCGGGGGCGTCGCCCGCCGGGGTGTCGAGCGGCGGGGCGTAGTAGAGGTAGATGAAGCGGTTGTCGGCGAAGCCGGGGTCGACGCCGACGCCCTGCAGGCCTTCCTCGTCGTGCGAGTAGACGTCGAGCTTGCCCGCGAGCTTCGTGGTGCCCGCCGCGTCGGTGAGGCGCAGTTCACCGTCGCGCGAGGTGTGCAGGACCGAGCGGTCCGGGAGGACGGCCAGCGACATGGGCTCGCCGACCTCGGGTTCGCCCTTGGCGAGGGTGACCTGCTGGAAGTCCTCGGCCGCGGGAGCGGCGGCGGGAGCCGCGTTCGGATCGGCGACGGCGGCGCCCGCCGGAGGTGCGGCGAGAGTGAGGGACGCGCCCGCGAGGAGCGCACCCGTCAGCAGGGCGAGCGCCTTGCGGAGTCGGAGTCTCGGGCGTCGTCTGTGACTCTCGGTTCTGTTGGTGCTGGTGGGGTCGTTCGCGTGCACGGATGCCTCCAGAATGGGGCCGGTTGTACATGCGGGTGCGTTACGCCGGGGTGCGCCGTCACCCCGGAGACTCTGCGAGGGGGGTGGCTAGTCGTTGCCGCCGAACGCCGCGTCGAAGGACGCCGTCGGCGGTTCGAAGTCGTACGCCTTCAGTCGGGTGAGTGCCTCGGGTGCGCCCTGGAGGCGGTCCATGCCCGCGTCCTCCCACTCGACGGAGATGGGGCCCTGGTAGTCGATGGAGCGCAGCATCCGGAACACGTCCTCCCAGGGGACGTCGCCGTGGCCCGCGGACACGAAGTCCCAGCCGCGGCGCGGGTCGCCCCACGGCAGGTGCGAGCCGAGGCGTCCGTTGCGGCCGTCGAGGCGCTTGCGCGCTTCCTTGCAGTCGACGTGGTAGATCCGGTCGCGGAAGTCCCACAGGAAGCCGACCGGGTCGAGGTCCTGCCAGACGAAGTGCGAGGGATCGAAGTTCAGCCCGAAGGCGGGCCGGTGGTCAACTGCCTCCAGCGCGCGCTGAGTTGTCCAGTAGTCGTACGCGATCTCGCTCGGGTGGACCTCGTGCGCGAACCGCACGCCCTCGGTGTCGAAGACGTCGAGGATGGGGTTCCAGCGCATCGCGAAGTCGTCGTAGCCGCGCTCGATCATCGACTCGGGGGCGGGCGGGAACATCGCGACCAGGTGCCAGATCGCGGAGCCCGTGAAGCCGATGACGGTGTCGACGCCGAAGGCGGCCGCGGCACGCGCGGTGTCGGCGATCTCGGCCGCCGCCCGCTGCCGTACACCCTCGGCCTCGCCGTCGCCCCAGATCCGGGCCGGGAGGATCGCCTGGTGGCGTTCGTCGATGATGGCGTCGCAGACGGCCTGGCCGACCAGGTGGTTGGAGATGGCCCAGCACTTGAGGCCGTACTTGTCGAGCAGTTCCCGCCGGGAGTCGAGGTAGGTGGAGTCCGCGAGGGCCTTGTCGACCTCGAAGTGGTCGCCCCAGCAGGCGAGTTCGAGTCCGTCGTAACCGAAGTCGCGGGCGAGCCGGCAGACCTCCTCGAGCGGCAGGTCGGCCCACTGGCCGGTGAAGAGCGTGAAGTTGCGCGGCATGGGACTGGCCCTCCTCAACTCGCTATGGGTGTGTAGACGGAGTTCTTCTCGGCGCTCTCCTCGACCGCCGCGAGCACACGCTGCACCTGCAGCCCGTCGGCGAAGGAGGGCAGCGGTTGCTCGCCGGCCGCGATCGCGTGCACCAGGTCGCGGGCCTGGTGGACGAAGGTGTGCTCGTAGCCGAGGCCGTGGCCCGGCGGCCACCAGGCCTCCAGGTAGGGGTGGTCGGGTTCGGTGACGAGGATGCGGCGGAAGCCCGCGTGCGTGCCGGGTTCCGTTCCGTCGAGGTACGAGAGCTCGTTGAGCCGCTCGAGATCGAAGGCCAACGAGCCCTTCTCACCGTTGAGTTCGATGCGCAGGGAGTTCTTGCGCCCGGTCGCGTACCGGGTGGCCTCGAAGGAGGCGAGGGCACCCGAGGCGAACCGGCCGGTGAACAGGGCGGCGTCGTCGACGGTGACCGGGCCGAGTTCGCCTCCCGAGACGGCGGACAGGCCGCTCGATGCCGCTTGGGGCACCGGCCGCTCCCGTACGAACGTCTCGGTGAGCGCGGACACCCCCACGACCGGCTCCCCCGCCAGATACTGCGCGAGGTCGACGATGTGCGCGCCGAGGTCGCCGAGGGATCCCGAGCCCGCCGTCTCCTTGCGCAGCCGCCAGGTCAGCGGGAACTGCGGGTCCACGAGCCAGTCCTGAAGGTACGTCACCCGTACGTGCCTGAGGGCGCCCAGACGTCCCTCGGCGACCATCTTCCGGGCGAGCGAAGTGGCGGGCAGCCGACGGTAGTTGAAGCCGACCATCGCCAACTGGCCGCGCGTCGCCGCCTCTTCGGCCGCCCGGGTCATCGCCTCGGCCTCCTCGACCGTGTTGGCGAGGGGCTTCTCGCACAGCACGTGCTTGCCCGCGGCGAGCGCCGCGAGGGCGATCTCGGCGTGGCTGTCGCCGGGGGTGCAGATGTCGACCAGGTCGACGTCGTCGCGGGCGATCAGCGCCCGCCAGTCGGTCTCGGCCGCCGCCCAGCCGAGCCGGTCGGCCGCCGCGCGTACGGCCTGTGGATCACGGCCGCAGACGGCGGCGAGGACCGGTCGGCGCGGCAGGTCGAAGACGCGGCCCACGGTGCGCCAGCCCTGGGAGTGGGCGGCGCCCATGAACGCGTATCCGACCATGCCCACGCCCAGCGCGGGCTTGTCGGGCCCGGCATCGGCCCGGGCCCCTGCCTCGTCGCCCTCGTGCGGCTGTCCCATGCGGAAGTCCTCCTCGTCGTCGTGGCGCTGTGGGGGGTTGGACCTGCTTGGCAGGCCTTTGGAGCAGTGCGCATCACTTGAAGCCGGTGGACATGTACTGCTTGACGTTCTCCTTGTCGACGACGGCCGAGTAGAGCGTCAGGGACGCGGGGATCTCGAACTCGGCGAGGCCGCCGACGCCCTTGCCCTGGCCGAGGGCGCGGGCGAGGTCGATCGCGGACGCGGCCATGGTGGGCGGGTAGAGGACGGTGGCCTTGAGGACGCTGTTGTCCGACTCGATGGCCTGCATCGCGGACAGGGCGCCCGCGCCGCCGACCATCAGGAAGTCGTCGCGTCCGGCCTGCTCGATGGCGCGCATGGCGCCGACTCCCTGGTCGTCGTCGTGGTTCCACAGGGCGTCGAACTTCGACTGGGCCTGCAGGAGCTGGGACATCTTGGCCTGTCCCGACTCGACGGTGAACTCGGCGGCCTGGCGGGCCACCTTCTTGATGTTCGGGTAGTTCTTCAGGGCCGCGTCGAAGCCCTGGGTGCGCTGCTGCGTGAGCTCCAGGTTGTCGAGGCCGGCGAGTTCGATGACGCGGGCGTTCTTCTTGTCCTTGAGCTTCTCGCCGATGTAGTGGCCGGCGTTGAGGCCCATGCCGTAGTTGTCGCCGCCGATCCAGCAGCGGTACGCCTGCGGGGAGTTGAAGATCCGATCGAGGTTGACGACGGGGATGCCGGCGCGCATGGCCTGCAGCCCGACCTGGGTGAGGGCCTTGCCGTCGGCGGGCAGCACCACCAGGACGTCGACCTTCTTGTTGATCAGGGTTTCTATCTGGCCGATCTGTGCGGCGGTGTCGTTGGAGCCCTCGGTGATCTCCAGCGTCACGTCCTTGTACTTCTTGGCGCGGCTCTTGGCGTTGTCGTTGATCGCGTTGAGCCAGCCGTGGTCGGCCTGCGGGCCCGCGAAGCCGATGGTGACCTGCTTGCCGGGCTTGTCGTCGGCGGCGGGCTGGTCGTTGGAAGCCGGCTCGTCGTCGGATTCGTTGCTGGTGCAACCGGCGAGGAGGACACCGGCCGAGACGGCGGCGGTGCCGAAGAGCAGTCCTCTGCGGCTCGTGAGCTCTGGCATGGCGGTGGTCCCTTTCCTCAAGGCGTGTCCCTCGGGTCGTGCTGGAAGTGCGTCAGGCGGTGCTTCAACACGTCGTGCTTCCCGTCGTGCTTCACGTGGTGCTCTAGGTCGTGTTGGCGGTGCGGCGCTGGACGAGCACGGCGGCGACGATGATCGCGCCCTTCGCGATCTGCTGGACGTCGCTCTGCAGGTTGTTCAGGGCGAAGATGTTGGTGATCGTGGTGAAGATCAGGACACCGAGCACCGAACCGACGATGGTGCCGCGTCCCCCGGTGAGCAGCGTGCCGCCGATGATCGCGGCGGCGATGGCGTCGAGTTCGTAGAGGTTGCCGTTGGTGTTCTGGCCCGAGCCGGACAGGATGATCAGCAGGAAGGCCGCGATGCCGCAGCACAGTCCGGACAGCAGGTAGAGGTAGAGGCGCTGGCGGCGTACGTCGATGCCGGCGAGCCGGGCCGCCTCCGCGTTGCCGCCGACGGCGACCGTGCGCCGTCCGAAGGTGGTGCGGTTGAGCACGAGCCAGCCGATGATCGTCACGACCGCGAACACCATGACGAGTGGCGGAATACCGAGGACGTAGGAGTCGCGCTCGCCGAGATCGAGGATGCCGTCGACGGTGACGACCTGGGTCTTGCCGTCGGTGATCTGGAGGGCGAGCCCGCGGGCCGAGGCGAGCATGGCGAGCGTCGCGATGAACGGCACCATCGCCCCGTATGCGATCAGCACCCCGTTGACGAGGCCGCAGCCGACGCCGACGAGCACCGCCGTGAAGAGGATGCCGACGAAGCCGAAGTCCTGGGTGGCGACGGTCGTCGCCCACACCGAGGCGAGCGCGACGATCGCGCCGACGGACAGGTCGATGCCGCCGGAGATGATGACGAAGGTCATGCCGACCGTGACGACACCGATCACCGAGGCCTGGGTGAGGACGAGTTGGAGATTGCGGGTGTCGAGGAACTCGTCCGGCTTGGTGATGCCTCCGATGAGGATCAGGGCGGCGAGCACACCGAGCAGCGAGAGCGTGCGGACGTCGGCGCGGGCCACGACCGCCCGCCACGGACTTGGTTCGGCCTGCGGTGACACCTTGGGGGTGTCATCACGAGGCGGGGACACGGGCTGCGTCATGACGCCGGGCTTCCTTCCATGACGAGGTCGAGTACGCGGTGTTCGTCGAGCTCCCGGGCGGGCGCCGTGTGGACGACCTGGCCCTCGCGGAGCACCAGGACGCGGTCGGCGAGGCCGAGGACCTCGGGTACTTCGCTGGAGACCAGGAGCACGGCCAGGCCTTCGTCGGCGAGGCGGCGGATGACGGCGTACAACTCGGCGCGGGCGCCGACGTCGACGCCGCGGGTCGGTTCGTCGAGCAGCAGCACCCGGCAGCCGCGCAGCAGCCAGCGGGCCAGGACCGCTTTCTGCTGGTTGCCGCCGGAGAGGGTGCGGATGGGTACGGACGGGTTGTCGGGGCGCAGCGACAGCTCGCGCGTCGCCTTGCGCGCCGCGTCGCGCTCGGCACCCCGGTCGAGCCAACCCCCGTACGAGAAGCGGGACATGGAGGACACCGACACGTTCCGCGTGACGGATTCCAGCATCAGCAGGGCCTGTGCCTTGCGCTCCTCGGGGGCGAGGCCGAGTCCGGCGCGGACGGCGGCGCGGACGCTGCCGGGCTTCAACCGCCGTCCGTCGACGAGGACTTGACCCGCGGTCGGCTTACGAGCGCCGTAGATGGTCTCCAGGATCTCGGAGCGGCCGGAGCCGACGAGTCCCGCAAGGCCGACGATCTCGCCGGGGCGCAGGGTGAGGTCGAGCGGCGCGAACTCTCCGTCACGGGCCAGGCCTTGGACCTCCAGGACCGGCTCCGGCAGCGCCTGATCCGTGGGCCGGTCCGGGAAGACGTACTCGACGTTCCGCCCCGTCATCAGCGCGACGACCTCGCGTGTCGGCGTGGACTTCGCGGGCAGCCCGCCCGCCACCGCCCGCCCGTCCTTGAGCACGGTCACCCGGTCGCCGATGCGGCGGATCTCCTCCAGGCGGTGCGAGATGTAGACGACGGCTACGCCCTCCGCGGTGAGGTCGCCGACGATGCGGAAGAGGTTGTCGACCTCGTCGGGGTCGAGGGCCGCGGACGGCTCGTCCATGACGATGAGGCGTACGTCGTGGGAGAGCGCGCGTGCCATGGAGACGATCTGCTGCTGGGCGGCGGACAACTCGCCGACGAGCCGGGCGGGATCGATCTCCGAGTGCCCAAGTCGCTTGAGCAGAGCGGCAGTTGAGGCCTTCGCGTCCTTGCCGCGTACGACGAATCCGGCGGACGTCGGTTCATGGCCGAGGTAGACGTTCTCGGCCACCGACAGGTGCTCCACCAGGTCGAGCTCCTGGTAGATGGTGGCGATACCGAGGCGCATCGCGGCGATCGGCGAGCGGAGCGTGACCCGTTCGCCGCGCCAGCTGATGGTGCCGTCGTCCGGCTGGTGGGCGCCGGCCAGGACCTTGATGAGCGTGGACTTTCCGGCGCCGTTCTGGCCGAGCAGGCAGTGCACTTCGCCGGTCTGGACGTCGAGGTCGACGCCGTCGAGGGCCCGGACACCGGGGAACGACTTGGTGATGCCGGACATGGTGAGCAGCGGTGGTTCTGGTGCCATGAGGGTTCCCCTCGGCGTGCGGGCCGGTTTCAGGGCAGGGCGGAGTGAGGCAGGGCGGAGCAGGGTGTGTTGTAAAGGTGTGGCGCTGGTGCGGCTGTGGAGGTGTGTTGCTGTAGCGGCTCTGGTGATGTGGTGCTGTAGCGGCTCTCGAGGTGTGGTGCGCTAGAGGTAGAGGTGTGGTGCTCTTGCGACTTTGGAAGCAGGCGTTACGCGGGTGAGAACAGGTGGTCGCTGATGAGCCGGGCCGCGCCGATGACTCCGGCGGTGGGGCCCAACTCTCCAAGGACGATGGGCAGGTTGCCGGTCGCGAGAGGCAGCGACTGGCGGTAGACCTGGGTGCGGATCGCGGCGAGCAGGGTGTGGCCGAGTCCGGTCACCCCGCCGCCGATCACCACCAGGCCCGGATTGAAGAAGCTGACCAGTCCGGCGATGACCTGGCCGGTGCGGTTGCCGCCCTCGCGGATCAGATCGAGCGCGGTGGCGTCGCCCGCGGCGGCCGCGGCGGCGACGTCGACGGCGCTCAGGCTGCCCACCGCCGCCAGTCGTGCCGCGAGTTCCTGGGAATGGCCCTGCTGGGCGGCCTCCGTGGCGTCGCGGGCTAGCGCGGCGCCGCTGAAGTGAGCCTCCAGGCAGCCCCGGTTGCCGCAGGCGCACGGGCGGCCGTCGGGCACGGCCTGGATGTGGCCGATGTCGCCCGCGCTGCCCGTCGTACCGCGGTAGACCTCACCGCCGACGACGATCCCGCAGCCGATACCGGTGCCGATCTTGACGCAGAGGAAGTCGCCCACGGAACGGGCCACGCCCGCGTGCTGCTCCCCCATCGCCATCAGGTTCACGTCGTTGTCGACCATGACGGGGCAGCCGAGGTCCTGGCTCAGCGCCTCGCGCACCGGGAAGCCGTCCCAGCCCGGCATGATCGGCGGGGCGACCGGGACACCCTCGGGGAAGCGGACAGGTCCGGGGACGCCGATGCCGGCGCCGTCGAAGCCTTCCGCGAGCCCCGATGCCTTCAACTTCGCGGCCATGGACAGGACTTGCTCGAAGACCGCGACCGGGCCCTCGCGTACGTCCATGGGCTGGTTGATGTGGCCGAGGACCTCCAACTCCGCGTTCGTGACGGCCACATCGACCGAAGTCGCACCGATGTCGACGCCGAGGAAGCGCAGAGCCGGAGCGAGCCGGATGTTGTGGGAGCGGCGGCCGCCGCGCGAGGCGGCGAGTCCGTCGGCCACCACGAGGCCCGTCTCCAGGAGCCGCTCGACCTCCACCGCCAGCTTGGACCGCGAGAGATCGACCTGATCGCCCAGCTGCGCCCGCGAGTTGGGACCCCCGTCACGCAACAACCTGAGCAGCCGCGCCTGGTGGGCGTTCCCGGGTCGCGCCGTCATACGTCTCACGAGCCCCTCCCCGCCTCATCGGCACCGCCGTCGTTGGCTTTCGAGTGGAACGTAGCAGCGGCTGCCGAGGCTGGGAAGAAGTTCAGCACGAATTGCTGACGACTTTTTCCACTCAGAGGACAAAGGGAGTTGGGGCGGTATGGCCGTGACGGGGCCCACACAGCAGGATGGGCGTCGTGGCTCGGGGCCGCTGTGACCCGGAGTCGGAGAGGGGGAGCACGTGATCTTGGTGACGGGTGCCACGGGGAATGTGGGTGCCGGCATCGTGCGCGCGGTGGCCGCCGCGGGAGAGCCGGTGCGCGCGCTGAGCCGCTCGGGCGCGACGGCCGGCCTGCCGCAGGGCGCCGAGGCCGTGGCCGGTGACCTGAACCGCCCGGAGACGGTACGGGACGCGCTCGACGGCGTGCGCGCCCTGTTCCTGATGCCGGGGTACGAGGGGCAGCGGGCGATCCTCGCCGACGCGCGGGCGGCGGGTGTCGAGCGGGTCGTGCTGCTCTCCGGCAAGTCGGCGGAGGTCGACGACGACAACGCGGTCACCCGCTATATGCGGGCGGCCGAGGACGCGGTACGCGCGTCCGGGCTCGCCTGGACCTTCCTGCGTCCCGTGAGCTTCATGGCCAACGCGCTGTCGCTCGCGGACCAGATCCGCAAGGGCGACGAGGTGCGCGTACCGTTTCCCGGCGTCCGCACGGCGGACATCGACCCGTACGACATCGCCCAGGTGGCCGCCCGCGCCCTGCTCTCACCCGGACCCGAACACGAAGGCCGCACCTACACCCTGACGGGGCCTCAGTCCCTGCTGCCCGGCGACCGCGTCGCCGTCCTCGGGGAGGTGCTGGGCCGCGAGCTGCGTACCGTCGGGCTCACCGACGAGGAGGCGCGCATGGCGATGGGGGCCGCCTTCCCGGCTCCGTACGCCGAGGCGTTCCTTCGCTTCTTCGCCGACGGGATCCTGGACGAGTCCCAGGTCCTGCCTACAGTCGAGGAGGTCACGGGACAGGCGTCGCGCACGTTCCGGGAGTGGGCGCTGGAGCACGCGGACAAGTTCTGACCGGACCCGCGTCCTTAGGCCCCGTTAGGGGCGCGGGGCTGTGACACATGCGGCTCCGCCGCGTGGGCGCGACCAGCCCCCACCGGCCCGCAGGTACATCACCGTGCCTCCAGCGGAGCGCTTCGCGGACGTGCGTGGTACGTCCTGCGGGTGTGCTCGGTGTGGGCGCGCATGACCTCGGTCGCACGCTGTTCGTCGCGGGCCGAGATCGCGGCGATCAGGTCGCGGTGCTCGATCCAGGACTGGCGGCCGCGCTGGCGGGCGACCGGCGTGTAGTACCAGCGGACGCGCCGGTCGACCTGCGCGGCCAGTTCGGCGAGGACCGCGTTGCCTGCGAGCTCCATGACCTTCGCGTGGAAGCGGGCGTTCATCGCGACCGCGCCGTCCACGTCGTCGGCGCCGACCGCGTCCTCGCCCTGGGCGCACAGCTCCTCGAGGGCGGCGATGCCCGCCGTGCCCGCGTTGGCCGCCGCGAGCCTGGCCGCCTCGGCCTCCAACAGCGTCCTTACCGTCAGGAGTTGGTCCGCCTCCGCCTCCGTCGGCTCGTGCACGAACGCGCCCTGCGCGGGCCGCAGATCGACCCACCCCTCGGTGTTCAGCCGCTGCAACGCCTCGCGCACGGGCTGCCGGGAGACTCCGAGATGCCCCGCGAGTTCACTCTCGACCAGGTGCTGGCCGGGCTGCAGGGCGCGCGTCGTGATGAGTTCGAGCAGCGCTTCGTACACGCGGTCGCGCAACGGCCCCGGCCGTTCGAGTTTGGGCACCGACCCCTGCGGCAGTCCGGTCGACAACATCGCGGTCCCCCTCCTGGGCAGCGGCGGCGTCTGCGGCGGCAGCACGGCAGCCAGAAAGCCAGTATCAATTGTCTTTCGTCTACAGTCTACGGCGCACAATGACCAGCCCGAGGGGGAGTTGGCCTCGTCACACCCCGCCATACGCGCACGTCAGGGGCAGTGGATGACCTGTCCCGCGTACGAGAGATTGCCGCCGAAACCGAAGAGCAGGACCGGGTCGCCGGTGGAGATCTCGCCCTGTTCGACGAGCTTGGACAGGGCGATCGGGATACTGGCGGCGGAGGTGTTGCCGGACTCGGCGACATCGCGCGCGACGACGGCGTTCACGGCGCCGATCTTCTCGGCGAGCGGCTCGATGATGCGCAGGTTCGCCTGGTGCAGCACGACCGCCGCGAGGTCCTCGGGGGTGAGGCCGGCGCGCTCGCAGGCCTTGCGCGCGATGGGCGGCAGCTTGGTGGTCGCCCACCGGTAGACGCTCTGGCCCTCCTGGGCGAACCGCGAGGGGATGCCCTCGATGCGTACCGCGTGCCCCATCTCGGGCACCGAGCCCCACAGCACGGGGCCGATACCGGGCTGCGCGGCGGCGTCCGCGGCCTCGACGACCGCGGCCCCCGCCCCGTCCCCGACGAGCACGCAGGTCGTGCGGTCCGTCCAGTCGGTCACATCGGACATCTTGTCGGCGCCGATGACGAGCGCCCGGGTCGCGGCACCGGCGCGTACGGCGTGGTCGGCGGTGGCCAGCGCGTGTGTGAAGCCCGCGCAGACGACGTTGACGTCCATGGCGGCCGGCGACGGGATGCCGAGGCGGGCGGCGACGCGGGCGGCCATGTTCGGCGACCGGTCGACGGCGGTGGAGGTGGCCACCAGCACGAGGTCGATGTCGCCGGGAGCGAGGCCGGCCGACGCGAGGGCCTTGGCGGCGGCGTGCGCGGCGAGCTCGTCGACGGGTTCGTCCGGCCCGGCGATGTGGCGCGTACGGATGCCCACACGGCTCGTGATCCACTCGTCGCTGGTGTCGACCAGCTCCGCCAGGTCCTCGTTGGTGAGAATCCTGGCGGGCTGATAGTGGCCGACAGCGGCGATGCGTGAGCCGTTCATGGGCAGTCCCCTTTTGTTGCCTGGGTAACGGGACTCACCAGTCTGATCAGGTACTCACGGGTACGAGGACACGTAAAGCCACAGGAATGGTGTGCCACCCTTGTCGGCTTCCGTCAGACCCTCGGACGCCCGAACACCTACCCCGTGAACAGCTGAGTGGCCTTCCGTACGAGTTCGTACAGACCATACGCGAGTGGCGCTCCCACCCAGAGCCAGGCGAAGGTGATCAGTCCGCGGCGGCCGGACGGACTGCTGTCAGGCGGGCTGCTGTCGCTCGTGGACATCGACTGCCTCCTTCTGGGCGGGGATGTGGTGACGGGCGTGGACGGGGCGGACGAGCTCGTTGGCGACGAAGCCGATCACGAGCAGCCCGATCATGATGATCAGTGACAGGCCGTAGAGGGACTCGCCGGACTTGCCGGCCTCCTCCTGCCGGTCCGCGATCCAGTTGACGATCAGCGGTCCGAGGACTCCGGCGGTCGACCAGGCGGTGAGCAGCCGCCCGTGGATCGCGCCGACCTGGTAGGTCCCGAAGAGGTCCTTCAGGTACGCGGGGATGGTCGCGAAGCCGCCCCCGTAGAAGGAGAGGATCACCAGCGCGCAACAGATGAACAGCGGCTTCGAGGAGTCCCCGACCCAGGCGATGAGCGCGTACATCAGCGCGCCGACGCCCAGGTAGACGCGGTAGATGTTCTTGCGGCCGATCAGGTCGGACGTCGAGGACCAGCCGATACGGCCCAGCATGTTGGCCGCCGAGAGCAGTGCCACGAACCCGGCCGCCGCCGACGCGGAGACGGGTGTCGAGGTGTCCGCGAAGAAGTCCGTGATCATCGGGGCGGCCTTCTCCAGGATGCCGATCCCGGCTGTCACGTTCATGCAGAGCACGACCCACAGGCACCAGAACTGGGGAGTGCGTATGGCGCTGTTCGCGGAGACCTGCACCCCCTCGAGCGGCGCCGGACCACCGTCGGCCGCGGTCTTCGCGGGGCGCGGCACGCGCACCAGCAGCACGCCGAGCGACATGAAGACGGCGTACGTCAGTCCGTGCACGAGGAACGCCTGGGCGATCCCGGTGTTGTCGGAGCCGAAGGACTCCAGCATCTGCGCGGACCACGGCGAGGCGATCAGCGCACCGCCGCCGAATCCCATGATGGCGATGCCGGTGGCCATGCCCGGCCTGTCCGGGAACCACTTGATGAGCGTCGAGACGGGCGAAATGTAGCCGATGCCGAGACCGATCCCGCCGACGAAGCCGTAGCCGAACACGATCAGCCAGTACTGCTCGGTGGCTGCGCCGAGCGCGGAGAGCAGGAAGCCCGACGAGAAGCAGATCAGGGCCACGGTCATCGCCCAGCGCGGCCCGTTGCGCTCGACGAGCGTGCCGCCGAACGCGGCGGACAGGCCGAGCATCACGATGCCGAGCTGGAACGGCAGGGCGCTCTGCGTGCCGCTGAGATCGAGCGCGGACTCCAGGGAGGGCTTGAACACGGACCAGGCGTAGGCCTGTCCGATGGAGAGGTGGACGGACAGGGCCGCGGGCGGGACCAGCCAGCGGCTCCAGCCGAGCGGTGCGACAGGGGGACTCATGATCCCGGACGATAGGAACCGGTCGCTCGGTTGGGAAGGCGGCCCACCCGAACTCGTCGACCGTATGCGGTGAACGGTATTCCGGACGCGACGAACGGTCGCTCCGGGCCGACGAACGGTCTTTCCGGGGCCAACTCCGGGCCTCACGAAGGGTGTTCAGGCTGGGACAGCCTGTGCGTTCAGGACGGGACGGCCTGTGTGTTCAGGACGGGACGGCCTGTGTGTCCAGGACGGACAGCCGCTGCGTTCCGGATGCGGCACCCGCCTGCCCCAGAAGCGGTACCGAGCGTGTTCCAGGAGCGGCACGAGGCGTGTTCCAGGTGCTGCGCGAACCCTTGTCGCTCCAACTCCCATACTGTAGACAATATTCCGTCGACACAGTTCACCGCTGATCAATTCAGCATCTCCTCGGTACCCTCGACCGAACGGAGCCCCTCCAGTGAAAGTGGCAGTTCTCGGCGCCGGTGCGATCGGCGCCTACGTCGGTGCCGCGCTGCATCGCGCGGGTGCCGATGTGCACCTCATCGCCCGTGGACCGCATCTCGCGGCCATGAGGCAGCACGGAGTGCGAGTGCTCAGCCCGCGCGGCGACTTCACCGCCCGGGCCCACGCCACCGACGACCCGGCCGAGGTCGGCCCGGTCGACTTCGTCTTCCTGGGCCTGAAGGCCAACTCGTACGCGGCGTGCGGGCCGCTCATCGAGCCTCTTCTCAACGACACGACGGCGGTCATCGCCGCCCAGAATGGCATCCCCTGGTGGTACTTCCACCGGCACGGCGGCCCGCACGACGGCCACCGTGTCGAGAGCGTGGACCCGGACGGCGCGGTCAGTGCGGTGCTCGCGCCCGAACGGGCCATCGGTTGCGTCGTCTACGCGGCCACGGAACTGGCAGGTCCCGGAGTCGTACGCCATCTCGAAGGCACGCGGTTCTCCATCGGCGAACCCGACCGCTCGGTCTCGGCGCGCTGTACGGCGTTCAGTGAGGCCATGGTGGCGGGCGGGCTCAAGTGCCCGGTGGAGCCGGACCTGCGCAACGACATCTGGCTCAAGCTGCTCGGCAACATCTCCTTCAACCCCATCAGCGCCCTGGCCCGCGCGACCATGCGGCAGATGTGTCTGCACGGCGGCACGCGCCGGGTCATCGAGATCATGATGACCGAGACGCTCGCGGTCGCCGATGCGCTGGGCTGCGAGGTGGGCGTCTCCATCGAGCGGCGCCTCGCGGGCGCGGAGCGCGTCGGCGACCACCGCACCTCGACCCTGCAGGACCTGGAGCGCGGCAAGCCGCTCGAACTCGACGTACTGCTCGCCGCCGTCGTCGAGTTGGCGGAGATCACCGATGTTCCCGTGCCCACCCTGCGCACCGTCCACGCCATCTCGGACCTGCTCGCACTGAGGACCGCCGCATGAGGACGTCCACGAGCAGGTCCACGAGGCCGTTCAGGAGGACGTCCATGAGGACTTTGAGGAACGCAGTATGAGGAAGCGCGACCGAACTCCCAAGACGTACACCCGACTTGAGTACCCCCTGGTCCGTGACTCCCGCGACGAGCCCTTCCGGCGCGCCACCTGGGACGAGGCCCTTGACCGCGCCGCCCGGGGCCTGGGCGCGGCACGCGGCGCGTTCGGCTTGTTCTCCTGCGCCCGCGCGACCAACGAAATGAACTACGTGGCGCAGAAGTTCGCCCGCGTCGTCATGGGCACCAACAACGTCGACTCCTGCAACCGCACCTGCCACGCGCCCAGCGTCGCGGGCCTGTCGGCGGCCTTCGGCTCGGGCGGCGGTACCTCCTCGTACGGCGAGGTCGAGCACACGGACCTCATCGTGATGTGGGGCTCCAACGCCCGTTTCGCCCACCCGATCTTCTTCCAGCACGTACTGAAGGGGATCAGGAACGGCGCCCGGATGTACGCGGTCGACCCGCGCCGCACGTCCACGGCCGAGTGGGCGGAGAGCTGGCTCGGCCTGAACGTCGGCACGGACATCCCGATGGCGCACGCGATCGGCCGCGAGATCATCCACGCGGGGCTGGCGAACCACGCCTTCATCGAGCGGGCGACCACCGGCTTCGAGGAGTACAAGCAGCTCGTCGAGCCCTGGACGCTCTCGCTCGCCGAGAAGGTGACGGGCGTACCGGCCGCCGCGATACGGGAGTTGGCGCACGCCTACGCCCGAGCCGAGCGCGCCCAGATGTGCTGGACACTCGGGATCACCGAGCACCACAACGGCACGGACAACGTACGAGCGCTCATCAACCTGTCGCTGTTGACCGGCCATGTGGGGCGCTTCGGCTCGGGATTGCAGCCCCTGCGCGGCCAGAACAACGTGCAGGGCGGCGGCGACATGGGCGCCATCCCGAACCGGCTGCCCGGCTTCCAGGACATCCTGGACCCGGACACGCGGCTGAAGTTCGAGTCCGCGTGGGACACCGTCATCCAGCCCCACTACGGGCTGAACCTGACGGAGATGTTCGAGGCCATGGAGGAGGGCACGCTCAAGGCCGTCTACTGCATCGGCGAGAACCCGGCGCAGTCGGAGGCCGACAGCGAGCAGGCCGTACGACGTATGCGGGCCCTCGACTTCCTCGTCGTCCAGGACATCTTCCTGACGAAGACGGCCGAGCTGGCGGACGTCGTCCTGCCCGCGACCGCCGGCTGGGCCGAGACCGAGGGCACAACGACCAACAGTGAGCGGCGAGTTCAACGCGTGCGCCGGGCCGTCATCCCGCCCGGTGAGGCCCGCGAGGACATCGACATCCTCTGTGACCTCGCCTCCCGCCTGGGCCACGAGTGGAAGTACGCCGACTCCGAGGCCGTCTGGAACGAGCTGCGGTCGATGTCTCCGGACCACTTCGGGATGACGTACGGGCGCTTGGAGGAGCTCCAGGGCATCCAGTGGCCGTGCCCGGACACGGACGGTCTCGAACCGACCTATCTGCACGGCCGGTTGTGGGCCTCCGACCCGGCCGAGCGCGGTCGGCTCGCGCCCTTCGGCCTTGTCCAGCACGATCCGCCCGTCGATCTGACGGACGAGGATTACCCGATCCGCCTCACCACCGGGCGGCGGCTCGACTCGTACAACACCGGTGTGCAGAGCGGCAGTTTCGCGTCGCCGCTGCGGCGCGGCGAGTACGTCGAGCTGTGCCCGGAGGACGCCGAGCACTACGGCGTGGTGGTCGGCGAGGAGGTCCAGGTCTCCTCGCGGCGCGGGGCGGTGGTGGCGCCGGTGTGGATCGATCCGGCGCTGCGGCCCGGGCTCGCGTTCATGACCATGCACTTTCCCGACGAGGTGGACACCAACCAGCTGACGATCGAGGAGAACTGCCCGATCGCCGGTACGGCGGAGTTCAAGGCGTCGGCGATCCGGATCGAGAAGCTTCCGGTTGCGACTCACGTGAGGTGATGTGGTGGACCTGCACTTCGGCGACAGCAAGCCGACGGACGAGGAACGGGCGGCGGTCGACGCGCTGCTCGGGCCTCCGGAGTCTTCATGGGAGGGCGCCGACCGTTCGGACGCCGACCTCAGGTGGGCGCGCGGCGGCCGTGAGGCACGTGAGCGCCGTGACCTGCTGTTGCCGGGGCTGCACGCCGTCAACGACCGGATCGGCTGGATCAGCGAGGGCGCCCTCGACTATCTCTGCCGACGGCTGACCGTGCCGCCGGCGGAGGCGTACGGCGTCGCCACCTTCTACGCGATGTTCTCGGTGAAACCGCGGCCCGCGACCGTCCTGCACGTGTGCACGGACCTCGCGTGCGCGGCGGCCGGTGCCTCGGAACTGTGCGCCGGCGTCGAGGCCCGGCTCGGCCTCGGCAGCGGGGTCGGCGTCGAGCGCAGCCCCTGCCTCGGCCTGTGCGAGCGCGCTCCGGCCGCGCTGGCGATCAAGGCCGGGGATCCGGTGCGTACGGCCGTGTCGGCGCCCGCCACCGTCGAGCGGGCCGTGCTCGCGGCGAGCGCGCCCGACTCGGCGCCAGAGGAGCCGTCGGCGGCCCTGGCGGTACCCCAGGCGGGCCGTGCGGAGCTCGTCCTGCTGAGCCGCGTCGGCGTGGTCGACCCCGCGTCGCTGGACGACTACCGAGCGCACGGGGGCTACACGGCACTGCGCCAGGCCTTCGCGATCGGCCCCGCCGGGGTCATCCGCGAGGTCACCGACGCGGGCCTGGTCGGGCGCGGCGGCGCCGCCTTCCCCACCGGCCGCAAATGGCAGGCCACGGCGTCGCAGCCCGACCATCCGCACTACCTCGTGTGCAACGCCGACGAGTCCGAGCCGGGCACCTTCAAGGACCGCGTGGTCATGGAGGGCGATCCGTACTCCCTCGTGGAGGCGATGACGATCGCCGCGTACGCGGTCGGCGCGCACAAGGGCTACCTGTATCTGCGCGGCGAGTACCCGCGGGCGCTGCAACGCCTGGAGCACGCCATCGGACAGGCACGCGCGCGTGGGCTGCTCGGCGACGACATCCTCGGCCAGGGGTACGCCTTCGACATCGAGATCCGGCGCGGCGCGGGCGCGTACATCTGCGGCGAGGAGACCGCCCTCTTCAACTCCATAGAGGGGTACAGAGGAGAGCCCCGGTCGAAACCGCCCTTCCCCGTAGAGAAGGGTTTGTTCGGCAAACCCACTGCCGAGAACAACGTCGAGACGCTGGTCAACGTGCTGCCCATCCTCACGATGGGCGCGCAGGCGTACGCGGCGATCGGCACCGGCAAGTCCACGGGCCCCAAGCTGTTCTGCGTGTCGGGCAGCGTGGACCGGCCCGGCATCTACGAGCTGCCGTTCGGCGCGACACTCGGTGAGCTGCTGGACCTTGCGGGCGTACGTAAACGTTTGCGCGCGGTGCTGCTCGGCGGCGCGGCCGGTGGCTTCGTACGCCCCGACGAGCTGGACATCCCGCTCACCTTCGAAGGCACACGGGAGGCGGGCACGACGCTCGGCTCGG
The DNA here is from genome assembly GCF_008905045.1 of Streptomyces albicerus. Classification (GTDB taxonomy): domain Bacteria; phylum Actinomycetota; class Actinomycetes; order Streptomycetales; family Streptomycetaceae; genus Streptomyces; species Streptomyces albicerus. The sequence goes on from NZ_VWMY01000018.1 coordinate 67,017, forward strand.
GTGTCGTGCTGGCCTTCGACGACACCGTGCCGCTGCCGCGCCTGTTGCTGCGGATCGCCGAGTTCTTCCGCGACGAGTCGTGCGGGCAGTGCGTGCCGTGCCGGGTCGGGACCGTGCGCCAGGAGGAGGCGCTGCACCGCATCGTCGAGCGGACGGGCGCGGACGCGGCATCCGACATCGCCCTGCTTCGCGAGGTGGGCCGCGCCATGAAGGACGCCTCGATCTGCGGTCTCGGGCAGACCGCGTGGAACGCCGTGGAATCCGCCATCGACCGCTTGGGGGCGTACGAATGACCGTGACACCGCTGGGGATCCCCCGCCGTCTGCTGGAGTTCACGCTCGACGGTGAGCCCGTGCGGGCACCGGAGGGGTCGACGATTCTCGACGCCTGCCGGTCGGCGGGCAAGGACATCCCGACCCTCTGCCAAGGGGACACACTCACCCCCAAGAACGCGTGCCGGGTGTGCGTCGTCGAGGTCGAGGGCTCGCGCACCCTCGTCCCGGCCTGCTCACGCAAGGCCGAGGCGGGCATGCAGGTGCAGACGGACACTGAGCGAGCCCGGCACAGCCGCAAGATCGTCCTCGAACTGCTCGCGTCCTCGGTCGACCTGTCGACCACACCGGAGGTCGCCGGGTGGCTCAAGGAGTACGAGGCGAAGCCCGACCGTTTCGGCCCGGACGCGGCCCGTCTCAACGAGGAACCGAAGGTCGACAACGACCTGTACGTCCGCGACTACGACAAGTGCATCCTCTGCTACAAGTGCGTGGACGCCTGTGGCGACCAGTGGCAGAACACCTTCGCGATCTCGGTCGTCGGCCGGGGCTTCGACGCCCGTATCGCGGTCGAGCACGACGCGCCGCTCACGGACTCGGCGTGCGTGTACTGCGGCAACTGCATCGAGGTGTGCCCGACGGGCGCTCTGTCGTTCAAGTCGGAGTTCGACATGCGCGCGGCGGGTACGTGGGACGAGGCGGCGCAGACCGAGACGACCACGGTGTGCGCGTACTGCGGAGTGGGCTGCAATCTCACCCTGCACGTGCAGGACAATGAGATCGTGAAGGTCACCTCGCCGCACGACAACCCGGTGACCCACGGCAACCTCTGCATCAAGGGCCGCTTCGGCTACCAGCACGTACAGAACCGGGACTGATCAAGACATGGGACGAGTCACGGAACGACGCAAGGTGATCCGCATCCGGGACGGGGCGGTCTCAACCCGCCCGGACACGCTCGTCGCCGAGGAGCCACTGGAGATCAGGCTCAACGGCAAACCCCTCGCGATCACGATGCGCACCCCGGGCGACGACTTCGCGCTCGCGGCGGGCTTCCTCGTCAGCGAGGGGGTGCTGGGCAGAGCCGACGAGCTCCAGAACATCGTGTACTGCGCCGGCGCGACGGTGGACGGCTCGAACACGTACAACATCGTCGACGTGAAGACGGCGCCCGGCGTCGTCATCCCCGACATCACCCTCGAACGCAACGTCTACACGACCTCGTCCTGCGGCCTGTGCGGCAAGGCGAGCCTGGACGCGGTCCGTACGACGGCCCGCTGGACGATCGACGACACGGCGGGCGACACCACTCCCCCGGTCCGGCTCGCACCCGAACTGCTCGCGAGCCTCCCCGACCGGCTGCGCGCGGCGCAGCGCGTGTTCGACCGGACCGGGGGCCTGCACGCGGCGGCCCTGTTCACCGAGGACGGCGAGCTCCTCGACATACGGGAGGACGTGGGCCGGCACAACGCGGTCGACAAGCTGGTCGGCCGCGCCCTCCAGAACGGCTCGCTGCCGCTCTCCCGCACTGTCCTGCTGGTCTCAGGCCGGGCGTCCTTCGAACTGGCCCAGAAGGCGGTGATGGCGGGCATCCCGGTCCTGGCCGCGGTCTCGGCGCCGTCCTCGCTCGCGGTGGACCTGGCCGCCGAGTCGAACCTGACGCTCGTGGGCTTCCTGCGGGGCGCCTCCATGAACGTGTACGCGGGCGAGCACCGCATCGCCCTGCGGGCCGCGGCCGCCCAGGGCTGACCGGTCTCCCCGCGACACGGCGGCGGGGCCCCGAGCCGGCGGGGAGCGCCCCCTGCGCCGGCGGGGCCCCGCTGTGCTTATCGGCGCTCGGTTCGCCTCCGGGGCGCAGAAGGCTGTGTCGAGCCCCCTCGGCTCACTCGCGGGCCGGCTTCACGTACTCGGCGATCAGTGGGTGCCGGTGCGGCGACCCGGGGTCCGTGTACGTCCCTGTCACGGACGGCGGCACGGTCCTGGTGTGAGCCCGGCTCCGGGTGTGGCCCCTGCTCACCCCTGGGCGAACCGCACGTCCGAGGCATTGACGACGGTGCCCAGGCGCGGGAAGTCCAGCTTCACGGAGGCCTCGTGTTCGGGACCGGTGAGGGCGGCCATGGCGTCCTCGACGAAGATGAGGTCGTAGCCGAGGTCGACGGCGGCGCGCGCGGTCGACTCGACACCGAGGTTGGTGGCGATGCCGCCGAACACCAGCGTGGTGATGCCGCGTTCGCGGAGCCGGTCGTCCAGACCGGTGCCCTGGAAACCGCCGATGGTCCGCTTCACGATCTCGACATCCCCGTCGGCCGCGAGCCCGGCGACCAGTCCACTGCCCGGCGGCTGCTCGGGGACGCCGGGCCGCTCGACGCGGACGAGCACGACGAGCGCTCCCGCCTCCCGGAAGGCCGCCGCCAACTCTTCGGCGACGGCGACGACTTCGGGCCCCTTGCGGGGTTCCAGGGGCAGTCCGACGATGCGGTCCATCAGGTCGACGAGCACGAGGGCGGTGCGCGCGGGGTCGAGGGCGAGGCGGAGGTCCATGTCCGGTGCGTTCATGACGGAACGTTAGCCTGCATCAGCCGTCCGTACCGGAAATCCGGATCAACGGGTTCATGAACCGCTCGGGTTGAGCCAATGATCCATCAAGCGGTGGTACGACCTGTCTTGACGCTCCGTCAGCACCCGTCCGGAGGTACCGCCATGGCGGGCGCATACCCCGGCGCAGGACCAGGACGTACGCGATCTGCGCGCCCAGTCGAGGCCGGCGGCGGCGACCGGGGCGCGGCAGGCGCGGGCGGAGAGCGCGGGCCCGGCGGGGAGCGCGGACCACGCGGCGAGGCGGACGGCCTGGACGGGGCCGGCGGTCCGTTGCTCCGCCGGGCCGCCCGGTGCCGACGGTGCGTAGGGCTGTCAAGGACCGAAGGGGGATCCCGGCCCCAGGGGCGAGCAACGCGAGCCCGGGCCCGCCTGCCCGGACGGCCACAGCCTCCGGGTGCCCGCGGACGATCCGGACGCGCCGGTCTGCCGCAGGAGTGGCGCGACCGCTCCTGTTCCCGAGCCCGCAGGGGCTCCTCCCGGTGCCCCCGCCACTGCTCCGACGGAGGGAACTCCCCTGGCCACGGCACGCGTCGTCGCCCGCCCACGGCACCTGGTGTTCCACAGTCTCAAGAGGGGCTCTCATGATCACGGCACGGGAGCCCGCCCGACCCCTGTCCGCGAACTTCCCCACTGCGACCCGTGCACGCTTCTTGTGAGGTGCCTGAGCGCCCAAGTAGCGTCTGTGGCGCGCACGTTGGACGTGGGATGTCCAGATGTCCAGACGTATCCAAGTGTCCAGACGCATGAAGGGCAGGTCGCACCATGCCGTCAAGTCTTCGCGCACGCCTCAGAGCCACCCTGGCAGCGGTTCTCACCACCGCCGCGCTGCTCGCGCTGACAGGCCCCGCGCAGGCCCAACCGCCCGACGAGCCTGGCGAGTCCACCGAGTTCGAACAGCAGGTGATCTTCAAGGCCTCCCAGGATCCCGGCTACGCCTGCTTCCGCATCCCGGCCGTCGTGAAGACGACGAAGGGCACGCTGCTCGCCTTCGCCGAGGGCCGGGTGAACGACTGCAGCGACGCCGGCGACATAGACATCGTGGTCAAGCGCTCCACCGACGGCGGCCGCACCTGGAGCCCGCTGCAGGTCGTCAACGAGGGCGCGGGCGACACGCACGGCAACCCCGCCCCGATCGTGGACCGCGAGACAGGGCGTGTCCTGCTGGCCGAGACGTACAACACGGGACGCACGGACGGCCGCAACTGCGACGTTCCCTGCGACCGCACCCCGCACCTGCAGCACAGCGACGACGACGGACTCACCTGGTCCGAGCCGCGCGACCTCAGCGACGAGATCCTGCCGGACCACTGGAACTCCTGGTACGCGACCGGCCCCGTGCACGGCATCCAGCTGACCCGGGGCGCGCACGCGGGCCGGCTCGTCTTCGGCGTCAACACCGAGACGTGGAGCGGCAGTCAGGTCACCGCCAACCACGCCGCGCTCATCGTCAGCGACGACGGCGGCGACCACTGGCGGATCGGGGCGACGGACTCGTGGCCGATCGCCGCCGACGGCACGTTCCGGCAGAAGCCGTCCGAGATCACCATGACCGAGCGCACCGACGGGACGATCCTCGTCAGCGGCCGTGAGCAGGACGGCACCGATCTCGGCCATCGCACGCAGGCGGTCAGCCGGGACGGCGGCGACAGCTTCGTCTCCCCCTTCCGCGCCCTCCCGGACCTCTACACGCCCCAAGTCCAGGGTTCCACGCTGCGGTTGGGCAACCGGCTCCTGCTCGCCTGCCCCGGCGACCCGGACCGCCGCCGGACGATGATGATCCGCTCCTCGTACGACGGCGGGCGCACCTGGGACAGCGTGGACCGCGGCACGGTCGTCACGACCGACTGGTCCGGCTACTCGGACATGGTGGGCATCGGCCTCGACACGGTCGGGCTGATGTACGAGGGCGGGGCGATAGATGCGCGCGACGAGATCCGCTTCGCGCGGTTCCACGAGGACTGGCTCCAGGAGCGCCGCGGCCCGGACCCGACCACCGCCGACCTCGCCCCGGGCGCCGGCCGCGCGGCGGTCCTCGGCGGCGTGAAGGAGACGGCGGGCGTGTCCGGCGGCGCCCTCGAGTTCGACGGCACCGACGACGCCGTACGCCTGCCCTACCGCGACGGACTGCCGCTCGGGACCAAGGACTTCACGACGTCGCTGTGGTTCCGCTACACGGCCACCACCGGTGAGCGGCCGCTGCTGTGGATGGGCGGGGTCGGCACCACCCAGCCGCAGGTGTGGCTGCGCGGCGAACCCGCGAGCAACCGCATCCAGGGGCTGATCACCGTGCGGGACGGCGCGAGTGCCCCGCGGTCCGCGTCCGTGCGCACGACCGTCGCGTACAACGACGGCCAGTGGCACCATCTGGCGCTGCGCCGCGGCGGCGGACAGCTCACGCTGTTCATCGACGGGGCCGCGATCAGCACGGCGGACGTGCCCGGTTCCGTGAGCCGCAATTCGCCGTTCGGTGTGCACATCGGCCAGAGGCCCGACAGCCGGGCGCACTTCGCGGGCGCGATCGACGGCGTACGGGTCTACGACCGTGCGCTGAGCGACGCCGAACTGACCGATGCAAGGTTCGATGCAACGGCCGATGCACAGGCCGGTGCAGAGGCCATCGATGTGACCCGGGACACCGTCCTGTGGCTGCCCATGGACCGGGTGAGCGGCAGCCACTAACGTCCCGGGCGTGCCCGACGACGCACGAGCACGACAGCGCACGGGGACCGGTCTGGGCCTGCTCCTGGCCCTGGTCCTCGGGGCCGTGCTGCTCACCGCCCTCCCGGACGACGAGGACCGGGAGGGCGCCTGCCGGGCCCGTACGGTCTCGTCGTGGGCCGCGGACCCGGACCTCACGGGCGAGTTCGCACGGTACGGGGACGACGCCTCGCGGGCCGACGACTGGACCGGCGGCGACGGCACGCACTCGGTGCGGCTGCCGGACGGGCGGGTGCTGTGGCTGTTCTCGGACACGTATCTCGGCCAGGTGTACCGTCCGCCGAACCCGGCGGGCGAGTCCTACGCGTGGCGGGACACGACCGCGCCCCTGGTCCGCAACTCAGCCGTGGTCATGGACGACGGCCGCCTCCAGCGCACGCTGCCCGCGCCGCTGTTCGCAGACCCGGGGCCCGGTCAGTGGCGCTGGCCGGTGGCGGCTCGGGTCGAGTCCCGCTCCCCCGGCTCGTCCGAGCAGGTCGTACGGGTCGTGCTGTGGACCCGTACGACCGGCCAGTACCCCTGGATCTACGGGGTCCCCACCGCCACCGAGGTCGCCACGCTGTCGCTGCCCGACCTGCGGGTCGAGGGGATCGTGCGGATCCTCGACCAGCAGCGGGTCCAGGATCCGGCGCAGCGGGTGCTGTTCGGTACGACCGCGCTGACCGGCGACGGGAAGTGGACGTACGTCTTCGGCGGCGACGACGCCCGGGCGGCCTCGCGTCCCGCGTCGAAGGCGTACGTCGCGCGCGTGCCCCGCGACCGGCTGGCGGATCCGGCCGCGTGGCAGTACTGGGACGGCGAGCGGTGGACCATCCCCTCGCTGATGAAGCCCGTGCTGGGGGACGGCGGGCGCAAGGGGGTGGGCAGCGCCTTCACGGTCGCCCGCGACGGGGGTACCTATGTGCTGTTCACGATGGCCGCGGGCGCCGAGGGGCTGACGACGATCACCTCGTACTGGGCGTGTTCCCCCACTGGGCCCTGGCACGGGCCCGGCAAGGGCTTCAGTCCGCCGCTGCCGGAGCAGCGGGCGGGCGTCGCGGCGTACAACCCGCAGGCCCACCCGGCGCTGAACGGCGGCAGGCTCGTGCTGAGCTACGACGTCAACTGGCTGGACACGACCGGTGGCGTCGCGGCGCAGTCGAACCTCAACCGGAACGTGTCCCTGTACCGACCGCGATTCGTGACTCTGCGGCTGGGGTCCGGCTGACGGCCGGCCGTTCCGCCTCGGGGTCGTGGGAGCGGCGTTTGGCGATGACCGCGCAGACCATGAGCTGCATCTGGTGGAAGAGCATCAGCGGCAGCACGGCCAGCGAGGCCTGGGCGCCGAACAGCACGCTCGCCATGGGCAGTCCGGAGGCGAGGGACTTCTTCGACCCGGCGAACTGGATGGCGATGCGGTCCTCGCGGTTGAAGCCCAGCGCCTTCGAGCCGTACCAGGTGAGCGCGAGCATCACCGCGAGCAGCACGGCCTCGACGGCGAGCAGGCCGCCCAGGCGCAGCGGGCTGACCTGGTGCCAGATGCCCTGGACCATGCCCTCGCTGAACGCGGTGTAGACGACGAGAAGGATCGAACCGCGGTCGACGTATCCGAGGACCTTCTTGTGGCGCGTGATGAAGCCGCCGATCCAGCGTCGCAGCACCTGTCCTGCCAGGAACGGCACGAGCAGCTGCAGCACGATCTTGAGGAGCGAGTCCGCGGAGAAGCCGCCTCCGGTGCTGCCGAGGAGGGCCGCCGCGAGCAGCGGGGTGGCCACGATGCCCACGAGGGAGGAGAAGGAGCCCGCGCAGATCGCGGCGGGCACGTTGCCGCGCGCGATGGAGGTGAAGGCGATCGAGGACTGGACCGTGGACGGGACCAGGGTGAGGAAGAGCAGGCCGGTGTAGAGCGAGTGGTTCAGGAGGACCGGTTCGAGCCCGCGGGCCGCCAGGCCGAGCAGCGGGAACACCACGAACGTGCAGGCCAGGACCGTGACGTGCAGCCGCCAGTGGCGCAGGCCGTCCATCGCCTCACGGGTGGACAGACGCGCCCCGTAGAGGAAGAAGAGAAAGGCGATCGCGGCGGTGGAGGCACCGGACGCGACATCGGCGCCGGTGCCCCGGGCGGGCAGGAGGGCGGCGAGGCCCACCGTCCCGAGCAGCAGCAGGATGTACGGGTCGATCGGCAGCCAGGACGGCCACTTCAGGCGTTTCACGGTGCTCCGTTGCTGAGTCTTGTGTCGCTCAGTCTTCGTCGCTGACGTCTTTGTCGCTGACTCGGTCTGTAGCTGGTTCGGTCTGCAGGTGGTTCGTTCTATGACCGGGTGACTGGGTCGGTCTGTGGCGGGTCCGGTCCATGGACGGGTCGTGCCCTCTCCATCGTCCTCCTCAGGACCGTGATCGGGAATCCGTCATACCGTTCTGACTGTCATCATGAATCGCGATAGCCTGGGGGGCGTGTACGACCCTTCACAGCTGCGTACGTTCCTGGCCGTGGCCCAGACGCTGAGCTTCACGCAGGCCGCCCGGCGGCTCGGGTTGCGCCAGTCCACGGTCAGCCAGCACGTGCGCCGCCTCGAGGACACCACGGGGCGCCAGCTCTTCTCGCGGGACACCCACTCCGTGGAGCTGACGGAGGACGGCGAGGCGATGCTCGGCTTCGCGCGCCGCATCCTGGAGGCCCATGAGCAGGCGGCGGCGTTCTTCACGGGGACGCGGCTGCGCGGCCGGCTGCGTTTCGGCGCGTCCGAGGACTTCGTCCTCACCCGGCTTCCCGAGATCCTGGAGGCCTTCCGCCACGACCATCCCGAGGTGGACCTGGAGCTGACGGTCGAGCTCTCGGGCACCCTCCACGAGCAACTGACCGACGGAAAGCTCGACCTGGTGCTCGCCAAGCGCCGCCCCGAGGACCCGCGCGGCGAGTTGGTCTGGCACGACCGTCTGGTCTGGATCGGAGCGGAGCGGCTCCGGCTGGATCCGGAGCGCCCGGTGCCGTTGATCGTGTACCCGCCGCCGGGGATCACGCGAGCCCTGGCCCTGGAGGCGCTGGAACGCCAGGGCCGCGCCTGGCGCATCGCCTGCACGAGCGGCAGCCTCAACGGCCTCATCGCGGCCGCCCGGGCGGGTCTGGGCGTGATGGCCCACTCGCGGGGCCTGATCCCGCCGGGCCTGGTCCGCGTTCCCGACCGCTCGGGCCTCCCCGAACTCGGCGAGGTCGAATTCGTCCTCGTACACGGCAGACGCCGGACGTCCGCACAGGGGGCGGCCGACGCCTTGGCGGCATCGATCCTGGCAGGCGGCGACAGGCTGCACCGAGGCCGCCGAGCATCCTGACCGGCGGCGATCCGCAAAGGCCGCGGGGCCGACCCGCCCGGCCGACACCGCGGCGGTGGTCCCGGGTGTGACAGACGCGCCCGCCCGTGCGCTTGTAGTGATGCTGGTACGAGCACCCCGGGAGCGGCAAGTCCTGGCGGGGTGCCGCCGGAGCCCCGGCCGCCGAGGCCCCGGCATCGCGTCAGTGATCGGGGACGGCGGCGCGGTGACCCGAACACCGCACCGCCGTCCCCGCGCCGCTGAGAGCTGGCGTCACAGAGGGCTGGCGTCAATGAGGGGCAGCCCCGCAGGGGCGCCCCTCAGGGGCGCGGGGAACTGCGCGCCCAGCCACACTCAGCCCGCACATAACAAACAGCAGCCCCCGCAGACCACCCCACCCCACCCCGCCAAGCCAGCGCAGCGTAACCGCGTCGTACAGATTCCGTGGAGATTACGGGCCCGAAACTTACGGAAGAGTAAGAATTCTGTCCCGGCCTCCCCCCTTGTGGCCGTATTTCAAGGGTTGACCAGTGCGTACGCCCGGCCCTGAGTCGATTCGTCGCCCCTCCCGCCGCGACGCCCGTTGGGGTAGCTTTCACGGCGCTGCGGAGCGCCACCAAGGAGCGGGGATTGCGCGAGTTCACCAACCCTCCATTGGCGTCGGCGCCGCCGGTGGGCGGTCTGGCCGATGCCGTCTTCGAACATGCCCAGGACGACCCGCTCTACATCGCACTCGGCCGCAAGGACGACGACGGACAGTGGCGCGACGTGACGTCCGCCGAGTTCCGTGACGAGGTCCTGGCCCTGGCGAAGGGCCTGTTGGCGCACGGCATCCGATTCGGCGACCGGGTCGCGATCATGTCCCGTACGCGCTACGAGTGGACCCTCTTCGACTACGCGCTGTGGTCGATCGGCGCCCAGGTCGTACCCATCTACCCCACCTCGTCGGCCGAGCAGGTCTTCTGGATGCTGCACGACGCGCAGGTGTCGGCCGCGATGGTGGAGCACGAGGACCACGCGATGACCATCGCCACGGTCATCGACCGGCTGCCGACGATGCACAAGCTGTGGCAGCTGGACGCGGGCGCCGTGCAGGAGTTGTACGAGGCGGGCGGGCACATCGACGACGAGGTGGTGCACCGGCACCGGCGGGCGGTCACGCCCGAGTCGACGGCGACGATCATCTACACCTCCGGCACGACCGGCCGTCCCAAGGGCTGTGTCCTCTCCCACGCGAACTTCATGTTCGAGTCGGACACGGTCACCGAACGCTGGGAGCCGCTCTTCCACTCCAAGCGCGGCGACGAGGCGGCCACGCTGCTGTTCCTGCCGCTCGCGCACGTCTTCGGGCGGATGGTGCAGGTCGCCGCGATCCGGGGGAGGGTCAAGTTCGGCCACCAGCCGCAGCTCAACGCGGCGGCCCTGCTGCCCGACCTGGCCGCGTTCCAGCCGACCTTCTTCCTTGCCGTGCCGTACATCTTCGAGAAGGTCTTCAACGCGGCGCGCAGGAAGGCCGAGCGAGAGGGCAAGGCGGGCCCGTTCGAGAAGGCCGTCGAGGTCGCGGTGCGGTACGCGGACGCCGTGGAGGCGAAGGCCTGGGGCATCGGCCCCGGCCCCTCGGCCGCACTGCGGGTGCAGCACCAGCTCTTCGACAAGCTCGTCTACTCCAAGATCCGCGCCGCGATGGGCGGGCGGGTGAAGCACGCGATGTCCGGCGGCTCGGCGATGGACCGGCGGCTCGGGCTGTTCTTCGCGGGCGCCGGCGTACAGATCTTCGAGGGGTACGGGCTCACCGAGTCCACGGCGGCCGCGACCGCCAACCCGCCCGAGCGCACCCGGTACGGCACCGTCGGTCAGCCCATCCCGGGCACCACCGTGCACATCGCGGACGACGGCGAGATCTGGCTGCGCGGTGCCAACATCTTCGAGAGCTACCTCAACGACCCCAAGGCCACCGACGCCGCCCTGCACGACGGCTGGCTCGCCACCGGCGACATCGGCGCGCTCGACGAGGACGGCTATCTCACCATCACCGGGCGCAAGAAGGAGATCCTGGTGACCTCCGGCGGCAAGAGCGTCTCGCCGGGAATCCTGGAGGAACGGGTACGCGACCATCCGCTGGTCGCCCAATGCATCGTCGTCGGCAACGACCGCCCGTACATCGCGGCACTCGTCACCCTCGACGGGGAGGCCGTCGAACACTGGCTGGGGATGCGGGGCAAGCCCCAGCTGACTCCGTCGGAGCTGGTCCGCGATCCCGACCTGGAGACCGAGGTACGACGGGCCGTGGTGGCCGCGAACACCCTCGTCTCCCAGGCCGAGTCGATCCGCACGTTCCGGATACTGGCTCACCAGTTCACCGAGGAACACGGCCTGTTGACACCTTCACTGAAGCTGAAGCGCAAGGCGATCGAGAACGCGTACGCGTCGGAGGTCGAGGCCCTGTATCGGGCGTAGAGGCTGCGCCCCTTTAGGGGCGCGGGGAACTGCGCGACCAGCCACATCCAACCCGCAGCCAACACACAAGCCATTCCTGACGGTTCATCACCTACCGATGCGTCAGATATTGACGCATCGTCAGATCGCACGGATTATTTCGGTCACCCGACGGAGGGGGACCGACCGTGTCGCGAACAACCCGCACCATCGCCGCCGCGGCGGCCACAACCGCGCTACTGCTCGCCACCGCCTGCAACTCGGCGTCCACCAGCGGGACTTCGAAGGCCGAGAACTCCGTACGCGGAGTCACGGACGACTCGATCAAGGTCGGCGGCATCGTCTCCATGACCACCGCCAGCGGGTACTCGAAGAAGGACACGGACCTCGGCGCCAAGGCCCGCTTCGACCGTGCCAACGCCGAAGGCGGCGTGAACGGACGGGACATCGACTACCTGGGCGCGGAGGACGACGGCCAGGATCCGGCCAAGAACCTCTCGGCGGCGCGCAAACTCGTCCAGCAGGACAAGGTGTTCGCGATCGCGCCGATGAGTTCGACGACGTTCTCCGGCGCGGACTTCCTGCAGAAGCAGAAGGTCCCCACCTTCGGCTGGGGCACACTGCCGTCCTTCTGCGGTCCGTCGTACATCTACGGCTTCGGCGGCTGCATGGTGCCGATGCCGGGCGGCACCATCTCGCAGACCTGGCCCGAGGGCCTCAAGAAGGTGATGGGCGGCGCAGCCGGCAAGAGCGTGGCGATCATCGCGAACGACAGCGACGCGGGGACGTTCGGCATCCGCACGTACAAGCAGAGCTTCGCGTCGGCCGGTTTCAAGGTGACGTACGCGAAGCCGTCGGTGCCCGCGGCCTCCGCACCGAGCGACTGGTCGGCGTATACGAAGGAGATCCTGCGCAGTGACGGCGGCAAGGCGCCGGACGCGATCGTCTCGGTGATGCAGACCCCGTACAACATCGGCCTGTTCACGGCGATCAAGCGCACGGGATACGCCGGTCTGCTCACCGATCCGACCGACTACGACCCCGGACTGCTCGCGAAGAGCGCGACGAAGAAGGCGCTGGACGGGGTGCACGTGCTGCTGTCGTTCCAGCCGTTCGAGCAGGACAGCGCGGCCATGACGCAGTTCAAGGAGGACATCAGGAAGGCGGCAGGTAAGGACGTGCCTCTGAACATGCACATGATGACCGGCTATATGTCCGCCGACCTGTTCCTCGCCATCGCGAAGAAGGCCGGCAAGGACCTGACCGTGGCGTCCTTCCAGAAGGCGGCGGACGGGTTCGCGGACACCGGCACGATGGTCGGCGACCGGGCCGAGCCCAAGGGGCAGAAGGAGTCGTTCGGTTGCGGGGCGCTCGTCCAGCTCAAGGACGGGAAGTACGTGGTGTCGGCGCCCTTCGAGTGCTATCAGCCGATCCCCTTCAAGTAGGCCCGCAAGCCGGCCCGGTTCAGGGGGCCTTGACTACTTGGCGACTTGAGGATTTGGGGATTTGAGGACTCGGCATGTCGGACCTTCTCGGATTCGTACTGAGCGGACTGGTGTCGGGCGCGTTGTACGCGCTGCTCGCCACTGGTCTCGTGCTCTCCTACTCGGCCTCGGGCCTCTTCAACTTCGCACACGGCGCGACCGCTTACCTGTGCGCGCTCGCCTTCTACGAGCTGCACTCGGGCTTCGGCTGGCCCGCCGTACCGACGGCCGTGCTGCTGGTGTGCGTGGTGGCGCCCGTGCTGGGCTGGGGGCTCGACCGGCTGATGTTCCGCAAGCTGGCACGAGTTGGTGAGACGGCTCAAATCGTCGCCACCATCGGGTTGTTGGTGGCGCTGCCTGCGCTGGGGCTGTGGATCGTCGAGCTGCTGGAGGACGCGGGCGCGTCGGTGAAACCCGCCGAGAACCAGTTCGGACTGCCCGGTGTCGGGCCGAGTCCGGCGAAGTCCTGGCAGCTGACGGACGGCGTCGGCATCGACTCGGACCAGCTGATCACCTGGGTCACGACGGCGGTGGTGGCGGTCGGGCTGTGGATCCTGATGCGGCACACCCCACTGGGGCTGAAACTCCGGGCGGCCGTCGACAACCGCTCGCTGGTGGAGCTGCGCGGGATGAGCGCGGACCGGCTGTCGTCGATCGCCTGGATGCTGTCGTCGGGACTCGCGGGCCTGGCGGGCGTCCTGGCCACGCCTCTCCTCGGCCTGTCGGCCCACGACTTCACGCTCTTCCTCTTCGTCTCGGCGACGGCGGCGGTGCTCGGGCGCTTCGTCTCCATCCCGCTGGCGTTCGCGGGCGGGCTCGGGCTCGGGGTGCTGCAGAACCTGGTCGCCGGGTACGCGAGTTTCGCCGAGCGGATCACCGGATTCCGTACCGCCGTGCCGTTCCTGATCCTCTTCGCCGGGCTGCTGCTGATGACGCGGCGCAGTCGTACGGCGGGCACCGCGGCCGTCGACGCGCCGCCGGTCGACTATCTGGCGGGGCGGTCCTGGCTGCGGCGGTGGGGGCCGTGGACGGCGGCCGCGGTCCTGCTCGCGGTGGCCTTCTACACGGTCACGACCCCCTTCTGGAGCGGCATCCTCGCCCAAGGGCTCGCCCTTTCCCTGGTGTTCGTCTCCTTCACGGTGGTGACGGGGCTCGGCGCGATGGTGTCGCTGGCGCAGGCGACCTTCGTGACGGGCGCGGCGCTGGTGGCGGGGCTGCTGATGAGCCATGGTTGGCCGTTCATCGCGGCGGCCGCCGTGGGGACCTGCGCGGCGGCCGTGCTCGGTGCGCTGGTCGCCCTTCCCGCGCTACGGCTCGGCGGCCGCTCGCTGGCCCTCGCGACCCTAGCGCTCGCCTTCCTGGCGGACCAAGTCCTGTTCCAGATCGGCTGGTTGAGGAACGGCGACACGGGGTGGTCGATCCCCCGGCCGGCCTTCGGTCCGGTGGATCTGAACGACGACCGGGCTCTGGGCGTCGCACTGATCGTGCTGGTCGCCGCCGCTGTGGCCGCGCTCAGCGCACTGCGCGGCTCGCCGTCCGGCCGGGCGATGCTCGCGGTGCGCTCGGCGCCCGCGGCGGCGATGGCTTCCGGGGTGTCGGTGGTCCGCACCAAGCTGGTGCTGTTCACGCTGTCGGCCGGACTCGCGGGCTTCGGCGGCGTCATGTACGCGTCCTACAACACCCGTGTCACCGCTACCGACTTCACCGCGATGACCGGACTGATCTGGCTCGCCGTGGTCGTCGCGGCGGGCCTGCGGCGCCCGCAGTTCGCGGTCGTCGCGGGGCTCGTGTACGCCCTCGTACCGCATCTCGTCTCGGACTACGTCACCGAGTCCGTGCACCTTCCGGTGATCCTCTTCGGCCTCGCGGGCCTGGCCCTGGCGAACGATCCGGACGGGTACTGCGCGGCGGTGTCGGTGCGCGCCCATCGGAAGCGGCTGGCGCGCGGGACGCCGAAGGGGACGGAGTCCGGGACGGCCGGTGACGGACTGGCCGCCTCAGAGCCCGGGACGGCTGGTGGGGTGCCGACCGTCACAGAGTCTGGGACCGGTGACGGGTCGACCGTCGCAGAGCCCGGGACGGCTGGTGACCCGTCGGCCGCCGCGGCGGCCGCGTACGGCTCCGGCGCCGACGGTGACGCCCGGCCGACCGCACCCGCCTCCCCCGGCGAGCGGCCCGCCCTCCAGCTCCGCGGCATTCGCGCCGGATACGACGGAGCGCCCGTCCTGCACGGAGTGGACCTCGTGGTCCGCCCCGGCGAGATCCTCGCGCTGCTCGGCCCGAACGGGGCAGGAAAATCGACGACTTGCCGCGTCGCGGCGGGCCTGGTCGCTCCGCTCGGCGGCCGGGTGTACGTCGCCGGACGCGACGCCACCCGGGAAGGAGCCGTACGCCGGTCGCGGGCCGGAGTCGTGCTGGCCCCGGAGGGCCGGGGCATCTTCCCGGCGCTCACCATCGAGGAGAACCTCGCCCTGTATCTGCGTGAGAAGGACCAGCGCGAGGCCGTGTACGAGCGCTTCCCCGGCCTCGCCGGACGGCGCGGCGTCGCCGCCGGTTCCCTCTCCGGCGGTGAACAGCAGATGCTCGCCCTCGCCCCGCTCCTCCAGCGCCCGCCGAAAGTTCTGATCGCGGACGAACCGTCCCTCGGTCTCGCGCCACGCGTGGTCGACGACGTGTTCCGCCTCCTCACCGAACTCCGCGACACCGGAACGGCGTTGCTCCTCGTCGAAGAGAAGGCGACCGAGGTGCTCGGGGTCGCCGACACGGTCGCGTACCTGGCGCAGGGGCGGGTGACGTGGTGCGGTCCACGTGCCGCCGTGGAGGCGGACCGCCTGACGGAGGCGTATCTGGGGCTGGCGGCCGGATCATCCGGCGAACCCGCCGCACCCGAGACCGCGGTGAACTCGGCGATGTCCGCGCCCTCGGCGACGTCGACGGCCTCAGCTGCCTCGGCGACCTCGACGACCTCGGCGACCTCGGCGAAGGACCGGCGCGACTCGGCCGAGAAGGCGATGGCCACGCCCGGGAACCAGCCGGGAGCCGCCGACGAAGAGCCTCCAAGCTCTCCCGACGGCGAGACAGCCGCGCCCCACCCCCGGCCCACGCCGTCCGACACCAAGGGAGTGGTCCGGCCATGACCAGCGTCCCCGCCCTCCAAGCCACCCGCGTCGGCGTCCGCTTCGGCGGAATCCGTGCCCTCGACGACGTGAACCTCGCCCTGCACCCCGGGGAGATCTGCGGGCTCATCGGCCCGAACGGAGCCGGCAAGACCACCCTCTTCGACGTGCTCTCCGGCATCCGCCGGCCCGACGAGGGCCGCGTCCTGCTCGACGGTTCGGACATCACCCGCCGCTCCCCCGTCTGGCGCGCCCGGCACGGGATGCGCCGCACGTTCCAGCGTCAGCAGCTGTTCGGCCAGCTCACGGTGGCCGACAACCTGCTGGTGGCCCAGGAGTGGCACGGTGGCGGAGGCGGGCTCGCGGCCGATCTGGTGGCGGCGCCGACGCGGCGTACGTACGAGAAGGACCGCCGCACCCGGGCCGCGGACGTGCTGCGTACCTGCGGGCTCGACGGCCTCGGCGGGACCTACGCCGGCGCCCTCCCGGTCGGCCGGGCCCGCATGGTCGAACTCGCGCGGGCGGTCGCGGACCCGCCCAGGGTCCTGCTGCTGGACGAACCCGCTTCCGGAATGACAGCTGACGAAAGACGTCATCTGTCATCTGTTATCTGTCATCTGTCAGACCAAGAGGGTTGTGCCGTCCTCCTCGTCGAGCACAACGTCGCCTTCGTCATGGAACTCTCCGCCCGAGTCGTCGTACTCGACCTGGGCCGCGTCCTCTCTGAGGGCACCCCCGCCGAGGTCCACGCCGACCAGCGGGTGAGGGACGCGTACCTGGGCACGACCGCGGGCTGACGGTTCAGACGAGTTGGTAGCCCCGCATGTTCGTGAGCAGGAGGTAGCAGTCCTGCAGGGAGCCCGACGTGTCGCCGAGGGAGCGGTAGATGCCCCACTTGGGGCGTACGCGGTCGGCGAGGAACGTGTCGACGCCCGTCCGGGACTTGTCGATGACGGTCGTGGAGCCGTTCTTGAGGATCCAGCGGACGGAGCCCGCCGAGCCGTTGCCGACCTTGATCTGGAAGTCGACGTCGATCCATTTGTTGTGCAGGGGTTCGAGATCCGTGCGGCCGACGAGGATGTCGTCCTCGAACAGCTTCAGCTCGATGGTCTGCACGCCGTTCACGCGCCTCAGCGACTGCACGACGATCGGGGAGGTCCCGGAGCCGGGCTGCTTCATCTGCATGATGTGGGTGAAGGTGGTGGTCGCCTTCAGGGAGCTCGGGATGTACATCGCGTATGTGACGCGCCAGGTCTGGCCCTCGGTCCACTTGAGGTAGCTGCTGCCGCTCCCCGTGCGCAGGCCGGTGACCTCGTGGCGCTGACGGTCCGTCGAGGTGTCACGGTCGACCGTGTGCATGTTGAAGCGCCAGTTGTCGCCCGTGGCGTAGATGTGCGGGGACGCGGCGGGGTGCGAGTCGGCGCGGTCGTCCTCGATGGTCTCGAAGGCGCCGAGCCCGTCGGCGCGCGCCGACGGGGACCATTTGAGTTGCCAGGCGGCGGCGTGCGCGCCGGTGGCGGCGGGCAGGCCGACGGCCGTCGCCGCGCCGCCGAGTGCCGCGCCGAGCAGGTTCCGTCTTGTGGGGGTCATGGGGCTCTCACCTCGTCGTCGAGTTCATGTACATGTACCTCGTTCACCGACGTGTAACAGAGTTCCCGGCATGACGGGACGCGGTCAATGGTTCGGACCTGCGTGCTCGGGTACCTTTCCAGCCAATCTCCGATTCGATCGGCGAACGCACGGGACAGGAATGCACAACGGACCGTGATCGTTGACGATGGGAGTACCACCCGACGACTGAAGGATCGAGAGCTCGTGAGCAAGGTCCCCCCGATCATCCTGAACAACGGCGTCGAGATGCCTCAGCTGGGCTTCGGTGTCTGGCAGGTGCCGGACGACGAGGCGGAGCGAGCCGTCGCCACCGCGCTGGAGGCCGGGTACCGCAGCATCGACACCGCCGCGATCTACGGCAACGAAGAGGGCACCGGCAAGGGTCTCGCCGCCTCCGGTGTCGCCCGGAAGGACCTCTTCGTCACCACCAAGCTCTGGAACGGCGACCAGGGGTACGAGGCGACGCTGCGCGCCTTCGACGCGTCTCTGGAGAAGCTCGGCCTCGATTACATCGACCTGTATCTCATCCACTGGCCGATGCCGGCCCGGGGCACGTACATCGACACGTACAAGGCCTTCGAGAAGCTCCACGCGGACGGCCGCGCCAAGTCCATCGGTGTCTCCAACTTCCTTCCGGAGCACCTGGAGAAGCTGATCGAGGCGACGTCCGTCATCCCGGCCGTCAACCAGATCGAGCTGCACCCGCATCTGCAGCAGCGCGCGGCCCGTGAGTACCACGCGGAGCAGGGCATCGCCACGGAGGCCTGGTCGCCGCTCGGCCAGGGCAGGGGCCTCCTGGAGGTCCCTGCCATCGTGGCCATCGCCCAGAAGCACGGCCGTACGCCCGCGCAGGTCGTTCTGCGCTGGCACCTCCAGCTCGGGAACGTGGTGATTCCGAAGTCCGTGACGCCGTCCCGGATCCAGGAGAACATCGAGGTCTTCGACTTCTCCCTGGACACCGAGGACATCGCCGCGATCAGCGCACTCAACGAGGACCGCCGTCTGGGCCCCGACCCGGCGGTGCTCAACACGGCCTGACCGCAGGGTCGTACGACAACCGAAGCCGCCGCCCGATGCGTTCGGGCGGCGGCTTCGTCATGAGTGCCGGCGCTCTGCCGACGCGGTGTCGTGGATGCGGCGGGCGGGTGAGCCAAGGCGCGGCCTCCTCGCCGCGGGGCCGGAGATCGGCCAGGCTCGCGCGAGTACCCGTGCAGGGGTCACGCATACGTCCATGCAGGTCACGTAGATGTCCATGCATTCGTCGGAGGCACGTCGCCTTGTCGCGCGGCTTCCCCGAAGCCCAGAGGGGTCCCCACTTTGCGCATTCGAACTCTCGCCCTCGCCACGACCGCCGGTGCCGCGCTGCTCGCCGCCGCGGCGCTCCCGGCGGACGCCGTACCCGCGCGGGCACAGGCGGACGCCGTCCCCGCGCAGGCCCGGGAGGGAAGCGTCACCGCCGACGCCCTGCTCGCGAAGGTGACGTCCTGTTCGCAGATCTCGAACGGCAGATACCGCACCGACGAGAACACGGCGGCCACCGTCCCCGTGTGCGACAAGAACGGCGCGGTGTTCTGGAAGGCCGACATGGACATCGACTGCGACGGCCAGGTCACCGCGGAGTGCAACGAAGACACCGACCCGTGGTTCCAGGACCAGACGGCCTTTCCCCAGTCCGACGGCAGGCCGCTGAACTCCGAGACGCTCCCGCACGTCGTCGTGCCCAGCCCCAGCGGCATCTGGGACTACGCCGGCGCCGGCGTCAAGGGCGGCAGTGTGGCGGCGGTGATCTACGACAACCAGGTCCAGTACGCGGTCGTCGGCGACACCGGCCCCTCGAAGATCATCGGCGAGGCCTCGTACGCCACCGCCCGGGCCCTCGGCATCGATCCCGACCCGGCGACCGGCGGCACCGGCTCGGGAGTGACGTACATCGTCTTCACCAACTCCCGCGTCTCCCCGATCGAAAGCCACAGCGCGGCGGTGTCCCTCGGTGAGGAACTGGCGAAGCGGTTCCTGCAGAACAACTGAGTAAGACGTAGGAGTGGGCAGGCGGAGCTCCGGCCCGCCCGGCAGCACGAGGCCGGGCGGGCCGGAAACCCGTCAGCCCCCGTGGCTCAGACCGGCTGGCCGATCGGCCGTACGACCACGGTGTTCACATCGACTCCGCTCGGCTGCCGGATCGCCCAGACGACCGACTCCGCGAGCTGGTCCGAGGTGAGCAGGTGCCCGGGCGGCAGGCTGCCGTAGCTGTCCCAGAACGGTGTCTCCACGCGGACGGGCGAGATCAGGGTGACTCCCACGCCGTACTCGGTGACCTGTCGCCGGGTGTTCTCGGCGAGCCCGGTCACGGCCCACTTCGTCGCGCCGTAGAGGTTGCCGGGCCCGTGGACGTGCCCGGCGACGCTGCCGACGAGCACGGTCCGCCCCCGTGTCTCCTTCAGCCGGTCGATCGACGCGCGGATGAGCAGCGCGGGCCCGAGCACGTTGGTCAGCACCATGTCCCGCCAGCCGGCCGGATCGCCCTCGGCGACGGTGTCGTGCGTGGCGAACCCGGCGTTGGCGACGACGGTGTCGAGCCGTCCGAACTCCTTCACCGTCGCCTCGACGGCCGCCTGGACGTGGTCGTAGTCGGCCGCGTCCCCGCGATGGTCAACAGCGCCTCGGGCTCGCCAAGTTGCTCCGCGAACCCGCGCAAGCGCTCCACCCCGCGCCCCGTCACCCGGTGCCTCTGAAGCGCACTCGATGTCAACCCATGCCGGCAGGGGCTGCACCCCGTCGCGAAGCGCCTACGCCTTCACTCCCACATGCACTGTCATCGCCGTTAGCACGAACATGTCCGGCCGGTGATACACACTTGCCTTGTCGTCCCGGTCGAGAAGTCGGTCGAGCGTAGCCAGATCATCCGCGTCGAGTCCCTCGGCGAGGCCCTCACGCCGGTGGGCAAGGCTGGTGGCGACGAACGTGCGCCCCTCGTCCGACAGCGGCGCGGGCAGATCAAGCAGAAACGAACGAGTCGCGGCATGGCGCAGCCCGACCGCGGTCAGCAGGGCCGGCCAGTCCTCGGTCTCCTCGACGGCACCGGGCAGGTCGGCCCGCATCCGCGCGAACCACTCCTCCTGGACCGCGTCCAGCCGGGACTGCAGGCCGGGGCGGCCGATGCCGATGTCGCGCGGGAGGTAGCGCGAGGGCAGACCGCCCTCCAGCAGGGCCAGGGTGCCGCCGGGCGCGAGCCGGTCGGCGAACCCGGCGAGGGCGCCCCGCTGGTCCCCGACATGGTGCAGGGACCTGCTGGCCCAGAGGAGATCGGCCGGGTACTCCAAGTCACCCAGACCGTCGGCGAGTTCGGCTTCCAGCGTGCTGAAGCGGTCGGCGATGCCGAGGCGGGCGGCGCGGGCGCGGGCCGCCTCCAGGAGGGACTCGGCTCCGTCCACGGCGACGACCCGGGCCTTCGGGAACGTGTCGGCGAGGAGGCAGGAGATGACGCCGGGGCCGCTGCCCGCGTCCACGATCAGCTCGGGCTCCGGCTGCAGCTCCCGCAGCCAGGCCGCCGCCTGCGTGTAGACCGGGGTGAACAGTTCGGCCTCCTGCTCCAGCATCGGGAGCATCTCGGCGAAGTCGATGTGGGTGTGATCGTGACCGTGGTCTTGGGCGTGTTCGTGATCGTGTGCCATGGTTCCGAGCCTCTCGTTCGGGATGCCATCAGCGTGCTCCGCCACTCCCGGAAACGGCCACCCGTGTTGCGGAAACAGCAAAGCCGGGCGGCAAAAACAGGGCAGCAAAAACAGGGGGTGACAAAATGAGATGCGCCCGCGTGGCCCCGTGATCCAGCATGTCCCCCATGGACGACGTCATGGTGGAGCGCTTCCTCGAAGACGGTTTCGTGAAGCTCGAGGGCGCCTTCCCGCCGCGCGTCGCTACGCACTGTGCGCGGCTGCTGTGGCGGGAGACCGGCTGCGACCCGGACGATCCGTCGACCTGGGACAAGCCCGTGCACTGGGTGCACGACATGGCGCAAGGGCCGTTCGCCGCCGCGGTCAACACCCCTGCGCTGCATGAGGCGTTCGACCTCTTGGTGGGCGAGGACCGGTGGCTGTCGCGCTACTCGCTGGGCACTTTCCCGCTGCGCTTCCCGCACGAGGAGGAGCCGGAGGACGCGGGCTGGCACATCGAGGGCAGCTACCAGCCCGAGGGCGCCACTTGGCCCTACACCAATGTCCGCTCGAAGGACCGGGCGCTGCTGATGCTCTTCCTCTTCAGCGAGGTCACCGAGGAGGACGCGCCGACTCGCATCCGGGTCGGCTCCCACCTCGACGTGCCCAAGATCCTGGAGCCGTACGGGGAAGAGGGTGTCTCGGGGCTGGAAATCGCCCCGCAACTCGTCGAGGCCTCCGCGCACCGCCCGCTCGCGTACGCCACCGGCAGCCCGGGCGACGTCTACCTCTGCCACCCCTTCCTCGTCCACGCCGCCCAGCCGCATCACGGGACGCGCCCCCGTTTCATGGCCCAGCCGCCACTGATGCCGGCGGTGCCGTACGAACTGGACCGCCCCGACGAGAACTACTCGGCAGTGGAGTTCGCGATCCGCCGGGGCCTGGGCCGGAGCAACTGAAAGTTCCCCGCGCCCCCGTAAGGGGCGCGGGGAACTGCGCGACCAGCCACATTCAACCCGCAGACGAAATGGCGGCCCGCATTACCAGCGCAACCAGCGGAGCGTCAGAGCGCCGGGTACGCGTTCTTCATGAGCTCCTGGAACTGCGCTGAGAACCAGTGCCCGGACAGGGGCGAGTTCGGCAGCGCGCCGGACATGTTGTTGTTGTTCCGCGGGTTGCCCTCATACGTGGGGTCGCACATCCGGTCGAAGCCCTTGCCCTCGTCGTTCGGGATCGCCGAGCTGGAGCCGTCGGACTCGCCCGGGGGCTTCATCCACACGTAGGCGTCGATACCGGTGGCCGGAGCGGCCTGCGGACGCTCGCCGAGGCCGGCGCCCGACTGGTTGCACCAGTTGCCGGTGTTGAGGCGGCGGTCGTAGCGGCCGCCGTCGACGTAGGTGTCCACGCTGGTCTGCGGACCGGGTCCGGCGGGCCGGGCCGTGCCGCCCCAGCCGTTCCTGGACGTGTCGATCAGCATGCCGATGTCGGACTTGAAGCCGACCGAGACGAGCTTGTCGCGGAAGGCCTGGGCGAAGGACAGCTCGTCGAGGTAGCGGTTCCAGTCGACCCACTTGGACTCACGGACCGACTTGCCGGCCACGTTGTCGTTGATGGTGAAGTTGTTCTCCTTCAGGGCGCTGTAGTTCGCCGTGTTGGTGATGAAGCCGTGCACGTCGTCGACCGTCGCGCCCTCGGCGGTGGCCGCCTGCTTGAAGGTGTCGGCGGACGCGCCGAAGTTGTCGTCCCAGCCGATCCAGCCGTGGTGGCCGGCGTCGACGTAGTTGTAGACGTTGGGTATGGCGCCCAGCTTGTTCAGCGCGTAGCCGACGCCCTTCACGTAGTTGCCGTTCGCCTTCATGGTGTCGCAGGCGGGTACGGCGGTGGGCCGGCTGCCGGTGTTGGTGACGAGGTTCGGCAGTGAGTCGATCTCGACGGTGGTGACGATGCGCAGACCCGCGTACTTGCTGTCGGCGAGGATCGCCGCGATCGGGTCGATGTACTGGGTCTTGTACTTGTCGATCTCCGTCGGGCCGAGTTCGCCGTTCGACGCCAGTGCGGCGCAGTCACGCCCAGGCAGGTTGTAGATGACCAGTTGGACGACCAGTTCGTCGGAGCCCTTCTGCTCCAGCGCCGCGTCGAGGTGGGCGCGCAGGCCCATGCCGCCGTTCACGCCGTTGATCGCGACGATCCGGTCGAGCCATACGCCCGTGGGCTGGTTGGCGATGCGGCTGCCACCTGTTTCGGCGCGGGCCTTCGCGGACCACTCCGGGTTCACGTACACCTTGGCACCCGAGTACGGGTTGTCGACCTTGGGGCCGGTCGGGTCCGGCGGGTCCGTGGGGCCGCCGCCACCGTCGTCGACGTTGCAGGTCACGCCGTCGAGGGTGAAGGTCGTGGGCAGCGCGTTGGTGCCGCTGTAGGTGCCGTTGAAGCCGAAACTCACCGAACTCCCGGCCGCCATCGTGCCGTTGTAGCTCTCGTTGGCGGCGGTGACCTCGGTGCCGCTCTGGCTGAGCTTCGCGTTCCAGCCGCTGGTGATCTTCTGGTTTCCGGCGTACGACCACTTCACGGCCCAACTCGACTTGGCCGCACTGTTGTTGGTGACGGTGACCGCGGCGGTGAAGCCGGAGTCCCACTGGTTCTGCACCTTGTAGTCGACGGTGCAGGGGACGGCGGCCGCGCCGACGTCGGAGGGTATCGCCGCGACGGCGGCGCCCGCGGTGCCGGCGACCAGCGCCAACGCCGCGAGGAGTGCTGTTCTCGTACGGCTCATGTGCGGGGTGTCCTATCCGTCGAGGGAGCGCAGGTGATCGCGCAGCCCGATGCCGAACGACGTGGGAGTGCCGTCGTAGTTGGAGATCAGGGCGGGCCCGGAGTTGCAGTTCCAGGTGTTCCAGGTCCAGCCGAGGTACGAGAGGTCACGCTCGTCGAACCACGCCATGACGCGGTCGATGAAGGAGTGCGCGCAGGTGTTCTCGCCGATCTCACCCGCCACGAGCGGGACTTGGGCCGCGACCGGCGCGAGCGTGGAGTTCCAGCAGCTTTCGTCGGAGCAGGTGTTGAAGTTGTAGACGTGCCAGGCGGCGACGAGATTGCCGGTGGGATCGTTCGGCTTGTACGTCAGCCACTGGCTCAGGTCGTTCGAGTACGCGAGGCCGCCGGCCAGGATCGGGTTCGTGGCGCCGGTGTCGCGGATCGCGTCGATCAGGTCCTGCATTCCGGCGACCTCGTAGCCGATGCCGGGGCAGGTGCCGCCGTCGCGCCAGCAGGTCCACGCCTGGGTGGCGGTGGAGGTGGCGCGGTCCGGGTAGGGCTCGTTGAACAGGTCGAAGACGACGGTCGCGTCGTCCTTGAAGGTGCTCGCGACCGAGGCCCAGAAGGACGGCGTGTACTGCATGTTGGGCATCGGTTTCTGGCAGGTGGCGTGCACGTCTGAGCAGCCCGCCGAGTTGCCGGTGTACTGGCCGTGGGACCAGTGCAGTTCGAGCATCGGTGTCATGCCGTGCGCCTTGACCTTCGCCACCAGGTCCTTGACGGCGGAGATGTAGTTGGCGCCGCCGTACTCGGGCTTGATGTTGGAAAGGCCCAGCCAGCACTCCTCGTTGAGCGGAATGCGGACCGTGTTGGCGTTCCAGTCGGCGATCGCCTTCACGGACGCGTCGTCGACCGGGCCGTCGAAGATGCCGTAGCCCTGGACGCACATGAACTCACCGCCGGAGCGGTTGACGCCGAGCAGCCGGCGGGTCGCGCCTTTCTCGTCGACCAGTTTGTTGCCGGAGACCTTCAGGGCGGGCGGCCCGTCCGTCGGGTCCGGCGGATCCGTCGGGTCGGTCGGATCCGGGGACGGCTCCGAATCAACGTTGCACGTCGTGCCGTTGAGCTTGAAGGCCGTGGGCGCGGCGTTGCTCCCCGACCACGAGGCGAGGAACCCGGCGCTGATGCTCGCGCCGGTGCCGAGCGAGCCGTTCCAGCTCTCGTTGGCCGCGGTCACCGTCGTACCGGACTGGGACCACTTGGCGTTCCAGCCCTGACTGACCTTCTGGCCGCCGGCCAGGTCGAAGGTGAGGCTCCAACTGCTCACCGGTGCCGTGTTGTTGGTGACTTTCACGGCGCTCTGGAAGCCGCTGTCCCACTGGCTGGTGACCGAGTACTCCACCGTGCAGGCGGGGGCGGCTCCGGAAGCCGTGACGACCGGCGCGACCGCGGTGCCCACGAGGGCGGCCGCGGCGGCGCCGATCACTAAAAGAGGTAAACGCGGGGGGTGTCGCATGAGCGACTCCTTACAGCTCGGTCGCGTCGTGACAGACGCGTCGACTGATGGAATCGCTCCCACTGGTGCGGATGAAGGTAGCGCCAAGTGATGGTAAAGGACAGAGGAGTTGCACTCTTGATCTATCGAATCATTTCGACTCTTCAAACACCTTGACCCCTTCCACCCCCCTCTCCAATATGGGAGCGCTCCCACTGGTTCAAGGCTTGTTGCTCCTCCCCCCATCTCCGAGCCGCAAGGAGAGGAACCAGAACATGGCACCCAGACGGAGACGCCGCCTGGCGCGGCGATTGTGGACCGCCATGGTGGCGGCCCTCGCACTCCCGATCACGACACTGGCGACCGGCACCGGGGCAACTCCCGCCCAAGCGGCGGCAGTTCAGTGCAGCGTCGACTACAAGACGAACGACTGGGGCTCCGGTTTCACCGCCGAGCTCACGCTCACCAACCGCGGCACGGAGGCGATCAGCGGCTGGACCCTGACGTACGACTACGCGGGCAACCAGCAGCTCAGCAACGGCTGGAGCGGCACCTGGGCGCAGTCCGGCAAGACGGTCACCGTGAAGAACGCCTCCTACAACGGCACGATCGCCGTCGGGGCCGCCGTCACCGCGGGTGCCCAGTTCACGTACAGCGGCAGCAACGCCGCGCCCACGTCCTTCGCGATCAACGGCACGGCCTGCACCGGCGCCCACCAGCCGCCGATCACCGTGCTGACCAGCCCCGCCGCGGGTGCCGTCTACTCCCAGGGCGACGCGGTCCCGCTCGCGGCGACCGCCGCGGCCGCGGACGACGCGACGATCAGCAAGGTCGAGTTCTACGACGACACGACGCTGCTCGGCACCGACACCACCTCGCCGTACACGCTGTCGGCCAATAGCTTGACCGTGGGCAGTCATTCGCTCCTCGCTAAGGCGTACGACAGCCTGGGCGCGTCGGCGGAGTCCACACCGGTCGGCATCACGGTCGCCTCGGGTCCCGCCGTGGTGGCCTCACCGAACCAACTCGGCGTCCAGCAGGGCAAGACGGGCACGTACGACGTGAAGCTGTCGACCCAGCCATCGGCGAACGTGACCGTGACGACAGCTCGTGCGAGCGGCAACGCGGGGCTGTCCGTCACCGGCGGCGGATCGCTCACCTTCACCCCGTCGAACTGGAACACGGCGCAGAAGGTGACCGTCACCGCCGACGCCTCTGGCACCGGTTCGGCGAGCTTCGAGTCGACGGCCACCGGGCACGCGAAGGCCGCGGTCACCGTCACGCAGCTCGCCGCGTCGAAGGCGTACGACGCCCGCTTCCTGGAGCTCTACGGGAAGATCACCAACCCGGCGAACGGCTACTTCTCCCCCGAGGGCATCCCGTACCACTCGGTCGAGACGCTGATCGTCGAGGCGCCCGACCACGGCCATGAGACGACGTCGGAGGCGTACAGCTATCTGCTCTGGCTCCAGGCCATGTACGGCAAGGTCACGGGCGACTGGTCCAGGTTCAACGGCGCCTGGGAGATCATGGAGAAGTTCATGATCCCCACGAAGGCCGACCAGCCGACGAACTCCTTCTACAACGCCTCGAAGCCGGCGACGTACGCGCCCGAGCACGACACCCCGAACGAGTACCCGGCGCAGCTCGACACCGGTGTCTCGGTCGGCTCGGACCCGATCGCCTCGGAGCTGAAGAGTGCGTACGGCACGGACGACGTCTACGGCATGCACTGGCTGCAGGACGTCGACAACGTCTACGGGTACGGCAACTCGCCGGGCAAGTGCGAGGCGGGGCCGACCGACACCGGTCCCTCGTACATCAACACCTTCCAGCGCGGGTCGCAGGAGTCGGTGTGGGAGACGGTGCCCCAGCCCACCTGCGACGCCTTCAAGTACGGCGGCACGAACGGGTACTTGGACCTGTTCACCAAGGACGCCTCGTACGCCAAGCAGTGGAAGTTCACCAACGCGCCCGACGCCGACGCGCGTGCCGTGCAGGCCGCGTACTGGGCCGACATCTGGGCCGAGGAGCAGGGCAAGGGCTCCGAGGTGTCGGCGACGGTCGGCAAAGCGGCGAAGATGGGCGACTATCTCCGCTACTCCATGTACGACAAGTACTTCAAGAAGATCGGCAACTGCGTCGGCCCGTCGACCTGCCCCGCAGGCACCGGCAAGGATGCCTCGCACTACCTGCTGAACTGGTACTACGCGTGGGGCGGCGCCACCGACACCTCGGCGGGCTGGGCCTGGCGCATCGGTTCCAGCCACACCCACGGCGGCTACCAGAACCCCCTGGCGGCGTACGCGCTCAGCTCGTACGCCGACCTGAAGCCCAAGTCGGCGACAGGACAGGCGGACTGGGCGAAGTCACTGGACCGGCAGCTGGAGTTCTACCGCTGGCTGCAGTCGAGCGAAGGTGCCATCGCGGGCGGCGCGACCAACAGCTGGGCGGGCCGGTACGCGACACCGCCGACCGGTACGCCGACCTTCTACGGCATGTACTACGACGAGAAGCCCGTCTACCACGACCCGCCGTCCAACCAGTGGTTCGGCTTCCAGGCGTGGTCGATGGAGCGGGTCGCCGAGTACTACCAGCAGACGGGTGACGCGGACGCCAAGGTCGTCCTCGACAAGTGGGTCGACTGGGCGCTGTCCAAGACCACCGTCAATCCGGACGGCACCTTCCGCATTCCCAACACGCTCCAGTGGTCGGGCAAGCCCGACACCTGGAACGCCTCAAGTCCCGGCGCCAACACGGGGCTTCACGTCACCGTCGCCGACTACACGGACGACGTGGGCGTGGCGGCCGCGTACGCCAAGACCCTGACGTACTACGCCGACCGCTCCGGTGACACCGAGGCCGCGACGACGGCGAAGGCGCTGCTCGACGGCATGTGGGAGAACAACCAGGACGCGCTGGGCATCGCGGTCCCGGAGACCCGCGCCGACTACAACCGCTTCGACGACGGCGTGTACGTCCCTAACGGCTGGACCGGAACGATGCCGAACGGCGACGCCATCAACTCGTCGTCGACCTTTGACTCGATCCGCTCGTTCTACGAGGACGACCCCGCCTGGTCGAAGATCGAGTCCTACCTGGCGGGCGGCGCCGCGCCCTCCTTCACGTATCACCGGTTCTGGGCCCAGGCGGACATAGCACTCGCCATGGGCTCGTACGCGGAGCTACTCGAATAGCCCCCGCCAAGCGCTCCGCGGGAAGGGCGGTACGAAGGCTGCGGGCCGTGTGTGGCTGGGCGCGCAGTTCCCCGCGCCCCTAACGGGGCGCGGTGCAGCACCGCACTTCGCCGGAGCCGCTTGAGCTCCGCGTACACCAGGCCGGGCGGTCCCCACCCTCACTGGGGGCCGTCCGGTCGTCACGCCTTTCTCCTCACGAGAGGACCCCCCACCGTGCGAAGAACCCGCATCCTCACGGCCGTGCTGGCGCTGACCGCCGGCCTATTGGCGGGCGCCCCGTCCGCCCTCGCCGCGAGCCCTCCGAAAACGACCCTCGCCGCCGACACGTACACCTGGAAGAACGCCCGTATCGACGGCGGCGGTTTCGTCCCCGGCATCGTCTTCAACCGCTCCGAGAAGAACCTCGCGTATGCCAGGACCGACATCGGTGGCGCCTACCGCTGGCAGGAGTCGTCGAAGACCTGGACGCCGCTGCTCGACTCGGTCGGCTGGGACCGCTGGGGTCACACCGGGGTCGTGAGCCTGGCCTCCGACTCGGTGGCGCCGGACCGGGTGTACGCGGCGGTCGGCACGTACACGAACAGCTGGGACCCGGGCAACGGAGCCGTGCTCAGGTCCTCCGACCGGGGTGCGACCTGGCAGAAGGCCGACCTGCCGTTCAAGCTGGGCGGCAACATGCCGGGGCGCGGCATGGGCGAGCGGCTCGCCGTGGACCCGCACAAGAACAGCGTGCTGTATCTGGGCGCGCCGAGCGGCAAGGGTCTGTGGCGGTCCACGGACTCGGGCGCCTCCTGGTCTCAGGTGACCAATTTTCCCAACGTCGGTAACTACGCGCAGGATCCGACGGACACGAGCGGGTACGCGTCCGACAATCAGGGCATCGCCTGGGTCACCTTCGACGAGTCGACCGGCACGGGCACGAACGCCACCCAGACCATCTACGTCGGCGTCGCCGACAAGGACAACGCCGTCTACCGCTCGACCGACGCGGGCGCGACCTGGTCCCGTATCGCCGGGCAGCCCACCGGTTATCTGGCCCACAAGGGCGTGCTGGACGCCGAGAACGGCTACCTCTACCTCGCGTACAGCGACAAGGGCGGCCCGTACGACGGCGGCAAGGGCCGGCTCTGGCGGTACGCGACGGCGACCGGCACCTGGACGGACATCAGCCCGGTCGCGGAGGCCGACACCTACTACGGCTTCAGCGGGCTGAGCGTGGACCGGCAGAAGCCGGGCACGGTGATGGCGACCGCGTACAGCTCCTGGTGGCCGGACACGCAGATCTTCCGCTCCACGGACAGCGGCGGCACCTGGACGAAGGCCTGGGACTACACCTCGTATCCCACCCGCTCGAACCGCTACACGATGGACGTCTCGTCCTCGCCGTGGCTGACGTGGGGTGCCAACCCGTCACCGCCCGAGCAGACGCCCAAACTCGGCTGGATGACCGAGGCGTTGGAGATCGACCCGTTCAACTCGAACCGCATGATGTACGGGACCGGCGCGACGATCTACGGCACCGAGAACCTCGGCCAGTGGGACAGCGGCGGCCAGTTCGCCATCAAGCCGATGGTGCAGGGCCTGGAGGAGACGGCCGTCAACGACCTCGCCGCTCCCCCGTCCGGCGGCGCCCAACTCCTCAGTGCGCTGGGCGATGTCGGTGGTTTCCGGCACACTGACCTCACCAAAGTCCCGTCGATGATGTTCACTTCGCCGAACTTCACCACCACGACGAGCCTCGACTACGCCGAGTCCAACCCCAACACCGTGGTGCGGGTGGGCAATCTCGACTCGGGCCCGCACGTCGCGTTCTCGACGGACAACGGCGCCAACTGGTTCGCGGGCACCGACCCGTCGGGCGTGAGCGGCGGCGGCACGATCGCGGCGGCCTCCGACGGCAGCCGCTTCGTGTGGAGTCCGGAGGGAGCGGGTGTGCAGTACGCGACCGGGTTCGGTACGTCGTGGTCGGCGTCGAGCGGGATTCCGGCCGGGGCGATCGTGGAGTCGGACCGGGTCGACCCGAAGACCTTCTACGGCTTCAAGTCCGGGAAGTTCTACGTCAGTTCGGACGGCGGGGCGAGCTTCACGGCCTCGTCCGCGACCGGGCTGCCGAGCGGCGACAGCGTGCGGTTCAAGGCGCTGCCGGGCACGAAAGGCGACGTCTGGCTGGCGGGCGGGGCGAGCGACGGCGCGTACGGGCTGTGGCACTCGACGGACGGCGGGGCGACCTTCACCAAGCTGTCCGGCGTCGAGCAGGCCGACACGATCGGCTTCGGCAAGGCCGCGGCCGGCGCCTCGTACCAGACGCTCTACACGAGCGCGAAGATCGGCGGCGTACGCGGCATCTTCCGCTCCACGGACAAGGGCGCGACCTGGACACGCATCAACGACGATGCGCACCAGTGGGGTTGGACGGGCGCGGCCATCACCGGGGATCCGCGGGTGTACGGGCGCGTGTACGTGTCCACGAACGGGCGCGGGGTCGTCTACGGCGACTCGTCCGACACGAGCGGTGGTGGCGGCGATCCGACGCCGACCGGTGCCTGTGCCGTCACGTACAAGGTCACCAACCAGTGGTCGGGTGGCTTCCAGGCCGAGGTGCAGCTCGCCAACTCGGGCTCAACTGCCTGGAACGGATGGTCACTTGGCTGGAACTTCTCGAACGGGCAGACGATCTCGCAGCTGTGGAACGCCGATCACACGCAGTCGGGATCGGCGGTCACGGTGAAGAACCTGGGCTGGAACGGGAACGTGGCGCCCGGGTCGTCGGTGGGCTTCGGCTTCACGGGAAGCTGGTCGGGGTCGAACGGAGAACCGGCCGCGTTCAAGCTGGCCGACCAGACCTGCACGGTGGCCTGAGCCGAGACCGGAGGGCGCGTGCCCGACGAGGCACGCGCCCTCCTGCTTGCTCTGATGCCTACGGGGTATAGACCGTCGGCCTGGGCGCCGTCGCCATCCCGTTGCCGATGTGGAAGCTAGGGTGCGGCGGCTGGTTGTAAGCCGTGTTTTGCCAGGCCAGCGCGGTGCGGTACATCGTGTCGTGGAGCAGGGTGGTGATCTTCGTGCTGGTCTCGTTCGGTGTGGAGTAGATCCGCAGGGCCGTGTTGTTGGACGTCGGCCAGACGGCCTCCTCGCGCCAGTCGCCGAAGATGTCGCCGGAGAGCGACGGGGTTGCCTTCGTCCCGTTGTTGGAGTGGACGGAGGCGCCGGTCAGCAGCCGGGTGTCGCCGGACGTGCCGTACTTGTCGATGCGGGTGCCATCGAGGAGTTCGCGTGTCGTGTCGCCGTCCCACCAGCTCACGAAGTTGATGCTGGAGGGCTCCCGGCCGAGTGAGCCGCCGGTGGCCGAGCGGAGCGTGGTGTCGGATGCGGACCAGGCCTCGGAGCCCGCGCTGCCCGCGTAGATGTCGGCGGCGACCCCGCGGCCGTTGTCGCCGCCGGTGGCGGTCTGCCAGAGGACGGCACCGGAACGCGCGTCGGCCATCCAGGAACTGGGCTTGGAGGAGTCCTCGGAGACCTTGAAGTACTCCAGGCCCGCGCGGGACGGATTGTGGTCACCGACATGGCCGGCGTCGCCGTGGTTCAGCTTGGTCGTCCACAGTCCGTTGCCGTTGTCGTCGACGGTCATGGCGCCGTACACGATCTCGTCCTTGCCGTCGGCGTCCACGTCGGCGATGGACAGGCTGTGGTTGCCCTGGCCGTCGTAGCCCTTGCCCGTGTTGGTCGACGAGTTGGTGTCGAAGGTCCAGCGCCGGGTGAAGGCGCCGTTCCGCCAGTCCCAGGCCGCGATCACCGTACGCGTGTAGTAGCCGCGCGCCATGATGACCGAGGGCCTGGCCCCGTCCAGGTAGGCGGTACCCGCGAGGAACCGGTCCACGCGGTTGCCGTACGAGTCGCCCCACGACGAGACCGTGCCACGCGCCGGGACGTAGTCGACCGTCCCCATCGCCTTGCCGGTCTGCCCGTTGAACATGGTCAGGAACTCGGGCCCGGACAGCACGTACCCGCCGGAGTTGCGGTGATCGGCCGACGAACTGCCGATGACGGCGCTGGTGCCGTCCTTCGTGCCGTCCGCGGTCTTCATGGCGACCTCGGCCTTGCCGTCGCCGTCGTAGTCGTACACCTGGAACTGGGTGTAGTGCGCGCCCGAGCGGATGTTCCGCCCGAGGTCGATCCGCCACAGCCGGGTGCCGTCGAGCTTGACGCCGTCGATGATCGTGTTGCCGGTGTAGCCGGACTGGGAGTTGTCCTTGGCGTTCGTCGGCTGCCACTTCAGTACGAAGTCGAGCGCGCCGTCTCCGTCGAGATCGCCGACCGAGGCGTCGTTGGCCTCGTAGGTGTACGCGACGCCGTCCGGGGTCGTGCCACCGGCGGGCGGGGTGATGGGCACGTCCTTGTATCCGGTGCGGAACTGGATCGCGTGCACGGAGTCGCCCTGCTCGACGCCGCCCACGACCGCGCGGACCGTGTAGTCGGCCGAGTTGGGCGCGCCGGAGTGGAAGTAGTTCGTCGAGCCGGTGATCGGGGTGGAGTTGACCTTCGTACCTGCCCGGTAGACGTTGAACGCCACGTCGTTCGGGTCGGTGCCGAGCCAGCGCCAGCTGACGAGGTTGCCGGCGTCGGTGTGGACGCTGACGACACCCCGGTCGAGCTTCTCGACCTGGCGCGCGGTCGCGGCCTCCGCCGATCCCACGGTGAGCGCGGTGAGACCGGCGGCGGCGAGGGCGCCGGTGACCACGGTGGTGAGGAGGAACCGGGTCTTCTTGCGTCTGCGATGCGGGTGCTGCACGGTGACGTACCTCCTGAGAGGGGGCAGACGGGTTCTGCTTCCCAGTCGCCGCTGGAGGCACGGGAGTTGCCGCCTCTCGGCAAGCGCTCTCTACGCGTACGTACGCGCCAGCGCGGTGACCGTCGCGGTGATGCGTTCACGCAGTTCGGCCGGTTCCAGTACCTCGACGCCGGTGCCGAGGCGCAGGAACTCGGCGTGGGCGTGCTCGACGGACTCGATGGGAACGGCGGCAAGGGTCCAGCCGTCCGCGCCCGTACGGCCGTTGGTCCGCACGGCGTCGCCCGCCGGTCCGGTGAGGCGGACTCCCGGGGCGAGCCGGACCACCGCCTCGCCCCGGTGGAGCCGGTCGTGGAAGTCCCGCTGGTACGCGGTCCAGTACGCGGCGAGGTCGAAGTCCTCGGGGCGGGTGAACTCCTCGTCGGACGCGGCAAGTTCGAGGATCTGGTCGACTCGGAACGTACGCGGCCCCGGTCCCGCGACGACGTACCAGCGGCCCGCCTTCAGGACGAGTCCGTACGGTTCGAGGCGGCGCCGCACGTCGGTGGGCTCGCGCCAGCGGCGGTACAGGATGTTGAGGACGCGGCTGTTCCAGACGGCGTCGGCGACGGCGGGGAGGTACGGGGCGGCCCCGTTGTCGGCGTCGGCGTACCAGCCGGGCGCGTCGAGGTGGAAGCGGCCGCTGATGCGGTCGGCGTGCTCGCGCAGCTCGCGCGGGAGGGCGGCACGCACCTTGAGCTGGGCGGCGGCGAGGACCGGGCCGAGCCCGAGCTCGGCGGCGGGTCCGGGCGCGCCCGCGAGGAACAGGGCCTCGGCCTCGTCCGCGGTGAGGCCGGTCAGGCGGGTGCGGTAGCCGTCGAGGAGCCGGTAGCCGCCCGCGTGCCCCGCGTCGCCGTACAGCGGGACTCCGGCGGCGCTCAGCGCCTCCACGTCCCGGTAGACCGTGCGCACCGAGACCTCCAGCTCTGCGGCGAGGTCGGCGGCGGTCATCCGGCCCCGGGTCTGGAGGAGCAGGAGGATCGAGACGAGGCGGGCTGATTTCACCTCCCCAGAATGTCAGGCTTCACTGACAGAAGGTGTCAGTGAAGCGGTCCTAGCGTCCTCTCATGGCCTTCAAGGAGAAACTCCTGACCGTGCCGCCGCCCATCGAGGTGGCGGGGCGGCGGATCAAGCGCTACCACGTCACGGCCGACCCCGCGGGCATCGCGCGCGACGTCCAGGAGGCGGCGTACGCGATCCTGCCGAAGCTGCTTCCGGAGCCGGACACCACACCGCCGGCGACGTTCGTCGTGCTGCACCGGGGCGGCGACGACGGCGCGTACCTCAACGCGTACAGCTGGGTGTGGGACAACGTCCTGCACTTCAAGGGCGCCTCGGCGGGCCAGCCCGTGCTCGGCTGCCCCGACCGCGACCCCACGCACTTCATCACCCCGGACCTGCCCTGGATCGGCTGTGTCTGGGAGCTGCCGCCGATCCTGCACGAACGCGACGCCTGGGTGCGGCACATGCTCACGCCCGATGTCCCCGACCTCGACGCCTATGTCAATGACACCCTCCCCGAGGGCACGACTGGAGACCGTTCATGAGCAGCCCGCACGACTTCGACTTCTTCTTCGGCGGGTGGGACGTCCGCAATCGCCGACTGGCCGACTTCCTCGACCCGGAGAGCGGGTGGCAGGAGTTCACCGCCACGCACCGCTGCTGGAGTCTCTTCGACGGGGCCGCCAACATCGACGAGATCGACTGCTCCAGCCAGGGCTTCAAGGGGCTGACCCTGCGGCTGTTCGACCGCGAGACCGAGGACTGGTCGCTGAACTGGTCGTCCAGCCGCACCGGCAAGCTGTTCCCGCCCGTGATCGGCCGATTCACCGACGGGCGGGGCGAGTTCTACGGGGACGACACCCATGACGGCAAGGACGTGCGGGTGCGGTTCGTGTGGTCGGGGATCTCGGAGCGCACGGCACGCTGGGAGCAGGCGTTCTCGGTGGACGGGGAGAAGACGTGGGTGACCAACTGGGTCATGGAGTTCACGCGCCGGCCCACGGATTCCTGAGCCGGGGATCTCCTGAGTTCACGGATACCTAGGGCTTCTTGAAGGCTCGTAGCTTGAACTCCGGGTCCCGGCGCGGGACATGCTGGTCCGGGAGCTGCTCCAGACGGGAGGCGAGCTTCTCGGTGAGGGGCGCGCCCGGCGGCAGCAGCGTGTACCAGCCGCGCCGTACGTCGGCTGCGGCCTGTGCCGGGGCCCGGCCCCGGCCGCGGAAACTCGACCGCCCCGCCGGGACCAGCGCGTGCCGGTCGGCGTACGACGCCACGAGGTCGTCGCGGTCGCGGGCGGCGCGGCGCGGGCGCGGTGCCATCACGGCGTCGATGTCACTGCGGACGTCGTGCGCGGCGGCCTTGTCGACGGTCGTGACGAAGACACCGCCGGGCCGCAGCACCCGGGCCACCTCGGCGACGACGCGCTCCGCGTCGTCCAGCAGGTGCAGCAGCCAGATCGCCGAGACGGCATCGAACGAAGCGTCCGGAAAGGGGAGTTGGCGGATATCGGCGAGCACAACGCGGCCGGGTACACGCTCGACGGCCCGCCTCAGCATGCCGCACGCCGCGTCGGCGCCCGTCACCTCGAGACCGGCCGCCGCGAGCCGACGCGTCACGATGCCGGTGCCGCAGGCCACGTCTAGCAGGTCGCCCGCGCCTTCGGGGAGCAGTCCGAGCACGGCGCTCGCGGCCGCGGCGGCACGGGGTTCGCCGCCCCGGGACACGTCGTACCGCTCGGCTTCCTTGTCGTAGTCGAACACCAGCGCGCTCAATTCGCACCGTGCCCGGCGGCGATCTCCTCGACCCGCTGCGCCAGGGCGAAGTCCCGCTCGGTGACAGCGCCGCCCACGCTGTGCGTGTTCACGGTGAGTGAGACGGTGTGATAGCCGAGTGTGAGGTCGGAGTGGTGGTCCAGCGCGTCCTGCACCTGGGCGATGTGCACGACCAGCGCGGCCGCCGCGAAGTGCGAGCCGAGCCGGTAGGAGCGGGCGATGCGGTCTCCGTCGAGGGACCAGCCCGGCAGCTCCGCCAGCCGGTCCTCGATCTCCTTCTGCGACAGCGGTTCGAGGGGCATGATCTCGCTCCTTCCGTGACGTCGGGATCTCTTCAGCCTGCCACACTCCGACTGTTTCGGCCCTGGTCAGGCGGGTCCCGGGCGGTCGATGGGGTGTGCATTCGGCCGTCCGGCCGCACATCGACTCACGGGCCGCGCATCGACTACGGTCGAAGCATGACCACCGCCGCGTCCGCCTCCGGGTCCGCCGCCGGGTCCGTCAGCGCGCCCAGCTCAGCGTCCGTCTCCGCTTCCGTCGGCGCCTCCCCCGTCGACAAGGGTGTCGGGCCGCTGCTTCGCGGCTGGCGGGAGCAGCGCCGGGTCAGCCAGCTGGAGCTGGCCCTGCGAGCCGGGTCGTCGGCGCGGCACATCAGCTTCATCGAGACGGGCCGCTCGCGGCCGAGCGAGGAGATGGTGCTGCGGCTGGCCGAGCACCTGGACGTACCGGTGCGGGAGCGCAACTCCCTTCTGCTGGCGGCCGGTTACGCACCCCACTACCCGGAGACCCCGCTCGACGACCCGGCGCTGGAGGCGCTGCGCGAGGGCATGGAGCGGCTCATCCAGGGCTACGAGCCCTATCCGGCGTTCGTCGTGGACGCCACGTACAACGTGGTCGCCGCCAACCGGGGCATCGCGATGCTGCTCGAGACCCTCCCCGAGCACCTTCTCGCCCCGCCGCTGAACGCGATGCGGCTGACGCTGCACCCGGAGGGCCTGGCGCCCAGGATCCGCAATCTGCGCGAGTGGCGGGGCCATCTGCTGGCCCAGATGGAGCGGGAGATCGCCCTGCGCCGCTCCGAGCCGCTGCGCGCGCTGTACGAGGAGGTGGCGGCGTATCCGCACCCCTCGCTGGAGGGACCCCCCTCCCCGGAGAGCGACGAGGAGCGGGGGGAGCCGCCGGTCCCCTACTTCGCCCTGCCGATGCAGATCGAGCACGACGGGCGTGTGCTGTCGTTCATCTCCTCCATCTCGACGTTCAACACACCCATGGACGTGACCGTCGCCGAGCTGGCCATCGAGACGCTGCTCCCGGCCGACCCGGCGACGGTCAAGTACCTTCAGTCGCTGATGTCCTGACGTCGAATCAGCTGCTTTCGCATTCGGATCCGGTTCAGCTTTCCCGGCCGGTTTGGACGGCTCGCAGTGCCGCGTACTGCACCAGGGCGAATCCCGCCACGGTCAGCGCCTGCAGCGGTACCCACACCGCACCCGCGGTGCTCGGCGACAGCCACACGGCGAGCGCCACGAAACTCAGGGCCGCCCAGGCGAGGTTGATCTCGATCACCGCCCGCACCGGGAGGACCGGCGGCTGCCGGCGCGAGGCCAGCCAGCCGACACCGGCCGCGTACACCGTGAGCAGCAGGCCGAGTTCGAGCAGCAGCCCCGAGCCGACGCCGAGCAGCCGCCCCAGCGGGCCGGACACGGCGAGGTAGGCGATGCCGTTCGCACCGGTCACCGCCGCGTCGAGCGCCAGAAAGCGACGCAGCATGGTCTGCGGCTCGGACGTACGGGCCAGGGCGGCGAGTTGGGTTGCGGACATGGCGGATCACCCTCCGTCGAGGTCGGTTCTGGGCCGGTTCCGGCCAGTGGGACCCGGTTCCCGGACCGGAGTGCGCCGGCCCGGGAACCGGTACACCCACCATGCAGTGCGCCGCGGGTGACGGTCGATTACCACAGAGGTAATGAGGGCACCCCGGATCAGGTGAGGGTTTCACCGGAACATGGCACACTTCTCGCCATGCTCGGCGCGTGGGGAGGCGTGGCGTGAGTGAAAGGCGTCCTGCGCCGACCGTGGGGCAGGTGGTACTGGGAAAACGGCTCCAGGAACTGCGCGAGGCCTCCGGCCTGAAACGGGACGAGGCCGCGCGGATCCTGCGTGTCGCGCCGGCGACCATCCGCCGGATGGAGATGGCCGAGGTCTCGCTGAAGATCCCGTACGTCCAGGTGCTCCTGTCGACGTACGGCGTGCCCGACGACGAGATCGCGGCGTTCGTCCGGCTGGCCGAGGAGGC
Source organism: Streptomyces albicerus (assembly GCF_008905045.1). GTDB lineage: Bacteria > Actinomycetota > Actinomycetes > Streptomycetales > Streptomycetaceae > Streptomyces > Streptomyces albicerus. Next base: position 105,528 of record NZ_VWMY01000018.1, read on the forward strand.
GAACCAGCCCGGCTGGTGGCAGCGCTTCCACGATGTCCTGCCGGACTGGTTCAGCCTGTATGTGAGCCTGGAGGGCGCGGCCTCGATCATCCGCTCGTACGAACCGCACTTCGTGCCAGGACTCCTACAGACCGAGGCCTACGCCCGCGCGGTCCTTGAGGCGGGCACGGTCGGGCAGACGGGGCCCGAGGAGATCGAACGCCATGTGTCGCTGCGGATGGCCCGACAGAAGCTGCTGACCCGAGAGCGTCCGCCCCACCTGTGGGTGATCATGGAGGAAACGGTCCTGCAGCGGCCGGTCAGTATCCGCTCCGAGGTGATGGCGGAGCAGCTGGACCATCTGCTGGAGGCCGTCGAGAACGACCACATCACGTTGCAGATCGCCGAGTTCGCGTCCGGACCGCACCCGGGGACGTACGCGCCCTTCGTGCTGTTCCGCTTCGCGGAGCCCGAGCTGCCGGACATGGTCTACACCGAGTATCTGACCGGGGCGCTGTATCTGGACTCCCGCAACGAGGTGGCTGCGCATCTGGAGGTCCTGGACCATATGACGACCGGCGCGGCCACCGCCCGGCGCACCAAGGAGATGATCCGGGCACGCCGGGGCGACTTCTGACGGGCCGCTCCGCGGGGAGCAGGCCGCTCCGCGGGGAGCGGGGATCCGGTTGTTTGTCGGGTGACGGTCGTCGTGGGCTGGTCGCGCAGTTCCCCGCGCCCCTAGGGGGTGGGGCCTGCTGTTGTGTGTCGGCTGACCGTCGTTGTGGGCTGGTCGCGCAGTTCCTCGCGCCCCTGGGGGCTCAGGTCCTCGCGCTCCTGGGGGCTCAGGCGGCGCCGCCCTTTGCGTCCCTGTCCTCCTCGTCGCCCTTGGTCTCCTTCTCCTCGTCGACGATCTCCGCGTCGACCACGCCCTCCTCGTCCGCCGGTGAGGTCTGCTCGGTGCCCGGCTGGTCCTGCGGGGGCGACTGCTGGGCCTGCGCGTACATCGCCTGGCCCATCTTCTGGCTGACGGTGGCGAGTTTCTCGACGCCTGTCCGCAGGGTGTTCGTGTCGGCGCCTTCCCGGTCCTCCAGGAGTCCCTTCAGTTCGGTGATCGCGGACTCGACCTCGGTCTTCGTGTCGGCCGGGATCCGTTCGCCGTTGTCGCGGATGAACTTCTCGGTCTGGTAGACGAGTTGCTCCGCCTGGTTGCGGGTCTCCGCGGCCTCGCGGCGCTTGCGGTCCTCGTCGGCGTACTGCTCGGCCTCGCGCATCATGCGGTCGATGTCGTCCTTGGGGAGCGCGGAACCGCCGGTGACGGTCATCTTCTGCTCGCGGCCCGTGGCGAGGTCCTTCGCCGAGACGTGCATGATGCCGTTGGCGTCGATGTCGAAGGCGACCTCGATCTGCGGCACTCCGCGCGGTGCGGGCGGCAGCCCGGTGAGGTCGAAGACGCCCAACTTCTTGTTGTAGGCGGCGATTTCACGCTCGCCCTGGAAGACCTGGATGCCGACGGAGGGCTGATTGTCGGTGGCCGTGGTGAAGATCTCCGAACGCCTCGTGGGAATGGTCGTGTTGCGCTCGATGAGCTTCGTCATGATGCCGCCCTTGGTCTCGATGCCCAGGGACAGCGGGGTGACGTCGAGGAGCAGCACGTCCTTCACGTCGCCGCGGATGACGCCCGCCTGGAGGGCGGCGCCGAGGGCCACGACCTCGTCCGGGTTGACGCCCTTGTGCGGGTCCTTGCCGGTGAGCTCCTTCACCAGCTCGGTCACCGCGGGCATCCGGGTGGAGCCGCCGACGAGGATGACGTGGTCGACCGCCGAGAGCTTCACGCCCGCGTCCTTGACCGCCTGGTGGAAGGGGTTCTTGCAGCGGTCGAGCAGGTCCGCGGTGAGCTCCTGGAACTGAGCGCGCGTCAGCTTCTCGTCCAGGTGCAGGGGGCCCTCGGCGGAAGCGGTGATGTAGGGCAGGTTGATGGTCGTCTCGGTGGACGAGGACAGTTCGATCTTGGCTTTTTCGGCGCCCTCGCGCAGCCTCTGGAGCGCCATCTTGTCCTGGCCGAGGTCGATTCCGTACGACCCCTTGAAGCGTTTGACGAGGTGCTCGACGATCCGCTGGTCCCAGTCGTCGCCGCCCAGCTGGGTGTCACCGTTGGTGGCCTTGACCTCGATGACGCCCTCGCCGATCTCGAGCAGCGAGACGTCGAAGGTGCCGCCGCCCAGGTCGAAGACGAGGACGGTCTGCTCCTCGCCGCGGTCGAGCCCGTACGCGAGGGCCGCGGCCGTCGGCTCGTTGATGATCCGCAGGACCTTGAGGCCCGCGATCTCGCCGGCCTCCTTGGTGGCCTGCCGCTGGGAGTCGTCGAAGTAGGCGGGCACGGTGATCACGGCGTCCGTGACGTCCTCGCCGAGATACGCCTCGGCGTCCCGCTTCAGCTTCTGCAGGACGCGCGCGGACAGTTCCTGCGCGCGGTAGCGGGTGCCGTCGACCGTGCCGCTATCGGGGAAGCGCCAACTCGCGTCGCCCATATGGCGTTTCACGGAGCGCGCCGTGCGCTCGACGTTCGTCACGGCCTGCCGTTTGGCGACCTCGCCGACGAGCACCTCGTTGTTCTTGGCGAAGGCCACCACCGAAGGTGTGGTGCGCGCGCCCTCGGCGTTGGCGACGACCGTGGGCTCTCCTCCTTCCAGGACGGCCACCACCGAGTTCGTGGTACCGAGATCGATCCCGACCGCACGTGCCATGTCCGTCCCCTTCCGCCCGGGCTTTCCCGTCTACCATCACAAAACTTGAGTGCCTTATTGTCAACCCTTCGGGTCGGCCACTGGAAACACTGATGCCGCACCCCTTACAAGGGCGCGGCATCGGTGGGCGGGTCTGGTGTAAGGCGAGTGTCAGGCGAGCTTCGCCGAGAGTGTGATCGTCGTGCCGGTCAGCGCCTGGCTGACCGGGCAGTTGACCTTGGCGTCCTCGGCCGCGGCGAGGAAGGCCTCCTCGTCCATGCCGGGCACGGTGCCCTCGACGGTGAGGTGGATGCCGGTGATGCCCTCGCCGGGCTGGAAGGTCACGTCGGCCGAGGTGGTCAGCTTCGTCGGCGGGGTGCCGGCCTTGTCGAGGATGTTCGAGAAGGCCATCGAGAAGCAACTGGAGTGGGCGGCGGCGATCAGCTCCTCCGGGCTGGTCTTGCCGTTCGCGTCCTCGGCCCGCGACGCCCACGTCACCGGCTGCTCAGCGATGCTGCCGGAGGAGTCGAACGTGACGACGCCGTTGCCCTTGAACAGATTGCCTTCCCACACGGTGTGTGCGGAGCGCGTGGTAGCCACGGTGAATCCTTTCGGGTGTGGTCCCGTTGCCGGGATTCCGTAGCCCCCATCCGATCACACCTTGGCCCCCGTGCACCCACCGGCCGGGCGGCAACCGACTGAACCGGGCCTGAAGAGTCCCCTGTCGAGGGGCCGGGCAAGGCCCTGCAGTCCACCGCGGTCTCCTTCTCAGCGCACGCGGAAGACCGGCCCACGGGCGGTGAACGGCAGTGAAGAGCCCTGCGGGATGAGGTACGCGTGCTCGCGCCGGACCCGCAGGACGTCGCAGTAGCCGTCCGTGATCACCAGGATCGGCGCGCCCGGCGGGAAGTCCTTCGCGCGGTGCAGGAGGTCGATGCCGGGCTGCAGGACCGTCCCGCCGCGCCCGTGCACCCGTACGCGTCCGGCGATGTCCGTGACCGGCAGGAAGCCCGCGTCGTGCGGGGCGGCGTCGCAGAAGACGACGCGCGCGGCCGGTACGTCGCGGGCCTCGGCGTACGAGGCGATGGCGCCCAGTGCCTTGCCGAGCAGCGTGCGGTCCATGGAACCGGAGGTGTCCAGGACGACGCCGAAGGTGCAGCGGGCGATCTCCTCGGGCGGGAAGTAGCGGCCGGCGCGCGGGATGTCCGGGGTGGCGGCCTGGCGGCGGGCGGGGCGCGCGTAGGTCCGTACCGGCTCGGGGCGGGGGACGAACTCGTCGAACCAGCGGGCGAGCTGGGCGTCCCAGGGCAGGGGCGGGTGGCTGAGCGTGCGGATCTCCTCGACGAGCCCGCCGGGCAGATATCCGCGGTCCTGCTGCTGGTGCAGGTCGAGACCGTGGCTCAGGCCGCGGCGGTAGAACTCGTCGAGGTCCACGTAGTCGCGGGGCGAGCCGAGGGGGCCTCCGAGGATGTCGCCCACGCCCTTGCCGCGCAGGGTGGCGAGCCGGCGCCCCCGGCGCAGACCGGTGGCGAGCCGGTCGTAGACCTCCTCGGCGGAGAGGTCCTTCAACTCCGAGTCGTACAGCAGCCCTTCGGGCATCGTGCCGACCTGCATCTCGACCAGCCAGGCGTTGATGACGTAGTCGCAGGCGACATTGAAGAGGTACCGGTCGCGGCCGCCGCAGCGGTCGCCGTGGCGCAGCGCGGCGTGCAGCATCTCGTGGGCGAGGACGAACCGCCACTCCTCGTCGTCGAGCTGCCGCAGCGGGTTGACGTAGATCTCGGCCGCCTCCGCGTCGACCGCGGCGACGGAAATGCCGTGGGCGCGGGCGAGTTCGGCGTCCGCCACGAGCTTGATGCCCGCCGCGATGCCGCCGAGGAGGGGGTAGGAGGACACGAACCAGCTCAGGGCTCGCTCCCAGGGCTGCAGCCGGGTGGGGCCGCCGCGCATCGAGTCGCGGCGGCCGCCCGCCATGTCCATCGCGGCGGCCACGGTGCGCGTCAGCGCGTGCGCGAACGCGAGCTGCCAGTCCGGCGTTTGGCCGCCGAGCCAGCTGTCCCACGGCACGAGCACCTGGTCGGGCTCGCCGCCCGCCGTACCGCAGCGCTCGTACACGGCCGGGATGCCGTCGCGGCGCCAGCGCCCGGCGAGCTTCTCCTCGTCGCCGTCGGGGTACGACATCGGCAGGTCCGCGGGGGTGAGGCCGACCGGGAACCCGAGCAGGAAGCGGTTGACGACGACGCAGCGGGCGGCGAGGTCGAAGCGGTCGGGCTGCTCGCGCGCGCCCGTCTTCGCCGGGACGTGGCCGAAGCCGAGGTGGAGGGCGCCGTGCGCGACCGCCCAGGCCCACTCGACGGGCTCGGCCAGCCGCTTGGGGTGGCAGTGCAGCACGCCGTCGGAGTCGACGCGGACAAGCCCGTCGTCCGGCGCCGCCTCGCAGTCCTCCTGGCGGCAGGTGCTGAACCCGATGGCGGCCAGCGCGCGGTTGGCCCGCACCAGGCGCATCCCCTCGGCGAACGCCTCCGCGGCCAGGTCCTTCTTCTTGGGCTTCTTGGGTTGTTCCTGCTTGCGAGCGCGGCTCATCGCGCGGCCCCTTCCCGGTCGGCGGACGGAGCGGACGCTGTCGCGTGAGGACGGAGCGGAGGTCGTGACGGGCCGCCCGGACGCGCCGGCGCCGCCGGGCCCGGACCGGCGGCCGTCTGCTCGCGCGGAGCGCTCACCGCCGCGCCTCCACCAGCCGCGGCATGTCGCGGGCCGCCTCCACCAGGAACCAGGCGGGCAGTACGGGGTTGCCGTCCTCGTCCGAGGCGATGACGCTCTGGGCCACCTCGACGGAGATCTCGGCGAGCTGGACGAGCAGCGACTTGGCCCGGTAGGCGGTCTCGCGGCCGTTCGCCGAGGCGTGTTCCTTGCTGGCGGGGAGTTCCTTGATGAGACGGCCGCGGAAGGACTCGGCGAGGTAGTACAGGAGGTCCCGGTCCTCGGTGCGGTTCGGCCAGCGGGCCTCGCCCTTGATGATGGCCTCGATCCCGAACCGGCTGCGGACGATCTTGACGTAGCCGCAGAAGGCGACCGCGTGCGCGGGCGTCAGCGTGCCGTGCGCGACGATCTTCAGCGTCGGCTCGTCGAGCGTCGGGCCGAAGGAGTGCAGCGCGTCGGAGAGCATGTGCCAGGAACGGGGCGTGGAGAAGGGCTCCTCGGTCTTCGGCGGCTTGGACCACAGATGGTCGGGCCGGTCGGTGAGGTGGTCGAGCACCCACGGGTGGATGTCGTTCGTCGCGGCCCACACCAGCCAGTCCTTCGCGGACGCCTCCAGGTGCACATGCGTAAGACGGTTGACCAGTGCCGACGCGATCGGCCGCGCCAGCGCGTTGTCCGTCGCGCGGTTGCCCGCGCCGATCACGATCGAGCCCGCGGGCAGCTCGTAGTTGCCGATGCGGCGGTCGAGGATCAGCGAGTAGAAGGCCTTCTGGACGTCCGGTGTCGCCGCGTTCAGCTCATCCAGGAACAGGCAGTACGGCTCGTCGCGGGCGATCGCCTCGGGCGGGCAGAAGACCGAGCGTCCGTCGCGGATCTGGGGTACGCCGATCAGGTCCTCCGGCGCCAGCTGCGTACCCAGCAGGCTCACACACTCCAGCCCCAGGGACTCGGCGAACTCCCTGACCAGGGAGGACTTTCCGATGCCGGGAGCGCCCCAGATGAAGACCGGCCGCACGGTCGCGAGGCCGAGCAGCAGCTCCGGGATTCGGGCGGGAGTGACGGTGACAGCTGCCTGCACGCAGCAACTCCTTGCGAGGTGTTCGAGTGGAGCGCGCTGGTGCGCGATGTCCGATACGAACAGTGTGGGCGGTTCGCTTGTCTTACCGCAGCCCATTTTCGGGGCGCGGCGCGCTCCCCGTACTACCCGAGCCACCCACCGTTCATGGGGGTACGAAGGGGCGGTCCGCCACCGTTCCTGCGTTCAGGCCGCACGCCGGTCGGGGCGTGCCTCGACGGGTACCTGCGGGCCGTTGCACTCGCGCAGCCAGCGCCGCAGTACGCGGTGCACGCGCTCCGCGCCGGCCAGTTCCGCCCCTTCCTCGACGGGCGCGGACAGCGCGAGCGGCGACATCAGGAAGGGCCGCCCCTGCTCCCCGCCCAGGCCGCCGTGGGAGCCGATCTGCTCCTCGAACGCGAGGACTTCGCCCTCCTCGGGGTCGTACCAGGAGTTGACCATGATGTCCGCGGCGTGCGGGAAGGCGTGCGTGCGGCGTACGGCGTCGGCGGCGCCCGGGCCGAAGTCGGCGAGCGGGCCGGGGTTCTCGTCCAGCTTGTCCAGGGGGATCTCGGCGCCGTGCGCGCCGAGCACGACGCCGCCGTGCTCCTCGCTGCGCACGAGCACGAAGCCGACGCCGGGGTGGTTGGCGAGCGTGGTCAGCAGGGCCGGATGCCGGGCGTCGATCTCCTCGCGGCTCATCCGGTGCGGTACGTCCGGGAAGGACACCAGGCCGAGGTTGCCCGAGGCCAGCACGAGCGGTTCCGAGCGGCGCCGGGACGGGCGGTACTGTTCGCCGCCCTCCTCGACAGGCCTGCGCAGCGCCGCCCGCACGGCCGCCCGGGCCTCGGCGCCGCTGTGCGTGCGCTGCGCCTTGCGGGGCACGGGAAGCCCGCAGCCGGCCCGTACGAGCTCGCCGAGGCCGAGTCCGTAGCGGGTGCGGAAGGTCTCGCCGGGGCTCTGGCCGTGGTCGGACAGCAGCACGATGCGGTAGGCCCGCGGGGCGTGCTCGGCGACCTGCGCGATCAGGGCCAGCGAGCGGTCCAGGCGCTGCAGGACCTTCTCCGCGTCGCGGCTGCGCGGGCCCGAGTGGTGCGCCACCTCGTCGTACGCCACGAGGTCCGCGTAGACCGCGGCGCGCCCGGCGAGCATGTCCCCGATCACCGCGGCGACGACGACGTCCCGCTCGACGACGGTCGCGAAGGCACGGATGAACGGGTAGAGGCCGCCGCGGCTGACGCGGGGGCGGCGCTTCTTGAGGCGGGCCCGGGTGGACTCGCTGATCTCACGGCCGACTTCGGCGACGAAGGACAGGGCGGTGCGGACGGCGTTGGCGGGGTCGGAGAAGTACGCGAAGTAGCCGGCCCGCGAGCGGTTGCCCTTGCCTCTTCTGGCGGCCACGGAGAGGACCAGGGCGAGCTGGTCGGCGCCGCCGCTGAAGAGGTTGCCGCGGCTGGCGCCGTCCACGGTGAGCAGGCCGCCGTCACCGGTGCGCTCGATGGCCCGGCGCTGGAGTTCGGCGGCGCTGGTCGGGCGGTTGCAGACCATGACCACCCGGGTTTCCTTCTCGTACCACCGGAAGGCGGGGATGTCGTGGTTGGACCCGTGCAGGATGCCCAGCTGGCTGGCGCCGGTCTGGCTGGACCAGTCGGTGCGCCAGGGGGTGAGCCGGTGAGTGGTGCGTGCCCCCTGGCCCTCGCCCAGCCAGGTGGCGACGGTGGGCATCAGGCCGCGTCCGACCGCGTCCACGAGTACGTCATGGCCCACTCCGTCGAGCTGGAGGAAGACCGCGCCGGGCGTCGACGGACCCACGCCCCGCGGTACCTCGGCCCGGCGGCGGTCGGACAGGCGGTACAGCCTTCTTCGGTACGCGTCGTCGTCCCGTACGGCGAGGGCTCCGCCGGTGGCCGAGGCGACGGCCGACATCACCGCGGCGACCACCACCGCCGTCTCCGGGGCGGCCTCGCTCTCTCCCGACGGGATGATGCGCAGGGCCAGGAGCAGGAGCGAGCCGTTGAGGAAGAAGACGAGCAGAGCGAGAACGAGGGCGGGCACGAGGAGCAGCGCCCGGACGAGAAGGGGCCATACGACGGAGGACAGCACACCGAAGGCTCCGGCGCCGAGTGCGGCGGTGACGGCGATACGGGTGGCGCTGTCTCCGTCGGCGGACTGGATTCTGAAGTCCGGCAGGATCCCGGCGAGCACCAGCATGGTGACCGTGGACACGGCCCACACGGCGATACTCCGCCAGACCGCGCTGACAAGCCTCCGCCATCGCGCTCCGCTCACGCCACGCCCACCTTTGCGCTCCGCCCACCGCCCTGTCCCACGCCCAACCTTGTCACAACGGGTGAACGTGCCCTTGGGCTGCGCAGCCCGGTGAAGATACGCAGAGCTCGGCGCCACGGGTCCGTTGCGGCGGGCCGTGCCGCGCCCCCGTAAGGGGCGCGGGGAACTGCGCGACCAGCCCCCACCGGCCCGCAGGGAACGATCAGCCCCCACCGGCCCGCAGGCAAATCACCAGGCACCCAGCGGAGCGCTCAGCGGCCGTCGTAGCCTGCTGTCGGCATCGACAGACGGCGGTGGACGCTGGCCTTCATCTGTGCGTCGTACGCGGGTTCCGCGTGGCCGACCGTCTCGACCCGGACACCGCGCCGGGCGCACTCGGCGGTGAACTCGTCGACGGAGGCGAGCGCCCGCTCCAGGACCCGGCGGCTGGGCGCGACGAACAGGTCGACGAGGCCCGCCTCGACGTCCTCCCACAGCGCGCAGTGGTCGGGCCGCAGCCCCCGTACGAGCAGTTCGCGGGTGACCACATAGCCCCGCTCGGCCGCCCAGCGCGCGCACATGGCGTGCTGGCTGCGCGAGTCCACCAGGAAGGGGTCCGCCTCCAGCTCCTCCAACGGCGTGAGACTGGCGATCGTCGTCACGCGAAGCATGCCGGAGGCACGGCGTGTGTCTCCCATGGCGTCCCCCTCACCTCCGGGTTTCGTCGCCGACCCTACTCCTGCCCGTAGGCTCGGGGGGAGTCGCGCGAAGGGGGCAAAGGAGTGCCGGTGGAGATCACTTGGTGGGGTCACGCCACCTGCACGGTCGAGGACTCGGGTGCGCGCGTGCTCACCGACCCTCTCTTCGCGCGCCGGCTCGCGCATCTGCGCAGGCGCCGGGGGGCGCCGCCGCCGCCCGAGGCGGCGGTTGCGGACGTGGCCCTGGTGTCGCATCTGCACGCCGACCATCTGCACGTCTCCTCGCTGGCACAGCTCGCCCCGGGCACCCGGCTGCTGGTGCCGAAGGGCGCCCCTCGCGCGGTGCCCGGGCTGCGCAGGCTCGGCCATCTGCAGGTCACCGAGGTGGCGCCCGGCGACCAGACCAGGGTCGGTGACCTGGTCGTACGGGCCGTGCCCGCGCGGCACGACGGGCGGCGGCTGCCGGTCGGGCCGCACCGCGCGCCCGCCCTCGGTTATGTGATCGAGGGCGAGGCACGGACGTACTTCGCCGGGGACACGGGCCTGTTCGAGTCGATGGCCAAAGAGGTCGGGCCGGTCGACGTGGCGCTGCTGCCGGTCGGCGGCTGGGGGCCCTATCTCGGCGAGGGGCACCTGGACGCCGGGCGGGCCGCCGAGGCCCTGGCGCGGCTCCAGCCGGGGAGCGCGGTGCCGGTGCACTACGGCACGTACTGGCCGATCGGGATGGACGCCGTGCGCCCCCATGAATTCCACGCGCCCGGCGAGGAGTTCGTGCGCCTGGCCGCCGAGCGTGCGCCCGAGGTGGCGGTGCACAAGCTGGACCACGGCGAGCGTGTGCGTCCGGAGATCGCCGGGTACCGCACTCTCCGGGGAGACGCGCCGGCCGACCGGAGCGACGACGGGCGGGAGGGCGACACCCGGTGAGACAGGTGCTCGCCGCCGCGGTCACGACCGTGCCGCCGGAGTCCACGCAGCAGGCGATCGGCTATCCGTCGCTGTTCCTGCTGGTGCTGATCGGTGCGCTGGTGCCGGTCGTGCCGACCGGTGCGGTGGTGAGTTCGGCGGCGGTCGTGGCCTTTCACCAGACGGCACCTTTCTCGATGGCGCTGGTCTTCGTGGTGGCGGCGTTCGCGGCGTTCCTCGGGGATGTCGGGCTGTACTGGCTCGGGCGGCGCGGGATGCGGTCGAAGAACGGCTCGCGGTGGCTTGCCGCGATTCGTGACCGTGCGCCCGAGGATCGGCTGGCGCAGGCCCAGGAGAAGCTCGCGGATCACGGCGTGGCGGTGCTGGTGCTGTCCCGGCTGGTGCCGGCGGGGCGTATTCCGGTGATGCTCGCCTGTCTCATGGCCAAGTGGCCGCTGCGACGGTTTGCGCGCGGCGATGTGCCGGCTTGTCTTGCCTGGGCCGCGACGTATCAGCTCATCGGGGTGCTTGGGGGTTCGCTGTTCAAGGAGCCTTGGGAGGGTGTGGTGGCGGCGGTTGTGCTGACCTTGGTGATCAGTGCGGCGCCTGGGGTGTGGCGTCGGGTTCGTAATTCGGCTGCGTGATCGCTCCGCGGGTGGTGCGGTTCTTCGTCTGCGGGTCGGCTGTGGCTGGTCGCGCAGTTCCCCGCGCCCCTAAAAAACCGCCGCTCGCCGCTCCCCCGAAGAATCCGCAGTTTCCGCGCCGCTAAAAGAAGGGGCGCTTCAGGTCAGCACCCTTGATGCCCCCACCGGCAAGTCCCACAAGTCCTCCCTCGACCGGCCCGCCTTCTCCCATGCCGTGCGGACGCGCGTGAGCGGTTCCAGGACCGGTTCGGCCGAGAGGACGAACGTGCCCCAGTGCATGGGGGCCATCCGTCGTGCGCCGAGGTCCTGGGCCGCGCGGACCGCCTCCTCCGGGTCGCAGTGGACGTCGCTGAGCCACCAGCGGGGCTCGTACGCGCCGATCGGCAGGAGTGCGAGGTCGATGCCGGGGTAGCGGGCGCCGATGCGGGAGAACCAGTGGCCGTATCCCGTGTCGCCCGCGAAGTACACGCGTCGGCCGTCCTGGGCGGTCAGTACCCAGCCGCCCCACAGGGTGCGGCAGGTGTCGTGGAGGCTGCGCTTGGACCAGTGGTGGGCGGGCACGAAGTCGAGGCGGACGGCTCCGAGTTGGGCAGCTTCCCACCAGTCCAGCTCGGTGACGTGGCTGAAGCGGCGGCGCCGGAACCAGCGGCCTAGGCCGGCCGGGACGAACACCGGGGTGTCGCGCGGGAGTCTGCGCAGGGTGGGGGCGTCCAGGTGGTCGTAGTGGTTGTGGCTGATGACGACCGCGTCGACGCGAGGCAGCTCGCTCCAGGCCACACCGACAGGCGTGATCCGATCGGGAGTTCCGAGGATCTTGCGGGACCAGACCGGGTCCGTGAGTACCGTGAGACCGCCGATCCGGATCACCCAGCTGGCGTGCCCCGCCCAGGAGACGGCGACCGTACGCGCGTCCACTCGGGGCAACGGGCCGGGCTCGTACGGCAGTCGGGGAATGTCCGCGAGCCCTTCGGGTCCCGGCCGCAGCGCGCCCTCGCGGGCGAACCGCGCGAAGCCCCTGAGGCCCGGCAGCGGGGCGGTCAGCCGGTCCGCGAAGGAGCGGGGCCAGACCCGCCGTTCGCCGAGCGGGCGGGGCTCGGCGAGCGGGGTCCCGACAGCGGGCGCGAACACGGAGGGGGCGGACGGGGCGGATGAGGGAGACGCCGGATCGTCGGCGTCACTGGACGTGGACGTGGACGTGGTCGTCGTGCTCGTGGTCGACTCGGACTGCTGCGTCATCGAGGGGACTCCCATCGCCGAGCGTCATCGTCATCGCGGAGATCACCGAAGGCCGATCCCAGCAGACTCAACGCACGTTTCACATGCGGCAATTCCAGAGGTTCCGGTGACGTGAGAGACGCAATACGCTCCTCGTCGGTTGTGCCGAGGAACGGGCCCGTGGCCAGGCGGACGCGCAGCGCGCCGAGGTCGTCGCCGAAGCGGTGGCCGCCGGGCGCGGACATGCCAAGGCGATCGGTGAGGAAGTCCTCCAGTTCCTGGGCGTCGCCGACGTCGCGCGCGGTGAGCTCGGAGCGCAGCGGGCCGAGGTCCGCGTACAGGTGGCGGCCCGCCTGCGGTGGCCGGACGAGTGCGCCCGCGGCCACGAGGGCCCGGTGCGCGGCGGCGGCCACGCGCGCATGCAGGCGTACGGACGCGGTGAGGCGGTGCTTGATCTCGTCGGGCTCGCCGAGCGCGTACGCGGCGGCCGCGGCGACCGGTGCGGCGATACGGGCGCCGAGCGCGGTGAGGACGTCGAGGACGCGGTCGCGCAGCTCGGTGCCGGTGTCGGTGTCGGGGAAGCGGGCGATCGCGGCGGGCCAGCCGGGCGGCAGGAAGGGGCCGGAGAGGTCCGTCAGGACCGTGACCCGTTCCGGCAGCATCTCTGCGGGGCTCAGCAGCACGGTGTCGTGCGGGTCGTGCAGGGTGTCGCGCCAGGTCTCGTCGCTGACCAGGTGCAGGCCCTCGCCCGCGGCCGCCTCGATGGTCTCGTGCACCACCTCGGGCGGCGCGACGGTGGCGGTGGGGTCGTCGGCGACGGACATCACGAGCAGCCGCGGGTCGCCCCCCTCGGCGCGCACCCGGCGCACGGTCTCCAGGAGGGCGTACGGATCCGGGACGCCGCCGCACTCGGCGGGCGTCCCCACGTGGAAGACGGATCTGCCCAACAGGCGTGCCTGTGGCGCCCACCATGCCGCGCAGGGGCGCGGCAGCAGGACGTCGCCGCCGAGCGCGGCGGTCAGCGCGAGGAGCAGGGCGCCGGCGCCGGGTGCGGCGGCCGTCCGGTCGCGGTCGGCCGGCAGCCCGCGCCGGGCCCAGTAGCCGCGGGCGGCGTCCAGGAGTGCGGGGCCCCCGCCGGTCGGTTCGGTGTGCGCGCCCGTCGCGGCTGCGGCGAGTGCGGGCGGCACGGGCACGCCCTGGCCGGGCAGCGGCGGGCCGTAACGGACGGGACCGTGCCCCTCCGGATCAGTCCGCCGCATCCGTACCTCCGCGCAGTGATCCGTGGACCGTGGGTTCGTCGTTCATCGGTCCCTGGTTCATTGGTCCCTGGTCCGTTGTGGTTCCTACGGTGCCGGCTGTGTCTCTGAGATCCGCGCACCCATGCCTCTGCGTACCCAGGGGAGCGCCTCGTCAACTCAGCCTTTCGAGGACGGCTCCCGGCGGTGCAGCCGGTGGACCGCGGCGCCCAGCGCGCCCGCGATGAGGACGCCGCCCGTGACCAGGGCGATGGTGGAGTCGGAGAAGGCGCCGCCCTCGCCCGCGCGCACCCCGTGCTGGACGGCCGGGTGATGGGAGCTGCCCGGGTGATGGGAGCTGCCATGGGATGAGCCCTCGCGGGACACCGTGAAGGACGCGCTCCACTGCTTGCCCTGGCCGCCGGGCGCCGCCGGACAGGTGCCGTCGACGCCCCACTCGGAGGTCTTGCCGACCGCGTCCGGCGCGCCGTCCTCGAAGTTCGCGACGGGCGCGATACGGGCGGTGCCGCTGTAGGCCGGGCCGCCCGCCGTGTCCTCCTTGCCCGCGACCTTGTGCAACTCGACGGTGCCGTGCTCGAAGGCCTGCGAGGTGGCCTCAATGGTCTCGGCGGCGGGCCCGCCGGTCGGTCCGCAGGAGACGGAGACCGTGACGGTGCCGCCGGGGGCGACGGTGCGCGGGCTGACCTCCGCGGCCGGATTCGCGGCCGCCGCCGCGACGGGGGTGCCCAGGACGACGGTGGTGAGGGCGGTGGCGGACAGGGCACGGACGGTACGGCGCAGGGGCAGGTGCATGGGCTTGGGCTCCTTCGGCCGGTGGCTGGGGGACCCCCACGCCCGGGTGTGGCGGCGGAGGCGGGGCACGACCGACATGCCCCGCAGCCCATCAGAGCCCGGCCGCCGACCGGACGCGCGCGGCCGGACACCATTCGTGCCATGCGGACGCCCACGCGGGTGACGTCACACACACGCGTGCCGGGCTCGGAGTGAGCCCGGCACGCATGCGTACGACTTCGCTTGGCCTAGGGCCTGTCTGACAATTCCCGTCGTCGCCCGGAGGGCGGCCGCGCGGCGTCAGGTGCGTGCTCTCGGCATGCCGGGCGCAGACCCTCGTACTGGACGTACTTGGGTCTGCGCCCGGTGCGGCGAGTGGGGGCACCTCCCACGCCCTTAAAGGCAGTGGGGGAGCGTGCATGGCGTCGCGAGGCAGACGGGAATTGTCAGACAGGCCCTAGTTCGACAGGGAAACGAGCTCCTGTTCCAGTCCGCGGCAGCGGGTCTCGACGAGGGCCGAGGCGACGTCGGACAGTTTGCGGTTGGAGCCCTGCGAGATGCGGCGCAGGACCGTGAAGGCCGCGTCCGCGTCGCAGGCCAGCACATGCATGACGATGCCGCACGCCTGGTCGACCACGGGGCGGGTGCGCAGCGCGGCGCCGAGCTGGTCGAGTTCCGTGAGCGCGGCCCGGTAGGAACGGTCGCGTACGAGACAGGTCGCGGCGAGGTCGCCGAGGGCCCGGGCGGGGCCGTGCGGGGCGTCCTCCAGGCTGCCGGGACGGAAGCTGTAGAGGCTGAGGGTCACTGTCAGGCCCGCCCGGCGGAAGGGCATCGTGACGCTGGAGCGCACACCCGAGTCGAGCGCCATGGCCCGGTACTGCGGCCAGCGCTCCTCGCGCAGCAGGTCGCCCGACTCGACGGGCTCACCGCGCTCCACCGCGGCGGGAATCGGGCCCTCGCCGGAGCGGAGCTGGACCGAGACGAGTGCCGCGAGGTCTGGGTGGGTCACCGCGGCCGGCCGCTCCGTGCCGCCGTCGGACACCGTGGTGCCCGCGCCGCAGCAGTCGACGGTGCAGCGGACGGCCTGCTCGGCGAGTTCCGACAGCCGACGGCCCGGAAGTGCAGATTCCGGGGATTCCGTCCCCCGGGAGCCAATATGTTCGGTATCCGGCATGCTTCACGCCTCCTCTTCTCAGCGCGTTCCCGCTCGCCTGCGGGAAAAACGAGTTGGAGGGGTTCCGCTCCCGCCGCCCCGGACATGCTCGTGAGGAGCTACGTTCGTCGTTATGGCGCAGACGGAAGAATTCGGTGAGGAACTCGCGGATTTCGTGCGCCGTGTCGCGGAGTTGAAAGCGGCACGGTCCGTACCCAATGACGACCTTCCCACCGTACTGGACGCGGCGCTCTTCGAACTCGACCATGTGGCCGACCAGTTGTGGCCGTGGTACGAGCGGCTGACGGCCACCGGCACGTCGAACCCATCCTCCACCGACCGTCAGGAGCAGCAGCTCCTCAAGACGATCTTCCAGCGTCTGCCGCTGCCCGTCGCGCTGACCGACCGCGAGACGGTGGTCCGCAGGCTGAACTTCGCGGGGGCCAACTTCACGGGTGTCCGCGCGGGTTACGCGACGGGCCGCCCGCTCTCCGGCTTCCTCGCGCACGCGGACCGGGCCGCGTTCCGCTCGCAGACCGCGGCGGTGGCGCGCGGTGACGGCGACCGCAGCCTCACTGTCCACCTTCAGCAGCGCCCTTCCGTCGCCGTGCACGCCACGCTCACCGCGCTGCGGCCGAGCGGCGAGCCGCGTACGGCCGTCCTCGTGGTGCTCCAGCCCGCCGGGGCGCGGGTGCCGTCGGCCGAGAGCGGGCCCGGACCTGTGCCGGACCTCGGCGAGACGACACGGCACGCGGCGCTGATGGATCTGCTGGACGCCATGACCACGGCGCTGCTGACCGAGCCGTCCAAGACGCGGGCCGCCGTGCTGGAGCGGGCGGCCCGCGTGCTGCACGGTCGCTTCGCGGACTGGGTGGTGGCCGACGAGGGGGCCGCGCGGCTGTGCCGTACGACGGTCCTCGGACCGGCGGACCAGCAGGACATCCAGACCGGCGACCTGGAGGCGCAGGACCCTTCCGCGTGCCCCCTCGTCGTCGAGGCGGCACGCGGCGGTTCCACGGCCCTCCAGGTACGCCCGGAGGACCCGGACGCCTTCGGCCGCGACGCCTCGGACGCCCCCGTCCTGATCCGCGCGAACGTCACGTCCCTCCTGTGCGTCCCCCTCACCGTCAACGGCGCGGTCCAGGGCGTCATCACCCTCTTCCGCACAGGCGCCCGCCTGGCCTTCTCCATGGCCGAGGCCCAGGCGATGGACATGATGTCCCGTCACATAGCCCTGTCTCTGAGGAACTTGGACCGAAGGTAGACGGCCTCGCGAGGGGCGCCCCGAAGGGGCGCGGGGAACTGCGCGCCCAGCCACACACGGCCCGCAGACAACTCACTACCCCCGGCAGGGTGCCGGCACCCGCAAGAAGGCACCGGCACCCAAACTCCGCCGAACTGCCGGAGGCCTACGCGGCGTCCGACATGACCTGATCCCGCAGCCGGTTACAACACCGACTGATCAGCCGCGACACATGCATCTGCGAGATACCGAGCTGCTCGGCGATCCGGCTCTGCGTCATGTCGCCGAAGAACCGCATGTACAGGATGGCCCGTTCACGCTCGGGCAGAGCCTGGAGCCGCGGTTTGACCGCCTCGCGGTCGACGACGACGTCGAGCGCCGGATCGGCCGTGCCGAGCGCGTCGCTCAGTGAGTACCCGTCCTCGCTGCCGGGGAGTTCGGCGTCGAGCGAGAGGGCTGTGAAGCTCTCCAGGGCCTCCAGGCCGACGCGCACGTCCTCCTCGCTCATCTGCGCGTGCTCGGCGATCTCGGCGACCGTGGGCTGCCGGCCGGAGATGGTCTGGGACAGGTCCTGGCGGGCGAAGCGGACCCGGTTGCGCAGGTCCTGGACCCGGCGCGGTACGTGCAGGGTCCACATGTGGTCACGGAAGTGACGCTTGATCTCTCCGGTGACGGTCGGTACGGCGTAGCTCTCGAAGGCGTTGCCGCGCTCCGGGTCGTATCGGTCGACGGCCTTGACGAGGCCGAGCGCCGCGACCTGCCTCAGGTCCTCGTAGCTCTCGCCGCGGCTGCGGAAGCGGCCGGCGAGCCGCTCGGCCATGGGCAGCCAGGCCTCGATGATCTGCTCGCGGAGTGTGTCGCGCAGCTGGCCCGGAGGCAGGCCGGCCAGCCTGCGGAAGTCCTCCGCGGTGTCGGGGGCATCGTCGTGCGGGTGGTGCTTGGCGCTCGCGTGAGTTCGCATGGTTGCGTGCAACTCCCTTGAGTCGTGCCTTGGTTGGACGGTCAACCGTGGGAGCGCACCCAGAGCCGGACGGGCACACCCGTGGCGGGGGGATACACCGCTCCCACGGACGTGCCTCCTGTCCGAAGCACTGTTTCTTCGCCTGCCCCTCACCATGGGCGGCAAACACCCGCGGCCCTGCGCGGCAGACACCCGGGGCCTGACGCGCCAGGCGCCCGCGGCCCTGCCCGCCAGGCACTCGCGGCCTTACGCGGCAAGCTCCCGCGGGTTTTCCCGGACCCGCGTTTTCCCGGCCCGGCGAGGGTGACTCGGGCGGAGTACCGCCACCACCCGGGAGGTCCCGCATGAGCACCAAGGTCTCCGACCACGTCCTGAACCGCCTGCGCGAATGGGGCGTTGAACATGTGTTCGGTTATCCCGGCGACGGCATCAACGGTCTGCTCGCCGCCTGGGGCCGGGCCGAGGACCGGCCTCGCTTCATCCAGTCGCGGCACGAGGAGATGTCCGCGTTCGAGGCGGTCGGCTACGCGAAGTTCTCGGGCCGTATCGGCGTCTGCGCCGCGACCTCGGGCCCGGGCGCGATCCACCTGCTCAACGGCCTGTACGACGCCAAGCTCGACCATGTGCCGGTGCTCGCGATCGTCGGCCAGACGCACCGCAGCGCGATGGGCGGCTCCTATCAGCAGGAGGTCGACCTGCACACGCTGTTCAAGGACGTCTCATCCGACTTCGTGGAGACGGTGACGGTCCCCGAGCAGCTGCCCAACGTCCTGGACCGGGCGATCCGCACCGCGTACGCGCGCCGCGCCCCCACCACCGTGATCATCCCCGGCGACGTCCAGGACCTCGACTACTCCCCGCCCACCCACGAGTTCAAGATGGTCCCCTCCAGCCTGGACCGCAGCGCATGGACCGCGATCCCCTCGCAGGAGTCCCTGGAGCGGGCGGCCGAGGTCCTCAACTCCGGTGACAAGGCGGCGATCCTGGTCGGCCAGGGCGCGGCCGGCGCCCAGCCCGAGGTCGAGCGGATCGCCGAACTGCTCGGCGCGGGCGTCGCCAAGGCGCTGCTCGGCAAGGACGCCCTGAGCGACGAACTCCCTTACGTGACCGGAGCGATCGGCCTCCTTGGCACCCGGCCCTCGTACGAGCTGATGCGCGACTGCGACACGCTGCTGACCATCGGCTCCTCCTTCCCGTACACGCAGTTCCTGCCGGAGTTCGGGAAGGCGCGGGGCGTGCAGATCGACATCGATCCGCACATGGTCGGGATGCGCTATCCGTACGAGGTGAACCTCGTCGGCGACGCCAAGGCGACGCTGGAGCGGCTGATTCCGCTGCTGGACAAGGACCGCGGACGCGAGTGGTACGACACGGTGTGCGCGAACGTGACGCGCTGGCACGAGGTCATGGAGCGCCGGGCGGAGCTGTCGGCCGATCCGATCAACCCGGAGTACGTGGCACGGGTGCTCGATCCGCTGCTGCCCGGCAACGCGATCATCACGTCCGACTCCGGGTCGGCGGCGAACTGGTACGCGCGGCATCTGACGCACCGCTCAGGGATGCGCTCCTCGCTGTCGGGGACCCTCGCGACGATGGGCTGCGGGGTGCCGTACGCGATCGGCGCCAAGTTCGCGCATCCGAACAGGCCCGTGATCGCGCTCGTCGGGGACGGCGCCATGCAGATGAACGGGCTCGCGGAGATGATCACGGCGGCGAAGTACCGCGACCGCTGGGAGGACCCTCGGCTCGTCGTGGGCGTCTGGAACAACCACGACCTGAACCAGGTCACCTGGGAGATGCGCGCCATGGAGGGCGCCCCGGCGTTCCTGCCCTCGCAGGAGATCCCGGACGTGCCGTACGCCGCGTTCGCCCGCTCCCTCGGGCTGACCGGCATCCGCGTGGAGAAGCCGGAGGACGTCGAGGCGGGCTGGCGCGCGGGCCTGGACGCCGACGGTCCCGCGGTGATCGAGTTCCTCACCGACCCGGCCGTCCCGCCGGTGCCTCCGCACGCCACGTGGAAGCAACTGGAGGCCACCGCCGCGTCCGTCCTGAAGGGCGACCACGACCGCGGATCCATGGTCCGCCAGGGCTTCAAGGCCAAGATCCAGGAGTTCCTGCCGGGCAGCGACCGGTCCTGAGGCATCGCAGCGACCGGTCCTGGCGCATCAGCGACGCATCCGGCGCGCAACCGGAACGCATCCGGAACCTGGAACCCGGAAGAGGCACCTGGCGTACGGGTCCACGAGCAGGCCCCCGGCACATCCGTCCCGTGCCGGGGGCCAAGAGCGTCCCGTCAGTGGCTCAACGGGGTGGTTTCGGCCTCGTCGTGCCGCTGGGCGGGCGGAACCGGAAGCAGCCAGTCCTCCCAGTCGTCGTTCGGGAGCAGCCATTCCTCGTAGCGGCCGAGTGCCAGGACGACGCCGAGCATCAGGACCGGGATGATCACAGCGACTACCGCCATGGTCCTGTCCTTCCCCAGGGGATCACAGTGGGGGGCAAAGATCGGGTCTCCCCGTCGCGGGCGGACAAACCCCCAGTGCAGGCGCCGGTTGCAAACCCTCCGTGTCGATGTCCGGGGGGCGGGTACACGAGGGTCCACCCCCGAACATCTGGAGGGAGTCATGGAGCGAGGCAGCAACCGGCTCAGCGTCCACCGGGACGAGGAGATGAAGCACGAACTGCAGGGCCTGCTGAGGTCGGGTCATCCGACCCGGACGGAGGAGTGGCACGATCCGGAACCGACCGCGGACGACGATCCACCGGTCGCCGGCGGCCCGGTGGCTCCCGGCGCCGGCCGGGGATCCGTGGCGGCCGTCCGCCTCGAACTGGCGAAGTTCCTGGGGCGTACGTCGTTCCCGGCGGGCCCCCGCGATCTGGCCGGCCTCCTGCGGAACCGGTACGCGCCGGACTCGCTCGTCGAACCGCTGGAGCGGCTGCCGCACAAGGCGCGCTACGCCAACGCGCAGGAACTGGCCGAGGCCGTCGTGCGCTCCGCGGCAACCGGGTCCAGGGCACCCGAATAGCCCGAGCCGGACGCATAGCCCACCGTCTCAGGGGTACTGCGGGCGACGTCACGCCGACGTACCCGCACCCGGTCACCGGGGAACGCAGGAAAGGCACACAGCCATGGCTGTATTCGTGAGGGAAGTCATGACGCCAGGCGTCGTCTCGGTCCGCCCGGACGCCTCGCTCGTCGAAGCCGCGCAGCTCATGCGCGCCCAGGACATCGGTGATGTCCTGGTGACCGGTGGCGACGACATCATCGGCGTCCTGACCGACCGTGACATCGCGCTGCGCGCGGTCGCGGACGGTGCCGACCCGCTGACGGTGAGCGCCCAGGCGGTGTGCACGCCCAACCCGGTGGTGGTGAGCCCCGACGACGCGGTGACGGCCGCGGTCGAGCTGATGCGCGACCACGCCGTGCGCCGTCTGCCGGTCGTCGAGGACGGGCACGCGGTCGGCATGGTCAGCCTGGGCGACCTGGCCATCTCCGAGAACCCGGAGTCCGCCCTCGCGGAGATCAGCCGCGCCGCGCCGGACAACCGGCCCGGCGGTGCCCCCGCGTGACCTGGCGCGTCACCAGAAAGGACGTGAAAACTTCATGCGAATCGCGTTTCTGATGGCGCCGCAGGGCGTCGAGCAGATCGAACTCACCGACCCCTGGCACGCCGTCCACGACTCGGGGGCCGAACCCGTGCTGCTGTCGACGAAGCCGGGCCGGATCCAGGCGTTCCATCATCTCGACAAGGCGGACGTGTTCCCTGTGCAGCAGGTCGTCGGCGACGCCTCGGCCGACTCCTTCGCCGGTCTGGTGCTTCCCGGCGGCGTGGCCAATCCTGACGCGCTGCGCATGGACGAGCGGGCCGTGTCGTTCGTCCGCGACTTCTTCGAGCAGGGCCGTCCGGTCGCCGCGATCTGTCACGCCCCGTGGACGCTCGTCGAGGCCGACGTGGTCCGCGGCCGCACCCTCACCTCGTGGCCGAGCCTGCGTACGGACATCCGCAACGCGGGCGGCACCTGGGTCGACGAGCAGGTGGTGGTCTGCGAGGCCGCACCCGCGACGCTCATCACCAGCCGCAAGCCGGGCGACCTCAAGGCGTTCTGCGACGCCTTCCTGCCGGAATTCTGGAAGCGGCGGCACCACACGAAGCAGGGCTGAGCAAGGCGGCAAGGCTGAGCAAGGCCGAGGACGACGGAGCGAGGCTGAAGACGACGGCGCGAGGCTGACCCTGCCTCGCCGTGCAACGCAGGCCGCACGCCGCCCCTCCGGGCAGGCGCACGGCCGACGTCAGCGTTCTCGCCCTGCCGAGCGGGGTCGCTTCTTGCCGAGCGGAGTCGGCCGAGCGGGTCGGCACTTGCCGAGACTTGCCGCGCCGGTTCGGCCGAGGGCCGCAGCTGCTCACGTACGCACGCTCACGTGCTCGCGTTCGGCTGCCTCTCCCGTGCCCCCGCGCGCGTCCTGCCCAGGGCGACCGGGCGGCGGGGGTTCCTGCGCAGATACTCGCCCTCCAGTTCCGCCATGCGGACGTTGTGGGTGCGCAGTGCGTCGTTCGAGCCGTGCAGCAGCGTGTCGTGCCGGGTGCGGTGGATCGTCTCCAGCTCTTTCATCAGCTGCTGGTCGTCCAGGAGGCCCGGGTCGACTCCGGTCATGGTGGTACCCCGATCTCGTGTCCTTCGGTGCGGTACGGGTACCCGCCCGGTCAGCAATATCCCGAGCGGCATCCGGGAGGGAGCCATGGATCTCGCATTTCTCCATCCACTTTACGAACATCCCGGGCCCTGGGCCTCCGTGTACGCCGACACCTCCCGGCACACGGAGGACACGCCCCACGAGAGGTCACTGACGGCCCGGGCGGCGGCCACGGAGCTTGCCGGGCAGGGCGCGGACGAGTCGACCTGCGAGGCCGTCCGGGCCGCGCTGGAGGAACTGCGGCACTCCCCCGAGCCGCACGGCCGGGCCCTGTTCGCCACCGCCGGCGAGGTGGTGCTCGACCCGCCCCTGGCCGCGTCCCCGCGAGGCCTGTCCGTCCATTGGTCGGCGCTGCCCCACACCGCGCCGCTGCTCGACCTGGCCGGCGAGGACCCGCTCTGCGTGGTCGCCTACGTCGACCGCAAGGGCGCCGACTTCGAGCTGCGGGGCGCACGGAGCAGCGAGGACGCGGGCTCGGTGGCCGGGCGGCAGTGGCCCGTGCACCGGACCAGCAGCTCCGACTGGTCCGAGCGGCACTTCCAGCTCAAGGTCGAGAACACCTGGGAGCACAACGCCGCCGAGATCGCCGACGCACTCGCCGTGTGCCAGGAGGAGACCCGGGCCGACCTGCTGATCCTGGTCGGCGACGACCGTGAGCGGCGGGCCGTGCACGAACGGCTACCGCAGCGGCTGCACGACCTCGTGGTCGAGGCCCCGCACGGGCCCGGCAGCAGGCTGCTGGACCAGGACGTGGAGCGGGCCCGGGCGGAGCATGTGCACCGCAGGGCGGCCGAGGAACTGGAGCGGTTCATCGCGGCCCGGGCGCCGGACGCGGAAGGACACATAGGCGCCGTGGAGGGCGTGCCCGCGCTGGTCGAGGCGGCCCGGGAGCACCGGATCGACGAGCTGCTGATCCGCCCGGACGGACCCGACGCACACCGCGAGGTATGGGTCGGCGAAGCCCCGGACCAGCTGGCGGTACGCCGCACGGACGCCAAGCCACTCGGCGAACCGAACCCCTGGCCGGCCCGCGCGGACGACGCCCTCCTGCGCTCGGCGGTGACAACGGGCGCCCCCGCCCTGTCGGTAACGGCGGCCGGCCCCCAGGACACCCCGGCGGGCGGCTTGGGGGCACTGCTGCGCTGGGCATAGCGGGACCCCGGCCGGGCGACTCTGGCGCGCTGCTGCGCTGGGCTCAGGCTCGGCGTCCCGTCAGGCGGTCTGGCGGGCGCTGCTGCGCTGGGCACAGCCGCGCCCCGTAAGGGGCGCGGGGCTGTGACATATGCGGCTCCGCCGCGTGGGCGCGACCGGCCACGGCCGGCCCGCAGCCGCAATACGACCCTTCCTGCGAAGTGTCAGCGGGCCCGTTCCACCCTCCGCTCATCCCACACCGGCTCAGTAGTCTCCCGCACCCGCCCGTCGCTGCCGAACACCAGGTAGCGATCGAAGGACCGGGCGAACCAGCGGTCATGCGTGACCGCGACAACCGTGCCCTGGAAGGCCTCAAGCCCCTCCTGGAGGGCCTCGGCCGACTCCAGGTCGAGGTTGTCGGTGGGCTCGTCGAGAAGCAGCGCCGTACACCCCTCCAGCTCGAGCAGCAGGATCTGGAAGCGGGCCTGCTGCCCGCCGGACAGCCGGTCGAACCGCTGCTCGGCCTGCCCGGTCAGCTCGTAGCGCCGTAGCCGGGACATCGCGGCGCCACGGTCCTGGGCATGCTCGGTCCACAGGATGTCGAGCAGCGTGCGCCCCTCCAGTTCGGGGTGGGCGTGGGTCTGCGCGAAGTGGCCGGGCACGACGCGCGCGCCGAGCTTCCACTCCCCCTGGTGCGCGACGTCGCCACCCGCGAGGAGCCGCAGGAAGTGCGACTTGCCGGAGCCGTTCGAGCCGAGCACGGCGACCCGCTCACCGTAGAAGACCTCCAGGTCGAAGGGTTTCATCAGCCCGGTGAGCTCAAGTCCCTTGCAGGTGACGGCCCTTACGCCGGTCCGGCCGCCGTGCAGACGCATCGTGATGTCCTGCTCGCGCGGCGGCTCCGGCGGCGGTCCCGCCTCCTCGAACTTGCGCAGCCTGGTCTGCGCGGCCTGGTACCGCGAGGCCAGCTCATGGCTGATCGAGGCCGCCTGCCGCAGGTTGAGCACCAGCTTCTTCAGCTGGGCGTGCTTCTCGTCCCAGCGCCGCCGCAGCTCCTCGAAGCGCGCGAAGCGTTCACGGCGCGCCTCGTGGTACGTGGCGAAGCCACCGCCGTGCACCCAGGCGTCGGCCCCGGCGGGCCCCGGCTCCACGCTGACGATCTTCTCGGCGGAGCGGGCCAGCAGCTCCCGGTCGTGGGAGACGAACAGGACCGTCTTGCGGGTCTCCCGCAGCCGCTCCTCCAGCCAGCGCTTTCCGGGCACGTCGAGGTAGTTGTCCGGCTCGTCGAGCAGCAGCACCTCGTCGGAGCCGCGCAGCAGCGCCTCCAGTACGAGCCGCTTCTGCTCGCCGCCGGAGAGCGTCCGCACCTCCCGGAACTGCGCCTTCTCGTACGGCACCCCGAGCGCGGCCATGGTGCAGATGTCCCAGAGCGTCTCGGCCTCGTACCCCTGGACCTCCGCCCAGTCGGAGAGCGCCTGCGCGTACTGCATCTGGGCGGCCTCGTCGTCGACCGTCATGATGGCGTGCTCGGCGCGGTCGACGGCCTCGGCCGCCTCGCGGATCCGCGGCTGGGCGACCGACACGAGCAGGTCGCGCACGGTCGACTCGTCCCGCACCGACCCGACGAACTGGCGCATCACGCCGAGCCCGCCGCTCACCGTGACCGTGCCGCCGTGCGGCTTCAGCTCCCCCGAGATCAGCCGCAGCAGTGTCGTCTTCCCGGCGCCGTTGGGCCCCACCAGCGCGACCGCGGCCCCTTCGCCCACTCGGAAGGACACATCGCCGAGGAGCGCCCTCCCGTCGGGGAGGTAGTACTCGAGGTGCGCGGCTTCCAGATGTCCCATGGTTGCGCATTGTCCGGGGCGGGCGGGGCGCGCGGCAAACGGGTTATGCGACGCGCGCACGGCAAACGGACATGCGAGGTACGGGCCCGCCGGGGTACACGATGTTCCATGACCGCAGACGTAGACCTCACCATCGCCGAGCCCGGCCACGCCCTGCGCGACCGGCTGCTGGCCCTGGACTGCCGCCTCTTCGAGGCCGTCGCGGCCCGGCACTGGCCGGGCGCCCACCCACTCCTGCCGAGGCTGAGTCACAGCGCGAACCACGGGATGCTGTGGTTCGGCACGGCGGCGGCGCTCGTGGCGACACGCTCGCCGAAGGCCCGCCGCGCGGCCGTCCGCGGTGTCGCCTCGCTCGCGCTGGCCTCGGCCACCATCAACACGCTCGGCAAGCGCTCGATACGCCGCCCGCGCCCCCTACTGGACGCGGTACCGGTGATCCGGCAGCTGAAGCGGCAGCCGATCACCACCTCGTTCCCGTCGGGGCACTCGGCTTCGGCGGCGGCGTTCGCGACGGGCGTCGCCCTGGAGTCCCGTCCCCTGGGCACGGTGGTGGCTCCGGTGGCCGCCGCGGTGGCGCTGTCCCGTATCTACACGGGCGCGCACTTCCCGAGCGACGTGCTCGCCGGGGCGGCGCTCGGCGCGGGCGCGGCCTTCGCCGTACGCGGCCTGGTGCCGACCCGCGACCAGCTGCCGCCCCCGGGCCGCCCGCGCGCGGACGCGCCCGCGCTGCCGGACGGGGAGGGTCTGGTCCTCGTGGTCAACAGGAGGGCGGGCAACGCGGACCGCACCCGCGCCCTCGGCGACGCGCTGCCGCTCGCCGAGATCGTGGAGTGCGAACCGGCCGACCTGCGGGCCGAGTTGGAGAAGGCCGCGGCCCGCGCCGAGGTGCTGGGCGCGTGCGGCGGCGACGGTACGGTGAACGCGGCCGCCACGGTGGCCCTGCGCCACGGCCTGCCGCTCGCCGTGCTGCCCGGCGGCACGCTCAACCACTTCGCGCAGGACCTGGGCGTGGAGGACGTAGGCGACCTGAGCCGGGCCCTGCGGCAGGGCGATGCCATAAGGGTGGACGTGGGTCGCTTCTCCGCCGGTGACACGGAGGGCTACTTCCTCAACACGTGCAGCCTGGGTGTCTATCCGGAGCTGGTGCGCGAGCGGGACCGCTGGTCGAAGCGGATCGGCGGCTGGCCGGCCGGAGTGGTCGCGGCCCTGCGCGTACTGCGCGCCGACCGGCACCCGCTGCAGGCCGAACTCAGCGGCAAGGAACGCCCGTTGTGGCTTCTGTTCGCCGGGAACGGCATCTACCACCGCATGGGCCCGGTCCCCGCCCGCCGTTACGACCTCGCGGACGGCCGCCTGGACGTACGGGTGGTGCACGGGGGCCGCTTCCCGGCCGTACGCCTCTTCGCCGCGGCCGTCGCCGGGCCGCTGACCCGCTCCCCCGTGCACGCGGCGGTCCACGTCGGCGGGCTCCGTGTGGAGGGCGTCGAGCCCGGCACCCTGCTGGCGTACGACGGCGAGGTCACCACGGTGGAGGGCGAGGTGACCCTGCGGAAGCTGCCCGAGGCACTGACGGTCTACCGGCCGCTCAAGCACCGCTGATCACCTGTCAGTCCGCATCTCAAGACGCAGGTCTCACTATTCGACATGGCGGCGTACGGTGACACGTACCGCTCGCGGAGCAGTTCCGCAGGCCCGGTCGGGGTTACGAGGGATTGGGGACGCCATGTCGAAGGAGACCGCCGTCTACACGCACGGCCATCACGAGTCCGTGCTGCGCTCGCACACCTGGCGCACCGCTGCCAACTCGGCGGCCTACCTCCTCGACTCGCTGAAGCCCCACATGAGGATCCTGGACATCGGATGCGGCCCGGGGACCATCACCGCCGACCTCGCGGAACTGGTCCCGGACGGTCATGTCACCGCCGTCGACCACGCGCCGGGCATCCTGGACCAGGCCAGGGCCACGGCCGCCGAACGCGGCCTGGAGAACGTCGAGTTCGCGGTCGCGGACGTCCACGCGCTGGACTACCCGAACGACACCTTTAGCGTCGTCCACGCTCACCAGGTGCTGCAACACGTGAGCGACCCCGTGCAGGCCCTGCGCGAGATGTACCGGGTGACGAAACCGGGCGGCTTCGTGGCCGCCCGCGACGCGGACTACGCGGCGATGACCTGGTATCCGCTGTCCCGGGGCATGGACGACTGGCTGGACCTGTACCGCCGGGTGGCTCGCGCGAACGGCGGTGAGCCGGACGCCGGGCGGCGCCTCAAGTCCTGGGCGCTGCAAGCCGGTTTCGCCGACATCACCGCCTCGTCGAGCACCTGGTGCTACGCCACCGCCGAGGAGCGCGCCTGGTGGAGCGGCCTGTGGGCGGACCGCACGGTCGCCTCGGCGTACTCGGACCGCGCCACGGAAGGCGGCCACGCGACCGCGGAGCAACTGGGCGCGGTGGCGGAGGCATGGCGGGAGTGGGGGCGGCAGGAGGACGCCTGGTTCTCCGTTCTGCACGGGGAGATTCTCTGCCGGAAACCGGTCTGATTTCCCCGCTCCGGGAAACCCGGACTGCAGGAGGTATCACATTATGGTTCCCATCCTGCTGGTACTGCTTCTGGCGCTGATCCTGTTCGGCGCCGGATTCGCGGTGAAACTGCTCTGGTGGATTGCCCTGGTGGTTCTCGTCGTGTGGCTGCTGGGATTCCTGGTACGCGGAACGAGCGCGACCGGAACCAGGGGCCGCTGGTATCGCTGGTAGTCAAATTCCCCGGGAGATGGTTCTGCTCCCGGGGAATCCGTAGCTCTACCCGTAGCTCTACTCCCTGGGAAGTAGCGGCCCGAGCGGCCCGAGGTCCAGATTCAGGTCCTCGGGCCGCAGGCCGTAGCGGTCGCGCAGTTCGGCCATGCGGTCGTCGAGGAGCATCAGCGTGAGGCCGATCCGCTCCTCCTGATCCTCCGTCAACTCACCGGTGTCGAAGCGGCGCAGCGCCTGCCGCTCCATCAACTGCCGCAGCAGCTCGACCACGGTCAGCACGAGTTTGACCAGGTCCCGCTCCACGGTGTCCGGGTCGAGGTCCAGGCGGTTCTTCCCGGTCACTACAACTCCCTCCAGGGTGAGGGGACTTGTTCGTTCACTGAGCTGATGAGGGCGTTCAGATCGATGCGTACGAGATCGACGTCCGCGATCCGCAGCGTGAGGTCGCCGGTGATGACGACCCCGCCCGCGAGCAGCCGGTCGAGCAGGTCGACGAGGGCGACCTCCCGGCGTTCCACGACGGTCACGAGTCCTCCTCGCCGAACCCGCTGAACGAATAGGCAGCCCAAGGACCCGTGAGCTCGACCCGCAGTCCGGGCGCGTCGTCCTTGTGGCGGTCCACCAGTTCCACGAACTCCTCTGATTCAGAACGCGGCACGAGATAGGCGGCGTTCAGCACATTCCGGCCGGACGCGCGGGAAAGCGCCGCGTTCTGCGGCGCGTGGATCCGGGTGTCCTCCGCGTACCCGGAAAGGGTTTCGTGAAGCCGGCGCGCGAATTCCTCGGCGTGCTCCCATTTCTCCTCGTGTGCTCTGCGCCGGCTGCGCCGCTGTCGCAGATAGTCACGCCCTGTCGCGGCTTTCACATCGGTCGGCCGCGCTTCCTGAGCCGCTGAGGACTCCGTGATGTCCGCATAGACCTTCACGCCCCATTCCACCCGCCCCTCGAGCCGGTCGAGCGTCCGCAGGAACAGCTCCTCGCGCTGCTCCATCATCGTGCGCACGCCGCTGTCGTCCCGGAACACGGTGGCGAGCCGGAGCGGCAGCGGCGAGGTGACGACGGTCAGCGCGTCGATGACGTTCTGGTGGGCCCGCGCGGTCGCGGTGAGCCAGTCCAGGTCCTCCAGATGGGCCCGCAGCGGCTCCTCGGCGAAGTCCTCCTCGGGCACATGGCCGACCACGGCGACCAGGCCGTGGTGGACCAGTTGCTTGGGCGGCACTCCGGCGACGCCTGTCAGCTGGGCCGGCAGCGTCGTACCGAAGGGGCGGCAGACGGCGTAGACGTAGCGCAGACCACTCATCCCTGGGCTTC
This sequence comes from Streptomyces albicerus, assembly GCF_008905045.1. Taxonomy (GTDB): domain Bacteria; phylum Actinomycetota; class Actinomycetes; order Streptomycetales; family Streptomycetaceae; genus Streptomyces; species Streptomyces albicerus. Next base: position 134,822 of record NZ_VWMY01000018.1, read on the forward strand.
CTCCTCCGTGGGTTCGCGCGCGCGTGCAGGTTCGTGCTCACGCCCGCGTTCCAGTTCGGCGACGTGGGCGCGCAACTCGGCGTTCTCGCGGGTGAGTTGATCGCGGCTGGCGCGCGAGGACAGCTCCGGGTCGGACTCCCACCAGTCGATGCCCATCTCCTTCGCCTTGTCGACGGAGGCGACGATGAGCCGCAGCTTGATGGTGAGCAGCTCGATGTCGAGCAGGTTGATGCGGATGTCGCCCGCGATCACGATGCCCTTGTCCAGCACCCGTTCGAGGATGTCGGCGAGGTTGGCGCTGCCGTCGTGACCGTAGGGGTCGGGGAAGCGCTGGGCCGTGGTCATCGGCGGCTCCGGGGCTCCGCGGCCTCGGCCTCGATGTCGTCGTCCGCTTCCTCTTCCTCCATGTCGTTCTCTTCCACGTCGTCCTCTTCCTCGGCGTACGCGCCGTTCTCCTCGTCGTCGTACGCCTCCTCGTCCTCTTCCTCGTACTCGCCCTCCGGGATCTCCTCGTCCTCAGGGGCTTCCTCCTCGTCGCGCTCCTCCTCCGCGAGCGCGTCCTCGTGGCTGCGGACCACCTCGCCGTCGCGGATCTCACCGCGCCAGCCGTCGCTCGCCTCGCCCTTGAGGGTGATGAAGCGGGCGAAGTTCTTGAGGTCGAGGCGGGCGCGGCGGCCCTGGGCGCGCCACAGGTTGCCGGTCTTCTCGAACAGGCCCTTCGGGTAGTACTCGATGATCAGCAGGACGCGCGTGAGGTTGTCGGCGAGCGCATGGAAGGAGACGACGCCCTTCGTCGTGCCCTTGACGCCCTCGGACGTCCAGGAGATGCGGTCGTCGGGCACCTGGTCGGTGGTGTGCGCCTGCCAACTGCGCTTGGCCCAGAAGACCTTGAGTTTCCAGTCGGAATGCGTCACGTCCGCGCGGCCGACGCTCTTCACGCCCTTCGCGAAGGTGCTGAACTCCTGGTATTGGGACCACTGGTCGTAGGCCGTCCGCACCGGCACGCCGACGTCGACGTACTCGAGGATGACCGTGGGCCTATGGCCGGCGCCGGCCTTGCGCCTGCCCTTGCCGCGGCGCGCGGCGAGGTCCTTCAGGGCGCCGACCACGTTGTCCTTGGCGCGTCCGGCGCCCACTTCCAGGGCGGACCGCAGGGGTCCCTTGCCCTCGGCGAGTTTGCGGCCGCTGTCGAGGGCGAGGCGGGCGAGGCCGGGACTGCGGCCCTCCGCGATGTCGTTGAGCCGGACCGTGGTCTCGCCGAGCTTGTGGCCGACGCCGATGAGCAGCCGCTGGGCCTGGGCGGCCAGGTAGTCCTGGAGTTCGGCCTTGAGCCGGTCGGCGGCCGCGCTGCGGGCGACGTCGCCGAGCGGACCTCGTGTCGCGGTCCCGAGCGTGTCAGTCATCGCCGCCTCCCCTCGGCTGGCGGACGCGGCGGGCGGCACCGCGGGCCGCTGACCTCGCGGTGGCGGCGGTCCTCTCGGTGCCGGCGGCCGTCGTGGTGCCCGCGGTCTTCGCCGTGCCCACGGTCTTCTTCGCGCTCGCGGCCGCGGTCTTCTTCGCGGCGCCCGCGGTCCCCTTCGCGGCGGAGGCCTTGTTGCCGGGGGTCTTCTTGGCCGCCTTGGCCGCGCCGGGAGCCCTGGGCGCCGACTTCTTGGCCGGGGGCTCGGGGGCGGTTTTCTTCGCGTTCGCGGCCGCCTTCTTGCCCGCCTGCTTCTTGGCCGCGGCCTTCTTGGCGGTCTTGGCGGGAGGCTTCTCCTCGGGCTCGTCGCGGTCATCGGAGTCGTCCTCGAACTCGGCTTCGTCCGCGCCCCTTTCGTACTCCTCGCCGTTCTCTTCGTTTCCTTCGTTATCTTCGTTCTCGTCCTTCTCGTCTTCGAAGCGCGGCACGTCCGGCACATCCGGCGCGACACTCGCCAGCCGTTCGCGTACTTCTTCCGTACGGCCGTGCAGCCGGTTCGCCAGTGCGTCGACCTGGCGCTCGACGAGCGCTCCCGTCGCCGCCTTCCCGACACCGCGCAGGTCCTCGCGCAACTGGTCCCCGATCTCCTTGAACTGCGGGTTGTCCCGCAGCTGACCGGACACCAGCTCCGCGAGCGCCCGCGGGCTCAGCTGCGCCCGCCGGCCGGCCACCAAGGTGCCGACGGCGAAGGCGAGCTTCATCTTCTTCGTCCGTCCGAGGACGTATCCGGCCCCTACCGCGAGGCCAAGTCCCAGTCGACTCATCGTGTCGTCCCGTTGTTGCCCGTTCCGGTGCTCCTGCTCACGGCGATCTCCAGCCGGTCGAGGAGCTCGTCCTCCCGGCGGTCGAACTCCGCGTCGTCGATCTCGCCCGACTCGAGCCGCTGCTCGAGAAGGGCGAGTTCGGCGCGGACCACCGCCGGGTCGTAGTACTGGCGCTCGGCCTCGGCCAGTACCTCTTTTATGGCCCAGAGGCTGCCGCGCACGGGGGCGAACGGCAGCAGCAGGACCTCTCCGATCAGCCCCATGCCTTCTTCGACTCCTCGGTGTCAGTCCTCGGTCCGCGTCTCGGCGGGCGGGGACGGTCCCGGTTCGACGAAGCTGTAGGGCGGCAGCGGCCCGTTGACGCGCAGTTCGAGGTACGGGTGACTCTTGCGGACCTGTTCGACGGCGTTGATGAACACCTCGGCCGACTCGCGGTCCACCAGGAACGACACGTTGGCCAGCCAGCCGGTGGACTCGGGGCCCACGCTCACGGCGGCGGCGACGGGTTCCAGGACGTGCTGGATCTCGACGGCGTCCTCCGCCTCGCGGTTCTTCACGGCGGCCACCACGATCTCGCCGAGCCGCAGTCGCTGCTCGTAACTACCGCCTCCCGCCTGCCGGTTGGCCTCGGTGAGCGCACGGATCTCGGGGTTCTCGGCCATCACGCGGTGCAGTACGGCCTCTTCGTCGTGGCTGGCCTTGACGTTGTACTCGACCTTGCCGGCCAGCGCCTCGAGACGCTCCTTGAAGTGGTCGGCGCGCTCGGCGAGGACACCGGCCACGGCCGCGTCGTCCGGTGAGAGGCTGCCGAACCTCATCGGCAGCACAGGGCCGACCGCGCCCGTTTCCGCCAGTACGTTCTGGTGGGCGAGCAGGTCCCTGCGTTTGGGCCGCAGCCCCTCGGGGGCGTCGCTGACGACAGCGGCGAGTTCGCCCTCCTTGATGACGCGCACCGCTCGCGGCGGGTCGCCGACGCCGTCCACGCCTTCGGGAAGCTTGGGATGCGAGCCCGCGGTGATGCCGTACACATACGTGCTCACTCTTGCTCCTCCTTCCTGCGTGCCGTGGTGGACTTGCGGGGGCGCGGCCTGGATTCGGTCTGGCCTTCCTCGCGAGCCTGCTTGAAGGCGTCGGAGATGGTCTCGGCGGCGCCGGACAGCGCCCCCTTGGACTTGCCGCGCGCGCCGGACTCGGTGATCTCGCCGACCAGGTCGGGCAGGCCGGGGCTGCGGCGCGGTCCGGCCTCCAGGTCGAGCCGGTTGCACGCCTCGGCGAAGCGCAGGTAAGTGTCGACGCTGGCGATGACGACTCGGACGTCGATCTTCAGGATCTCGATACCGACGAGGGAGACCCGGATGAAGGCGTCGATGACGAGCCCCCTGTCGAGGACGAGTTCCAGGACGTCGTACAGGCCGCTGGTGCCGCCTCCGCCACCGGTGTGTTGTGCCGGGACAACGGTCATGCCGACCGTGCCTCCTTGTCTGTCACTTGTCTGTTGCGGGTGTGGGTGTCTGCGCGGGCGGGCGACCTACGGGCCGCCCGGCCTGTGTGGGTCGGTCCGCCCACGCTCATAGCGGCGGATGCGCCGGTAACCTGTGAGTTCGCCCTGCGGGTCGAGGCTCACCTCGTAGCTCGCGAGCAGGCTCATCGTGTCGGGGACCCTGGCCAGTTCCAGGACCTCGATCTCCAACGTCCAGCCGTCCTCGGTCTGTTCGAAGGACGTCACGGACTCGGCCGACATTCCGATGAGTTCGGTGAGCTGGACGCGCGCCCGGCTCAGTAGTTCCACGGAGCTTGGCTTGTTGTCCCCCGCGCCCGTCCGCCGCTGTGTCGATGACTTGCGTGTTTTCGGCTCGGGTGTGTTTGCTGAATCAGTCATAGGCCCCCTCGAACTCCGAGTGGCCCCAGGGCTTTTGGCCAAACCTCCGGGAGTATGTGCGTCAGCCGCGCAACGCGTTCAGCCGGCGCCGGGCGGGCCCCAGCGCCCGCCCGCGTCGCAGCAGCCCGGACCAGGGATCGGTTTCGGCCTGCTCGACGGCGTCGGCGATGGTCCAGCGGCGAGGGCCGAGCCCGGGGTCGTCGAGCTGGTCCCAGGCGATGGGCGTGGCGACCGGGGCGCCGGGCCTGGCGCGGACCGTGAAGGGGGCGACCGCGGTCTGGGCGTACGCGTTGCGCTGGACGTCCAGGTAGAGCCGGTCCCCGCGGTTCTTCTTGCGGGCGGCCGTGGTGAGCCGGTCGGGGTGCGCGTCGGTGAGCGTGTCGGCGACGTCATTGGCGAACTCGCGTACCTCGTCGAAGTCGTGGTGGCCGTTCAGCGGTACGACGATGTGCAGTCCGCGGGAGCCGGTGGTCATCAGGGCGGACGGCAGCCGGAGTTCGTCGAGGAGCTCGCCGAGCAGCCGGGCCGCCTCACGCACCGGCTCGAAGTCGTCGGCGGAGGGATCGAGGTCGAACACCAACCGGTCGGGCCGCTCGACGCCGCCGGCCGACGAGATCCGGGCCAGCCACCGATGCAACGTCAGACTGGCCTGGTCGGCGAGGTAGACGAGCGTCGCGGTGTCCTCGCACAGCGGGTGGACGACCGTGCCGCCCTCCTTGGGCACCTCGGCCCGCTGAATCCAGTCGGGGTCGTGGTCCTGGATGTTCTTCTGCATGAACTTGGGTCCGCCGAGCCCGTCCGGGTGCCGCTCCAGCATCAGCGGCCGCCCGCGCAGGTGCGGCAGCATGAAGGAGGCGACGGCCCGGTAGTACTCGACCAGGTCCGCCTTCGTGTACTCCTTCGCCCGCCCGTCGCCGGGGAACAGCACCTTGTCGGGCCGATGCACCTCGACGGTCCGCCGTCCCGCACGTACGGTCCGCATGGTCAGTCCTTCCCTGTGGTCATTCCTTCCGTAGGCCGCTCGCCGTCACCGCACGACCGCGTGCTCCACCAGCAGCTTCGCCGAGGCCGCGATCGACTCGGCGTCGATGCCGGCGGCGTGCAGCTGCTCGGCGGGCGTGCCCGAGCCGGGCATGGTGCGCACCCCGAGGCGGACCAGGCGGGGCGTGGGGCGGCCGTCGAGGAAGGCGTCCAGGACGGCGTCGCCGAGGCCGCCCTCCTCGTGGTGGTCCTCCACGGTGAGCAGGCAGCCGGTGTGCTCGGCGGCGTCGCGCAGGGTGCCGCGGTCGACGGGCTTGACGGAGTACAGGTCGATGACCTGCACGGAAATGCCGTCGGCGGCCAGCGTGTCCGCTGCTTTCAGTGCCTCGTGCACGGTCACTCCGGCGGCGACGACCGTCAGCCGGTCGTCCGGGGAGACCCGCAGCACCTTGCTGCCGCCGACCGGGAACTCCTCGTTCGGGCCGTACACGACCGGGGTTTCGCCGCGTGAGGTGCGCAGATAGCGGATGCCCTCGCAGCCCGCCATCGTGGCGACGAGCTTGGCGGTCTGGTTGGCGTCGCACGGGTACAGCACGGTCGAACCGTGCACCGCCCGGAACATCGCCAGGTCCTCCAGGCCCATCTGGGAGGGCCCGTCCTGGCCGATCGCGACGCCCGCGTGCGAGCCGACGAGGTTGATGCCGGCCCCGCTGACGGACGCCATGCGGACGAAGTCGTGGGCGCGTGTGAGGAACGCGGCGAAGGTCGAGACGTACGGCACCCAGCCACGGGTCGCGAGGCCGACGGCGGCCGCGACGAGCTGCTGCTCGGCGATGTAGCACTCGAAGAACCGGTCGGGGTGCTCCTTCGCGAAGAACTCGGCGCGCGTCGAGTCGCTCACCTCGCCGTCGAGGGCGACGACGTCTCCGCGGGCGGTGCCGAGCGCGGCGAGCGCCTGCCCGTAGGCGTTGCGGGTGGCGACCTTGTCGCCGGTCTCGTAACGCGGCAGGTCCAGGTGTCCGGCACGTACGGCGTGCAGCATCCGTGCGGCGGGCGGCTGCTGGACCTCGACGCGGATGTCGCGCGCCCCGCCGAGTTCCGCGACCGCCTCGGCGGGCTCGGGCAGCGGCTTGCCGTGCAGGCCCTCGCGGTCCTGAACGGACTCGACGCCCTTGCCCTTCAGGGTGCGGGCGAGGATCGCGGTCGGCTGCCCGACGGTGGAGACCGCCTCACCGTACGCACGGTCGACGGCGTCCACGTCATGTCCGTCGACCTCGACGGTGTGCCAGCCGAAGGCCTTGAAACGGCGGGTGTACGCGTCGAGGTCGTGGCCGTGCCGGGTCGGGCCGCGCTGGCCGAGGCGGTTGACGTCCACGATCGCGGTGAGGTTGTCCAGGTGCTCGTATCCGGCGTGCTCGGCCGCCTCCCACACGGAGCCCTCGGCCAGCTCGCTGTCCCCGCACAGCACCCACACCCGGTAGCCGACCCGGTCGAGCCGCTTGCCCGACAGTGCGATGCCCACACCGACGGGCAGCCCCTGCCCGAGCGATCCGGTGGCCGTCTCCACCCACGGCAGCCGGCGCGGCGTCGGATGCCCCTCGAGCCTGCTGCCGAACTTGCGGAACGTCATCAGCTCGGTGTCGTTGATCGCCCCGGCCGCCTTGTAGGCCGCGTACAGCAGCGGCGAGGCATGCCCCTTCGACAGTACGAAGCGGTCGTTGCCCGGATGAGCGGGCCGGGCGAAGTCATAACGGAGATGCCGGGCGAGCAGAACGGCCATGAGATCGGCGGCGGACATGGAGGAGGTGGGGTGTCCGGAGCCCGCGGCGGCGGCAGCGCGGACACTGTCCACGCGCAACTGCTGCCCCAACTCCGTGAGTTGACGGGTATTCATGTCTCTCCTTCCACGGTGCTGTCGGGGCCGGGGGCGGCCGGCTTGTCGGGGGCGGAGGCCGGCGGGCTGCCGGGAGCGCTAGACGCCGGGTCGTCGGGGTCCACGGCCGCCGGGCGGCCGGGGTCCGGGACCGCGGAGTCGTGAGACGTGGGTGCCGGACGGTTGCCCGGGTCGCGTACGGGAGAACCCTTGGGCGCGGCGGGCGCTCCGGCTGTTTCACGCGCCCCGGGTGCCCCGGGCCCGCCGGACTCGCCGGGCCCGCCCGAGCCGGAATCCGAGGAACCCCCGGCCCCGCCGGAAGCCCCTCGCCTCTCGTGTCCGCCCGCCACCCGGGCCAGCTCCGGTGAAGCCGTGTCCAGCGGTACCGACCAGGAGCGGACGAGGCCCAACTGCACGCCCTGGCGCGGGAGTACGGCGTCCAGGAACCAGTCGGCGGCGACCCGGACGCGGTTGCCGGGCATCGCGGCCAGGTGGTAACCGCGGGTGACGGCTCCGGCGAGCGGCCCGGACAGATGGACGCCGAGCGGATTGGCGGCCGCCTTCACCCCGCCGAGGTCGACGACGAAGCCCATGTCGCGGTGCCGGTAGACGCGGGGGTCGCCGATACCGAGCGAGGCGGCGACGTTGTGCCCCGCGGTCTTCCCCTGCCGCCAGGCGTGCTGGGCGGTCATCGGCGTGTACTGGCCGGGCCTCTCCAGGTCGGGCACGGCGGCCGCGTCCCCGCAGGCGAACACGTCAGGGCGGCCCGGCACCTGGAGGTTCGGCTCGACGAGCAGCCGACCGCGTTCCAGGGGCAGCCCGAGCGACTCGGCCAGCGGATCGGGCCGCACGCCGACGCACCAGACCAGAGTCCGGGTGTCGATGAACTCCCCGTCGCTGAGCAGCACTCCGTCCGGAGTTGCCTCCTTCACGGAGGTCTCGGTGCGCACCTCGACGCCACGCTGCCGCAGCACGTGATCGGCGGTGCGCGCGAGGCGCTCGTCCAGCTCGGGCAGCACCCGCGGCGCGATGTCGAGCAGCAGCCAACGGGGGCGCATGCCCACGCGAAGCGGCTGCTTGCGGACCAGCGCGTCAGTGAACAACTGCCCGTGCGCGGCCACTTCGGTGCCGGTGTAGCCCGCGCCGACGACCACGAAGGTGCAGCGTGCGGAGCAGGTTCCGGGGTCGTCGGCGGCCGCGGCGAGCTCCACCTGCCGCGTCACGTGGTCGCGCAGGTACAGCGCCTCGGGCAGCCCCCGGAAGCCGTGTGCGTGCTCGGCCACTCCGGGGATGGGCAACAGCTTGTTGACACTGCCGGCGGCGAGCACGAGACGGTCGTACGACATGGTGCCGCCACCGCCCTCGGGGTCGCTGTAGTGCACGGTCTGCGCTTCGAGGTCGATCCCGTCCGCCTCGCCGAGCACCAGCCGTACGCGCGGCAGGGTGCCTGCCAGCGAGACGGTGACGCGGCGTGGTTCCAGGACACCGGCGGCTACCTGAGGCAGCAGGGGCAGATACAGAAAGTAGTCCGTCGGGTTCAGCAGGACGATGTCGGCCTTGTTCCGGGCCAGCCGGGACAGCGTGCGTGCCGTCCGGTACCCGGCGAATCCTGCGCCGACGATCACGACGCGGGGTCGGCTCATGGTTCGCCTCCGGCGGGGTCGCTCGTACGGGGCTTTCCGCGTCCCCCTGCCCAGGGTGCCCAAACGTCGCCGTCCCCGCTCGACGGCGTTTCGCGCCGGGCGCCGGGGATACCCGCAGAACGGTCCCGACCAGGCCCGTCACGGAGGTATCGGCATGCCCGAGTACGGCTATTTCCTGTCCACCGAGGAGTTCGGCCCGGCGGACCTCGTCGAGCAGGCCCGGATGGCCGAGCAGGCCGGATTCCAGTCGCTGTGGATCTCGGACCACTACCACCCGTGGAACGACGCACAGGGCCAGAGCCCCTTCGTCTGGTCGGTGATCGGCGCCCTGTCGAACGCCGTGTCCCTGCCGATCGCCACCGCGGTGACCTGCCCGACCGTACGGATCCACCCGGCGGTGGTGGCGCAGGCCGCGGCGACCAGCGCGGTGATGACCAACGGCCGCTTCCGGCTCGGTGTCGGCACCGGCGAGGCCCTGAACGAACACATCCTCGGCGATGCCTGGCCGCCCGCCCACGTCCGCCTGGAAATGCTGGAGGAGGCCATCCAGGTGATGCGCCACCTCTTCACCGGCGAGGAGGTCAACCACGCCGGCGCCCACTACACGGTGGAGAACGCCCGCCTCTACACGGTCCCCGAGGAGCCCGTACCGATCGACATCTCGGGTTTCGGACCGGCGGCCACGGCGCTGGCGGCCCGTGTCGGCGACGGCTACATCACGATGATGCCGGACGAGTCGATGGTGGAGCAGTTCCGCAAGGGCGGCGGGGGCGCCAAGCCGGTCAGCGGCGGTACGAAGGTCTGCTACGGCCCGGACCGCGACGAGGCCGTGTCCACGGTCCGCCGCCTGTGGTCCAACCAGCTGCTGCCGGGTGAGATGGGCCAGGTCCTCCCCTCACCGAAGCACTTCGAGCAGCTGGAGCCGCTGATCACGGAGGAGATGGTCGGCCGGAACACGGTGTGCGGGGACGCCGTCGACGAGCACGTCGCCGCACTGGCCGCCTTCGCCGAGGCGGGCTTCGACCATGTCTACGTCAACCAGATCGGCCCCGACCAGCGCGGCTTCTTCGATTTCTACCGCACGAAGGTGCTTCCGCAGCTTCAGGAGGGGGTCCGCTGACTCAGCGGACACGGAGACTGCGGACACGGAGACTCAGGAGACGGAGACTCAGCGGATGCGCTTCCGCCGCGGACTGGACTCAGTGGGACTCAGTGGGTGCGTTTCCGCCGCGCGGCCAGCGCGAGCGCGCCGCCCACGGCCCCGCCCACAGCCAGCCCCCTTCCGACCCGCCCCCGATTCCGCGACACCCACTCCTGCCGGCTGTCCGACAGTGCCTCGTCGTCGAAGCGCCCGTGCGCGCCGAAGTCACGGCCGTGGGGTCCGTCAGCCGGCGACCACAGGTTGCCGTGGAGGTGATGGTCGCCCTCGGCGCGCTGGGCGTCGAACGCCGTGCGGGCGAGATAGCGGTCCAGCAGACCGGGCGCGACGGCATTGGCCAGCATCGTGGCCGTGGTCGAGCCGCCGACCCAGTACTCGCGACGCCGGGGGTGCCCGGCCGCGTGCACGATCGCGCGGGCGGCGAGCTCCGGCTGGTAGATGGGCGCGACGGGCCGGGCACGGCCCGCCATCCGGCTCAACACCCAGTCGAACTGCGGGGTGTTGACGGCAGGCAGCTGCACCATGGTCGTACGCACCCTGGACCCCTCGTGCAACAACTCGCAGCGCAGCGACTCGTTGAAGCCCTGGATCGCGTGCTTGGCGCCGCAGTACGCGGACTGCAGCGGAATCCCCCGGTACGCGAGCGCCGAGCCGACCTGCACGATCGCACCCCGGTTACGCGGCTGCATGTGCCGCAGCGCCGCCCTCGTGCCGAACACATAGCCCAGGTACGTCACTTCGGTGACCCGGCGGAACTCGTCGGGCGTGATCTCGGTGAACGGCGCGAAGACCCCGGCGAATGCGTTGTTGACCCAGACGTCGATCCGTCCGAACGCGTCGACGACCTGCTGGGCGGCGTCCTCGACGGCCTTCGCATCGGCGACGTCCACGGAGACGACGAGCGCCTCACCACCGGCGCGCTGCACCTCGTCCGCCGCCGCGGCCAGTCCGTCGCGGCCCCGGGCGAGCAGGGCGACCCGGTCGCCACGGGCGGCGAAGGCCCGGGCCGTGGCCCGGCCGACGCCGCCGCTTGCCCCGGTCACCACGACGGCCCTGCGGCGCGACACGGCTCACCGGGCCCGGTGGTGCGGTGCTTCGGGATCCGTCGGCCCGCCGGTGCCGGGCACCGGGGGCGCGCCCGCTCCGGGCGCCCCGGTCGCTCCGCCCACGCCGCCGGGCGCGACGGGCGGCACCGGCGGATAGGTGGCGGTCCCGGCGAGCCCGCCGGGCGGCGCCCCGGGCATCGTGCCGCCGACGGCACGCTCTCCCTGCGCCTCGGCGATCCGCTCCGGCGTGGGCCGGGACGCCGACGGCTTCGCCGCGTTGCGCAGCGCGTAGGCCAGTACGCCGAGGACGGCGGCGGTGATCAGCGCGGCGGCCCAGTCGGGCAGGCCGAGCGCCAGGGCGAGACCGAGGGTGAGCGCGAGGGCCGCGCCCGCGTACAGGGCGACGGCGCCGGACGCGGCGTACAGCGCGGCCGTACGGCGCTGCTTGCGGGTCTGCTCCCGCAGTTCGTCGCGTACGGCCTCGCGGGCCACCTGCGCCAGCTCGTCGACCAGGTGCTTGTCCAGATGTTCCAGGTGATCGATGCGGTCCATGGCGGCCGGGTACCCGCGCCCGTTGGCACGTAACGCCGACCGCGGCGGGCTGGCCACCGCGGTGAAGGCCGCCGAAGCCATCGCACCGACACGGCCCCACCCGGGCACCGACACGGCGCTCAAGAACATCGCCGTGGGACCCGTCGCGGCCGTCATCGACCGCACCCGTGACGCCGTACGCAAGGCCTTGGGCTGACCGCACGCCGAATGCGAAACGATCTCGTCCAAACGATCTCGTCCTCGGCCGACCCCAACTAGGCTCGTCCGCATGGACATTCTGGGAGCCACGCTGCGCATCTGCGTCGACGACCTGGAGACTGCGGTCCCCTTCTACGAGAAGCTGGCGGGCGGACCGGCGCTCCGCTTCGAACGCGGCGGCGTGTCCGTCGCCGCGGTCGGCTGCTTCCTGCTGATGAGCGGACCGCAGTCGGAACTGGAGGTGCTGCGCAAGGTCTCGGCGACCATCGCAGTGAAGGACGTCGACGAAGCCCACCAAGTACTGACCGACTCGGGCGCCCACGTCCTCGCGGGCCCGGTCACCACCCCCGTCGGCCGCAACCTGATCGCGATGCACCCGGACGGCTACGTGTACGAGTACGTGGACCGCCGCGCGACGGAGTAGCTCCGCAGGTCGGGTGGGGCTGCCCCTTCAGGGGCGCGGGGCCGCGACACATGCGGCTCCGCCGCACGGGTGTGCCCAACCACCCAGCAACAGCGGCAGCGACCGGGTCAGGCTTTCGCGAAGGCCGCCACGACGATGTCGGCGAGGAGGGCACCCGCCGTGCCGTCCGGGTCCAGGTCGGGGTCGTAGATGGTGACGTTGAAGCCGACGCAGCTCGGGGAGCGCACCAACGGCCGCAGCAGCGCGATCAGTTCGTCGGGCAGCAGCCCGTCGGGGTCGGGGCTGTCGACGGCCGGCATCACGGACGGGTCGAGCACGTCGGCGTCGAGATGCACCCAGAAGCCGTCCAGATCCGGCACTTCGAAGGTCTGGGCGGTGACCTGGGCCAGGTCCGCCGGACCCCACTCACGCACATCACCGACCGTGACCGTGGGGATCTTCAACGCGGCAAGCTCGGCCCGCTCGTCCTCGAAGTAGTCACGGATCCCGAAGAACCGTACGTCCTCGTCGCGCAGATAGGGCTTCAGCCCCTCCATGTCCGTCAGGTCCTCCTGCCCGCGCCCGGTCGCCAGGGCCACCTCTTCCCCACCGGCCGCGCCGATCCGGTCGGAGTTGCCGGGGTGCCGGAAATCCGGCGAGGCGTCCACCGCCGCGAGCCCGTACCGCCCGATGCGGCGCAGCGCGAGCGAGGCGCCGAGCTGGATGGAGCAATCGCCGCCCAGGACGACGGGCAGCTCCCCGGCCCGGACATGGCCCTCGATGCGGTGGGCGAGCTTGCGGGTGTACGCGGCGATCGCGGCGGCGTTGAAGACACCGTCGCCCTCCTGCCAGTCACCGCGGTCGTAGCGCGGCGGTACGACCACGCCGCCCTCCAGAGCGTGCAGCCTCCGCACGATCCGCTGCTCACGAAGGGCGCCGGCGAGCTTGTAGCAGCCCGGCACGGTGCCCGGGGCCGGCGGGCGAAGACCCAGGTTCGACGGGGCGTCCAGGACGACAAGATTCCGCATGGGACTCATGTTCGAATCATATCGGCGGTGATGGCCCAGCGTTCGTGGTCCCGCCAGGCCCCGTCGATGTAGAGGAACTCCGGCGAGAAGCCCTCGAGCCGGAAGCCGCAACGCCGGGCCAGCGCGATCGAGGCGGCGTTTCCCGGCTGCACATTGATCTCCAGCCGGTGCAGACCGAGCCTGCCGAACGCGTACCGGACGACCAGATCGAGCCCCTCGCTCATGAGCCCGCGCCCGGCCGCGTGCGCGAACGCCCCGTAACCCAGCGCCCCGCACAGAAAGGCACCCTCGACGATGTTGTTGACGTTGATGAACCCGGCGATCCCCCCGCCGTCCTTCTCGCACACCAGGAACCCGGCCTTCGTCGGATCCTCGATCAGCCGCCCCGCGTACGAGGAGTAGGCGGCGGTGCTGGTCGGCGGGAAGAGCCAGGGCTGGTGCAGTTGCTTGCTCTCGCGCACCCGGGCGGTGAACTCGGCGCCGTCCTCGTGGGTGTAGTGGCGTATGCCCACGCGCGGGCCTTCTGCGAGGTACTCGGTGGTGCCATGCATCCCGTCACCGTACGCGGCCCGTCATCCTCGCCGCTTCATGAAATACGCCCCGCACAGCGCCCCGATCACCGCCGTGCCGAGCAGCGCCATCCACAGGGGCATGGTGACCTCGGGAATCAGCAGGCGGATCTCGGTGGTCCGGGTGTTCTCGAAGATGAAGATCAGAGCGAGAACGGCCAGCGCGACGACGGCGACCCGGCCGGGGGTCATCAGATCCCTGACGCCGGTCCGGCCGCCGCTCCTGACGCCGGTCCTGCCGCCGCCACTGCCGCTCCGCGAGGTCTTCGGGCTCATGCGATCAGGATGGGCTCAGGAGCGGGGGTCACGCGCGGTGAGCGGTTCCTCCGGGTGAGGCATGGGGCCGCCGGAGTGACCCACGGGCGCCTCACGGCCTCAGGGTTCCCACAGACATCACAGACATCACAGTCGTCCCGGGTGTCACGCCAGCGCCGGCGCGTCCAGCGTCAACGTCCCCGTCCCCGTCCCCGCCCCCGCGTCCAGCTCCGCCCGCACCCCGAACGGAATCGTCAGCGCCCCTTCGCAGTGCCCGAAGCCGAACTCCTCGACGATCGGCACCCCGAGTCCGCCGAGCCGGTCGAGGACGAGCGCCCGCACCCGGTCGTACGTGTCGCACCGCTCCCAGGAGCCGAGCAGGACCCCGGCGATCCCGTCGAGCCAGCCCGCGCGCAGGAGTTGGGTGAGGTAGCGGTCCAGGCGGTACGTCTCCTCGCCCACGTCCTCCAGGCAGAGGAGCCCGCCGCGCGCCGAGGTCCTGGCGTGCGGTGTGCCGAGTTCGGCGGCGAGCAGGCACAGGCAGCCGCCGAGGAGGACTCCCCGGGCCCGGCCCGGGACCAGCGCGCGTCCGCCCGACGCGATGGTCCGTACGGACTCCGGTTCGAAGAGGGTCGCCCGGAGATGTTCCTGGGCCCGCGCGTTCTTGATGAAGTCGACGCCCGCGGCCATCGGCCCGTGCAGCGTCACAAGGCCCAGCCGTGTCGCGAACGCCTCGTGCAGGGCTGTGATGTCGCTGAAGCCCAGGAACACCTTGGGGCCCGCCGCCCGCATCGCATCCCAGTCGAGCAGTTCGACCATGCGCTGTACGCCGTACCCGCCGCGGGCGCACAGCACCGCGTCCACGGTGGGATCGCACCAGGCGGACTGGAGGTCGGCGGCCCGGTCGGCGTCCGTGCCCGCCAGGTAGTCGAACTCTCCGTGCCGGTCCAGGACATGGGGCCCCACGACCGGGTCCAGGTCCCAGCCGCGCAGGGTGTCGAGGCCCGCCTGGAGGCGCTCCTCGGGCACGGGCCCGCTGGGCGCGACGACGGCGACACGGGCGCCGGGAGCCAGCCGCCGGGGTCTTACGAGTTCCTTCACTTGGCGAGCTCCAGGGTGGGGATGCCGGGCGGATTCAGGCCGAAGACCTGGGCGTACAGGGAGAGTTCGGATTCCAGGACCCGCACCATCGTGTCGGCGCGCCGGAAGCCGTGGCCCTCGCCCTCGAAGGCGATGTAAGCGTGCGGCACCGGCCGCGCGCGCTCTTCCATCCTGGCGAGGAAGCGCTCGCACTGTGCGGGCGGGCAGATGACGTCGTCGAGGCCCTGAAGGAGCAGGAAGGGCGCGGTGACGCGGTCGGCGTGCTCGGTGGGCGAGCGCTCGGCGTACCGGCCGGGGACCTCGGCGAGCGGTCCGACGAGGCTTTCCAGGTACTGGGACTCGAAGTCGTGGGTCTCGCCGGTGCCCCAGCCCGCCAGGTCGAGGATGGGGTAGAGGATCGTCCCGCAGGCGTACACATCGGTGCTCACCAGCGAGGCGGCACTGGTCCAGCCGCCCGCGCTGCCGCCGCGGACGGCGAGCCGGTCGCGGTCGGCGGTGCCCTCCTCGGCGAGGGCGAGCGCCACGGCCGCGCAGTCCTCGACGTCCACGACACCCCACTGCTCGCGCAGCCGGTTGCGGTACTCGCGGCCGTGCCCGGTGGATCCGCCGTAGTTGACCTCGGCGACACCGATACCGCGCGAGGTGAAGTAGGCGATCTGCAGGTCGAGGACGAGCGGGGCGCGGCTCGTGGGGCCGCCGTGCGCCCAGACGACGTACGGCGGGAGTTCGTCGCCGGGGGCGACATGGCCGGGGTGGTGCGGCGGGTAGATGTGCGCGTGGATCTCGCGCCCGACGGGCCCGGTGAACGTACGGATCTGCGGTTCCGGGTAGTAGGCGGGGTCCACCGGGTCGTCGTGCGCGGCGCCGATGACACGGGCCCGGCCGGTACGGGCGTCCAGTTCGACGACCTCGTAGGCGCTGCGCGGGCTGGCGGCGATGGCGGCGACGCGGCTGCCGTCGACCGCGAGCGTGGGCGAGTACTCGGTCCACGGTCCGGCCGCGTCGACGACCTCGCCGGTCTCGGGGTCGAGGATGCCGAGCGCGGTGGCGCCCCGGCCGTGCACGACGGCGATCAGCCCGCTCTCCAGTGGCGCGAACCAGCGTCGGCCGATCGTCCACAGCGGCCCGCCGAACTCCTCCTCGCGCGGGCAGAGGGGCTCGGCCGGCCCGCTGTCGGAGGCACGGTAGAGGTTCCACCAGCCGGTGCGGTCGCCGGCGTACAGGAGGGACCCGTCCGAGGCCCAGTCGACCTGGGCGATCGACTCGTCGAGGCCGCCCGCGACCGGCCGGGCCTGCCGCAGCGTTCCGTCGGGGGCCACGTCGGCGACCATCAGCTCGGTGCCGTCCCACGGCATCCGCGGGTGGTCCCAGGCGAGCCAGGCCGCGCGCAGCCCGTCGGGCGAGACCCGCGGCCCGGTGACGAACCGGTGCTGCGCGTCGGTGAGTTCGCGGACGGCGTCCCGGTCCTGCTCGGCCGAGCCGTTCAACGGGACCGCGGCGACGACCCGTCGGACGTCGGTCGGCCCGTCGCCGGTGAACTCCTCCAGTACGCACCAGACTTCGCCGAGCTCCAGGTGCAACTGCGGATCCACCCACCGCAGTCCGCCGCCCACCAGCGACACGGGCGTGAGGGGCCGCGGTTCGCTGTCCGGGACGGCGGGCTCGTACGCGTACAGCCGCTGGTCGGCGAAGTTGACGAAGACGACCAGCGGGCCGTCCGCACCGACCGCCCCGGTCCAGGGCTGTCCGCCGTACTCGATGACGCGGCTGCGGACGTTCCAAGGGGCGGGCAGCACCGACTCCTCGGTCCTGTCGGCGCGCCGGCGCACCAGTGTGCGGCGGCCGCCCTCGGTGGGCCGGGGCTCGGTCCACCAGACCTCGGCGCCGACGAAGCCGACGTAATCGGGGTGTCCGTCGTGCGCGGCGGCGAGCGACGCGTCGATGGGCGAGGGCCAGGAACCGTAGGCCAGGGTCTGCACGATGTCCCCCATATTTCCCTAGGCCGTGCGCAAAAAGCGGTCGAGAACGCGGACGCCGAAGTGGAGCGCCTCGACCGGCACGCGCTCGTCGACCCCGTGGAAGAGGGCCTGGTAGTCGAAGCCCTCGGGGAGCTTCAGCGGCGCGAACCCGTATCCGGTGATGCCGAGGCGCGAGAACTGCTTGGCGTCCGTGCCGCCCGACATGCAGTACGGCACGACATGCCCCTCGGGCGCGAACTCCTCCACGGCGGCACGCATGTTGGCGTACGTCGTCGAGTCCACCGGCGCCTGCAGGGCCACCTCACGGTGGTGGAACTCCCACTCCACGTCCGGTCCGGTGAGCTGGTCAAGGGTCGCGCGGAACTCGTCCTCGGTGCCGGCCAGATAGCGCCCGTCGACGTGCGCGACGGCCTCCCCCGGAATCACGTTGATCTTGTAACCGGCGTTGAGCATGGTGGGGTTGGCGCTGTTGCGCACGGTGGCTTCGACGAGTGCGGCGGCGGGGCCGAGCTTGTCGAGGAGTCCGTCCACGTCGTCGAGATCGGGCTCGACTCCATACAGCGCGGCGAGTTCGGTGAGCGCCGCGCGGACCGTCGGGGTGAGCCGTACGGGCCACTCGTGGGCGCCGATCCGCGCGATCGCCTCGGCGAGGCGGGTCACCGCGTTGGCGCGGTTCACCTTGGAGCCGTGCCCGGCCCGGCCGCGAGCGGTGAGCTTGAGCCAGCCGGTGCCGCGCTCACCGGCCGCGACGGGATACAGCTCGCGGCCGCTGCCGTCGTGGAAGGTGAACGCCCCCGACTCGCTGATGCCCTCGGTGCATCCCTCGAAGAGTCCCGGATGCTCGTCGGCGAGGAAGCCCGAGCCGTCCTCGGCGCTCGCCTCCTCGTCGGCGGTGAAGGCGATGACGAGGTCCCGACGGGGGCGTACTCCGGCACGCGCCCACTGCCGTACGACCGCGAGGATCATCGCGTCCATGTTCTTCATGTCGACCGCGCCCCGGCCCCAGACGACTCCGTCACGGATCTCCCCGGAGAACGGGTGCACGCTCCAGTCCTCGGCCTGCGCCGGTACGACGTCCAGGTGACCGTGGACGAGCAGCGCGTCGGCTGACGGGTCGGTGCCCTCCAGGCGCGCGACGACGTTCGTACGCCCCTTGGTGCGCTCCAGGAGGGTCGGTTCCAGGCCTGCCTCGGCGAGCCGTGCGGCGGCGTACTCGGCGGCAGGCCGCTCCTGGCAGTCCCCGCCGCCGCGGTTGGTCGTGTCGATCCGGATGAGGTCGGAGGTGAACCGGACGACCTCGTCCAGCGCCTGCTCGTCGACCGTGCGCTCGTCAGCCATACGTCTCCTCCACGGCGGCCGAGACGATCGTGGTGACCGCCTTGAAAGTACGGATGCCCTCGTACATGGTCTGGCTGGTGTACGCCACCTTCCGCTCCCCGGTGCGCTCGACGCCCGGGACGACGGTGGCCGCCATCGCGAGGTGCTCGGCGTCGAATTCCAGGGCCACGGTGAAGGGGCCGGCCTGGGCGGGCTCGTGCCGCACCGCGAGCGGCACCGCCTCCTTGGCCGCCGCGCGGATGTCGGAGGCCGTACGCGCCGGTGTGCGGCACACGGCCGCGTACCGGGAGACATGGTCCTTGACGGCGACCTTCAGCGCCTCGGGGGCGTAGCCGAGCGCGTCCTCGCAGGCCACGTCGTCGCCGGTGACGAGGACGACGGGGACGCCGTACTCGGCGACGACGTGCGCGTTGAGCAGGCCCTCGCTGGCGCGTTCGTCGTTGATCCAGACGCCGGTGATCGAGTTGGCGAGATAGGTGTGGGCGAGAACGCCTTCCATGCCCGCTCCCGCGTGGTAACCGACGAACGCGATGCCGTCGACGTCTCCGTGCTGCACGCCCTCCACCATCGACAGCGACTTGTGCCGCCCGGTGAGCATCTGCGCCCGCTCGTCCAGTTCCTCCAGGAGCAGATTGCGCATGGTCCAGTGCGCCTCATTGATGAGGACCTCGTCGGCGCCGCCGTCGAAGAAGCCCAGGACCGCGGCGTTCACGTCCGAGGTGAACATCGTCCGGCACCGCTCCCACTGCGGTGTGCCCGGCAGCACGTCGGCCGGCCAGGTCACCCCGGTGGCGCCCTCCATGTCGGCGCTGATGAGGATCTTTACCATGCTCCAGTTGTATCGCAGTCCGGAGGCACCCCACAGGGCCGGGTGGTCAGCCGGACGAACCGACCGAAACCTTCACTCGGCCGTCGGCGTACTCCTTCTCCACGGTGATCGTGGTGCCGTCGAGGCCGGTGAAGACCGGGACGCCGGGCCGGGACGGGATCGTCGTCTCCACTCCGTTCATGTGGAAGGCGAGAGGGGAGGTGGGCCTGTGGCCGAAGGGCGCGTCGTAGGACTGGAGGCGGCCCCGGATCACGGCCCCTGAGGTGTCGCGGGCGGGCTCGGCGTGTGCGTCGATCGGCAGGATCCGGCCATGACCGCCGTTCGCATGGGTTTTGTTGTCGCGGTACTTGGTGTTCCAGAACCAGATCAGGATGCCGGTCTCATAGTGCAGCCGCTCCTTGAATCTGGGACTCGCGGAGTGCCGACCCAGCTGGAACGGCCCCGACTTGAGGTACCTGTCCTCGCCCACGTACTGGCGGTTCTCGACGACGTAGTAGCGGGCGTTGCCTTTCGCGTCCGCGGGGAGCTTCACCAGGAGGGCTTCCTTGCCCGGCGTCGCGGAGTCCACCGACAGTGGGTTCAGGGTGACGGCAGAGGCGGTTGCGGCGGTGGAGGCATCGAAGGTCGCGTGGTCGAGCCAGCCGAGCCGGAGCTTGGCCCAGGCGCCCAAGTCACCCGGGTGGACGGCTAGTTCGTCCCCGTCGGAGAGCAGCGAACCCTGCGCCATGGCCGACCAGAAGCCGGTGGAGTTCTCGCCCCCGGAGGTGTCGTACAGATCGGGCAGGCCCAGGTCGTGGCCGTACTCGTGGGCGAGGGTGCCGAGTCCCCTGTTCTCGTTGGTCATTGTGTAGTCGTTGACCCAGATGCCCGAGTCGCCGACCTGACTGCCGCCGTCCTTGTTTCCGCCCGCCGGGCCGAGCGTGCCGGCGCCGGTCTGGAGGTGGCTGACGGTGCCGCGGTGGGAGGCGATGGCGTCGGTGCCGTGGACGCCTCCGCCGTTGGTCTGCGACTCGCCCGCGAACATGAGCATCACGCGGTCGAGGTAGCCGTCCGGTTCGTCGAGGATCCCGTCCCGGTCGAAGTCGTTGCGGTCCCAAGTGTCGTAGGTGGCAAGGTACTTGGCCAGCGAGGCGGCAGTCCTGCCCGTGCCGCGCTGGTCCTCGTACCACTGGTTGAGGCCGTCGGTGACGAGCTGCTCGTTGCAGTAGTACGTCGAGATGGCCTTGCCGTTCTTCCGGCAGGCATCGGTGCCGTAGTGCGCGAGGGAGTGGCCGACGCGTGTCCAGTCGTGGACGGTGCCGGTGATCGAGTAGGCGCCGCTGGACTGCCGTCGGTAGTACGACCTGAGGGTGTCGCCCGTGCTGTCGGCGGTGCCGAAGATCTGCCGCTGGTAGTAGGCGCGGCTGTAATCCGGGGCCCACACCGTGGAGTTGTCGGTGCTGCGGTCGGGCTCGGGGATCTGGTTGTGCGCGTGGTCCGCGAACTCCACGGGCAGCACGAAGATCCGGTCCGTGGTCGGCAGTTCGCGGTCGGGCGCCCAGGTGGAGGCGGCCGCCTGGACCGCGTCACCGGAGGCATGGACAGCCAGTGCCGCGGCGACGGCGACCAGGGATCTTCGGATGCGCTTGCTCAACGTGCGTCCTCACTCGGGGGCGGCACTCAGGAGAGCATGCGGGTGCGGGCGGGGCGGGCTGCCGTGCAGCGTGTCGCCGTCGAGGTCACTCCTCGGTGGCGCCGGGGGTCACTCCTCGGCCGCCCACAACCCCCGTACGTGTCCGATGTGACGGGTCATGACAGTCCGTACCGCCTCCGCGTCGCGCGCGATGAGCGCGTCGAGGATCTCCAGGTGCTCCGCGGCGGAGTCCTCCAGACGACCCGCTTCGACCAGGGCCTGCAGGCCGTAGAGGCGGGAGCGCTTGCGGAGGTCGCGGACCACCTCGACCAGGTGCTCGTTGCCGGCGAGGGCGAGGAGGCCGAGGTGGAAGCGCATGTCCGCCTCGACGTGCGCGATGAGGTCACCGGTCGCGGCCGCCGTGACGCTCTCCCGCGCGGCCGGACGCAGTGCCTCCAGGGCGGCCGGGTCGGCGGTGGCGGCGAGTGCCACGGTCGTGGGGATCTCGATGAGCGAGCGGATGTGCGTGTACTCGTCGAGCTGTTTCTCGGAGACGGCCGTGACCCGGAAGCCCTTGTTGGGCACGGTGTCGACCAGTCCCTCCTTGGCGAGGTCGAGCAAGGCCTCGCGGACGGGCGTTGCGGAGACACCGAAGCGGGCGGCGAGGGTCGGCGCGGAGTACACCTCGCCCGGGCGCAGTTCCCCGGCGATCAGGGCGGCCCGCAGGGCGTCCGCGACACGCTCGCGGTAGCTGGGCTTCTTGCCGCCCAGCGTGGGCAGGGCGGGGGTGCTGGTGCGCTGGGCGGGCATCGGAGGGTCTCCTTGAGACGTACAGGGGTGGAGCGGGGGCTCTAGAGGACGAAACCCGCGGGGAACGGGTCGCTGGGGTCGAGCAGGTACTGGGCGGTGCCGGTCACCCAGGCGCGTCCCGTGAAGCTGGGCAGCACCGCCGGGATCCCGGCGACCTCGGTGGTGCCGAGGAGCCGGCCACTGAAGTGGGTGCCGATGAAGGACTCGTTCACGAACTCGGTGTTCAGGGGGAGTTCGCCGCGCGCGTGCAGCTGCGCCATGCGCGCGCTGGTGCCCGTACCGCAGGGCGAACGGTCGAACCAGCCGGGGTGGATGGCCATCGCGTGCCGTGAATGCCTGGCCGTCGAGCCGGGGGCGATCAGATGCACGTGGTGGCAGCCGCGGATGGAGGGATCCTCGGGGTGGACGGGCTCCCCCTCGGCGTTGACGGCGTCCATCAGCGAGAGCCCGGCGGCGAGGATGTCGTCCTTGCGGGCCCGGTCGAAGGGCAGCCCGAACTGGTCGAGCGGCAGGATCGCGTAGAAGTTCCCGCCGTACGCCAGGTCGTAGGTCACCGTCCGCCCGTCGGCGAGCTGGATCTTGCGGTCGAGGGCGACGGAGAAGGACGGCACGTTCTGGAGCGTGACCGCCTTGGCCGCACCGTCCTCCACCGCCACCTCGGCGACGACGAGTCCGGCCGGGGTGTCGAGGCGGATGGTGGTCACCGGCTCGACGACCTCGACCATGCCGGTCTCGACGAGGACGGTCGCGACCCCGATGGTCCCGTGCCCGCACATGGGCAGATAGCCGGACACCTCGATGTAGATGACGCCGTAGTCGCAGTCGGGGCGGGTGGGCGGCTGCAGGATCGCGCCGCTCATCGCCGAGTGGCCGCGCGGCTCGTTCATCAGCAACTGCTTGATGTCGTCGCGGTGTTCACGGAAGTAGAGGCGGCGTTCGTTCATCGTGGCGCCCGGGACCGTGCCGATGCCGCCGGTGATCACGCGGGTCGGCATGCCCTCGGTGTGCGAGTCGACGGCGTGCAGGACGAGTTTGCTGCGCATGGGGGCTCCCTGGGGTGAGGTCTCCTGAGGGTGCGGAGGGGCGGCTCAGGCGAGCCCGGCGGCTACAGCCCGCTCGGTGGCCTCGCGCACCGCCTGCTCCTGCTCGGGAAGGAGCGGCACGCGCGGCGCCCGTACCGGACCGCCGTGCCGTCCCACGATGTCCATGGACAACTTGATGGCCTGCACGAACTCGGTCTTCGAGTCCCAGCGAAGCAGCGGGTGCAGCTGCCGGTAGAGCTTGCCGGCCGTCTCCAGGTCGCCCCTGAGCGCGGCGCGGTAGAGCTCCACGCTCGCGGCGGGCAGCGCGTTCGGGTAGCCGGCGACCCAGCCCTTGGCGCCCGCGACGGCGAGTTCGAGGAGGACGTCGTCGGCGCCGATCAACAGGTCGAGTTCCGGGGCGAGTTCGGCGATGCGGTAGGCGCGGCGTACGTCGCCGGAGAACTCCTTGACCCCGTGGATGTACCCCTCGCCGTGCAGCTCGGCGAGCAGCTCCGGCACGAGGTCGACCTTGGTGTCGATCGGGTTGTTGTACGCCACGATCGGTACACCGGCCTTGGCGACCTCCGCGTAGTGGGCGAGGACGGAGCGCTCGTCGGCGCGGTAGGCGTTCGGGGGCAGCAGCATCACGGAGGCGCAGCCCGCGTCGCGCGCCTGCTCGGCCCAGCGGCGGGCCTCGGCGGACCCGTACGCGGCGACGCCCGGCATTACACGCTGCCCGCCGATCGCGGCGACCGCGGTCTCCACGACCTTGGCCCGCTCCTCGGGGGTCAGCACCTGGTACTCGCCGAGCGAACCGTTCGGTACGACGCCGTCGCAGCCGTTCTCGACGAGCCACGTGCAGTGGTCGGCGTACTTGTCGTAGTTGACGGAGAGGTCGTCGTTCAGCGGGAGGGCGGTGGCGACGAGGACGCCGCGCCAGGGACGGTTGCTGTCTGTCATGAGTGATCCCATCCGATCGGCAGGGTGCGGCATTTCACTGGGCTGGATTACTGGGTCCGGATTCACTGGGTGTTTCACTGGATCTGGCCGGGTTCGCGCGCGAGGACCCCGAGCGGTACGGGCCGGGCGAAGGGCCGCCGCGAGGGCGTCGCCGCACACCCCGCGAGCCCCGCCACCGCCGGGCCGCACATCCGGCCCTGGCACCAGCCCATCCCGGCCCGGGTCAGCAGTTTCACGGTGCGTACGTCCCCCGCGCCGAGTTCGTCGACGGCCTCCCGGATCGCGGCGGCGGGCACCTCCTCACACCTGCACACGACGGTGTCGTCGGTGACCTGCTCGGCCCACTGGGCGGGCGGCGCGTAGACGCTGTCGACGACGGCGAAGAACTCCCGCAGCCCGGCCCGCGCCTTGGCGGCCGAAGCGTACCAACTCCTGTCAGGAGTACGGGAGTTGAGTCGCGCGGCGATGGACAGTCCCGCGATGTTGCCCTCGGCCAGCGAGAGCACCGCGCCGCCGATCCCCGTGGTCTCACCGGCGGCCCAGACTCCTGGCACGTCGGTGCGCTGCTCGTCGTCCACGGCGACGCCCGCCCCGTCGAGCCCACAGCCGAGCGCCTCGGCGAGATCGATGTGCGGGAGCATTCCGTGGCCGACGGCGAGGGTGTCGCAGGGGATGCGCCGCTCGGTGCCGGCCCGGACCCGTCCGGCACCGTCGAGCGCGGCCACGGTCACGGCCTCGAGCCGCCCGGTGCCGTGCGCGGCGACGACGGTGTGGCGGACGTGGGCCCTGACCCAGTGCCGCGCCAACTCGGCGGCGTACCGGGCGCCTTCGGCGAGCTTGCCGGGGTGGGCGGCGAGGACACGGGCGTGCCGCGCGAAGGCCTTGGGGTCGGCGGACTCCACGAGGGCGGCGACCTTCGCCCCGGCCGAGGCGAGCCCGACGGCCACGGGCATCAGCAGCGGTCCGGTCCCGGCGACCACGGCGGTACGCCCCGGCAGCACGAGCCCGCCCTTGAGCATGGCCTGCGCCCCGCCCGCAGTGAGGACGCCGGGGAGGGTCCAGCCGGGGAAGGGGAGCACCTTCTCGTACCCACCGGTTGCGAGCAGCACGGCGTCGGCGCGGACGGCGACGGATTCCTCCTGCTCGGGGCCGAGGAGAGCGTGGACGGCGAAGACACCGGTGGTGTCGGAGGCGCCGGAGGTGGTGCCGGAAGTGTCGGACTGCCGTTCCACGGACCAGACATGATGATCAGTCAGATGCGTGACACGCCCCGCCGCGATGTGCGCCGCGAGACCGTCGCGGAGTCGTTCCCAGGTGCGCCACTGGTGGTGCAGTGCCTGGGGACGGCGGGCGCCGAGGCCCGTGGCCGGCTGCCGGTAGAACTGGCCGCCCGCCTCGGCGGCGGAGTCGACGAGCGTCACCCGAACCCCGCGTCCGGCGGCGGCGAGGGTGGCCGCGAGCCCGGCGGGGCCCGCGCCGATCACGGCGAGATGCGGTCGGTCGGCCATTCGGTCAGTCATGGTGACCGGTCCCTTCCTGGGTGCGGATCACGTCGCCGGGCTCCGCCCGCACGAGGCAAGCCCGTTGGTTCGTCCGCCCGTTGACGGTCACCAGGCAGTCGAAGCACACTCCGATGCCGCAGAAGACACCGCGCGGCTCGCCGCTCCCCCGGGTCGTACGCCAGGACGTGATGCCCGCCGACCAGAGCGCGGCGGCGACCGTCTGGCCCGGCAGAACGGTGATCTCGCGGTCGTCGAAAGTGAGGGTGAAGGCTGGTCCGGGCCGGGCGTGGACCAGTTCCAGCGGGCTGCGGGGCATCACGAGACCTCCTCGGGCTCTTCCGGCTCCTCGGGCTCTTCCAGTTCCTCGAGCTCTTCCAGTTCCTCGGGCGCCGGGTCCGCCGGAAAGCGATCGGGGCGGAACGGCGCGAGGTCCAGATCGGGGGCCTTCTCCGCCAGCACCTGTGCGATCAAGTGGCCCGTCCCGGTGGCGAGTCCGATCCCCGCGCCCTCGTGCCCGCACGCGTGGAAGAGGCCGGGCACGCGCGGGTCGGGCCCGATCGCGGGCAGATGGTCGGGCATGTACGGCCGGAACCCGAGGTAGGCGCGCATGGCCTGCACCCCCTCCAGGAAGGGGAACAGCCGGGTCGCGCCCGCCGCGAGCGCTCGGGCGACGGGCAACGAGAAGGAGCGGTCGAAGCCGACCCGTTCCCGGCTCGCCCCGATCAGCACCGGCCCCGCCGCCGTGCCCTCGACCACCGGGGAGGTCTGCAGCGCCGCCGAGTCACTGGCCACGTCGGCCACATAGTCCGCGGCGTACACCTTGCGCCGCACTCTGCGCGGCAGCGGCTCCGTGACGAGGACGAAGCCGCGGCGTGGCAGCACGGGCAGGGACACTCCGGCCAGCGCGGCCAGCTCTCCGCCCCAGGTCCCGGCGGCGTTGACGACCGCGGGTGCGTGGACATCACCACGCGAGGTACGGACGCCGCGGACCGCCCCGGCCGCCGTGCGCAGCACCTCCGTGACCGTCCAG
Source organism: Streptomyces albicerus (assembly GCF_008905045.1). Taxonomy (GTDB): domain Bacteria; phylum Actinomycetota; class Actinomycetes; order Streptomycetales; family Streptomycetaceae; genus Streptomyces; species Streptomyces albicerus. Next base: position 160,814 of record NZ_VWMY01000018.1, read on the forward strand.
CCGGTCCGCAGCGAGGCACCGGCCGCGCGGGCGAGGCGTACGAGATGGGCGGCGGCGAGGGTCGGCATCACCTGGGCGTCCTGCGGATAGAGAACGCCGCCCGCGAGCCCGTCCGCCAAGTACGGCTCAAGATCGTGGAGTTGCCCGGGGGCGACAGACACGGCCTCCACTCCGGCCGAGCGCTGGCCGTCGGCGAAACCCTCCAGCGCCGCAAGCCCTTCCACCCCGGAGGCGACCACGAGCCCGCCCTTGGCCTCGTACTCGACGGCCTCCGCCACCCCGGGCTCGGCGGCGATGTCGGCCCACAACCGCCCGGACAGCAGGGCGAGTTCGAGCTCGGGCCCCGGCTCCTTGTCCGAGACGAGCAGGTTGCCCTCGCCCGCACCGGTCGTACCGCCGGCCACCGGGCCCCGGTCCACCAGAACGACACTCAGCCCCGCCCGAACCGCGTACAGAGCACTGGCCGCCCCCACCATCCCGGCCCCGACGACTACAACATCGCAGGTCAGTGGCTTGGTCACGCCAGTACTATGTCACATACTTCTGTTCGGGCCAAGGGGGCGGGGGGCCACTCCGCGCCTCGATAGGGGCACGGTGATCCGCGCGGCCGACGACGACCTGCGCCCCTTTAGGGGCGCGGGGAACTGCGCGACCAGCCCCCACAACGCCGCACCCGACACTCAACACCCAGCGCTCAATCCTCATCCCCCACCTGAGGATCACGCCCCAGTCTCAGCCGCGCCCCGCCACCACCCACTTCGACGGCAACTCAATCCGCGCACCATCGGCCTGGAACTCCGTCGTGACAAGAGGCAGTTCCCCACTCGCCAGCACGGCAAGTCCAGCCGCCCGCAAGTACTCCGGCACCGCGGCGTCAGCCACGTCGCCGGGCACGATCCCGTGCCGGAAGACCGGCGCGAGCTTCGCCGGCGGCCCCTCGGGCCGCTGAGCGAGACCGCGCAGAACAGGCCCGGCCGCCTCGGCGAGCTCGACGAGGAAGGCGCGGCCCCGGTCGCCGACAAGCGTGGCGAGGCCGTCGACAAGCGACTGCCGATCACCGGGCTCACACTGGTGCAGCACGCCGCGCATATACACGTTGGCGTCGCCGATCTCGGCGTGCAGCCGCTCGGCCTCGGTCTTCTCGGCCGCGTCGACCAACCGGTAGGAGGCCTGCCCCGCCGGGTCCGCGTGCCGGGCGTGGTCGAGGGCGGCGCCCGACAGATCGGCGCCGACGACCCGTGGATAGCGGTCGGCGAGGAACCGGGTCTGGGTGCCGTTGCCGCAGCCGAGGTCCACGAAGGGCAGGCCGGGAGCCGCCAAGTGCGGTTCGAGCAGGGCGAGATGGACGCCTACGGTGACGTCCGGCTCGGCGTCCCAGAAGACGGCTCCCTGTTCGTCGGTGGCTTCCAGCCAGAAGCCCTCCCAGGCCTCCCTGTACCGAGTCGTCACGCTCATGCCAGCTCCCCAGGATGTGACCGCGGACCGCCGAAAAGTGACGGGCAGTCCGGTTTATCGCGCCCGGGGTGAACCGACAAGCACGCGGCGCACACCTTCACGGCTCATTCGACACCTGTACGCCGATGTGCGCCCCTCGCACCCCTCGCTCCCCCCAAGGGCTAGCGACGGGGCACGGCCAACTCGAACCACACCGTCTTGCCGGAACTGGTACGGCTGGTCCCCCACTCGCGCGCCAGCGTGCTGATCACCAGCATCCCGCGCCCGAACTCGTCGAGCCGGCGTGCGCTGAGCAGCGTCGGCAGCGTGTGGTCGTCGTCGTCCACCTCGCACAGCAGGGTGTCGCCCCTGACCAGCCGCAACTCGATCGGGCGGCTGTGGGAGTGCCGTACGGCATTGGTGACGAGCTCGCTAACCATCAACTCGGTGTGGTCGACAAGGGAGTTCAGACCCCACACGTGGAGCTGTTCACGGACCACGGCACGCGCCCTGCCGACCTCGGCGGGGTCGTGCCCGATCCGCCACCGAGCGACGTCCTCGGGTGCGATGCCGTTGAGCCGGGCCATCAGGAGCGCCACGTCGTCCTTGCGGCCGCCGCGGGTGTTGAGGGCGCGGATGATGGTGTCGCAGGCGTCGTCCATGGACGCGGCCGGGTGAGCGGCGGACTCGCAGAGCGTGGCGAGCCCGACTCCGATGTCCTCGCCGCGCACCTCGACCAGGCCGTCGGTGCACATCACGAGCCGGTCGCCGGGCGCCACCCGGACCCGTACGGACTCGAAGGGCACCCCGCCGACCCCGATGGGCGCGCCCGTCGGCAGGTCGAGCAGATCGCTGCGGCCGTCCTCGGCACGCACCAGCACGGGTGGGATATGGCCCGCGTTGGCGATCTCCAGCTCGCTCGCGATGGGGTCGTACACCGCGTACAGGCACGTCGCGAGGTAGTGCTCCCCGAGGCGCTGCGCCAAGTCGTCCAGATTGCGGAGGAGTTGGGCGGGCGGCAGGTCCAGGGCGGCCATCGTCTGCACGGCGGTCCGTAACTGCCCCATCATCGCCGCCGAGTTGAGGCCGTGACCCATGACGTCGCCGACGACGAGCGCGGTCCGCGACCCGGGCAGCTTGACCGAGTCGAACCAGTCGCCGCCGACCCGCCCCAGCAACGTGCCCGGCAGATAGCGGGTCGCGATGTCGCAGCCCGCCATGCGCGGCGCGATATGCGGCAGCATGCTGTCCTGGAGGGTCTCGGCGACGCTCTCCTGGTACGTGTACATGCGGGCGTTGTCGAGCACGAGCCCGGCACGGGCGGCGAGTTCGGCCCCGGTGACGCGGTCCATGTCGTTGAACTCGACGCGCTCCGGGTGGCGCAGGAGGATCATGAAGCCCAGCACCACGTTTCGGGCCTTGAGGGGCACGATCAGCATGGAGCGGTTGGTGATGAGGGGCCGGATGTCGCGCTTCTCGAACTGCGCGGCGATCATGTGCCCCATCTGCTCGCTGATCCGCGGCACGAGGACGGGCTCGCCGGTGGTCATGCACTGGAAGAACGGTGTGTGCGCCGGGAACGGCATGGCCTCGCCGACCGGCACGACGTCGTCCCAGCGACCGGGCTCGTCCGTGTGCTCCAGGGCGACGCGGTGCCACATGGTGGTCGTGTCGGGCACGCCCTCGGGGAAGCCCTCACCCGCGACGACCTGTTCGCGCAGATAGGTCCCGGCCACGTCCGTGAAGCGGGGCACCACGGCCTTGCTGACCTCGACGATCGTGCGGGACAGGTCGAGCGAGGTGCCGATGCGCCCGCTGACCTCGTTCAGGAACTCCAGGCGCTCGCGTACGGCGGCGTATTCGAGGTCCTCGCCCTCGTCCTCGGCGTCCGACGGCAGCGGCTTGCCCGACGCGGTCGCGGCGGCCGCCAGTTGCCGGCGTGCCTTGCGCTCGGCGCGCCGCGGCACGCCCCAGTCGGGGGTGACGGGCACCCGGTCGTTCTGGCTGAACTCCAGGACGGGGTAGCCCAGTTCGAGAACCTGCGCGACGATGCGGGCGCTCTCGCCGACGCTCATGCTGGGCAGGATCTCGGGCAGTCTGCGGGCCAGCTGCTCGGCGCCGGGAAAGTCGGTGTGCAGCGCGAAGCCGGGCGCGATGCGCTCCACGGCCACGCCTTCGCCGGTGTCCTCGTGGCGCAGCCCGTCCGCGTCGGCGGCGAGCACGAGGAGACGCTCCGAGCCGGGCCCCACCAGCGGATACGCCCACCACAGGACGTCGATCCGGTCACTTCCCGCCGTCGTGAGCCGCGCGCGGCCCGCCGCCGGATAGGACAACCGCCCGTCGAGGGACGACTCCAGATCGGGACCGAGCCCGTCGTACGCGGAGTACGACCCGTAGGGCGGGCCCTCGTCATCGTCGGGCAGAGCACCGGAGACAGGAAGCAGATCCACGGCGGGCCGCCCGACCGCTTCCTCCCTGGCGGCCCCGAACAGCCGCCGAGCCCCCCGGCTCCAGTGCGAGACCAGGCCCTCCCGGTCGACCACCACCACGGCCAGCGGAATCCGGCCCGCCGCAACACCGTTACCGGCCACGCGGCCGGGAGGTACGCCCATCTCGGTGCCACGGTCCATGGCCCAGGCCCTCTCTCCCACGGTCCGCAAAATTCTGTGCCGCCACAACCACGGTACGTCCGCGCCCGGTTGCCAGGTGTGCCATTGAGGGAAATAACTCCGGCGCACAACAGCGCCCCGTTAGGGGCGCAGGGGCTGGCGCCCCTTAGGGGCGCGGGGCTGTGACATTGTGCGGCTCCGCCGCGTGGGCGCGACCAGCCCCCACAACCCCGCAGCCGACTCTCAACCCTCAATCCTCATGCCCCAACTGCAGATCCCGCTCAGTCCGCCCACCCCCGGCCACCTGCAAAACAGTGGCCACCGGCGGGTACCCGGCCGCGATCACCGTGTACTCCCCCGACGAAAGATCAACGAACCGGAACGTTCCATCAGCCCCCGTGGTCAACGTATCCACCACATTCCCGGCGGCATCGAGCAACGTCACCCGCGCATCCTCAACAGGCCGCCCCCCACTGGCCCGCACGGTCCCCCGCAACACCGCCCCACCCGCGAGCTCCACATCCTGCCGAGTCTCCCGAGCGGCCTGGACACTCACAGGGAGAGCAGCCGGCCGAAACGCCGGCGCGCTCGAGGCCAGCGTGTACTCCCCCGCCACCAACTCGGTGATGACATACCCCCCTTCACGCCCGCTGCGAGTCGTGGCGACCACCTCGCCATGCACATTGGTGAGCGTGACCGCCGCGTCCCGCACAGGCGTCCCGTCCGCCGTCACCACGCTTCCGGCCAACCGCCCCGCACCACCGAGCACCACGTCCAGCTCAACGGGCCGCTCGCCGACCGTGACGCTGACGGCCTGCGGCTGATGCCCGCCCGCCGCGGCGATCAGGACGTACGCCCCCGACCCGGGCGTCGACAACGCGTACCGCCCGTCCTCCCCGCTCGCCCCCCGCCCGATCTGGTGCCCCGCGACGTCGATGAGCGTGAGCGCGGCACGGGGCACGACGGTGCCGTCGGGATGCTGCACCGTGCCGCAGACGGGGACTCCGGCGGCGTACGACGAACGGGCCTGCGGGATCGAGGTGTTGAAGGGCGCGGTCTCGGGGTCGGCGGCGGGGGTGTGGTGGGACACCAGAGGTTTCTCCTTGAGGAAGAAGGCGACGAGCAGGCCCAGGACTAGCACCGGCACGAGGTAGAGGAAGATCCGCGGCATGGCGTCGGCGTACGCGGCGATGTAGCCGTCGCGCACCTCGGCGGGCAGCGCGTGGACGAGCTGCGGGGTGATGGACTCGGGGTCGGGCAGACCGGCCCCGGCGGTGGCCTCGGCGGGCAGCCGTTCGGCGAGGGAGTCGGCGAGCCGGTCGGCGAAGAGCGTGCCGAAGATCGCGGCCCCGACGCTGCCGCCGATCTGCCGGAAGTAGTTGTTCGCGCTGGTCGCGGTGCCGAGGTCGTGCGGGTGCACGGAGTTCTGCACGGCGAGGATCAGCACCGGCATGACCAGGCCGATCCCGGCGCCGAGCACGGCCATCCAGACGCTGTAGTGCAGCCGGGGCGTGTCGGCTTCGAGCCGCGACAGGAGCCACATGCCGATGACGGAGAGGGCGCCGCCGAGGATCGGGTAGATCTTGTAGTGACCGCCTCGGCTGATCAGCTGTCCCGAGACGACCGAGGCGCCGACGATGCCGCCCATCATCGGGAGCATGAGCAGCCCGGACTCGGTGGCGGTGGCGCCGTCGACCATCTGCAGGAAGGTGGGGAGATAGCTGGCCGCGCCGAAGAGCGCGACACCGACGATCACGCCGACGAGACCGGTGACATTGAAGACCCCGTCGCGGAACAGCCGCAGCGGGATGAGGGGTTCGGCCGCGAAGTGCTCGGCGACGAGGAAGAGAATCGTCGCGGCGACGGCTCCGGCGCCGAGCCCCAGGATGACGCGCGAGTCCCACGCGTATTCCGTACCGCCCCAACTGGTCAGCAGCACAAGGCAGGTTGAGGCGACGGCGAGCAGCAGTGCGCCGACTACGTCGAGGCGTGGCTTGGCGGTGGGCTTCGGCAGCTTGAGCACGACGGCCACGACGGCGAGCGTGACCAGGCCGAAGGGCACGTTGATGTAGAAGCACCAGCGCCAGGAGAGATGATCGGTGAAGTAGCCGCCGAGCAGCGGTCCCGCGACCGAGGCGAGGCCGAACGCGGCGCCGATCAGGCCCATGAAGCGGCCGCGTTCCCGGGGCGGCACGATGTCCGCGATGATCGCCTGGACGCCGATCATGAGACCGCCCGCGCCCACGCCCTGGACCGCACGGAAGGCGATCAACTGGTCCATGGTGCGCGACCATCCGGCCAGCGCGGAGCCCACGACGAAGACGACGATCGCGAACTGGAAGACGCCCTTGCGGCCGTAGAGATCGCCCAACTTGCCGTAGACGGGCAGTCCCACGGTGGAGGTGAGCAGATACGCGGTGATCGCCCAGGACATCTTGTCCAGGCCGTGCAGCTCCCCGACGATCTTCGGGAGTGCGGTGGCGACGATCATCTGCTCCAGCGCGGCGAGCAGCAGCGCCAGCATCAGCGCGAAGAAGACCATGCGCACGCGGCGCGGGCTGAGCGCCTCGAACTGCTGGGATCCCGGAGGCCCTTGAGGCGGATCGGAGAGCGGAGCCGTAACGCCTCGTTCGCTCTCCGCCAGAGTCGTCCCGCCCACGTGCTGCTCCCCTCGTCGCGCCTGCGCGGCCCATTTCTCGCATTACGCGACAACTGGGAGCAAGCGCGACGAGTCGCCCTCCTTCGGGCTTCAAAGGACGTAATCGCCGGTGGGAGCCCTACAGCGTACGACTGAGCCGTACCGAAAACCACTCGAAACGGTGAGCGTGAGAATCGCGCGGAAGCACCTGGCCGCGCGCCCCGGGAAGCGCCGGCAGGACTACTTCTCCACCCCTACTTCTTCGCCTCGACTTCTCCGCCTCTACTTCTCCACCTCGGTGGCGAGCTTCGCCAGCACCGCGTCGTAGATCCGGCCGAGTCCCTTGGGCGCGAAGGTCTTCTCGAAGAAGCCGCCGATGCCGCCGGCACCCTTCCAGACGGTGGTCACGACGACCCTGGACTTGCCCTCGCCTGCCGGAGTGACCCGCCAGGTGGTCACCATCGAGGAGTTGCGGTCCTTCTCGACGAGCTCGCCGTCGGTGGGCTCGGTCACCTCGAGGAGGCAGTCACGGATGCGCTTGCTGGTGGCCTGGAGCTTCCAGTGGACGAGGCTGCCCTCGCCGTCACCGCCCTCGCGCACCTCGTACTCGCTGAAGTGCTCGGTCAGGAGCTTCGCACGCGTGCCGCTGTAGTCGGCCAGCGCATCGAACACGTCGTCCGGCTGAGCCGCTACGACTCGCTCCGTGGTGGCCTCGACCTGCGCCATTGCGTTCCTCCAGCACTCGGAATCTCGGGGGTCACGGCAAAGCCAACCACCACGCGCCCGAGCCGCCCAAATCGGGGTCCCCCAAGGGGCGTGGAACCTCGACGCCACGCCCGTCGAATATGAGTTCGCACGATCAAGGGAACATGTGTTCTATTCTGTGGCCAGTGCTATCGAGGAGGCGTCATGCGCTGGGAGAACCTCACAGTGGAGTCCGGCGGCAACCCGCCCGGGAACGCCGCGCTGTTCGGCGCGGACGCGGTGACCACCCGTACGTTCGACACTCCCGAGTTCCGTGGAATCACCTTCCACGAGATCCGGGCCAGGTCGATCGTGAACCGCGTGCCGGGGGCCTCACGCATGCCCTTCGAGTGGACGGTCAACCCCTATCGGGGGTGCACGCACGCGTGTGTCTACTGTTTCGCCCGCAAGACCCACAGCTATCTGGACCTCGACACGGGTCTCGGCTTCGACAGCCAGATAGTGGTGAAGGTGAACGCCCCGGAGCTGCTGCGGCGGCAGTTGGGCTCGCGGCGCTGGCTCGGCGAGCACATCGCGATGGGCACGAACGTGGACTGCTATCAGCGCGCCGAGGGCCGCTACCAGCTGATGCCCGGCATCATCGCGGCCCTGCGCGACCACGCGAACCCCTTCTCCATCCTGACGAAAGGCACGCTGATCCTGCGTGACCTCGGCCTCCTCAAGCAGGCGGCCGCCGTCACCGAGGTCGGGATCTCGGTCTCCGTGGGCTTCACCGACCAAGAGCTGTGGCGGACCGTGGAACCGGGCACGCCCGCCCCGGAGCGCCGCCTCGACGTCGTCCGCACGCTGAGCGAACACGGCATCGGGTGCGGGGTCCTGATGGCCCCGGTGCTCCCCTTCCTGAGCGACGATTCGTCCCAACTGCGCGCGACGGTACGGGCGATCGCCGCGTCCGGCGCAACCTCGGTGACCCCGCTCGTGCTGCATCTGCGGCCGGGGGCACGCGAGTGGTTCATGAGCTGGCTGGCGCACTACCACCCGCATCTGGTGCGCCGTTACGAGCGGCTGTACGCGGAGGGCGCGTACGCCCCGAAGTGGTACCAGCGCCGGATCACCCGTCAGGTCCACGAACTGGCTGAGGAGTACGGGATAGGTCCCACGCGCGCGGGGATGCCCCGCAGGCTCCCGGTACCGGAACCGGTCGTTCCGGGACCGACTCAACTCACGCTTCTCTGACGCGTCTCCACCTGCTCCGACCAGCGCATCTCCCCGGCATCCGGCCGCATCCCGCGCCTCAATTGGGTCAACTCTTGCCAGAAGCGGTCCTTCCGGGGGCCCGTTCCGGGACGATACGGCGTGGGCCGTGGCGTGCACGGCTCAAAACCTCCGTCCCGGGAGGCGTCATGCTGCATCTCCCCGGGGGACAACCCCCGGACCCCCGGCCGGGAAAGCCGGCCAGATTGCGCAGTCAGCACTCCGATGCGAGGCGATTCTTCGTGAACCGACGCGCAGCCGCTCTGTGCGGCGCCGCGGCCGTGGTGGCCGGAATGATCACAGCGATCCCGGCCGACGCGAGCTCGGGCTCCGCGACCGCACCGCGCACCACGCAGGCCACCGACGCGGCGAAGCTCACCTGGAAGAAGTGCGGCACCGAGGACTATCCGACGCTCCAGTGTGCGTCCCTGAAGGTGCCGCTCGACCACGCGAACCCGCACGGCGAGCGCATCACGCTCGCGCTGTCACGGGTCCCGCACACCTCGAAGAAGTACCAGGGCCCCCTGCTGGTGAACCCGGGCGGCCCCGGCGGCAGCGGTCTCACGCTCGCCGGGTTCGTCGCGGCCTCGCTGCCGAAGGAGGTGGCGTCGCAGTACGACGTCATCGGCTTCGACCCGCGCGGCGTCGGCGCGAGCAAGCCCGCCCTGAACTGCAGGCCGGGGCACTTCTCACCGGTACGCCCCGACTCCGTGCCGAGCACTGAGGCCATCGAGAAGGCCAACCTCGACCGTGCGCAGGCCTTCGCGCAGGCGTGCGGCACGAAGTACGCGAAGCTGCTGCCGTACATCGACACGGTGAGCGCGGTCCAGGACATGGACGCGATCCGCCGCGCGCTCGGCGCCAAGAAGATCAACTACTTCGGGTACTCGTACGGCACCTACCTGGGCGCCGTCTACGCGAGGCTGTACCCGGACCGGGTCCGGCGCATGGTGCTCGACTCGATCGTCGACCCCACCGGTGTGTGGTACGACGACAACATCGCGCAGGACTACGCCTTCAACGACCGCCACCGGGCCTTCATGGCGTGGGTCGCCAAGCACAACGCGACGTACAAGCTCGGCACCGATCCGGAGAAGATCGAGGCCAAGTGGTACGCGATGCGGGCGGCGCTGGCGAAGAAGCCCGCGGACAACACGGTGGGCGCCTCCGAACTGGAGGACACGTTCATCCCCGGCGGCTACTTCAACGGCTACTGGCCGTACCTCGCCGAGGCGTTCGCGGCCTTCGTGAACGACAAGAACGACGACCCGCTGGTCGAGGCGTACGAGAACTTCGCCGCCGTCGACGCCGCGGGCGACAACGGCTACAGCATCTACGCCTCGGTGCAGTGCCGTGACGCGGCCTGGCCGCGCGACTGGAACCAGTGGCGCGACGACAACTGGGCCGTGTACGAGAAGGCACCGTTCATGACCTGGAACAACGCCTGGTACAACGCGCCGTGCGCGTTCTGGCCGACGGACTCACTCGAGCCCGTGGACGTCTCCAACGACTCGGTGCCGCCGGTGCTGCTGTTCCAGGCGACGGACGACGCGGCCACCCCGTACGAGGGCGGCGTCACGGTCCATCAGCTGCTGGGCGGCTCCAGCCTGGTGGTCGAGGAAGGCGGTGGGAACCACGGCATCACGCTGAGCGGGAACACCTGCCTGGACCAGCACCTGGCCACGTATCTGACCACCGGCCGGGTGCCGCGCAGCGGCGGTGAGGTCGACGCGGTGTGCGAGCCGCTGCCCGAGCCGCAGCCGCTGAGCACGAAGTCCTCGGACTCGCGCGGCTCGACGCTGCACGGACTGATCGGATTCCGGGGCTGAGCCTCGGCAAGTGAGCGGTGAACGCCCGTCGGGGGCGTTGTCAGTGCCGTGGTGCAGGATTGATCCATGGCCGAACTGACTCGCATTTCCGCCCCCGACGGGGTCGCCCCCGCCGCCGCGTACTCGCATGTCGTGATGGGCACGGGCCGCTTCGTGGCGGTCTCCGGCCAGGTCGCACTCGACGAGGACGGCAAGCTCGTCGGTGCGGGCGACCCGGCGGCGCAGGCCCGTCAGGTCTTCGCGAACCTGCTGCGCTGTCTGACCGCGGCCGGAGCCACCTTCGACGACGTGGTCAAACTGACCTTCTTCGTCACGGACATGGCCTACATGCCGGCCGTCCGCGCGGCCCGGGACGAGCACATATCCCTCGACCGCCTCCCGGCCGCCTCGGCCGTGCAGGTCGCCGGCCTGGTGCACCCGGAGTTCCTGATGGAGATCGAGGCGTACGCGGTGCTGCCCGAGTGATCCACGGGCCCTCCGTAATTCACGGGAACCCTCGCCCGCGGCCGCCTAGGGTGCGGCCATGGACGACCGCTCTCCTATGCGCATTCACATCCGCGAGATGACTCTGGACGACTGTCTCCGCGTGGCCGAGATCCGGGTACGCGGCTGGCAGACCGCGTACCAGGGGATGATGCCGCGGACGTACCTCGACGGTCTCGACCTCGAGGACGAGGTCCAGCGCCGGCGAACGCTCTTCGCGCAGGCCGGTGAGGGCGTGGTGAACCTCGTCGCGGAGTGGGGCGGCGAGGTCGTCGGCTGGGCGTGCCACGGCCCGTACCGGGAGGATGAACTCCGCACCGGGGACGCCGAGTTGTACGCGATCTACGTGCACCCCGACCGGCTCGCGCGCGGTGTGGGCCGCGCCCTGCTGCGGGAGTCCACCGCCCGCTGCGGCGCCGCGGGGCACGACCGGATGCTGCTGTGGGTGCTCAAGGAGAACGCGAGCGCGCGTCGCTTCTACGAGAAGGCCGGTTTCGTCGCGGACGGCGCCGAGGAGCCCTTCGAGGTGGACGGTGCCGAGGTGCCCGAAGTGCGTTACGTCCGGGTGCTGGGCGGTGCCTGAAGGAGGCGTGTGCTGGGCGGCTCCTGAAGGGGGCTCACGTCCTGAGGGCTCACGCCCCGTTCACGTCTTGAGGGTTCGCGTCTTGAGCGTTCGCGTCTTGATTGTCGGCGTCCTGAGGACTCCCGCCCTGAGGGCTCGCGTCCTGAGGCAGGCTCACGCAGAACACCGCGCCGTTCGGCCGGCCCGGTTCGTACCAGGCGTCGCCGCCGTTGGCGCGGGCCAGGCTGCGGGCGATCCACAGGCCGAGGCCGGTGCCCTCGGTGGCCGCCGCGGTGGCGGGGTCGCGGCGGTAGCGCTCGAAGAGGTGCGGAACGAACGACTCGGGCACCCCCGGGCCGTGGTCCGCGACGCGCAGTTCGATGCGTCCGCCGGTGGCGCGAGCCGTGATCTCCACGGGCTCCCGGCCGTAGGCGAGCGCGTTCTCCAGGTAGTCGGTGAAGATCTCGGCGAAGCCCACGCGGTCGACGCGCGTCACCAGATGCGCCGGCACGGCGAGTCGTAGATCGCGGCCGCGGGCCTCGGACTCGGCGAGCCGTTCCAGCAGGAAGCCCAGCACCTCCACCGGCTCCGGCACACCCTGCTGCCAGGCTCCGTCGATGCGGGCGGCGGTGAGGAGTTTACGGACGAGCGACTGCAGCCGGGCCGTGCGCTCGGCGATCCGCTCGACCAGTTCCGCCCGCCGCTCGTCCGTCAGATCGGGCGGCGGCTCCCGCAGTACGTGCACCAGGGCGCCCAGAGCCGCGAGCGGATTGTGCAGCTGGTGCGCGGCCACCGCGACGACCACGCTCTGGTGCTCCAGAGCGGACTGGAGGACGTGGTCGGCCTGCCGCCGGCGGGTTCCGTCGCGCAGCGCGGCCACGTACAGATGGCGGTCGTCCAGCTGGGCGAGGGTGACCCGCATCTCGACGACCTTGCTGCGGCCGTTCGGCAGGACCAGCGTCACCTCGGTGGACTCGCCGTCGACCAGCGGAAAGCCGAACACGGAGCCGACCAGCTCGTCCGCGGTCCGCTCCAGCAGCGCCTCCGCGGCCGGATTGCAGGCCCGTACGCAGCCGTCGCCGTCGACCGCGACGATGCCGTCCGGCGCGGCCAGCATCATGGCCTGGTACAGATCCCGCGGCCCGTCGTCAGTCATCGCGATCGTCCCTGCGGCCCTTCCCCTGATCCGCTGATCCGTCCGCCGAACCGGTCCCCCTCATGTCTCCCCGTTCCCCTCCTTCATCTCCCGCCCGTCGAGCAGACCCAGCGCCGCGGCGGCCCGATCGATGTCGGACAGATCGCCGATCACGCGGCGCGCGGGCGGCGGGGTGGCACGCACCACGGTGGGCGTCGCGAGGACCCGTTCCTCGTCCGCCCGCCCAGGCTCTCCGGCGGCGTCGACGACCCTGATCTCGAAGCGGTCGGGGATGTGCGTACGGCACATCAGGCGGAGATCGGCCAGCGCGGCCGTCGACCGCTCGGTGCGCCCGGACACATACAGCACGAACGAGTAGGTCTTCACCTTCGGCGTCCTCTCGTCGCCTGCCGCGCTCCAGCCGCACCCGACGTCCCTCCCCCAACTCTGGACCGCGCCAAGGGCGTTGGGCCAGATGCGGGGAACACATTTCCGGGTACGGCCGGGACCTGCTGGGCCGTACGGCACTACCCTCGAAGCGCATCGCCACGACCGGCCCGGGGAGAGCCGGCCGTCCGGAGGGGGAGGATCCGGGATGATCCGCGTGCTCGTGGTCGAGGACCAGCGTGCGCTGGCCGACGCCCTGGCCATCGCCATCGCGGCGCAGCCCGACCTGGCCTGCGGCGAAGCGGTGGGCACGGTCGACGAGGCGTTGCGGGAGGCGGCCCGTCGGCCGCCCGCCGTGGTGCTGATGGACATTCATCTGCCGGGCAAGGACGGTATCGAGGGCACCCGGCTGCTGAAGGCCGCTCATCCCGCCACCCGAGTCGTCGTCCTCACGGCGGACGCGACCCCCGACCAGCTGGCCCGGGCGGTGGCGGCGGGTGCCTCGGCGTTCCTCGCGAAGCACAGCGCTTTCGGGGACATCCTCACCGCGATCCGCACGACCGCCAGCGGCAAGCTCCTGGTGGAGGAGTCGACACTGGCGGCCCGGCTCCCGGAACGGCAGTGGGAGCGGAGCGGGCTGACCCGCCGGGAGCACGAGGTGCTGGCCCTGCTCGCCCAGGGGCTCGGCCTCAAGGCGATCGCGGACCGGCTCGTGCTCAGCCGGCACACGGTACGCGGTCATGTGAAGAGCGTCCTGGTGAAGCTGGGCGCGCACAGCCAGCTGGAGGCCGTGGTCACGGCGACCCGCCTCGGGATCCTGCCGCGCCAGACCACGTAGCACCGTCAGAACTCGATCACGGGGCGCCGCCAGAACTCGACCACGTACCACCGCCAGAACTCATAGAACGGTGAATCAGCCCATCTGAGGGGGCCGTTCGCCCCGCCTGGGGGATGTCCGCCCGGGCACCCGCTCCCTATTGTGCGGAGCGTGCGGCTGCCCACGACAGCGGTTCGCGCCGCTGCCGGCGACTTCCCGAATCCCACGTCGCACCCAGCCAGGCGGCCGCACGGACTGGGGCCGCCGGGGAGCAGGGCCCGGGCACATGCGCGGAGATGACGGCAGTTCGGATCCCGCGACGTTCGTCCGCCTGCCGGTCGCCCGTCTCCCGCCGGGCGAGCCCCCGGCGGTCCCGCCTCATCAAGCAGGCACGCCTCACGCCCGTGTTCGCGTGCCCTTATTCGCGTGGCGTGCGCTGTGCCGGCAGCCGCTTCAGCGCACCGGCCGCCGCCTGGGCCAGCGCCGGGCGGGCGAGGGCCTCGTTCAGGACGGGACGGGCGCGTTCGTCGCCCAGGACGCCGAGGCCTTCCACGCAGGCGATGGCGACCCGGCGATAGGGATCGTGTGGACGGAATCTGCGGGCCAGGGTGGTGATCAGCGCGGGCACGGCCTCAGGAGCGCGCAGCTCGACCAGGAGCCGTACCGGATGGAGCGCGTAGGCGACCCGCAGTTCGTTGGTGGCCAGGGCGGCCGCCGCGCGCGCGGTGCGCGGATCGCCGAGCCGGGCCAAGGCGTACGCGGCGGAGGCGCAGCGCTGCGGGTCGCGGTGGTTGAGCAGCAGGACGAGTGCCTCGAAGGCCCGCCGGTCCCCGGCGACGCCGAGCCGGAAGGCGGCCAACTCCCGGGCCCACAGCGGCCGTTCGGGAGCGATCAGCACCTCGGCCAGCTCGTCGAGATCATCGGTCGAGATCAGCCGCTCGTACGCGTATGACGCCGCCGCACCCGCCTCATGCCGTAAGCGCTGGGTGATCGATCGCAACTCTTCGTCCATGACACCGAGCCTATCGGCGACGTACGTCACATTCTCCGGGGACTGGCGCGCTCGTTACCCGCGAGTTAAGCTCAATCGAGCGAGTTACCCACTCGCGGACTTGCTCGTGGTGGCCTGGTGACGCAGCCGCCATGGGTGTTGGTCGGTTCGGTACTTCGTGTACCTCAGTACGACACGGCTCCGGGACAGGGCCGGTCGGGTTTTCCTCACCGCTTCGCGGGCCTGCGTTTCGGCCCGCGGACGGCACCGGGCGTGTGCGCTTCGTAGCCCGGCATCACCCGCAACCTCCGCACTGCGTGCGCCTGTCGGCGTATCCGGGTGCGTCCCTCAGTCGTCACTCATTTCTGGAGTCCCGCGATGGCCACTCCCCTGCCCGACCCCTCCCTTCCCTCTGCGTCCCCGCTCAAGACCGTCGCGGTCGTCGGCCTCGGCACGATGGGCACCGGCATCGCCGAGGTCCTGGCCAAGGCCGGCCGCGAGGTCGTCGGCATCGACATCAGCGAGGCCGCCGCCGCCCAGGCCGTCACCGCGATCGAGTCCTCGACGGCCCGCGCCGTGCAGCGCGGGCGCCTCACCGAGCAGGAGCGCGGCGACGCCCTCGCCCGCCTGCGCACCTCCACCGACCTGCGGGCCGCGGCCGACGCCGATCTGGTGATCGAGGTGGCTCCGGAGTCGTATGAGATCAAGCACCAGATCTTCCGCGAGCTGGACGGCATCGTGCGTCCGGAGACGATCCTGGCGACCGGCACGAACGCCCTGTCCGTGACGCGCCTGGCCGCCGACTCGGCGCGCCCCGAGCGCGTCCTGGGCCTGCACTTCTTCAACCCGGCCCCCGCGATGAAGCTGGTCGAGGTCGTCTCGTCCGTGCTGACCGCGCCGGGCGCCGTCGCCGCCGTCACGGACCTCGCCCTCGAACTCGGCAAGGAGCCCGTCGCGGTCGGCGACCGCCCCGGCTTCGTCGCCGACGGGCTGCTTTTCGGCTACCTCAACCAGGCCGCCGCGATGTACGAGGCGAAGTACGCCAGCCGCGAGGACATCGACGCCGCGATGCGGCTCGGCTGCGGCCTGCCCATGGGCCCGCTCGCCCTCCTGGACCTGATCGGCGTGGACACCGCGCGTACGGTCCTGGAGGCCATGTACGCCGAGTCTCACGACCGGCTGCACGCTCCCGCGCCCATCCTCAAGCAGCTCAGCGAGGCGGGCCTGACCGGTCGCAAGTCGGGGCGCGGCTTCTACACGTACGAGGCCCCGGGCAGCGCGACCGTGGTGCGGGACGCGCTGACTCCCCTGGAGGGCGCCTCCCTGATGCCCGGTCGTACCGTCCGCTCGGTCGGCGTCGCGGGCTCCGGGACCATGGCGTCCGGTATCGCCGAGGTCTTCGCGAAGGCCGGGTACGAGGTCGTTCTCGCGGCGCGCAGCGAGGAGAAGGCGCAGGCCGCCAAGGCCCGTATCGGCAAGTCGCTTTCGCGTTCTGTCGACAAGGGGCGGATGACCGCCGAGGCGGCCGCCGAGACGCTGGGGCGGATCTCTCCGGCGGGCTCGTACGACGCCTTCGCCGAGGTCGATCTGGCACTGGAGGCCGTCGCCGAGGACCTGGAGGTCAAGCAGCAGCTGTTCGAGGTGTTCGACAAGGTCTGCAAGCCGGGCGCGATCCTGGCCACCACGACGTCGTCGCTGCCCGTCGTCGCCTGCGCCCGCGCGACCTCGCGGCCGCAGGACGTGATCGGTATGCACTTCTTCAACCCGGCCCCGGCGATGAAGCTGGTCGAGGTCGTCCGGACCGTCCTGACGGCGGACGACGTGCACGCCACGGTCCGTGAGGTCTGCGCGAAGGTCCGCAAGCATCCGGTGGACTGCGGTGACCGGGCGGGCTTCATCGTGAACGCGCTGCTGTTTCCGTACCTGAACAACGCGATCAAGATGGTCCAGGAGCACTACGCCTCGCTCGACGACATCGACGCCGCGATGAAGCTGGGCGGCGGCTACCCGATGGGCCCCTTCGAGCTCCTCGACGTGGTCGGCCTCGACGTCTCGCTGGCCATCGAGAAGGTCCTGCACCGCGAGTTCCGCGACCCGGGCCTCGCCCCGGCGCCCCTCCTGGAGCACCTGGTGGCCGCGGGCTGCCTCGGCCGCAAGACGGGCCGCGGCTTCCGCGAATATGCCCGCCACTGAGCCACACGACCTCCGGCCCGGGCACCGCCCCGGAGCCGCTCCCGCAGCCAGGCCTGCGAACCTGCCCGCGAACAGTCCCGGCCCCCGCCGAGGGGCCGGGACTGAACCCGGAAACGGAAACGGAAACGGGAACGGGGCGGGAGTCGAGGTCGGCTCCGGGTCCGGGGTCGGGGTCGGGAACAGGTCCAGGGTGTGGCCCGCCACAGGGACCGGAACACGACCCGGCGGCCGGTCCGGAAACGGTGTCGGCGGCGGGTCCGAGGCGCAGCCCGGCGCAGGGGCCGACGGCCGGTCCCAGGCGCAGCCCGGCGCAGGAGCCGACGGCCAGTCCCAGGCGCAGCCCGGAGCTGGGGCCGAGGCGCGGCCCGGCGCAGGGTCCGAGGCGCAACCCAGCGCAGGGGCCGACGGCCGGTCCCAGGCGCAGCCCGGAGCTGGGACCGGCGGCCGGTCCGAGGCGTGGGTCGGTGCTGGGGCCGGTGAGCCGTCCGGTGGTTGGTTCGAGGAGCGGGCGGGCTGGGGTGGGCTGCTTGACCCCGCAGCCTCCCCGCCGGCGGCCCTCCGTGGGGAAAGACCCGGTCATGAGCGCCCCGCCGCGTACATGCAGTACGTTCGGGGCATGTCCCAGCCCGCCAAGTCCTCCCGTACACCAGCTACGCCCGACGCCCCGGAGAGTGCCGCGGGCAGCCGCGCAGCAGCGCAGCGGCTCAAGATGCGCCGAGAACTGGCGGCCGCCGCGATGGAGCTGTTCGCGACGAAGGGGTACGAGGCGACGACCGTCGACGAGATCGCGGCCGCGGCAGGGGTCGCCCGGCGCACCTTCTTCCGGCACTTCCGCTCCAAGGAAGAGGCGATCTTCCCGGACCACGACGACACCCTGATCCGCGCCGAGGCCGTGCTCAACGCGGCGCCGGCGCACGAGCACCCGCTCGACACCGTGTGCCGCGGCATCAAGGAAGTCATGAAGATGTACGCGGCCCGGCCGGAGATCTCGGTGTCGCGCTACAAGCTCACGCGCGAGGTACCGACGTTGCGGGAGGCGGAGATCGCGTCCGTGGCGCGGTACGAGCGGCTGTTCACCCGCTATCTCCTCGGACACTTCGACGAGCACGCACACGACGACGACGCCAACGACGACCCGCTGCTCGCCGAGGTCGCCGCGTCCGCCGTGGTCACGGCCCACAACCACGTCCTGCGGCGGTGGCTGCGGGCCGGCGGGCAGGGAGACGTCGAGGCTCAGCTGGATCATGCCTTCGCCATCGTCCGGAAGACCTTCGGCACGGGGATAGGGGCCGGACGGGAAACCGCACCGCTGTCCGCGCCCGCGTCCGCCGCGTCCATGGAGGGCGAGGTGCTGGTGACCGTCGCCCGTGTCGACGCTCCGTTGCATCAGGTCATGCGCACCATCGAGCAGGCACTCAAGGAGCGGTCGTAGGGAACTTCCCGCAAGCTGAAGGGGCACGCCCGCGAGGGTGCTGCCCCTTTTTGCTTCCTTTTCGCCCGCCCTCTGATCGATCATCGCTCATCTGTTACCGGCAGATGACAAGTGAGAGAAATTGTTGGCACTCGGTGCCTTGCTAGATGACACGGCGTGCCATACGTTGAAGGTGTCCGGGCGGCCGGCGTGCAGAGATCCTTCGTACGCCGGCTGTCCCCGCAAACCATTGGTCTGCGCGCCCGGACGCCTGCGTCACAGGCAACCTTCCGCGCCACAAAGCGCTGCCGAGCACCACCCTCCGCCGAACCGACGGCACTGCCTCACACCAGCAGCAACCACCCCGACGTAACCCTCAGCGTTCCCCTCAGACGCTCATCGCCGGAGGCAACACCGTGAAGGAAATCCTGGACGCGATTCAGTCGCCGGAGTCGACCTCCGCCGACTTCGCCGCGCTGCCGCTGCCCGACTCGTACCGCGCGATCACCGTGCACAAGGACGAGACGGAGATGTTCACCGGGCTCACCACCCGTGACAAGGACCCCCGCAAGTCGCTGCACCTGGACGAGGTCCCGGTCCCCGAACTCGGCCCGGGCGAGGCCCTGGTGGCCGTGATGGCCTCCTCGGTCAACTACAACTCGGTGTGGACGTCGATCTTCGAGCCGATGGCGACCTTCGGCTTCCTCGAGCGCTACGGCAAGCTCAGCGAGCTCACCAAGCGCCACGACCTGCCGTACCACATCATCGGCTCCGACCTCGCGGGCGTCGTCCTGCGCACCGGGCCCGGCGTCAACGCCTGGCAGCCCGGTGACGAGGTCGTCGCGCACTGCCTGTCCGTCGAGCTGGAGTCGTCCGACGGCCACAACGACACGATGCTCGACCCCGAGCAGCGCATCTGGGGCTTCGAGACCAACTTCGGCGGTCTCGCCGAGATCGCGCTCGTGAAGTCCAACCAGCTGATGCCGAAGCCCGACCACCTGAGCTGGGAGGAGGCCGCCGCTCCGGGGCTCGTGAACTCCACGGCCTACCGGCAGCTCGTCTCCCGCAACGGCGCCGGCATGAAGCAGGGCGACAATGTCCTCATCTGGGGCGCGAGCGGCGGACTCGGCTCGTACGCCACCCAGTTCGCGCTCGCCGGCGGTGCCAACCCCATCTGTGTGGTCTCCAGCCCGCAGAAGGCCGACATCTGCCGCGCCATGGGCGCCGAGGCGATCATCGACCGCAACGCCGAGGACTACAAGTTCTGGCGGGACGAGCACCACCAGGACCCGAAGGAGTGGAAGCGCTTCGGCAAGCGCATCCGCGAGCTCACCGGCGGCGAGGACGTGGACATCGTCTTCGAGCACCCGGGCCGTGAGACCTTCGGCGCTTCCGTCTACGTCACGCGCAAGGGCGGCACGATCGTCACCTGCGCCTCGACCTCGGGCTACAACCACGAGTACGACAACCGCTACCTGTGGATGTCCCTGAAGCGCATCATCGGCTCGCACTTCGCCAACTACCGCGAGGCCTGGGAGGCCAACCGGCTCATCGCGAAGGGCAAGATCCACCCGACGCTCTCCAGGGTGTACTCGCTGGAAGAGACCGGGCAGGCCGCGTACGACGTGCACCGCAACCTCCACCAGGGCAAGGTCGGCGTGCTCGCGCTGGCGCCCGAGGAGGGCCTGGGTGTGCGCGACCCGGAGATGCGGGCCAAGCACGTCGACGCCATCAACCGCTTCCGGAACATCTGAGGTTCATCGATGACAGAGCGTCAGAAGGACCGGCCGTGGCTCATGAGGACCTATGCCGGTCACTCCACGGCAGAGGCGTCCAACGAGCTGTACCGGCGCAACCTCGCCAAGGGCCAGACGGGTCTGTCGGTCGCGTTCGACCTGCCGACGCAGACCGGGTACGACCCCGACCACATCCTCGCCCGCGGCGAGGTCGGCCGGGTCGGGGTGCCGGTCTCGCATCTCGGTGACATGCGCCGTCTGTTCCAGGACATCCCCCTGGAGCAGATGAACACCTCGATGACCATCAACGCCACCGCCATGTGGCTGCTGGCGCTCTATCAGGTCGTCGCCGAGGAGCAGGGCGCCGACATCACCAAGCTCCAGGGGACGACCCAGAACGACATCGTGAAGGAGTACCTGTCGCGGGGCACGCACGTCTTCCCGCCGGGTCCCTCGCTCCGTCTGACGACGGACATGATCTGCTACACGGTCAACAACATCCCCAAGTGGAACCCGATCAACATCTGCAGCTACCACCTGCAGGAGGCGGGAGCCACCCCGGTCCAGGAGATCGCGTACGCGATGTCCACCGCGATCGCCGTCCTGGACGCGGTGTTCGCGTCGGGCCAGATCGCCGAGGAGCAGAAGGGCGACGTGGTCGCGCGCATCTCCTTCTTCGTGAACGCGGGCGTCCGCTTCGTCGAGGAGATGTGCAAGATGCGGGCGTTCGGCCGCATCTGGGACAGGATCACGCGCGAGCGGTACGGGATCGAGAACCCCAAGCACCGGCGCTTCCGTTACGGGGTCCAGGTCAACTCCCTCGGTCTGACCGAGGCCCAGCCGGAGAACAACGTCCAGCGCATCGTGCTCGAGATGCTGGCCGTGACCCTCTCGAAGGACGCACGCGCGCGTGCCGTGCAACTCCCGGCCTGGAACGAGGCGTTGGGCCTCCCCCGTCCCTGGGACCAGCAGTGGTCGCTGCGGATGCAGCAGGTGCTCGCGTACGAGAGCGATCTGCTGGAGTACGCGGACATCTTCGAGGGCTCGCACGTCATCGAGGCCAAGGTGGCGGAGCTGGTCGAGGAGTCGTTCGCCGAGATCGACCGGATCCAGGAGATGGGCGGCGCGATGGCCGCCGTCGAGTCGGGCTATCTGAAGTCGCAGCTCGTCTCCTCGCACGCCGAGCGCCGGGCCCGTATCGAGTCCGGTCAGGAGAAGATCGTCGGCGTCAACGTCTTCGAGTCGACCGAGCCGAACCCGCTCACCGCCGATCTGGACGCGGCGATCCACACGGCCGACCCGACGGTCGAGGCCCGCGTGGTCGCCGCACTGCGGCACTGGCGCGACACCCGCTACCAGCCGCCCTTCAACCACCCGCGCCCCTGCAAGGCCCTGGAGCGCCTGAAGGAGGCCGCGAAGGGCACCGGCAACCTCATGGAGGCCACCCTGGAGTGCGCCCGCGCCGGGGTCACGACCGGCGAGTGGGCCGGGGCCCTGCGCGAGGTGTTCGGCGAGTTCCGCGCGCCGACCGGTGTGTCCTCCGCGCCCGTCGCGGTGACCGCCGAGGAGGGCACGGCGCTGGCACAGGTCCGCCGCAAGGTCGAGCTGACCGCGCAGGACATGGGCGTCGGCAAGCTCCGCTTCCTGGTGGGCAAGCCGGGCCTGGACGGGCACTCCAACGGCGCCGAGCAGATCGCCGTGCGGGCCCGCGACGCCGGGTTCGAGGTGGTCTACCAGGGCATCCGGCTCACGCCCGAGGAGATCGTGGCCGCGGCCGTCGCCGAGGACGTGCACGGCGTCGGCCTGTCCATCCTGTCCGGCTCGCACGCGCAGTTGGTGCCGGACGTGCTGGAGCGGCTGCGCGAGGCCGGCGCGGCCGACATCCCGGTGATCGCCGGCGGGATCATCCCGAACGCCGACGCCGAACAGCTGCGGGCCGCCGGAGTGGCCGCGGTCTTCACCCCGAAGGACTTCGACATCACCGGAATCATCGGCCGTATCGTCGACGAGATCCGCAAAGCCAACAAGCTCGACCCCCTGGAGGTCCCCGCATGACCACGCCCGTCAACCGTCTGCGCCCGCGTCGCTCCTGCCTCGCGGTGCCGGGAAGCAACCCCCGCTTCCTGGAGAAGGCGCAGGGGCTCCCGGCCGACCAGGTCTTCCTCGACCTGGAGGACGCGTGCGCGCCGCTGGCCAAGCCCGAGGCGCGGCACACCATCGTGAAGTTCCTCAACGAGGGCGACTGGACGGGCAAGACGCGGGTCGTGCGCGTGAACGACTGGACGACCGAGTGGACGTACCGCGATGTCGTCACCGTCGTGGAGGGCGCGGGCCCGAACCTCGACTGCATCATGCTGCCGAAGGTCCAGGACGCCCAGCAGGTCGTCGCCCTGGACCTCCTGCTGACGCAGATCGAGAAGACGATGGGCTTCGAGGTCGGCAAGATCGGTATCGAGGCGCAGATCGAGAACGCCAAGGGTCTCAACAACGTCAACGAGATCGCCCAGGCGTCCCCGCGCGTCGAGACGATCATCTTCGGCCCGGCCGACTTCATGGCGTCGATCAACATGAAGTCGCTGGTCGTGGGCGAGCAGCCGCCCGGCTACCCGGCGGACGCCTACCACTACATCCTGATGAAGATCCTGATGGCCGCCCGTGCCAACAACCTCCAGGCGATCGACGGCCCCTACCTGCAGATCCGCAACGTCGACGGCTACCGCGAGGTCGCCCAGCGCGCCGCCGCCCTCGGCTTCGACGGCAAGTGGGTGCTGCACCCGGGCCAGGTCGAGGCGTCCAACGAGATCTTCTC
Source organism: Streptomyces albicerus (assembly GCF_008905045.1). Taxonomy (GTDB): domain Bacteria; phylum Actinomycetota; class Actinomycetes; order Streptomycetales; family Streptomycetaceae; genus Streptomyces; species Streptomyces albicerus. The sequence continues at coordinate 183,807 of NZ_VWMY01000018.1, forward strand.
GCCGTCCCAGGAGGACTTCGACCACGCCGAGCTGATCCTGGACGCGTACGAGTACTACACGTCCGAGGCGGGCGGCAAGAAGGGCTCCGCGATGATCGGCGACGAGATGATCGACGAGGCCAGCCGCAAGATGGCGCTCGTGATCAGCGGCAAGGGCCGGGCCGCCGGCATGACCCGCACGTCCAAGTTCGAAGCGCCCTCCGCCTGACTCGGCCAGGCAGTTCGGAATCACAAAAAACCCTCATCCCCCAGGCCCCGAAGGGGCCTAGGGGGCATACCAGCCCGGAGGGCGAGACCATGCAGTTCGGCCGCACCTACGAAGAGTTCACAGTCGGCGACGTCTACAAGCACTGGCCGGGAAAGACCGTCACCGAGTACGACGACCACCTCTTCTGTCTCCTGACGATGAACCACCACCCGCTCCACATGGACGCCAACTATGCGGAGAACACGACGGACTTCGGGAAGAACGTCGTCGTGGGGAACTACATCTACTCGCTGCTGCTCGGCATGTCGGTCCCGGACGTGTCCGGCAAGGCGATCGCCAACCTGGAGGTCGAGTCGCTGAAGCACGTGGCGCCGACCTTCCACGGCGACACGATCTACGGCGAGACGACGGTCCTCGACAAGACGCCCTCCAGGTCGAAGAACGACCGCGGGATCGTCCATGTCGAGACCAAGGGCTACAAGCAGGACGGCACGCTGGTCTGCGTGTTCCGCCGCAAGGTGATGGTCCCCACCGAGACGTACATCAAGGAGCGCGGCGGCGAGCAGCCCGGCCGGCCCCAGCTGAAGGAGCAGGAGAAGTAGCCATGGCGCGACTCGCCCAGACCGCCGGTCTGACCGACATCCAGCAGGAGATCCTGTCCACCGTCCGGGACTTCGTGGACAAGGAGATCATCCCGGTCGCGACCGAGCTGGAGCACCGCGACGAGTACCCGCAGCAGATCGTCGACGGGCTCAAGGAGTTGGGTCTCTTCGGCCTGATGATCCCCGAGGAGTACGGGGGTCTGGGTGAGTCGCTCCTCACCTACGCGCTGTGCGTGGAGGAGATCGCGCGCGGCTGGATGTCGGTGTCCGGCATCATCAACACCCACTTCATCGTGGCGTACATGCTCAAGCAGCACGGCACACAGGAGCAGAAGGAGTACTTCCTGCCGCGCATGGCGGCGGGCGAGGTGCGGGGCGCGTTCTCCATGTCGGAGCCCGCCCTTGGCTCGGACGTCTCGGCGATCACGTCGAAGGCGGTCAAGGACGGCGACGAGTACGTCCTGAACGGTCAGAAGATGTGGCTGACGAACGGCGGTACGTCGACGCTCGTGGCCGTTCTCGTGAAGAGTGACGAAGGACACCCGGAGGGCACCGCGCCCCACAAGTCGATGACAACCTTCCTGGTCGAGAAGGAGCCCGGCTTCGGTGAGGTCCGCCCCGGCCTGACCATCCCCGGGAAGATCGACAAGATGGGCTACAAGGGCGTCGACACGACCGAGCTCATCATGGATGGCCTGCGGATTCCGGCCAATCGTGTGCTCGGCGGGGAGACCGGCCGAGGGTTTTACCAAATGATGGACGGGGTCGAGGTCGGCCGGGTCAATGTGGCGGCCCGTGGCTGCGGTGTCGCCCAGCGTGCGTTCGAGCTGGGTGTCTCCTATGCCCAGCAGCGTCACACTTTCGGCAAGGCGATCGCCCAGCACCAGGCGATCCAGTTCAAGCTGGCCGAGATGGCTACCAAGGTCGAGGCCGCCCATGCGATGATGGTGAACGCGGCACGCAAAAAGGACTCCGGGGAGCGAAACGACCTCGAGGCAGGGATGGCGAAGTACCTCGCCTCCGAATACTGCAAGGAGGTCGTGGAAGACGCCTTCCGGATCCACGGCGGCTACGGCTTCTCCAAGGAGTACGAGATCGAGCGCCTCTACCGTGAGGCTCCGATGCTGCTCATCGGTGAAGGTACCGCCGAGATCCAGAAAATGATCATCGGGCGCAGACTGCTCGAAGAGTATCGACTCCAGGGTTAGATGGACCGATTCGGGGTGTTTTCATCGAGAAGAAGGTCACACCCCGTCAGCGCTCTTCGGCCGCCGACTCGGCTTCCTGGCTTGCCCAGTTGTGGCCTGCGACCGGTACGATCCCGGGAAAGCCGCCGTCCCCCGTTACAGCGCGGCATCATCCGCTACGAAGGTCATCCATGCCCCACAGCCAAACCTCTGCACCACGCGTCAGCTTCCTCAATGGACGCCTCGCGCGCGGAGCATCGCCGTGGCTCCTCCCGACCGTCGCCACCGCAGCCCTCAGCCTGGTACGCGCGCGCAAGTCCGGCGCCGCCAAGGCCGTGGCCGTACCCGCCACCGCACTGGCGGCGGGCATGCTGTGGTTCTTCCGCGACCCCGAGCGCGAGATCGCCTCGGGCCGGGTCATCTCGCCGGCCGACGGTGTGGTGCAGAGCATCATGCCGTGGAAGGACGGGCGTACCCGCGTCGCGATCTTCATGAGCCCGCTGAACGTCCACGTCAACCGCGCGCCTCTCTCCGGCACGGTCGCGTCGGTGGAGCACATCCCCGGCGGGTTCGTTCCGGCGTTCAACAAGGAGAGCGAGAACAACGAGCGCGTTGTCTGGCACTTCGACACCGAACTCGGCGACATCGAGATGATCCAGATCGCCGGTGCGGTCGCTCGGCGTATCGTGCCGTACATCCCTCAGGGCACCAAGGTCGAGCAGGGCGACCGGATCGGGCTGATCCGCTTCGGGTCGCGCGTCGACATCTACCTCCCCGAGGGTGTCGAGGTCGACGTGGAGGTCGGCCAGAAGACCGTGGCTGGGGTGACTCGCATTGACCGTGATTGATCCCGAGACCCAGGCGGGCTGGGTGCCGGAGGCCGACGAGCTGGACGACGAGGAGGAGATGCCGCTCTCTCTCCGCCTCTCGATAGCGGACACCCTCACTCTGGGTAACGCCACATGCGGCTTCATGGCGGTGTACTTCACCACCACCGGCATCCTCATCCCGCACCTCACGGGCAGCCAGGAGTCGGGCATGGCCCGGAACAGCGCGGCCACGGCCGTGATCCTGATGCTGTGCGCGGCGGTCTTCGACCTCTTCGACGGACTGGTGGCCCGCAAGCTGCGCTCCTCCCCCATGGGCGCGGAGCTCGACAACCTCTCGGACCTGATCAGCTTCGGTCTGGCACCGGCGTACTTCGTCCTTGTCTACGGCATGGTCGCGGACGACGCACAGCAGCGAGTGGCGGCGGTGGGGGCCATCGTGGTCCTGCTGGCGGTCGTGCTGCGGCTCGCCAGATTCTCGTGCGTGACGGTGAAGGACGGCACGTTCCAGGGCATGCCGTCACCGTTCGGGGCGCTGACCGTGGTGTCCATCGTGCTGCTGGAGCTGCCCTTCGTCGCCACGCTCATGGCGATCCTCGGCACCGCGTGGCTGATGGTGAGCCGCGTCGAGTACCCGAAGCCGCGGGGCCGCCTCGCGGTGGCGATGCTCTCCTGGATCGTGCTCAGCATGGGTCTGCTGACGGCCTGGGCGTTCGACGCCCCCGGCGGCCAGCTCCTGCTGCAGACCGGCTGCGCGCTGCAGCTGGTGACGGGTGCGGTGATCCCCCTCTTCGCG
>NZ_VWMY01000180.1 GCF_008905045.1 Streptomyces albicerus
CATCGGCGGCGTCCGCTTCCCCGCCATCGGCGACCTCCCCTACCTGCTCACCCTCGCAGGCCACGGCTTCTACTGGTTCCGACTCCGCAAGGACGCGGCGTAGAAGTAGAACGGGGGGTGGGGCGGTTTCTCCCGCCCCACCCTGGGCACGCATCAGTAACACCCCGACTCCGGGGAAAGGACGCGACGCCATGTCGGAAGCCGTCACCCGTTCCGTGCACTCCGCTTCGACAAGCCCCGGCCTGCTTGCGTCCCTCGATCCGCTGCTCCGCGAGTGGCTGCCACGGCAGCGGTGGTTCGCGGGAAAGGGCCGTCCCGTCACCGGCTTCTCGCTGGTCGCGGCGACGGAGGTGCTGCCGTGGGACGCGAAGCTGGGACTGCTGCACCTGCTCGTACGGGCGCACCAGCCGCTCGTACCGACGCAGGGCGCGCCGGCGCATCCGGCCGACTGCTACCAGTTCCTGATCGGTGTGCGCGAGACGCTGCCGCCCCGGCTGGCGCCCGCGCTGATCGGTCATCCGTCGCAGGGGCCGCTCGCCGGGCGGACCGTGTACGAGGCGCTGCATGATCCACGGCCCGCCGATGTGCTCCTGGAGGCGCTGCGGACCCGGGCGCACATCGGTGAGCTGCGCTTCGAGCGGGACATGCGGCAGGAGGTCCGGGACGACCTGGTGCCACGCCTGGTGACGGCCGAGCAGTCCAATTCCTCGATCGTCTACGGAGATACGTTCATTCTCAAGCTGTTGCGCCGGATCATGCCCGGGACCAACCCCGACCTGGAGCTGCCGCTGGCCCTGTCCCGCGAGGGCTGCCCACGGGTCCCCGCGCCCGCCGGGTGGATGCTCGCGGACCTGGCCGGCGACACGTACGTACTGGGCGTGCTGCAGCCTTTCGTCCAGGGCGCCACCGACGGCTGGGACCTCGCGCTGCGCGAGCTCGCCAAGGGCGAGGACTTCAGCGGTGAGGCGCGGGCGCTGGGGCGGGCCACGGCCGAGGTGCACACGGCGCTGGCCCGGGCGCTGCCCACGGTGACGCTGGGGCGCGGACAGATGGAGCTGCTCGCCGACGGTATGACCGAGCGGCTGGAGGCGGCCGTCCAGGCGGTGCCCGCGCTGCGGCCGTACGCGCCCGGGCTGCGCTCCGCCTTCGACGCGCTCGCCGAGCTGGCGGACGAGGGCCAGTCGTGGACGGCCCAGCGGATCCACGGGGACCTGCACCTCGGGCAGTGTCTGCGGTCGCCGTCCGGCAACTGGTCGCTGATCGACTTCGAGGGCGAACCCTCGAAACCGCTCGCCGAACGGCGCATGCCCCAGCCGACCGCACGGGACGTGGCCGGCATGCTCCGCTCCTTCGACTACGCGGCGCACTCGCACACGCCCGTCGTGCCCGGCTGGGCCGATGCCTGCCGGGCCGCGTACTGCTCCGGGTACGCCGAGGTCAGCGGGCGTGATCCGCGTACGGATCCGGTGGTGCTGCGCGCGTACGAGACCGACAAGGCGATCTACGAAGTCGTGTACGAGGCGCGGCACCGGCCCGACTGGCTGCCCGTGCCGATGGCGGCGGTCCGCCGCCTGGCTCTCTCCGAAGCGTCCTGACCCGTCCGTCCGACCTCTCATCACTGCCGAGGAGGCTCCGCCCGTGACGCCCCGCACGAACCCGCCCGCCAAGAAGCCGAAGAGCGCGAAGGCCAAGGCCAACGGCAAGACCGCCGCGGACAAGACCGCCGCGGACAAGACCGTCGCGGACGAGACCGTCGCCGAGAAAGCCAAGGCCAAGCCCGCGGATGAGGACGTACGGGCCGCGGTCGCGGAGCCCGTACGAGCCGAGCCCGGACCAGCCCAGCCCGGACCAGATGATTCCGGGCAGGCCGAGCCCGGACAACCCGAGCCCGTGCGGGAAGTGCGGCCCCTGGCCGTGCTGGACCGTGGTGACCGGGAGCGGCTGCTTGGGGGCGCGCATCATGATCCGCACTCCGTGCTCGGGGCTCATCCCGTGCCCGGTGGTGTGGTCTTCCGGGTGCTGCGGCCGTACGCGCTCTCCGTGACCGTCGTCGCCGAGGGGCTGCGGGCCGAGCTACACGACGATGGTGAGGGCCTCTTCTCGACCGTGCTGCCGTTGCGGGAGGTGCCGTCGTACCGGCTGCTCGTGGAGTACGAGGGGACGGTGCAGGAGACGGAGGACGCGTACCGGTTCCTGCCCACGATCGGCGAGTTCGATCTGCATCTGTTCGGGGAGGGGCGGCACGAGCAGCTGTGGACGGCGCTCGGTGCGGAGCCCATGGTCCACCAGGGGGCGGCCGGCACCCGCTTCACCGTCTGGGCGCCGAACGCCCGCGGCGTACGGGTCGCCGGGACCTTCAACTTCTGGGACGCCACCGCGTATCCGATGCGGTCGCTGGGCTCCTCCGGGGTCTGGGAGCTGTTCGTTCCCGGGATCGGCGAGGGCGAGCTCTACAAGTTCGAGATCACCCGCGCCGACGGGACCAAGACGATGCGGGCCGATCCGATGGCGCGGCGGACCGAGGTCCCGCCCGCCACCTCCTCCGTCGTGCACGCCTCGCATCACGAGTGGCATGACGAGGAGTGGATGGCCCGGCGGGCGGACCGGGCGGCCCATGAGGCGCCGTTCTCGGTGTACGAGGTCCATCTGGCGTCCTGGCGCCCGGGGTTGACGTACCGTCAGCTGGCCGACCAGCTGCCCGGCTACGTCGCCGACCTGGGCTTCACCCACGTGGAACTGATGCCGGTCGCGGAACACCCCTTCGGCGGCTCCTGGGGCTACCAGGTGACGGGCTTCTACGCGCCGACCGCGCGTTTGGGCACCCCGGACGACTTCAAGTACCTCGTCGACGCGCTGCACCGGGCCGGCATCGGCGTGATCATGGACTGGGTGCCCGCGCACTTCCCCCGGGACGACTGGGCACTGGCCGAGTTCGACGGCCGGCCGCTGTACGAACACGAGGACCCCCTGCGCGCCGCCCACCCCGACTGGGGCACCCTCGAGTTCGACT
>NZ_VWMY01000181.1 GCF_008905045.1 Streptomyces albicerus
CATCGGCGGCGTCCGCTTCCCCGCCATCGGCGACCTCCCCTACCTGCTCACCCTCGCAGGCCACGGCTTCTACTGGTTCCGACTCCGCGCAGTCGCTCCCCACACCAAACGGCGATTGATGGTGTGCTCCTGAAAGGACGGGTCGCCATGCGCAAGGTCGTATCACCCCGCCCCAGCAGCCACAGTCCGGCTCTTCTGCTGACGTCTCTCGCCGGACTGCTACGAACGTGGCTGCCGGAGCAGCGCTGGTTCGCCGGCAAGGGCCGGCGTGTCACGGAGCTGGCTCTGCTCTCCGTGACGGAGCTGCATCCGGGATGCCTGCATCTCCTGGTCAGCACGCGGCACGGCGCCGGAGCGCACCTGCCCGGAGACTGCTACCAGTTGCTTCTCGGCGTCCGTGACGCCCTGCCGCCCCGGCTGGACCATGCCCGCATCGGCCGTGCGAGCGAGGGGCCGCTGGCGGGCCTGGTGGTGTACGACGCCCTTCAGGAGCCCCGGTCGGCGGACCTGCTCCTCGAGCGGCTGCGCACGCCGGGAACGGCGGGCCCGCTGCGGTTCGAGCGCGACGCGCAGGTGACGATCCCCGTCGGCCTCACCCCCCGACTCCTCGATGCCGAGCAGTCCAACTCCTCGCTGGTGTACGGCGATTCGTACATCCTCAAGGTCTTCCGGCGCGTCCAGCCCGGCATCAACCCGGACCTGGAAGTTCCCTGGGCGCTGGCCCGGCAGGGCTGCACCCGCGTACCGGCCCCCGTGGCGTGGTTCCGGACCTCACAGCCGCAGGTGGCGACGCTCGGTGTGCTTCAGCCGTTCCTGCCGGATGCCGTGGACGGGTGGACCCTGGCGCTTGAATCGCTCGCCGCGGGTGGGGAGTTCACGGACGAGGCGTACGAACTGGGGCGGGCGACGGCCGAGGTTCATGTGGCACTGGCCGCGGCGTTCACCCTCGGCCCCCCGACGGGGCATCAGAGCAGGCGACTCGCGGCCGCGATGAACGAGCGGCTGGACGCCACGAGCCAGTCGGTGCCGGAGCTTCTGCCGTATGTGGCCGGGCTGCGGGCCGCCTTCGACGAGCTCGCCGTCCTCGACACGGGCCGCCCCGTACAGCGGATCCACGGCGATCTTCACCTCGGCCAGGTGCTGCGGGCCGGGGAGAGCTGGTTCGTCATCGACTTCGAGGGCGAACCGGCCCGACCGATCGCCGAACGCCGGCACCCCCAGTCCCCCGTACGCGATGTCGCGGGCATGCTCCGCTCCTTCGACTACGCCGCCCGCAGCCGCCGCCCGTGGCGTCCGGAGTGGGCGCGTCGCTCTCGGGACGCCTACTGCGCGGGGTACGCCGCCGCGGCGCGATGGGATCCGCGCGCCGAGCCTGAACTGCTCCGCGCGTACGAGACGGACCGGGCCGTGTACGAGGTGCTGTACGAGGCCCGGCACCGGCCCGACTGGCTGCCCGTCCCGATGGCGGCGATCGCCCGTCTCGCGGAGTGCGCCCCCGCTCCCTCCGGCACTGGTCCGCAGAAGCCGGTCCCTTTCTTCCACAGTGCTCAAGGAGGCTGAAACCGTGGTAGCCCGCAATATCTCCGCAGCTGTGACCCTGCCGGCGTCCGAGGACGTCCGTCCCGTCAAGGTCGGTTCGTCCGCGCCGAGCGATGGCCCCGCCGTGCGGCGATCGGTGGTTTCGATGGACGCGACGGACCGGGAGCGGCTGCTGTCAGGCACCCATCACGATCCTCATGCGCTGCTCGGGGCCCATCCTGTGCCGGAGGGTGTCATCTTCCGCGTGCTCCGCCCCTACGCCGAGGCGGTGACCGTGTCCTTGACGGACGGGTTGCGCGTGGACCTGAACGACGAGGGTGACGGTCTCTTCTCCGGGGTTCTGCCACTCGACGCGATCCCTGAGTACACGTTGCTCGTGAGGTATGCGGGCCACGAGCGGGAGGTGCAGGACCCCTATCGGTTCCTGCCCTCGCTCGGTGAGTTCGATCTGCATCTGTTCTCGGAGGGGCGGCACGAGCAGCTGTGGACGGCGCTCGGTGCGCAGGCGATGGAGCACCAGGGAGTGGTCGGCACCCGCTTCACCGTCTGGGCGCCGAACGCCCGCGGTGTGCGGCTCGCGGGGAACTTCAACTTCTGGGACGGGGCGGCGTTTCCCATGCGGTCGCTGGGTTCGTCCGGGGTGTGGGAGCTGTTCGTTCCGGAGATCGGCGAGGGCGAGCTCTACAAGTTCGAGATCACCCGGCCCGACGGTTCCAGGACACTGCGGGTCGATCCGATGGCTCGCTGGGCGCAGACTCCGCCTGATACGGCCTCGGTTGTCCATGTCTCTCGTCATGAGTGGCAGGACGGGGAGTGGATGGCGCGGCGGGCCGCCGAACGGCCGGTCCACGAGGCGCCGTTCTCGGTGTACGAGGTCCATCTGGCCTCCTGGCGCCCTGGCTTGACGTACCGTCAGCTGGCCGAACAGCTGCCCGGCTACGTCGCCGACCTCGGCTTCACCCACGTGGAACTGATGCCGGTCGCGGAACACCCCTTCGGCGGCTCCTGGGGCTACCAGATCACCGGCTTCTACGCGCCGACCGCGCGTTTGGGCACCCCGGACGACTTCAAGTACCTCGTCGACGCGCTGCACCGGGCCGGCATCGGCGTCATCATGGACTGGGTGCCCGCGCACTTCCCGCGCGACGACTGGGCGCTGGCCGAGTTCGACGGCCGGCCGCTGTACGAACACGAGGACCCCCTGCGCGCCGCCCACCCCGACTGGGGCACCCTCGAGTTCGACT
>NZ_VWMY01000182.1 GCF_008905045.1 Streptomyces albicerus
GTCGTGACTGCGTGCCTTTTGAAGAATGAGCCTGCGAGTTTGCGGTGTGTTGCGAGGTTAACCCGTGTGGGGAAGCCGTAGCGAAAGCGAGTCCGAACAGGGCGATTTAGTAGCGCGCTCAAGACCCGAAGCGGAGTGATCTAGCCATGGGCAGGTTGAAGCGGCTGTAAGAGGTCGTGGAGGACCGAACCCACCAGGGTTGAAAACCTGGGGGATGACCTGTGGTTAGGGGTGAAAGGCCAATCAAACTCCGTGATAGCTGGTTCTCCCCGAAATGCATTTAGGTGCAGCGTCGTGTGTTTCTTGCCGGAGGTAGAGCACTGGATAGGCGATGGGCCCTACCGGGTTACTGACCTTAGCCAAACTCCGAATGCCGGTAAGTGAGAGCGCGGCAGTGAGACTGTGGGGGATAAGCTCCATGGTCGAGAGGGAAACAGCCCAGAGCATCGACTAAGGCCCCCAAGCGTACGCTAAGTGGGAAAGGATGTGGAGTCGCACAGACAACCAGGAGGTTGGCTTAGAAGCAGCCACCCTTGAAAGAGTGCGTAATAGCTCACTGGTCTAGTGATTCCGCGCCGACAATGTAGCGGGGCTCAAGCGTACCGCCGAAGTCGTGTCATTCCAGCATATACGCCCAACGGCGGCTGGGATGGGTAGGGGAGCGTCGTGTGCCGGGTGAAGCCGCCGCGTAAGCGAGTGGTGGACGGTTCACGAGTGAGAATGCAGGCATGAGTAGCGATACACACGTGAGAAACGTGTGCGCCGATTGACTAAGGGTTCCTGGGTCAAGCTGATCTGCCCAGGGTAAGTCGGGACCTAAGGCGAGGCCGACAGGCGTAGTCGATGGATAACCGGTTGATATTCCGGTACCCGCTGTGAAGCGTCAAACATTGAATCAGGGGATGCTAAGCCCGTGAAGCCGTTCCGGACCCTTCGGGGAAAGGAAAGTGGTGGAGCCGGTGACCCGATCTTGTAGTAGGTGAGTGATGGGGTGACGCAGGAAGGTAGTCCAGCCCGGGCGGTGGTTGTCCCGGGGTAAGGGTGTAGCCCGTCATCCAGGTAAATCCGGATGGCATGTGGGTGAGACCTGATGCCGAGCCGATTGTGGTGAAGTGGATGATCCTATGCTGTCGAGAAAAGCCTCTAGCGAGTTTCATGGCGGCCCGTACCCTAAACCGACTCAGGTGGTCAGGTAGAGAATACCGAGGCGTTCGGGTGAACTATGGTTAAGGAACTCGGCAAAATGCCCCCGTAACTTCGGGAGAAGGGGGGCCATCACCGGTGACCGGTTTTACACCGTGAGCTGGGGGTGGCCGCAGAGACCAGCGAGAAGCGACTGTTTACTAAAAACACAGGTCCGTGCGAAGCCGTAAGGCGAGGTATACGGACTGACGCCTGCCCGGTGCTGGAACGTTAAGGGGACCGGTTAGTGCGCCTTCGGGTGTGCGAGGCTGAGAACTTAAGCGCCAGTAAACGGCGGTGGTAACTATAACCATCCTAAGGTAGCGAAATTCCTTGTCGGGTAAGTTCCGACCTGCACGAATGGCGTAACGACTTCTCGACTGTCTCAACCATAGGCCCGGTGAAATTGCACTACGAGTAAAGATGCTCGTTTCGCGCAGCAGGACGGAAAGACCCCGGGACCTTTACTACAGTTTGATATTGGTGTTCGGTTCGGCTTGTGTAGGATAGCTGGGAGACTGTGAACTCCGCACGCCAGTGCGGGGGGAGTCGTCGTTGAAATACCAGTCTGGTCGTGCTGGATGTCTAACCTGGGTCCGTGATCCGGATCAGGGACAGTGTCTGATGGGTAGTTTAACTGGGGCGGTTGCCTCCCAAAGAGTAACGGAGGCGCCCAAAGGTTCCCTCAGCCTGGTTGGCAATCAGGTGTTGAGTGTAAGTGCACAAGGGAGCTTGACTGTGAGACCGACGGGTCGAGCAGGGACGAAAGTCGGGACTAGTGATCCGGCGGTGGCTTGTGGAAGCGCCGTCGCTCAACGGATAAAAGGTACCCCGGGGATAACAGGCTGATCTTCCCCAAGAGTCCATATCGACGGGATGGTTTGGCACCTCGATGTCGGCTCGTCGCATCCTGGGGCTGGAGTCGGTCCCAAGGGTTGGGCTGTTCGCCCATTAAAGCGGTACGCGAGCTGGGTTTAGAACGTCGTGAGACAGTTCGGTCCCTATCCGCTGTGCGCGTAGGAGTCTTGAGAAGGGCTGTCCCTAGTACGAGAGGACCGGGACGGACGAACCTCTGGTGTGCCAGTTGTCCTGCCAAGGGCATGGCTGGTTGGCTACGTTCGGGAGGGATAACCGCTGAAAGCATCTAAGCGGGAAGCCTGCTTCGAGATGAGGACTCCCACCCCCC
>NZ_VWMY01000183.1 GCF_008905045.1 Streptomyces albicerus
AACGCGCCTACATCTACCTCGGCACCCTCACCCTCGCAACCCTCCTCATCTGGCTCCGCACATGATCCGAGAAACAGTGCCTAGCTCGGGCAGATTGCGGCCTCTATGTGGGCCAGTTGGGCGGCGAGGATCTCTTCGAACGCGGCGCGGCGATCCACCCCGAGGGGGCGGACGTCGCGGGCGAAGTGGGCCAGGGTCGGGAAGCGTTCGGGGTCGGCGCCCAGAACCGCCACGCGAAACAGCTCCATGCCCTGTTCGTGCTCTCCGGGGGTGACGGTGCTGACTCCAGCCTCGGAAGCGATCAGCGCGGCGATGAGGACCGCGATCCGGTGGTAGCGCGCCGGGATCTCCTCGTCGGGCAGTCCCGACGCGCGCAGGGCCTGCAGCACCTCTTCCATGACCAGCCGGGAACCGGTGCCGGATGAGGCGTAGCGTCCCCAGACCGCGGCGAGCTGGGGCTGCTGTCCGAAGGCCTCTCTCACGCGCAGGGCCAGGGACGTGATGCGCTGCTTCCAGTCGCCCTCGGGGCGGTAGCCGTCCATCGCGGCCAGGAGAATCCGGTCGGCGACCGCGCGCAGCAGTTCGGTCTTGCTGCGGAAGTGCCGGTAGAGGCTGGAGGAATCGGTCCCGAGGGCCGCGGCCAGCTTGCGCACGCTGAACGAATCCGCGTCGCTTGTGCGCAGCAGCTCCGCCGCCGCATCCAGGATCTCTTCGGTTGACCAACGCCTTCGGCCTGCCATCTTGTCTCCTCTCGCCGGATCTCAGCCTACCTATGCACTTGGTGTTGCACGCACCGCGTGCATAATGAGGACATGAGCTTGCCGGGCGGGCCGGCATGCCACTGATGCCCTGTCACCCGGGCCACGCGACCGATGCGGAGCTCACCCCGGGGAACACGAAAGGACGCACGACGTGAAGGACTCACTGGATTCCGCGGCGCTGAACGCCGCCATCGAAAACGTCCATCGCGCCGGGATGCCGGGCCTGTTCGCCGAGGTGCGAGACGGCGAACAGGTCTGGCGCGGCGCCGCAGGGGTCGCCGATGTTGTCACCGGCCGCCCCATCACCGCCGACATGAGGCACCGAGTCGGCAGCATCACCAAGACCTTCACCGCCGCCGCAGTTCTGCAGCAGGTCGAGAGCGGTCAGATCGGTCTCGACACACCGATCGGCCGGTACCTTCCGAAGCTGGTTCCCGGAGAACGAGGTGACGCGATCACGGTCCGGATGCTGATCAACCACACCAGCGGCCTCGCTGAGTACCTCCCGTACGCCTACCCCTCCCTCAAGGCGTTCCCCGCCCTCGCGGACACCGGGCCCCAGAGCCTGGACGACCACCGGCTCACGCGGTTCGACCCCGCTGAACTGATCGAGATGGGGGTCACCGCACCTGCCGTCGGCGCCCCGGGCGGTACGCCGGGGGTGTACTCCAACACCAACTACCTGCTCCTCGTCCAACTCCTGGAACAGGTGACCGGCGATACGGCCGAGCGATACATCACCCGGAACGTCATCGAGCGCGCCCGACTCCGGGACACCGAACTCCCCGCCGGACCGTACGTCAACGGGCCGCACTCGCAGCTCTACGAGGCGTGGTTCGGCATGATCGACCCGCCGCGCGACTACAGCGTCTACGACATGTCATGGGTGGGGCCGTCGGCCTCGCTGATATCAACCGTCGCGGAACTCAACGACTTCTACGGCATGCTGCTGGCCGGGGAGATCGTCAGCCCGTCGTCGCTGGCGCAGATGCAACGCACCGTCCCGGTCGTCTCCCAAGAGGGAAAGACGATCGACTACGGCCTCGGCCTGCACCCGCTGGAGGGCCCCGGTCAGGGCACCTTCTGGGGCCATGGCGGCACGGTCTGGGGTGGTGGAGCGCTGGCCATGACCCGTGCCGACGGCAAGCGGCAGATGGCAGTCGCGGTGAACCTGCAGAGGTGGAACAGGCTCGACTCCTCCGGCAAGCCGCAGCCCCACCCCATCGACGACGCGCTTGCGACTCTGTACCGCGTGGCGATGTACGGCTGACCGGGCCGGGGAGAGTGACGGCCCCCCGTCCGGACACCTTCTACCAGGTCCGGCCGCCGTACCGGGTTAGTTCCCGGATATCCGGGTCCGCTGTGCAGCGCCGCCTCTACCGTCCAGCCCCGGTTTCCCAACGGCCGGCGGCCGGACAGGCCAATGGCATTGACTTCCTCCCCCTCCTGAAGGAGGGGGACTCCTACGGCTCGCGCCGTTGGGGTTTCTGCTTCATCGCCGACTGCCCGCCCGGAGT
>NZ_VWMY01000184.1 GCF_008905045.1 Streptomyces albicerus
TCCGCATTCGTTAAATCCCCACGGCCCATACCGCCAGCCTGACCCCAACACCCCACTCACATCAGGAGATCCGAGAAACACCGCCTAGCCGACCGGCTCGAGAGTGTCGACAAACGATCGCCACAGGGATGGTTGCCGAAGCCGGCGGAACCTGGAGCCGATACGCCCCCGGTGACCACTCACGCTGACCTGGGCGACGTGGGTGCTCTGGCGGGCCAATCTCCCGGGACCGGTGCCATGTCAGTACCAGGTGGCATGCTCTGCCACCATGAACAAACAGCAGTTCTGGCAGCTCATCGCAACAGCCCGTACCCAGGCGTCCGATCCGAACGACGGAGAAGAAGTTGTCCGCCGGGCAACCTCGCTGCTGGCCACACGCCCGGCCGAGGAGATCGTCGCCGCTCAGCAGGTGTTGTGGGACCTGATGGCCGACTCCTATACGAATCCACTGTGGGCCGCTGCCTACCTGATCAACGGCGGATGCTCCGACGACGGCTTCGACTACTTCCGCGGCTGGCTGATCGCGCAGGGACGCGAGGTCTTCGAGCGCATAGTTGCTGCCCCCGATGCCCTCGCAGAAGTACCCATCGTGCGAGCTTCAGCGGCCGACGGCATCGATCTCGATTGTGAGGAGGCGCTGAGCATCGTCTGGAACGCACACGTCATGGCGACCGGCAAGCAACTCCCGGACGACGCGTTCACCATCCGATACCCAGAGCTGGACCCTACTTGGGACTTCGACTTCGACGACCAAGACGAAATGACTCGCCGCCTGCCACGCTTGGCAGCTCTCTACCTGTAAGCGGCGAATCGCGATCACGAGACACCCAGCGGAGGCGAGACTTCCCGGTGATCACTGTCTGCCACGTCTTGAGGACAAGAACCGGTCTCCGCCGACGAATACGCGACGCCTCCACATGCGAGCCCACGAGTCCCGGGGTCGAAGAACCAGCGCCCCGCCACCCACTACGACGTGGGCAAAACAGTCAGGCGGCCCGAGACCATCGCCGAACGCGACGAGCATGCTCAGGACTTGTGGATCAGCCTCGGGAGCGCGCGAAGGGCGTACCTTTCCAGGTGATTGATCGAGAAGTCACAGCGGCGGGGCTCCACTGGCATGGACCACGTCGGCGGCGCGGACCGTCGCGCACCTTCATCGCCGCGATGACCCGCTCCCGGACACCTGCCGGGCCGACGATCGTCAACGGCCGGACGCGGCCGGAGAACTGGCAGTGCAGGATCAGGAACGGGATGCCACCGAAGTGGTCGCCGTGAAGATGGGACACCACCACCGTGTCCACCTCGGCCGGGTCCAAGCCCTGCTGTCGCATGGCGACCAGGCTCGTCGCCCCGCAGTCCACCAGCGGCGTCATGCTGGCGCCACACACCTGCACGCATGTCTGGAATAGCCCGCCACTGCCGAAAGCACCCCGCTACCTACGAACCGCACCTGCATGTCCACCCCGCGGCCGCTCGCATTGTCGACGTCAGCGCGACATGTAGCTCATCTTGTCGGGCCTGGTCGCTACGATCAGGTGGCTGATCGGAGTCATGCCGTAGCCGTCACGTTCGAGGGAGTCGGCCAAGGTACAGATCACACCATCCGCGCGGATTCTTCGCATGCTCGGTGAGATTGAGATTGAGATTGAGATCGAGATCGAGGAGTGGAAGTGTCTCGCGGAATTGATCGAGAATGCCTTTGACGACTTCAACGAGATCATGATTTTCATCATCCTGGAAGCGGCCGCGCGACGATGTCGATTCTCACTGTGCGCCAACATCGCCTCTGCCCCCGAGCTCAATGCCTTCGCCATTGCTGTGGCCGCGTGCCCCCTGTCGGCGCTGCTGTTGTCAGTCGGACTGCTCAACCGCGCTTTGAAACGGCATCGCTTCCAAGCTGCCACATTTCATAGTTCCCGCATTCTGCCGTGATCTCGGCCGTCGCCTGAGCCGCGGTGAAGAAGTCATCGACCACGGGCGAGGTGCGCGATGCCGCCGCCGCGAGGCACACCTGGTCGGGCGCCAGATCCGGGATGGGCACATAGACGACTTCCGGATGTGAGTAGAACACGGACGCCGAACGGGCCAGGAACGAGATGCCCCGGCCGGCCGCGACATGCTCGAGGGTCTCGTCCACCCCGCGCACCAGGTACCCGGCGTTGGGGTGCGGGCGCCGGGTGGGCTGCGTGCTCGGGTCGGCATGCCAGAGCAGCG
>NZ_VWMY01000185.1 GCF_008905045.1 Streptomyces albicerus
CGCCTGGGAAGGCATCGGCCTGCTGCGGCCGGACGACGGCTTCCCCACCCTCAGCGACGCAACCGGTGCCGTCATGAGCTACCCCGTAGGCCGCTGGGCCCTGTTCACCCTGTGGCTGTGGTTCGGCTGGCACACCTTCGTCCGCGGCTGGCACTTCCTTCTCCAAGACCCCTCCTGAGAGCGAATCACCACCCGGAGCCGGCCACGCTGCCCGTGTCCCTCAACATCACGCTCATGCTGACCGGCTATCTCCTGGTCATGGGCTATCTCGGCCTCGGCCTGCTCATCATGCGCCGCCGCCCGACCAGACCCTGGAGCCCTGCGCGACGGCTCGCGCCGGCACCGGCCAGGCGCGGATGCCCCGCACTGGTCCGCCAAGTCACGGGCACCGCGCTCGGCGGATACATGATGCTTGTGGCCGTGGCGGTCGGCTACTACCACGGCGTCGCTCACCTGGGAGGCCGATTCCTTTCGAGCGCGGTCACGGGCCCCGCACTGCTGGTGGGCATCTCCCTGCCCGCGTTCCTTCTCGCCTCATGGCTCGCCACACGCCGACGCCGGTGAGACCCGGCCACCGGCGGGCCGTGGTAGATCCGTTGTCTCTGTCCCACGTCCTGCAGCTTCGATCGCCTCATCGGCTCCGCTCAAGCGCCGGGCGGTTGACCTCATGGTGTGCAGAGAGCGCGCCCCAGCGCCAGAGCGCCGTGTGCGAACGAGCCCGGCCCCGGCAGTCGGGGGACTCTCCCAGCCCAGGAACCATCCCGCGCTCAACCTCATTCAGGCGCGCCCACCGATCTGTGCTGGGGCAACATGCCTGCGGCTTCCGGGGGGCGTCACAGCACCTGCCGGAGCCCTGGCGGCCGGCGCAGCGCGGCTGCCAGCAGGAAGGCCGTCGGTGCGGCGAGGACAGACACCGTGGCCCACAGAGCCGTGGCGGTCAGGCCGCAGTCCGCGAGGTAGTACTGCAGGATCACGACGAGCGGGAGATGCACGATATAGACGGTGTACGAGCCGGCGGCCAACTCGCGTGACAGGCGGTTGCCGCCGGTGATCGTCTCGCGGAACAGTGTGAGCAGTCCGACGCTCAGGGCGACACAGAGGGCGCTGTCGTACGCCGCCCACAGGGCGGAGGGGCCGTTCAGGCCGCCGGGGCCAAAGCAGGGGGCGTCCGCGCCGACGGCGAACAGCAGGGCCACGCCCAGCAGGCCGCCGGTCAGCCACAGCCAGCCGGTGCGGGCGTCGAAGCGATCGAGCCAGCCGCGGCGCTGGGCGAGGACGCCGAGAGTGAAGAAGGCGGCGTACTGCGGGAGTCGGGCGGGCTCGACCTGGAGGAAGTCCAGGAACGGCACCCACGTGTCCAACTGGTAGTGGAGGCGGACGGCGAAGGTGGCGGCGGCGATCGCGGCAGTGAGGCAGAGCAATTGGCAGTGGCCGGGTGCGGGCCTGTCGTCGCGGCTTCGGCCGGCTCGGCGCCGCCTGAAAAGTCGGGCGGCCTGGCGGCAGAGGACGTACAGGACGCTGCAGGCGAGCAGGTTCTGAATGAACCACAGGTGGCCGAACTGCAGGTCGGGCCATGACGGACCGGTCCAGTCGGCCGGCTCGTCGCCGAGTCCCAGGTAGACGTCGGTGAAGTAGCGGGGGAAGGAGGTGGGCGGGTAGCCGCGGTAGTGGACGTAGTACGCGTACATCAAGCCCGGCACGATGGTCAGCGCGCCGACCAGTAGGGGTACGCCGAGGCGCAACAGACGGCCCGTCAGGAAGGCTCGGGCACCTCGGCGGTCGTACGAGCCCGGGACGAAGACCGCGGAGGCGAAGAAGAACAGGCTCATGAAGAACGCCCCGTCGACCGCGGACAGCGTCGCGAGGGCGCCGGTGCGCGGCTGGCCTTCGACATACCACCAGTCGGCGGGGCCGTAGGGCTGGACGGCGTGGTGGACGACGACCAGAACGGTCAGGGCGATGCGGAGGTTGTCCAGCCAGGCGAGGCGGTGTGCCGCCGGGGCTGGTGAACGCGACTGCTCGGACAGTAAAGAAGAGGGAGTGTCCATGCGTTCATTTTTGTAAACGCGCGTACACACCGCACTGGTGCTAGTGTCCTGCGCCAGTAGTTGATCGTTAGTAGTTGCGTGACTTCTGCTGCTGGTGCGTCAGTTCCTCGTCGGGGCCCGAAGCTTG
>NZ_VWMY01000186.1 GCF_008905045.1 Streptomyces albicerus
GCCTCGACATCGCCGACCACCACGTCACCCAAGTCTGGGTCGTCCTCAACCCCGACAAACTCCGCCCCTGGAACCAACCCCGGGACGCAGAACCCAACCCCACCCCACACCAGAACCCATAACAACGCCACGACGGCTGGTCCTGATCGCCCTCTGAGAGGCACTTTCGGAGTCGTTGGCCACGGCAGCAGCCGGCCGGTCCCCCTCCGCCCGCCCACGGCGGCGCGACCCCACGGACCGTCCGGTGTCTGACTGTGCGGTCCATGGGAAGAGGGGCGTGCTTGCGTCGCCCCCTGTCGTCGTCCCGCCCCTCGGAAAGGCCTGCTGCGTCACGGGACTGCCGGCTGCATCAGGAGCCATGCATGACCTCGCGCGTGCGGGCCCGCCGGCCTGCCAGTGGCCGGGGGCAGCCGCTCTCGGGTGTCTCCGTTGATCGGGCGATGACCGCCTCGTGCACACTGTCGCACCGCCTCGTCACACTGTCGCAGTCACACACCACCCGCCGCAGGGCGGGAAGGAGCTGCGAAGCGAGAACGCGAGTCGAGGAACGCGGCGATCTTGCTCGGGCTGAACACCCACATCAACTTGTGGATGCCTTCCTTGGAGGCGGCCATCGTCATGAACGCAACGGGTTGGTCGTCTCGGTAGAGCACCACACTCGTAGAGCCGTTGGCATCGACCAATCTGGGCTCCGCATCCTGCCAGAGCTTCCAATAGGTCACCATCTTGGCCACATGTGCACGGCCCAGCACAGGTATACGAGCGCAGCCCCGCATACCGTTGCCGTCGGACAGACTCACGATATCGAGCGTGAGAATGGCCTCCAGTGAAGCCACATCCCCCGTTTGAGCCGCCGAGACGAAGGCGTTCAGGAGGCGTCGGTGCTCCGCCCCGTCCACGCTCTCGCGTTGCTCGGCCGCCAGATGCTTACGAGCACGGCTGACGATCTTCCGTACGTTGACGAGGCTGAGCTGAAGGATTTCAGCGATATCGGGATAGCCGTAGTCGAACGCCTCGCGCAGTACATATGCGGCGCGCTCGGTGGGGCTCAGCTTCTCCAACACCAGCAGTAGAGCCATCTCCAGGGCCTCTGCGCGCTGCGCGCCCACCTCCGGGTCCGAGCTCGTGTCTACGGGCTCGGGCAGCCACGGTCCGATGTAGGTTTCCCGGCGCACACGCGCAGACTGCGCGACGTTGATGGCCAGGCGGGTCGTCGTACTCGAGAGGAAGGCCACCGGGCTGACCACCACGGAGCGGTCGGTCTTCTGCCAACGCAGCCACACTTCCTGGACCACGTCTTCTGCCTCGACCGCACTGCCGAGCACGCGGTAGGCGATTCCGAAGAGACGCCTCCGGTGCTGCACAAAGACGGCCACAGCCTCTTCGAGGTCACTGGTCGTGGGGGACGGCTCGAGATCCATGTTCCTGCGGTCTCCGTTCCTCCGGGTTGCGGCTGTCTAGTAGCGGGACCACGCGGCTGCCGCGTGGCTGTGGACGGCTCCGACCAGCGGTTCCAGGACATGGTCCTGAAGGCCGATGAGCTGCCGGGTATGAGGCACTGCACGGCTTGTTCGGGCGCTGCGGGGACTTTGGTCACCGAAAGTCACGGCTGCTCCAATCGCATCTCCTCCATAGACCGGGCTGGGCCCGGTTTTGTGACAGGACGGAGGCAGAAAGGTGCCGTCGGCTGTAAATCGGAAGTCAGCCTCAGGCGGTCACACAGTGTTTTGTGGGCTTACGGTCCGACCGTTTGACCAAATCACACTTCTGGGCAAAAGGGTCCATCCAGGCAGCGAGCCGCGCATGATCCCCGACCAAGACTGTGAAATCGTCTCCAACGGCACCATTGAAGCATTGACATCTTGTTGATCAGTGTCGTTCCGCGTCCCGGGGTTGGTTCCAGGGGCGGAGTTTGTCGGGGTTGAGGACGACCCAGACTTGGGTGACGTGGTGGTCGGCGATGTCGAGGC
>NZ_VWMY01000187.1 GCF_008905045.1 Streptomyces albicerus
AGCTGCCTCGCGGGTTGACCGCGGCCGAGCTGGCCGGCGGCTTCGGGCGTCCGGACGCATGGCCGTTGTCGAGCCAGCTCGAGCAGGGGTTCCTCCGCCGTGTCCAGTCCCTCCCGGCCGAGACGCAACGCCTGCTGTTCACCGCGGCCGCCGAGCCGGTGGGCGACGTGACGTTGTTGAGGCGTGCGGCCGAGCTGCTGAGGATCGACGTCGATGCCGCTGCGTCACGCGCCGACGCAGCGGAGCTGATCACACTCGGTACCCGGGTGCGGTTCCGGCACCCGCTGGTGCGCTCGGCGGCCTATCGCGCGGCAGGCCCGAAAGACCGTCGCGAGGTGCACCAGGCACTGGCAGACGCGACCGATGCTCAGCTCGATCCCGATCGCCGGGCCTGGCATCTGGCCGCCGCGACCTCGGGACCTGACGAGGAGGTGGCTGTCGAGCTGGAGCGCTCCGCGGGCCGGGCGCAGGCGCGCGGCGGCATTGCGGCGACGGCTGCGTTCCTCCAGCGCGCGGCCGCGCTGACGCAGGATCCTGCCCGCCGTGCGCAGCGCGCGGTGAATGCCGCACAGGCGAAGCTAGCCGCCGGGGCGTTCGAGCCGGCGGCGGCTCTCCTCGCCACAGCGGAGGCCGGACCCGTCGACGAGTTCGGGCTCGCGCGGATCGATGTGTTGCATGCCCAGATCGCGTTCGCCCAGAACCGCAGCAGTGAGGCTCCCCCGCTGCTGCTCGCCGCCGCTCGCCGGTTCGAGCGGCTCGACGTCGCGCTCGCCCGTGATACCTACTTGGACGCCGTCGCGGCGGCGATATTCGCCGGCCGCCTGGCGCGCGGCCCAGGCCTGCGGGAGGTGGGCGAGGCTGCCCGTGGCGCGCCCCGGCCGCGGCTGCCGCGGGTGTCCGACATGTTGCTGGATGCCGTTGCCGTGCGTCTCACCGACGGTTACTCGGCTGCGGCGCCGATGATGGAGCAAGCCCTCGAAGCGTTCTGTGACGAGGGCATACCCGTTCCGGAGGCGCTGCGCTGGTTCTGGCTGGCATCGGTCCTTGCTTCGGATCTGTGGGACGACGAGCGCGGGCACGTGGTCGCAACCCGTCACGTGACGATCACCCGCGCGGCCGGCGCGCTCAGCGCGCTCCCCGATGTGCTCGAATCCCGCGCACACATACACCTCCTCGCCGGGGAGCTGACGGCGGCCGCGTCGCTGATCGAGGAGGTTGGAACGGTGTGTGCGGCGACTGGGAGCACCCCGGCGCGCGTACTGCCGCTCGGCCTGGCTGCCTGGCGTGGTCGCGAGCGCGAGGCCCGCACGCTGATCGACGCGATAATGGCCGAGGCCGTACCGCGTGGCCAGGGGGCCGCCGTCACCGTCGCACACTCGTTCCACGCGGTGCTCTGCAACAGCCTCGGCCAATACACGGAAGCGCTGGCTGCGGCCCAAGAGGCAGCCGCACACCAGTGGGAGTTCGCCGCGCCGCGGTGGGGCTTGGTCGAGTTGATCGAGGCTGCCGCGCGTAGCGGCTCACCCGAGCTGGCGACCGACGCGCTCCAGCAGCTCTCGGAGACGACACGAGCCAGCGGCACGGACTGGGCACTGGGCATGGAAGCGCGCTCGCGGGCGCTCCTGAGCGAGGGCGACGCCGCGGAGCGGCTCTACCGTGAGGCGATCGAGCGGCTCGCCCGGACCCGGGTCCGCATGGAGCTGGCCCGCGCACAGCTCTTGTACGGCGAGTGGCTGCGCCGCGAGAACCGCCGCGTCGACGCCCGTACCCAACTGGGCATCGCACACGAGATGTTCAGCCAGATCGGGGCCGAGGCGTTCGCCGAACGCGCGCGAAGCGAGCTGCACGCCACGGG
>NZ_VWMY01000188.1 GCF_008905045.1 Streptomyces albicerus
CGGTGCCGCGCCGGACGGAGACGTACAGGGCCGTGCCGCCCGCGAGGACGTTCGTGACGCGCTGGACGAACAGGGCGAGGAAGAGACCCGTGAGCGTCGTCGAGGCCTCGGCGATCAGGGCCATCACCGCGCCGAAGCCGAAGGCCGCGAGCAGGGTGAGCAGCACGGCCTGGCGCTGTACGGGAGCGCGTTGACCTGCAACTTCCTCACGCCTTCCTCAGTGGCCAACTTCTTGTCTGTTCTGTGGCGCTCCCGGATCGGCCCGTGCGGCGTCGACAACCCCACGCTGCACGGGCCGAATGCCGCCGGACCGGAAGTTCACCGCCTCACGCATGCGCTGTGGGCGGGGCCGCCCGCCATCCACATCTCCATGGCGGGGAGGTTGAATGGAGCCGCCGCGAGGCGCTGAGCGAGGGCGCAGGCGGCCGCGGAGGCTGCGGCCCGGAAGCGTCGCACCACGGCCGCGGCCCGTTTCGCCCGCCGCTCCGCACCCTCGGCGGAAGTGAGCCGGCCGTCCACGTTTCCGGCCGACGCCTGTCGCCCCGGCATGCCAGCCCCCGTACGACATCGCTTACGACACAGCCGCCAGACAACGGCTTGACCAGCTCCTGTCGAACCCACTGCTCGCAGATCTATCGTTGGCCATAGACGATTGGGGGTCGTCGTAGTGCGGGACACGCGGCTGGTGCAGACGGCAGTGATCGGCGATGAGCACTCGGACGTGCCGGTCGTGCTGCCGACCGAGGCGATCGAACTGGATGCCTTCCGCCGCGCCCACCCGCACGACACCTGGACGTGGCGGTAGGCGATCAAGCAGACGGCGAGGCTGAGGAATGCCTCGTGGATGACGTCGCGTCGTTCCCAGCGGATGCGCAAGCGTCGGAAGCCGTGCAGCCAGGAGATTGTGCGCTCGACGACGTAGCGGAAGATGCCGAGGCCGGTGCCGTGCGGTTGGCCTCGTTCCGCGATCACAGGACGGATGCCGCGCTGCCAGAGCAGACGGCGGTACTTGTCGTGGTCGTAGCCGCGGTCGGCCAAGAGGGCATCTGGCCGGCGGCGCGGTCTCCCGACTCGGCCCGCGATGGCCGGGATCTTGTCGAGCAGGGGCAGGAGCTGGGTGACGTCGTTGCGGTTTCCGCCGGTCAGCGACACCGCGAGCGGGATGCCCTGGCCGTCGGTGAGGACGTGGTGCTTGCTGCCCGGTCGTGCGCGGTCGACCGGGCTGGGCCCGCTTTTGGGCCCCGCCGAGCCGCCCGCACATGGGAGGAGTCGATCACCGCCCGCGACCAGTCGAGCTGGTTCTTCGACCGCAGTTCCTTCAGTAGCACGGCGTGTAGGCGGTCCCAGACGCCCGCTTCGTTCCACGCGGCCAGGCGTCGCCAGCAGGTCATCCCCGAACCGAAGCCCAACTCCTGGGGCAGGTACTCCCATTGGATGCCGGTATGCAGCACGAACAGGATCCCGCACAACGCCTGCCGGTCCGGCACCCGCGGTCTGCCTTCGAGCAGCTTCGGAACAGGCTCGGGCAGCAACGGCTCGATCAGCGACCACAGTTCGTCCGACACGATCCACGGCCGCGACTGACGGTTCCCCATGACCTGACCAACGAGCCGACACGCCGACACGCCGACAGTCACATGATCAGCAGCTTTTGTTACTGACCTTGTTGGCGTGATGTCGTGGCTGACAAGTGGTAGTTGGCGCGGTAGGCCGGTTGCATGAGATATCCGCAAGGAGGCGG
>NZ_VWMY01000189.1 GCF_008905045.1 Streptomyces albicerus
GCCGCCGGCCGAGCCGGCCGAAGCCCCCGCCGAGGCTCCGTTTGTCCCAGCGGCCCCTGCCCGGCTCGCAGAACTCCCCCGTGCGGACCCCGCGTTGACAAGGGAAGTCGTCGGGCGTTGACTGACAGCACGGCGTAGGGCTATGCCACTCCGGATCACTCGGGCGACGCATTCCACCTTCCCGCTTCGCCCGGACCCCGCGGAACTCAGGAACTTCCCGCGATCTGGAGGCCCGGCAATGATCCTGTGGATTCTTCTCCTTCTGCTGATCCTGGTGGTGTTCGGGTTCGGCTTCACCATGCAGGCCCTCTGGTGGGTCGCCGCCGTACTCCTGCTCGTCTGGATCGTCGGCTTCGCGAAGCGCGGGCGCAGCAGTGGCAGGCGCGGCGGTGGCAGGCGTGGCGGT
Organism: Streptomyces albicerus; assembly: GCF_008905045.1. Taxonomy (GTDB): domain Bacteria; phylum Actinomycetota; class Actinomycetes; order Streptomycetales; family Streptomycetaceae; genus Streptomyces; species Streptomyces albicerus. Next base: position 407 of record NZ_VWMY01000189.1, read on the forward strand.
GGCCGCCGGTACAGCCGCAGTCGCGGATAGCCCACACCAGCGCGCTCTCCCTCCCGCGCGAACCACGGCCCGTACGGCGATCACGCGCGGGAGCCCATCCAGCGAACGAGCAGAGGACAACCATGAGCGTCGGACAGACGATCAAGCACAAGACCCAGGCATTCAAGGGCCGGGTCACCGAACGCATCGGCCGCACCACCCGCAACAGGCGCCTGCAGCGCGAAGGCAGGACCGACCGGGTCTCCGGAAACCTGAAGCAGTCCGGCGACAAGGCCAAGGACGCCTTCAGGCACTGACCACAAACGCCCCGGGTGGTGTCCACGTCCCGTGGACACCACCCGGCAGGCCAACACGGAATCAGCCGACAGGAAGTGACGGGAAAGGCAATGAGGCCGAACACCCTACGAGCCCAGAGCCAGAGAAGGCAGCCATGCTCACCATCGTGATCATCGCCGTGATCGTCATCGCGGCGGTCGCCGTCCTCGTCGCCGGGCGTGGCCGCATCCGGGACGGCGGCGGGCGCGGGCTGAAGCACCGCTTCGGACCCGAGTACGACCGTGCCGTCGCCGACCACAACGGCGACACCAAGGCAGCCGAGCGGGAACTCGGCGAGCGCGTCAAGCAGCACGGCTCCCTCACGGAACAACCGCTGTCACCCGAGGCCCGCGCGCAGTACACGGCTCAATGGGTCGGCGTTCAGGAGCAGTTCGTCGACTCGCCGCACAAGGCCGTCACCGAGGCGGACGCACTCCTCGGCCGCCTGGCGAAGGACCGGGGCTTCCCCGGTGAACAGTTCGAGGAGCAGTTCGCCGCCCTCTCCGTCCACCACGCCGCCCACGTCCGCGGCTACCGCAGCATGCACACGGCCGCCCGCGGCCACAGCGGCACCGAGGAAATGCGGGAAGCCATGGTCGAAGCCCGAAGCCTCTTCGAGGCACTGATCACCGAACAGCCGGCCGACCCTGCCCCCGACCGGGACAGCCCGCAGTCCTCTGATCCCCCCAAGTCCCCCGACGACAACGGCCACGCACCGTGGGCACTGAACCGACGCCACGCGAAGGGAAACAGCACCTGATGTCGCACAACGCCGAACACGCACGGCACCCCCAGACCGGAACCCCGGATCCCGCGACCCCGCCCGCCCCGCAGGCACCGCAGGCACCGCAGAATCAACGGGCCCCGCAGGCACCTCCCACCAAACCCGCTCACACACCGCTCGAGCCCGCCACCAACACCGACAGCCCCAGCCCCAGCCCCAGCCTCGATCGCAAGCCGGTCGCGGAGCTGCTCCCGCAGGGCGAACGGGACAAACTCACCCTGCGCCTCCAACAG
>NZ_VWMY01000019.1:0-31312 GCF_008905045.1 Streptomyces albicerus
GTCGGCGCGGTCCTGGCCCCGACCGACCCGGTGTTCGCCTCCGCGATCGTGGGCCGCAAGGAAGTCCCCGCGAAACTGCGGCAGCTGCTGAACGTGGAGAGCGGCATCAACGACGGGCTCGCCCTGCCAGTCGTCCTGATCTTCATCGCCGCGGCCGGACCCACCTCCGGACACGCCGAGGCCTCCCTGCCGAAGATCGGGCTGGAACTGGTCCTCGGCATGGTCTTCGGCATCGTGCTGCCGCTGGCCGTGATCGGCCTCGTACGCTTCCGGCTGCTGGGCGCCGAGCCCAAGCTGCAGCCACTGCTGCCGCTGGCGATCGGCGTGACCCTGTACGCCGTGTGCCACCTCACCCACGCCAACCCCTACCTTGCCGCGTTCTCCGCGGGCGCGGTCCTCACCGCCTACTCCCCGGAGGCGAAGACGGCGTTCGAGCCGCTGGGCGAGGCGCTGGCCGAGCTGGCGAAGTTCGCGGCGCTGCTGGTGTTCGGCGCGCTGCTCACCCCGCAGCTCTTCGGGGACCTGTCGGTGGGCGGCTACATCGTCGTCGTCCTCGCCATCGTCCTGATCCGCCCGGCCTCGCTGCTGCTCTCGCTGATCGGCACCCGGTTCACCCGTCAGGAAAAGCTGGTCGCCGCCTGGTTCGGGCCGAAGGGCTTCGCCTCGGTGGTGTACGGGCTGCTGGTGCTGCAGGCCGGGATCCCCCAAGGCGAGGAAGCGTTCACCCTCATCGCCGTCTGCATCGCCGTCTCGATCATCGCGCACAGCAGCACCGACGTGCCGATCGCCCGCCTGTTCCACGTCGACGACCTGGCCGACGTGCCCGCCGCCCGCCAGGACCAGGACACCGCCCGCCCCACCAAGGAGACCGGCCATGTCGGCGCGTGAACTTGCCGAGTCCAACCCGTTCGTGACCACGGACAACGCCACGGACGCGGCGGCCCCGCTGCCGGCCGCTGGTCGTCAGGCCCGACGCGGGCATGCCGCAGACCTTCGCGCTCATGGCCCGTGCACATAGTCCGCTGGTCGCCGTCGTCGTACGAGACGACGACCAGGTCCGGCCGGTAGGCACCATCACGGCCGTCCACTTCATGGAACAACTCATCGGAGGATTGTGAACGGCTGGCAGAGCTGGGCCGCGATCGTCGTCTTCGTGGCGACGTACGGCCTGATCATCAGCGAGAAGATCCACCGCGTGGCGGCCGCGCTCGGCGGCGCCGCGCTGATGCTGGCGATCGGCGCCACCGACGACAAATCGGCCTTCTACTCCGAGCACAGCGGCGTCGACTGGAACGTCATCTTCCTGCTCATGGGCATGATGATGATCGTCGGCGTGCTGAAGAAGACCGGCATGTTCGAGTACCTGGCCATCTGGTCCGTCAAGCGGGCGAAGGCCAAACCGTTTCGCGTGATGGTGATGCTGATCGTCATCACCGCACTCGCCTCGGCCCTGCTCGACAACGTCACCACCGTGCTGCTCATCGCCCCGGTCACGCTGCTGGTCTGCGAGCGTCTCGCCCTCCCGGCGGCGCCGTTCCTGATCGCGGAGGTCTTCGCCTCCAACGTCGGTGGCATGGCGACTCTGGTCGGCGACCCGCCGAACATCATCATCGCCAGCCGGGCCGGGCTCACCTTCAACGACTTCCTGGTCCATCTCGCCCCGCTGTCCGCGGTGTTGATCGTGGTGCTGATCGCGCTGTGCCGCTTCCTGTTCCGCAAGACGTTCGTCTACGACGAGGCGCGCGCCGAGGAGATCATGGCGCTGGAGGAGCGCGAGGCCATCAAGCACCCGCGGATGCTCGTCCAGGGCCTCGTGGTACTCACCCTGGTCGTCGTCGGCTTCGTGCTCCACCCGGTCCTGCACTACGAGCCGAGCGTGGTCGCCCTATTGGGCGCGGGCCTGCTCATCGCCGTCTCCACCGCGGAGACCGGCGAAGTACTCGGCGAGGTCGAATGGCCCACCCTGGCCTTCTTCGCCGGCCTGTTCATCATGATCGGCGGACTGATCGAGACCGGCGTCATCGGCGAGGTCTCCACCGCCCTCGCCGACGCGATCGGCGACAACGAACTCGGTGGCTCGATGCTGCTGCTCAACGCCTCCGCCGTGCTGTCCGGCATCGTCGACAACATCCCCTACGTCGCCACCATGGCCCCGATCACCAGCGACCTTGTCGAGGCGATGGGCGGCTCCGGCGACCACGTCATGTGGTGGGCCCTCGCCATCGGCGCCGACCTCGGCGGCAACGCCACCGCCATCGGCGCCTCCGCGAACGTCGTGGTCCTCGGCATCGCCGAGCGCAACCGCCAGCCCATCTCCTTCTGGCAGTTCACCAAGTACGGCCTCGTCGTCACCGCCATCACGGTGGCCATCTCCGCCGGATACGTATGGCTGCGCTACTTCGCCCTCNCTGGCAGTTCACCAAGTACGGCCTCGTCGTCACCGCCATCACGGTGGCCATCTCCGCCGGATACGTATGGCTGCGCTACTTCGCCCTCACGTGACCAGGACATGACGGGCAGTGTGATCGTGCCTTCACTCGCTCCGGCCTCGTCACCAGCCCGGCGCACACCTGCATGGCGGTCGTCTCACGGCACCCGCGGGAGACGCGGCGTAAGTTTCGTGTCAATGACCTGGCCCGCGTCCCGAATGCATACGACGCTGAGGACAGGAACGTTTCCAGCAGATGAGGAGCCGGTCGTGCGCGCACGTGACCTGGCGGTCGGATACGAAACGGTGAGCGTCGACACCGACGCCCTGGAAGCAGCCCGGCTCATGGCCGAACACAAGCTGCCCGGACTGCTGGTGCTCGACGAGCAGGGCGAGCCGAAGGCGATCCTGCCCGCCTCCCAAATGATCAAGGTGCTGGTACCCGCCTACGTGATCGAGGACCCCACGCTCGCCGCGGTCGTCGACGAGAAGCACGCCGACCGGCTCTGCCAGGCGCTGGCCGGGCGCCGCGTCGGCGACTGCCTCTCCAGCAAGGCGACCCCGCCGCCGATCGCCGACCCCGACGACACCGCGCTCGAGGTGGCCGCACTGATGGCACAGGTGCGCAGCCCACTGGTGGCGGTGGCGGAGCGGGCCAAGGACGGCACGCACCTGCTGGGTGTGATCACCGCCTCGCACCTGCTCCACGAACTGCTGAGTGCTACGGGAACGATCAACACCAAGTGACGGCGGTCCGGGCACCTCACTTCCCTCCGGGGGCTGAGGCCCCACGGGCCGGGTGGCGGGCCGTGGGCTTGGGCACTAGGTGGCCGGGGTCGGTCTCCGCGGGCCGGGGCGGCGCGGGTTCATCGCGGAAGAGGCGGTGCAGCGGCCGTACGAACAGGCGGGTCAGCCCCCAGGCGGCGAGCAGCGCCCCGAACGGCGTCGCCAGGCGCAGCAGACCTCCAGTGATCCCTTCGGGAACGAACGCGCCCAGCAGGATCGCCGCGCCCAGGCCGAAGAGCCAGGCGAGTGCCGTCAGCAGCGAGAACGCGACCGTCACCGGCACCCCTCCCATGCCCCAGGTGTCCAGCTCCACGTCGGTGTTGAAGCTGTCGGTCCCGGCGACCCCGACAGCGACCAGAAGCCAAAAGCACACGACCACGACAAGGGCGGCCGTGAACAGGATGGTGGGCAGGCCGGTTGCGGCCACGAGAAACGTCCGCATGTCCCAGCCCCCCTCCTGCACGCGGTGCGCACCGGACGGCGCACAACCCTTCCGGCCCCGGCGCGAACACCCACCGGTGTCCGGCACCGGAACCTTCCGTTGTGCTCCCCGCGAGCCATGGTGCACGGCCGGACCACGCCCACGCATTGCCGGTTCCCGGCAGTGTTTTCCATGGCCTGCTGCTGGTGGGCCGCTGACAAACCGTCACCGGCACGTCGAGAAGCGAGCTGCCGTGCCCGGACCGGGAGATCCTGGAGCAGTGCCTTGACGGGTGCCTCCTGTCGCGCAGGCGGGCGCGGGACGGCCAGTCCGGCGACGACACGCGAAGCCTGTGCGTAGTCCAGGAATCCTGTGCGGGGCGCCCGGTTCAGCTCAGCGGCTTCTCCAGCACCGCCTTGCGGTGGCTGAACGTCTCGATCGAGTAGCGGCCGTGGTAGTTGCCCATGCCGCTCTCGCCGACCCCGCCGAACGGCAGGTCGGAGACGGTGAGATGAGCGAGCGGCATGCCGAAGCCGAGGCCGCCGGAGGACGTTTCGGCGGCCAGGCGCTGCCGGGTGGTGTCCGACTCGGTGAAGACGTACAGGGCGAGCGGCTTGTCGCGGTCGTTGATGAAGTCGACGGCCTCGTCCAGGCCGGACACCGTCACGATCGGCAGGACCGGGCCGAAGATCTCCTCTCGCATGACCGGCGAAGCGGGGTCGACGTCGGCCAGGACGGTCGGCGCGATGTACTTCGTGGCGCGGTCGCTGTCGCCGCCGACCACGACACGGCCGGAGCCGAGCAGCCCGCTGAGCCGGTCGAAGTGCCGCTCGTTGACGATCCGGCCGTACTCGGCGGAGGTCGCCGCGTCGGATCCGTACAGCGTCTCGACAGCCTTGGCCAGTGCGGGCTCCAGGGCGCGGGCCGTCTCCGGGTCGGTCAGTACGTAGTCGGGCGCGACGCAGGTCTGCCCGGCGTTGAGGAACTTGCCGCGGGCGAGCCGGTCGGCGACGACGGACAGGGCGGCATCCCGGTCGACGAACGCCGGGGACTTGCCGCCGAGTTCGAGGGTGACCGGCGTGAGGTGCTGCGCGGCGGCTGTCATGACGATGCGGCCGACGGTGCCGTTGCCCGTGTAGAAGATGTGGTCGAAGCGCTCGGCGAGCAGGGCCGTGGTCTCGGGGATGCCTCCCTCGACGACGGCGACCGCGTCGCTGTCGAGGTACCGCGGCAGTAGCCGCGCAAGGATCGCGGAGGTGGCCGGAGCCAGCTCGCTGGGCTTGGCGACCACCGCGTTGCCCGCGGCGAGCGCACCGACCATCGGCGCGAGCAGGAGCTGCGCAGGGTAGTTCCAGGGGGCGATGACCAGGACGACGCCGAGGGGGTCGTACTGGGTCCAGGCCGTCGCGTCGTCGCCGAGGTGCGCGGGGACGGGAGCGGGCTCGGGGCGCAGCCAGCCGTCGAGGTGCTCCAGGGTGTGGTCGATCTCCCGTACGACGAAGTTGATCTCCGTGCGGAAGGCCTCGGTGTAGCTCTTGCCCAGGTCGGCACGGAGGGCCGCGGCGAGGTCCTCGCCGTGTGAGGTGAGCATCTCGCGCAGGCGGTGCAGCTGGGTCGTGCGCCACTCGACGGGCTTGGTGCGGCCGGAGCGGAAGGTGGCGCGCAGCCTGGCCACGACGTCGGCGGGCTGCTCGGGGGTGGGCTGGTTCACGGTGCCTCGCTGGTCGGGGCGGGCTGGTCGCCCGCGTACGGTGCATCGAGCCGCAAGCTCGATGTATATGCCAACCATTTATACGGCATCACGAATTCCGCGCCGCGCGACATCCTTGCCCGTGGGCCTCGTATCAGGCCGAGAACTCCGCGATCACTCACACGGAGGATTCCGCCGACGCCCCGTCGAGCGTGTCCACCAGCCGGTGCAGCAGTCCGCGCAGGAGATCGTCGTCGCCCTCGCTCAGGACGGGCCACTGGGTGCGGACCTCGCGGTCGACGCGACGCCAGTAGGTCTCGCCGCGCGGGGTGAGGTGGGCGAGGATGCGTCGCCGGTCGAGGGGGTCGACGCGCCGGTAGACCAGGTTCTGGTCGACGAGGTGGTCGACCAGCTTGGTGAGGGTCGCGGGTGGCAGGAACGCCGCTTCGGCGACCGCCGTCATCGGGTGGCCCGCGCCGTCGGAGAGCAGGGAGAGTACGCGCCAGGCGTCGAGCGAGCAGTCGTGCTCCTCCAGGGCGGCCTGGAGCCGGCGCGCGGCCAGTCGCTCGGCCCGCGCCAGGAGATGCATGAGGTCCTGAGACCGACGCGGAGGTGGGGTCGGCATCCTTCTCCTCGTTCCCGGGGGTCAGGACATCGTACAAGTCCCGCTTCCCACAAGGATCTCCCACAACTGCCGCCGCAGGCGCGCCCCGCATCCCGAGATCTGCCGCCGCACGCGCGGACCGCACCCCGAGACGGATTGGAGTTCACCGGGCGTTCCCGGAATCATGCCCTCATGGTCCGGCTCGACCCGCATCCGCTCGACTGGTTCACGGCCGACGACTCGGTCGTCAGCGTGGCGCTGGTGTTTCCCATGCAGGGCGCCGCAGGAATCTTCGGGCCCACCTGCGAGTTGTGCGCGCGGCTCGCCGCGGAGGAGGTCAACCGCTCGGGCGGGGTGCTCGGCAAGGAGCTGCGGCTGCTGCCGGTCGACGGCGGCGCCGACCCGCGGCAGATCGCCGAGAACGTCGAGGCACTGGTGGACCTCGGCATCGTGCAGGGCGTCACCGGCTGGCACATCTCGTCCGTACGCCAGGCGCTGGCCCCGCGGATCGCCCATCGGGTGCCCTACGTGTATACGGCGCTGTACGAGGGTGGCGAGCACACGGCAGGGGTCTTCCTCACCAGCGAGACTCCGGACGACCAACTGCGGCCCGCCATGCGCCTGTTGGCCCGTGAGCACCGGGTGCGCCGCTGGTTCGTCGTGGGCAACGACTATGTGTGGCCGCGCCGTACGGCCAGGGCGGCACACCGGTATGCGCGCGAGTCGGGCGGCGATATCCGGGCGGAGGCGTATCTACCGCTCGGCACCCATGACTTCGACGCGGTGCTGCGGCGGATCGAACGGTCGGAGGCGGACGCCGTGCTGATGCTGCTCGTGGGCAGTGACGCGGTGCGCTTCAATCGGGCGTTCGCCGCCTCCGGCCTCGACGAGCGGTGTCTGCGACTGAGCACCCTGATGGACGAGAACATGCTGATGGCCAGTGGCCCCACGGCCACCGCCGGCCTCTACAGCACGGCCGGGTTCTTCGCCTCCCTCGCCAATCAGGACACGCTCGACTTCCACGGCCAGTACGCCGGGCGGTACGGAGTCGAGGCGCCGGTCCTCGGCAGCCTCGGCGAATCCTGCTACGAGGGCGTGCTGTTGCTCGCCGCGCTCATCGACCGGGCCAGGACCCTCGATGTCTCCGCGATCGGCGCGGCGGCGGACTCCGTCTCCTACGAGGGCCCGCGCGGGCTGCTTCACCTGCGCGGCAGCCACGTGCGCCAGCGGATCTATCTGGCACGGGCGGACGGTGTGGACTTCGACGTCGTGACCCAGCTGGATCTTCACGAAACCCGGCCTTGACATGTTCCCGCTCCCGCGAAGATACTTCCTACAGGAAGTAATTAGAATGCCTCGGGCGAACTGTGAATTCATGGACAGAATTCCGCCCCGGGCATTTTTTGTTGCCCGCTGAGAGCCGGAAGATACCGCCGGGAAAGTATCGCGAAACGCCGTGGAAACAGGATGACTTGAGGCTGTGGACCGCACTTCAGGAGGAGGTCGTCCTCCCAGCCCGAGGGGGTTCATTTGTCCAGCGGTTCCAGCGGATTCAGCAGTTTCAAGGGGTCCAGGTTTTCCCGACGCCGGGTGACGGCGGGCGCCGCCGCGCTCGCCGCCGTCGTCGCGCTCTCCGCGTGCGGCGCCAAGACCGACGCCGCGGGCGGCTCGTCCGACAAGGCCGCGAAGGCGGACACGAGCGGCGACACCGTCAAGGTCGGCCTGCTCAACTCGCTGTCCGGCACCATGGCGATCAGCGAGGTGACCGTACGCGACTCGCTGAAACTGGCGATCGAGGAGATCAACGCCTCGGGCGGAGTGCTCGGCAAGAAGATCAAACCGATCAGTGAGGACGGCGCCTCCGACTGGCCGACGTTCGCCGAGAAGGCCAACAAGCTCATCAAGGAGGACCGGGTCGTGGCCACCTTCGGCTGCTGGACCTCGGCGAGCCGCAAGGCCGTGAAGCCCGTATTCGAGAAGAACAAGTCCCTGCTGTTCTATCCCGTGCAGTACGAGGGACTCGAGGAGTCTCCGTACATCTTCTACACGGGTGCCACCACCAACCAGCAGATCGTCCCGGCGCTCGACTACCTCAAGAGCGAGGGCAAGAAGAGCATTTACCTCGTCGGCAGCGACTATGTCTTCCCGCGCACCGCCAACAAGATCATCAAGGCGTACGCGAAGGCCAATGGCATGAAGGTGCTCGGCGAGGACTACGCGCCGCTGGGGTCCACGGAGTTCAGCACGATCGCCAACAAGGTGAAGGCGTCGAAGGCCGACGCGGTCTTCAACACCCTCAACGGCGACTCGAACGTGGCCTTCTTCAAGGAGTACAAGTCCGCGGGCCTGACCGCCAAGAGCATGCCGGTCGTCTCGGTGTCGATCGCCGAGGAAGAGGTCAAGTCGATCGGATCGCAGTACCTGGCCGGCCAGTTGACGGCCTGGAACTACTACCAGACGACCACGGGCGAGGCGAACACCGAGTTCGTGAAGGCGTACAAGGCCAAGTACGGCCAGGACAAGCCGACCAGTGACCCGATGGAGGCCGCGTACACCTCGGTCTACCTGTGGAAGGCGATGGTCGAGAAGGCCAAGTCCTTCGACCCGGAGAAGGTGAAGGCGGCCTCGGACGGCATCACCTTCGACGCTCCCGAGGGCAAGGTCACCGTCGACGGCGCGAGCCAGCACATCTACAAGACGGCCCGGATCGGCAAGATCGGCTCCGACGGGCTGATCGAGCAGGTGTGGGACTCCGGCAAGGCGATCAAGCCGGACCCGTACCTGAAGGGCTACTCCTGGGCCTCCGGCCTCTCCTGACCGACCGTCACGCAGGGGCCGGCCTTCTCGGCAACGAGGGTCGGCCCCGCGTCCCGCCTCCCCGGAGCCGCCGCATGACCGTGATCCTCGGTCAGACCTTCACCGGCATCAGCATCGGTGCCGTCCTGCTGCTCATCGCGCTCGGTCTCTCCCTCACCTTCGGCCAGATGAACGTCATCAACATGGCCCACGGCGAGTTCATCATGGCCGGCGCCTACACGACGTACGTCCTGCAGAAGTCCATCTCCGGCGCGGGCCTGTCGCTGCTCGTGGCGCTGCCCGTCGCCTTTCTGGTGGCGGGCGCACTCGGCGCGCTGCTGGAGTGGCTGCTCATCCGCCGCCTGTATCTGCGCCCGCTCGACACCTTGCTCGTGACCTGGGGTGTCTCGCTGATGCTCCAACAGCTCGCCCGGGACATCTTCGGCGCGCCGAACGTGCAGACGCGCGCGCCCGACCTGCTCACCGGGAACATCACCATCATCGGCGGCGACGATCCGCTGACCTTCGCCAACAGCCGCCTGTTCATTCTGGGGTTGGCGATCGCGGCCGTCGTCGCGCTGTCGCTGACCCTGCGGATGACCTCGCTGGGTCGCCGGATCCGGGGCGTCGTGCAGAACCGCGATCTGGCCGAGGTGTCCGGCATCTCCACCGAACGCGTGGACCGGACCGCGTTCTTCATCGGGTCCGGGCTCGCCGGAGTCGCGGGCGTCGCGCTGACGCTGGTGGGTCCGATCGGTCCCACGATGGGCACCAACATCATCATCGACGCGTTCCTGGTGATCGTGGTCGGCGGCATCGGGCAGCTCAAGGGAACGGTGATCGTCGCCTTCGTGCTGGGCGTCCTGCAGTCCGTCCTCGAGTACTCGACCACCGTCAGCGTCGCGAAGGTGCTCGTCCTCGTGGCGATCGTCGCGTTCCTCCAGTGGCGGCCCCAGGGGCTGTACACGCTGCGCACACGGAGCCTCGTATGACCGAACCCACCGCACCCAAAGGAACCACCGTCGTCGCAGAGTGGGTGGTCAAGTCGCCTGTTCTCAAGGGATGTTCGGCCCGGGCCGCGGCCGGATTCGCCGCGGCCGCCGTGGCCCTGTTCGCCCTTGCCCCGCTGGCGCTCTCCGACTTCCGGCTGGGGCTGCTCGCCAAGTACCTGTGCACCGCGATGGTCGCCGTCGGCATCTGTCTGGCCTGGGGCCGTGGCGGACTGCTCACGCTCGGGCAGGGCGTGTTCTTCGGGCTCGGCGGCTACGCCATGGCGATGCACCTGAAGATCGCCGACGCGGGTCCGGGCAACCTGCCCGACTTCATGCAGTTGTACGGCACCGCCACCGAACTCCCGTGGTGGTGGCGGCCGTTCGAGAACCCGCTGTTCGCCCTCGCCGCGACCGTGCTGCTGCCGATGGCCGTCGCCGCGATCCTCGGCTCGTTCATCTTCCGCCGGCGGGTCAAGGGCGCGTACTTCGCGATCCTCAGCCAGGCGCTCACAGCGGCCTTCGCGATCTGGCTGATCGGCCAGCAGGCCACGACCGGCGGCACCAACGGACTCACCGACATCCAGGGCTTCTTCGGCTACGACCTCAACGATCCGGTCAACCAGCGGATGGTGTACTTCGTCATCGCCGCGGCCCTGCTGCTCCTGATCGCCCTCGCCCGGCAGCTGATCCACAGCCGGTACGGCGAACTCCTCGTCGCCGTACGGGACTCGGAGGAGCGGGTGCGCTTCCTCGGCTACAACCCGGCGAACGTGAAGCTCGTCGCGTACGTCGTGGCGGCCGGCATGGCCGGGCTCGCGGGCGCCCTGTTCGTGCCCGCGGTCGGCATCATCTCCCCCGCGATGATCGGCATCGTGCCGTCGATCGAGTTCGTCATCGGCGCCGCGGTCGGCGGCCGGGCGAGCCTGGTGGGCGCCGTGCTCGGCGCCGTTGGCGTCGCTTGGGCGAAGACGGCCCTTTCGGAGGAGTTCCCGGCGGCCTGGACGTACTTCCAGGGGCTGCTGTTCATCGTGGCCCTGGCGTTCCTGCCGGGCGGTCTCGCCTCGCTGGTGGGGATCGTACGGCGGCGCAGGGCGGCGCGCGCCGGCGGAGAACCGTCACCCGCCCTTCCTCTTGGAGAAGCAGCATGAGTGAGCTGTCAGGCCTTGAGATACGCCAACTGCGGGTGTCCTTCGACGGGTTCACCGCCGTCGACGGTGTGGACCTCGACGTGCGGCCCGGCGATCTGCGTTTCCTCATCGGGCCCAACGGCGCGGGCAAGACGACACTCGTCGACGCCGTCACCGGCCTGGTGAAGGCGGAGGGTTCCGTGCTCTTCGGAGGTGACGAGCTGCTAGGGCGGAGCGTGCACAACATCGCCCGGTCGGGGATCGGCCGTACGTTCCAAACAGCCACCGTCTTCGAGGAGTTGACGGTCCTGCAGAACCTGGACATCGCGGCCGGCGCCGGGCGCGGCATGCTCACGATGCTGCGGCGCCGCAAGGGCGTCCCGGAGTCCGTCGGGCGCGCCCTGGAAACGGTCGGGCTCGCGGAGTTGGCCGACAGCCCCGCCGGGACGCTCGCCCACGGGCAGAAGCAGTGGCTGGAGATCGGCATGCTGCTCGTGCAGGACGTACGGCTGCTGCTGCTCGACGAGCCGGTCGCCGGGATGAGCCACGACGAACGGCAGGCCACGGGCGAGCTGTTGGAGCGCATCAGCGAGGATCGGACCGTGGTCGTCATCGAGCACGACATGGACTTCATGCGGTCCTTCGCGCGCAGCGTGAGCGTGCTGCACGCGGGCAAGGTGCTGAGCGAGGGGACGGTGACCGAGGTGCAGGCGGACCCCAAGGTGCAGGCGGTGTACCTCGGGCATGCGGCCGTCCAGGACGCCGAGTTGATACTGGCCGAGCCGGAGGCGTGAGGCGGACATGAAGCTGGAGATCGACGACATCCGGGTCGGCTACCACCGCAGCCTTGTCCTGCACGGAGTCTCCGTCGAGGTACCGGACGACGGCGTCGCCGCGGTGCTCGGGCACAACGGCGCGGGCAAGAGCACGCTGCTGCGAGCGGCCGTCGGACTGCTCACCCCGTCGAGCGGCGCGATTCGTCTCGACGGCGAGGACATCACGCGTCGCAAGCCCCACGAGCGCGTGACGCACGGCATGGCGTACGTGCCACAGGGCCAGCAGGCCTTCCCCCATCTCACGACGGCGGAGAACCTCCAACTGGTCGCGGACGGCCGGAGGCGCGGCAAGGCGGCGATCGCCGAGGCGCTGGACCTGTTCCCGGCCCTGCGGACCCTGTCGAACCGGCGGGCGGGACTGCTCTCGGGCGGCCAGCGGCAGCAACTCGCCATCGCCCGCGCCCTGGTGACGGACCCTCGGATTCTTCTCCTGGACGAGCCGACCGAGGGTATCCAGCCCTCGGTCGTGGCCGAGATCGAAGAGACGATCCTCGCGCTGGCCGCCCGCGGCGGGCTCTCCGTGCTCCTGGTCGAGCAGCACGTCGGCTTCGCGATGCGGGCGGCACAGCGGTACTACGTCCTGGAGGCCGGACGGGTCACGTCGTCCGGGGAGGGGGGCCAGGAGGCCGAGCGGGCGGTGCGGGAGGCGCTCAGCGTGTGAGGGCTGTGAGGGTACGGCCGGTCACTGGGCCGGGCTCGCGGTCTCACCTTCGTACGAGTGCCTTGCGGCGGCGTTCCAGGTAGGCCCGCTCCGCCGTGTTCTCGGTGAGCGCGATGGCCGCTTCGTAGGCACGTACCGCTTCCGTGTCGCGGCCCAGGCGGCGCAGGAGGTCGGCCCGGACGGCGTGGAACGCGTGATAGCCGTCCAGGTCGAGCGCTTCGAGGAGGGCGAGGGCCGTCTTCGGCCCCTCGGTCTCGGCGACGGCGACCGCGCGATTGAGGGCGACCACCGGGCTCGGGGCGAGTGCGGTCAGCTGGTCGTAGAGCTGGCGGATCTGGGCCCAGTCGGTGGCTTCGGCGGTCGGCGCGTCGCTGTGCACCGCGTTGATGGCGGCCTGGATCTGGTAGGGCCCCGGTCGGTTGCGGCGCAGACAGCGGCGTACGAGGGTCTGGCCCTCGGTGATCAGGTCGCGGTTCCATCGGCTGCGGTCCTGCTCGGCCAGCACGACCAGTTCGCCGTCCGGCGTCTCGCGGGCGGGGCGTCGTGCCTCGACGAGGAGCATGAGCGCGAGCAGGCCGGTGGCCTCCGGTTCGTCCGGCATCAGGTCGGTCAGCAGACGGCCGAGGCGTACGGCCTCCGCGCACAGGTCCTCCCGGCCTCCGTACCCCTCGTTGAAGATCAGGTAGACGACGGCCAGCACACCCCGCAGACGGTCCGGGAGGTCGGCGTCGCGCGGGATCCGGTACGGGATGCGGGCATCGCGGATCTTGGCCTTGGCCCGTACGAGGCGCTGGGCCATGGTGAGTTCCGGCACGAGGAAGGCGCGCGCGATCTGTGCCGTGGTCAGGCCGCCGAGGAGCCGCAGGGTCAGCGCCACCTGGGCCTGGGTGGCGAGCGCGGGGTGGCAGCATGTGAAGATCAGGCGGAGCCGGTCGTCGCGCACGGGTCCCTCCTCGGCGGGCGCGTCGTCGGGGGCGTACAGCAGGGCGGCCTCGGCGTGCCGGTCGGCACGCGACGACTCGCGGCGCAGCCGGTCGATCGCCCGGTTGCGGGCGGTCGTGATGATCCAGCCGGCCGGGCTCGGGGGCACGCCCTCCTCCGGCCAGCGCCGCAGGGCCGTCGTGAACGCCTCCTGGACCGCTTCCTCGGCGAGGTCGATGTCGCCGAGGAAGCGGACGAGGACGGCGACCGCGCGGCCGTACTCCGCGCGGAACACCTTCTCGATCTCCGCGGCGGCGGTGGTCTCCATCGGTCTTCGTCCTCCCCACGCGGCAGCGGCGGCCTGCGTCAGTCCTCGGCCTCGCCCATGAAGGGCCGCACCTCGATGGGCAGGGTGGTCGCCAGTGCCGCCTTGCGGCCCCATTCGAGCGCCGCGTCGAGGTCCGGTGCCTTGATCAGGCAGATTCCGCCGAGGCACTCCTTGCTCTCCGTGTACGGGCCGTCGGTGATCAGGACGTCGCCGTCGTCCGGCCGCAGCACGGTGGCCGAGTCCGGTCCGTGCAGTCCCCCGGCGAAGACCCACGCTCCGGCGGCCCGCAGCTCCTGGTGGAAGGTGTCGAGGTTGCGACCGATCTCCGCCAGCACAGCGGGCTCGGGCGGCTCCCCCACCGGCTGCATCACACTGAACAGGTAGTACTTCATGAGGTGTCCTCCTGGGGCGTCGTGCCGGTCTCTCACTACCTACACGAAGGAGAGACCGCCGGATCGACACCGGACATCACGACACCACGGGAATTCTTCTACCGCCCGGACGGCTCCTTCCAGCCGTCTGCCCGGTGGCGGTCACGGCCGCCCTCCTGCCGACGCGTATGTGTAGTAGTGCGCCCGGACCCTGCGCAGCCACGCCTCGACGGGCGCCTCGTCGGGCTCTTCCGGCAGGACGCTGCGTGTCTCGTCGAAGGCCGCCTCGTACCGCTTGAGCAGGGGCAGCGCGGCCATCGCGTCGGCTGCCACCTGTTCGCCGAAGCGGTGGTACTCCTCCGGGTCCTCGACGCGGATGCTGACGCGTCCGGTGGCGTACAGCTCGTAGCCCTGATGGCACAGCCGGCGCAGATGGCGTGCGTGCTTGGCGCTCCGCTTGCGGGTGTCGGCGGAGAAGGAGCCGTCACCGCGGTCGTAGAGCCGCTTGAACTGCTGGGTGGCGTAACCGAGATAGGCGTCACGGACCCGCTTCGCGGAGAGCAACGTCGTGCGCAGGCCGATCAGTTCGTCGCCGAGCGGTGTGCGGACCTCGTACAACTCGTCGGGCAGCCACACCAGTTCCATGACCGTGGGGTTGCCGCTCAGGGCGAGTCGGCACCACTTGGCCGCTTCGTGGAGCGTGCTGTCGGGGGCGGTCGTGACGTGGGACTCCTTCGGCCGGTGCAGGCCGTGGAGGTCTTCGGTGGGGGCGGCGAACATGCCGAGCCGGTCCACGTCCGAGCCTTCGTGGGCCAGGCCGTAGGCGGTGGAGCCGACGATGCCGGACAGCAGGATGTTCGTGGTGGTCACAGCAGTCCCCCTCCCTTGCCTCCGCGCGCGCTTCGTTGTGCGAGCCGGGCGGCTCGCACAAGGTCATCACCCGGGAGGCAGCGGCGTACAGCGATTTTCCGGGGCGCGGAGCGACCGCGCCACGGAGCCGCACGGTCAGCTTGCCAGGCAGGATGTCGGCGAGTCACCGAATAGACACTGAGCGTCGCTATGGGTCCGGCGGCCGGCCACTCCCGCCCCTGCCGACCCGCCGACCTCTACACATAAAGAAGAAATAAGCGCAGAATGTATATACGCGGCGCTTACCGCATACCGCACCAGAGCGGTTGGGCCTGCAGAGAACAAAGGAGACGAGTCATGGCCGACGTCTCACACACCAGGGGCGACATCACCAGCCACCCTGATGTAACCGAAATGCGGGATCGTTACGCCCGCATGGTCGGTGGTCGCGATGTGGCGCTCGTGGACGGACCGGTGTTCCTGCTCGGTCTGTACTGCGCCACCTCCCCGTGGATTCTCCACTACACGACAAGCCAGCCCGCACTCGTGACCCACAACCTCATCATGGGCATCGCGATAGGCGTGCTGGCACTCGGATTCACCACCACCCCGACGCGAATGTACGGCCTGAGCTGGGCCATGTGCGCCATGGGTACGTGGCTGATCATCTCGCCGTGGATCGTCGGCGAGAGCCCGGACGCGGGTGTCGTCGTGAACAACATCATCATCGGCGCTCTCGCCGTGGTGCTGGGGTTCGTCTGCGCGGCCACGTCCGCGAAGAGCAAGAGCACACCACAGACGTAGCAGGACGTCTGTAACGGATGAGGACCGCCGGCCGGTCCGCGCGCTCACGTCGCGGGCCGGCCGACGCACGGGTGCGGGGACTCAGCGTTCCGGCACCAGCCACGGCTCCTGAGGCAGCGGGCTGCCGGTCTCGAGGAGCGACTTCAGGTTGGCCAGGACGGCCGGCCAGCCGGAGGACACCTCCGCCTTCTCCGTCTCGTCGGCCAGGTCCTCGTGCGTGACGGTCAGCCGGACGATCCCGCCGTGCGGCTGGATGTCGTAGGTGACTCGGGAGTACTTGTCCTCCTGGCCCTCGTCCTCGGGCGCGGCCCAGGTGGTCACCAGCCGGGTGGGCCGCTCGCTCTCCACGACGGCACCGACCACGTCGGCGATGCCAGACCCGTCCGTACGGCGGTGCTCCCACCGGGAGCCGGGGCGCCAGTCCTCGGAGACGTTGCTGTGGCCCCAGTAGGTGGCGGTGAGGTCGGCGTCGGTGAGCGCGTCCCAGACCTTCTCGGGCGTGCTGGCGATGTAGGTGACATACACGAATGTCGGCTTGTCGGTCATGTCTTCCTCGGCTCGTCGCTTGAGTGCACTGAGCGCGCGCAGGCGCGGGCGCTCGAACTTGTCGATCCACCGCTCCTGGATCTCGTGAAGCGGTACGGGGTTGAGGTAGTGCAGCTTTTCCCGCCCCCGCCGCACCGTGCTGACCAGGTTGGCGGCCTCCAGGACGGCCAGGTGCTGCGTCACCGACTGGCGGGTCATGTCGATGCGCTCGCACAACTCCCCCAGCGTCTGCCCGTTGTGCTCGTGCAGCCTGTCGAGCAGCCGTCTGCGCGTCCCGTCGGCCAGCGCCTTGAAGACCTGGTCCGTTTCCGGGTCCCTGTCCGGCTGTGGCTCTGGCTCTGTCACCGGTTCGCTTCCTCCTCTGATCGCACACTCAACGTTATGCAGGCAATTGCTTGCATGTCAATCGCCAAGGAGCCCGAGGAGACAAGGCGGGGTTGTTGAGCTGCAAATTATCAATGCTTTCGTACGCAATGCGCAGGATGCCTGTTACATGGCCTATGGGAAACCTTGATGCACGGTCCGTAACGTCGAATGCGTCGTCACCGAACGGACGGCGCCTCCCCCGGCCCCCTCCCCTCCGAAGGAACAGCACCGCCATGCGCACTCCGCACGCTCTGCGTACCGCTCTCGTCGCCACCGGCGTCACCGCCACGCTGGGACTGTCGGCCGCCCTGGGACTGTCAGCCTCCGGCGCCCTCGCCCTCTCCGCGCCGACGACGGAGACAGTCGCCCTGGCGTCGCACGGCGTCGCCCATTCGAAGGCGAAGCGGGTCTACGTAAAGACGGTGAAGCTCGCGGACAAGGTCTCCCGGGCGAAGGTCTACAAGACCGGCAAGAACCGCTACCAGGCCGAGATCTCGGCCAAGGGCGTCAAGTACGGGACGCTCGTCGCGGCCGGCAAGGCGGCGTACGGCCAGAACAACGGTCTGCACGTCACCCTCCAGCCGACCGGCAAGGTCACCTCATGGGTCGAGAAGGCCAAGCCGAAGCCCAAGCCGAAGCCGGTCGTCAAGCGCACCCTGGTCGCCTCCGCGACGCTGGCCGACAACACCTCGACGGCCAAGGTCTACAAGCTCTCGGCCGGCCACTACGAGGCCGATGTCTACACGGGCGGCACGAAGATCGACACTCTCGTCGCCAAGGGCTCGGCCGCGTACGGCGAGAACAACGGTCTGCACGTCACCCTCCAGCCCGACGGACAGCTGACCTCCTGGGTCGAGGACACCCCCGCACCGGACCCGGACGCGGCCTCGCAGCCGGACAACACGGACCAGCCGAACCCAGGCACGTCGGACGCGTCGGACAACGCGACACCGGACATACAGCACTCCGGTGACCTCCAAGCGCCGGTCGCGCCGGGAAGCCCCGCCTGATTCACCGGCCGAGGCCGCCCGCATCCGGGGCTTGTGCGGGCGGCCCCAGCCGGCCAACTCCCGCCGCTGCGCGGCCACTCACCGATGAGCGCGGCGCACCTCGCCGACCACACCCCGGTCACGGAGACCGACCATCGCCGAGTCACCCTGGGCGCTCCTGCCGCGTGCGAAGCCGGAGCGCGCCGAGGGCGGGCGCCGCGCCATCTGTCCGACCCGGACGACCGGGACGACCGGGACGACCGGGTTGATGAAGCCACCGGCGAGGACCGACTCACCGTCCAAGAGACACCACTTCTGTCGCGAGTACTCGTCACTGTCTGACCCGTCATCCGGCCCCGGCACAATATTCGCTGGCCGCACGCGGTCGGCTCGCTCACACTGTCGCGGTGAGCCGAACTTTCAGCGCGTGGGTGACGTCGGGTGAGGACTTCCTCGGTGTCGCCGGCCCCTTCGCCGTCGACGTGCCGTGGTGGGCCGAGGTCGAACCGGTCGTCCAGCGACTCCAACAGGCCCTTGGCGTACGGGTATTGGTGTTGCGTCTGCTGTCCGTGGACGGTGGGGAGGGTGGGCGGGACGGTCATGTGACGTACCACGTCGAGGCGTTGGAGCGCCCTCGTGTCCTCCTCCAGCTCCCCGCGGACCCCGGGCTGTTGAACGGGCACGAGCCGCTGCGGGCGTCGTGGGCGCGCGTCGACGGGCTTCGGGAGCTGCTCGACTGGTCGGCGGACACACTCGCCGCGGGTGGGCGGCCCATGACCGGGCCGGTCGAGCAGCGCCGCACCTGGAACCTGGCCGGGCTCTTCCGGCTGCCCACCGACCGGGGACCGGTCTGGCTCAAGGCCACGCCGCACTTCGCGTCGGACGAGGCGGAGGTCATCGCCGCGTTCGCCCGCGTCGATCCGGGGCTGGTCCCGACGGTCCTCGGCTCCGCCGACCGACGCGTCCTGATGGAGCACATCCCCGGCGAGGACTGCTGGCAGGCGTCGGCGGAGACCGCCGCCTCCGGAGTCCACCGCTTCGTCGCCGCGCAGGCAGCCCTCGCCGTACGGCCCGAAGAACGGCCTTCCAGCCTCCCCGACCGTCGTACGTCCGTCTTCCCAGAACGGGTCCTTGAGTTGCTCGACGGTCCTGTTTCCGGCGAGCTCACCGCCCAGGAGCTGGGCATCACACGGGAGTTGACGGACCGTTGGCGGCTGCTCGACGAGTGCGGTCTGCCGGACACGGTCGTGCACGGCGACTTCCATCCCGGCAACTGGCGCAGCGACGGCGGACCGCCGACGGTGGTCGACTTCGCCGACGCGCACTGGGGCAACCCGGTCCTGGACGGTCTGCGCGTTCTGTCCTTCCTTCCCGAGGCCCTGCGCGCCAGTACCGCCCGTGCCTGGGCCGACGCATGGCTGGAGCAGGTCCCGGACAGCGATCCGGCGCGTGCCCTGGCGATCGCCGAACCGCTCGCCCATCTCGCGTACGCGGTGCGCTACCAGGAGTTCCTCGACGGCATCGAACCGTCCGAGAGGATCTACCACCAGGACGATCCGGTGACGGTGATCCGCGAGGCCGTGCGCTGCGCGGCCGCCCCCGCCCAGGAACTCGCCGACCTGGGTCGCTCCGGCGTGCGGTGAGTGACGCTCACAGCGCCCTTGGCCGCCCGCCCGCGCTCGGGGCAGGATCGCCTCATGGACAGCCCGTTGACACTCGCCCTGCCTGCGCACCTGCGGCTCGAAGGAGAAGGAATCCACCTGCGCGAATGGTCCGAGGACGACATTCCCGCCCTGGTCGAGCTGTACGACGACCCGGAGATCGCCCGCTGGACACCGGTGGCCTCGCCGTTCGACACGATGGCCGCTCAGGTCTACCTCACCGAGGCCCGTGAGGCACGGGCGGAGGGGCGCAAGGTACAGCTCGCGATCACCACGGACGGTGTCCGGCCCCAGGGTGAGGTACTCCTGTTCCGCAACAAGACCGACGAGCGGGACGTAGAGATCGCCTACGGTGTCGGAGCCGCCTACCGGGGCCGCGGCCTGGCCTCCCGGGCTGTGCGTCTCCTCTCCTCCTACGCCGTGCGCCACACGGGAGCGCGGCGCGTGGTGCTGTGCATCGAGGAGGCCAACACGGCCAGCGCCGCCGTCGCCCGGGCCACCGGTTTCACGCTCACCGACGACGAGCCCGTCCTGCGTACGTCACGGGGGCGGGAGATCGCCCTGCGGACGTGGAGCCTCACCGACGGCATCGCGTAGCCCTTCGGACCGGGGCGGGGGCGGGACGGCGCCAGGTAAGGGGAGCCGAGCCGGACTGCACTCATCTTCAGGGGGCACTCATAGCAGTAAGGAGTATGACGAAGAGGGGCTGAGATGGAGATCTCGGGCATCATCAGTGCCATCGTGATCGGCATCATCATCGGTGTGCTGGGCCGGCTCGTGGTTCCGGGCCGTCAGCGCATCGGCATTCTGTGGACGATCGCGGTCGGTATCGTGGCCGCGCTCATAGGCTCGGTGATCGCGAACGCGTTCGACGTGGCCGACACCGACGGGGTGGACTGGGTCGAGTGGCTGATCCAGATCGGGCTCGCGGCGCTCGGTGTCGCGGGGCTGGACCGGTCGAAGGCGGGCCGCCGCTGACGACGACAGGTCACGGGGCACGGCACGTGAGGGCTCCGCGATGTGTCAGCCGTCAGCCGTTCGGCACGTCACCGCACGAAAACCTGTTGCAGGTGGTTCTCCGTCACGGCTAGCGTCTGCGAGTTTCACCTCGCACCTCGCATCCCAACCGTGACGGAGACACCTTGTCGCACCGAATCACCGCGCTCACCGACCCCCAACCCGCCGCGTCGAGCCGCCGCTTGGCCTGGCTCGCGTCCGACGACGAGGGGGCGCCGGTCGCGTCCGCCTTTCTGCGGCTGTTCGCCAAGGCGGGGCAGGAGCATCTCGCCGAGCTGGAGATCGCCGTGCATCGGACCGAGCGGCGGCGAGGTGTCGGCACGCGTCTGCTGGAGACGGCCGTCGCGGCGGCGCGCGACGACCGGCGCCGCTCTCTCCTCGCCCAGGCCGAGAACGGTTCCCCCGGGGATCTCTTCCTGGCGGCACGCGGCTTCCGCAGGGTGCTGGCACTGACGTATGCCCGGCTGCCACTGGCCGACGCCGACCTCAAGCGGATCGACGAGATCGTCCAACAGCCCCATGAGGGCTACCGGTTGATCCAGTGGGAGGGCACGGTGCCGCCCGACCTCGCCCGGACCTTCGCCGAATCGCGCCGGGCCATGGACGACATGCCGATGGACGGGACCGACTACGGCACGGTCGCCTGGGACGTGGACCGGGTGCTGTCCGCCGCCGAGGCGATCGCCAAGCGGGGCGAACTGCTGCACACCGTCGCCGTGGTGGACACGGCGGACGGGTCGGTCGTCGGCTTCTCCGAGCTGGTCGTCCCCGGCAACGGCCGGGGCGACGCGCAGCACTACGGGACCGGTGTGCTGCCCGAGCATCGCGGCCACGGTCTCGGCCTCTGGCTGAAGGCGGAGTCCATCCGTCGGGCCCGCGAGCGCCACCCCGAACTCGGCGGCCTGCTCACCGACACCGCTGACAGCAACACGCACATGCGCGGCATCAATGACACGCTCGGCTATCTGCCGACGCACAAGGCGGTGGAGTACCAGCTCGACCTGTGAGCTTCGTCCCCGCGGCGCACCCCGTGTGCGAGCAGGTCCCGGTCCGGGTATCGGGACCGCGTTGGGCCGACCGGCCCCATGTGCCGGTCCGTTCGGCCCGCGTTCAACCTCGCAGAGAGGCTCGCATGGCGGCGAGCCCGTCGCGGGCGGCCGGATACGCGGGTGTCCAGCCCAGTTCCCGTTCCGCTTTCGCCGAGGAGACCCGCAGTGTCGTCGACATCATCGTGTGGGCGTACGACATCGGTCTCATGAGCCATAGGGGTACGGTCATCGGCTTCGGCAGCCCGAACTGCTCGGCCGCGGCGCGGACATGGCTGCCGAAGCCCAGCGGGGTGCTGTCGGCGATGTTGTACGCCTGCCCCGGGCGGCCGTGTTCGACGGCCGCGGCGACCGCGCGGGCCGCGTCGGTGAGTTCGATCCACGGCAGGACGCGGCCGTGGTCGTCGGGGACGGGCAGTTGCCGCTTGCGGAGCAGCGCCAGGAGGGCGTCGGTGCCGCCGGGGCCGTAGAAGAGGCCGAAGCGCAGGGCGATACCGTCCAAGTCCTCGGCCTCGAAGGTCAGTTGTTCCTTGACGCGCATGGCTGCGATGTGCCGCTCCAGCTCGGTCGTCGTGCCGCGCGGGCCGAAGGTGTCGTCCTCGGTGAGGGTGCGCGTGCCGTGATCGCCGTATCCGTAGCCGAAGACCATCGACTCGGCGATGAACCGCCGTGCGCCGGTCGCCCGCGCGGCCTCGACGAGATGGGCGGTGCCGTCGATGCGCAGCGCGTTGGTGGCGTGCATGTCGCGGTGGCGCATGGGCGGCTTGCGAAGGGCGGTGGCGGCGTGCACGACCGCGTCGAAGTGCTGCCCTTCGACGGCGCGCAGCAGGGCGTCGCGGTCCATCAGGTCGGCCTGGATCCCGTTCGCGGGGCCTCGGCCCAGGCCCGTCACCTTGTGGCCCGTCTCGGTCAGGGCGTGGGCGATGTGCCGGCCGAGGACGCCGCTCGCACCCGCCAGGAGGATGCTCTGGTTCGTCGTCATGCCTGTGCGACGGGGCGAGCAGGCCCGGATGTGACATCGACCGGCCCGTGGCCCCCGCCGCGCCCTGCTACGGGACTGCGTACATGTACGGCGTGGTCGTCGTCAGCGGGACGAAGCCGAGTCGTTCGAGGATGGGGCAGCTCTCGTCGGAGGCGTCGACCTGGAGGTAGCGGTAGCCGCGCTCGACGGCGATACGGGCACGGTGGGCGACCAGGGCGCGGTAGATGCCGCGGCCGCGCCAGGCCTCGACGGTGCCACCGCCCCACAGGCCCGCGAACCGCGTGCCGGGCGTGAGCTCCATACGGGCCGAGCTCACCGGCACGTCACCGGCGAGGGCCACGACCGCGACCACGGTGTCCGGCTCCTCGGCGAGCTGGGTGAGCAGGAGGTGGCGGAGCCGGGAGCTGTCCGTGCCGAAGAAGGCCTGCTCATGGACGTCGGCCATGAGGTCGACGCCCGCGGCGTCGGTGACGGGCCGCAGTTCGATGCCCTGCGGCAGCCGGACGTCGAGGTCCAGCTCGTCGACCTCGGCGATCATCAGTGTCTCCTCGGGATCGGGCGTGAAGCCGGCCGCGCGCAGCCGTCGGCCCAGGTCGACGGGCCGGTCGTGCCCGTACAGCTTCCACTCGAACTCGCGGCCCAGCCCCGCGAAGTAGCGCACCTGCTCGGCGATCGCCGCGTCCGCGTCGGCCTCTGTGAGGTCCGACCAGAGCACTCCGTTCCAGCCCTTCTCGGGTCCGACGTGCCGCACCACTCCGGCCACGCGCTCCACCACGGAGTCGGGGCCGTAGGGTCGCGCGCGCTCGCGCATGTCCCGGTCGAACAGTGCCAGTACCGCTTCGTGATCCATTCCGTCACTCCAGCATCCGCGGGGCGGCCGGGCAACGGAGTTTCGGAGGGCGCGGGCGGGCCGCTGTCATGTCCGCGGCCTTGGTGGTCATTTGGCGTCGTGGAAGACCAGGCCGAGGGTGCGCCGGCGCCCTGAGCGGACCGTGCTCACGCCGTGCCGCATGGGGCCGGTGGACCACCCCCGTTTGGAGGCCACCGGCCGGTCGCGGGTGGTGAAGATCAGTCCGTGGCCCTGGGGCAGGGTGGTTGAGGATCCCCTGGACTGGGCGCGCGGGCGCTGCTCGGTCATGATGAACTCGCCGCCCGTGAAGTCGGTTCCCGGGGTGTCGAGGCCGATCACGACCTGGAGCGGGAAGAGCATGTCGCCGAACACGTCCCGGTGCAGGGCGTTCCAGTCGCCCGGCCCGTAACGCAGCAGGATCTGCGCGGACTTGGACTGGCCGGCAGCGTGGCACATCGCCATCCACTCCCCCAACGTGTCGGGCCAGGGGGCGGGTCGGCCCAGTTTCTCGGCCCAGTCGCGGGCGACGGGCAGCAGACGTGGATAGAAGGCCTCGCGCAACTCCCTTACCACGTCCGGCAGTTCGTGCGTGAAGTAGCGGTACTGGCCGGAGCCGAAGCGGTGGCGGGCCATGTCGATGGTCGTGCGGAAGCGGTCGTCCTCGTCGTACAGGGCGGCGATCCGGTGGCACTGCTCGGGCGTGAGGAGTTGTCCGGTGAGCGCGTTGCCGTACTCGTCGAGGTCGTCGGTCAGGGCGGCCCAGTCCTGTGCTGCGACACGGGTCGCCGGGTGCGTGGTGTCGTTCATGGTGGAGGTTTCCTTCGTGGTTCCGTCGGAGCTGGTTCGTCCGACGGGACGCGCGCGGGTCTCAGAGGAGGGTCGACTGCAGGACGCCCTCGTGGGTGAGGAGTTGGACCTTGCGCGCCACGCCGCCGGCGTAGCCGCGCAGGCGGCCGTCCGCGCCGATCACACGGTGGCAGGGGCGCACCAGCAGCAGCGGGTTCGCGCCGATCGCCGCGCCGAGGGCCTGGATCCGCTCACGGGGTACGCCGAGCCGCTCGGCGAGTACGCCGTACGTGGTCGACGTGCCGTACGGGATCTCCTCCAGGGCATGCCACACGCGCTGCTGGAAGTCCGTGCCGCCCGGGGTGAACTCGATGTCGAACTCGGTGAGTTCACCGGCGAAGTAGGCGGTCAGCTGACGGGTGATGTCCGCGAAGCGGTCCGGCTCTCGCCGCCAACCGGTCCTCACCGTGGGGGCGTTCCGCTGTCCTGGCATGGACAGCGACGTCAACGTCACGCCGTCCCGGGTCTCTTCACCGACCAGGAGCAGTTCGCCCAGCGGGCTGTCGATCGTCGTAAAGGCGGTCATCGTCGCCTCCCTTTCATCCGTTTTCCTGCCACCTCCAACGATGGCGTGTTCCGATCACGGATGCTGGCGGGATTCGGACGTCACACTGCGCTGTCTGAGCACGTCAGCAGCCGTCCGGATGCCTCTCGACGAAGTGCGCCAGGTCCTCGGGCGCCGGGCGCAGCAGCCCGTCCCGTACCGCGAGGGCCGTGGCTTCGGCGCGGGAGGCGGTGCCGGTCTTGCGGAGCATGTGCTCGACATGGCTGTGCACGGTGCGCGGGGAGAGGAACAGCCCTTGTGCGATGGCGTGGTTGGTCTGGCCCATGGCCGCCCGGGTGAGCACTTCCAGTTCGCGGGGGCTCAGCCCGTACGGGAGACCGGTCGGCGTCTCGTGCACGAGGACCGCCTGCCGGAGGACGCCGAAGCCGTGTCCGTGGCGGTGGAGCACGACCCGGCACCAGTCGCGGCCCACCGGCCACAGCAGCCGCAGCCGTTCTCCGTGTGTGGTGTCGAAGGCCCGGAGCAGGGTGCGGAACGCGTCGTCTTCGAGGACGCGCGGCCGGGTCCGGCCGGGCAGGTCGATGACACCGTCCGTGGTGGCGAGCGCGGCCGCCGCCGTCCCGGGCAGCTCGTGGAGCTCGCCGGTCCAGGCCGTGGGGTCGGCGATCGCCGCCAGGGCGGGCATGACCGAGGCGAGCAGGTGGCGCGCCTCGGTGTCGTACGCGCCGGCCCGCTCCGTGGAGAGATGGACCAGGCCGACGTAGCGGCCGTGGTGGCGAAGGGCGCCGGTCATGCCGTCGCGGAAGCCGGCGGGGCGTACGCGTTCCGCGTAGAACCAGCCGTTGCGGAAGCGCTCCTCTGCCGTGTCGGAGGCCGAGTCCTCGGAGATGGAGGGCGGCAGGGGCTGGGTGACGACATTGCGGAACCACGGGGTTTCGACGAACTCCGCCGCCAGCGCCGCGGAGATCTCCGGTGTGTAGCCGATGCCGGCCACCTGGACGTGGGCTCCCGTGAGCGGATCGAGCCCGATCACCGTCGCGGCGTCCTGGGGCAGTGCCCTCGCGAGGGTGTGCAGGGCTTCCGCGCAGGCCGCTGCGGTGTCCCGCTCACGGGTGAGCATGCCGATGCGGGTGGCGGCCGCGATCTGGTGGTGACTGAGCATGCGAGCCTCCGGTGGCCCGTGAACACAGGGTTGTTTGGGCCCTAACGATATGCGTCTTCCGGGGCCTCGACAAGCGATTCACCACGTCGTAACCGGATCGGTTCACAAGCGTCTCGACTGCCCCGGGCCCTGTCGACCTGGCCCAGGACCCGGCTCGGTATTTGTACGGATGGCGGCGCGCGTCCGACGGGTCTTTGCTGTTCGCCACATCCCAGCGGCGATACCCGCCGAGGGTCCGTCGAGAGGTCCCAGCATGACCAAGCCACCGCGCATCGGCCCAGCTTCCCGCAGGCGCTTCCTGACCTTGTCCGGGGGCGCGGTGGCGGCCACCGCACTGGCCGCCGCGGGCTGTGCGGGACCGGAGAAGACTGCCTCCGCCGGCAAGGCCGCGGACGGCTCACCGGCGGGGGCCAGGAGTCTGACGAAGATCGGTCTCGACTATCCGTTCACCCAACTCCCGCTCTACACCACCCTCGTCAAGCTCTCCACGGCAGCCGCGAAGAAGCACGACGTCTCGCTGGTCACGACGAGCGACGCGAGCAACGCCGACACGCAGGCCACCAACCTGACCACCTGGGTCACCCAGAAAGTCCCGGCGATCGTGTCGTTCCCGATGGTCTTCGAGGCGACGGAGAAGATCGCAAAGGCCGCACTCGACGCCGGGCTGATCTGGGTGACGTACGGCGGTTCGCTGGAGAACCAGAGCGCCGACATCCAGTTCAGCTTCCTGGAGGGCGGCCGGCTGCTCGGCGAGGCGGCCGCGCGCTGGGCCGAGGAGGAGCTGGGCGGGAAGGGCAAGGTCGCATTCCTCACCGACAGCACGATCCAGCTCGGCCGGGAGCGCACGAAGGGCATGATCGACGCGTTCACGAAGCTCGCGCCGGGCGTGGACGTGGTCGCCCGGGAGCAGGCGATCGACCCGGACACCGGCCTGTCGAAGTCCAACGCGATCCTCGCCAAGCACCCGGATCTCAGCATCATCCTCGGCATCACCGACGCCGCCGCGTACGGCGGTTACAAGGCGCTCCAGCAGGCGGGCCGGAAGAAGGACGACGCCAAGACGTTCGTCGGCGGCCAGGACGGCTCCGCGCCCTCGCTCCTCGCGATCAAACAGGGCACCTTCTACCGGGCCTCGGCGGCGCTCGCGCCGAAGGACATCGCCGCCGCGATCGTGGGCGTACCGCTCGCGGTCGCCGCCGGGAAGGCGGACCCGAGCGCGGAGGTTCCGATCACTCTGGTCCGCCGGAGCGACGGCGCGAAGATCGACGCGCTGCTCGCCCAGAACGCGTAGGCGGGCCTCATGACAGCGAAGACGAGTGCGACTGCGACCGCGACTGCGACCAGTCCGCCGACGAACCTGCTGATCCGCGGGCTCACCAAGTCCTTCGGCGGTGTGAAGGCCCTCGACGACGTCGACCTGACCGTGCCGGCCGGCCAGGTCCATGCCCTGCTGGGCCACAACGGCGCCGGCAAGTCCACCCTGATCAAGTGCCTGGGCGGCGCGTTTCCGCCGGACGCGGGGACGATCGAGGTGGACGGCGTCGAGTTCGCGCGTCTGAGCCCGCGTCAGTCGATCGCGGCCGGTGTGGCGATCATCTTCCAGACGCTGAGCGTCGTCGACTCGCTCACCGTGGCCGAGAACATCTTCCTCGGCCAGGAGTGGACGCGTTACGGCACGGTCGACCGCCGCGCCCAGGAGACGCTCGCCGCCGGTCTCCTGGAACGGGTCGCCGCGAGCTGCTCGCCGCGCGACCGGGTCGGTGAACTGCCCATGAGGCAACGGCAGTTGGTCGAGATCGCGAAGGCGCTGAGCCGCAGTGCGTCGGTCCTCGTCCTGGACGAGCCGACCGCGGCGCTGTCCGGCACCGAGAGCGACGCCCTGGCGGAACGCGTCGAGGACCTGCGCACCCAGGGCCTGGCCATCGTCTACGTCACGCATCTGCTGTCGGAGGTCGAACGCCTCGCGGACGCGGTGACCGTCCTGCGGGACGGACGGGTCGACTTCCACTCCCCGGTGTCGGGACACAGCCGCAAGCAGTTGGTCGACACGATCGTGGGACAGGGGCGCGCGGCGACGCCCAGGCCGAACCGACTGCTCCAGCCGAAACCCGCGGCTGAGGGACGGGCAACCGCACTGCCCGACGGAACGCATCCCGAACCCGATCCCCGCTCCGCGCCCCTGCTGGCCGTGGACGGCCTGACCGGGCCCGGCTTCGGACCGGTCGGCCTCGACGTGGCGGGCGGCGAGATCGTCGGGCTGTACGGGCTCATCGGCTCCGGTCGTACGCGGATTCTGGAGACGCTCTTCGGCAGGCGCCGCAGGTCGGGCGGGACCGTGCGCGTCGGGGACCGTCCGGTCGCTCCCGCGCGGCCCGCCGAGGCGCTGGCCGCCGGGATCGCCCTGGTGCCCGCGGACCGGCGCGGGCAGGGCCTGTTCGCCACGCTCAGCGCACAGGACAACGTGCTGCTGCCGGCCGTACGGCCGCTCGCCCGCGGCGGGCTTCGGTCCCTGCGCGCCGAGCGGCGGACCTTCGACGCGCTGGCGTCGGCCGTCGGTCTGCGGCCCGCCCGGCCGAAGCTGCCCGCGGCGGCCTTCTCCGGCGGCAACCAGCAGAAGCTGGTCCTCGGCCGCTGGATCAACGAGGCGCGTGGCACCGACGTGCTGCTGCTCGACGAACCGACCCAGGGTGTCGACGTCGGGGCCCGGCAGGAGATCTACCAGGTGGTGGAGGGGCTGGCCGCCGAGCGGGGCACAGCGGTGCTGTTCGCCTCCAGCGACCCCGAGGAGATCGTGGCGCTCGCGCACCGCTGTCTGATCGTCGCCCACGGACGCGTAGTCGCTGAGCTGTCCGGTACGGAACTCACCGAAGAGGCTCTGCTGTCGGCCGTCCACGACACGCACACCCCCGCCGACTCCGACCCCGTCGGCTCCGGCACCGCCGAAGGAGCACCATGACCACCACCACAGTCGACAGCCCGCTGCGGACCAACCCGCGCGCCCTCGCCTCCGGCAGCCTGACGGCAGTCCGCCGTCACCCTCTGGTCGTCGTACTCGTGGCGATGGTGCTGGTCTTCCAGCTGTCGACGGGCAGCTTCGTCGACACCGCCAATCTGCGCGGGATCGCCACCGACGCGGCGACCATCGCCATCGTGGCCGTGCCGTTGGCCCTGCTGGTCATCAGCGGCTACCTCGATCTGTCGGTCGGCTCGACACTCGCGCTCGGCGGTCTTGTGGGCGGCTGGCTCGCGGGGCAGCAGGGGCAGTCGCCAGTGGTGGCGGTGCTCGGCGCGCTGGCGGCCGGCGCGGCGGTCGGTGCCGTGAACGGCGTCCTGTGCTGTTATCTCGGCCTGTCGGCGTTCATCGTGACGCTGGGCATGCTGACCGCCGTACGCGGCCTCGCGCAGCAGCTCTTCCCGCTGCCGCTGAGCGACTTCGGCACCGGGTTCGCCTGGCTCGGCGGTGCCCGGATCGCCGGGATCGCGGCGCCCGTCGTCATCGCCGCGCTCGTGCTCGCCGCGGGAGCCCTGTTCCTGGCACTCACCCCGGCCGGGCGGCATGTGTTCGCCATCGGGGTCAACCGCGAGGCCGCCTACCTGTCCGGCATCAACATCCGGCGTACGCCCTTCGCACTGTTCGTCCTCACCGGCGCGGCGGCCGCGCTGGCCGGGGCCATCAGGGCGTCGGTGCTCGACAGTGCCGTGGCCGGGACCTCGGGTGCCGGCTTCGAACTGACCGTGCTGACCGCCGTGCTGCTCGGCGGAGTGGCCCTGACCGGAGGCACTGGATCGATCTTCGGCGTCCTGCTCGGCGTGCTGTTCCTGGGGTGTCTGCAGAACGGGCTCACCCTGCTGAGCGTCCCGACGTTCTGGCAGCTGATGGCCCAGGGCGTGGCGCTGGTGGCGGGCGCGGCACTCGCGTACTTCGGCCCCAAGGCGACCCGATGACCCATACTTCATCCACCAGGAAGGTCCTTCCGTGACTGAGAGCACGCCCACGCTCATTCTGACCGGCGGCCAAGTCCTCACCGTCGACCCGGACTTCACCGTCGCCGAGGCCGTGGCGGTACGCGGCCGGGAGATCATCGCGGTCGGTACGGACGTCGAGGTGCGGGCCCTCGCCGGGCTGTCGACCAGGGTCGTCGAGCTGAACGGCAGGACCGTGCTGCCGGGGATCAACGACTCGCATCTGCACGGCGCCGCGTACGGGATGACCAAGCCGCCCTTCGCGCTCGACGTCGGGCATCCGACGGTGGGATCCATCGCCGACATCGCCCGTGCCGTCGCCGGTGCGGCGCTGTTCGCCGCGCCCGGCGAGTGGATCACAGGGCTGGGCTGGGACCCGGGGTATCTGGCGGAGTGCCTGGCCGACGCGCGGCGATTCCCGCACCGCCGCGACCTGGATGAGGCGGCACCGCACAACCCGGTCTGTCTGACCGACTTCTCCGCGCACATGGTGTGGGCCAACAGCGCGGCCCTGCGCGCCTGCGGAATCGACGCGGCGACCGAGCCGCCGCCGGGCGGTGTCATCGACCTCGACGACGACGGCGAACCCACCGGCATCCTCCGCGAGGCCGCCCAGCGTCTCGTCCAGGCCGCGCTCCCCTCCCCCACCATCGCCCAGCGGCGGCAGGCGATCCGCGGGGTCGTCACCGAACTCCACTCCCGGGGCATCACCAGCTACACCGAGCCGGGCCTCGGCCCCGGCGGTGCCGGCACCCTCTTCGGCGGTCTGAGCACCGACAACTGGACCGCGTACGCCGAACTCGTCGCCTCGGGTCAACTCGACGCCCGCGTCAGCGTGTTGCTGCTGCCCGCTCCCATGGGCGGCTCGGCCGACGACGTGCGCAAGGGTCTGGCCGAGCTGCAGCGCCCCGAGTGCGCGGATCCGCGTCTGCTGCGGGCGATCGGCGTCAAGATCTTCGGCGACGGGGTGCCTCCGAACCGTACGGCCTGGATGAGCGAGCCCTACCCCGACGGCGGCCACGGAGCCCTGTGCGTGCACGGCGACTCGCCCGCGCTCCAGGCGGACGAGCTGCGGGAGATGATCCGCGTCGCGCACGAGGCCGGCTTCCAGCTCGGCGTGCACGTCACCGGCGATCGGGCCATCGAGACCGTCGTGGACGCCTTCGTCGCCGCGAACGCGGCGAGCCCGCGGACCGACGCCCGGCACTACGTCATCCACGGCGACTTCATCGGCGCGAAGAGCCTGGCCGCGCTCGCTTCGCACGGTTACGGCGTGAACATGAACCCGTCCATCAAGTGGACCATCTCGGATCTGATGGACGAGGTCGTCGGGCCGGAGCGGTCGGCGTACCAGTGGCCCGTGCGGTCCGCGTTCGAGGCCGGTGTCACCGTGTGCGCGAGCTCGGACGCGCCGGTCACCGAGCCCGACTGGCGTCTGGGGGTGGCGGCGATGCTGCTCCGCGAGTCCAAGGCCAGCGGCCGGCAGAGCGGCGCGGACCAGTGTGTGAGCCTGGCGGAGGCGTTGCGGGCGTACACCATCAACGCGGCGCGGCAGGACTTCGCGGAGTCGTGGAAGGGGTCGCTCGAGGTGGGAAAGGTCGCGGATCTGTGCGTACTGGACCGCGACCTGATGGCCACGGACCCGCATGACATCACGGGCGTCGAGGTCGACCTGACCGTGTTCGACGGACGGGTGGTGTTCGAGCGCTGAGACGCTCCACCGTCGCGGCCGGGTTCCGAGGGCGTCGATCGCCGTCGGAACCCG
>NZ_VWMY01000019.1:31429-166452 GCF_008905045.1 Streptomyces albicerus
TACGCCCGCTGCCGTGACGCCTCACGCGACGCACGGGTCTCGGCGATCAGCCGGTCGGGGTCCACACCGTGCGCCGCGGCCTGGCGCCGGCCGCCGAGCTCCAGCCAGCGCAGGAGTGTCGCCTCGGTGATCTCGGGGTGGAACTGCACGCCGAGCGCCCGGCCGACCCGGAACGCCTGCGGACCGACCGGGCCGCGGGCCAGCTCCACGGCTCCCGGCGGAATCACGAACCGGTCGAAGTGCCACTGGAACCATGGGCCCGCCGAGATCAACTCCGACGTGCCGGTCTCAGAGATCTCGACAGCGTCGGCGGTCCTGGTGGGCAGGGTGGTCTCGACGGGCCGGGCAGTCGTGGCGGGCCGGGCGGGCCCGTCGGTCCCGGTGACTTCTACGGCCATCCAGCCGATCTCGGGGTTCGGCGCCCGCTCCACGCTTCCGCCCAGGGCGGTCGCCAGCGCCTGGGCTCCGAAGCAGATGCCCAGGACGGGGATGTCCGCCGCGTGTGCGGTGCGCAGCAGGTCCAGTTCGCCGTCGATCCACGGACCGACCGCGGCGCGGTCGTAGACCGACCAGGGGGCTCCGAGCAGCACCAGCAGGTCGTGGCCGAGCGGGTCGGGGAAGGCGAAGTCCACCGCGGGGGCGTGGTGCCGGTCCTCGGGCACGACGGTCAACTCGTCCAGCGCGTAGCCGAGTTGGACGAGGCGTTCACCAACAGGGCCGGACAGCGACGCGTGGTCGTGGCGTACGACGAGGGCGCGCACGTGAGTTCTCCCCTTCTCGGCGGCACCGGGCGGCCACCGGCTGCGGGCCGGACACATCGGCCTCGGTCGGGTTGACCTCGAACGGGTCAGCTCTTGTGGTCCGTGACGTCCCGACGATATCGTTTGACTCCAAACATATCGTATCGCGCACTCCGGGAGACACCCATGGCGGACGGCACCCACGACGACTGGCTGCGCCGCGCCAAGGCGCTGACACCGCCCGCGGCCCATCACATCGACGGCACCGAGGAGCCGGGCGGCGGGCGGACCTTCGCGGTGGTCTCGCCTCGCGACGGCCAGGTGCTGGCCCGGGTCGCCGACGGCGGCGAGGCCGAGGTGAACGCCGCGGTGGCAGCCGCTCGCCGGGCCTTCGACTCCGGCCCCTGGCCGCGACTGGCGCCTGTCGACCGGGGCCGGGTGCTGCTGCGCATCGCGGACCTGCTGGAGGAACGGCGTGCCGAACTCGCTCTGACCGTCAGCCTGGAGATGGGCAAGCCGATCACGGACGCGTACGACATCGAGCTGCGTGCCGCCGTCAACACCTTCCGCTGGTACGGGCAGTTGGCCGACAAGCTCACCGACGAGTCCCCGCACACCGCGCCGGACGCGCTCGCGCTCGTCACGCGGGAGCCGGCCGGGGTCATCGGCGCGGTGGTGCCGTGGAACTTCCCTTTGACGCTGGCGAGTTGGAAGGTGGCCCCGGCACTGGCGGCGGGCTGCACGGTCGTGCTGAAGCCGTCGGAGAACTCTCCGCTGTCCGCGCTGCTGCTCGGCCGCCTGGCGACCGAGGCCGGGCTGCCGCCAGGTGTCCTGAACGTGGTCGCGGGTGACGGGCCGACCGCCGGACGCGCGATCGGTCTGCATCCGGACATCGACGTCCTCGCCTTCACCGGCTCCACCGCCGTCGGACGCCACTTCCTGCACTACGCCGCCGACTCCAACCTCAAGCGGGTCTGGCTGGAGCTGGGCGGCAAGTCGCCCAACATCATCCTTCCGGACGCCCCTGACCTGGAGAAAGCCGCCGCCACCGCCGCCTGGGGCATCTTCTTCAACCAGGGCGAGATGTGCACCGCCCCCTCCCGGCTGCTCGTCCACTCCTCGATCGCCGAGCGCGTCACCGAGGCCGTCGTGGCACGGGCCCGGGAGCTGCGGGTCGGTGATCCCCTGGACCCCGGCACCGAGATGGGCGCCCTGGTCGGCGAGGGCCACCTGGATCGCGTACTGGACCACATCGGCGGCGGTCTGGAGCAGAGCGCCCGGCTGCGCACCGGCGGCACACGCATACTCACCGACTCCGGCGGCAGCTTTCTGGAACCCACCGTCTTCGACCGGGTCGGCCCGGGGACGCGACTGGCCCGGGAGGAGATCTTCGGCCCGGTGCTGTCCGTGCTCGCCTTCGACGACCTCGACGAGGCCGTCGCGCTCGCCAACGCCACCGAGTACGGGCTCGCGGCCGGGCTGTGGACCAGCGACCTGTCCACCGCGCACCAGGTCTCGCGCGCGTTGAAGGCCGGCACGGTGTGGGTCAACTGCTACGAGGAGGGCGATCTGACCGTGCCCTTCGGAGGCATGAAGCAGTCCGGGAACGGCCGGGACAAGTCCGCCCACGCCCTGGAGAAGTACACCGAACTCAAGACGACCTGGATCCAGTTGTGACGACGCTCGTGACACCTCCCAGCAGACCGCTCATCGCGATACCCGCCCGTTTCGCCGCGTCCACCTCGGCCCTGCGATACGCCGCCGAGGTCAACGCCCGCGCCCTGATCGAGGCCGTATGGCGGGCCGGCGGAGAGCCCGTGACCATCCATCCGGCCGACCCCGCCGACACCGATGTGGCGGCCCGGATCGCCCGCTTCGACGGCGTACTGCTCCCAGGCGGCGGCGACCTCGCCCCGCGCCGCTACGGCGCCGCCGACACCCACGACAGCGTCTACGACGTCGACGACCTCCAGGACGCCTTCGATCTCGAAGTCGCCCGCCAGGCACTGGGCTTGGGGTTGCCCCTGCTCGCGATCTGCCGTGGTCTCCAGGTCGTCAACGTCGCCCTCGGCGGGACCCTCCACCAGGACATGGGCGGTCCCGCCGGCGAACACCGGCACGTCGTGCACCCGGTGGCGATCCGGCCCGGCTCACTGCTGGAACAGGCCGTCGGGTTGGGGAAGGTGGAGGCATCCTGCTATCACCATCAGAGAGTGGACCGTACGGGCACCGGCCTGACGGTCACCGCCCGCGCCGCCGACGACACGGTCGAGGCGCTCGAACTCCCCGGCGCCAAAAGCTGGTTCACCGCCGTCCAGTGGCACCCCGAGGACACCGCGCACCACGACGAGACCAACCAGAACCTCTTCGACGCGCTGGTCCGCGCCGCCGGCACCGCACGGCGGGCCTGCGTCGCCCAAACCAGTTGAGATGCTGCCCTACGGTGCGGAAGGGTCCATGGTCATGGAGTTCTTCTGTTACCACCGCGATCGGCCCGGATCCCTGCCGCTGCGCGACGAACTGCTGGAAGAGCACTGGTCCTACATGGACCGGTACGAGAAGGAGATGATCGCCCGCGGCCCGACCCTCGCCGACGACGGAGACACACCCACCGGCAGTGTGCACATCGTCGACCTGCCGGATGCGGCCGCCGCCCGCGCGTTCGCGTTCGACGAGCCCAACTACCAGGCCGGCGTGTACCGGGACGTGCTGCTGCGCCGGTGGCGCAACATGCTGGGGCGCACCATGTGGGAATTCCCCGGTGGCCGAACTGATGGCAACCGGTACCTGGTGCTCGGCCTCGGCGCGGGACAGGACGCCGACCTCAACCTGCCGCCCGACCAGGACGAGCTGATCGCGTACGGGCCGCTGCTGTCCGACGACGGCACCGCCTGGCTGGGTACAGCGGCACTGGTCCGAGCGCCGGACCCGGACACGGCACGCGCCGTCCTGACCCCGGACCGGTACGACGGCATCGAGGTCCACAATTGGTGGTTCGGCGGGCGGTCGTCCTGAACGGGCCGACACGGCGGCACGCCGCCTGAGCACATCCACTGAGCAGCGCCGGGAGGCCCCGGAGTCAGCGGTCATCGGCCCACTCCCGGCACGGTCCGGAGCACCGCCCCGATGGGCGAACCCGGGCCTCCACGGCGCCGCCACCGGCGGTGACGGCGTTGTGGGATGCTGGGCGAGTGACATTGGAGGACCTCGTCCGGTTGCGCCGGGCCCGTGACCGGATGGACCGCGACTACGCGCAGCCGCTCGACGTTCCGGCGCTGGCGCGGGCCGCCCTCATGTCGCCGGGCCATTTCTCCCGCAGCTTCCGCGCCGCCTTCGGAGAGACGCCGTACAGCTATCTGATGACGCGCCGGATCGAGCGCGCCAAGGCGCTGCTACGGCGGGGTGACCTGACGGTGACGGAGGTCTGCTTCGCGGTCGGCTGTACCTCGCTGGGATCGTTCAGCTCGCGGTTCACCGAGCTGGTCGGCGAGAGCCCGAGCTCGTACCGGGCCCGCCGCCATGACGAGGGCGCCGCCATCCCGGCCTGCGTCGCCAAGATCCACACGCGACCGGTCAGGAATGGAGAAGCCAAACCCACCCGCCGTCCGTAGCGTGGAACGCATGGACATCAAGCTTTCAACCTGCTTCATCGCCGTCGACGACCACGACAAGGCGCTCGCCTTCTACCGGGACGTTCTCGGCCTGGAGATACGCAACGACGT
Source organism: Streptomyces albicerus (assembly GCF_008905045.1). Classification (GTDB taxonomy): domain Bacteria; phylum Actinomycetota; class Actinomycetes; order Streptomycetales; family Streptomycetaceae; genus Streptomyces; species Streptomyces albicerus. Next base: position 35,892 of record NZ_VWMY01000019.1, read on the forward strand.
CGGGTTCGAAGGGATGCGCTGGGTGACCGTCGGCTCGCCGTCGCAGCCGGATGTGGAGATCGTCCTCGAACCGCCCCTCGCGGACCCGAACGCCTCTCCCGCCGACAAGGAAGCCATGGCGGAACTGCTGGCGAAGGGCATGCTGCGCGGTGTCATCTTCACCACCGACGACGTCGACGCCACCTTCGAGCGCATCAGCGCCGCGGGCGGCGAGGTGCTGCAGGAGCCGGTCGACCAGCCGTACGGCGTCCGCGACTGCGCCTTCCGCGACCCCTCCGGCAACATGCTGCGCTTCAACCAGTCTCGCAAGCAGTGAGCTCTGATCCCGCGAACCGGACACTGCTCTCCCGGCGAACCGAAGCGCCACCAGTGCCCCGGCCGGGATGCGATCTGCTCAGGTGATCACCTGGTGCGCGCCGGACACGGCAAGGACGTCGTAGCCGATCCGACGGCCTTCCAACCGGGACCGCGTCAACCAAGGGAACCAGACGTACGAAGCTGGTTAGATCGAGCGAGGCGACGCCGACGGAGACTGCGAAGGCGGCCCCGAGTTACAGATGGAGACAGGATGAGCATGGCCACGAGGACGGACACGCAGTCGCCTGCGCTGCACGTTGCCGACAGCCACGATCTGATCCGCGTGCACGGAGCGCGCGAGAACAACCTCAAGGACGTCAGCATCGAGATCCCGAAGCGCCGCCTGACGGTGTTCACCGGCGTCTCCGGCTCGGGCAAGAGCTCGCTGGTGTTCAACACCATCGCCGCGGAGTCGCAGCGGCTGATCAACGAGACCTACAGCGCCTTCCTGCAGGGCTTCATGCCGACGCTGGCGCGGCCCGAGGTCGACGTACTGGACGGGCTGACGACCGCGATCACCGTCGACCAGCAGCGGCTGGGTGCCGACCCCCGCTCCACCGTCGGCACCGCCACCGACGCCAACGCGATGCTGCGTATCCTCTTCAGCCGGCTCGGCCGGCCGCACATAGGCCCGCCCAGCGCGTACTCCTTCAACACCGCCTCGGTCCGGGCGAGCGGTGCGATCACCGTCCAGCGCGGTAACAAGACCAAGGCCGAGAAGGCGACCTTCGAACGCACCGGCGGCATGTGCACGCGCTGCGAGGGCCGCGGCAAGGTCTCCGACATCGACCTCACCCAGCTCTACGACGACTCCAAGTCGCTGTCCGAGGGCGCGTTCACCATCCCCGGCTGGAAGTCGGACAGCCAGTGGACCGTGGGGCTCTACGCCCAGTCGGGCTTCGTCGACCCGGACAAGCCGATCCGCCAGTACACCAAGAAGGAGATGCAGGCCTTCCTCTACGGCGAGCCGGTCAAGATCAAGGTCAACGGCATCAACCTCACCTACGAGGGCCTGATTCCCAAGATCCAGAAGTCGTTCCTGTCCAAGGACAAGGAGGCGATGCAGCCGCACATCAGAGCTTTCGTGGAGCGGGCGGTCACCTTCACCACCTGCCCCGAGTGCGACGGCACCCGGCTCAGCGAGGGCGCCCGGTCGTCGAAGATCAAGAAGATCAGCATCGCCGACGCGTGCACCATGGAGATCCGCGACCTGGCCGAATGGGTCCGCGACCTCAAGGAGCCGTCGGTGGCACCACTGCTCACCGCCCTCCTGGGAACCCTCGACTCATTCGTGGAGATCGGCCTCGGCTACCTCTCGCTCGACCGCCCGTCGGGCACGCTGTCGGGCGGCGAGGCACAGCGGGTCAAGATGATCCGCCACCTCGGCTCCTCCCTCACCGACACCACCTACGTCTTCGACGAACCCACCATCGGCCTGCACCCCCACGACATCCAGCGGATGAACGACCTCCTCCTCCGCCTGCGGGACAAGGGCAACACGGTCCTCGTCGTCGAGCACAAGCCGGAGGCGATCGCGATCGCCGACCACGTCGTCGACCTCGGCCCCGGCGCCGGCACGGCGGGCGGCACGGTCTGCTTCGAGGGCACCGTGGAGGAACTGCGGGCCAGCGACACCATCACCGGCCGCCACCTCGACGACCGAGCCACCCTCAAGAAGACGACACGAAAGCCCGCAGGCACGCTGGAGATCCGAGGCGCAACGGCGAACAACCTCCAGAACGTCGACGTCGACATCCCGCTGGGGGTGCTCTGCGTGGTCACGGGCGTCGCAGGCTCCGGCAAGAGCTCCCTGATCCACGGCTCGATCCCGGCGTCCTCGGGCGTCGTCTCGGTCGACCAGGCCCCCATCCGCGGCTCCCGACGCAGCAACCCGGCGACGTACACCGGACTGCTCGACCCGATCCGCAAGGCGTTCGCCAAGGTCAACGGCGTCAAGCCGGCACTGTTCAGCGCCAACTCAGAGGGCGCCTGCCCCACCTGCAACGGCGCCGGCGTCATCTACACCGACCTGGCCATGATGGCCTCGGTCGCCACCCCCTGCGAGGACTGCGAGGGCAAGCGATTCCAGCCGGCAGTCCTCGAATACACCCTCGGCGGCAAGGACATCAGCGAGGTGCTCGCGATGTCGGTGACCGAGGCCGAGGAGTTCTTCGCCACCGGCGAGGCGAGCACACCGGCAGCGCACCGAATCCTGGAACGCATGGACCAGGTGGGCCTGGGCTACCTGAGCCTGGGCCAGCCCCTCACCACGTTGTCGGGCGGCGAACGCCAGCGCCTCAAGCTCGCGACACACATGGGCGACAAGGGCGGCGTCTACGTCCTCGACGAGCCCACCACGGGCCTCCACCTCGCCGACGTGGAGCACCTGCTCGGCCTCCTCGACCGCCTGGTCGACTCCGGTAAATCAGTAATCGTCATCGAGCACCACCAGGCGGTCATGGCCCACGCCGACTGGATCATCGACATGGGCCCCGGCGCAGGCCACGACGGCGGCCGCATCATCTTCGAAGGCGCCCCCACCGACCTCGTCGCCGCCCGCTCCACCCTCACCGGCGAGCACCTCGCGGCCTACGTCGGCACCTGACCGAGGCCCTCGCGGACACCGTGAGACGAGTTCTCTCATCTGTTTCGACTCGTCTCACGGTTCACGGGTGCGGGTTGTCGCCGTAGTCCTCGTCGCCGACCACCCTGCGGACGAGCGTGCCCGCGTCCAGAGCATGGGCAACCATCCGCGCGGCCGGCACCGGCTCGATCGCGAAGTCGAGGGCGTCGGGGACTCCGGCGGCCCGGGGGTGGTCGTCGTCAGCGGTCCACGAACGCGGTTCGCAACCGGCAGGCGCAACTTCCTTGCTGAATCGCGATCCACACTGGGTGACTCTTTGCCACTCCGAAGGCGGATAGCACAAGAAAGGCAAACAATGCGCGCGACATGCGGTCTATTTTCGCTTCATGGATGACTCATTGAAGGACCTCACTGGAACTCGCGGCGTGAACCCACTGCGGCAGCTGTCTCTGGAGCAGCTGCGGCAGCGCACGAGTATGAAGTGGACGACCTACCAGGACGACGTATTGCCACTGTGGGTGGCGGAGATGGACGTGCCGGTCGCCGAGCCCGTAGCACGAGCCATCCACAGTGCGGTGGAGCGCGGAGATACCGGGTATCCGGCCGGAACCGCCTATGCCGAGGCATTCGCGGACTTCGCCGCGCGACGTTGGGACTGGGACGACCTGGCTGTTGAGCGGACGGCGATCGTCCCTGACGTGATGCTGGGCATCGTCGAGATGCTCAAGTTGGTCTCCGGCCCCGGGGACCCCGTCGTGGTCAACTGCCCTGTGTATCCGCCCTTCTTTCAGTTCATCCGCAACGACGGCCGGCCGGTTGTCGAGGCGCCGTTGACCGAGGAAGGGCGGATCGACCTGACCACCCTGGAGGTCGCATTCCAGAAAGCCACCGGTCGCGGCGGGCGGCCGGTGTATCTGCTGTGCAGTCCGCACAATCCGACCGGCACCGTACACACCGCCACTGAACTGACCGATGTTGCCGAGCTTGCGCGCCGGTACGCCGTGCGCGTGGTGGCGGACGAGATCCACGCTCCCATCGTGGCTGCCGGCACCTCCTTCGTTCCTTACCTGAGCGTGCCGGGCGCGGAGAACAGCCTGTCGGTGATGTCCGCCTCCAAGGCATGGAACCTGGCCGGTCTCAAAGCCGCCCTCGCCATCGCTGGCCCCGAGGCCGCCGACAACCTGGCCCGCCTCCCCGAGGAAGTCAGTCACGGCCCCAGCCACCTCGGCGTCATCGCCCATACCGCGGCTCTACGGGAGGGCGGTGCCTGGCTCGATAGCCTGCTGGCCGGACTGGACGAAAACCGTCATCTGCTCGGCGATCTACTGTCCACCCACCTGCCCGCCGTGCGCTGCCGCCCAGGCCAGGCCACCTACCTGGCCTGGCTGGACTGCCGGAAACTGGCCCTTGGCAACGACCCGGCGGCCGTCTTCCTGGAACGAGGCCGGATCGCCCTCAACTCCGGGATGGCCTTCGGGCCGGGCGGAGCGGGGTTTGTCCGTATGAACCTGGCCACCTCCCCGGAAATCCTCGCCGAAGGGGTCCGCAGGATGGCCTCCGTACTGTGAGCTCGTCGACTCGAAAGGGACGTGACGGGTAGCCTCTGCGGTCCGCTCAGCAGGACTGCGTAGGTAACCGCCCGTCCTGTGCGCCGCCGCAGAGCCGTGCCGCATCTCAGAGGCCGGCCCATGCGATCCGTCTTCGGCCACTCTTGGTCTCACTGACGAGCTCCCGATGCCCCAGGAGGGGGTCCCAGCCAGGCGGGGCGAGAAGCGGGCCTGGGCATTCGGTTCCGCGCGTCTCTCAGCCCATTGGCATCTCAGCGATGAGTTCATGCGCAATTGTCGGTACCGGGTCAGGGCCGGGGTTGGGCGAACAGGCCGGGCTCGATCTCGGCGCGGCGGGCCCGGCCGAACGCGGCGTACCCGCAGGCGCCGGAGCAGACCAAGCAGCAGGCGACCCGAGCGTTCTCGATGCGGCCGACGGTGTCGGTGCGCCGGCACCGCACACCCACGGCCGCGGTGCCCCTCCGCGGGTACCTGGTCTCGTCGACCACCCGCACCGCCTCACCGTGGCCGGGCTCGTTCAGCCGAGCACGAGTGGGATCTTCGCTGCCAGCTCACCCAACGCGGCCTTCTCGGCGTCCGTCGGAGCGCGCCGTCCGGTCCCGACCAGCAGCGCGTCCTTGTCGGAGAACGACGCCGGAATCGGTGCCCCGGCGATCTCTTCCAGCGACGCGCGGGCAGCCGCGAGGGTCTCGGCGGGCGGTTCGGCGGCCGCGGGAAGGTGCGCGATCAGGTCGAGGTGGTGCAGCGCCCATTCCATGACATACGCGGACAGGTAGTCGCCGACGGTCAGCACCTTGTCCTGGGTGCTGACGCGGACACCCGGGTCGGCGAGTTCGGCGGCGCGCCCGGCGGCGGAGCCGACGTCGTCGAAATGGAACTTGAGCCACCGCGGCTCGCCGTACGCGGCGGCCAGCCGGGGGATCAGCGCGTCGAGCGGGTCCTCGCCGGTCGGGGGTTCGACGAGGTTCCAGTAGGTGACCGAGTCCGCGGTCGGTTCGGTTTCGGCGGGCGTGACGAGTGTGATCAGGACGTCCTGGGCGTCGATGATCAGGTGGCACACCAGGTCCCGCACGAGCCAGCCGGTACAGCCGGACGGCCGTTCCCAGTCCTGGTCGGAGAGTTCGTCGACCGCCGTGCGCAATGCCGTCCAAGAGTGTGAGAAGAGATCCACTCCGGCAAGGTAGTCCCGTTCGGGAACGGCGGACAAGCGGATAAGGCCGGCCGACTCGCGTACCCGGACGGTCGGTTCGTGTACCCGGATCCAGCCCCCTCACCCCGACCGCCTCATTCATGTCCATGAATAAGGATCAAGTACCAGTCTATTGACGCGTTCACGGCACGCATTTAGCGTCCCATGGAAAGCGCTTTCCCTGCCCGGATGCGGGATCCGGCTGTTGGGCCCGTTCATGTGGTCGAACCGCTGCCTCGTCATGCCCGCAACACCACAGAGAGGGGTCAGCCCATGCGTCTGCCCTCGTGGCGCCGGACCGGACATCACCGCCGCACGGTCCCTCGACCGCTCCTTTCACCGGAGCCCTGGTCGGACGAGCCAACCAACATGGAGACAAACGATGCAACTGAGACCAGTCATCGCGTGCGTCGGCCTGCTGGCCGGTGCGCTCGTCGCGCTGTCCGGCACCACGGCGCAGGCCGCGTCCACCCGTTATGAGGCCGAGAGCTCCCCGGCGGTCTGTACCGGCGCCATCGACTCCGACTGGGCCGGCTACTCCGGCAGCGGATTCTGCAACGCCGACAACGCGGTAGGCGCGTACGCACAGTTCACCGTGAACGCCCCCGCCGCGGGCACGGCGACCCTGAGGATCCGCTTCGCCAACGGGACCACCGCCGCACGGCCCGCGAGCCTGACGGTGAACGGCTCGTCGGCCACGTCGGTGTCGTTCGAGGGCACCGGCGCGTGGGGGACGTGGGCGACGAAGACGCTCACGGTGCCGGTGAGTTCGGGCAGCAACACCATCCGGCTCAGCCCCACCGCCGCCGCCGGCCTGCCCAACATCGACTACCTCGAGGTCGAGACGAGCGGCGACAACCCGGCGCCGACGGGCCCCGCACTGTACGTGGCGCCGAACGGCACCGACGGCGCGGCCGGAACGGAGTCGGCCCCGACGACGCTCACCTCGGCGATCTCCCGCATCACGCCCGGCGGGACGATCTACATGCGCGGCGGTACCTACCGCTACTCGCAGACGGTCACCATCCCGGCGGGCAACAACGGCACCGCGAGTGACCGCACCGAGTTGACCGCCTACCCGGGTGAGACGCCCGTACTGAACTTCTCGGCCCAGAGCGAGGCCACGTCGAACCGCGGACTTGCCGTCAACGGGTCGTACTGGCACGTCAAGGGCATCGTCGTCGAGCGCGCCGGTGACAACGGGATCTTCGTCGGCGGCAGCAACAACATCTTCGAGCGCACGGTGACCCGCTACAACCGTGACACCGGGCTGCAGCTCTCGCGGATGCTCTCCAGCACCCCCAGCAGCCAGTGGCCGTCCAACAACCTCATCCTCAGCGCGGAGTCGCACGACAACGCCGACTCCGACGGCGAGGACGCCGACGGCTTCGCCGCGAAGCTCACCTCCGGTCCCGGGAACGTCTTCCGCTACGCCGTGGCCCACAACAACATCGACGACGGCTGGGACCTCTACACCAAGACGGACACCGGACCCATCGGCGCGGTGACGATCGAGGACTCCCTCGCCCACGACAACGGCACCCTCAGCGACGGCTCCCAGGCCGGCAACGGTGACCGCAACGGCTACAAGCTCGGCGGCGAGGACATCGGGGTCGACCACGTCATCCGGCGCAACATCGCCTACAACAACGGCAAGCACGGGTTCACCTACAACAGGAACCTCGGCACGATGTCGGTGTCGGACAACGTCAGCATCGACAATGACGAGCGCAACTACTCGTTCGACGGCGGCACTTCGGTGTTCCGGAACAACGTCTCGTGCCGTAGCGGCAGCGGGTCGAACGACAGGATCGTCGGTAATGCCGACAGCTCGAACCAGTTCTGGTCCGGCTCGAACGGGTCCCGGTGCTCCTCGTACTCCGGCGCCCTGAACTGGTCCTTCGCCTCGGACGGCCGCCTCGTCGTGACCTTCGGCGGCAGTCGGACAGCGCCGTGACCTCGAGGACGGCCCCGCGAGCGGCCGGCCATGACCGCGGCTCGCGGACCGTCCGGTCGAACGGGCCGAAGGTACTGACCCGGTCGACGGTCTGACGTCGCTGATGACCCTGGCCGGCGCATCCCGTTCGTCCGGATGGGCCGGCCGCACACCTCCGCCGCCTTCGGGCCCCATCCTTCAGACCACAGGCTTCAGACCCCGGGCTTCAGACCGCGGGTCTCATGCCTTGGGTCGACGCCCGCTGCGGCGCGGGGCCGGCTCGGCGCCGTCGAGGAGCTCCAACCGGCGTTCCTCGCCGAAGGATTCGACCTGGACGACGATCCGGCGCAGCGCGTCCGCGGTCGTACGGCACTCCTCGTCGCTGAGCGGGGCGGCGACGAAGGCCTCCTCCGCGTTGAAGGCCGGGAAGAGGCTCTGCATCAGGGCCTCGCCCTCGTCCGTGAGACCGAGCAGGACGCGGCGGCCGTCCGAGGGGTGCTCGGAGCGCCTGACCAGCCCCCGCGACTCCAGCGTGCGGGCCACCCCCGTGAGCGTGCCCTTGGAGATCCCGGCCTCCTCGGCGACGAGCCGCGTCTCCGTCTCGCCCGAGATCCACACCACCCACAGCACGACGAACCCGGTCCACGTCAGGTCGGAGCCCCGCAGTACGGAGTTCTCGACGTGCTGACGGACCGCGGACGCGGCGCGGTAGATGTTCGCGACGACCGCCATCTGCTCGTGCCGGATGGGGGTGTCGCCGAGCTTGGCCTTGACGAGTTTCTCGGTCTCGATGATGGATCGCTGCCCGACCACTGAACCCCTCCGATGCGCGCCGCTGAATCGTTCGGAGTCAAATTATACGTGTAACGTGCGGCCACCATACGGCCGGATGCCTCGGTTCTCCCGAGGCATCCGGCCGTACGCGTGTCGCGAGGTGACGCGGGCCGGGTCAGGCGTCGGCCTCGCGGGCAACCGGTGCACCGGCGTCCGCTGCCCGCACCGCCGCCGCCCTCCTCGCGTACGGCAGCCGGGAGAGGCCGACGCAGAGGAGCAGCACGGCCGGCACGGTCAGCGCGAGCCAGGCGGCCGTGGCGGAGTCGCCGCCGATGAGAGTGGTGAAGTTCTCCAGGATCAGCCAGATGGCACCCGCGGTGCCCGCCGCGCCGAGCAGGGGCGCGATCAGTGTGTTCCAAGGGCGGGTGTCCAGCCGCTCCCGCCGGAAGAACACGACGACCGACAGCGAGGTCAGGAAGTACAGCAGTGTGATGGCGAGGACGGCGATACCGCTGAACCAGGAGAACAGGGTGAGCACGGGGTCCTTGCCCGCCAGTGCGAACGGCACGACCAGCAGCGCGGCGGTGGCGGTCTGCATGGCGCCCGCGGCCCACGGCGAGTGCCGGCGGTTGAGGGTGGACAGCCGTGCCGGGAGCAGTCCGTCGCGGCTGAGCGAGTAGAAGTACCGGTTCGCGGAGTTGTGGAAGGCGAGGATGCCCGCGAAGAGGGAGGTGGCGAGCAGGAAGGGCAGCACGTCGTTCGTCCAGCCGCCGAACAGGTCCGCGACCGGGCCGAAGACGAAGGCCGTCGAGTCTCCGCTCTCCAGCGCCTGGCCGGCCGCCGCCCCGCTCTTGGACACCCCGTAGGAGGAGATGAGCATCCAGGAGGTGAAGGCGAAGAAGGCGGTGACCACGGCCACCGAAAGGTAAGTGGCCCTGGGGACCGTCTTCTTGGGGTCGCGGGCTTCCTCGCCGTAGATCGCGGTGGCCTCGAAGCCCAGCATCGAGGCCAGGGCGAACATCAGGGCCACGCCCGGCGCTCCGTCCAGCGCCGCAGAGACCGAGAAGCTCTCGGCCGGCGCCAGCCCCTCGGGGCCGCCGCCCTTGAAGAAGGTGACAAGACCGAAGGCCAGCAGGATGCTGAACTCAGCCAGCACGAAGACCGCGAGCACCTTCGCCCCCAGCTCGATGCCCGCCGCGCCGAGCACCTGGACGACCGCCATGGTCACCAGCGCGGCCGCCCACCACGGCACACTGACGCCGGCGTACTGGTCGAACAGCCCGCTCACCACGGCCCCGTACAGCCCGTACATCGCCGCCTGGATGGTGCTGTAGGCGAGCAGCGCCACGCCCGCGCTGCCCGTTCCGGCGGTCCTGCCCAGGCCCTTGCCTATGTACGTGTAGAAGGCGCCGGCGTCGACGACGTACCGGCCCATGGCCACGAATCCGACGGAGAACAGCAGCACGATCAGGCCTGCGATGGCGTACGCCGCCGGGGCGCCGGGCCCGTTGCCGATGGCTACGGCGATCGGGACGGCACCGGCGACGCCGGTGAGCGGCGCCTGGGCAGAGAGCACGAAGAAGAGGATGCCCAGGGCGCCGAGCGCGTTGCGCTTGAGCCCCGTCCGCGTGGCCGCCGTGGCCTGCGCGGTACTGGTGACAGCGGTCGTGTCCATATCGCTTACCTACCTTTTCGGGGGCCTGATGCCGCGGAACTCCCAGTCGCCGCCGAGCGCGGTGGAGAGCACTTCCTCCGACTCGGTGGGCTGGGCCCCGACGTCCGTGCGGATCGGAATCGGGCCGGTGACGATGTGGTTGCTGAGCCGTCCCAGGCCCTCGACCTCGACCTCGACGACATCGCCGGGCTGGACGGGGCGGGAGTTGGCGGGGGTGCCGGACAGCAGGACGTCGCCGGGGTAGAGGGTGATGGTGCGGGCGATGTCGGCGACGAGATAGTGCATGTCCCACTCCATCTCGTCGGTCGAACCGTCCTGCACCACCTCGCCGTTGACGTAGGTCCGCAGGTACTTGCCGTGGTAGTCCCAGTCGGTGACCAGGCCGGGGCCGAGCGGGCAGAGCGTGTCGGAGCCCTTGACGCGGAGCATCGAACCGGCGTCGGTGTCGCGGAAGTCGTGCAGGCCGTAGTCGTTGGCGACGGTGTAGCCCGCGATGTACTCCCCCGCCTCCGCCTGCGAGATGTTGCGCGCGGTCTTCCCGATGACGATGGCGACCTCGCCCTCGTAGTTGAGCCACTTGCAGCCCTCGGGGCGGACGATCGCGCCCTTGTGGGCGTTGAGGGCCGAGGTCGGCTTGTGGAAGTAGGTCGGGGTCGGGGTGAGCCGGATCTGGAACTCCTCGACCCGGCTGCGGTGGTTGAGGTGGACCGCGATCACCTTGGAGGGGACCACGGGCGGCAGGTGCTGGACTTCGTCGATCTTGACGTGGCGGCCGTCGCCGGCGATCAGTTCGTCGCCGTCGCGGACGGTCTCGGTGACGGCTCCGTCGAGGAGGACGCGGCGGTACTCGGGCATGCGTGGGCCTTCCTAGGCGCGGCTGTGGGGGGTACGCGGGCCGGGGGACGTGGGGACTCCGGTGCCGGTCCAGCCCTCGGCCGGGCGGTCGAACCAGAGGTGGGCCTGGCCGGTGCCGACGGAGTTCTCGTACTCGCCGTACTGGCGGCCCTTGGCGACGCAGGCCTGCTCGCCGAGGGCGCCCGCCATCATCAGGTAGTGGAAGAACTTCGCCTCGGGCTTGTGCTTCCAGAACTCGTCCATGGAGTCGAGGACCTTGTCGTGGCGGCCCTCCTTGAACCAGGCGATGCGCTCGTAGTCGGCCTCGCGGGCTTCGGGCGTGAAGATGTGGCTCGGGTCGCTGGCCTCGTGGTCACGGATCTCGCGCAGCGGCCAGAAGGTGTGGGAGAACGCCCCAGAGGCGATGAGCAGCACCCTGCGCCCGGGGGTGGCGGCGATGCCGTCGGCGAGCGCGCGGCCCAGGCGCAGATGGTCCTCCATGTCGCCGGTCTGGCAGACGCCGATGGTCACCCACTTCTTGTCGGGCAGTCCTTCGCCGAGGAACTTCCAGAGGTTGATGGTGGCGTAGTAGATCGGCAGGTAGTCGTCCTCGATCGCGGTGATCCAGGTGCCGTGCTTGTCGGCGAACGAGGCGATGTTGTGGGCGAGTTCGGGATCGCCCGGGAAGTCGTACGGCATGCGGCACATGCCGCGCGGCAGCTCCTCGGAGGTGAAGAGCCCGGCCCGGCGCTGCTGGGCGGTGACCACGAACTCGACGGTGGTGGCCCAGTGCGAGTCGAGGACCACGACGGTGTCGTAATCGCCTGCGGCATCGGATTCGAAGACGTCCTTACGCAGCTGCCGCAGGCCGGTGACGAGGGTGATCTCCTTGCCCTCGTTGAGCTCCAGCCGCTCGGCCTCGGGCAGCACGATGGTGGGCACATGGGCCAGCAGGCCCGCCCCGACGATTTCACCCATGGCTGTTCCATCCGTTCGGGGCGGTGACGGTGTTCTTGAGGTCGCAGTAGAAGTCGAAGCTCCAGGTGCCGCCCTCGCGTCCGACACCGGAGTGTCGGGAGCCGCCGAAGGGTGCCTGAAGGTCGCGTACGAAGAAGCAGTTGACCCAGACCGTGCCGGCGACGAGTTGCTCGGTGACGCGCTCGGCGCGCTCGTGGTCACCTGTGGCGAGGGTCGCGGCGAGGCCGAAGCGTGTGTCGTTGGCGAGGCGAACCGCCTCGTCCTCGGTGGTGAAGGTCTGCAGGGTCAGGACGGGCCCGAAGACCTCTTCCTGGACGATCTCGGAGTCCTGGGCGACATCGGTGAGGAGGGTCGGGCGGTAGTAGAGGTCCCTGTCCGCGCTACCGCCTATGACAGCGCGCGCCCCGGCCGCGACGGCCCGTTGCACGAAACCGTCGATCTTCTCCACCTGGCGGGGGTGGATGTTGGGTCCGAGGTCGGTGGCTTCGTCGCGCGGGTCGCCCTGCTCGAGAGTCTCGGACTTCGCCACGAAGCGTCGTGTGAACTCCTCGGCCACCGACTCCTCGACGAGGATGCGGGTCGCGGCCAGGCACACCTGTCCGGCGTTGTCGTACTGCTCGACCGCGAGGTCCACGGCGAGGTCGAGGTCCGCGTCGGCGAAGACCAACAGCGGTGACTTGCCGCCGAGTTCGAGGCTCAGCGGGGTGAGGTTGGCGGCCGCCGACGCCGCGATCCGCTTGGCGGTCGGCACCGAGCCGGTGAAGCTGATGCGGCGTACGTCCGGGTGCGAGGTGAGGGCGTCCCCGATCTCGGCGCCGTACCCCTGGACGACGTTGAGCACCCCGGCCGGGAGCCCGGCTTCGGCGGCGATGTCGGCCAGCAGGGACGCGGTGAGCGGGGACCACTCGGCGGGCTTGAGGATCACGGTGTTCCCGGCGGCCAGGGCCGGGGCGACCTTCCAAGTCGCCAGCATCAGCGGTGCGTTCCACGGCGTGATCAGCACGCACGGGCCCGCCGGGTCCCAGCTCACGTGGTTGGTGTGCCCGCGCGTCTCGAAGTCCTCGTGGTCGAGCCGGAGCAACCAGTCGGCGAAGAACCGGAAGTTGTGCGCGACCCGCGGCATCACACCACGCCGGTGCGACCGCAGCAGCGCCCCGTTGTCATGGGTCTCGACGATCGCCAGCTCTTCGATCCGCTTGTCCACCCCATCGGCGATGGCATGCAGAATGCGGGCACGTTCGGCACGCGGGGTGACCGCCCAGCCGGGAAAAGCCTCACGGGCGGCGACGACGGCGGCTTCAGCCTCGGCCGGCCCGCCGCGGGCGATCTCCCCGAGCACGCTCTGATCGATGGGCGAAACATCGGCGAACGTCTCGGCGGAGGCGACGCGTCGGCCTCCGATCCAATGCCGACTGTCGACGGAAACTCCGGCAACGACGATTTTCTCAGACATGAGAATGGCTCCAGATGTAGGAAAAGGGGATGGGAACGCCCCTGTAAGGGGCGCGGGGCTGTATCGATGTGCGGCTCCGCCGCGTGGGCGCGACAAGCCACAACGAACCCGCACAAACCCACCAGCCTCACCCGGCAGCCGCTCCCGACGTCCCGGCCTCCAACAGCCGACCGCCGTCCCAGACCACGCCAACTTGGCGGAAGTACGCAGCGATCGGCTCACGAACCTCCAGCCGCGCCAACTCCTCCCTGGGCGCCTCGAACAGCTCCAGCTCGGCATCGCCGACCCACGCCGGGCCGCCCTCGAAGGAGGCCGCCCCCGTCTCGATCAGCTCATCCAGAGCCAGCCCCTTGCCGTTCTCGATGGACGGCAGCCACCGGTGGTGAACCATCGGGTGGCCATTGACGAACCCGTTCGTCGATGACGGCTCGCGCAGGGTCACCACGGCCTGGGCAAGCCGCCGGTCAGCGGCGGCAAGGGTGGCCCCGAACCGCGCCCCCGTCTCGATCCGCGGAGCGGGCCCATACCGATGAGGCCGCGTCTGATGGATCGACCCGAGCTTCTTCGGATACCCCTGGTGCAGCCCGCGGGCTATCGCAAAGTCCTTGTCGACCCAGATGTAGACGCACCGCGAGTACGTCTGCCCCCGGTACGAGCAGCGCACGACCGCGAACGCCTCCTTGTACTGCGAGCGCACCGGATCGAGCAGTTCCTCGCCCGAGGCCGAGCAGGACTGCCAGTCGGCCCAGATCAGGGCAACCGCGCCGGGGTCCTCGTCGGCCAACTCCAGTGGTTCCGGCAGGAGTTCACGCACCCGCGAGGGATCCGTGCGGTATTCGACGGTGAGCAGGTCACCCGAGTACAGCCATGGAGGTGAGGGAATCAGCGACGACGACCCGGTCGCCGTCTTGGGGTGGAAGTAACCACGGACGCTGGCCATGACGTTGGTTCCTTACGCGGTGGGAGCGGGCTGCTTGAGGAGTTCGGCGCGGTAGCGGGCTGTCTTCGCGGCCGTCGCGGGGCCGCCGAGGGCGACGACACCGACCAGCCGGTCGTCGCGGTGGTAGCCGACCAGGACGTCACCGGCCGGGTCGCCGTCGAGGACCCGTACGTCGTCTCTGCCGAGCACCGGCGCGCCGAACGACTGGAGCCGGAACTTGTGCTGGTCGCTCCAGAAGGTCGGCAGCGGCGCGAACGGCGCCAACTCCGCCCCGGTGCCCGTCAGATGGGCGACGAGGGACTTCGCCGCGTGCTTGGCGGTGTCGGTGGGGATGGACCAGTGCTCGACGCGCCGAGGCACGTCGTCGTAGCGGGCGTTGGGGAAGCGGGCGACATCCCCGACTGCGACGACGTGGGGCAGACCGCCGACACGCAGGAAGTCGTCCGTGAGGACGCCGTCGGACAGATCGAGTCCGTTGCCGTCCAGCCACTCGGTGTTGGCGACCGAGCCGACGGACTCCACGACGACGTCGGCCGGCAGTTCGGTCCCGTCGTCGAGCACGACGCCCGTCACCCGGTCGGTCCCGGTGAAGTGCCGGACCGTACGGCCGAGCGCGAAGCGCACCCCGCGCTCGCGGTGCCGTTCGAGAAGCGAACCCGCCAGCAGCTCGCCCAGCGGGCCCACCATGGGCAGCGGCAGCGGATCGACGACGGTCACGTCCCGGACTCCGAGCCCGATGGCGGTGGCGGCCACCTCGCAGCCGATGAACCCGGCGCCGACCACGACCACGCGGGCGTCGGACCGGGTCAGCTCGTCGCGCAGACTCCGGGCGTCGGCGAGGGTGCGCACGGTGTGGCGACCGGCGAGTGGCCCCGCGCAGCGCAGCCGCCGCGGGCGCATGCCTGTGGCGACGACCAGACCGTCGAACGGGATCGTCGAGCCGTCGTCGAGTTCGACGACGCGGTCGGCCAGTCGCGCCGCCGTCACGGAAGCGCCGAGTCGCCACTCCACATCGGCCGCGGACGCCTTGGGCGTGAAGGCAAGGGACTCGAAGGACGCCCTGCCCGCCAGCACCTCCTTGGACAGCGGTGGCCGGTTGTACGGCATGTGCGGCTCGTCCCCGATGACGGTGACGGCCTCGGTCCAGCCGGCGGCGCGCATCTGCTCGGCGGCGCGCAGGCCGCCCAGCGAGGCGCCGGCGACGACGACACGACGGTTCACGGCGGTCAGCCCTCGACCGAGATGGCCTGCAGCGGACACACGTCCGCCGCTTCCTCGACGTCGTCGCGCAGCGCGTCGTCGGGCTCGGCGTCGAAGACGAGATGCCCGTCGTCGCCCAGCTGGAAGACGTCGGGAGCTGCGAAGACGCACTGTCCGTGGTCCTTGCATTTGGTGGTGTCGACGACGACCTTCACGGCCGGACCCCTCTCAGACAGGTCGTTTGGTTCCAAACAAAGTAGGGAGCGAAATCCGGTCGGTCAATACCTGACGAGCAGGAGAAAAATTGAGGGAGAACCCCTTGTGGAGACGTGAACCGATGCCTACCGTTTGGAGCCAAACAAATCAGCGGGTCGGTCCGTACGACCCGCTGCCCACACTGGGCCCAACCGTCCGAGGAGACACCGGTGAGCGCTCAGCCATCCCCCGGGGCCGAAGAGGTCCGACGCCATACAGAGCGGCTTGCCGCCGAGGGCATCGACGTGGTTCGGGTGACCTATCCGGACCTCATCGGCACCGAGCGTGCCCGCGACGTTCTGCTCGATCACCTGCCCGCAGCGTGCGAGCACGGGCTCGCCTTCTGCCGGGCGGTCTATCACACCTCCCCCCAAGGGGACGTCGTCCCGGTGGCCGGAGGTCTCGACGCGGGGCTGCCCGACATCACCGTGCGCCCGGACCTGGACACCCTGACGGCGGTGCCGTGGGAGCCCGGTGTCGCCGCCTGCCTCGGCGACGTCGTCGATCCGGCGACCGGATCCCCCGCCGCCGAGTCGCCCCGCGACCTGCTGCGCACGGTCCTCGCCCGGTGTACCGAGCACGGTCTGCGTCCGGTGGTCGGGCCCGAGCTGGAGTACTACCTCTGTGATCCCGAGCCCGGCCAGGCGAGTGGCTGGCGCCGGTACGAGTCGACCCCGGGCGTCGTCTACACAGCGGGCCTGCGCGCCGACCCGGACAACCACCTGCTCCGTACACTGCGCCACGCGCGGGATCTGAACATCGGGGTCATCAGTGGCAACCACGAGTTCGACGGCGGGCAGTTCGAGATCAACCTGACCCACTCCGAGGCCCTGTCGGCCGCGGACCGGGCCTTCCGCTTCAAGGCGGCGGTCAAGGAGCTGGCCCGCAAGGAGGGCCGCCTCGCTACCTTCATGGCGAAACCCTTCAACGACGCGGGCGGATCGGGCTTCCACCTCCACCTGTCCTGCGACGACACCGACGGCCGCAACGTCTTCGACGACCCGTCCGGTGCCCATGGTCTGTCCGCCACTGCCCGGCACGCCATCGCCGGCGTGCTGGCGCACGCCCCCGCGCTGGCCGCGCTGCTCAACCCGACGGTCAACTCGTACAAGCGGTTCGGGCCCGACACACTGGCGCCCTGGCTGGTGGACTGGGGCCTGGACAATCGCAGCGCCATGGTCCGCATCCCGCCCGAGCGCGGCTCGGGCGCCCGGCTGGAGCTACGGCTCGGCGACGCGAGCGCCAATCCGTACCTGGCGATCGCCGGGATGATCGCCGCCGCGCTGCTCGGCCTGTTGGCCGGCGAGGAGCCCCCGGCGCCACTGGAGGGGTACGGCTACGACACGGCCCGGTCCGCCGTACTGCCCATGACGCTGCCTGCCGCGCTCGACGCCCTGGAGTCGGACACCGCCCTGACCGAGGTGCTCGGCAAGGACTTCACCACGTCGTTCCTCTCCTACAAGCGCAACGAGGTGGAGCGCTTCCAACGGCACGTCACCGACTGGGAGTTCACCGAGTACGCCTACCACCTGTGACGGCCCACGCCCTTGCCCACGCTCCTAAGGATCCGGCCATGCCCGACACCCTGCCCACCACCGCCAACGTGCGCGAGCCGCTGCCGCTCGCGGACGTCGACCTCGCCGACCTCGACCACTTCACCGACGGTGTCACGCCCTGGCGGATGTTCCACACCCTGCGCCACGAGGACCCGGTCCACTGGCAGCCCGAAGAAGCCCCCAACTCCGGTTTCTGGTCGGTGACCCGGCACGCGGACATCGCCCGCGTCGACCGTGACGCCGAGACGTTCACGTCCACCAGATTCGTGAATCTCGAAGAGGTCGACGACGACCAGATCAAGAAACGCGCCTCCATTCTGGAACTGGACGGCGTACGCCACCGCGCGCTGCGCAGCCTGCTGCAACGGCAGTTCGGCGCGAACGTCATCAGTGAGTACACCGACTTCCTGCGCGGCCTGACCGCGAAGACGCTCGATGCGGCACTCGCGAAGGGCAGCTTCGACTTCGTCGCCGACGTGTCCGCGGACTTCCCCATCAACGTGCTGGCCCGCCTCCTCGACGTACCGCCGGAGGACAACCAGCAGCTCATCGACTGGGGCAACCGCATCATCGGCAACACCGATCCCGACTACGCGGACGTCCTGCTGAACAGCGCGGAGAGCGAGCAGTACCGCGATCTGCCCTTCCGCTCCCCCGCCTCGCTCGAAGTCTTTGCGTACGGACGGGAGTTGGCCCGGCAGCGACGCGGCGGCGACGGTACGGACCTGGTGTCGCGGCTGGTCAACCAGACCCCGCGCGACGGGGTGCCGCTGACGGAGCAGGACTTCGACAACTACTTCCTGCTGCTGGTGGTGGCCGGCAACGAGACCACTCGGCACGCCATCTCGCACTCCATGCTGGCCCTCATCCAGCACCCCGAGCAGCTCGCCCGCCTCAAGGACGACCCGTCCCTCATCCCGACCGCGGTCGAGGAGTTCCTGCGCTGGGCCTCCCCCGTGTACCACTTCCGCCGCACCGCGACCCGCGACGTCGAACTCGGCGGCAAGCAGGTGAAGGAGGGCGACAAGGTCGTCATGTGGTACGCGTCCGGCAACCGCGACGAGGCCGTCTTCGAGAACCCCTACGACTTCGACGTCACCCGGCAGAACAACGACCACGTCACCTTCGGCAAGGGCAGCCCGCATCTGTGCCTGGGTAATCTGCTGGCCCGCACCGAGATCCGCGTCATGTTCGAGGAGCTGATCCCGCGCCTGGCCGACATCCGGCTGGCCGGGGAGGTGCCGCGGGTGCGGTCCAACTTCGTGAACGGCATCAAGAAGCTTCCGGTGGAGGTCACCCTGGCCTGACGGGCCGGCCGCCGGGCCAGGGTGACCGCGTACCTCACGTGCGACAACGGTCCTTCACTTGAAGAAGCTCAACGGCACCGCTCGTGCCATCGCCTCCCGGCCCGCGTCGTTGGTGTGCAGGTGGTCGCCGCTGTCGTAGGCGGTGAGGAGTCGTTCGGGCTCGTCCGGGTCACGCAGCGCGGCGTCGAAGTCGATCACACCGTCGTACTCGCCGCTCGTGCGCAGCCAGTGGTTGAAGGTCTTGCGCGCCGCCGCGTTCTCGGGGGTGTAGAAGCCGAGCGTGTCGTTCTTGAAGGGTGTGATCGTGGCTCCGTAGATCTTCAGTCCGCGTTCGTGGGCGCGCGCGATGAGCTGCCGGTGGCCGTCGATCAGGTCCTGTGCGGTCACCTTCTCGGAGAGCGGGGCGATGGTTCCGGGGTGCCCGAGGTCGTTCACGCCGATCAGGACGAGGACGTCGCGGACGCCGGGCTGGGCGGCCACATCACGGTCGAAGCGTTTGAGTCCGCTCTCGCCGAAGTACGCGGCGTAGGCCTCGGCTGGGTTGCCTGCGGGCGGGTTGGGATCGTGGAGGAGACGGTTGCCGCTGATGCCCTTGTTGAGGACGCCGACGGGGTGGCGGGGTCCGCCGGGTCCCTGAAGACGCTGGGCGAGATAGTCGGTCCAGCGGTGGTTGGTGTCGAGGGTGCTGTCGGCGGTGATGGAGTCGCCGAGCGCGACGACGGCCGAGGCCTTACTCGTGTCGGAGGGCCCGGTGGCGGTGGCCCGCACGCTTACGCCGGTCAGGAAGTACCAGCGCTCGGTGACGGACTCGGCCTCGATCTTGGTCTCGCCCGTGACGTTGCCCGCCGCGACGTAACCGCGTTGCGAGGCGAAGGAGTTGACCGTGGATCCCGGGGTGCTTTCGGGGAGATAGATGCTCACGACGAGGTCTGAGCGTGGGGGTACGCGGAGCGTGACGGGGTCGCTGAGTGCGGGCGCTCCCGCGGGGATGGACAGGGTGGACTTGCCGCCGAAGGTCAGGCGGCGGTCGGTGGTGGGGTCTATGGCCGCCTCGTCCGTGCCTGGCGCGCGGCGGGCGATGTGCACTTCGCCGATCTTCAGGGGCTGTTTGCCGAACTCGTTCGACAGGCGGATTCGCAGGGCGTGTCCGGCGATGCTGGTGTGCACGATCTGGCGGATCGTCTGGTTCTGGAAGGTCGTGGTGTCCGTCTTGGGCACGGCTGTGGGCGCGGTCGCCCATGTCCCGGTCCAGTTGGTCGATGTGGCTGGCGCTGGCGTCGGTGATGCGGGAGTCGCGGAGGCCGTGGGGGTGAGTGCGGCGGCTCCCAGCAGGGCTCCGGCGAGTAAAGCGGAGAGTCTCTGGCGGACGGTCAGGTGCTTCATGTGGTCTCCTCGTCGTCCGGAGGAAGGGGTGGGGCGGGCAAGGGCGTTGGCTGCGAGTGCGTTGTGGCTGGTCGCGCAGTTCCCCGCGCCCCTGGCGGGGCGGGGCCCGAGGTCCCTGTCTCCAAGTGCCCGTACGCGTTCGGTGGCCAACTCAGGCCCCTCTCCGGCACATTGACCGATCCGCAGGGAGATGCTTCGAAAATTTCGGAGCACTTTACGAATGAGCGGTCGTGACGATAGAGAGGCCTGTTCCTCGCGTCAAGACGCTGGTAACGAGGGGCAGTTGTGCCGACAGGCGGGCAACTCGCCCTCCGCTGCAGGGTTATCGCGGTGAGGAGGAGTGGACAGCCGCCCTGCCCGGCGCGTCCGGCATGGCCCACGCCGCGGTGAACCGGTGTCCGGTGGCGACCAGGCCCATCTGTTCGCCGAGGAAGTAGCCGCGCGGACTGGCTTCGTCAGGGATCCTCGGTGCCCGGCGCATGTCGAACGACACGGGAGTGAGCCGGGTCTCCCGCCAGGTCGCCCGGCCACTGGCACAGTCGGCCGGCTGCGGGCGGCAGCGCACCAGCCAGCGGTCCGTCAGCAGCGGCGCACCCGCGTCGTTGTGCCGGAAGTCGGAGTGGGCAACGCCGACCGTTCCGTCACGGCCGACCTCCAACGAGACCGTGAACGCCTGCTGGTTGGGCGGCGGGATGTCGGTCGGCGTGCGGTTCACCTTCACCGGCGCCGACCAGGTGCGGCCGCCGTCGTCGGACGAGGCCAGGGCCACCGAGTCTGCGGCCCCACCGGTGAACCGCGAGTCCTGCCAGGCCACATGGATCCGGCCGGTGCGGCGGTCGACCGCGGTGTCGGAGAGCAGGCTTGTGGTGTGCGAGACCTGTTCACCGGATTCGGGGTCCTGGAACAGGAACCTGGTCCGCAGGTCGGCCACCTTCACGGGCTCCGACCAGGTGCGGCCGCCGTCGGTGGAGCGTACGGCCTGGAGGGCGAGCCGGTTGGTGATCGGGCCCTCACCGAACCGGACCTGAGTGTGGACGTTCACGAGCGTGCCGTCGTCGAGCACGGTCAGCCGGTGGCCGGAGACGAGGCGCTGGTCGCCGGCGTCCACGACCAGGGTCGGGGGCTGCCAACTGCGGCCGCCGTCGGTGCTGCGGCTGATCCAGGCGTCGTTGCGGGTCCGCTCGACCGCGGGAAAGCGCGGAGTGACGACGTACAGCACCTTCGGATCGCGCGGATCCGGAACCGCCGGGCCGGAGCCGACCCCGCCCCGCGTCGGATCGGTCTCCTCGACGATCACTGCGGGCCGTGTCCAGGTCCGGCCGCCGTCGTCGGAGCGTACGGACATGCCCGCGCTGGCGGAGCCGTCGGCCATGGCGAGACCGCCGGTCACCAGCAGCGCGCCGTCCGCGGTGAACGTCACGGCCGGTTCGTCGACGTAGTCGTAGGTGCCTCCCGAGCACCTGGTCAGGCGGGGAACGACCGTGCGGTTCCAGGACTTTCCGCCGTCGCGCGTGACGGCGAGGACCAGGCCGCGCTGGCGGTCCTGCGGCCAGACCGCGGCGATGCTACGGGGGTCGGCCGGGTCGGCGGCGAGTTGCGGCTCGATGGCGCCGTCGGCCATCTTGCCGTCGAGCGCGCCGGGTGCACAGCCGGCGAACGGACTGGCTCCGGACAGCCGCACCGGTTCCGGCCCGCGTCCGTCGGCACTCGCCCGGGCCGAGGTGCCGGACAGGGCGAGGGCCGGTAACAGGACCGCGGTGAGGACGGCCAGGGAACGTCGCGAGGAATGCGGGACATAGCGCACGGAAGGCTCCTTCCAGACGGTTGCCACCATCCTCGGGAGGCCTTCCTGCCCTGTCGTCCTACGCGTGGAGCTGACGCTCCTACCTCCTCGGGAGTACCGGGAGCAGGCCGTGCCCCGGTGGCGGTGAGCACCGTGCGGTACCGGCGGGCGGCTTCTCCCTCGGCCAGTTCACGGAGGGCAGGCCGCTCGCCAGTCCGCATCCGTATGTGGGAGCCGGTGAGATGCGCTGACTCCCGGGCCCGCAACTTCTTCGGATGCCGGGCTTGCCCTCTCACTGATGTGAAGGTTTCAGCATGGCCGTATGACGACCGCATCGATCGCCGGCAGCTCCGGCGCGTCCTCCCCCGCCAGGCCCGGCCTGCCGCTGTCAGGGCTGCTGGCTTTGTCCACGGCCGCCTTCACCGCCGTGGTGACGGAACTGCTTCCGGCGGGTCTGCTGCCTAGGATGGCGCCGGACCTCGGGGTCTCCGAGGCGCGGGTGGGTTTTCTGGTGACGGGGTACGCGGTCGCGTCGTTCCTCGCCGCGATCCCGCTCACGGCCGCGCTGCGCGGGCTGCCACGGCGGCCCGTGCTCATCGGCGTGCTCCTCGGTTTCGCGGCCGCCAACACCGTCACCGCACTGTCGTCCTCGTACGGTCTGACGTTCTCGGCTCGGCTCGTGGCCGGGGCCATGGGCGGCACGCTGTGGGCGATGCTCGTCGGGTACGCCGCCCGTATGGTGCCCGCCGAGCGGCGCGGCCGGGCCATCGCGATCGTGCTGGCGGGCATCACACTCGCGCTCTCCCTGGGGCTGCCCGCGGGCACCGCGCTGGCCGACGCGCTCGGCTGGCGTGCGGCCTTCGCCGCGCCGGCGGTGCTGGCCGTGCTGCTGGTGGTGTGGATACGGCGCCGGGTGCCCGGCTTTGCCGGTGAGGCGCCGGGCGAGCGCGTACCGCTGCTTCGCGTCGCCGCGCTGCCCGGGATCGGCACGGTGCTGTCCGTCACGCTGACCCTGCTGGTCGGCCATCAGGTGATGTACACGTACGTCGCGCCGTTCGCGGAGCATGCGGGCTTCGGCCGTACGGGGCTGGTGCTGCTGGTGTTCGGTGCCGCGACCGTCGTCGGGATCTGGGTCACCGGCGTGCTGGTCGACCGGCACCTGCGACGGACCCTGCTGGCGGCGCTCGCCCTGCTCGCGACCGCGATGCTCGCGCTGGGTGCGTACGCAGGGCATGCTGCCGTCCTTCTCGTCGCGGTCGCCCTGTGGGGCGTGGCGTTCGGCGGCGCTCCCACGCTGATCCAGACGGCGCTGGTCGATGCCTCCGGTGCCGCGAACGCCGACATGGCCACCTCACTGCAGACCACGGTCTACAACGCGGGCATCGCGGCCGGTTCCCTCACGGGCGGTCTGGCCCTGGAGAGTTCGGGTGCCGCGGCCCTGCCCTGGACGACTCTCTTGTTGGTCGCGGTGACGTTCGCGACCGTCGCCGCGGGGCGCCGCCGCGCCTTTCCGGCGCGGCGCACCACCGAGTGACCCGACATGCCTAGGGTCGATCCGATGTCAACGGGAAAGCGGGTACGACATGGTGAGTGATGACGAGCTCAAATATCTGCGCCGCTGTGTGGAGTTGGCGACCGAGGCACTGGAGGCCGGCGACGAGCCGTTCGGCTCGGTGCTGGTGGGTGCGGACGGCACGGTCCTGGCCGAGGACCACAACCGGGTGGCGTCCGGCGACCGCACCCGCCACCCGGAGTTCGAACTGGCGCGCTGGTCGGCGGCGCACCTGACGCCCGAGGAACGGGCCGCGGCGACCGTCTACACCTCCGGCGAGCACTGTCCGATGTGCGCGGCCGCACACGGCTGGGTGGGCCTCGGCCGCATCGTGTACGTGGCCTCCTCCGAGCAACTGGGGTCCTGGCTGGCCGAATTGGGGGTCCCCGCTCCCCCGGTCCGTACGCTGCCGATCCAGGAGGTGGCGCCCGGCGTGCGCGTCGAGGGTCCGATCCCCGAGTTGGCCGACGAGGTGCGGGCCCTGCACCGGCGCTTCCATCACGCGGCTGGATAGGCCCCCTTGCCGGCGACCAGCCGTTCGGCCTCCTCCCAGAGCTCGGCCTCGCGGGCGGGGTCGTACGACGCCGGTGCGGACCGGACGGGACGGCCGCGGTCGAGATAGCTCCCGGACGGAGCGGCCGGCGCGCCGACGGCCACCTCGGCGAGCTTGCGGCCCGACGCACGGGGGTTGGTCGAGCTCGGATGGACGCGGGTGAGGTGCAGCAGGCTGTTCCAGAGGAGACGGCCGAGCGGGCCCGCCTCACGGGCCAGCCCGGTGCCCGGCATCAGTCCGGGGTCATAGGTGTAGACGTCGATGCCTTTGGGAGTCCGGCGGTCCAGTTCGTGGGCGAGGTGCACGGTCGCCAGTTTGCTCGCCGCGTACGCGGAGCGGCCGGCCTTGGCGGTGTGCGCGTCCGGGGTCGTCCAGGGCAGCGCCAGCTCGGCGACCGGTGCGCTGCGCGGCGGCGGAACCAGGCCCCAGCTGTGCCGGAAGTCCCCGAAGTGCGTGCCGCTGCCGACGAGGACGATACGTCCTGGCGCCGTCAGCCGGTCCATGAGCCGCCGGATCAGCAGATGGTGTCCGAGGACGTTGGTGCCGAAGGTGACCTCGAAGCCGTCGGCGGTCCGGTCCGTGGCGGTGACGGCCTGCATGCCCGCGTTCGCGACGACGGCACGCAGCGGCGGAAGCTCTCCGGCATCGAGCAACTCCCTTACGGTGTCGGCCGCTTGGCGTACGGAGCCGAGCGAGCCGAGGTCGCAGGCGACGCCGCGCACCCGCGGGGAGCCGGTCTCGGCGGCGAGGCGCGCCGCGAGTCCTACCGGATCGGACCGGACGGCGACCACGAGGTGGAGATCGGGACGCTCGCGCAGGAGGGTCAGGGCGGTGACGCGTCCGAGGCCACGACCCGCGCCGGTGAGAAGCACGGTTCCGGGAGAGGGGATGGCAGGCATGGCTTGCTCCGGCTGTCAGAGGACGTGCGGCACGTACATATGGAGAGCCGATCCATACAGAAAATCGGTTCTCGATTCCAAACGGTACTCGATACCATTACGGATCGGGTACCCCTCAGCCCGATATCCTCGGCGCATGGACAACGGCAAGCCCTTGGGCAGCGACGACGAGATCCCGCTTCGGGAGCGGAAGCGGCTCCGGACCCGCGCGGCCCTGATCGACGCGGCCATGGGTCTGTTCGCCGAGCACGGCTTCGAGACGGTCACGGTCAGCGACATCGCGCGCCGCGCCGAGGTCGGCCGCACGACCTTCTTCCGCTACTTCACCGACAAGCAGGAAGTGCTCTTCGCGGACGAGGACCAGCATCGCGAGGCACTCGTGTCGGCCGTCGACGACGCTGCCGGCGCCGTGGCGCCCATCGGCGACTCGCTGGACCGCGCGCTGAGCGCGGGCCGCGCGGGGCTGAGCGCACTGGTCGGCAGCATCGCCGAGCACACCAACTGGCTGGCCGAGCGCGAGCGGCTGATCAACGGAGACGCCGCGCTCCTTGCCCGCAGCCTGGTGAAGCAGCGGGCGTACGCGGCCGCGGTCGTCGACGTGCTGGAGCGCCACGGCGCCGACCGGGAGACCGCCGTGCTCGCGGCGGCCGTGTGCCAGGCCTGCTACGAGGCGGCCGTCGCGCTCACGGAGGCCGAGCCGGAGCGGCTTCCGGGTGCCCTGGAGGCCGCCTTCGACCGGCTGTCCGCACAAGGCGCGAACGTACGGGACGACTGAGCCGTATGGGACGGGGCAGGCGGGAGAGACCGGCTCACCCGCCCCGAGGCCAGGAGATGTGGTGTCGCAAGATCTACCAGCCCGCGCGTCCGCGGCTCTGCGGGAACGCCTGCCCGAAACACGGGCCAAACCGGCGTCCCCGCGCAGGGACCCGTACTTCGACAACGCGAAGTACCTCACCATCGTGCTGGTGGCCTGCGGTCACGCCTGGGAGCCGCTGACCCACGGGAGCAGGGCCGCGACGGCGGCGTATCTCACCGTCTACGCCTTCCACATGCCCGCGTTCGCGCTCATCTCCGGCTATTTCTCCCGGAGTTTCGACATGGCGCCGGGTCGGGTGCGCCGGCTGCTGACGAGTGTCGTCGTGCCGTACCTCGTCTTCGAGACCGCGTACACGCTCTTCTACCGCTGGGCGCAGGACGATCCGGGCTATCCGCTGAGCCTGCTGGATCCCTGGTACGTGATGTGGTTCCTGGTCGCGCTCTTCATCTGGCGGCTGACCACTCCGATCTGGCTGGCACTGCGCCACCCGGTGCCGGTCGCGCTGGGTTTCGCCGTACTGGCCGCCGTGTCACCGGACCTGGGCGGGGACATCTCGATCCAACGCACCCTGGGATTCCTGCCGTTCTTCGTGCTCGGACTGACGCTGCGGGCCGAGCACTTCGATCGGCTGCGCACGCGCCGCGTACGGCTGCTGGCGCTGCCGGTGGGTGCTACGGCGCTGGGGGCGGCGTACGCGGTGGCGCCCTGGTTCGGTGCCGGGTGGCTCTACCACCGGGGCAGCGTCACGGGCCAGGGCGTGCCGAACTGGGTGGGGCTGGTCTCCACCCCCGCGTTGTTCTGTCTCGCACTGGTCCTGACCGCCTGCTTCCTGGCATGGGTACCGGGACGTCAGCTGTGGTGCACGGCTCTGGGCGCGGGGACGATGTACGGGTACCTGCTGCACGGCTTCGTCATCAAGGCGTCCCGCTTCTGGGACTGGTACGACCACCCGTGGCTGCACACCCCACC
The DNA here is from genome assembly GCF_008905045.1 of Streptomyces albicerus. Classification (GTDB taxonomy): domain Bacteria; phylum Actinomycetota; class Actinomycetes; order Streptomycetales; family Streptomycetaceae; genus Streptomyces; species Streptomyces albicerus. Next base: position 62,454 of record NZ_VWMY01000019.1, read on the forward strand.
GGGCGCACTGGCCGTCACGGCGGCCGCCGTGGGGCTCATCACGGTGCTGTGCTCGGGCCCGGTCCGCTCCGTGTTCCGGTTCGTCGTCGAGCCGCGCATGGCCTGGATGTTCAGCCGCCGTGGCGAGAACGCCACGACTGACGGGCGACCATCGGGCTAGGCCTGGGCCAGGCGGTATAGGCCGGTCATGCATCGATCACCTGCCGGTGATCTCACCCGCTCACAACGACCGTCACCGACCGACGACTTCGGACTCGGTGTCGGTGTCGGCGACGCGCTCGTCGAAACGGCTACGGGCGGTCTCGATCTCGTGGAGGTACCGGCGCGTCCACGCGCACATGGCGTCGACCGTGCCGAGCAGCGCCTCGCCCGCTTCGGTCAGGCGATACTCGACGCGCGGCGGCACGGTGGCATGCACCTTGCGGTGCACGACGCCGTCGCGTTCGAGGCCCCGCAGGGTCTGGGTGAGCATCTTGTGGCTGATGCCGTCCACCGCGTTCCTCAGTTCGGTGAAACGCAGCGTCCGGTCGTCCAGGGCGTTGATGATCAGCAGCGCCCACTTGTTGGCCACGCCCCCGAAGATCTCACGGGCCAGCGAGTCGGCGCGCGTCACATCAGCGTTGTCGGGGTAGTCGGGATCGTGCCTGATCTGCTTGGTCACCATGAGGTTCTCCTCTCACCAAAAAGTGCGTTCTTCCTGCATGGAGCCTACTTCCTTACGGTGACAGAGTAACCGGAAGTGACCACTTCGAGCAGAGCAGGGACAACCCGCATGTACGTGCACGACCATCTCGGACGTCCGCTGGCCTCGGCGCGCCTGTCCGTGAAGGGCACCAGGCTCCACTACCGCACAGGAGGCCAGGGAGAGCCCGTGGTCCTGCTCCACGGCGCGCCGAAGACGAGCTACCACTGGCGGGACGTCGTTCCGCACCTGACGCCCCACCACACGGTGATCACTCCCGACCTGCGGGGGCTCGGCGATTCCGCCCCGGCCGCCGGGGGCTTCGACACGGCGACGCTCGCGGACGACATCGCCGAGCTGATGAGCGGGCTCGGCTTCGACTCCTACCGTGTCGTCGGCGAGGACTGGGGCGCCTGCGTCGCCTATCAGCTCGCGGCCCGCCACCCCGGTCGGGTGCGGCAACTGGTCTACCAGGAGGCCTACTTGGCGGGCTTCGGCTGGGAGGAGATGACCCACCTCGACGCGGAGCGAGTGGCCGCCGGGGAGTGGATCTACCACATCGGCTTCTTCTTCCAGCCGGATGTCCCCGAGATGCTCATCACGGGGCGCGAGCGGCAGTTCATCGACCACTGGATGTCCCAGGAGGCCCACAACGTCGACGCGCTCTCCTCCGACTTCCTGGACGAATACGTCCGGTGCTGCACGATGCCCGGCCGCCTGCGGGCGATGCTGTCCATCTACCGCGCCTCTCTCGAGGACGCCGAACTCAACCGCGCCGCCGCCCGCACCCCGCTGCCGATGCCCGTCCTCGCGGTCGGCGGGAGGTACGCCATGGGCGGCGATCCGGCCCGGCAGATGCGCGAGGTGGCCACCGACGTGCGCGAGGTTCTGCTCGACGCGGGGCATCACCCCGCCCAGGAAACACCGCGCGAGACGGCCGAGGCCTACTTGGAGTTCTTCACCGGCGAGCTCGCTGACAGGCGGAGCCCCGCCTCTGGAGGCGAGGGCGGGCCCGGCAGCCGTCGTAGGGTGACCGTTCATGGATCACGTGATACTGCGCCCGGTGGCCGAGGACGACCTGACCGTGATGGAGCGGTTCCTGGCCGACCCCGAGGAATCCTCGCCCTTCCAGTGGTTCGGCTGGTGGGACACCGGACGCTGGCGGCGGCAGTGGGCCGAAACCGGCCTGATCACCGATGAGGCGGGCCATCTGATCGTGGCGCGCGACGGGGAAGCGCTGGGGTTCGTGGCCTGGCGGAAAGTCGCCGCCACGCGGAACTCGTACTACTGGAACATCGGTATCGCCCTGCTCAGCAAGGCCCGTGGCAAGGGCGTGGGCACGCGGGCACAGCGGCTGCTGGTCGAGTACCTGTTCGCGCACACGCAGGTGGTACGGATCGAGGCGGACACCGACGTGGACAACATCGCCGAGCAACGGGCCCTGGAGAAGGCCGGGTTCACGCGCGAAGGCGTGCTGCGGAGCGTGGTTTTCCGCGACGGGCGGTGGCGGGACGGGGTGCGGTACAGCATTTTGCGCGACGAGGCTGCCCCGGCCGGCCGCTGAGCGTCCGCTCGTGACAGGGCCGTGCGGACTCGCGACGGAGCCGTACGGAGCAGACCCCACCGGTTGGTGTGCCCGGTGGGGTCTGCCGTCCTCGGAGGTGTCACTCGGCTGCTCGTCGACGGAGCGCTGGGGCGGTCGGCGCATCGCCGAGGAGGCTGTCCGCGCAGGAGCGTGTGCTCGGCTCAGCGCAAGCCCATGCGCTGGGTCGGCGCTCGATCACGGGCCTCCGACAGCGCTCGATCACGGGCCGGGGCGGCGGAAGAGCGCGAGTTCGGTCCCACGCCCGACGCGAACTCGGCCGATGGACCACAGGCTCGGGTCAGCGGCCGTCTGTGGGCTCGGACCGACCCGTGCCCGTGCGCTCGGACCGGCCCATGCCCGTCCTCTCACGCTCGGACCGGCGCACGGCAGCGGGCCGGAAACGCCGGTACAGCGCGGCCCCGCCCAGCAGCAGGGCGGCGCTCGCGGCGACCGCCGGTGCCGTCAGGTCCGTGCCGGTGTGGGCGAGGGACGCCCCGGGCCCGGGCTGCGGCGTCTGCGGGCCCGTCGACTCCGCCGGCTTCTTCGGCGGCGAGGACGGCTTCGGGGCGGGAGGCGTGGCCGGGTGGTGGGGTCGGCCCTCGGACGTGTTCGTGGACTCGTTGCCGACGGCGGCGTTGCCGATACCGACGACGCTGACCGAGTTGCCGGAGACGTTCACGGGGAGCCGGGCCGGGAGCTGTACGCCGTTGCCGGAGAGCACGCCCGGTGAATCCTTTCCGCGCCCGTCGGCGGCGGCACCGGCGTGCCCCTTCCGGGCGCCTCCGTTGCTGCCGCCGGCCTTGCTGCCGCCCTCGTTGGCGCAGCTGTTGCCGGTCGCGGGGTTGAGGAGCCCGGCCACATTCACGGTGTTCCCGCACACGTTCACCGGAACGTGCACCGGGAACTGGACCGTGTTGCCGGAGATCAGCCCGGGCGAGTCCGCTGTGGCGCCGTCCGCCGCGGAGTCCGCGTACACCGGCATCGTCACGGCCACGGCGCCGGAGGCGGCGGCCGCGATGATCAAACCATTTCGGGTAACCCGTCTCATAGGTTCCCTGCCTTCCAGACATGGTCGCGGGCACTCGCCCGCACCGGTTAAAACGCGGGCGAACCATGCGAGTTATGGCTTATCGGCCTTTCACTCCATCGAGCGGCATGCTTATCGAACTGTTCGCTCCGGTCGAACCGTTCGCTCCGGCACCGCGGCGCGGGACGCGCGGCACGCCGGATGCCACACGCGGGCGCGCAGGGTAAGCCCTCCGCGGCCGGTCCGCTCGCCGAGAGGCGTGGTCGGGGGTGCCCCCTTATCGTGATCGAGGGGGAATCCCCGGCGGTGGCCGGGGCGTCCCGGGAGGCCTGTCATGCTGTCCACGCACCAACGCCTCGCGTTCTCCGGCGCCGTGACGCTGGCCCTGCTGGGAGCCGGGCTGCCGTCGACGACCGTGGCGACCGCCGACCGTCCCGACCTCTCCCGCTTCTACGACCAGAAGATCAAGTGGTCCGCCTGTGAGGGCGACGGCCTGCCCAAGGACCTGCAGTGCGGGAAAGTGACCGTCCCACTCGACTACGCGAAGCCCGCCGACGGGACACTCGACCTGGCCATGGCCCGCTTCAGGGCCACGGGGAAATCCAGAGGTTCGGTGCTCCTGAACTTCGGCGGACCCGGCGGGCCGGGAGTCAGTGAACTCATGGCCGGCGGCAAGGACTTCATGGGGCTGACGGAGGGCTACGACGTGGTGACCTTCGATCCGCGCGGCGTCGGCAGAAGCTCACCGGTCACCTGCGGCGAGGGCGCCGACGAGGCCTTCGGCGCGGCGGACCCCGACGCGGCCGACAGCAACGATCCGCGGGCCGATCTCGACGTGCTGCGGAAGGCCGCCGCCGAGTGCGCCAAGCACTCCGGGCCCGTACTGCCGCACATCGGCACGGTCAACACCTCGCGCGACCTCGACGTGATGCGCGCGGCCCTCGGTGACAAGAAGCTCAACTACCTCGGTTTCTCCTACGGAACGCGGCTGGGCGCCGTGTACGCGGCCCAATTCCCCAAGAAGACGGGCCGGTTGGTGCTCGACGGTGTGGACACCCTCACCGAACCGATGAGCAAACAGGGCATCGTCGGCGCCGAGGGCCAGCAGACTGCACTCGAGGACTTCATCAACTGGTGCACCGAGGACATCAATTGCGCGTTCGGGCAGGATCCGCGCTCGGCCCGGGAGGACGTGGTCCAGCTGGTCGACTCGCTCGACGAGAACCCGGTGCCCACGGACTTCGGCGAACAGTTCTCCGGCCAGGACCTGGTGGGCGCCATAGGCCAGGCCCTCTACAGCAAGGAGCTGTGGCCGACCCTGTCGCGGGCTCTCACCTCGCTGGTCCAGGACGGCGACACCCGCGGCATCATGCAGTTCTCCACCGGCGGCCTCACGGTCCGCGGCGAAGGCGGGCTCGCCCGGGACGGGGGCCTCGTCGACGAGGGCGACATCCCGGCCGACAACCTCCCGGCCGCGCTGATGGCCATCAACTGCGCCGACGACCCCGACCGGCCCACCGCCGACCAGATCACCGAGAACCTCGACAGGCTGCGCGCCGAATACGAGGAGGCGTCCCCGGTCTTCGGCCAGTACCGGCTCACCCAGGTCCTCATGTGCTACGGCCGCCCCAAGGGCACCACGTACATCCGCGAGCACGTACGGGACGTCGACACCCCGAAGATGCTCCTCGTCGGCACCCGCGGCGACCCCGCGACCCCGTACCGCTGGACCATGGAGACGGCGAAACGGCTCGGCTCGTCGGCCGTGGTCCTGGACAACAGGGGCGAGGGCCACACCGGGTACGCGTCCTCGAAGTGCGTACACCGGAAGGTCGACGACTTCCTGCTGTACGGGTCGCTGCCAGCCGACGGGAGCTCCTGCGGCGCGGAGGAGTGAGCCCCCTCGCCGGGGCGTGCCGCCCCGGCCACGGCCCTGGCCGAGCGGCCGCGCCACGACGCCGCGGTGCGTTGCCGCAGATCTCCGGGGAACCCCGAACGGCATGTCTGCTTTCGCCTCCGTTCGCCTCATGGGTTTGACTCGTGGTGTGCGCCGGTTCATGTTGCTGCTGCTCGTCGCCCTCGCCGCGGCCGGGACGGTGGTCCTGTCGGTCGGCGTCTCACCCTGGTGGTGGTGCGCGGCGGGCATCCTGCTGGCACTGACCGTCCTCGGAGTCTGGGATCTGTGCCAGACCCGTCACTCGGTGCTGCGGAACTATCCGCTGCTCGGCCATCTGCGCTATCTGATGGAGACCCTGCGCCCTGAGCTTCAGCAGTACTTCATCGAGCGGAACTACGACGGGCGGCCGTACGACCGTGACGTCCGCAGCATCGTCTACGAGCGGGCCAAGGGCGTGGAGGCGGAGGAGCCGTTCGGCACCGAGCGGGACGTGTACGCCGACAGGCACGAGTTCCTGGTGCAGTCGATGCGCCCGGTCGAGCCGCCCCGGCAGGCTCCCACGGCGCGCGTCGGCGGCCCCGACTGCAAGCGGCCGTACGACATGGCCCTGCTGAACGTCTCCGCGATGAGCTTCGGCGCGCTGTCCTCGAACGCGATCCTGGCGCTCAACAAGGGCGCGGCGCTGGGTGGCTTCGCCCAGGACACCGGTGAGGGCGGGCTGTCGGAGTACCACCTGCGCCACGGCGGCGACCTGGTGTGGGAGATCGGCACGGGGTACTTCGGCTGCCGGACCGCCGACGGGGGCTTCGACGAGCGGGAGTTCGCGGACAAGGCGGCGCTGCCGGAGGTCAAGTGCGTGTCCTTGAAGCTGTCGCAGGGGGCGAAGCCGGGGATCGGCGGGGTGCTGCCGGGCGCGAAGGTCAACGCCGAGATCGCGGCGGCGCGTGATGTACCCGAGGGCGAGACCGTCATCTCGCCGCCGTACCACCGGGTGTTCTCGACACCTCGCGAACTCGTGCTCTTCCTCGCCCGGATGCGGGAGGCGGCAGGCGACAAGCCGACCGGCTTCAAGCTCTGTGTGGGTTCGCGGCGCCAGTTCCTCGCCGTGTGCAAGGCGATGCTCGCGGAAGGAGTGACGCCCGACTTCATCGTCGTCGACGGTTCGGAGGGCGGGACCGGGGCGGCGCCGCTGGAGTTCGCCGATCACATCGGTATGCCGCTCACGGAGGGATTGATGACGGTGCACAACGCCCTCGTCGGCGCCGGGTTGCGTGACCGCATCCGGATCGGCGCGAGCGGCAAGGTGGCCACCGGTACCGACATCGTGAAGCGGCTGCTCCAGGGCGCCGACTACACCAACGCCGCCCGCGCGATGATGTTCGCCGTCGGCTGCATTCAGGCACAGCGCTGCCACACCAACACCTGCCCGGTGGGCGTCACGACACAGGACCCGCGGCGCGTGCGCGCCCTGGACGTGGCGGACAAGGCCGAGCGCGTGCACCGGCTCCAGCGGGCCACCGTCGCCGCCGCCACGAAGATCATGGGAGCCATGGGCGTGCACGCGCCGGACGAGCTCGAGCCGGGCATGTTGATGCGTCGTACGGACCCCACGACCGTCCTGTCGTACGCCGAGCTGTACGAGTGGCTCGCGCCGGGCGTCCTCCTCGGCGAGCCGCCCGCGGCGTGGGATCCGGACTGGGTGGCGGCGGATCCGGACGCGTTCTGAGCCGGTGTTGCCTGTGACCGGAGCTCAGAGGTCGACCGGGTCCCGCACGATCGGGCACGTCACGCAGTGACCGCCGCCCCCGCCCGTGTGCGTCCTGGGGCAGGCGGGGAGGCGACGCGGTTGCCCGGCGACACCAACAACCAATTGCCCTGTTTGACCGATCGAGTTCCTCCGAGTGCCCGCTCACCGATTCGGCCCTATGGTGCATCTATGGAGCACGTTCTCAGCCCCACCACACTCACCGAGCTGCGCCGCCCGCGGCCCTATCCGGCCGTCTCGGTGCTCACGCCGACCCATCGCCGCGAGCCCGACAAGGCACAGGACCCCGTCCGGCTGCGGAATGTCCTGGCCGAGGCGAGGAAGCAGCTGGAAACCGACCCCGCGGTCACCCGTGAGCGTCGGATGGACGTCGTCGAGCAACTCGAGCAGGCGCTGGCAGAGGTCGATCTGGCTCACGCCGAGGACGGCCTCGCGATCTTCGCGGCACCCGGGGAGCACCAGGTGTGGTCGCTGGCCCGGTCCGTGCCGGAGCGCGTCGTCCTCTCCGACACCTTCCTGACCCGCAACCTCGTGGCCGCGCAGGCCGCCGAGCGTCCGTTCTGGGTGCTGGTCGTCTCCGCCGACCGGATCTCCCTGTGGAGCGGCGGCGCCGGCCATGTCGTCGAGACCGAGACTGCGGGCTTCCCTCTGACGCGGAGCCTGGAGGACCCGGACGTCGAGCGCAAGGAACGCGTCGGCGACGTGCCGAGCACCTTCAGCGACGAGCGGACGCGCCATTTCCTACGGGACGGCGACACCGCCCTCGGAAGCGTCCTGCAGGCCGACCCGCGGCCGGTGTACGTCGTCGGCGAGCAGGCCGCGCTCCCCCTCCTCGACGAAGTCGGCACCGTCACCAAGGACGCCGTCCATGTCCCGCACGGCGGCCTCGGGCACGCCGGCGCCGAAGCCGTATGGCAGGCGGTCCGCCCCCTCGTCACGGCCCAGGACCTGAAGAACATCGACACCGTGACACGGGAGCTCGAAACCGCCCGCGGGCGAAAGGAGTTCGCGGCGGGCGTCGACGAGGTGTGGCAGAACGCCAGCGCCGGCCGCATCCGACTGCTGGCCGTCGAGGAGAACTACCGCGTGACCGTACGCGACGACGCCGGCGACCATCTCGTCCCCGCCGCCAGCGACGACATCGACGCCCGCGACGACATCGTGGACGAGATCGTCGAACAGTGCCTGGACACCGGCGCACAGGTCCGCTTCGTCCCGGACGGCACCCTCGCCGACGCGGAGGGCATCGCCGGAGTGCTGCGCTACTGAGCCCGCGGGCTCGAGGCGTAAGAGCCGGAACCGGACGTACAAGGCCACCGTGCCGACGAGTCAGCCCCGTTCGGGGTTGAGCTCGTCCACGGCGGCCTTCGCGTCTCCCACGGCTGCCTCCGTCGAGGTGGTGTCGAAGCCGGAATGCCGCCCGCCGCACAGCGCTCGCCTCCCGTACTGATGGCTGTCCCGTCCCAGAGCGGCGCTTCCGGTCCGAGACCGGCGGCCTGCTCGCCGTCGTCGTGACCATCACCAACAAGACGGACGCACAGGCCTCGTACGCCGTGCGGGTCGACTTTCTCGACCCAGCCCCTCGCCGTCAGCCGCAAGTCCGCTGAGCCGGTACTGACGCCGAAGCTGGCCAAGGCGCAGCGGTACTGAAGTACCGGGGCACCGGACTCGTCCAGCGGCCGTCGGTGCAGCCGAGAACCAGGAACTAGCCGAGGCGCGAGACCTGGTAGTGGCTGATGCGCCAGCCCTCCTCTGCGCGCGTCACCAGCACGCCGAGGTTGACGCCGAGCGTGGGGCGGTCGGGAAACGAGAAGTCGACACTCAGATAGCCGAGTACGAGGTCGTCGGCGAGGCGTCTGGTTTCGAGAATCCGGTACGCCGCCGTCATGCCGACGGGCTGGGAGTCGTAGTAGTCCGCGATGCCCTGTCGCCCCACGCTGTAGGGGTGCAGTCCCTGGAAGATCGCTTCTTCGGTGAACAGGGAGGCGACGCGCCGCGGTTCGTGCTTGTCGACGGCGGCCTTCCACTCGTCGAGGACGACGCGCAGGATCGCGTCAGAGTCTGTCACGCTGTTCATCGGGGTTCTCCTGTCGGTGGAACCGTCAGTGGCCGGCACTCACGCCGCCGTCGACATGGAGGATCTCGCCCGTGACGAACGGGGCGTTCTCCAGGTAGATCACCGCGTCGACGATGTCGCTCTGCTCACCCATCCGCCCGACCGGGTGCAGGGCGGCGAGCGCCGCATGGGTCTCCTCGGGGTGCATGGGGGTCTTGATGGTGCCCGGGGAGACGGCGTTGGCGCGGATACCGCGGGTGGCGTACTCGATGGCGAGGGACTTGGTGGCGGACTGCAGACCGCCCTTGGTCAACGAGGCCAGCACGGAAGGGACGTTGGCGTCGGCGTTGTCGACCAGGCTGGTGGTGATGTTGACGATGTGACCGCCGCCCTGGGCGAGCATGTGCTCGACGGCCGGCTGGGTGATGCGGAAGAAGCCGGTGAGGTTCACGCCGGTCACCGTGGCGTAGTCGTCCTGGGTGTAGTCGGTGAAGGGCTTGGCGACGAAGACGCCCGCATTGTTGACCAGGGTGTCGATGCGGCCGAACCTCTCCACGGCGGCGGCGATGACACGTTCGGCGGTGGCGGGGTCGGCGATGTCGCCCCGGACGGTCAGGATGCCCGCGTCGTCGGCGGGGGCGATGGTGCGTGAGGTGGCGACGACCGCGTAGCCGAGCTTGCGGTATGCGTCGACCAGTCCGGCGCCGATGCCCTGCGATGCGCCGGTGATGACGGCGACCTTCTGGTGCTGAGAGCTCATGGTGACCTTCCTTTAAACCAGTGACCGGTACTAGCCGACCGGTCGACTATTTGGAAGGTAGATCGGTCCACTGGACACCGTCAAAGCTCAGCAGGGCTTCTCCCGGGACCTGTTTCCTCCCGTCTGGGAGGAGCAGGCTCTCAGCGCAGGTCAGCGCAGGTCAGCGCAGGTCAGCGCGGGAGTGCGTACGGGTCGTCGGCGGGCAGCCAGGCGTCCGGAGTGTGGATCCCGAGGTCCCCGACGCCGTCGCAGAGGGCATCGACGACGGCGAGGACCCCGGCACGCTCCTCGGTCCCGCGCCAGACCAGGGACCAGGTCCAGTACACCTTCGGCGCGACGACCTCGCGACGGACCAGGTCGGGCGGCAGCGCAGTGGTCTGCCCCTTGGGCGAGTTGATGACGGGTCGGCGGCAGCGGCGGACGTGGTCGAAGAAGGCGGGGCCGGTGATGGCTCCGTCGGAGATGCGCACCGCACGGGCCCCGGTGGCCCGCGTCAGTTCTTCGGCGTACATGTTCCAGGACGCCCAGGAGATGACGTCGTCGTCGATGAGGACATCGGTGTCCCGAGCGGGTACCTCCCCGGTGTCGATGCCCGTGGCAACGGCGTAGAGCCGGTCGGCGCCGATGAGCCGGGCCCGCAGACCGTGCCGCTCCAGGTCGTCGGACCGCACCCAGCACACGGCGAGGTCCAGGCTGCCGTCGGCGACCCGGGCGGCCTGGGTGTGGGAGGGCGCGATCCACGCGTCGATGTGGAGTTGGGCCACCGCGGAGGTGCGGGCGGTCAGGTCTGCCGGAAGCCAGTTGACGTAGCCGAGCCGTACCGGCTCCGATCCGGACAGCCGGCGGGCGCGGTGCCGGAGGTCGTCGGCCTGTTCAAGCAGGGCGCGTGTGTGCGGGAGCAGGGCGGAACCGGCCGGAGTGAGGGACACCGAACGGCGGTCGCGGTCGAAGAGGCGCACACCGAGGTCGCGTTCGAGCGCCTTGATCTGCTGGGACAGGGAAGGGCCGGCGATCAGGAGCCGCTCGGCCGCCCGGCCGAAGTTCAGCTCCTCGGCGACCGCCACGAAGTACCGCAGTTGGCGCAGCTCCACGCTCGCCATGCTACGTCCGGTGGGAGGCTGCACCTACCAGCAGAAAGGAAGCCGGTCGTGGCGTCCGGCCTGGTGGCGGGCGCACGCTGGCGAGAAACTCACCCGACGGCAGGTGACCCCGGCACCTCTCACCGACACCCGGGCAGACGGTCCGGCGGCCACCGCTCCGAAAACACAGGACACCACCAATCACCATCGCGGCGTTTCCGGTCCGCGCCGGACGCCCCACCGAGCGGAGCAGCACCATGCGAGAGTTCCTAGTGGAGATCACCACCACCGTCCCCGAAGGCACCGGCCAGGACGAGGTCGACCGGCGACGCGCCGCCGAAGCCGTACGCGCCAGGGAACTGGCAGCCGCCGGCCACCTGGCGCGGCTGTGGCGCCCGGTCGGCGAGCTGCGCAGCATCGGCATCTGGCGGGCCTCCGACGAGGAGGAGCTCCACGAAAAGGTGCTCGGCACGCTCCCGCTGCGCCCGTGGATGAGCCTCACGGTCACCGCGCTCCAGTCCCACCCCAACGATCCGGGCCGGACCGACGCCAGGCCGTGACGGCACACTTCCCGTGCGCACTCACCTTCGCCCTGTGGTCACGTCGCCCAGGCCGCCGCAGCCGCCTTCGTGCTGTGCATCGGCTGCGGCGCCCCAGGGTGGTCGTGCGGTGCGGCCTACCGGAACAACGTTCCGCACCGGCGGAAGCCCGCGCGGCCCAAGAGGGGAACAGTGCATGATGGAGCCGAGTCCCAAGCGGCCCACCGCTCGCGGCTCCCGTCCTCCCCGGACCTCGTCAGCGGCGCCTGGCCGGACCGGCCTCATGCTGTCCGTGTCCGGTCTCGCACCCGGTGCAGGCCGGCCCCACGTCGGTGTACCGCAACCGTGCCTTGGAAGTGGAGTGGAGCCCTTCATGACCACACCGCGGGACCTACTGTTGGTCACCATGGACCTGCCGGCCGACTCGCCCGTCGAGCAGGGCGACCTGTCGCTCGCTCTTGCCGGCGCCGAGTTGCTCGACCTCATCGACGCACACGCCCTCACGCTCGACGGCGACCGCATCGTGCCCGGCCCGCAATCGGCCATGGATGATCGTCTGTTGTACGAGGCAGCGTCGTCGCTCAGCCGGCAGGCGCCGTACGAAACCGTCGAGGACTGGCTGTGGCGCCGCGGCCGTGGGCTGTCCGCGGCCTATCTCGCAGTCCTGGAGGCGGAAGGCGGGGTCACCCGGCGGCGTCACCGCTGGATTCCCCTCCCGGAGGGCCGATCGACGCTGGTGGACTCACCGGCCCGGCGCCACGCGGCCGACCGCTGGGCGTCGGGCGAGCCCGTCCTCGCCGGTCTCGCAGCCGCCGTCCGGATCCACGGCGGGCCGGCCACGGACCGCGCCCGCCTCGCCGACGGCCCGGTCCTGACCGTACTGGCCACCGTCAACGACGCGGTCACGGAACTGGAAGCCGTGCGGCAACGGCGCCGCATCGAAGACGCGGCCTTCGACAACATCTGGCGAGGCCAGTGACCAGGCCACGGGCGGATGGCAAGCCGTGCCCACGACGCTGAGGCACTCACCGCATTCACTTGCCGGTTCACTGGTGCGTACGACCCTGGGGCGCTGAGGGGCATCGGCCACACCATGCCGCGTCCTGGTGTCAGACGCCGACCGCAGTCCCCTCCTGTGCGCGAGCGCCGAGCAGGGCCAGGCAGTTGGCCCACAGAGGGCTGAGCCACTGGGTGTTGTTGTAGAGCTTGGCGAACATCACCTGGCCTTCGAGCTGAGCGACGACGGCCCGTGCGGCGGCCCGGGTGTCGGTCACCGTGACTTCTTCGCGCTCAAGGGCCTGGGTGATGACCGAGTCGACCATCTCGACCTGCGCCTCGAAGATCTCCTGCAGTCGCGTGCGGACGGCCTCGGTCTGGTTGCTCATCTCCAGCGTGAGATTGCCGAACAGGCAGCCCGAGACGGTGCCGCAGTTCCGCTGTCCGGTGCGCTGGCCGGCCTCCGTCTCCTCGAACAGTCGCTGCAGCCGGTGCAGCGGCTGCGCGCCACCGTTCAGGATGCGCGCCCAGGTGCGCTTCTGGCCGGCCCAGTGCTCGTCGATGACGGCAAGCGCGAGAGCTTCCTTGGATTCGAAGAAGTAGTAGAAGCTGCCCTTGGGCACGCCGGCCGTCTTGCAGATCTCCGCCACGCCCAAGGCGGAGTAGCCACGCAGTTCAATGAGCGACTGCGCGGCGCTGAGGATCTTCTCCCGAGCGTCGCTGGTCCGTCCCATGGAGGAAGTCTACCGACCGGTCGACTACGCCTGCCGAAGTGACCCGAGTACCTCCGCGGGGGCCGGCCATCGCTGAGCGTCACGCACACCGGATCCCATCCCGCACACACGCTCGCCGAACATATGATTGGACAGGCGCTCCCCCATCACTGACACCCATCAACTTGCCTACGTCTTCTACGACTTGACCAGCGACGCCCGTACTGAATCCATCCGATCAGTATCCTCCGCAAGGACTGCGACATATGCCAGAGGCACCACCACATCGTGTGTTGCCAAATCCCTTACAGCGCGTCGCAGGCTGTGCAACAGTCGTAACCGGTCCTTCCCTCAGCCTTGGTCGTACCGTGCCTGTATCGGAGTACGTCATGCCGTCCCATCTCTCGGCGGACCACCCGGCCGCCCAGCCGCCTCCGCGCGGCTCGGTCGACGCGCTCATTTCGCAGACGCGTCGGCTGCGGGGCGAGGTGGATGCCGTACGGCGTGACGCGCCGGCCGACGGCGCGGACCCGGAGGGACGCTGGCAGCGCGCCCTGTGCGACCTTGCGGTGCATCAACTCAACGATCTCGACGAGCACTTGGCGCAGCTGAGGGACGGCCCGCCGCCCGTGCCGGTCGAGCACGAGGCGGCGGCCCTCACCGTGCGAGCCGTGCCGACCGCACCGGGGCAGGGCTCACTGCTCAGCCGGGTCGGCAGCGCCGAGTGGAACCTGCTGACGGACGAGGCGAGCTGGTCCGGCGAGCTCTACCAGATCCTCGGCCGCGACCCCGCCGCTCCCCCGCTCACCCTCGACGAACTGCCCTCCGTGGTGCTCGACGAGGACCGGCCGAGGCTGACGGCGATGGTCACGGACTGTCTCATCGACGCCAAGCCGATCGACGGCGAGTTCCGCATAGTCCGGCCCGACGGCGGCGTGCGGACCGTACACATGATGGGCGAGCCCGTGCTCGACGCCGACGGCAGCACCGCCTCGATGTGGGCGGTACTGAGAGACGTCAGCGAGCTGCGCCGCAGCCAGCGGACCGTCAGTGAGACCCGTGACTCGCTGCAGCACCAACGGCACTTCGCGCAGACCGAGCACCGGCTCGCGGTCGAGTTGCAGGAAGCCGTGCTGCCGCCGTGGCGCGGTTCCCTGCGGCTCCCGCACCAGGGACCGGAGACACTCGACCTGGCCGCCCGTTATCTGCCGTCGTCGACGAGTGCGCTGATCGGCGGCGACTGGTACGACGCCCTCGAACTGCCCGGCGGAGAAACGCTGTTGAGCGTCGGAGACCTCACCGGTCACGGCGTCACGGTCACCTCGGGCATGGCGATGATGATCGGCGCCCTGCGCGGCATGGCCGTGGCGGGCACCGAGCCCGGCCAGCTCATGGCGTGGCTCAACCAGTTACTCGACGCCTCGGTCCAGCCGGCCCTGGGCAGCGCGGTGTGCTGCCGCTACCGGCCCGAGACCCGCACGCTCACCTGGGCGCAGGCAGGACACCCCGCCCCGCTGCTGTTCCGCAACGGGACGGGGCGCATGCTCACGCCGCCGGACGGCGTCCTGCTCGGCGCCACCTCGGGTGCCGACTACGGGCAGGCCGAAGAGGCACTCGAACCGGGCGACCTGCTCCTCCTGCACACCGACGGACTGGTCCCCCGGCGATGGGGGTCCCCCGGCTCGGGCGACGCAGCCGAGAGCGCGGGAGACACCGCGGCCGTGAGCCGTCTCCTCGACCTGGCACCCCGCTTCGGCGAGGCACGCGCCGCACAGGACTGCGTACGGACGGTCGTGGAGGAGTTCGGTGAGACGGAGCGCGAGGACGACGCCTGCGTACTGATCGCCAGGGTTGCCACCTGACGTCGGCCCACAGCCGAAAACAGTCCCGGCGCTTGTTGGTTGATCTTGATTTATCGCTACGGCCGCTTGCCGATACAGCGGCATAAGCCCCCTATGCCCGTGAGCTGTTGCCGCCCCGGGTCTTCAACGCGCCCTTGGGCAGCGACAGTTTGATCTCCTCACGCAGGTCGTGGATCTTCGGATAGCTGGAGTACTGCCCGGTCAGCCGGTACATCTCACGCAGCCGGTCCCAGGTGCGATGGGAGGAGTTCGAGCCCATCGAGGTCAGGGCCAGGCGTGCGTACCGGTCGGCCTGTTCGGGGTCGTCGGCGATGAAGCAGGCGGACGCGAGCGAGATATGGTCGAAGATCTTCGACCGGTCCCGGCCCTTCTCCCGCAGCTCCAGCGCCTCCTTGGCGTGGCGCTGCGCGACGGCCGCCGCGGATGGTTCGTGCTCCGCGAGCGTCCGGTAGGCCAGGGCCTGCATCCCGTGCATGTCGGCCTCGTCGAACAATTGCATCCAACTCGGCGGCGGTACATCACCCTTGTCCGAGACGAAGAGGTCCTCCGCCTCCCCCAGGGTGCGCCGCATGGCCTGGCCCTTGCCCATGGACGCCTGTGCCCAGGCCTCGATGGTGTAGAGCATGGCCTGGGTGCGCGGCAGGACCTCGTCACCGGAGCCCGACTTGGCGAGCTTCATGAGGTCGAGCGCGTCGTCGGGCCGGCCGAGGTGCACCATCTGGCGGGCCGCTCGGGAGAGCGCCTCGCCGGCACGGGGCCGGTCGCCGCCTTCTCGGGCCGCGTGCGCGGCGATGATGAAGTACTTCTGAGCCGTGGGCTCCAGGCCGACGTCGTGCGACATCCAGCCCGCGAGGACGGCGAGGTTGGCGGCGACGCCCCACAGGCGTCGCTGCAGATGGTCAGGATGTCGGTAGGAGAGCATGCCTCCTACTTCGTTGAGCTGTCCCACGACAGCCTTGCGTTGCAGCCCGCCGCCGCGGGCCGCGTCCCAGGCCCGGAACACCTCGACCGAGCGCTCCAGTTCCTCGATCTCCTGCGACCCGATGGGGGCGGCCTCGTAGCGGTCGAACCCAGCGGGGTCGGCATGCAGGGGATTGTCGATGTCAGGGGCGTCGGCCGTCAGGGCCGGATCGGTGTGCAGCCAGTCGTGCATGGCGCTGCTGAGTGCGGATCCTGCGGCGAGCGCGGCGCCCGCGCCCACCAAGCCGCGTCGGTTGAGCATGAGGTCCATTCCCGTGAATTCGGTGAGGACCGCGGCGGTTCGCTCGGGCGCCCACGGCACTCCGTCGGGATGTTCCACACTCCCGCCGCCCTGCCGTTTCCCCGTGCGCCCGTGCCGGACCAGACCGAGATCCTCAATGGTCACGACACGGCCGAGTCGCTCGGTGAACAGTGCTGCCAGCACCCGCGGCACCGGATCGCGCGGGATCTCTCCCATGTCGATCCACCGCCGCACCCTTGAAGTGTCGGTCGCCAGCTGGGGGTGGCCCATGGCCGCCGCCTGCCGGTTGACCATCCTCGCGAGTTCCCCCTTGGACCAGCCGGCCAGGCCGAACAGGTCCGAAAGGCGGGTGTTGGGTTGTCCGCTCACGTCAAGCCCCCAGGTTCTCGGCTGAGTTGACAGTAACCGTCTGTCAGTTGCTCCGGGACTATTCGCCAGGGTTCGCCAGGGCACGCCAGATGGTGTGCCACTGGGCATCGGGTGTCAGGTAGGAACGCGCCACCCCGACCCGGTCGCCGAAGGGACATTCCCCAGGGTGCACCAGGGCGACCGGGGCGGGTAGCGCGGCAATCGCAGGCACACGAAGGGATCTGTTTCGCCCATGTACGCAGCATCGTCCTCCGTGTCCGCTCCGCCCCGGTCGCTGCACGCCCGCCCGGCCGGCAGCGGCCCCTACCTCGACCCCGCGCGCCCCGCGGCGGCCCCCGTGCTCGGTGCCGGTCGGACTCGGCGCGTTCCGGGGCTCGGCACCCAACCGCTCAGCGGGAGACTCGACTTGTCCGGCCCTCAGGGCGCGCAGCTGCGCACGGCGATCGCGTCGGTGCACCGGATCTGTCCGGAGTTCGCTCCGGTGCAGGTGCTGCGCCGCAGCGGCCGCTCCGTGCTCCTTGTCGGCACGACAGGACGCAGCACCGCCGTAGCCAAGTGTTTACTGGACCACTCCCCAGTGTGGGCCGAGCGGATCCGCCATGAAATAGCGGCATACCGCTCGTTCGTGCGGCACCGGCCTCCGGTGCGGGTGCCGCGCCTGATCGCGGCGGACCCGGACAACTGCACGCTGGTGATCGAGCGGATGCCGGGACGGGTGGCGGCGCTGCAGCGGCATCCGGCGGAGTCCCCGCCGCGCGCGGACATCAGGGCGGCGCTTGGCGCGATCTGCCGGCTCAACGCATGGCGTCCGCCGGCGGGCACGTTCGAGGCCCCGCTGGACTACGCGGCGCGGATCTCCCGGTATCACGAGCTGGGTCTGCTCACCGACCGGGACATGGGCGATCTGCAGAAGCTGGTGCACGGCATCGCGCACTCGGCGGGCCGCCAGGGCATGGGCCAGTTCTGCCACGGCGACGCTCTCCTGTCAAACATCCTTCTCTCACCGGCCGGTCCAGTGCTGGTGGACTGGGAGCACGCGGGCTGGTATCTGCCGGGGTACGACCTGGCGACACTGTGGGCGGTCCTCGGGGACGCGCCCGTCGCCCGGCGGCAGATCAGCCAGCTCGCTCAGTCGGCGGGACCCGCAGCGCGCGACGCGTTCCTGGTGAACCTGATGCTCGTCCTCACCAGGGAGATCCGTACGTACGAGACGGCCGTGCAGCGTTCGATGCACGAGGCGACCCCGGCGGCACCGGGACCGGCCCACCCGGGTGCTGCGCCGTCCGGCGAGGAACAGCGGCTGCTGCTGAGGCGGCTGCACGACGACTGCCAGATGGCCCGCAGGGCCGTTCGAGCGGCGGTCGGCACTCGCTGACGGGGATGGTGGTCCGCGGTGCGCCTGGGACAGCGGCGCATCGCGGACCTTCGTCATGCCAAGATCCCGGCTGCCCGGTGCGGGGAGCGTGGCGGATCGGCCTCCTGGACACCAGCGCCCCACAGACGCGAGACAGACGCTTCGTTGCTGGGAAGCCTGTGATGCCGGGAGGCCCGTGGTGCCGGGAGGCCCGTGGTGCCGGGAGGCCCATAGCAGCCCGTGATGCCGGGGAGGCCCGTGGCCCGATGCCGGTGGATCGGCTGCCCGATGACGGCCAGTCCGCAAGACCAGGGCCGGGGAGCCCGACGGCCGCGACCGCCTTGCTTCGGCGAGGGCGTTCCCCCGAACAAGGCACAGGTCCACTCCACTGACGCCCCGCAGGCCCGCCCACTGCCGCCGCGAAACCCTCGATACCCGCCGCTGACATGGGAAATCGCCTGCCCGTGGGCATGATTGACGGATCGTCGGAGAGCCGGTACCACTGACGCACGCCCGGCCCCGCACGCACCATCGCGCTCGATCGTCCCAGGAGGCCTGCCTTGCGAGGATCCGCCACCGCCGCCACCGACTCCAGCCCTTCCGCCGGGAACAGACGCGCGCGCAGGGCCGCGGGTGCCGTCGCCTCGGCTGCGCTGCTGCTGCCGCTGCTCGGCGCCGCCCCCTCCGACAGCAGCACGTCAGTGCCCTCGGCGCGTCTGCAGAGTGCCTTTGCCGCCGCCTCGGCCGAGTACGACGTGCCGCAGAGTGTGCTCCTCGCCGTCTCCTATGTGCAGTCCCGCTGGGACGCGCACGACGGGGCGCCGAGTGTCACGGGTGGCTACGGACCGATGCATCTGACCGACGCGCGCACCGCGATCGCCCGGACCGTGGCACCGCACCACAGCGACGGCACGGAGGACGCGCGCGGCGACGACTCACGCGCGACTCTGCTCCCGGAATCGCCGGAAGCGAAGGCCCCGGAGAACGCTCAACTCCCGGCCCGGCTCAAGACGTTGACGAAGGCGGCCGAACTGACCGGCATTCCGGCGGAGCAACTGCGCACGGACGCGGCGGCCAACGTGGCGGGTGGTGCCGCACTGCTGGCCGCCGCCCAGAAGCAGCTCGGCGAGCCGCTCAGCGACGACGCGGCCGACTGGTACGGGGCGGTGGCACGCTACTCGGGCGCCGACGACACGACGACAGCGGCGACGTACGCCGCTGACGTATTCGACGTGATCCGCCGGGGTGGGCAGCGCACGACGGACGCGGGCCAGCAGATCGCGCTGGCATCGCAGCCACAACTGCGCCCGGACACTGCCCAGTTGAAGCAGGCGGGGCTGCGAGGGGCCAACGCGGACGGGACCGAGTGCCCGGCGACCGTGTCGTGCGAGTGGATTCCGGCGCCGTACGAGGAGTTCGGCGACGGGGACTACGGCAACCACGATCTGGGCGACCGGCCCAAGTCCCAGAGCATCGAGTACATCGTCATCCACGACACCGAGGCGACCTGGGACACGACTCTCAAGTTGGTCCAGGATCCGGCCTATGTGTCGTGGCAGTACTCGCTGCGCTCCACCGACGGGCACATCGCCCAGCACGTGAAGGCCAAGGATGTCGCCTGGCACGCGGGCAACTGGTACGTCAACGCCAAGTCGATCGGGCTGGAGCACGAGGGGTTCCTCGCGGCGCCGGACGCCTGGTACACGGAGGAGATGTACCGGACGTCGGCGCGGCTGGTGAAGTACCTCGCGAAGAAGTACGGCATCCCGTTGGACCGGCAGCACATCCTCGGCCACGACACGGTGCCGGGACCGACGACGGCGACCATCCCGTCGATGCACACCGACCCGGGCCCGTACTGGGACTGGCAGCACTACTTCACGCTGCTGGGCAAGCCGCTGCGCGCCACGCCCGGATCGAACGGCGGGCTGGTGACCGTACTCCCCCAATTCACCAAGAACCAGCCGGAGTTCACGGGATGCGTCACCGCGGGCGAGGCCTGCGCGGCGCACGGATCAAGCGCCGTACGGCTCTACACCCGGCCCAGCGAGGACGCCCCTCTCGTCAAGGACGTCGGTCTGCGGCCCAAGGGCGAGGACTCCACGACCGATGTGAACGACGTGGGCTCGCGCGTCTCCACCGGCCAGCGGTACGCGGTCGCCGGACGTGACGGCGACTGGACGGCGGTCTGGTACCTGGGGCAGAAGGCCTGGTTCAAGAACCCCAAGAGGCAGCCGACAGCGGTGAACGCGGCCGGTCTCGTCGTGAAGCCCAAGGCGGGTCTGGCGGAGATCCCCGTATACGGGCGCGCGTACCCGGAGAAGGAGGCCTACCCGGAGGGTGTGCCCGTCCAGGCGGTTTCGCCGCTGCCGTACAAGCTCCTCGAAAAGCAGAAGTACGCCGTCGGCGACAAGGTGCCGGGCGAGTACTTCTACGCCCCGACGTTCGACACGACGCCGCATCGGGTGGTGCGCGGCTCGGACATGTACTACGAGATCCAGTTCGGGCACCGGGTGGCGTTCGTGCGAGCCGCCGATGTGCGGGTGATGCCGTCCGCTTCGTAGGCCGTCACTTCGGCGGCTGGTGCAGTCCGAACGGGGAGCCCTGGTCGTCGCGGCACAGTTTGAACCGGCCGAACCGGGCGGCCGTCTCCTCACTGTCGCCGCCGCCCTCGCCCAGCTCCTCCACCGTGCCACCCAGGTCACGGACCCGGGCGACGGCGGCGTCGAGGTCATCCACCCGGAAGAAGAGGTAGGGGGAGGCTCCGGCGTCGCCACCGTGCATACCGCCCGGCACTCCGTCGGTGGTGATGGCGAAGCCTCCGCCCTCGGACGTGCCGGGTTCGAAGGTCCAGCCGAGGAGGGTTCCGTAGAAGGCGCGGCCCCGCTCGGGGTCGGCCACGCCGATTTCGAAGAAGGTCGGTTCGCCCGTCATCGTGCGTCTCCTGTCGTGAGACATGTACCGGCCGCCTGAAGCCACCGTACGCGGGAGGGTACGCCGGCGCCCGCCGTACGGCTCGTGTGGCGGAACTCAGCCCTTGAGTCGGCGCAGCCGTTCCGCGTCGCAGGTGCGCGGGCAGGTGGCGCAGGCCTCGGCCGGGCGGATCGTGTAGTAGAGGCAGCAGCCCATGCGGGTGCGGGTCGGGTGCTGCCGGCCGTCGCCGTCGGTGAGGTCGCGGAAGTCGGCGCCGCCGGGGAAGGGCGGGACGGCGGAGGGCAGCAGCGAGGTCGCGGCCCGTACGGCGTCGGGCTCCTGGCCGAGCATGCGGCCGAGGTACCAGATGCCGGAGACGAGGTCGTCGGTGACCATGCCCCACAGGGCGCGCGGGCCGCGCCGGATGTGCGGGGCGATCGCGGAGAGCAGCGGTTCCATGTGGTCGGCGATCGCCACCCTCAACTCAGCCCGGAGAGCCTCCTCGTGAGGGGCCGTCAGCACGCCGGGGAGTGCGGCGACAGGATCGCCCGGGAGGCAGGCGAGGTCCGGTCCCGGGCTGATCTCGAAGACAGCGGTCGCCAGGTCGAGGCGTACGTCCTCGGGGTGAATCCGCGGCACCCTGCCCGTGAGGTACCAGACGCCGCTCATCAGCAGGCCGACCGACCACACGTAGTCGTGGAGGGCACGCGAGGCGGCGACGTCCCGGCGCGGGGTGTGGTCGTAGCGTTCCTCAATGCGAGCGGCCTCGGCTTCGACGAAGGCGTTGAGGGCTTCCTGATTCTCCGTCAACTCGATGCCGCTCACACCCTTTTGGGTGCGGCCCGGCTCAGGGTCGGCCACCCGTACCGTCAACGCCGGGCACACTTCGGCCAGTTGTCGATACGTGCCCGCGAGAAGGCGGGACACGGACGTGGCTGCACCGGTCGACACGGTCTCCAGGGCCACGGTCATCGGAACTCCTGATACATGGGGGGCAACGCGAGCAGAAGAGGTAAGCCTTACCTTAGTATAGAGATCGCCAACAGCAGTGCGTGACCGCACCTCCCGAACAGCGATCAAGGGAGGTGCACGTCACCGTGCCTCCACAGCTGGTTGAAAAGTAAAATATGCCTAACTTGACCTCACGCATTGTGACTGCGACCGAACAGGCCGCACCTGCGGGTGTGCCCGTTGTCGTCGCCACCTTCGCGCCGCACCCCAACCGCCTTGCCGAGTATGTGTGGTTCGCGTTCGCCGGTCCGACGGGTGCGGCGGTGCTCACCCAGGCGCCGGCGCGTCGATCGGGTGACGTCGGTCCCGTACGTCTCGCGCTCGGCGAGGCCACCGGTATGGGGCTCCCGAGTAGGTAACTCCCGCTGACCGGAGCGGGCCTCCGCCACCGGCCCGCCCCTCAACCTCCCACTCACGAGCGGACGTTGTCCCTGCCCATGCGCTTGTATCTGCTTGCCCTCAATCCGACCGACTCCGTCACCGAGGGGTTCCTGCCCGCCGCGGCGCGGCTCGGCCTGGACGTCACTGTCCTGACCGACCAGCCGGACGCCCACCGGCGCACATATCCGGGGATCGAGATCCTGAAGTGCGACGTACGCGACTTCCGCTCCGTCGTCACCCGGATCTCGACCCACCACCGCCCCGACGCGGTCTTCACCAACAGCGACCATCTGCAGACCCAGGCCGCCCTGGCCGCCGACTACTTCGGCCTGCCCGGCAAAGACTGGTCGGTCACCCTGCGGGCCAAGGACAAGGCCGAGATGCGTCGCCATCTCGCCGCCACCGGCGCGGACGCGGTGTGGGCGGCGGAAGTCACCGATCCCGCCGACCTGACCGCGCTCGACGTGCCGTACCCCTGCGTCGTCAAGCCTCGCGAGGGCGTGGCCAGCGAGGACGTCGTGCTGGCCGACGGTCCTGAGGAGCTGGTGGCGCACTGCGCGGAGATCCAGAGCCGTCGCTCGGGGGCCGCCCTGGTCGTCGAGGAGTATCTGCCCGGTGAGCTCTACACCCTGGAGACGCTCGGCGACGGTCACGTCCGCCATGTCCTGGGCGGTTTCCACACCGAGGTGTCACCGCCGCCGTACTTCATCGAGGAACGGCTGACCTTCGTCACGGCCCATCCCGACCCGGTCGTCTCCCAGGTGCTGGCCCAACTCGACGCGCTCGGCGTCGGATTCGGCGCCTGCCACACCGAATTCGTGGTCCACGAGGGCCGGGCACGCATCATCGAGGTCAACTACCGGGCCATCGGCGACCAGTGCGATCTGCTGCTCGCCAGGCTGCTGGAGATCCCGCTCTTCGAGCACATCCTCCGTACGCACCTGGGTGAGCGCCTGCCCGCGGACCTGGGTGTGAGACGCGACGGCGCAGCCCGTCTGGAGTATCCCTACGCCGAGAGCGGCGGGACGCTCATCGCGGCCCCCGCCGCCGTGGAACTGACCGTTGACGGCGTGCAGTTGACGTACCGTCCACTTCGCGAGATCGGGGAGCGGCACGAGCTGTATCGCACCAATCGCGACTTCCTCGGCGTGCTGCGGGCCATGGGTACCGATCAGGCGGCCGTGGACAAGGCGGTGGCCGAGTTCCTGGCCGGGCAGTGGTGGGAGATCCAGCGGTGACGGCCGCGACCACATCGGTCTCCGAGGTGGCAGACGCCGCCGAGGCCGAGTTGATGATCCGGGTGCTCAGCGCTCTGCTGCGCGAGGACGTGGTCGGCTTGCGCACGCGCAGCACCCGCGTCGAACGGCCGGACGGGGCCTGGCTGCGGCGGGCCGACGGCCACGGGCAGGCCCTGCTCATGCCCGTCACCGAGGACGGGTTCCAGTGTGCGTACGCGGCCCGACTGCCCTTGCTCGTAAAGGAGTCCCTCGCAGGGGAATCCGAGGAAGCGGCTCCTCTCCGGCAAGAGACATACGAAACGTGCGACGCCGTCCTCGCCGCGCTGCGCGCCCTCGCCGAACCGGCCGACCACGACGGATTCGACGCCTTCGCCGAGGAGTGCCGCCAGACGCTGGCCACCATGCGGATGCACACATCGGCTCGTGCGCAGGTGACCAAGCGGCTGACGGAGCGTCATGGTCCAGCTCCGGCTCAGTGGACGGGGCTGATCGGCGCGCTGGCGTTCGACACGCTCGCAGCCCACCTGGACCATCCCGTCTACCCGACCGCGCGCGGCCGCTCCGGTCTCGCCGAGGAGCAACTACGGGCGTACGCACCGGAGTTCCACCCTAGTTTCGCGCTGCGCTGGCTGGCCCTGCCTCGGGAGGCGGTCACGGGGGCGTTTCCGGACGGCTGGCCCACGCCCGCGCTGCTCGGTCTGGCTGATCTCGACCGCACTCACGTGGCTCTGCCCATACATCCGTTGACCGTCGGCGCCCCGCTCGAGGGTGCCCTGCGTGCCACGGGGCTGGCGGACCACGCAGTGCTCGCCGACCGTGCGCACCTCAACGCCGTGCCGACCCTGTCGATGCGCACCGTGGCCCTGTCCGCCGATCCGTCACTGCACGTCAAACTGCCCCTGGCCACCGCCACGTTGGGGCTGCGCAACCGGCGGACCATCAAGCCCGGCACACTCGTCGACGGGGCCGCCGGGCAGCGTCTGATCGAGGAGGTCGTCACCCGCGAGCCACGCTTCCAGGACACGATCCTGCACGCCGACGAGAGCGTGTACGCGCACGCCGGGCACGAACTGCTCGCCGCGCTGTTCCGGCGCTACCCCGCCGGTCTCGAGAACTCCGTCGTCGTCCCCATGGCCGCGCTGCTCGCGGAAGCCCCTAACCCTGGCTCTGGTCCGCGCTCCGGCCCCAGCCCCAGCCCTGGCTCTGACTCTGGCTCTGGCTCTGGCTCTGGCTCTGGCTCTGGCGGACGGATGGTTGTCGATCACCTCGCCGACCGCTTCTACGGCGGCGATCCGCTCGCCCTGCTGGACGCCTGTCTGACCCTGCTCTTCGACTGGCAGACCACGCTGTTCGGGTACGGGATCGCGCTGGAGTCGCATCAGCAGAACGTCTCGCTGGTCCTCGACCGGCAGGTCGACGGTCGTACGCGGCTACGGCTACTGTTGCAGGACAACGACGGGCCGCGCATCAACACCCGGCGGTTGCGTGAGCGATTGGGCGGGCGGCTGGGTGATGACGCTCCCGGTCCGCGCGACTTCGACGACGCACGGATCTTCAGCGAGAGCGACCAGCCGGTCATCGACCTCTTCACCACGATCACGGTCCATCTGTGCGCGGGCGCCTACGCGTTCGGGCTCGCCCGGCACGGTCGCGCTCCCCTGCCGGTGCTGCTGCGGCTCGTACGCGACCGACTCGCCGAGGCGGTCGAGCGGCTCGGAACGGGAGCGGGCGAGCCCGGTGCCGTACTGCGGGCCCAGGTGCTGGATGCGCCGCGGCTTCCGGTCAAGGCGATGGTCACCGCGGGAACCCTGCTCACCAAGGAACGCTCGGGCGCGGCGGACATCAACAAGCACTACACCAGCGGCCCCAACTACCTTCTGCAGGGCGGGGATTCGGCATGAGCGCCGTGGTCCTGCGGATGCCGCGCTCCGGGTTCGGCCCCCCGGCACGTGCACGCCGTCGCGGGCTGTTGCTTCGTGCCGTCGTTCGCGGCGCTGGGCGTGTCGCCGTTCCTGACCGAGATCCCGCGGGAACTCGTCGACCGGACGGTTCGCTGGGCGGGTTTGCTGGATGTCGTTCCCATCGTGTACGGCGTGCTCGGCGCCCCGCTGTGGGGGCAGCTCGCGGACCGCTTCGGCCGCAATCGGCTGTTGCTGCGTGCCCCCGGCGGGCTCTTCGGCTCGCCGGCCTTCTTCTCCACAGCCGGCGCGGTCGCCGCCGGCGTGGTCGCGGCGGCGGGCAGCGCCCGTTTCGGTTCGGCCGTACCCGTACTGATCGGCAGCGCCGTCGCCCTGCTCACCTTATGCGCGACCATCCTCCGCTCTCTTTGCACCCGCTGGAGCCCAACATGCCCTCGCTGACCGAGTCGCTCGGTAGCACCCCCGCACCCGCCACGCAGGCCCAACTCCCCTCCGCCGACGAGGCCGTGGCGCACACGCTCCTCAACTGTCTGCTGCGCGAGGTGTCTGGCCCCGAGCGTCAGACCGCCTTCACCGACGGTCATCTGCTGCTGCGCCTCCCGCGCCGGGGCGTGCTGCTGCGCGTGGCCCTGCGCCGTACGTCGCTGCTCGGCGCGCATCGCTTCAGCGGCCCGGTGAGCGAGCAGACGGCCGACGGCGGCTGGAGCGAGGTCGACTGGCGACGGCTGGCCGAGTACACGCAGGACGAGCTGTATCTGCGTACCGGTGTGCGCAATGACGAGTTCCTGGAGCAGATCGACTCCAGCCATCGGACCATCGCCGCCGCACTCCTCGTACGCACCGGGACCGGCGCGACTCCAGGGGACACGCCCGTCGCCGCCTACCTCGCCTCCGAGCAGTCGCTGCTGTTCGGGCACCGCTTCCACCCCACGCCGAAGGCGCGCACGGGGGACGCGGACTCCTGGCCGGCGTACGCGCCGGAGGCCGGCGCGGTCTTCCCCCTGCGGTACCTCGCGGTACGGGAGCACCTGATCGCCGAGGAAGCGGCGGAGCCCGGGGCTCTGGATCCGCTCGACCGGCTGGACCGGCTGGACCGGCTGGACCGGCTGGACGGCGGCGACGTACCCGACGGTTATCGGCTGCTGCCCGTGCACCCCTGGCAGTACGCGATGCTGCGCGAGCACCCGTCGCTGGGCGCCGCGCTGCGTCGCGGGGACATCCTTGACCTCGGCCTGGGCGGCAGGCCCTTCGCCGCGACGGCATCCGTACGGACGCTGTACGACGGCGAGTCGTTCCTGAAGTTCAGCCTGAACGTGCGGATCACCAACTGCCTGCGCAAGAACGCGAGTTACGAGCTGTCCGGAGCCGTCGCGCTCACCCGTGTCCTGGGCCCTGCCCTGGCCGACCTGGCCGAACGCTTCCCCGGCAGCGCGGTGCTCCGCGAGCCCGGGTACCGCAGCCTCGCCCTCCCGGGCCACGACGGAACACCGGACCGTGAGCTGCTCGAAGGCTTCGGTGTCATCGTCCGTGAGGGCCTGACGCGGCGGCTGCTGCCCGGCACCACCCCGCTGCTGGCGGCTACTGTCGCGGACGAGTATCCGACCAGTGGCGCGCACATCTCCCGTCTCCTCGGCGACGCCGACGCGCAGGCCGCGCTCGACTGGTGGTCGGCCTACCTCAGGCTGCTCGCTCCGCCCGTCCTGGCCGCCTACTTCGACCACGGTCTGGTGCTGGAACCGCATCTGCAGAACGTGCTGATCTGCGTCGACGGCGACGGGATGCCCGCCCAGGTCCTCTTCCGTGACCTGGAGGGCACCAAGCTCGTGCCCGAGCACCACGCCCAGACCCTCGCCGCGCTGTCGCCCGAGGTAGCGGGCCCGATGACGTACGACGCGCAGCGCGGCTGGGACCGGGTCGTCTACTGCCTGCTCGTGAACCACGTCGCCGAGTTGCTCGCCGCCCTCGCCGACCTGCACCCGCACGCCGAGCCCGCGCTCTGGGCGGCGGTCCGCGGCACGCTCCAGGCATACGCCGACCGGTACGGCTGCCCACCGCCGCTGGCCGCGCTGCTCGCCGGGGTGCCCCTGCCCGCCAAGGCGAACCTCCTCACCCGTTGGGAGCGCAAGGCCGACCGCGAGGCCCGATACGTCCGTCTGCCCTCACCGCTCGGCGAGGACATCCTGCGCCACACGACCGGGAATACCCGATGACCATCCTCACCGCCGCAGTACGGGACCGCGTCCTGTCGCTGCCCTCCTCCGAACTCCCCGCCTACGTCTACGACTTGGCCGCATTGCGGGAACACGCCGCATTCGTGCGGGCCGCCCTGCCCGAGCGCGTCGAGCTCTACTACGCGGCCAAGGCCAACCCCGAGCCGGAGATTCTGGCCGCTCTCTCCCCGTACGTGGACGGCTACGAGGTCGCGTCGGGCGGCGAACTCGCCCATGTCGCCAAGGCGGTGCCGGGCCGTCCGCTGGCCTTCGGCGGTCCGGGCAAGGCACCCGCCGAGATCACGGCCGCGCTGGAGCGGGGTGTGGAGCGCTTCCATGTGGAGAGCGCGCACGAGCTGCACATGCTGGCCGCACTGGCCCGGCAGGCCGCGCCCGGCACACGGGTAGCGGTCCTGCCTCGTTTCAACCTCCCTGTGGCGGCGGGCTCGTTGGCCGCGAGCTCGCTTGCGATGGGTGGCCGTCCCGCCCCCTTCGGACTCGATCCGTCCCAGGCGGACACGGTCGTGCGCCTGCTCACCGACGGCACGTATCCGCACCTCGAACTCCGGGGCGTCCACGCCCACTTGGCCAGTGGGCTCCGGGCTCCCGAACTGCTCACGGTGGCCGAGTCGATCGTGAGCTGGGCCGTGGGGCTGGCCGAGCGGCATGGGGTGCGGCTCGCCGAGGTGAACGTCGGCGGGGGCATGACGGTCGACTACGGCGTCCCCGAGTCGCGTTTCGACTGGGCCGCGTACGGCGAGGGGCTCGCCCAACTCGCCTCCAGGCACCCGGATCTGACGCTGCGTATCGAGCCCGGGCGGGCGCTGACGGCGTACTGCGGCTGGTACGCGACCGAGGTGCTGGACGTGAAGCACAGCCACGGCGAGGAGTTCGCCGTCGCGCGCGGTGGCACGCACCACCTGCGCACTCCGGCGACCAAGGGGCACGATCAGCCCTGCTCCGTGCTGGAGGTGGAGGACTGGTCGTACCCCTGGCCTCGGCCGGTGGCGCAACGCGAACTGGTCACGCTCACCGGCCAGTTGTGCACTCCGAAGGACGTCCTGGCCCGGAATGTCCCGGCGCCGGGGCTCAGGGCGGGCGACCGTGTGGCGTTCGCGCTCGCGGGCGCCTACGCGTGGAACATCTCCCACCACGATTTCCTCATGCACCCACGGCCCGGGTTCCACTTCCTGGACGCGGAGACGATCGGGAGGTGAGGGGCGTCTTGCAGGGACTCCTGACCCGGACTCCCTGTTAGGACTTCTCGCCCCAGGTGTACCTCCGCCCGGCGATCGCCTTGAGCGTGATCTCGCCGTCCGGCAGCAGATCGCTGCGGACGGTGAGACGCCCGGTCCGGGAGGCGGTCAGCGCGATGAGGGTCGCGTGACCGCCGGCCCAGTCGATGTCGACGGTGACGCCCCCGCGGGCACGCAGACCGCGCACCGAACCGTCCGGCCAGGCGGCCGGCAGCGCGGGGAGCACCTCGATCGCGTCGTACTGGCTCTGCAGCAGCATCTCGACGATGCCGGAGGTCGCGCCGAAGTTGCCGTCGATCTGGAACGGCGGGTGGGTGTCCCAAAGGTTCGGCAGCGTCGACGACTTGAGCTGTTCGCCGAGCATCTTGTGCGCATGATCGCCGTCGCGGAGCCGCGCCCAGAAGTTGATTTTCCAGGCCTTGGACCAGCCCGTGCCGCCGTCGCCGCGTGCGGTGAGCGAGACCTTCGCGGCGGCGGCCCACTTGCTGCCGGGTTCGATCTGGCGGCCGGGGTGCAGGGCGTAGAGGTGGGAGACGTGGCGGTGGTCGTCGTTCGGGTCGTCCAAGTCCGCCTTCCACTCCTGGAGTTGACCCCAGGATCCGATGCGCAGGCCGGGGTCCAGGTCGGCGAGGGTCTTCTCCAGCTCTCGACGGAAGGCCGGGCTGTCGCCCAGGATCCGGGCTGCCTCAAGGGTGTTGGTCAGCAGGTCGTGCACGATCTGCTGGGACATGGCGGCGCCCGCGGTGAAGTCACCGTGCTCGGGCGAGTAGCTGGGCGTGACGACGAGGGAGCCGTCGCGCGGATCGTTGCGCAGGTTGTCGAGCCAGAACTCGGCTGCCTCCTTCATCACCGGGTAGGCGGTGGAGCGCAGATACTTGGTGGAACCCCCGAACCGGTAGTGCTCGTACAGCTGTTGGGTCAGCCACGCGGCCGCCTCGGGGAACCAGAAGGCCGTCGACCAGTCGTGCACACCCGTGAAGCCGTACGGATTGGTCTCGTTGTGCACGACCCAGCCTCGCGAGCCGAACATGTCCTTCGCCGTACGGCGTCCGGGGGCGCGCAGCGCCTCGACGAAACGGTCGTACGGGGCTGTGGTCTCGGCGAGGTTCGCCGCCTCGGCGAGCCAGTAGTTCATCTGCAGGTTGATGTTGACGTGGTAGTCGGCCGACCACGGAGGCGAGGTGCTGTTGTTCCACACGCCTTGAAGGTTGGCGGGGAGCGAGCCGGGGCGTGAGGAGGCTATGAGGAGGTAGCGGCCGTACTGGAAGTAGAGGGCTTCCAGGGCACGGTCGGTGGCGGTGGTACCGCCGGTGTAATTCGCGAGCAGTTGGTCCGTTGGGACGTCGGGCACTTCCGCACGGAAGTCCAGGGCCACTCGGCGGAACAGGGCGCGGTGGTCGCGGACATGACGGGCGATCAGTGACTCGTAGCGTTCGCCGGCCTTGTCGATGGTGCGGGTGACGGCGGCGTGCGGGTCCTCGCCGCGGTAGTCGGGGTAGGTGTCGGCGTAGTCCGTGCCGGCGGCCAGCACGAACCAGGCGCTGTCGGCACCGGTCACGGTGATCGTGCCGTCGGCGTTCGAGGTGACGGTTCCGCCTGCGCTGCGTACGCGGATCTGTGCCTCGAAGCGCAGCCCGTTGTCCGCGAGCGTGCCGCGCACCGTCAGCTTCCCGTCGGCCGCGGTGGCGGTGAAGTCGCTGCGGAGCGAGGTGTGGCGAAGGGTGAAGGTGACGCTGCCGGGCCGGTCGGCGCTCAGCCGTCCCGCGATGACGCCGTCGGGGTACGAGGCGAAGAACTCTCTTTGGTGGCGCACCTGTTGGTGGGTGTAGACGACGGTCGCGACGGCGCTGTCGATGTCGAGTTCGCGCCGGTACGTGTCCGGGGGCGTCGCCGCTGCGTTCGGGATGTCGAAGTGGAGGTCGCCGAACGTCTGGTGGGCGCCGTATCCGACGCGCGGCTGGCCGAGCTCGGCGGCGACGGAGTCGGGGTCGAGGCGGGTTTCGGCGTCGATCTGGTCCTGCACGGCGGTGATCGCGCCCGGGCGGGCCTCGCGCCAGTTGCCGAAGTCGTAGCCCTGGGCCGAGCCGGGGCCACCGGTCCAGAGGGTCTTCTCGTTGAACTGCAGCCGCTCGGAGGCGAGCGTGCCGAACACCATGGCGCCGAGCGCCCCGTTGCCGATGGGAAGGGCTTCGCGCTCCCAGTCGGCGGCCGGGGCGGCGTACCGGAGCACCGATGGCTCCCGTGACGGGGCTTGTGCCTCGCCCTGCGGCCGACCAGGCGATACATCGGAGGTATCTGCGGCCTCGGCCCCGGAGGGCATCAGGGCTTCTGCGCCCAGGGCGAGACCGGCCGCACCGCCAGCTGCGGTTTTCAGGGTGGCTCTTCGGGATACCTCGTGCGGCTCACAGGACTCTTGCGATTCATGCGGCTCATACGACATGACCCCTGACGCTAGAGGTCCGATCACCCGAGCGGCAAGGGTCATGACACGGCACGTGCGGAGAGGGTTCCGGGCGGCGGGGTTCAGCCCTGCTGGAAGAGCTCCGCGGGCAGGGGCTTCAGGAGCGCGTACAGGTCGTCGGTGATGGGGCGGTCCCAGGCGGCGATCGTCACCAGGACGTTGTCACTGCGGTCGAACTGTACGCAGGAGATGCGCGTCTCGGAGAGCTTGAGGCGGCGCACGATGAGGAGGTTGTCGCCCTGCATGACCGGCATGTCCTCGGCACCGACGACCGTGACCTCTTCCTCGTTCTCCAGCGCCACCAGCAGCTGCGCCACCTCGAACGGGACCTCGCCCTCGGCGACGTCCCGGGCCGGCGAGCCCTCCGGCAGATTGCCGATGATCATCGCGGGGCCGCGGCCGCCGAACAGGTCGTAGCGCAGGAACACACCCTGGCAGCTTCCGTCGGGCGCGGGCAGCAGGCCCGCACCGAGATTGCCCGGCCAGTCGCCCGGGTCCATGGCCAGAACGTCGAAGTCGGGCCCGGCGGGAGTGGCGCTGCGGCGGCGGAGGAAGGACATGCCGCAATGGTACGTGCCCCGAGGGGTGGATCGGCGTGGGGTCGACGCCCGTTGACCGCGTCCGTTGACCGCGCTCCGGCCACCATCTGTATGCCCACACCTGTTGCGAGTGCCGCGGACCCGTCCGACCGTCACTGACCGGAGCGGTCGGCCAGCTGTTCCAAAAGGGCCACGGCCTCGGCCGCGCGCTCATGCGGCACGAAGAGGTGGTCGTGGTGGAAGCCCGCGACGACATTGCAGCTCAGACCCGCTTCCGCGAGCGCCTGGGCGACGGCGGCGGTGAGGCCGACGGCGTCCAGCGCGGAGTGGATCCGCAGGGTGATCCAGCCGGCCACGTAGTCGTACGTCAGTCGTGCGGCGTCGGCGTCCTCCTGCTCGACGACGAGGGCCAGACCCTCGTCCTCGACGACGGTCACGACCGGCGAGAGACCGGGAGGCGCCGTGGCGCCGGGGACGGTGGTGAAGACGAAGCGGCCGGGGTGCAGGGCGGGCTCCATGCCGCTCAGCAGTCGACCGAGATCACGTTCCGCGCCCATGCCGCTCGTGCCGCTCATACACGGAGGCTATGCCGTTTTCTTGTGCCTCTCATGATGGCGGGCGACACGGGCCCGGTTGCCGCACGACGGTTTGCACCACTCCTGACGCGGGTGGTCCTTGAGGAAGTAGCGCACACAGCGCGGCGCGTGGCAGGCGCGCAGCCGCTGCCGGTCGGGGCTCGCGAGGAACGCGATGGCGGCACGGGCGAGGGTCGCGGTGAGCTCGGCGCCGCCGTGGACGGGTTCCTGGCGTATGGCGGGGTCGGCGCCCTCCGGCCACGACAGCACGGGGACCGTCGGGGCCAGGGCCGCGCGGATGTTGAGCCGCTCGACGGCGTCCCGTACCGGCATCAGCCGGGCCGCGTCGGCCGGGCTGGGCTCGCCGGGGCGCACGGCGCGGGCGAACAGAGCGCGGACGGCGGCGCGGACGTCCCGTACCGCGGCCAGTTCGGTCTCGTCGGCCTCGAACCCGTCCGCGCCGGCTTCCGGATGCTCGCGCACCCAGGCGGTGAGGCCCGCCGCGGTGGCGAGGTCGTCGGCGACTCCACCGTGGCCGTCGTAGCGGATGGTCACGGCGAGGTCCAGGGCAAGCCGTGCGTCCGCGCTGATCGAGACGTTCATGGTGCTAATGATACGGTCGGCCTCATCCATTAGTGAACGAGCAGGTTCATGAGCGTACGACCGGGGAGGGTCCGTGGAGGATCTGCGTCAACTGCTGCGCGGCCTGGAGGTGTTCGCGGGCGAGCTGCCCGCGTTCGACCCGTCCGTGGCCCCGGACACACCGGCGGAGCTGTTCGTGGAGTGGTTGCTGGCAGCCGTGGCCGCCGGGGTGCGTGAGCCGCACGCGATGACGGTCTCGACGGCGGGCGCCGACGGGGATCCGACGGCGCGGACACTGATCCTCAAGGGCCTCGGCCCGGACGGCTGGCAGTTCGCGTCGGACGGCGGCAGCGTCAAGGCCCGGAACCTCGCCGAGCGGCCCTTTGCGGCGCTCACCTTCTACTGGCCCCAGCTCGCGCGGCAGGTCCGGGTGCGCGGCCCGGTCGTGCCCGAGAGCCCCGACGACAGTGCGGCCGACTTCCTGGCACGGGGCGCCGGAGCCCGCGCCGAGGCCCTCCTCGGCCGTCAGTCTCAGCCTCTCGCGGACCTCGCCGAGCGCGACGCGGCCGTGAAGGAGTCGCTGGCCCGTCTGGAGGCCGAGCCGGATCTGGTGGCGCCGGGCTGGACCCTGCACTCGGTGCGCGCCGAGTCCGTCGAGTTCTGGCAGGGCGACAAGGAGCGACGCCACACGCGGCTGGCGTATCTGCGGTCCGGGGAGGGCTGGGACAAACAGCTGCTGTGGCCGTGATCGCGAACCGCGACGCCGCAGCGACCGCGACACCCGCGCCAGGGCATGCGAAACACGCGCGTGCGTGCCGCTCAGTACTGCTCGGCGCTGGGCTGAACCGCCCTCACTCTCGGGCTCAGCACTCCTCAGCGCTGGGCTGAACCGCCCTCGCTGCCCGACTCAGCTCTCCTCGCCGTCCGGCGGTACCACCGCCACCGGGCTCGCCGCGTGCAACAGCACCGCCTGCGTGACCGAGCCCATCATCCGGGCGGGCGCGAGCAGCCGTCGCCGGTGGCGGCCCACCACCACGAGGTCGGCGTCTTTGGAGGCCGCGACGAGGTGACCGGCCGCGTCGCCGGGCACCACGTGCTGATCGGCGCCGACCTCGGGATGCCGCCCGATGTGCGGGGCGACGAAGCCGTCGGCCAGCGTTCTGGTCTCGGACTCGATGGCGTCCTGATCGACGATCATGGCCGGGACAAAGTCACCCGCCTGTGCGGGCCAGGGATACGCGGCGACCACCTGGACGCGTGCCCCGCGCCGGGCGGCCTCGGCGAACGCGAAGGCGAGGGCCGGATCGTTCGGGCTGTCCACGTGCAGGCCGACGACCACGCGCGGCCCGGGCCCGACGAGCTCGGAGTCGTGCACCTCGCGTCCGGGCCGGGGCACCACGACGACGGGGCACTCCGCGTCGCGCGCGGCGGCCAGTCCGTTCGAGCCGAGCAGCAGGCTCGCGAAGCCGCCGCGGCCGCGGGAGCCGAACACCATCAGCTGCGCGTCGGCGCCGAGGCCGGGCAGCAGGGCAGCGGGCGCGCCGTCCAGGGAGACGTACTCCGTGACCGGCAGGTCGGCCCGGTCCTCCAGTCGGACGCGCACGTGATCGAGGACGCGGTCGGTCTCCGTCTCCGGCTGCCCGACGGTGAGGGTCTCCGGGCGCGCCCAGGGCGCGTACTCCCGCACATGGACCACGTGCAGCGGCGCCTCGCGCCTACGGGCCGCGTCGAGGGCCCAGTCCAGGGCGCGCAGGCTGTCGTCCGACCCGTCGACCGCCGCGATGACCGGCAGGGTGCTCATGGAATCCTCGCCTCCGGAACGCCGTCTTCTGCTTCCCGGGGCCAGCCTCGCTCAGGCGTGACCCCAGGAAGGTGCCGAAGATCGCGTGTCCGGAAAAAGGGAAGGAAAACCCTCTTGTCGGATCAGGCTCCCCCACGTCCAGTCGCGTGAGGTCGCCTTCTCACGTGAGGTCGAACTCCCCCTCCCGCGCCCCTGACACGAACGCGCCCCATTCCGCGGGCGTGAAGATCAAGGAGGGGCTTTCCGGGCGGCCACTGTTGCGCATCGCGATGAATCCCTCGACAAAGGCGATCTGGACATCCCCAAGCCCACGGCTGCTGGAGTGCCAGTCGGCGTTGCTGAGGTCAAGCTCCGGCTTGTCCCAGCCCGCGAGCGGGTGCTGCTGGATGGTGCTCTCGGCCACGTCCGTGCTCCTCCCGGTTCGTCGTCCGCGGCCAGCCTAGCTTTCGGTTACTGCCGCGCACAGGCCACGTGAGGGGGACACCTTCAGGAGACCGGCGGTTCGGCTCCGACCAGCCACATCGAGAAAAACTGGGACCCGCCGCCGTAGGCGTGCCCGAGGACTCGACGGGCGCCTTCGACCTGGTGTTCTCCGGCCTGTCCACGCACTTGAAGTGCGGCTTCGGCGAACCGGATCATGCCGGAGGCCCCGATCGGATTGGTCGACAGCACGCCGCCCGACATGTTCACCGGCAGGTCCCCGTCCAGTTCCGTGACCCCGGATTCGGTGAGTTTCCAGCCCTCGCCCTCGTCGGCGAAGCCCAGGTTCTCCAGCCACATGGGCTCGTACCAGGAGAACGGGACGTACATCTCGACCGCGTCGATGTCGCGGCGCGGATCCGCGATGCCCGCCTGCCGGTACACGTCGGCCGCGCAGTCCTTGCCGGCCTGCGGCGACACACAGTCCTTGCCCGCGAACATGGTCGGCTCGGAACGCATCGCGCCGCCGAGCATCCAGGCGGGCGGCCGCGGCGAACGGGCCGCTCCCGCACGGTCGGTGAGGACCATCGCGCACGCGCCGTCGGACGACGGGCAGGTCTCCGAGTAACGGATGGGGTCCCAGAGCATGGGTGAGGCCTGGACCTTCTCCAGCGTGATGTCGTGCTCGTGGAGGTGGGCGTACGGGTTCTTGAGCGCGTTGCGGCGGTCCTTGTACGCGACGAGGGAGCCGACCGTGTCGGGGGCGCCGGTGCGCCGCATGTACGCGCGCACGTGCGGGGCGAAGAAGCCGCCGGCACCCGCGAGCAGAGGCTGCTGGAAGGGGATCGGCAGGGACAGGCCCCACATGGCGTTGGACTCGGACTGTTTCTCGTAGGCGAGGGTCAGTACGGTGCCGTGGACGCGGGCCGCGATCAGGTTCGAGGCGACGAGGGCGGTGGAGCCGCCGACGGAGCCCGCGGTGTGGACGCGCAGCATCGGTTTGCCGACCGCGCCGAGGGCGTCCGCGAGGTACAGCTCGGGCATCATGACGCCCTCGAAGAAGTCGGGCGCCTTGCCGATGACGACGGCGTCGATGTCCGCCCACGTCAACTCGGCGTCCTGGAGCGCCCTTTGGGCTGCCTCGCGGACAAGTCCCGCGATCGACACGTCCCTTCGGGCCGCGACGTGCTTGGTCTGGCCGATCCCGACGACGGCCACGGGCTCCTTGCTCATCGCGGGTCTCCCTCCAGTACGGCGACCAGGTTCTGTTGCAGACACGGACCCGACGTGGCGTGCGCGAGCGCGCGGTTGGAGTCGCCTCGCTGGATCCGGGCGGCCGCCTCGCCGATGCGGATGAGACCCGCGGCCATGACGGTGTTGGCGGCGAGCGCTCCCCCGGACGGGTTGACGTCGACACTCTCGTCCAGCCTCAGGGCCTTGCGCAGTACCACCTCCTGAGCAGTGAACGGGGCGTGCAGTTCGGCTGTGTCGACAGGCCGTTCGAAGGCTCCGGCCCTCTCCGCCGCCAGCCGCGTGGACGGCGAGTCGGTCAGATCCCGTACACCGAGACCGTGTGCCTCGATCCGGTGGTCGATGCCCCGGATCCAGGCGGGCCGCTCGCACAGTTCGCGGGCCCGCTCCCCCGCCGCGAGGATCACCGCGGCCGCTCCGTCGCCGATGGGCGGGCAGTCGCCGGTACGGAGGGGGCGTACGGCATAGTCGCCCCGCGGCACCGAACCCCTCAGCTGGGCATGGGAGTTGTCCGCGGCCGAGGCACGGCTGCGGGCGGCGACGGCGGTGAGCGCCGGCTCGTCCGTGTCACCCGCGTCGATGAGCGCCTGCGCCTGAAGAGCCGCCAGGGCTATGGAGTCCGGCCACAGGGGCGCCACGTAGTACGGGTCGAGCTGCCTGGTCAGTACGTCGCGTACGGAGCCGGGTGACGACTTGCCGAACCCGTACACGAGCGCGGTGTCGGCCTCGCCGGTGAGGAGCTTCGTCCAGGCCTCGTACAGCGCCCAGGCCCCGTCCATCTCCACATGGGACTCGGAGATCGGCGGCCAGGCCCCGACCCCGTCGAGCGCCATCGTGAAGGAGAACGCCCGGCCCGCGAGATAGTCCGTGGAACCCGAGCAGGTGAAGCCGATGTCGCTGGTCTTCAGACCGGTACTGGCCAGCACCTGGTGCAGGACCGGCATGAGCATCTCGACTTCGGAGAGCTCGTCGGTGGTGCGCAGGTGATCGGTCTGCGCGAAGGCGACGACGGCGATGTCCCTCAGCGGCCGCGGCGCGGGCATCTACACCAGCTCCTTGTACGTGTCGTAGTCCGCGTCGGGTTCGCCGGTGGGCCGGTAGTGGTCGGGATAGCGGCCCCCGTCCGTCCACACCGGCTCGACGCGCAGGCCCATACGCACCTGGTCATAGGGGATGCCGCCGATACGGCCGTGCAGGGCGAGGTCGGCGCCGTCCAGGGCGATGTGCCCATAGACGTAAGGCACTTCGATGTCGAGGTTCTTCGCCTTGATGTTGACGATGCAGTACGTCGTGACCGTGCCCCGCGGCCCCACCTCGACCTGTTCCGATGTGGCCACACCACAGGTGGGGCACGCACCCCTCGGCGGGACGTACACCTTGCGGCAGGACGGGCAACGCTCACCGACGGTCCGCCGCTCGACGAGCGCGTTGATGTAACCGGACTGGGCACGGCCGGGCGAATAGACGTAGTCGAGACGGGCCGGCGCGACGATACCGGTCACCATGTCCGCGAACTGCCCGTCGTGGCCGGTGAGTTCGCGGGTACCGTCCTTGCCGCCCTCGTACGGCTCGAAGCAGGCGATGTCCGTGATGGCACCGGAGCGTTCCTCGGCCCAGCGGACCCGGACCCGCATTCCGGTGTGTACGGACTCGGGGCCGCCGGGCGCGTCGAGGGCGTGCAGGAGGGCGGTGTCGGCGCCGTCCAGTTTCACCAGGACCCAGGCGAACGGCGTGTCCAGCGGCTGGCCCCGGCGAGGTTCGTGGTTCCAGGCCCAGGTGGTGACCGTACCGGTGGGCGAGACCTCCACGAGGTCGCGGAGGTCATCGGACGTGACGGGGTCGTACTCGACGGGCGGCACCAGAATCCGCCCGTCAACGGTCTTCACCCCAAGCACGACCCGCTCGCGCAGCCCGGTGAGGAACGCACTCTGGACGGGCCCGAGGGAACGAGTGAAGGGAAACTCGACGACCAGGGGGGCTTTGAGAACTTCAGGCACTGGGTCTCCTCACACGACGGGGCTGCGCCCCGTTAAGGGGCGCGGGGAACTGCGCGACCAGCCACAACGGACCCGCAGCGTCAAACCGGCCTGCCAAACGTCACTCCCGCCGATACACCGGCGGACGCTTCTCCGCAAAAGCCCTCGAACCCTCCTTGGCGTCAGCCGTATCGAAGATCGGCCACCCCCGCTTCAGCTCGGCGGCA
This sequence comes from Streptomyces albicerus, assembly GCF_008905045.1. Classification (GTDB taxonomy): domain Bacteria; phylum Actinomycetota; class Actinomycetes; order Streptomycetales; family Streptomycetaceae; genus Streptomyces; species Streptomyces albicerus. Next base: position 101,120 of record NZ_VWMY01000019.1, read on the forward strand.
AGCCCATCGGCCTCGGTCATCTCCGCGGTCTCGTACACGGACGCCTTGACGGCCTCGACGGCGAGCGGACCACACGCGTTGATCCGCCCGGCGATCGCGAGAGCCTTCTCCAGGGCCGTCCCGTCGGGGACGACATGCCCGATCAGACCGATGTCGGCGGCCTCCCGCGCCGAGTACGGCCGACCGGTGAGCAGCATCTCCAGCGCGTGCGTGCGCGGAATCTGCCGCTGGAGGCGAACCGTCGAGCCGCCGATCGGGAACAGACCGCGCTTCACCTCGAAGAGCCCGAACGTGGCGGACTCCCCCGCGACCCGGATGTCGGTCCCCTGAAGGATCTCGGTACCGCCGGCCACACAGTGGCCCTCGACCGCGGCGATCACCGGTTTGCGCGGCCGGTGGTGGCGGAGCATCGCCTTCCAGTGCAGATCGGGGTCGGCCGTCAGGCGGTCCCGGTACTGCTGCCCCTCCATCCCCTTGCCCGCCAGGGCCTTGAGGTCCATGCCCGCGCAGAACGCGCCGCCCGCGCCGGTCAGGACGATCGAGCGGATGGCGTCGTCCTCGTCGGCCTCGACCCAGCCGTCGTACAGACCGACCAGCATCGGCAGCGAGAGCGCGTTCTTGGCCTCGGGCCTGTTGAGCGTGAGCACCAGTGTGGCGCCTTCGCGCTGCACGGTGAGGTGTTCCGTCCCACCCATTGCCGTCCTCCCGTCTCAGGAACGAGAACAGGTTGCAGGAGGCGCGGGAGCACTTCAAGGGTTTTCTGACACGCAGTCAGATTTCTTCTGCGCGAACCCTTCACAGTTGTGGCGGGCTTTGCTCTGATGACCGGCGAAGCGATGACGCACGTCCATTCGCCGATGCTTGCCGGGGTCAGGAGGAGCGGTGGAGTACAACCTTGCCGACCTGTTCGAGTCGGTCGTCGACGTGGTCCCCGACCGCGAGGCGCTCATCCATATCGACCATCCCGGTACGGGTGCGGAGCGCCGCCTGACGTACGCGGAGCTGGACGCGGCGGCCAACCGCGTCGCGCACCACCTGATCGACAGCGGCATACGTCCCGGTGAGCATCTCGGGCTGCACCTCTACAACGGCATCGAGTATCTGCAGACCGTCCTCGGGTGCCTCAAGGCACGGATCGTGCCGGTCAACGTCAACTACCGCTATGTGGAAGAGGAGTTGGTCTACCTCTACCGGGACGCCGATCTGGTGGCGCTGGTCTTCGACACGGAGTTCACCGAGCGGGTCGCGGCGGCCCTGCCGCAGGCCACGGCGCTGCGGCACCTGATCCGGGTGGGCGCTCCGGCACCGGACGCACCCTCACTGCCCGCCGTGGACTTCACCGACGCGGAGGCCTCCGGGTCCCACGGGCGCGGATTCCCACCACGCTCGGCCGACGACCAGTTCATCATCTACACCGGCGGCACGACCGGTATGCCCAAGGGTGTGATGTGGCGCCAGGAGGATCTGTTCTTCTCGGGGCTGGGCGGTGGCGCGCCGACCGGTGAGCCGGTGAAGACGCCGGAGGAGCTCGCCGAGCGGGTCGCGGCCGGCGGAGACGGGATCACCTTCTTCCCCACCGCACCCCTGATGCACGGCACCTCCACCCTCACCGCCTTCATCGGCTTCAACTTCGGCCAACGCGTCGTGATCCACCGCAAGTTCGTGCCCGAAGAAGTGCTGCGGACGATCGAGAAGGAGAAGGTCACCAGCGTGTCCCTGGTCGGCGACGCGATGCTGCGGCCGCTGATCGACGCGCTGAACGGGCCCATGAAGGGCACCGACTGCTCCGCCCTGTTCAGTGTCTCGTCGTCCGGCGCGATCATGTCCGAGACGGTGCGCGCGCAGTTCCAGGCGCTCGTGCCGAACGTGATGCTGCTCAACAACTTCGGCTCCTCGGAGTCCGGTTTCAACGGCACGGCCACGGAGGACTCGGGTCCTGACCGCGGCTTCCGGATCCGCGTCAACTCCCGTACGCAGGTGGTGGATCCGGCGACCTACGAGCCGGTCGCCGTCGGCGAGCCCGGCCGGATCGCCCAGCGCGGGCATGTACCCCTCGGCTACTACAACGACCCGAAGAAGACCGCCGAGACCTTCTTCCAGAAGGGCGGCGAGCGGTGGGTGCTGCTCGGCGACATGGCGACCGTCGACGAGGAAGGCGTAGTCACCGTCCTCGGCCGCGGCTCGCAGTGCATCAACACCGGTGGCGAGAAGGTGTATCCGGAGGAGGTCGAGCAGGCGCTCAAATCGCATCCGGACGTGTACGACGCACTGGTGGCCGGAGTGCCCGACGAGAAGTGGGGCAACCATGTGGCGGCCGTGGTGCAGCTGCGCGACGGCGCGGGCCGCCCCTCCCTGGACGACATCCAGACCCACTGCCGTACGCATCTCGCGGGCTACAAGATCCCCCGCCAACTGGTGATCACGGACACCATCCAGCGATCACCGAGCGGCAAGGCGGACTACCGGTGGGCACGGTCAGTGGCGGCGGAGGCGTCCCGCTAAGCGGTCTCGGGGAGGTGGGGGCGTGCCTCACCTCCCCGAGACCGCTTAGCTTCCCCCGGAGCAGGGAAACCCTCGCTCCCTGCTCTGACTAGGGTTTGGGCGTCGAGCCGTACGCCGTCAGGAAGCGGTCGCGGAAGGAGTCCATCCGCCACACCGGTGCCTTCTTGTCGGGCTTGATTCCGTCCGTCCAGCCCCAGTCTTCGATCTTGTCCAGTACGGACTTGTCGTGGGCGACGATCGAGACCGGCACGTCCCGGCTGGCGTTGTTGCCGCTGACGCGAGCCATGGGCTGGTGGTCGCCGAGGAAGACGAGCACGGTGTCCTTGCTGCCGTACTTCACCACGTAGTCGATGAGGGAGTTCACCGAGTACTCGATGGACTCGCCGTACGCCTTCTTCACCTTGCCGGAGTCGTAGAAGACGTCGCCGGGGTCCTTGCCGGCCTTCTGGATGCCCTCGTAGACCGAGCCGTCGCCGACCTGGTCCCAGGGGATCGTCTTGGGGAGGGGCGCCCAGGGCTGGTGGCTGGAGGTCAGGATGATCTCCGACATCAACGGCTTGTCCTGCTTCTTGCCGTGCTCCAGCCGCTCGAAGGCCGACAGGGTGTACTGGTCGGGCATGGTCGACCAGCTGAACTTCGGACCCTCGTATCCCAGTTCGCGGGAGTCGTAGACCTCGTCGAGGCCGTAGAACTTGCCCTCGGGCCAGTTCTTCTGGACGCCCGGCATGACGCCCACCGTCCGCCAGGCACCGGTGCGCTGGAAGGCGCCCGTGAGGGTCAGGTGCTCGCCCGCGGTGACGGTGCGGTAGCGGTTCTGGTTGTTGATCCACAGGCCCGACAGGAAGGTCGAGTGGCCGAGCCAGCTGCTGCCGCCGTACGTCGCCGAGGTGAGCCAGCCGCTCTTGGCCGAGAACCCGGCCTTGGTCAGCGCCTCATTCTGCGCCGCGAGCGTCGCGTCGACGCCCGGCGCGATGTCCGGGTCCTCGACCGCGCTGCGGCCGTAGCTCTCGATGAAGGCGATCATGACGTCCTTGCCGCGCAGATCGGTGAGCAGCTGACTGCCCGGGGTGCTGCCGAAGGCGTCCTTCTTGGCCTCCTTGGCGAACTCCGCCTCGTCCTTGAGAGTCGCGCGCACCCGGTGCACACGGTCCTCGACGAGGGCGGCCGTGCTCCTGGCCGCGATCGGCGAACCGGTGCCGAGCTGCAGACCGAGCGCCGCGCAGGTGACCCAGGCGGTCCCGGCCACCAGGGTGGCCCGGCTGGCCGCGTCGCGGTTGCGGGCCATGACGTTGCTCACCCGGAGCACCGCCAGGGTCAGCACGACGAGCACGATGAGGACGAGGGCCACGACCCCGATCAGGGCGCCGATCGCACCCCCGCTGCCCATCGAGTCCTTGATGTACGCCTGTGCGTCGTCGAAGAGGACCCAGTCGAGGACCACGTTGAATCCTCGGCCGAGGAACATGTTGAAGCCGATGTCGAGGAGGTTCAGCACGGTCAGCAGGCCGAGGCCCAGGCCGGCGAGGACCGCCATCACCAGCCGTGGCCTGCGCGGCAGGACGATCAGCACGGCGGCGCCGAGGACGGCCTCCACCGGGATGCGTACGAACAGGCCGGGCCGGAACTTGTCGAGAGAGGTCGGCATGAGAAGCGCGAAGCACACGAGCGCGAGGGAGAGGGCTGTGATCGTCCACCCCACGTTGCGCGCGGCGACCGGGTGCTTCTCCCGCCACTTGCGGGCGGCGACGGGCTTGTCCGGGGTCTCGGTGGGGCTGTCGCTCGCCTCGGTGGGGCTGTCACCCGCCTCGGTAGGACCGTCACCCGCCTCGGTGGGACTGTCGCTCGCCTCGGCAGGATCGTCACTCGCGGAGGCGTCCTCTTCAGCCCCTTCAGCTGCGGCGCTCTCCTCAACTGCGGGGCCGGTCTCGGAGGCGGTGCCCTCCTCAGCCGCCGGACTCTCTTCCGAGAGGGCGGGGTCGTCGGGCGCGGCCGTCGGAGAGGCCTCCGGCGTCACGTCCTCCTCCGGGGTTGTCCGGTCCGTGTCCGGCAGTTCACGAGAGCTTGTGGTGCGCGACAACCCGAAGGTCCTTCCTTGCGAAACCCGGTGGTGACTCGGCGGACCAGGATCGGGTGGTCGGGCCGCCGTTACTGGTACGGCTCACCGGCGGATTCAGTTCAACCCGTCATCCAACCCATCGAGGATCCCACCCCCTGGGATTCAATCACCGGCTTCGACCGCCGGAGAAATCTCCCCGAACCGGTCCCTCAGCTCCCGCTTGAGGATCTTCCCGCTGGCATTGCGCGGCAGCTCGTCCACGAACAGCACCCGCTTCGGCGCCTTGAAGTGGGCGAGCTTGTCGCGCGCGTGGGTGACGAGCTCGTCCTCCGTGACCTCACCACGGGGGACGACCACCGCGGTCACGGCCTCGATCCACCGCTCGTCCGGCAGCCCGATCACCGCGACCTCGGCCACCTCGGGATGCGTGTACAGCGCGTCCTCGACCTGCCGCGAAGCGACGAGTACGCCCCCGGAATTGATGACGTCCTTCACCCGGTCGACGACGGTGAAGTATCCGTGGGCATCCCGCACCACGAGATCGCCGGAGTGGAACCAGCCGTCCCGGAAGGCCTCGGCCGTCTCTTCGGGCTTGTCCCAGTAGCCCTCGCACAACTGCGGTGACCGGTAGACGACCTCACCGGAGGTGCCGTCGGGCACGTCCTTGCCGTTCTCGTCGACCACCCGCGCGTCCACGAACAGCACCGGACGGCCGCAGGAGTCCATGCGCCCCTTGTGCTCGTGGGGCCCGAGGACCATGGCCAGCGGGCCGATCTCGCTCTGACCGAAACAGTTGTAGAAGGCCAGTTTCGGGAGCCTTTCGCGGAGCCGCTCCAGTACGGGCACCGGCATGATCGACGCCCCGTAGTACGCCTTGCGCAACCCGCTCAGGTCGCGTGTCGCGAAGTCGGGGCGGTTCGACAGGCCGATCCACACGGTGGGCGGCGCGAAGAGACTGTCCGCGCGGCCGGCCTCGACCAGGTCGAAGAGCTGGTCGCCGTCGGGCGCGTCGAGGATGGTGTTCTGGGCGCCGACCGCGAGATACGGCAGCAGGAACACGTGCATCTGCGCCGAGTGGTAGAGCGGCAGCGAGTGCACGGGCAGATCCCCCGCGCTCAGATCGAGAGCGGTGATCGCGCTCAGATACTCGTGCACCAGCGCCCGGTGGGTCATCATCGCGCCCTTGGGGAGGGCCGTCGTACCCGAGGTGTAGAGCAGTTGCACCAGGTCCTCGGTGCGCGGTTCGGGACCGTCGTACGGAGGCGTCGAGTCCAGCCGTGCGAGCAGCGAGTCGTCGGCGTCGCGCAGCGGCACCACCCGTACGCCCTCGGGCAGTCGACCGGCGAGGTCCGGGTCGGCCAGGACCAGCGTGCTGCCCGACTGGCCGATGATGTACGCCAGGTCGTCGCCGGTCAGGTTCTGGTTGACCGGTACGTGTACGAGTCCGGCCCGCGCGCAGGCCAGGAAGCCGATGAGGTACGCGTCCGAGTTGTGGCCGTAGGCACCGACGCGGTCGCCGGGCGCCGCCCCGGACGAGCGCAGCACCTGCGCCGCTCGGGAGACCGCCTCGTCGAGTTCGGCGTACGTCCAGGAGCGTTCGCGGTAGGTGACCGCGACCCGAGCCGGGGTGCGCCGGGCGCTGCGCTGCAGCACCCCGTCAACCGTGCTGCCGTGTCCAGGCGTCATGACACATGATCCTCGTTCCGCGCCACGAGCGAGGTCAAGTCTCGCGAAGCGAGGCCGGCCCTCGCGAAGGCGGCGGGGCCCGGTCACGCCACGCAGGTGAGATCCAGTCACGCGAAGGAGGTCAGGACCGAACCACCGACACGGTGCATACCCGTTGGTACGCTCAACCGCACCTTCCCTCAATGACGTTGGGAGGCACGATGCGCACCCGCCTGAGACAGTTCGTGATCACGGTCGTCGCCCTGTGCACCGCCTCGGCCGCGCTGCCCGCGGCCGCGGCCGATGGCCAGGACCGGCAGGAACATCCCTCGCACGGCGGTCTGTCCGCCGTCATCCGCTACACCGAATACGGCATTCCGCACATCCTCGCGAAGGACTACGCGAACCTCGGTTTCGGCACCGGCTGGGCACAGGCCGCCGACCAGGTGTGCACCCTCGCCGACGGCTTCGTGACCGTTCGCGGCGAGCGCTCCCGCTTCTTCGGCCCCGACGCGGCGCCGGACGGCTCGCTCTCGTCGGCCGCGAAGAACCTTTCCAGCGACCTGTACTTCCGCGGAGTGCGGGACGCGGGCACCGTGGAGAGGCTGCTCGCCGAACCCGCGCCCCGAGGGCCGGGCCGTCAGGTCAAGGAGCTGATGCGCGGCTGGGCGGCCGGCTACAACGCCTGGCTGAAGCAGAACCGGATCACCGACCCGGCGTGCAAGGGCGCCGTCTGGGTACGGCAGGTGACGCCCCTGGATGTGGCGTCCCGCGGTTTCGCGCTGTCCGTGCTCGGCGGCCAGGGCCGCGGCGTGGACGGCATCACGGCCGCACAGCCCCCGGCCAACGGGACGGCGCGTACACCGGACGCCCAGGACACCGCGCGCGCCACGCAGAAGCTCTTCGCCTCGGGCGCGTCCGACATGGGCTCCAACGCCGTGGCGTTCCACGGCGACACAACGGCCAACGGCCGGGGCCTGCTCCTGGGCAACCCGCACTACCCGTGGCAGGGCGGCCGCCGCTTCTGGCAGTCCCAGCAGACGATCCCGGGCGAACTCAACGTCTCCGGCGGCTCCTTGCTCGGCTCGGCGACGATATCCATTGGCCACAACGCACATGTGGCCTGGAGCCATACCGTCGCCACGGGCGTCCCCCTCAACCTCCATCAGCTGACGCTCGATCCGGCCGATCCCACCACGTATCTGGTGGACGGCAAACCGGAGCGCATGACGAAGCGGACCGTGACCGTCGGCGTGAAGGACGCCGCGCCCGTGACCCGCACCCAGTGGTGGACGCGGTACGGCCCGGTCGTCAACTCCCTCGGCGCCCAGGTTCCGCTGCCCTGGACCACGACGACGGCGTACGCGCTGAACGACCCCAACTCCCTCAACCTACGTGCCTCGGACACCGGGCTCGGCTTCAGCAAGGCACGCAGCACCGGTGACATCCTCAAGACGCTGAAGCGGACGCAGGGGCTGCCGTGGGTCAACACGATCGCGGCCGACTCCGGCGGGCACTCGCTGTTCACGCAGTCGCAGGTACTCCCCCGCATCACCGACGAGCTCGCCCTGCGCTGCTCGACGGCGCTCGGCAAGGTCACGTATCCGTCGTCCGGTCTGGCGATCCTGGACGGCTCGAAGAGCGACTGCGCGCTGGGGAAGGACGACGATGCACTGCAGCCGGGCGTCTTCGGACCCTCGAAGATGCCGGTCCTCAAGGACGCGCCGTACGCGGAGAACTCCAACGACAGCGCCTGGCTGGCCAACGCCGACCGGCCGCTGACGGGCTACGAGCGGGTCTTCGGCAGCATCGGTACCCCGCGTTCGCTGCGCACACGCGGCGCGATCGAGGACGTGGCGGCCATGGCGGGGCGCGGCGACCTGACCGTGAAGGACCTCCAACGACAGCAGTTCGCGAACCGCGCGCCCGCAGGCGATCTCGCGGCGGACGACGCAGCCCGTGCCTGCGCCGCACTCCCGGGAGGCATGGCAACGGGCAGCGACGGCACGGCGGTTGACGTCACGGAGGCCTGCGGCGCGCTCAAGGCGTGGGACCACTCCATGGACACCGGCAGCCGGGGCGCGCTGCTCTTCGACCGGTTCTGGCGGAAGCTGATCGCGGCGGTGCCGGCCGCGCAGCTGTGGAAGGTGCCGTTCTCGGCGGCGGACCCGGTGCGCACCCCGAACACGCTGAACACCGACGCACCGGGGTTCGCCAGGGCTCTCGCCGACACCGTGACCGAACTGCGCGCGGCGGGCATCGCCCTGGACGCGAAGCTCGGGACGAACCAGTTCGTCGTACGCGGCGGTCAGCGCATCCCCGTCCCGGGCGGCACCGAGTCGCTCGGTGTGTGGAACAAGATCGAGCCGGTGTGGAGCGCGGCGGCCGGCGGCTATGCGGAGGTCAGCACCGGGTCGAGCTACATCCAGGCGGTCGGCTGGGACGGCAGCCGCTGCCCGGTGGCCCGTACGCTCCTGACGTACGCGCAGTCGTCGAATCCGACCTCGGCCCACTTCGCCGACCAGACGCGGCTGTTTTCGGCCGAGAAGTGGGTGACGTCCCGCTTCTGCGAGAAGGACATCTTCTCCTCGCCCGCGCTGAGGGTGGTGCGAGTGCACGATTGAGCGAGTGAGCAAGTGCCTGTGGTTCCGCCCCACATGGGGTGGGACCACAGGCGATCGTGACAACCTGCGGCATCAGGACGACCAATCTCACCCCGGCCTCACACGGGACGAGTACGCCCCTCCCAATACGGCTCTCGCAACCGCCGCTTGTAGAGCTTGCCGTTGGGGTCGCGCGGCATGGCCTCGATGAAGTCGACGCTCTTGGGCCGCTTGTACCCGGCCAGTTGCCGCTCGCAGTGCTCCAGGATCTCGGCGGCCAGGGCATCGCCCGGTTCGAAGCCGGGGGCGGGTTCGACGACGGCCTTGACCGCCTCGCCCCAGTCGTCGTGCGGAATTCCGAAGGCGGCGGCGTCGGCGACGGCGGGGTGGGTGAGCAGCGCGGCCTCGATCTCGGCGGGGTAGATGTTGACGCCGCCCGAGATGATCATGTCGATCTTGCGGTCGCGGAGGAAGAGATAGCCGTCCTCGTCGAGATATCCCAGGTCGCCGACGGTGAAGAAGTCGCCGATGCGGTTCTTCTTCGTCTTGGTCTCGTCCTTGTGGTAGGAGAATCCGCCCGTGCTCATCTTCATGTAGACGGTGCCCAGTTCGCCCGGCGGCACCTTGTTGCCATCGTCGTCGAAGACCGCCAGCTCGCTGATGGGCCAGGCCTTTCCGACCGTGCCGGGCTTCTTCAGCCAGTCCTCGGCGGTCGCGAAGGCACCACCGCCCTCGCTGGCCGCGTAGTACTCCTCGACGCTGTGGCCCCACCAGTCGATCATGGCCCGTTTCACGTGGTCCGGGCACGGGGCGGCGCCGTGGATGGCGTGCCGCATGGACGAGACGTCGTAGGCCGCCCTCGTCTGCTCCGGCAGTGCGAGCAGGCGGTGGAACTGGGTCGGGACCATATGGGTGTGCGTGCACTTGTGGGTGTCGATGAGCCGCAGCATCTCCTCGGGCGTCCACTTGTCCATCAGCACCAGCCGGTGCCCGATGTGCAGGGACGCGCCCGCGAACTGGAGGACCGCCGTGTGGTAGAGCGGCGAACACACCAGATGCACGTTGTCGTCGAAGGGCTTGATGCCGAAGATGCCGAGGAAGCCGCCGAGATACGACTCCTCGGGGAGCTTGCCGGGCAGCGGGCGCCGTATGCCGCGCGGGCGGCCCGTCGTACCCGAGGTGTAGTTCATGACCCAGCCGAGCGTGCGGTCCTCGGGCGCCGACCCGGGCTGCCCGTCGAGGAGTTCGGCGTACGGCCTGAAGCCTTCGACCGCGCCGACCGCGTACCGCCGGTCCCCGGGGAGCTTCGCCTCGTCGGCCGCATGGCGTGCCGCGTCGGCGAACCGCTCGTGCGCGATGAGCACCTTGGCACCGGAGTCGGAGACGATCCAGGCGATCTCGGGGCCGACGAGATGGTGGTTGACGGGCACGAGATAGAAGCCGGCCTGCGAGGCGGCGAGGTACGCGGTGAAGAACTCGACGCTGTTGGGCAGGACGACGGCGAAGGCGTCACCGCGTTCGAGCCCGGCGGCGCGCAGTCCGTGCACCAGCCGGTTCGTCTCGGCGTGCAGCCGTCCGGCGGTCCACTCCTCGCCGTCGGGCGCGATGAGCACGGTGCGTTCGGGGTCGGCCGTGGCCTGCTCCCAGAAGCCGTTGGAGGACTGACTCACGCCTGGCTCCTTCCGGCGATGCGGTTGAGTCGGTCGACGGCCTTCTCGAAGCCGCGGGTGAGGTCGTCGACGACCTCCTGGACGCTGCGTTCGCTGTTCATCCGGCCGACGATCTGCCCGACGGGCGTGCCGAGCAGCGGTTCCACCTCGTACTTCTGGATCCGCGAGACCGCCTCGGCGACCAGCAGCCCCTGCAGGGGCATGGGGAGTGTGCCGGGTCCGTTCGGGTCGTCCCAGGCGTCGGTCCATTCGGTACGCAACTGCCGTGCGGGTTTCCCGGTCAGCGCCCGCGAACGGACCGTGTCGCCGGATCCGGCGGCCAGCAGCTTCTGGGTCAGGGCGCGTGAGTGCATATCGGCCTCAGTGGTGGTCAGCCATATAGAGCCGAGCCACACACCTTGGGCGCCGAGAGTGAGCGCGGCGGCCATCTGCTGGCCGCTGCCGATGCCGCCCGCCGCGAGCACGGGCAACGGGTCGACGGCATCCACGACTTCGGGTGTGAGCACCATCGAGGCGATCTCACCGGTGTGGCCGCCGGCCTCGTAGCCCTGCGCGACGACGATGTCGATGCCCGCCTCCGCGTGCTTGCGGGCGTGCCGGGCGCTGCCCGCGAGCGCGGCGACGAGTACGCCCTGGTCGTGGGCGCGTTCGATGACATCGGCGGGTGGTGAACCGAGTGCGTTGGCCAGCAGCTTGATCGGATAGTCGAAGGCGACGTCCAGCTGGGTGCGGGCGACCTGTTCCATCCAGCCGGTGATGCGCCAGCCGGAGGCCTCGCCCTCGGCGAGTTCCGGCACGCCGTGCTTGGCGAGGGTGTCATTGACGTACTGGCGGTGCGCCTCGGGGATCATCGCCTCCACGTCCCCCTCGGTCACGCCTTCGACCTTCTTGGCGGGCATCACGACGTCCAGCCCGTACGGCCTGCCGTCGACGTTCGCCTCGATCCAGTCGAGGTCGCGTTTGAGGTCGTCGGGGGCGGTGTAGCGGACCGCACCGAGCACACCGAATCCACCCGCTCTGCTGAGGGCAGCGGCGACGGCGGGGAACGGCGTGAAGCCGAAGAGGGCGTGCTCGACTCCCAGTTTCTTGCTCAGCTCCGTCTGCATGGGCGCAGGATGCCGCAGTCCTCCGGACGAGGGAAGACTTTTTCTGATGGCCCGTCAGTTTTCTTGGATCGGGCTCGAGTCGGGGCGGCACCGTTGACACTTCCCACCTCTGACACAAAAGTTTCATCAGACACCATGAACCCGGAAAGATACTTTCAGGCGGCACGGCGGGAGGCTCATAGATGACAGGCAGAGCAGGCGGCGGGCCGACCCGTCGCCAACTGGGTCGGGGCTTGACAGCCTTGGGCGGCGCGCTGATCCTCGCGCCCCTCCCCGCGGCGTCGGCCGCGCCCGGCACCGCCGAGAGCAACGGTGCGGGCCACGGCCGCCCGACCCTGCGCCCCGGCTCCGCCGAACACGCCGGGCTGCTCCCCGCCCACCTGCGCCAACTCGTCACTGATGCCGAGAAGTTCCTCGGCCCCTCCCCCACGTACCCCTGGTACGCGGGCGCCGTCCTGCTCGCCGGACGCGGCGGCACGGTCGCCCTGCATCAGCCGATCGGCAAGGCGGTGCGCTACGCGGCGTACGACGAGAAGGCCGACACCGGTGTGGAGTTCCCCGCCGACCAGCAGATCGCGATGACCGAGGACACGGTCTTCGATCTCGCGTCGGTGTCGAAGCTGTTCACCTCTATCCTCGCCGTGCAGCAGATCGAGCGCGGCGCCCTTGAGCTGGAGGGGAAGGTCGCCTCGTACCTCCCGGACTTCGGGGGCGCGGGCAAGCAGGACATCACGATCCGTCAGCTCCTCACCCACACCTCGGGGTTCCGTGCCTGGATCCCGCTCTACAGCGCACCGACGTACGAGGAGAAGCTCCAGCTCATCTGGAAGGAAGCGCCGCTCAACCCGCCGGGCACCAGGTACCTCTACTCGGACCTCAACCTGATCTCGCTCCAGCTCGTCCTGGAAGAGATCACCGGTCGCACTCTGGACGCACTGCTCCGAAACGAGATCACCGCTCCACTCGGGATGCACCGCACTCGCTTCAACCCGCCCGCCTCCTGGAAGCCGCGGATCGCCGCCACCGAGGACGCCCGGAAGCCCTGGTCCGGGCTCGACCGCGACCTCGTATGGGGCGAGGTGCACGACGAGAACGCGTACAGCCTGGGCGGCGTGGCCGGTCACGCCGGCGTCTTCTCCAACGCGTGGGACCTCGCGGTCCTCGGCCGTACGCTGCTCAACGGCGGCGCGTACGGCAAGGCGCGCATCCTCGAGCCCGAGTCCGTGGAGCTGATGTTCACCGACTTCAACACGGCCTTCCCCGGTGACGAGCACGGCCTCGGCTTCGAGCTCTACCAGCACTGGTACATGGGCGCGATGGCCACACCGCGCACCGCGGGCCACACCGGCTTCACCGGCACGTCCCTGGTCCTCGACCCGACGACCGACTCCTTCCTCATCCTTCTCGGCAACTCCGTTCATCCCGTGCGCAGTTGGCGATCCGGTTCCGCTCCCCGGGTCGCCGCCGCCAACAATCTGGCCCGCGCCGTGCCGGTCCGGCCCGCTCGAGGACGTACAGCCTGGTTCTCCGGCATGGCGACCACCACGTCCGCGACGCTGACCCTGCCCGCACTCGATCTCGGCACCGGTGGTCGTCTCCGATGCGCCCTGTGGTGGGACACCGAACCGCAGTCGGACGCCCTCTTCCTGGAGTCCTCGGCGGACGGCGGCACGACATGGGAACCGGTGCCGTTCACGACGGTCCGGCACGGCGAGACCGTCCAGGACCATCCCGCCGGTTCCGTCACCGGCTGGTCGGGCCGGGTCTGGCACCGGCTCACCGCGGATCTCACCGGGGCCCGACAGCTCGTCCTGCGCTGGCGGTATGCGACGGACCGGCTCTACGTCGGCCGCGGCGTGTACGTCGACGGCCTGCGTGTGGAAACCGGCGGCCACGTCGTCTTCGACGCGTCACGGCCGGCGGATGCCGCGCGTATCGAGGCGACGGGCTGGATCCCTTCGACGGACTGAGGGTGACCGAAGGGCCGGTCCGCCGAAGGCAGACCGGCCCGGGCGCAGGTCACGGCAGCGCCACCGGATCACCCATGAGCGTCCTCACGCCGACTCGTACTCGTCGTGGCGACGCCACCAGAAACCGGTCTCGTTGCGACCGAGTGGCGCGCGGTCGAGCCACTGGTACATGCCCCAGAGGCCGTCCACACCGCGCTCGTACGCCGAGTAGGTGTGGTAGACGCCCCCGTCGTCGAGTACGAACGCGCTCACGCCGGGACCTTCTCGCCGGTACGTCGCCCAGTCCGTCTCCACGCTCGACGCGATGTCGTCGAGCACGGGATTCTCCGCACCCTCCGGCTGCCGAAGATCCACCGTGCGGAAGTTGTACTCGACGGCACCCGACTCCCACTCCTGCTGGGTGTGCGACGTATGGAAGTCGTACTTGAAGTCGCCGCCGAACGAAGACGCCCAGGGGAAGCTCCACCCCATTCGCCGCTTGTACTCCTGCAGTTTCGCGAGTGGAGCCTGCGAGACCGCGCAGAGCGTGACGTCGTGGTTCGCGAGGTGGACGACGGAGCCGTCGAAGCCGTCCGCGATGGCTGAGCAGGACGGACACCCCGCTTTGTAGTCGGGCCCGAACATGAAGTGATAGATGAGCAGTTGTGAGCGCCCCGCGAAGAGATCCGCGAGGGACGCCGCGCCCTCGTCGGTCTCGAAGCGGTACTCCTTGTCGATGCGGACCCAGGGCAACTCCTGCCGTCGCCGCGCCAGTTCGTCGCTGCGCCGGGTCAGCTCCTTCTCGGCCTCCAGCAGCTCCAGGCGAGCCGCAAGCCACTCTTCACGTGTTCCGGTCTTGTGATCGGTCACCACTTCGCTCCTCCTGCTCCGCCGCCTCGGCGACGCGCTTGATGTTCGCCAGCCGCCGATCCCAGTCGGCCGCGAGCCCGGCCATCCACCGTGCCGTCGCGTCCAGTGCCGCGGGCCGCACCGCGTAGCGCACCTCGCGTCCGACCCGGCCGCCGGACACCAGCCCGGCGGCGTCCAGGACGGCGAGGTGCTTGACCACCGCCTGCCGCGAGACGGGAAGGCGTCCGGCGAGCGTCGTGGCGGTGGCCTCGCCCTCCGCGGCGAGCACATCGAGCAGCCGGCGTCGGGTCGGGTCGGCCAGCGCGCCGAGGACGCTGTCGACCGCGTCGACGGCGCCGAGGCGTTCGTCCGTCACTGGGATGGCTGTTCGGCGCGCTTCTTGAGCGCGTCGAGCTCCAGGGGCCAGCCGGCGGTGTGGTCCTTGAGGTTCTGGCTGCGCAGCTCCTCGGACCCGGCCAGCGCCTCGAACCCGCTCTCGACCACACGAAGCCGCGTCCGGTCGCCCTCCTGCGTCAATGTGAACTCCACGAGGGTGCTGTTGTCCTCGCGCAGCTCTTCTCCGGGGAACGCGCTGGTCCAGCGGTACGCCAGGTACGTCGGCGGCTCGACCTTCTCCACGCGCACCGGGAAGTCCCCGTGCTCGGCGTTCTTCGCCACCATCGACTCGCCCTCCTTGGCCACCGTGCCGGGCAGACTCGCCTTGTCGGCCACCCAGAACCCGGGCTGGGCCACCAGCGACCAGACCCGCTCCAGGGATGCCGCAATCAGGGTTTCACGTTCGATCCGGTCCTCGCCCATCAGTGGACTCCTTCGTCGTCACCATCGGATGCAACTCCATGGTTGCACATCGACCCATCGGGCGCAACCAGAGGGTTGCACTTCATATGCCTGATGGGCCGACGGACCGCCGTGTCCGTATCGTCCGGGTGATCTCGTCGGGGTCCGTCACCGAGACGGCCAGGCGGGCGAAGGGCGCGGAGCGCCGAAGGTCCACGCAGACCACCGGGTCGGAGGCGTTCAGCGCGACGAAGTCACGGCCGTCGCGATGCTGCCACTCGCCCACACAGAACCGGCCGGGGCTGTAGCGGCCACGGCGCCGGCCGCCGCGCAGAGCGCGCCACCAGTCCGGTTCGACCCTCACGTCCTTCACCGCCGTCAGCGGTATCCGCACATCCCGGCACCTGGTCGCGGCCTTCTCCCGCCAGGACAGACGGACGACGATGTCTTCCCCGTCCACCACAAGGCGTGCCATCGAAGCATCACTCCCTCCGACAACTCCGCCGCCGACGCCCAGGCCCTGGCCCTGGTCCGAACCGGGCCTCGAAGCCGAGTACCACGGAACCATG
The DNA here is from genome assembly GCF_008905045.1 of Streptomyces albicerus. Taxonomy (GTDB): domain Bacteria; phylum Actinomycetota; class Actinomycetes; order Streptomycetales; family Streptomycetaceae; genus Streptomyces; species Streptomyces albicerus. Next base: position 116,887 of record NZ_VWMY01000019.1, read on the forward strand.
TGCTGTCACACCGGTCCCTGAGCTTCGTGCTGTCACACCCGTCCGTGGGCCTCGAGGTCTTCGAGCACCGCCATGGCCGCGTTGTGCCCGGGCACCCCGCTCACCCCGCCGCCGCGCACCGCGCCCGCACCGCACAGCAGGACGTTCGCGTGGGCGGTCTCCACGCCCCAGCGGCCGGTGCCCTCCTGGGCGTAGGGGAACGCGAGGTCGCGGTGGAAGATGTTGCCGCCGGGCAGCCGCAGGTCGCGCTCCAGGTCGAGGGGCGTCTTCGCCTCGATGCAGGGCCGGCCGTCGGCGTCGGTCGCCAGACAGTCGGCGAGCGGCTCGGCCAGGTGTGCGTCCAGCTGCGCCAGCGTCGACTTCAGCAGTTCCTCGCGTACGCCGTCGTTGTCGCGGGCGAAGAGCCGGGCGGGCGTGTGGAGGCCGAAGAGCGTGAGCGTGTGGTAGCCCAGCTGGGCCAGGTCCGGGCCGAGGATCGTCGGATCGGTGAGCGAGTGGCAGTAGATCTCGGAGGGCGGGGCCTCGGGCAGCGCACCGGACGCGGCCTGCGCGTGCGCGGTCGCCAACTGCTCGTATCCCTCGGCGATGTGGAAGGTCCCGGAGAAGGCCTCGCGCGGGTCGACGGACGTGTCGCGCAGCCGGGGCAGCCGCTTCAGCAGCATGTTCACCTTGAGCTGGGCGCCCTCGGCGGGCGCGGGCGGCTCGTCGCCGGTGAGCCGTGCCAGCTCCTGCGGGGAGGCGTTGACGAGGACGTGCCGGGCCCGGACGACCCCTTCTCCGTCCTCAGTCCGGTACGTGACCTCGGCGTCGCGTCCGTCGGTCCGCACCCGGACCGCCTCGTGCCCGGTGGCGAGGACCGCGCCCGCGCCGCGCGCCGCCCCGGCCAGCGCGTCGGTGAGCGCCCCCATACCGCCCACCGGCACGTCCCAGGCGCCCGTGCCTCCGCCGATCACGTGGTAGAGGAAGCAGCGGTTCTGCCGCAGGGACGGGTCGTGGGCGTCGGCGAACGTCCCGATGAGCGCGTCCGTGAGCACGACGCCGCGTACGAGATCGTCGGTGAAGGTGTCCTCGACGGCGACCCCGAGCGGCTCTTCGAAGAGGATCCGCCAGGCCTCCTCGTCGTCGATGCGGCGGCGCAGTTCGTCGCGCGTGGGCAGCGGTTCGGTGAGCGTGGGGAACACCTGCTTGGCGACCCGGCCGGTCATTGCGTAGAACCGCTGCCACGCCTGGTACTCGCGATCCGAGCCCGTCAGCCGGGCGAAGGCCTCCCGGGTGCGCCGTTCGCCGCCACCGACGAGCAGTCCGGTCGGCCGGCCGTCGCGCTCGGTGGGGGTGTACGAGGACACGTTGCGGCCACGGACCCGAAAGTCCAGACCCAGGTCCCGGACGATCTTCCGGGGCAGCAGGCTGACCAGGTACGAGTACCGCGACAGCCGCGCGTCGACACCGGCGAACGGCCGGGTGGACACAGCGGCCCCGCCGGTGGTCCCCAGCCGCTCCAGAACCAGGACGGACTTCCCGGCCCGGGCCAGATAGGCGGCGGCGACCAGCCCGTTGTGCCCCCCGCCGACGATGACGACGTCATGTTCCCGGTGTCCCTCATGTGCAGCCATGCCCCTTCGTAACACGCGATGATCTAGAACGGCCAGAGGTACACGGCACCCGGCGGGCGCCCGACCGGGGACAGGGCCGCAGGCCCCTCAAGGGGCGCGGGGAACTGCGCGCCCGGCCACGGACAACCCGCACCTGCGAACGACCGGGGTCTGGGGCGCAGCCCCAGTTTCGGGAAAGGAAAGCGCGGGGCTCAGCGAGCCCCGGACGCCCGCTGGCGTAAAGCCGCCACCCTCCGATACAGCTCAACCGCCTCCGCCCCCCGCCCGAGCTGCTCCAAACAGTGGGCCTCGTCATTGCGGCTGGCCAGAGCATCAGGATGATCGGCACCCAGCACACGCTCACGCGCGGCAGCCACCTGGCGGTACTCCGTGAGGGCGTCGGCCCACCTCCCGAGCCAGCCGAGGCCGACGGCGACCTCACGACGGCTGACCAGTGTGTCCGGATGGTCGGCACCGAGTACGCGCTCACGGATCGCGCACACGTCACGGGACTCCGCCAGCGCTTCCTCCCAGCGGCCGAGCCGGCCGAGGTTGACGCCGAGGCCGTGCCGGGCGCGCAGCGTCTCGGGGTGGGCGGGGCCGTGGACACGGGTGCGGTCGTCGATGAGGCCGCGGTACAGCTCGAGCGCCTGGGCGCTACGGCCGAGCCGCCCGAGGCTGATGCCGACCTCGTAGCGCGCGGCGAGCGTGTCCGGATGGTCGGGCCCGAGCGCCTGCGCCCGCGCCTCGGCGACCTCCTGGTACGTCTGCAGCGCCTCCAGCCAGCGGCCCAACTGGCCGAGCGCGTACGCCACTTCGTACCGCGTGACGAGCGTGTCGGGATGGTTCGCGCCGAGCACCCGGGCACGGCCCGTGGCCACCTCGCTCGCCATGCGGTACGAGTCCTCCAGGCGCCCGAGCCTGCTGAGGTTGAAGGCGAGGTTGTGGCGGCAGCGCAGGGTGTCGGGGTGGTCGGGTCCCATGGCGCGTTCCCGGGCGGCGAGCACGGTCGTGTAGACCTGGTGCGCATCGAAATGGCGACCCAGCTGGCCCAGTACGTACGCCATTTCCTGGCGCGCGGCCAGCGTGTCCGGATGGTCGGGGCCGAGCACGTGCTCCCTGGACTGGGCCACGTGCGCGTACTCGCGCAGCGCGTCGGCGGGGCGGCCGGTGCGGCTGAGGGTGAAGCCGACCTCGTAGCGGCTGGCCAGCGTGTCGGGGTGGTCGGGCCCGAGGGCATGCTCGCGTTCGGCGGCCACCGCGCGGTGCACCTCGCCGGCCTCCGCCCAGCGGCCGAGCCGCCCCAGGCTCAGTCCCGCGTTGTGGCGGCCGGTGAGGGTGGTGATCAACTCCGGTGACGGGGTGGGCCGTTCGGCGGCCACCGGTTCCTGGGCGCCGCGTGTGTCGGTCCGGGCGATCCAGTCGCCGGTGAGGCCCGCGGCGGCGTCCGGCGGTGTGGTGCGCAGTCCGGCGCCGGTCGCCTTGTGGCCGGTGGTCATCCCGCGGGTCCAGGACGGCAGGCGCGCTTCGCGCGAGGCAGGCTGCTCGGCCGGCGTGCGTGCCACGGGTGGCGACACGACCGTCGGAACGTAGGCCGATGCGGTGCGGCCCGTGCCGAGGCGGCGGCCCAGCTCCCGGGCGTCGTGCGGTCGCTGACCGGGTTCCTTGGCCAGCAGGTCGAGGATGATCCGGTCCAGGAAGTCGGGGAGTTCGGCGCGATGGCTGCGCGGCGGCTCAGGAGTCGTGTCCCGGTGCCCGACGAGGACCGCCCACGCGTCGTCGAGGTCGAACGGCGGGGCGCCGGTGGCGATCTCGTAAAGCACGCAGCCGAACGAATACAGATCGCTGCGGTGGTCGACGTGGTCGCCGCCGATCTGCTCCGGCGACATGTAGTGCGGGGTGCCCATGGCGATGCCGGTGCCGGTGAGCCGCGAGGTGAAACCGATGTCGTGGCCGAGGCGGGCGATGCCGAAGTCGCAGATCTTCACCGTGCCGTCGCCGAGCCGCATGATGTTCGCGGGCTTCAGGTCGCGGTGCACGATGCCCTGTTGGTGGGTGTATGCGAGGGCGGCGGCCGCCTGCTCGGCGATGTCGACGATGTCGGCGACCGGCAGCGGGTGATGCTTGTTGTCCTCCAGGAGCTGGCTGAGGTTGCGCCCGTCCAGCAGCTCCATCACCAGATACAGCACGCCGTCGGACTCGCCGAAGTCGTGGACGACGGTCACCCCGCGGTGCTGGAGGGCCGCGGCCACCCGGGCCTCGCGGCGAAACCGTTCCCGCAGAACGCGGGTGAAGGACTGGTCGTGGTGGTGGCCCAGCGGTTTGAGGCACTTGACGGCGACCTGTCTGCCCAGCGACTCGTCCCGGGCACGCCACACCTCGCCCATGCCGCCTCGACCGATCAGGTCGAGCAACCGGTACCGGCCCTGGATCAGCCTGGTCTCCCCCATCTGCTGCGATCGCCCCCGTCACTCAGCCCCGCCCTCCCCTGGCTCGTCCAGTATGGCGAGCTATCGTCCGAGTTTGTACGGTGCCGGGCGCGAGCCGGGTCCGAGCCGTGACATGGCGCGGATAATGTGTTTGGGCGGCAGTTGCCAGCGCAGACGTGCGGGAACACAGCGCAACACGGTGCCGGTGAGACGCAGTTGCCGCGTCACCGTGCCGGGCGACCGTATGGATCTGCCGTACAACTCATGGGCGTACGACGGCAGCGAGGCGTACGCCACGTGCGCCACCCACCGCCACAACAGAGCGCGCGCCGGCACGAGCAGCGGGTGGATCGGCGGCCGGCGCAGGAAGTCGTCGACCTCCCGTGTCTCCGGTCCCGCGGCCAGTTCGGGACGTATCTTCTCGAAGTACTCGGCCAGTTCTGCCTGGTCAGAAGGCACTTCGGCGGGGTCGAGCCCCACCAGCCGGGCGCTGACGCGGTGTTCGTCTATGTAGCGGTCGGCCTGCGCGTCCGTGAGCCGGAAACCCGAGCGGCGTGCGACATGGAGGTAGGAGTCGATCTCGGCGCAGTGCACCCACAGCAGCAGCTCGGGTTCGTCGATCCGGTACCTCTCCCCCGTGTCGGGGTCGGTCGCCGTGAGCATCGTGTGAATCTTCCGCACTCGGGCACCAGCCTTCTCAGCAGCCTCCTGCGTCCCATACGTGATCGTGCCGACGAAGTCGGCCGTACGCATCAGCCGGCCCCAGGCGTCCTTGCGGAAGTCGGAGTTCTGCATGACGCCGCGGACCGTGCGCGGGTGCAGGGCCTGGAGGTAGAGCGCGCGGATCCCGGCGACCCACATCATCGGGTCGCTGTGTACCTGCCAGGTGACCGAGTCGGGGCCGAAGAACCCGGGGTCGCCCATGTGATCCACGTCCACGCTGTCAGTGTGACCCGGACCGCTGGTTTGGCGCTAGGCAACGTTCGTGACCTGGGTTGACGAAAACCACAGGGCCCCCGGCACCCGCTTCTACGAGATCGACGGCGGCACCGCCCGCTTGGCCGACGCCCTGCTGGCCCGGGTGCGCGATCGGGTCCGCGATCATTGCGCCGACGAGAACGAATGCGATGCGGCGTCTGCGCGGACGTCGCGGTGAGGTCGGATCGTGGAAAGGCCCGTCCAATGTGATCGCGAAGAGTTGTCGGCGCCATGTCGGAGCACCGCCCGCCCTGTTGCCCGAGCGGTGCTCCGGCAGGTCTCGGGTCAGACGCGGCGGCGGGTGAAGCGCTGGTTGGGGTTGCCGGCGTAGGTCCACTGGGAGATGCGGGCGCCGTCGGCGGTCGAGTGCTCCCAGACATCCATGGCCAGGCCGGACTCCCGGTTGACGAGGCTGATCACGTCACCGCCATGGTCGACCACGCGCCACTGCTGGCCGGTGGCGCCGGTGTCGGCCTGCTGGACGACGTCCGCGCCGGTCGCGGTGCCCGTGGGCTGGAGGAACAGGCCACTGTGCCGGGCCTTGACGCGGACGTGACCGTCGCCGGCGTCCACAAATTCGAACTGCTGGTTGGAGCGACTGTTGGTGGTCCACTGGACGAGCCGGGCGCCGGCAGCGGCGGAGGCCTCGTAGATGTCGGCGGCCTTGCCGCTGTGCTGGGCCACCAGGGTGTAGGCGGCCGGGCCGCCGGGTGAGTCACCCAGCTGGGCTTCCCACCTGGTGTTGGACCCGGACGCGTCGGCGGGGAGGCGGTCGCGTGCGGCGGTGTCGCCGTACATGGTCCAGCGGGCCCAGTCGACGACGGTCCTCGGGAAGCGCTGGTCGCTCCAGAAGCTGGTGTGGCTGCCGCCGACGAAGGTGAGGAATGCCTTGGGCCAGGTCATCTCGGTGTACGCCTGCCGGGCGGAGGAGTACTGCGTGGTCGAGTCCCGGTCGCCGTGGACGAAGAGGACCTTGGCGTTGACGGAGGAGGACGGGTTGCCCATGTCCTCGCAGGACTGCGGGTTGGCGGAGATGATCCGGCTGTCGGGCCAGGAGGTGAGCAGGCCGTGGGTGACCATGCCGCCCAGGGAGTGGCCGGAGACGCCGACGCCGATACCGGTGTTGATGTGCCCGGCCAGCGGACCGCTCGCGTTGAGCGCGAGGGTGTTGGTGATGATCTGCGAGACGTCCTTGGAGGTGTTGCCGTTTCTGACGTCGGTGAAGTTGTGGTTGAAGTGCGGGGCGGGGACGATGAAACCTGCCGCGGCCAGGGCCCGGATGATGAACAGGGAGTTCTGCGGGCTGCTTTGGAAGCCGTGGGTCATGTTGTAGACGGGGAAGACGCCGTTGGCGACGGGGGCGTCGGTCACCGGGTTGCCGCCGGGGGTGCCGGTGGCCGGGTAGTAGACGTAGGTGGTGCACGGGCGGCTGCCGCGGGTCCAGTTGTACCGGCGCACGCCGACCGCAAACGGCGTGGTCGGCGCCGTGTCCAGCGGCCCGACGGCGGCCGGTGCCTGTCCTGCGCCGAGCAGGGACAGGCCCAGGCCCGTCGCTCCGGCCGCACTCATGCTGAGGAATGTCCGTCGTTGCATGGTCATGGATGACTCCTTGGGTGCAGGGATGGGTGTAGCGGTTGGAGTTCGGCTGGGCCCGTTGCCGGGTGCGTCCAGTCGGCGGCAGGTCGACTGGACGCGCGGCGCGAAAGCGGGTGTGGGTGCTCCTGCCACCCGCGGGGGGCAGGAGCGTTGTGCGGTTTGTCAGGGGAGCCACCGGATGTTGGGGTTGGTGCGGCCGTTCGGGTCGAAGACGGCCTGTGCCCGGCGGGGGGGCCGAGTGACCGGAACACTGTTGTGAAGGGTGATGGCGCCGGTGCCGTCGTGGTCGGCCGTGGTGTACGGGTACGCGGTCTTACAATCCCTCCGCCTCCTGGTCCTTCGCTTGGCGATGGAGGCTATGAGGTGGTCAAGTCGTGTTCGCCGCGTCTGGGAACGACGTCGATGACCGCCGTGACCGGTCCTGTGTCGGTCATCCCGGTGACTGTCACCTCACCCGGCCTGTCGGTCGCGCCAGGTGGCAACGACTGCCAGCGGACGGGGACGCTGGTGATCGTGTTGTTGGCGGTGGTGAGCATGCGGATGGAGGAGGGCAGCTTCGGGGCGGCGCCCACCACGGTGGCGGTGTAGATGGTGTCCTGGAGGATGTGCTTGGCGCGGCTGGCGTTGAAGACGTTGATGGACGCGTGCGGCTCCCACGTGTTCGCCAGCCCGGGCACGGCCCGGAACATCGGCTGGTAGCCAGCCGGCTCCCACACCAGCACACCTGAACCTCGGTTGTCGACCACGTCGTTGGCGGCCTGGAATACCCTCCGGACAGCGTCCGCCTGGCCCTGAATCGTTCGCGGGAAGGGCGAGTTGGGCAACGGCGAGCCGTCGCCGCCCGAGGCGGGATAGGCGGTTTCCGCGATGTCGATTTCGTAGTCGGGATAGGTGGTGGCCATGGTGTTCAGATTGAGATCCAGCGCCTCGGGCGTACCGTGCCACTCCGGGTAGTACGAGATGGCCAGCACATCAGGGTTCTGACCCTTTGCCTTCACCCGGGTGAGGAACTGGTGCCAGAACTCCATGGTTTTGGCGAGCTTGTCCTTGTCGACGATGACGTGTATCTCGACCTTGGATGTCGGCGACGCGTCGCGTACGGCTTTGATCCCGGCAGCGGCCAGGGTGGTGAACCGGTCCCAGGCCTGGTCGTACAGCTGCTGCTCCCCCGGGTCCGTCGACCGCCAGTACTTCCACAGCAGGCCACCGCCGGGCTTCGACTGGTAGATGTCGGCCTGGTCGACGAAGTACGGCGGAGTCGTCGTGCCGATGTGGGCGGCCTCGCTGCCGTACATGAAACCATTGATGATCTCGTTGCCGACGGCCACCTTCCCCGGCGTGGTGCCCTGCTGGATCAGCCGGTCCAGATAGTCGGCGGTGTGGTCGTACACGGCCTGGGACAGGTCCGGGAATTCCAGCTCGGCCCAGTCGCGTGGTTTCGGTTGTTTGCTCGGGTCCGCCCATGAGTCCGCGTAGTGGAAGTCGATTCCGAGGCCCATGCCCCGCTGCTTGATCCACTGCGCGGAGACCAGGGAACGCTCCGGCCCCTGGCGCGGTATCGGCGTCGGTTCACCGGTGCTCTCGCTGCGCGGCTCGTTGAATATCCGCAGCCGGCTGTACTCGATGCCGCGGTCCTTGGCCACGTCGAGCAGGTGTGGCCCGGCACCGCGGTCCGGGGCCAACGGGTCGACCCAGTACTGCCGGTCCTGGAAGTCGTCCACCCAGGACAGATCGGCGCCGAGGGTGAGGTCGTCGCGCAGGTAGTTGAAGACTTGCAGCTCGCTGACACCGGCCCGGGTACGGTCCGACCCACCGGTGAACATCAGCCGGACGAAGCGCGTTCCCGGCCGGGTGAACAGGTGCACTTCGCCTCGCGATACGGCTTTGTTGTGGGACCTGTCGGCGATGGTCTTCCACCGGCGGCCGTCGGATGACGCCTCGAGGACGTACCGGTGGGCCACGCCGCGGTCCGGGAACAGCACCTTGGCCTTGCGCAGGTTGTCGTAGGCCCCACCGAGGTCGACGGTGAGCCACTGACGGGCGCCGCCACGATCCGGGTGCCACGAGGTCGTCGGGTCGCCGTCGATGGCCAGCCCGGCGTTCGACGAACCGGTGGCGGCGGTCGCCGAGGCCCAGGGCTTGGCGGCGATATTGCTTTCGATCGGCTTGATGTCCGCGGTTCCGAACGTCGCGTGGGCCGGATGGGGCACCATGAGTACGTTCGCGGACACCATGGTCACCAACGTCGTCGTGCCCGCGATGACGCGCGGCAGACGCGTTCTGCTCATGTCCTTCTCCTGACGATGTCACGTACGGGCGGCATGGGCTGTTCCGTGCGCTCTGCCGGTCGCAAAGACCGGCAGAGCACGGGATGTCAGTCAGCCGACATCGAGGTAGTCGACGTTGGGCAGTCCGGTTGCCGTGGTCGGATCCAGCCGGATGGTGTTGCTGCCGGCGTTCAGCGAGACCGTCACGGTCTTGGTCGTCCACGTCGTCCACGCACCGGTGGACTCGAACGAAAGCGCCCCTGCCGTGGATCCGTTGACGACGAGGTTCGCCGGCCTCGCACCGGTAGTGGCGCCATTGGCGAACCGGATCCCCAGCGTCGCCGTACGGGCGGTCTCGGAGTTCACGGTGAACTCCGCGAAGGCCCCCACAGCGTTGTCGCCGTTGCAGAACCCGCTACCGGAATAGCCGGCTTGATTCGAGTCGATCGTGCCCCGGCACTGCGCCGGAGCGGTCTCTGCCTCGTAACGCCCCGGAGGCGGTGGCGTGTCGGGAGAGGTCTTGACGAGTGAGAGCTGGTCGACGACGACGCCGCCCGAACCCGACGCCCGCACGGTAACGGTGGCGGCCCCACTGGGCAGCTGGATGCCGGTGAGCTCGCGCTTGGCCCAGCCGCTCGACGACGGGATGTTGAGGGTGCGTTGGCTGCCGTTGGCGTCGGTGATCACGACCTGTCCGGCACTACCCCGAGCGTGCAGGCCCAGGGTGTAGTTGCCTGCGGGCACCGACGCGATCCGCTGCTCGACACCGCCGCTGTTGCTCACCTGGAGGGCGAAGCGAGACCCGTTCACACCGCCGTTGACGTTGGTCACCGAACCGCCGAGGTTCCGCCATCCGCGCACACTGGAGACGATGATGCGGTCGGCCTGGATGTCGGGGTTGAGGATGTAGTTGTTCGCCGGCCCGACGCGCCACTCTCCGGTCGTGACGTTGAACTGCCACTGGCTCACCGAGTGGAACTGCGGCCGCGCGCCGGTCTTGGTGATCGGCACCCACTGGTTGTAGCCGATGCCGTTCCAGGCGAAGTCGGCCCAGCGGTCGCCGGCGTAGATCACCGTGTTCTGCTTGGTGCCCTTGACCGTCACGAAGAACCCGGTCTGGGTCACGTGGCTGTAGTCCATCTCGGTGCCGGCAAAGACGTACTCGCTGCTGTAGGAGCCCTGGACGTTGCTGCTGGTCGACTCATTGACGTAGTTGACAGAGGTGTTCCAGCCGTGCAGGTCCGACGCCGCGTGGTAGTACTTGCCGTCGAGCTTGAACATGGCGTTGCCCTCGCGACCGTCGCCGCGGCGGATCTCCACGCCTGGCTCGATCCGCAGCGAGTCGGACTCCCGGAACTTGGCCACGAAGCCGCGCGACCGTCCTTCGCGGTTGGAGAAGATCAGGTAGTCCTTGCCGTCGTCGTCGGTGAAGACGGTCTGGTCTCCGGTGCCGGTCGTCGGCGAGTTGGTGATCTGGGTCTGGAAGTAGCCGTAGTCGAAGGTGTCGGTGGGTGAGTCGCCCTGCAGGAGCAGGACCCCGTGCCCGCCTCCGACGTAGGCCTGGACGGCGAGCACGTACTTGCCGGTGTTCTCGTTGTACGAGATCCCGAGCCGCCCGACCCACCCTGCCTGACCGAGGGTGGCGCCGTTTTGGATCGGGGTCGACCGCGTCGCGACCCGGTTCTCGAACTTCCAGTTCACCAGGTCCTTGGACGAGTACACCGGGATGGACCTGAAACTGACCTCGCCGTCGTACTTCCTCGTCGGATTGGCCCGGTAGGACTCGGCGCCGAGGTAGTGCACGCCGTACCAGTAGTAGGTGTCACCGAACTTGAAGACCCCACCGCCCTGCGAGTAGATGGGGTTGCCGCTGGTGTCGTTCCAGAAGGTGTTGTTCGTGATCGTCTGGAACGTGCCCTCGTCGGCAGCCTGCAGATCGCCGGCGGCGTTCATCAGGGCCGTCTTCGCCTCGGCGACCTCCGGCTTGGTGGCCGATGTGTCGTCGGCTACGGCGTCCGCGGAACGCAACGCCTTGGCGAAGGGTTTCCAGGAGCCCGCCGTGTACTTCGACGGAGTGCGGGTCTCGTACTCGGACACCAGGTACTTCAGACCGCGATCCGCCACCGGTCCAGCAGCGGCGCCCTGGGCTTGTAGCTCCGTTGTCGATGTCTGCGCCGTCGATGTCTGTTGTGCCGGTGCCTCCGCCGACGCGGTGCCCGCCCAGACCGGCGCTGCTAAGGACACGGACAACAAGGCGGCCGCGGCCAACTTCCAGTACTTCGAGACGACACGCGTTGTGTATCTCAAGATGTCACCTTCCATCACTCTCGAAGGCGCCGAGGTCCGGCGCACTTCCACTGAAGGGCAGTCCCACGTTGGTGCCCTTGTCGATCAGGGCACTGCTCGCCGCGAGGCGGAGGTGGGGCAGCACGGGCAGGCTTCCGTCGCTCTGGCGGGGCGCGTCCCAGCCGGACGTCGACACACTCTGGAACTGGGAGTCCGACAGGGGGACGCCGAGGTTCCAGGAGTTGTACGCGGCGTTCGTGCCGGTCATGTACGACGTCGGCGTTCCGGTGTAGGCGATGTTGTTACGCAGGTTGCCCCGGCCGACGGCGGCGCCGCTCGAATCGACTCCCCGCATGTTGAAGTTGGGGTTGTTTCCGTAGCCGGTGTTGTTGAAGAAGTCGTTGGCCACCGGGTGGTGGTTGGCGTAGAAGCCGGCCGCCTTGTTGAGGAACGCCACCGAGGAGCGGACGGTGTGCTTCGGCGCGTTGGCCTGGTAGTCACCCCCGTAGCCGCCCGACTTGAAGCCGGCTCCGTTGCCGGAGGGCGTCGTAGTCCCCGGCACGTATCCGTTGCGCCAGGCCCACGAGTTCTCGATGGTCACGGGCGAGTAGGTGGAGATGAGGTCGAACCCGTCATCGGCGTTCCACCACGCGCGGCACCCCCGGAACACATTCGCCGCGCGGCCGGCCGGCGTGTAGTGCGCACCGAACCCGTCGGCGTTCTCGCCGGGACCGTCACTGCTGCGCAGGTCGTAGTTGTCATGCGAGTCCGAGTTGAGGACGAGGTTGCCGGCCCCGCCGTTGATGAACAGGCCGGTGCCCATGTGGTGGTGGGTGTTGATCTGCTCGAAGATGTCGTTGCTGCCGGAAACCCAGATTCCCCAGGACTCGGCGTTCTGGTTGTTGTTCTGGCGAACGCCGGTGACTTCCAGTCCTTTGAGGTGGAGCCAGCTGCCGGTGACGTTGAAGCCCTTGATACGGCAGTTGTCCGTCATGCGTGAGAAGTCGAAGACCGGCTTCTCGCCCGGATGGGCCCAGTACCGGATCGGGTTGCCGGAGCTGCCGCTCTTGTTCAGGGTGATCGCGTCGACTCTGGCGGTCTGGCTCGAGCAGGCGCTGTTCGCACGGGTGTAGGCGTAGGTGCCGCCCCGGAAATAGACCGTGTCACCCGCCGTGGCGACGGCCTGCGCACGGGCGATCGACGCCCACGGAGCGGCCTGCGTACCCGCTGCGCTGTCACTCCCGTTCGGGGCGACGTAGTAGGTGTTCCCGGCCGCCGCATCGCTCGCGGACGCCGAGCCGGGGACCATCGCGATGGAGCTCGCCGTGACCACCGATAACAGGAGGGCAGGGCTGACTGACTTCGCGTTTCTCACAGCGTCATCTCCCGGGGTAGGTGATGTTGGGCCGCGGTGGCCGGGCCATGCCGGCGCCGAGGAAGTAGTCGACGTGGTGGGACTGCATGTAGCCCTTGAGCGTCATGGCGTTGCGGTAGGCGGGGTTGTGCGCGAGCGTGTACAGCCTTGTGTTCGTCGGGCGATCGGTGGTGAAGATGATCAGCTGGTTGTAGCTCGCGTTGGTGTACACGGCTTCCTCACGCCAGTCGCCGAGGATGTCGCCGTAGAAGGTGGGCTGGACGTTCTGGCTCGCATCGACCGCCCCGTAGTTCGAGGTGGTGAGCAGCCTCGGCAGGCTGTTGGTGGGTTTGGGGTTGTTCGGGTCCCACTTCTCGAACTTGCCGTCGTTGAGCAGCTCCATCGTGATGTCGCCGTCCCACCACAGGCCCAGCTGCGGCCATGGCCGCAGCGAGGTGTTCGGTTCGGTGAGGCGGTTGGTGGGCGCGTTGTAGAGGCCGGAGAAGGACCAGACCTCCATGCCGGGGAAGCGTGGGTCGATGTCGCCGGCCATGCCTCGGCCGACGTCGGCGGTGCCCGACGCGGAGTGTCGCCAGATCATGGCGCCGGTGGCGGCGTCGTAGTAGTACTCGCGCAGACCGCTGGGGTTGTCCTGCTGGACTCCGTAGCCCTCCAGGCCCGGCCGGTTCGGGTCCATGTCGGCGATGTGGAAGCGGTCGCCGTGGACGACGCCCTGTGGCCCCAGCGAGTACTTGAGTGTGCCGTCGCCGTTGAGCACGAACCCGATCTCGGCGACCTCGTCCCGGCCGTCGCCGTCCACGTCGATCACCCGGGTGTTGTGCCCGTCGGGCAGGTTCTGGTTGCCGCGGAGGAACTTCCACTGCTGGGTCAGCGTGCTGCCGGTGAACCGCCATGCGGTGAACATGAGGTTGAACCCGCCGTCGCCGACCCGGTTCTTCATGAACGCGACCAGGCTGGGGGTGGCGCCGTCAAGGTGGCCGACACCGAAGCGCGCGTACATCGGACCGTCGGACAGGTAGTCGGTGGGCACCGGCGCGGTGGCGCGGGCCGCCCCGGTCACCCCGTCGAGGATGGCGATCGCCTGACGGGTGTTGTTGGGCAAGCCGTTGTACGTGGTGCCGTCGCCGAAGCGGACACCGTTGGCGATCCGCACGGCGACCTCGGCGCGGCCGTCGCTGTCGAGGTCGTGGACGGTCACGCCGTCGTTGTGTCCGACGTCGATGGTGGACGATCCGCCTTCGATGTTGTTCTGGTTGGTGCTGTTCGGTCCCATGTTGACCGACCAGAGGAACTGCCCGTCGCTCCTGTAGGCCTCGAGTGTCTGCGGCGATGTCTGGCGGTCCAGGACGAAGTCGTACTCACCGTCGCCGTCGAGGTCGCCGACCCAGACGAACTTCACCGGGCCACCGGCGCGCAGCGGTACGCGAAGGGCCGGCTCGACGGCGTGATTGGCGGTCAGGGTGAAGGCGCCGCTCGGTGACTGCTCCGCGCCGTTGATCACGGGCCGTACCCGGTAGCTGTTGGACCGGGTCGAGTCGGCCGTGGAGTCGGTGAAGTTGGTGCCTCCAGTCAGGACCGCGGAGTTGAGCTTGACCTCCTGACCCCCGGCGGTGGACCGGTACACGTTGAACCCGATGCCGTCCGGATCGAGCCCCAGCAGCCGCCAGGAGACGAGAACGCTGGTGGTGCTCGACCGCACGGCCACGACGCCGCGGCCGAGGTTCTCCATCGGTCTGGCGGCCGCCGCGACGCCGTCCGTCGCCGTCTCGGCACCCGCGTCTCCTGCGAGCGTCGGAGTCGCGACGGACAGGAGAACGGCTGTGGCCCCGGCTGTCCAGACCTTGGTGAATCGTTTCATTGATCCTCCTGTGTGGGGGCAGGACTCGTGACTGAAGAATTCGACGCAGGTGCGGAGACTGCTTTCGCAAGGCGCCGACCCTGCGCGTGCTTATTCAGAACTTCATGGCGCCGGCGGCCAGGTTGGCGATGAAGTGGCGCGAGCCGATCAGGAAGACCCCGATCAGCGGGATCACCGACATGAGCGCTCCGGCGATGACCATCGACTGGTCGGTGGTGTAGATGCCGTTCAGCTGCTGCACGGCCACCTGCAGCGTCACCTTGCCCGGGTCGGTCATCACGATCAGTGGCCACAGGTAGTCGTTCCAGATGTGGAAGAAGGTGAAGATCCCCAGGAACGCCAGCCCCGGGCGAAGCACCGGCAGCCCCACCGTCCACCACTGGCGGAAGAACCCGGCCCCGTCGACCCTCGACGCCTGGATCAGCTCGTCGGCGATCGCGCCCTGCGCGTACTGGCGCATCCAGAAGATCCCGAACGCGTTGGCCGCACCGGGGATGATCAGCGCCTTGAGCGAGCCGACCCAGCCGAGCCAGGCCAGGGTGACGAACTGCGGCACCAGCGCCAGCTGCATCGGGATCATGAAGGTGGCCAGCACGATCCAGAACAGCACCCTCCGCCCGGGGAAGTCGTACTTGGCGAAGGCGAAGGCGGCCAGCGAGTCGAAGAGCAGCACCAGGAACGTCACGGCTGTGGCGGCCACGACGGTGATGCCCATCGACCCCCAGAAGTCGATCCCGTCGAACACCTTGTTCATGTTCTCCCACAGGTGGGGGCCGGGGATCAGCTTGGGCGGGTAGGCGAAGATGTCCCCGGTGGTGTTCGAGGCCATCACGAACATCCAGTAGAACGGGAAGATCGTGATCAGCACGCCGAGCAGGAGCACGGTGTGGCCCACGATCGTCCGCGACCTCGCGGCCGTCTCAGCGCGCACGGGACTTCCCCTTCCGCTTGCCGGTGCCGATCGTGTCCTCGTCGCGGCCGCCGATCAGCCGCCAGTTGATGACGGAGAACACCGCGATCAGGAGGAACAGCGCCCAGCCGACGGCCGCGCCATAGCCGAACCGGTTGAAGATGAACGCCTGCTGGTACAGGTAGAGCACGATGGTGGTGGCCTCGCCGCCGGGCCCGCCGACGTTCCCGTTGTCGTCCACCGGGAACAGCACCTGCGGCTCGGTGAACAGTTGCAGCCCGCCGATGGTGGAGGTGACGGCGACGAACAGGATCACCGGGCGGAGCATCGGGATGGTGATCCGGAAGAAGGTCTGGCGGCTGTTGGCGCCGTCGACCTTGGCCGCCTCGAACACGTCGCTGGAGATGGCCTGCAGGCCGGCCAGGCAGATGATGGCGTTGTAGCCGACCCACCGCCAAGTGGTGATCGCCGCCACGGAGACCTTCATCGCCCACGGGTCGGACAGCCAGCCGACCTCGCCGGCGTTGATCGCCCGCAGCGCGCTGTTGAACAGCCCGGAGCTGTCGCTGAAGATCGAGCCGAGCACCAGGGTCATCGCCACGATCGAGGTGATGTTCGGGGCGAAGTAGGCCACCCGGTAGAACGCCTTGAACCGCACGGCGGTGTGCAGCGCGTAGGCGATGACCAGCGCCAGAAAGATCATCGGGGCAGTGGACAGGAGCCAGATGATCAGGGTGTTGCCGATCGACTGCCAGAAGTCGGAGTCGGTCACCAGGTACGCGTAGTTCTCCCAGCCGATCGACTGCGTCTCTCCGATGCCGTCCCACGACATGAACGACAGGTAGATGGAGAAGCCGACCGGGAAGATGCCGAATACGGCGAAGAGGATGAAGAAGGGGGAGACCGCCGTGTACATCGGCCAGTAGCGGCGCCAGCCGGGCAGCGGCTTGGACCCGTCCGGCGGCGGCTTGGCGGCGCTCCCGCGCCGCTCGACGGTCTTCCCGCGCAGCGCATCGGCGCGGCCCATTCAGATCGCCCCCTCGCGGGTGAGTTCGCGCTCGATGGTGTCCTGGGCGTCCCTCCATGCCGTGTCGACGTTCTTGCCGGACTCCACGTTGGCGAGCTCGGCGGCGAAGACGGGGTCCATCACCCGGTCGTACGGGCTCTTGTAGACGGTCTTGACCTGCCGCGCCGACGGGCCGAACACCTCGATGGTGCGCTGCCCGCCGTAGAAGGGCCGAGGCTCACGCATCTCCGGCCTCGTGAAGGAGCGCGGGGAGGACGGGAACAACGACATCTCCGTGAACGCCTTGACCTGGTTCTCCGGAGACTGCAGCCAGGTGATGAACTTGTAGGCCGCCTCGGGGTTCTTGGAGTACTTGGTGATCGCCAGGAAGGAGCCGCCGACGTTGCCGGCGCCACCGGGCGGGTCGGCCACCCGCCACTTGCCCTCGGTCTTCGGCGCGGCCGACTCCGGGAAGGCGAAGCCCCACCACACCGCGCCGATGCCGACCGGCTGGCGGCCGCTGGTGACCACGCCGTACAAGTCGGTGGAGCCTTCCGGGGCGCCGGCCGACAGGCCGTCCTTGCCGATCCGGTAGGCCAGTTCGAATGCCTCGCGCAGCTCGTCCCGGTCGCCGATGTACCGGCCGTCCTCGGTCATGAACTTGCTGGCCAGCTGGCCCAGCCGGATGTCCCAGACGTGGTGGATGTTGGGGCAGATCACCGCGCGCTCCCGGGACTTCTGCAGCTCCTTGCCCAGGGCGATGAAGCCGTCCCAGCCCGGGGCCCGGGCGGCCAGCTCCTTCGGGTCGGTGGTGATCCCGGCTTCCTGAAGCAGGTCGGCGCGGTAGAACAGCCCGGTGGGGCCGGTGTCCATGGGGAACGCGATCATCCGGCCCTCGGGCGTGATGCACTCGTTCCACTTCCAGTCCAGGTACCGGCTCTTCAGCTCGGCCGCGCCGAAGTCGTTCAGGTCGACGAACACGTCCTGGTTGGGGAAGTAGGTGGCCACGTCGGAGTTGATGCCGATGATGTCCGGCACCAGGGACTTGCCGGCGAGCGCGGTACGCACCTTGGTGTTGAAGTGGCCGCCGATGTTGGTGCGACTGAGTCTGAAGCCCTCGGCCCCGGGAATGCCCTTCGCCTCGGCCCGGGCGACCAGCTCGTCGCTCACCGACCGGTCCCAGGTCCACAGCGTGATCTCATCCGAGTCGCCGAGCGAGCGCTGCAACCCGCAGCCGGCCAGCCCGAACCCTCCGGCGGCCGCTCCGGCGCCCAGCGCCAGAAGCCGCCTTCGTGACACTGCCATGGGCGCGTGCACCACCTTCCGAGCGAGCGGCCCACCCCTTGATCGCTCCGGTGGTGACCGAACAGACATCGCGAACGGCTGCTCTGGTTGAACAGGGATCGGCGTTCTTGAGGATGCTCAGCGTTGCCGCCGACGCGCTGCACACATCGCTGCCCACGAGCGGCGGTGCGGACATCGTGGTCCACAGGACGAAGTGGCTGCGCAGTTCCGTGTCAGTCAGGCCGGGGCGGCCGACCTCCGGCATGCCCCGGCCGTAGCGGGCGTCCTGCGCATGCCCGGGCTGCGTTGGCCATCGGGTACGTGTTGAAGTACGGCGCGCAGGTCTTGTCCGCCGGCACCGCGCAGATGCCGGACTCCAGTCCTTTGCTGTGCAGCTGGTCGCCGAGGGCTCCAACTCGCACGCTGGTCCGGGAACCACCGCAACTGTCGAGCCGACCGGCCGTAACTCACGCATGGAGATGCCTCCTGTCACCACTGATGCGGAGGTACAAAGGCCCGAGGCGGCGAGGAGCGATGCATGCGATCTGCTCTGTGCGCGCCACCTGACTGTGAACGCTCCCACATCGCTTCGAATGACAGAAGAGTCGCGATCGGACCCTCATCTGTCAATCGCTGCGACCCAAATCCCTTTGAACTCAGGGGTAGGCCGTCGGGCCGTCAGCCGTGGCTGTGACCGATACCAGCACTCATGCCGGCGATCGTGTGGGCACGGATGTCGAGGTGCGGACCGTCCGTGGACCGGGCCGCCACCGAACGGACGTGTTCCTGGGCCGGTTGGGCCAGACCGTCGTACACCGCGACGCACACTTCCCGCGCTCGGGACCGAGGCCAGTCGGCCGGCAGCAGATCGATGGGCAGCAGGGGGTCCAGCACCGGGAAGTGGCGGTAGGTGTTCATCACCTCGGTGCGGGCGCGCACCGCCGCGGCGCCGGTGACGCCGCCAGCACTGATACGGGGCAGCAGGCTGCTCCACCGCCGGATGAAGATCTCGTACTGGTCGGCGATGCCGGGCAGGTCCCATGCCTCGATCGGGTTGCGGTTGGCCTCCGTCTCGAGATCCACCTGTCGCGCGCGGAACACGCTCACCGCTCCCAGCGCCAAGTCGGCCAGTTCGGCACGCCCCTTGGGGGTGAGGGGGTGCGGCGACGCCCAGACCGCGTCGTACAGCGGCGCGTACCCCCGCCACCGCAGCGCTGTGCGCAGCGCACGCCGTCGCGTGCTCTCCCGTTCCGGCACGGAGAAGGCGACCAGGGTCCACCATCCGTCCCATGAGTCGGGTTGCGTGGTGAACGTGGCGATCGACGCACCGCCGCTCCACAGATCGACAGCGGCCTCCCGTGTCAGCCGGTACGAGCTGTACCGCCCCTGCCGACTGCCCTCCAGCACCCCTCGACGCACCAGCCTGCTGATCGTCGTACGGGCGGCTCCGGCGGCCACGTCGAACTCCCCCAGCAACGCCACGAGCGCCGCCGCCGGCAGCCAGGCCCGGGCCGGAAACGTGTAGTCAGCGATCAAGGTGACCGTCAAACCCGCGGGTGAACCGCCGGCCTGCCAGCGCGGCAACCGCATCGGCCGAGTGCCTTCGCCAGAGAAGATCTCCTCGAGGTGGGACAGGTTCGCCAAGGTCTGCTCCGACGCGTCGAATACGGCGGTCCCCACTGTAACGGCCCAGCCCAACGCCCAGACCTGACTTCGACGTTGGCCGCCGCCACCCTGTCCACCGAGGCCTCCGACAGCCACCTCGCGCCAGGGAACGCACACCCGAACATCACCTGACTGACATGGTTGAATAACAGTTCGATGCCCGGTCGGACGCTGAGTGAAGCGTACTTCCGAGCAACAGAGGGATCTCGCCTGCCGCCCTGGCTGCGAGTGCCAGGACGGTCCGCCGTCATTGCATCAACGGGGCGGCGGGCGTCTGGGCCGGATGTAGCCGGCGAAGTCCAGGCCACCCCCAAAGCGCAGCACACGGTCAGGCCACCATCGGCGACCACGCGATGAGCCTGTTCCGGACCCCGGGACACACTGTGCACGTTCACACTAGTTCGCGCGCAACACTTGAAACGATCTCCAGCATGCGCTTACATCGGCAAGCGTTTGACCGTGTACGTTCACAGTCTTGATGCAGGACCACACGTCCTCATGTTCCCCCAGGACCAAAGGAGGACCTGTGGTCAAGCGGCAAAGTGGTCGCGCCGAGTCTGCCGAGTCCGCCGAGCTGCTCCGCACACGCGCGAGCGCTTCCCACTCATGATCACCGGGAGCGTACGACCATGCCATGACCACCCACCACCGCGCCCAGGCAGGTAGATCTACTTGGTTTTGACACCCTCAAGACTGGAAGAGAGGGAATACCCATGGTTTCACCAGCAGGGAAGATCAGAGCCATTTTCCTTGCCGCCGTGTTGGCGGTCGCCGCATCTGTCGCCGGCCTGACGAACCAGGCATCGGCCGACACCACGACACAGCTGAACGCCTCGCAGATCGTCGCCGACATGGGCGCCGGCTGGAACCTGGGGAACCAGATGGAGGCCAACTCCAACGGATATCCCAGCGAAACGGCATGGGGCCAGCCGACCATCACGCAGGCCCTCATCGACAAGGTGAAATCCGCAGGATTCAAAACAATACGAATCCCGGTCTCCTATCTGGGACACATAGGTCCCGGCCCGGACTACACGATCAACGCCGCCTGGCTGAACAGGATCCAGGAAGTCGTCAACTACGCCTACAACCGTGGCCTGTACGTGCTGATCAACATGCACGGCGACGGCTACAAGACCATCCAGGGCTCCTGGCTGATCTGTGACTCGTCCAACCAGACGGCGATCAGGGCCAAGTACCAGAAGGTCTGGCAGCAGATCGCGACCAGGTTCCAGAACTACGACCAGCGCCTGATCCTGGAGTCCATGAACGAAAACTTCGACGGTCAATTCGGCCGCCCCACCCAGCCGTGCTACTCGAACATCAACAGCTACAACCAGATCTTCGTGGACACCGTCCGGAGGACCGGCGGGAACAACGGTTCAAGGTGGCTGCTCGTTCCCGGCTGGAACACGAACATCGAGTACACCGCAGGGAACTACGGCTTCGTGCTGCCGACCGACCAATATCGCTCCCCTTCCATCCCCAGTGATGAACAGCGCATCATGATCTCCGTTCACTACTACGATCCGTGGGACTTCGCCGGAGAGGAAAGCGGCACCATCACGCAGTGGGGACGAGCAGCGACCAATCCGTCAAAGACGTCTACCTGGGGACAGGAGGACTATCTGGACGCGCAGTTGAAGAAGATGTACGACAAATTCGTCGTGCGGGGATATCCGGTAGTCGTCGGTGAGTACGGTGCGATCGACAAGTCATCGTTCGATTCATCGAACTCCAGGTATCGTGCAGACTACGTGCGCACCGTCGTGTCCACCGCCAAGAAGTATGGAGCGGCCACAGTCTACTGGGACAACGGCGCAACCGGACGGTACGGGTTCGGCCTATTCAACCGACATTCCTATGCGGTGACCCAGCAGGGCATTATTGATGCCATCATGAGCGGCGTTGGTGGCGGTGGTGGCAGCCCGGGCCTACCTCTCCTCCGGCGCTTGGACGATTAGGAACGCCAGAACCGGGCGATTCTACGCCGACTCCGAACCGAACAACGCCGTCATCTGGAACTCCGGCGAAGTCACCCCAGATTCGCTATGGAGGCTCGAATCAATCTCCGGAGGATTCCGAGTCAACAACGAACAATCCGACAGGCACTACATGTACGGGACCTCGGCCGGCGAAGTGAAATGGCCAGAAATCCTAAGTGCCAACTAAGAATCCTCGTCACAGTCAGGCTAACGCCGTACCCGTGGCATCCCCAGACCGATCCACGAGATGATCTCCCGCTGGATCTCGTTGTTCCCGCCGCCGAACGTGAAGATCACAGCCGATCGGTAGCCGCGCTCCAGTTCGCCGTGGAGCACCGCGCCCGCCGAGCCCTCCTTGAGGACGCCGGCCACCGCGACGATCTCCATGAGCCAGGCGTACGCGTCCCGGCGCGCCTCGGAGCCGTACACCTTCACGGCGGAGGCGTCCTGGGGGGTGAGGGTGCCCTCCTGGACGGCGTTCACCATCTGCCAGTTGAGGAGTTTCATCGCGTCGAGCCTGGTGTGGGTCTGGGCGAGGCGGCGGCGTACCCAGGGCAGGTCGACGACGCGTCGGCCGTCGGCGAGCTTGGTCTCCATGGCCCAGCGCTGCACGTCGTGCAGGGCGCGGATGGCCATGGTGCCGTGCGCGGCGAGGGTGACGCGCTCGTGGTTGAGCTGGTTGGTGATCAGCCGCCAGCCCTTGTTCTCCTCGCCGACGCGGCGGGAGACGGGGACGCGGATGTTCTCGTAATAGCTGGCGGTGGTGTCGTGCGAGGCGAGGGTGTTGATGATCGTGCAGGAGTAGCCGGGGTCGGAGGTCGGCACGAGGAGCATGGTGATGCCCTTGTGGGGCGGGGCGTCCGGGTCGGTGCGCACCGCGAGCCACACCCAGTCCGCCGTGTCGCCGTTCGTCGTCCAGATCTTCTGGCCGTTGACCGTGTAGTGGCCGGTCGTCTCGTCGCCCTCCCGGACCGCGCGGGTCTTCAGCGCGGCCAGGTCCGTGCCCGCGTCGGGCTCGCTGTAGCCGATCGCGAAGTCGATCTCGCCGGAGAGGATCTTCGGCAGGAAGTACGCCTTCTGTTCGTCCGTGCCGAACTGCATGATCGTCGGGCCGACCGTGTTCAGTGCCATCAGCGGCAGCGGTACGCCCGCCTGGGCGGCCTCGTCGAAGAAGATGAACTGTTCCATCGGGGTCAGGCCGCGCCCGCCGTACTCCTTCGGCCAGCCCACGCCGAGCCACCCGTCGGAGCCGAGCCGGCGGATGGTGTCGCGGTAGAAGCGCTTCTGCTCCGCCGGGTCGCCGTAGCGGGAGTAGACGTTGTCCGGCACCAGTTCGGTGAAGTAGGCGCGCAGTTCGGTGCGCAACCGCTGCTGCTCCGGCGTGTATTCGAGATGCACGGCGCCTCCTGGCTCCCACTGGTCCGCTGACAGGGCCCAGGCCACCCGGGCCTGACGGCGCACACCGTAGAACGTGTTCCAGAAATTGGGAATGCCGGTGACGTACGTACCTGCGTGCTCGCACGAAGAGGGTCCCCGGATCGGTGATCCGGGGACCCTCTTCGGTGAGCGAACCGATCAGTGCGCGACGGGAGTTGCCCGTGCTTCGGGCGCCTTCCCCTCGGCCGTGGCCGGCTTGGGAGCCAGCAGGCGCTCCGCCAGCACCCCGAAGACCAGGCCGTACACGGTCCACAGGGTCGCCTGGATGGCCAGGGTGGCCAGCCGGTACTGCCACAGCAGGGTGGCGGGGAAGCCCTCCGGAGCCTCGTTGAACGACGGCAGGAACGCGTATGCCAGGCCGACTGTCAGGACGAAGAACGCGCCCGCCGCGACGCTGGCGTTCCAGTTGCCCAGGCGTGCGGCGAGGCGTTTGCCGAGGATCACCGCGGCGACGGTCAGCAGCACGCTGAGCACGATCATCAGGAAGAACAGCGCGGTGCGCTGGTTGAGGGTGTCGGGGTCGCCGACGGCGGGCGGGTTCGCCGGGTACTTGAGGAACGGCACCACGTAGACCGCGAACAGCCCGGCGGCCGCCAGCAGCAGTGCGCTCGCGCGCGGCCCGAAGCGGCCGATCCTGCCGAGCGCGAAGCAGTACGCGAGGGCGGCGATGCCGCCGAACGCGACCCCGTAGACGAGGATGCCGGTGGCCAGGCCTCCGGTGGACTGCATCGCACGGGTGACGAGTTCTTCGCCGCCGTGTTCGTGGGCGTGGGCCTCCTCGAACGCGATCGCCTCGTCGACGCGCGGTTCGGCCAGGAAGTAGGAGACGACCAGGGCGAGCACGCCCGCGGCGAGACCCGCGAGCATGCCACGCACCAGGAGGTTTCTGACGGTGACGGAGTTCATGGAGTTGTCCTGTCGGTTCCTTGTCGCCGTCAGTGGCAGGGGAAGCCGAGCAGGTGGCGGGCGTCGTGCACCCACTCGTGCACGCCTTCGCCGGAGACCAGGGAGGTGGCGCCCTGTTCGGCGCCGACGAAGTAGAGCAGCACCAGCATCAGGATGCCGAAGAAGACCGCCCAGGGGGCGATCGCGCCGATCGGCAGCTTTGCGGGTACGGCGGGGGTGGTTGCGGTCGGCTGGGCGACGGCGGACTGCGCCATGGCAGGACCTCCTGGGGGAACTCGCGTCCCATCTCGGTGGTGCACAGGACGACGGCCACGGGTCTGACTTGCTCGACCTTCACCGCCCCTGGTGGGAGCGGTTGGTACGGGGCTTACAGTGGCGCGACCGTGCCGGATTCTCACCGGCTTCCGTCGAACCGTCGTCAATATCGACGAGAAGGTACCGCGAAGCGGAAGCGCGGCCAAGGGCGCACGGGGTGCCGGGGCGTGCGCCGGTGTCCTGGCCATGACACCAATTCCCGGTACTGACAGGGGTGTTGAGCAGTTGGGGAGCACGGGAGTGAGCCGATGACCTGCCGAGTGATGTTGATCTCACCAGCGATCAGTGCGGCGCTGCGGGAGGCTCGTTTCGACGATGAATGTCCTCTCGACGCGGCCGGGCTGCGGCTCGCGCGGTCCGCCGCGGGCTCGCTGCCCGCCCCTGACCAGGCGTTGGCCTCGCCCACCGTGCGCTGCCGGGAGACGGCCACGGCCCTCGGCCTCGACGCCGTCGCCGAACCGGAGTTGGCCGGCCTGGACGTGGGCCGCTGGCGCGGGGCCACCCTCGCCGAGGTGAGCGCCGGCGAACCGGAGGCCGTGGGGCGATGGCTGGCGGACCCCGCGTCCGCCCCGCATGGTGGCGAATCGGTACGTGCGCTGTGCGAGCGCGTCGCGAAGTGGCTCGAGGCGGCCGCCGGTTCGGGCACGGGCCGTATCGTCGCCGTCGTCGAGCCGGAGATTGTACGGGCCGGGGTGGTACGAGCGCTCGGGGCACCGGAGTCGGCGTTCTGGCGCGTCGATGTGCCGCCGTTGACCGCGACGGAGTTCAGCGGGCGGGCGGGGCGCTGGAATGTGCGGGTCGGGCGGGCGCTCGGGGAGTGAGCCAAGGGCCTGCCCGGAGTGGGATCAGGGGCCGTGCGCGGCGGACCACCGCGCTGAGCGCCCACCGCTGCGCCGGAGTTCGGCTTCGCCGACCTGCCATGCCACGCCGCTCATCGCGCTGCGGTGCCCCGTCGCCCCGGGCGAGAGGCTCATCTCTGGGCGCGGACCCGTTGGCCCTCGGCCGCCTCAACCCTGGCAGAGCACGTCACCTCAGCAGGGTGAGGAACTCCGTGCAGGCGCGTGCGCAGTCGCGGCAGGCCTGGGCGCCCTCCTCGGCGCCGGGGCTCCGGTCGAAGACGTGCGCGGTCTCCAGACAGACCGCGCGGCACCATTCGACCTGGGCACGCACCCCGGCCTCGGCCTGCGCGCTCTGTTCGGCCAGGGCGCGGCAGGTCGCGTCGCAGACCTCCGCGCACAGGATGCCCTTGCGCCGCAGCTCCTGCTGGTCCTCGGGGCCGTCGAGATCGGCGAGGCTCGCGCGCAGAGCGCACACCCGCGCGCACTCGGTACAGGCCTGCGCACAGGCGAACCGGTCCTCGAGGAAACGGACGAGTTCCTGTTGCTCTGGTACTGACACGTGGTCCGGGTAGCCGGACACCGGCACGCCAAACCCGGCGGTTGCAGACCTGTTTCGGAGCGGGGCGATCTGCGGGCGAAGGACGCTGCGTCAAGGCGGAGTTCATGACGAGCCAGGTCCCGCGGGCTGTCGTGGACGACGGAAAACCGCCACTACGACGGCTTCTTCTCCCCCCGAGCGTCTCCCTGCGCATCCCCCGGCGCATCTTCCCGCACATCACCCTGCGCGGCCTTCAGATCGGCGAGCAGTTCGGCCTGTCCCGCCAGGACCCCGGACAGGATGGTTCGCGCGATCCTGAGCAGTTCGGCCACGTGGGGGCTGGTCAGCGAGTAGTAGACGTTCAAGCCCTCCTTGCGGGTGACGACGAGATTCGCCCGCCGCAGCACGGCCAGCTGCTGGGAGAGGTTCGCAGGCTCGATGCCCACCTCGGGCAGCATCTCCGCCACGGCATGCTCCCGCTCACTCAGCAGTTCGAGGACACGGATGCGCGCCGGATGCCCGAGCGTCTTGAAGAACTCGGCCTTCAGTTGGTACAGCGGCGTACTCATACGGCCGCCCCCACCCCTGCCGGGCAGCTCAGCCGCACTACCCGGCCCTCGGCGCACCGCGTCCACGCACTCGTCACACGCATGCGCCCCATCCTCCCCCGGGACACCGACGGAACCGAATCCGCACTCGAACGGAGGCGCGCCTGAGTCCGGCCGGTGCCCGGCATCCGGGGGCGGCCCCTATCGCGCCGCCTCCTCGTTCGCCGCGCGGATGTCCGGAGTGGACGCCGGCGCGGGGACGAAGGGCAGGAGTCCGGCCAGCGCGAGGTGATCGCGGGCGCCCCGGATCGCCTCGGGAGTGGTGGCGTACTCGCGGCCCTCCAGACGAAGGAGGTCGAGCGCGCCGACGGAGTCCAGGACCTGGCGCTGTCCGGGACGGATGCCGGAGGTCATGACGACGATGCCGCGCCGGTGGAGCTTCTGCACCGCGTCCTTGAGGACGAGCGCGCCAGTGGCGTCCATGGTGCTCACCCGGGACATGCGCAGGATCACGACCCGGACGTCGGCGACCTCGCTC
Organism: Streptomyces albicerus; assembly: GCF_008905045.1. GTDB lineage: Bacteria > Actinomycetota > Actinomycetes > Streptomycetales > Streptomycetaceae > Streptomyces > Streptomyces albicerus. The sequence goes on from NZ_VWMY01000019.1 coordinate 143,239, forward strand.
AGCTCCAGCAGGAAGCGGTGCGCGGCGGCGAAGAACAGCGGTCCGTCGATGCGGTACGCCACGATGTGCTCGGCGAGGAGCGCGTGTTCCTCGGCGCTGTGATCACCGCGGTCGAGCTCCACCTGGTCGAGGCGGGCCTGCTTGGCGACCGCGCGCAGCGCGAGGGCGCCCGCCACGACGAGACCGATGATCACGGCGTAGACGAGGTCGAGGACGAGCGTGGCGACGGCGGTGAGGACGAGGATCACCGCGTCGGAACGGGTGGCCTTGACCATCGCCCGCAGCGCGCCGACCTCGACCATCCGGATCGCGGTGGCCAGCAGCACGCCGGCCAGTGCGGCGAGCGGGATCCTCGACACGAGGGGCGCCGCCGCGAAGACGATCACCGCCAGAATCGCGGCGTGCGTGAGCGCCGCAAGGCGTGAGCCCGCGCCCGTGCGCACATTGACCGCGGTCCGGGCGATGGCGCCCGTCGCGGGCACCCCGCCGAACAGCGGCGCCGCGATGTTGGCGAGCCCCTGTCCGAACAACTCCCGGTCGGGATCATGCTTCTGCCCCACTGTCATACCGTCCGCGACCGAGGCCGACAGCAGCGACTCGAGCGCCGCCAGCGCGGCCACCGCGACGGCGGGGGCGAGCAGCGAGCCGAGCGTGCCCGGGTCGAGGAAGCCGAGCGTCGGTGCGGACAGCCCGGACGGCAGATCGCCGATGGGCGTGGCCGCGTCCAGATCCGCGAGCTGCGCCACGATCGTGGCCGCGATGACGGCGAGGATGGAGAAGGGAATGGTCGGCCGCCACCGCGCCCCGACGAGCATGACCACGGCGACGGCGGCCGCGAACAGCAGAGCGGTCCAGTTCGGGTGGCCGGCGAACTCCTCGATCGCGCGCCAGGTGACCACCAGTACGCGGTCGCCCTCGGGCGCGGCGACGCCCAGCGCGTTCGGCACCTGCTGAAGTCCGATGACGCACGCGATGCCGAGGGTGAACCCCTCGACCACGGGCGCGGGCACGTACTGCATGTACTTGCCCGCCCTCAGCGCCGCCAGCGCGACGAGCATCAGGCCGGCCATCAGCCCGACGGTCAGTACGCCGGTCGACCCGTGCTGGGCGACGATCGGCACCAGGACCACGGTCATGGCCCCGGTCGGGCCCGACACCTGCAAGTTCGAACCGCCGAAGACCGCGGCAAGCGCACCGGCGACGACCGCGGTGGCGAGGCCCGTCTCCGCGCCGAGGCCGGAGGAGACACCGAAGCCCAGGGCGAGCGGCAGCGCGACGATTGCCACGGTGAGCCCGGCGAGCAGGTCCCGCCGTGGGGTACGTCCCATCTCCGTCAGGTCGGTGCGAGTGGGCAGCAGTGCGGTGAGCCGGGTCCGGACCCGGTCGAACCCCGATTTCATCGCGCGGTTCCCTCGGCTTCCCGCAGTTCGGCCAGCAGCTCGTTCTGTCCGGACAGGACCTCGGTCAGGATGCGGCGGGCGGCTCGCAGGAGGTCCGCGACGTCGCCGCCGGCCAGCTCGTATATCACCGTCGAGCCGTCGCGCGTCGCGGTGACGATGCCCGAGCGGCGCAGCACCGCCAGCTGCTGCGACAGACCGGAGGCTTCCGTCCGGGTCGCGGCCAGGAGGTCGCGCACCGGGGTCGGTCCGTCCTGCAGCAGCTCCAGGACCCTTATACGGACCGGATGCCCGAGCATGCGGAAGAAATCAGCCTTGGCCTGGTAGAGCGGAACCGACACGACCCCTCGACTTCCCACTTCGGACGCCCACCCCCGGGGCACGCGGAACGCCACGCCCACGGCTACCTGCGGGCACGACGGAGTCAGCATCCAATTAATTGCGAAGTTTTGCAATTAAGCATCTATCGAGACCGTCGCACAGCAGAGCCGGAAGTGGCCGGGCGTGTCGAAGTTATTGACGTGGCCACACCTGCATCCTACGGTCTGACCGGTTTACCGAACCATGTTCGATATCTCGATCAGCCATAGCGGGTGCGAGCGCACACGGGACACCGCTAGGCACCCCACGCCCGGGAGATCTCCATGAGCCGCAGTCGCAGACCGAGCCACACCGCCCGCCGAGGAATCCACCCGCTCCTCGGTATGGCCATGGCGCTGATCCTCGCCCTGGCCGCCACCGTGACCGCGGGCACCCAGCCCGCCCGCGCCGCCGACTCCGCCTATGTGATGGGCTACTTCACCGAGTCCCCGAACGGCGCCGGCACCGACTACGGCCTGCACCTGGCCGTCAGCACCGACGCGCGCAACTGGACTCCGCTCAACCAGAACAACCCCGTGGTCACCCCGACGCAGGGCACGGGCGGTCTGCGCGACCCGTTCATCATGCGCAAGCAGGACGGCACCTTCGTGGTGATCGCCACCGACCTCAAGGGCACGGACTGGACCCAGCAGAACGAGTACATCCACGTCTGGGACTCGACCGACCTGCGCGGCTTCACCAACTACCGCCGGGTGAAGATGCACTCGATGGCCACGCACAGCTGGGCCCCCGAGGCGTTCTGGGACGCGAGCCGCGGCCAGTACGGGATCATCTACTCGGCCGTCAACTCCAGCGGCCACAACGTGATCATGGTGAACTACACCACCGACTTCCGGACCGTCTCGTCGCCCCAGGTGTTCTTCGACCCCGGCTACGACGTGATCGACGGCAACATGACCACGAACGTGAACGGCGTCAACTACCTGTATTTCAAGGACAGTTCCAAGCAGACACTGGTCGGCGCCAGGTCCACGTCCCTGAACCCCGGAAGCTTCCGGCCCTTCAGCACCGCGGTCGCGCACGGCGGCACCGAGGCCCCGATCGTCGTCAAGTCCCCGACGTCGAACGGCTGGTTCCTGTGGGGCGACACGTACACCCCCAACGGCGTCTTCTACGCCTGGCAGTCCGCCGACCTCGCCAGCGGCACCTGGGCCCCGGTCGACCAGCGCCAGTACACCCAGCCGGTGAACTCCAAGCACGGCACGATCGAGGAGATCACGACAGCGGAGTACGACAACCTCCTGGCCCGCTACGGTTCGCCGTCGTGGAACCGGCTGAAGTCCTACAACTTCCCCGACCGGTACGTACGGCACGCGAACTACGCCGGCCGCATCGACCCGTACCCGTTCGACCCGTACACCGACGCGCAGTGGAAGCTCGTGCCCGGCCTGGCCGACGGTTCCGGGGTCTCCTTCCAGTCGGTCAACAACCCGACCCGCTACCTGCGGCACAAGAACTACCAGCTTGTCCTGGAGCCCGACGACGGCACGACGACGTTCGACCAGGACGCCACGTTCTACCGGACGGCGGGCCTGGCGGACTCCTCCTGGTCGTCCTTCCGCTCGTACAACTTCCCGGACCGCTACATCAGGCACTCGGGATACGTCCTGCGCATCGATCCGGTTTCGACCGCCACCGACAGGTCCGACGCCACGTTCCTGGTCGGCCGCTGAGCCCTCGGCCCGACGCCGCCCCGCGCGGGTCCGCCCACCCCGGCAACCAACCCGGGGTGGGCGACCACTGACCCGCGACACCATTCGGATCGGCAACCAAGGAGGCCTCGTGCGCATCGCGGGCATGCTCACTGGGACAGCACTGAGTGCCGTGTTGACGACGATGGCGATACCGACGCCGGCGGCCGCCGCGTCGACCATCGTCGTCGCCGTCAACGGGAACGACTCCGCCGCCGGCACGCTCGAACAACCACTGCGGACCATCCAGAAGGCCGTCGACAAGGCGAAGCCGGGTGACGCCATCGTCGTGCGGGGCGGTACCTACGCCCTGACCGACAACATCACCATCACCACCTCGGGAACGGCGTCGCAACCGATCTCCCTCGGCGCGTACCAGGGCGAGCGGGTCGTCATCGACGGCGAGAAGCTGCCCGCCAGCCACACGCCCGTCGGCGGCAGCATCCCGCGCGCCGAGCGCGGCGCGATCCACCAGGAGGCTTCCTACTGGAAGGTCTCCGGGCTCGAGATCGTCAACGGGCCGTACGGGTACTACTGCGACAGCTGCAACAACAACGTGTTCTCCCGTCTGACCACGCACGACAACTACGAGTCCGGCTTCCAGCTCCAGGGCGCCTCGAGCAGCAACCAGATCCTGAACCTGGACAGTTACGGAAACCGCGACCCGCGCAAGAACGGTGAGAGCGCGGACGGTCTCGCCATCAAGGAAGGCAGCGGGAGCGGCAACGTCGTGCGGGGCGCACGGCTGTGGAACAACGTCGACGACGGCTACGACGCCTGGAAGTTCACCTCGCCGATCCTCGTCGAGAACACGATCGCGTACGGCAACGGCTTCAACCGCTGGAACTTCCCGGACTTCGCGGGCGACGGCAACGGCTTCAAGCTGGGCGGCGGAAGCCCGGCCCCGGCGGTGGCCCACACCCTGCGCAACTCGGTCGCGTATCGGAACGCGGCGCACGGTGTCACCGACAACCACAATCCGGGTGCCCTGGCACTGAGCCGCAACACCACGTTCCGCAACACGGGCACGGGCTTCGACGCCGACGGCTCGGGCGGAAGGGCCGTCCTCACCGGCAACCTCTCCATCACGGACGCACGGCCCGCCGCTCTCGGCTCCGGCTCCACATCCAAGGGCAACTCGTGGGATCTGGGCGGTAGTTGGGGCGATTCCTCTGTCGTGAGTACGAACACGGGCGCCATTACCGGGCCTCGTACGTCCGACGGCTCCCTGCCGCCGGCCCGGGACTTCCTCGTGCCCAAGGACGGCACGGCCATCGGAGCCCGCTTCTGAACGCCCCTTGGGCCCCGGGACGGACGACCCCGGGGCCCAAGGGACTGGCACCACCAGCACCACCAGCGCAGTCGGAACAAGGAGAGCCGCACATGATCACGCCAGACAGCCCCTACAGACCCGCCATCACCCCGGACGCGACCGGTGCCTCCCGGCCCTTCGCGCCCTCGCGTCGAAGCCTGTTGCGGGCGATGGCCGCCCTGCCCGCCTCGGCGCTCGTCGTGGGTGGACTGCCCGGCCTGCTCGGGACAGCGGCCGCGGCAGCACCGCCCCGCGGCTCCGCCACCCGCTACACCATCGTGCCGTTCCTCAACAGCAACGACGGCACCGTGAACGTCTACCAGTCCGACGACGCGACGGACTTCCGGCTCCTCAGGGCGTCCGCGTACACACCGCCGGCGGGCCGGATCCGGGACGCCAGCGTCATCAAGCACACCGACGGCTACTACTACATCACCTACACCACGCACACCTGGCAGGACACCAGCACGACCATCGGCTTCGCCCGCAGCTCGGACCGGACCAACTGGACGTTCCTGTACGACTACACCGTCCCCATCGCGAACCTGTCGCGCGCCTGGGCGCCGGAGTTCTTCGTCGACAGCGACGGCAGCGTCAACATCCTCGTGTCCTGCTCGACCACCAACGATGAGTGGATCTTCACTCCGTATCTGCTCAGGGCCACCAACTCCGCGCTCACCGCGTGGAGTTCACCGGTGGCACTGTCCGGCATCGGCGCCAACCACATCGACACTTTCGTCGTGAAGATCGGCTCGACGTACCACGCCTTCACGAAGAACGAGACGTCGAAGTACATCGAGTACGCCACGGCCACCGCGCTCGCCGGCCCGTACACCATCCGCAGGACCGGGAACTGGGCGGGCTGGGGCGGCACGCGCGAAGGCGCCGCGCTGGTGCAGCTCGACAACGGCGCATGGCGGATCTTCTTCGACGGATACGGCGACGGCAGCTACTACTACAGCGACAGCTACGACACGTTCGCCACGTGGAGCGCGCCCAAGAAGCTGCCGGGCATCTCCGGCACCGCGCGCCACTTCACCGTGATCAAGGAGACGGTGTCCGGCGGGGTGACCCTGCCGACCGGCGTCACCCGCTTCCTCCGCTCCGGCAACTTCACCACCCGCTACTGGCAGGAGCAGTCGGCCCTGCTCAACCTGCCCGTGGTGACCAGCTCCAGCACGACCGCGGAGAAGCAGGCGTCAACGTTCACCATCGTGGCGGGCCTCGCCGACGGGAACGGCTACTCGTTCCGGAACGCGGCCGGCAACTACCTGCGCCACTGGGACTTCCGGGCCCGCTTCGACGCGAACGACGGCTCGTCGACGTTCGCCAGGGACGCGACGTACATCGCCCGGACAGGTACGGCAAGTGGCTCCGTGCGCCTCGAGTCGTACAACTACCCCGGCTACTACCTGCGCCATTACAACTACCAGCTCCGCGTGGACCCGTCGGACGGCACCGACCTGTTCCGGCAGGACAGTTCGTTCGTGGCCGTGAACCCGCTCTGACCTTCGCGGCAACCTTGGCTGACGGGAGCCGTTGCACATCGGCTGCACACTTGTGGCGGCCAGCTGTGGAGCGGTGGCCGCTTGCCTGACGAGTTCCGAGATCATGACTTCCTCCTGCTCTTCTGGCCAGTGACGGCTGAACCTGGTGCACGTTCCCTTCGTGCACCAGGTCGGTGGTCACGCGCGAGGTCGGCGTGACGTCTCTTCCGCTGTGAACGCGGTATCAAGGCCGCCTCAGGCAAACCGGGAGGCGCCGGGATGCCGTACAACTCCTCGAAGGAAGCCGGTGCGTTCTCCCAGTCCACTTCCAGAGCGAAGCCGTACGTATCCAGCGTCTCGGCGAGCGTGCCGTGCCTCATCCGCGCCTGAACGCTCCGGGGCGGAACCCCAGCAGCGATCAAGACAGCGTCCATGAAGTCCCGCAGGTCCGGGAGTCCAACCGCTCCTCCTGCGATGACGCAGTGCACGAGCAGACGGTGGCGCCGTCCGCAGCTCCATGTGCGCCGCGTATTTCTCCACGAGGAATGACCCCATGGGGATCACTGAGTAGCTGTGCGCGGTCTTCAGAGGCACTGCCTTACCGCGCTGCCGCTGCTCCGACACCTCCAGCTTCTTCAAGCGGCACTCGCTGTGAGATCAGCGCAGGTCGCGGAAGAACTCCCTGACGTCGCGGGTCAGCAGGTCGGGGGCCTCCAGGGCCGCGAAGTGTCCGCCGCGGTCGAACTCGCTCCAGCGGACGACGTTGTTGGCTTCTTCGGCCCAGTGCCGGATCGCCGTGTCACCGGCGAAGTTCGCCACCGCGGTGGGCACTCCAGAACGCGTGAGGGGGAACCACCCGGCCTGGGCGTACTTGCCTCCCTCGTAGTACATCCGGGCTGCCGACCCTGCTGTCGCGGTCAGCCAGTACAGCATCACGTTGGTGAGCAGGGTGTCCCGGTCGACCGCGTCTTCGGGCAGCTCGGCGGAGGGGTTGGACCACTCCTTGAACTTCTCGATGATCCAGGCGAGCTGGCCGGCCGGCGAGTCGGTCAGGCCGTACGCGACGGTCTGCGGACGCGTCAACTGGATCGCCATATAGCCGGAGCCGACAGCGGCGAACATGCCGATCGCCTCAAGGCGCTGCCGCTCCTGGTCCGTCAGCTTGGCCACCACATCCTCCGGCGCGGGGCCCATCGGCTGGAAGCCGACGTTGGCGGCGTTCACGTGGATCCCGATGACCGACTCGGGCGCGACCCGGCCGATCTCCGGCGTGATCAACGCGCCCATGTCGCCGCCCTGGGCGGCGAAACGCTCGTAGCCGAGGCGGTGCATCAGCTCCACCCACGCCCGGGCCACCCGGTTCGGATTCCAGCCCGCCTCGCGGGTGGGACCGGAGAAGCCGAAGCCGGGAACGGACGGGATGACCAGGTGGAAGGCGTCGGCCGCATCGCCGCCGTGAGCGCGCGAGTCGCTCAGCGGGCCGATCACGCCGAGGAACTCCACGATCGAGCCCGGCCAGCCGTGGGTGAGGATCAGCGGCGCCGCGTCCGGCTCGGGCGAGCGCACGTGCAGGAAGTGCACCTGGGTGCCGTCTATCTCCGTCACGAACTGCGGGAACTCATTCAGTGCGGCCTCGTGCTCGCGCCAGTCGTAGCCATTGCGCCAGTAGTCGACCAGCTCGGCCAGGTACCCGGTCGGGACACCGAGGTCCCAGCCGGCGCCGGGCAGCTCGTCCGGGAAGCGGACCCTGGCCAGGCGCTCATTCAGATCGTCGAGGTCGGCCTGCGGGATCTCGATCCGGAACGGACGGATCTCGGTCTTGGTGTCAGCGGTGTTGTTGTTCGTCATGCCCTCCATGACATCCCCTATTGCGGAAGGATCCATTCCGCAATAGGGGTAAAGTAACGCAATGTGATGACCGTCTCGGCCCGATTGCTCCAGGTTCTGTCCCTGCTGCAGGCCCGCCCCTCATGGACCGGGCCGGAGCTCGCCGAGCGGCTTGGGGTGAGCGCGCGCACCGTGCGCAGCGACATCGACAAGCTGCGCGAGCTCGGCTACCCGGTGCACGCGCTGCCCGGCGTGGGCGGCGGTTACCGGCTCACGCCCGGGGCAAAGCTGCCCCCCTTGCTGCTCGACGACGACGAGGCCACCGCCGTCGCGATCGGCCTGAACGGCGCCACCGGTGGCGCCGTCGCAGGGATCGAGGAAGCGGCCACCCGCGCGCTGGCCAAGCTCGAACAGGTCCTGCCCTCGCGGCTGCGCCACCGGATCAGCCTCCTGCGCGCCTCCACCGTCACCCCCAGACACGGCGGACCGGTCGTCGCCCCGGAGGTCCTGACCGCGATCGCCGCGGCCTGCCGTGACCACCACCGCCTCCGCTTCGACTACCGCACCCACGACGGCACCGACCAGCGCAGGGAGATCGAGCCGTACCGGCTGGTGCACCTCGGCCGTAAGTGGTACCTCGTCGGCTGGGATCCCGGCCGCGCCGACTGGCGCACCTTCCGCGTCGACCGGATACAGCCCCGCACCCCCACCGGGCCGCGCTTCACACCCCGCGAGCCCCCGGAGCAGGACCTGACCGCCCACGTCGCCAAAGGCGTCGACGCGGCACTCACCCGCTACCGCGCACGGGTGCTCGTGCACAAGTCGGCCACCGAACTGGTGCAATGGCTGACCCCGGCCACAGTCGTCGAAGCCGTCGACGACCACACCTGTCTTGTCCACGTCGGTGCGGAGACTCCGCACATGCTCGCCGCACACATTCTCGTCATCGACGCCGACTTCGAGGTCGACGGTCCCCCCGAACTACTCGACGCCCTCCGCACGATCGGCGACCGCTGCCACGCGACACAGCAGCGGCGATGAGAGAGGAGCGGCTCACCCAGGCCCATCCACGAAGAGCCGCTTCTCCGCACGTGACCGCAAGTCGCCGCAGCGAGATCGGTCACGGGACGTCACTGGCCAAGTAGCGCTCAGAGAGGCCAACTATCGGGCATGTGACTGAGCGCCACAGTTGGCCAACCTGAGGACGCTTGTTGGCCGGCGCGCGCCTGGGGGCTATCCGGGGATGGTACCGAGGTCGACGCCGGTCAGGTCACGGCTGGCGTCCCACAACTGCACCGCGACGGAGGTGTCGGCGAGGTGGTTCCACACCGGTTCACGCTGGGGCTTGCCACGCAGGCTGAAGACGCGCGGTCCCCACAGCTGCCCTCCGCGCACGGTCGGGTCGAGCACTGCTCGGACCGCGGGCCATGCGCCGGCGTGCTTGCCCTGGACGAGGAGGGCGGCTGGTGCCCCGCAGAGCCGCGCACCAGCGGTCCGCACATGGACTGGCGGGCGTGACGGGGTCAGGGAGTCCAGCGCGCCGCCGGGATGGACCACCACGCTTGCCACCGTGCTGTCGACGGCGCGCAGGTGGCGGTCGAGTTCGAGGCCGAAGTACATCTGCGCCAGCTTGGAGCGTCCGTAGGTGCGCTTGGGCCGGTAGTCCTTCTGGGACTGCAGGTCGTCGAGGTCGAGCCGCTCGGACTTCGCCGCGAAGCTGCCCATGGTCACGATGCGGGCCGCCGGTGCGGCCGACAACAGCGGCATCAGCCAGTGGGTCAGCGCGAAGTGCCCGAGGTGGTTCGTGCCGAACATGAGCTCGTGACCGTCCCCGGTCTCCCGGCGCGGCGGATCGTCGAGCGCGACGCCGGCGTTGTGGACCACCGCGTCGAGGCATTCCACATCCAGTGATTCCACCGCTGTTCTGAGCGACGAGAGGTCGGCGAGGTCCAGCCGTACGGCCCGCACCCGCGCGCCAGGGGCACGCGAGCGGATCGAGGCCGTGGCGACTTCGGCCTTCGCGGGATTCCGGCTGCCCAGTACGACAGTGGCTCCGGTTGCGGACAACTGCTCCGCGACGAAGTACCCGATGCCGGCGTTGCCGCCGGTGACCAGGAAGACGCTGCCATCGGCACGCGGCAGCCGTTGAACATCCCAGGGCAGGATGGAGGATGTGGACGACATGTCGGCGGGGCTCCCTTGCTGGTGAAGGCGGCTGCGGCTGCCTTGCAGGGCAGCTCGACGCCCACGGTTCCAGCGGCCCCCGACACATCGCCTACGGATCACCGACAGCCCCGCCGGACGGCCGAGATCCTGCCGACGCGGTGCTGCCCGTCGCAGCCCACCGTTGCCACTGAGCGTCACGGTGGCCAACTGGAGCACTGAATGGCCAACTGTGGCGCTCAGTCACAGGGCAACGTCGCAACCACTGTGACCGTCATCGATAGTTGGACAGCCCTCGCCGTGGCGCACCAGATCACGGGACTGCTGATCAGCGGTACCTGGCGGCAGCTGTCAGAGATAGTTGGCCACGCAAGCCTCTGAACCCGAGACTTCGCCGACATTCAGGGCGAGTGGAGACAGCCCTCATTCGCCGATGGGTGCCCGAAGCGGCGACGCCGTCAGATGCCAGCGGGCGATCTTCCAGTGGGTCACGTGGTGCAACGAGGAACGGCTCCACTCCGCCCTCGACTACGTACCGCCCGCCGAGTACGAACGCGACTGGTGGCGACAACAGGAAGCCGCCCCGCAGTACGCCTGAAACAAGATCACCGGACTCTACGAAACTCGGGGCAGCTCACCCTGCCGCTCCGGTAGGTCTCGAGCCAGTGGTCCGGGTGTTGGGGACGGTACCCGTCCGACAGGCAGATGCGCAGGCCCGGGCGAGCCGACTGAAGCCCAGCCAGGGACAACTTGTCCGCGGTTAAAGTGGGCCTTCATCTAGTTTTCGGTTCGCGCCAGGATGGGTGTGTCGAACAGGGGGGCGGACGATGGACCGGGTGTTGCTGGCGGATTTTCTCCGCGCACGTCGTGAGGCGTTGCAGCCGGAGGATGTCGGGCTTCCTCGTGGGCAGCGGCGCCGTACCGGCGGGTTGCGGCGCGAGGAGGTGGCGGCGCTGGCCGGTATGTCGGCCGACTACTACAGCCGGATCGAGCAGCAGCGTGGTCCGGCCCCGTCGGAGCGGATGCTCGTTGCGCTGGCCCGGGCGTTGCGGCTCAGCCTGAGCGAGCGTGACCATCTCTTCACTCTCGGCGGCATCCCTGCACCCCAGCGGATCATACGAGATGATCATGTCGGTCCCACGATGATGCGGATCGTCGGCGGCCTCATGAACGTGCCGGCGATGTTGATGTCGCGCTTCGGTGAGACGCTCCTGCAGACACCTCCGGCGGTCGCACTGCTCGGTGACTTCACCCGCTACTCGGGCCTGTCCCGGTACCTGGTCTACCGCTGGTTCACCGGCGATCCGCAGGTCCGCGGCCTGTATCCGGTGGAGGACCATCCGCGGCGGGGCAGGGTTTTCGCCGCGGAGATCCGGGACGCCTACACGGCCGATCCCACGGGTAAGGCCGGTGAGATCGTCGCGGCCCTGCTCGAGGCCAGTTCGGAGTTCGCGGAGATCTGGCGGTTGCACGAGGTGGGGGTGACCCATCACCACGACCTCAAGCGCTACCTGCACCCCGAGCTGGGGGAACTGGAGCTCTACTCCGAGATGCTGATGGATCCCGAGCAGTGCCAGCAACTGCTGGTCTTCACCGCCGTACCCGGTTCCCCCAGCCGGGGCAAGCTGCAGATGCTGTTCGCTGTCGGTCCCTAGCAGCAGTCGCCGCCCTCTCACCCTGTGATGCCGCTTCGAAACCGGAGTGTCCTTCAGCCTTCCAACGCTTCAAAACTGAAGCACATTGCGTGGAGTGATCGTTGGGGTCGCGTCTCCCGATTGGCGGCCGAGTCGGCGCGGGATTCCAGAGGGTCAGGTCTGCTGAGCCGCCCAACGGCAAACCCTCGCCTGCCAAACCCGGAACTTCTGGGCCCGCTGATTCCACGAATGACCAGATCAGACCCAACCAGCTAAGAAGGCAGGACAGTCATGTCACTCAGTTTCGACCCCGAGTTCGCCCAGGTGTTCGCCCCCATGGCCGAGGTCATGGCGGGCGCCACCCCTCCGCCGGTCGGCGACGTCGCCGCGCGCCGCGCCATGTGGGAACCGATCATCGGTGCCGCTTCGGCGGCCCAACCGGTCCCGGCCGACGTCACGACCACCGAGTACTACGCGACCGCGGACGACGGCACGAAGATCACCATGCGCTGGTACGCCAAGACGGACGTTCCAAGCGGTCCGGCCGCGCTGTTCTTCCACGGCGGCGGCTACATCTTCGGCCACATCGACCTGTTTGACGGCCCAGTTGCCCGCTACGTCTCCGCCAGCGGGGTGCCGATGTTGTCGGTCGAATACCGCCGAGCCCCCGAACACCCCTTCCCGACACCGGTCGAGGACGCGTACACCGCCCTGCGCTGGCTGCACGAGCACGCCGGCGAGCTGGATGTCGACCCCGCGCGGATCGGTGTGATGGGCGACAGCGCCGGAGGCGGACTGGCCGCGGCGCTGTCGATCCTCGCCCGGGAGCGCGGCGGCCCGGCGATCGCCCGGCAGATCCTGCTCATGCCGTTGCTCGACGACCGCGCCACCACGCCCGACCCGCACATCGAGCCCTACCTGCTGTGGTCCTACGACGACAGCCGCACCGCGTGGCCGGCCCTGCTCGGCGACGCTGCGGGCGGGCCCGACGTACCCGCCACGGCCGCGCTGGCCCGCCTCGACGACGCCACCGGTCTGCCTCCCGCCTACATCGAGGTCGGCCAGCTCGACGCCTTCCGCGACGAGGACCTCGTCTACGCCCTCAAACTCAGCCGGGCCGGCGTACCCGTGGAGTTCCACCTCCACCCCGGCGTCCCGCACGAGTTCGACTCCATCGCCTTCACCACCGACGTCGCCCGCCGCGCCATCGCCGACCGCGTACGCGCCCTCGCCTCCCTCTAGTCCCTCCACACCCTCCAACTCTGATCACCCTGAAGCGGAAAGCGCTCACCCATGACTGTTCTGGACCCCCGTCACCGTCGGTGTCATGGAACTGCCGCACCGGCTCGTCATGGCGCCCATGAGCCGTGACCGCTCCCTGGCGGACGGCCTGCCCAGCGAACTCAATGTCGAGTACTACCGGCAGCGGGCCTCCATGGCCCTGATCATCACCGAGGGCACCCAGCCGTCCGAAGACGGTCAGGGCTACCTGTTGACGCCGGGAATCCACACCGACGCGCACATCGCCGGCTGGCGCAAGGTCACCGACGCCGTCCACGCCGAGGGCGGGCGCATCGTGGTCCAGCTGATGCACGCCGGCCGTGTCTCCCACCCGGACAACACCCTGCACCACCGCACGCCCGTGGCCCCCTCGGCCGTACAGCCCAAGGGCGTCATGTTCACCGCCACCGGCCCCCAGGGGATGCCCGCTCCCCGGGCCCTCGCCGCCGACGAGATCGCCGGCGTGGTCGACGAGTTCCGCCGCGCGGCGGCGGCCGTCGCCGCCAGGTTCGACGGCGTGGAGATCCACGGCGGCAACGGCTACCTCGTCCACCAGTTCCTCTCCTCCAACGCCAACGAGCGCACCGACCGGTACGGCGGCTCCGTCGCCCACCGCATCCGCTTCGCCACCGAGGTGACGTCCGCGGTGGCCGCCGAGATCGGCGCCGACCGCACGGGCCTGCGCATCTCTCCCGGCAACCCCTACAACGACATCACCGAGCACGACATGCATGACGTCTACCCGGCGCTGCTCGACGCCGTCGACCCGCTCGGCCTCGCCTACCTGCACCTCATCCAGGGACCCGACGAGGAATTCCTGCAGCACAAACGCCGGCAGTGGTCCACGGCACTGATCGTCAACCGCAGCGGCACCCCGCTCGACACCCGCTTCGCCGACCTCGACTCCGGTCTGGCCGACGCCGTCTCGGTCGGCGCCACGGCACTGGCCAACCCCGACCTGCCCCACCGCGTCCGCACGGGCGCCCCGCTCAACGGGCCCGACCCCGCCACCTTCTACGGCGGCGACCACCGCGGCTACACCGACTACCCCACCCTCCCCACCACCACGGAGAGCTGAACCATGACCACACTCCTCATCGGACCAGCCGACAAGACCGTCGCCATCACTGTCCAGCAGCGGACCCGCACGGCACCCCAGGACGCCTTCCGCGTCCTGGTGCCTATCGACCTCCCCACCGTCTTCCGCCCGGTGGCCCCGTTCCCGGGCATCAGCAGCGTGAAGAACCAGACCGAGGCCTGGGACCACGTGGGCCCGCGAAGGAACCCGCAGTTCGACGACGGCTCCCAGGCCGACGAAGAACTCACCGAGTACGTACCGGGCTCCAGCTTCGCCTACCAGCTGACCGGCTTCACCAACGTCCTCTCCCGCCTCGCGGCCGGTATACGGGGCGAGTTCAACGTCAACCCGGACGGTGACGGCACACTCATCCGCTGGACCTACGAGTTCAAGCCGCTGCCCGGCCGCCGCTGGATCCTGGCCGGTCCCTTCGCCCCGCTCTGGCGCCGCTACATGGTGGCCGCCCTCGACCGGTGCATCCACGTCATCGAAACGAAGGACGACAGCGAGCAGGTGCAGCTCCGGGCCGGGTGACGGCCCGAAGCAGCGGCACCAGAGTTCCGACCCGGTCGTTCCGACCGAGCTGAATTCGTAGGAACCCGTCATCGAGGCCATCCTTCCACGGGCTCCAGCCCCGACGATCAGCTCGGACACGACCCCGAGGTCCACCGCACGAGACCCGCAGCAGGGCCGGAAAGAGCCCCACAGCACTGACGGACGTCTTGGTCCGGCGGATGCACGAGGTGAACACACCCATCGCCTCCAAGCACTGCCAGCATCCCGAGGTGGGCTTGCTGGAGCTGCACTGCCAGTGACTGGCAGACCCTGATCAGGCCCGGAAACTGCCGAACAGCCCCGGGCGCGGGCAGGCGGCCCGAAACTCCGCGGCTCCAGCCCGCGAACGAGCCCATCCAACAGTTATTTGGCCAGCCACATGATTGGCGGCACGTTTTAGGTGTCTGGCCACCTGATCTGGTTCGCCGGATCAACTCATTGAAGGAGACACAGTTATGAAGGCCATCGTTTTCGACACGTTCGGCGGCACCGAGGTCCTGCACGAGGCGCAGACCGAGGTCCCCGAGCCCGGCTCCGGCCAGGTCCGCGTGCGTGTACAGGCTGTCGGTGTCAACCCGGTGGACGGAAAGATCCGTTCCGGGACTATGGAGGCCATCTTCCCCACCACCCTGCCCGCCGTCCCCGGTGGTGAGATCGCCGGGATCGTCGACGCCGTCGGCGAGTGCGTCGACCAGCTGCAGGTGGGCGACGAGGTGCTGGGCTGGTCCGACACCGGCGCCTACGCCCAGTACGCGCTCGCCAGTGCGGCCGTTCTCGCCCTCAAGCCGGCCGGTCTGGACTGGACGCACGCGGCCGCCCTGCCGGTGGCGGGCGACGGCGCCGACCGGGTCCTGGACCTGCTCGGCGTCAAGGCCGGCGAGACCCTACTGATCCACGGCGCGTCCGGCGCGCTCGGCACCGTCGCCGTCCAGCTCGCCGTCGCCCGCGGCGCCCGCGTCATCGGCACCGCCGGTCCGGCCAACCAGGAGTACGTGACCTCGCTCGGCGCCACCGCGCTGGTCTATGGAGAGGGTCTGGTCGAGCGGGTGCGTGCGCTCGCCCCCAACGGCGTGGACGCGGTGCTCGACGCCGCGGGCAAGGGCGCGCTGGAGGACTCCATCACCCTGCGCGGCGGCACCGACCGGATCGTCACCACCGCCGACTTCCGCGCCCGCGAACTCGGTGTCGTCTTCGCCGAGGGCCCGGCGCGGCGCTCGGCCGCCCGGCTGGCCGAACTGGCCCGGCAGGCCGCCGACGGCACACTGGCGATCACGGTCGGCGCGACCTACCCGCTTACCGACGCGGCCAAGGCCCAGCAGGCCAGCGACGCCGGCCACAGCCGCGGAAAGCTCGTCCTCACCGTCGGCTGACCTCCTCCCGCGGGGGCCAGCCCCGCATGGCCGCCTGCAACCAGCCGGTCATCTCCATCTCCAGTCAGTCCGTATCCACGCGATATACGGATACGTCGTGTGCGGCCCACACCGTCCCCTGCTCGGCCCATGTCCCTGTGTCCCTCCCTCACCGAAGGTGAACGCCCGCTTCACACGGTGTGCGGTCGCACGCACAAACTCACAGCACCACCAGTCAAGTTCAGGCCTGCGAGTCAGAGCACCGGGATTCGCTCTGGGGGCGAATCCCGACCCCTTGCACCGCTCCGCAGGAGTCCGATTCCGCGCCGGCCTGAAGGCCGGAGTTTCCCTGGAGGTCTCCGATGACCATGGCCTATCTGGCGCAGCCCGAACAGCAGCAGAAGCTGGAATGGCTCGACGGGGGAACGTTCTCCGTGCTGCTCGACAAGGAAGCCACCGAGGGCAAGCTGACTGTGGGCCGCTTCGACGTCGCCAAGGGCGAAGCCCCGCCGTTCCACCTGCACACCCGCGAGGACGAGGTGTTCATGCTGATCAAGGGCACGGCCCTCGTGTGGTCCGGGGAGGAGGAACACGAGCTACGTGAAGGCGGGATTGTCTACCTGCCCCGCAACGTCCCGCACGGCTACCGCATCACCTCCGACCGCGCCGACCTTCTGATGATCGCCACGCCCGGCGGCATCGAGGGCATGTTCCGCCACGCCGGACGCGACCTCACCACCCCGCGCCCCGACGGCTTCGAGATCCCCAAGTCCCTCCTGGCGGAGGCATCCGAACTCTACGGCGGCGTCATTCTCGGCCCGCCGCGCTGAACCGCTCACGGACCCGAGCGGTGCCGCCCCGGCTGCCGCCTGCTCTTGAAGGCGCTGCCTCCGGGACGACAGCGGGTCCGTTCCCTTCCTCACCTGCGACCACCGCTGACCGACGTCGAGCGCCGGTTGCTCAGGAGACCTTCATGCCCCTCCCTGTCCTGTTCGGCGCGAACGTAGAGCCGAACGCCCTACCCGTCGGCCGCTCCAGTGAGCAGGCACTGCTCATCGACAGTCTCGGCCTCGACCTTCTCACCATCCAGGACCACCCCTACCAAGCGGCGTTCGACGACACCTGGACACTGCTCACCTTTCTGGCCGCGCGGACGCGACATGTCACGCTCGTCCCGACGGTCAGCTCCCTGCCGTTGCGTCCGCCGGCGGTGCTGGCCAAGGCTGCGGCAACCTTGGACAGACTGACCGGTTCCCGGGTCCGGCTCGGCCTGGGCGCCGGCGCCTTCTGGGAAGCCATCGAGGCCATGGGCGGCTCCCGACGCACGCCGAAGGAGGCCGCCGACGCACTTGAAGAGGCGATCACCGTCATCCGGGCGATGTGGAGTGGCGAGCGCAGTGTGCGGACGCACGGCGCGCACTACTCGCTGGCCGGCGTCCACCCCGGCCCGGCGCCGACCTCCGGTCTGGGGCTGTGGCTGGGCTCGTACGGACCCCGCATGCTGGCCCTGACCGGTGCAAAAGCGGACGGCTGGCTTCCCTCGCACGCCTACCTCGGACTCGACGCACTGCCCACGGCCGTCCGCCGCATCGACGACGCAGCTCTGACGGCGGGCCGCGATCCGGACACGATCCGCCGGGTCTACAACATCGCCGGTGTCATCCAACCGGAGTCGGCCGGCCCGTTCCAGGGGCCCGCCGCCCAGTGGACCGAACACCTTGTCACACTCGTGCGCACCGTCGGAATGAACGGTTTCGTCATCTGGCCCGAACGAGATCACGTCCAGCAGATCCGCGCGTTCGCCGCCGAAGTCGTACCCGCAGTCCGCGAAGCCCTCGCACGGGAGACTTGAACCTCCTTGTGCTCTCGGACCGGGCGACATGCCTCGCACAGGGGTGACCTCCCGCGGCGCGGACCGGAGCACGGACCCACACGAGGGTCGGTGTCCCGCACGGCATCGGCCGTACCCGTCAGGGTCTTCCTTCAGAGCAGTGTCCTCCCCCGTCCCCCTCCGGCTTCGAGAACGCCCCACCCGACGATGCCAGCCTCACTGCCCCGCACCGAACACACCGAAGCCTGCATCACGTTCACCGACCAGGTACCGGCCGGGCTCGCCGCCGACTCCGCCGGCCCCCGCAACCAGAAAGTCCTGGTCTTCCTCTTCGACCCGACCCCAGGTGATCCCATGAGCGATGAAACGCCCCTCCCCGACGGATTCGAAAGCATCACCGGCTGCGCTCCGCCCTGACCGGCCTGTTCCCTGCGCTGGAACGCGCGCTCATCCTGACCAGCGCCGGACCGCTCGTCCTGCTGGTCGGCTACCAGACGCCCGCAGCACTCCGGCGCCTCGGCACCGCGCGACTCACCCGATGGCTGCGCGCCCGCGGCGTCCGCAGCCCGGATGAGCTCGCGAGGAAGGCGGTGGAGGCCGCAGAGCGGCAGCACATCTCCGTTCCCGGCGAGGCCGTGATTGCCCAGCTCGTCAGGACGCTCGCCCAGGAGGTGCAGGTCCTTAACGATAAGGTCGCCGAGGCCGACCGGCTCATCGAGGCCCAGTTCCGGACGCACAGCTGGCCGAAGTCGTGGCCAGCCTGCCCGGCATCGGCCCGCTGCAGGGCGCCGAGTTCCTCGCCGCGATCAGCAACGGCCTCGCGGATTTCACTGGCCCGGACGGACTCGCCGCATTCGCCGGCCTGGCGCCAGCACCACGCGACTCAGGGAAGCGGAACGGCAACCTGCACCGCCCCCGTCACTACCACCGAGGTCTCCAGCGCGTCTTCTACATGTCCGCCCTGATGAGCGTCCGCTACGACCCAAACTCGCGGACCCTCTACGACCGCAAGCGCGCCGAGGGCAAACGCCACCCCCAGGCCGTGATCGCCCTCACCCGCTGCAGAGTCAACGTCCTGTGGGCCCTGATCCAGGACCGACGCCTCTACGAAGTCACCCCGCCTCAGTCCACCGGCTAGGTCCCGATCGGACTTGCACCAATCGATGCCTGGACATTCAGGGCCACCTACTGTGCTGGCATGACGTCGATCAAACAGGTCTCGTTAGGCGTGAACGACGACAAGAGGGCAGGCCAGTTCTGGCAGCAGGCACTGGGGTACGTGCAGCGACCTCCACGCTACGAGGGTGATGACTGGATCGTTCTCCAACCGCCGCCTGGTGAGCACGGGGTCGCTATCGCCATGGACACGAGTGAAAGTCCTGCGGAGGAGTTCCCCCGCATCCACTTCGATCTCGACGCCGGTGACCGGGACCTTGACGAGGAAGTAGACCGACTGGTGGGCCTGGGGGCGCAGCGTGTCGACTGGCAGCACTACCCGGAAAGCCTGCCTCTCGGAGGGCGACCGTACGTTGTGCTGGCCGACACAGAAGGCAACCGATTCTGCGTCGAGGGCCACCGGCGCGGTTGACCACCCTCCCTCTCGCCCGACCCTCCGCCAAGCGGGAGCCACACAGCTTGACTTCTCCATTGGGAAGCCACTGTGAGCATCACAGTTGGCCGCACTTCCACGTTGACCGGCAATCAGAACTCACGCGTCCGCCTGACGGCGGAGTAATTGTCAAATTCTGTGGATCACGAGGCTCCGGAGACGTCCTGTAGCCAGTCGTCGAGCGCGGCGAGGTCGTGTCGGTGAGGCTGATTGCGGCATCGACGCGGTGGAGCAGGGCCTGTCCCTGGTGCTGTGCCGTCACCCATGCGCTCCCATGCGTGGCAGCTCAGTTGCCGGACCGCTCGGCGAGAGTGTGCGCGACGAGGGCATCGGCGTGACCGTGGCCCAGCCCGTGCTCGGCCTTGAGCCAGTTCACGAACTCCATGTGCTTGGTCAGAGGCGAGGAGCGGATCAGGTCCTTCCACTCCGCAATCGGGCGACCGTACTTCTTCTCGATGGAAGGGAAGTAGCTGGCAGGGCCCTTCACGGTGGCGGTCATGTCAGTCATCTTGTCTGTCCGTTGCTTCGGTTTCGTTGCTGGTATGACCGAGGGGCACGAACGGAGTCATCGTCCGATGAAGGTGCGCTGCGTCACACCTCCTGCTCGCCGATGTGCGGGGGCAGGTTGAAAAGCGGGAACAGCCGCTCGGTGTCCCGGAAGACATGGATGTCGCTGATCCGGTCCCCGGAGATGTCGACGACCTGAACGGCCCAGGGCTCGAATCCCGCTCCGGTGACGCTGGGCCGGTACTGGCCGAAGGCCGGCGAGCCGTTCGCCAGGGTGGGGACCAACCGGGATCCCCGGCAGCCGACGGCGGGTCCGGTCAGCCATGCCTGGATGTCGGTGACGCCTCGCATCCACAGGGCGTATGGCGGCAGGGACATGGTGGCGTCCACGTGCAGCAGCATGTTCAGCTCCTCCATGTCGAAGCTGGAGAAGGCCGCGGCATATCGCTTCGCCAGTGCCCGCTGAACGGCGTCGGGCGACTGTGCCGCCGCGTCGCCGGTCGCTTCGCGGCGGGCGGCCAGTGTGGCGCGGGCGCGCTGGAGCGCGCTGTTGACCGAGGCGACGGTGCAGCCGTGCAGGTCTGCGACTTCGCGTGCCGAGAAGCCCAGGACTTCCCGTAGGAGGAGGGTCGCGCGCTGCTTGGACGACAAGTGCTGCAGTGCGGCGATGAATGCCAGGCGCACGGATTCGCCTGCTTCGGCTGCCTTTGCGGGGTTGTCCGGCGTGTGGGCCAGAGCGGCCGGGAACGGTTCGATCCACAGGCTGACGTCCAGTGGAGGGCCTGGTGAGGTGGCGCCGCTGGTCGGGGCCGAGAGGTCCATCGGGCGAGCCCGGCGCTTGCCGGCGGCGAGTGTGTCGAGGCAGACGTTGGTGGCGATGCGGTAGATCCACGACCGTAGTGACGACCGTTCCTCGAACCGGTCGAGGCCGCGCCACGCCCGGACCATGGTCTCCTGCACGGCATCTTCCGCATCGAAGACCGAACCCAGCATTCGGTAGCAGTAGCCGATCAGCTCGGTCCGGTGCGCCTCCAGCCGAAGCGCCGCCGATTCGTGACCGAGTCCGACAGCGCCGACTTCCAGACCATCCATCCCCGCCCCCTGGTGCGCACAGTATGCGTCTGCGGCGCCGGCACGGCCGTGACCGCGGAGCGGCGCTTCCTGCCCGGGCAGGATAACTTCTGCCGTACAGGGACGGCGTCGTGGTGCTCGGCTGTTTCTGGCCGTATAGCGAGCATCAGAGAAAGGCGACGGCACGGAAGGCGTTGCGAACGTCAGTCAGGGTTGGCGGTCGGGGGTGTAGCAGAGCTTGTTGGTCACCGGTACGGCCCACCGATCTTGCTGGAGTAATTGTCGAATTCTCTGTGGGCCAGTTGAGGTGGCTCAGGCGGCGCTGAGTTCGGGGCGCTCGACGAGCTGGCCGCGTTCGAAGCGGGCTCCGGTGCGGACGAGTGCGACGAGGTGTAGTGCGTTCACAGCCCGCCATCGCTGCTGGGCGGACTCGACGAGCTTGAAGACCATGGCCAGTGCGGCGGTGCGGGAGCCGGCGCCTCGGGTGACCTTGGTCCTCAGGCGGACGGTGGAGAACGTGGACTCGATCGGATTCGTGGTCCGCAGATGGATCCAGTGCTCGGCCGGGAACCGGAACTGGGCCTCGATGAGCCGGTCGGCCTCGGCGACCTTATCGTTCAGGACCTGCACCTCCTGGGCGAGTGGCCGTCAGGAACCTGGCGAGTTCGGCGCCGTAGGCCCCGGTCCCCTCCATCCCGACCGCGATGACGTCCCCCTGGGCGCGCAGCCAGGCCAGCAGCTGCCCGTAGCCGGCCGAGGTCGTCTCGAACGACTGCGTGTCCAGGTGGCGGCCGACCGAGTCGATCACTGCGGCTTGGTGGATGTCCGTGTGGGTGTCGACTCCGCCGATCACTGCTATCCCGGGCCGCGCTCATACCTGTTCTGCCGTCCTTCGTATGAGGCGTTGTGGAACAGCGTGTGCTGCCCGGGCAGACGGACGAGACGTGAAGAGGCCCGACGGCCAAGCTCCTACGAGGTCACGGACGCCCACGAGTACGCAGTGGCATCACCCGCGGGCCGACGATTCAACGCACAGGCAGCCGAAGCGCCAGTCAGACCCAGAGTCAGATCCCCGAGCGATGCCGCGTACATCCTCACTGTCAGACCTGGGCTTCGAGATCTGCTGCGGGCGACCGCGCGGGTGGACATCTCGCACCATCAGTACTGGATTCGCGGAAATGTCTTCTCGAGAGTGGCGCCATGCCGGGTCCAACGGGTTGGTCGACAGCCTGGTGGCACCCGGTAGGCGTGCCGACCCGGTGACTTCGCCATCGTCATGACCGGTGCGGAGAGCGGCTGGATCACGCTGGCCGTCCACATGAGAGCGCGAGGCGCGCCAAGCACCTGGAGTGGCCGTTGTCGGCTCAGTCCCTGGCGCACCCAGTTCTTCGCGACTCAGGCAGCTGTTCGCGGCGACCGACTGTCGGAAGTCGCTGCGAGCCGCTTTCCTCGTCCCGGCAGGCCCTGGACGCTGTCAGCAGCGGCGGGTCTGGTACGGCACGGGGGTGGGTTGCGGTTCGGGCGGTGTCGGGCACCGGCGCAAGGCGACGAGGAGGGTCAGCGCGATTCCGCCTGCCACCACGAAGAGCGTGGTGCTGATCCCGTCGGCGGTGGCGATTCGAAGCTGTTCACCGGAGAGGCCATCGAGGTCGGCAGTCGCTACCAGGACGAGGATGGCGAGTCCGACAGCGGCGCCCGCGCCTGAGCCGGTGGAGGCAATGCCGGAGGCGATGCCTTGTTGTCGGTCGGAGATTCCGGTGGCGGCGGCGATGAACATGGTGGTGAAGACCACCCCGTCGCCGATGCCGAGCGCCACGAGGCCGGGGATGAGTTCGATGTAGGTGCCGTTCGGCGAGATCGCGAGGCCGAGTGCGACCGCACCGAGCGCACCGACGGCGAGGGCTGCGGCCAACGTGCGCCTGAGACCGAACCGCGTCACGAGCTGGCCTGCGGTTGTCGAACCGGCCACCACCACTGCCGTGGGGATGAGGAAGCCGGCGCCGGTCTGCAAAGCGTCGTAGCCCAGAATCTCCTGGAAGTA
>NZ_VWMY01000019.1:166645-183360 GCF_008905045.1 Streptomyces albicerus
GTCGTAGCTGCGCCGCTCGATGATGACGAAAGCTCCCATCAGCAGTAGGCCCGCTACTGCGCTGACCAGGATGCCCGGCGAAAGCCAGCCCAATCCGGGGCCTTGCACGAGGGCGAACACGATGAATGTGATACCGAGAGTGACGCTGAGCGCACCGGGTAGGTCGAACGTGCGGCCTTTCTCGCGTGCGCCGTCCCGGGGGATCACTACGAAGGCAAGCAGCAGCGCAGGGCCGGCCAGGGCGACGTTGACGAGGAAGACTGCTTCCCAGCCGAACATCTGTGTCAGAAGACCGCCGAGCAGCACACCGATGACGAGTCCTGCCGCGCCTGCCCCTCCCCAGATTCCCAGTGCACGGTTGCGGGCGCGGCCTTCGACGAAGGTGGTGTTGATGAGTGCCAGGGTGGTGGGGAAGACGAGGGCTCCGCCGAGACCTTGGAATGCGCGGGCGGCGAGGAGCATTCCGGGGCCGGTCGCGAGTGCTCCCGCGAGCGCTGTCGCGGCATAGAGTGCGAGGCCGGTGGCCAGGATGCGGCGTCGTCCGAGCAGGTCGGCGGCACGCCCGCCGAACAGCAGGAAGCCGGCCGAGGCAACTGCGTAGGCGCTGATGACCGACTGGAGGGTCTTCGCGGAATAGCCGAGGTCGCGTGCGATGTCGGGGAGTGCCACGACCACGATGTACTGGTCGAGCGAAACGATCAGCATGGCGAAGGACAGGAGCGCCAGCATCGCTGTCTCACGGTTCCAACCAAGGCTGCCGGGCGCAGACGATGGCTCTGTGGGTCGCACGGCAGCACTCCTGATGATCGGTCAAGTCTGCGCTTACGGCCTGCCGGGAGATCTCATTCGGGGCGGGCGGGCCTCACCGAGAAGGACGGTTGCCAAGTCCCTTACAGCTCGCCCTCAATCCCGTCAACGACCCACGCTCGCCAGCGGCTGCAGGTTCGATCTCTTGCGCGCCGTCGGTGCACACCGGGCGGTAGCGCCGTCGGCTCCGGGCAGCCACATCTCGGCATACCGGGGCGCGGCCGCGGTGCTGCGCCCGGCTGTGAGCAGGACACATGCGGTCTACGGAGACAGTTGATCCGCTGAAGCGCCCGCCCTGCCCGTGTCGGCGCTCGATTTCTTGCCGCCGAACGTACGAGCAGCGAAGCGGCCTTCTTGGGCTTGACGCACCTGAGCGACCAACCGCCTCGACCGCTGAGCACCGACGTGCAGTTCCTTCCGCAGTGTTTCTGCGGATACCGGCCGCTGGTGTGTTTCTCGATGCCGAGCGTCCAGTTGTCGAGCGCGTTCCAGCAACGGCTCACTGTCGCCCTCCGTCACAGCGGCAGCGTCCTCCTCATGCGCAAGGTCGTCGCCCCGTGCTTTGTCGGCCGCAGCACCAACAGCTCGACGGACAGCAAGAGCGCGACCGGTGGCCAGCCGGCCACAAGAACCGGTTTCCACGTCAGCGTGGCCGCTGCCGCGATATTCGCCGCCAAGGAGACCGCAATCCCCAGTAGAAAGGCCAGCCACACGACATACCGCGCCCGCCGACCACGCCCCTCGGCCGGCTTCAGCAGACCGGCCGTGGCGAGCAACAGCAGCCCATCCACAGACAGCGGCCACAACGCGGAAGTGACCGCATCGGCTCCGCCTTGCCGCGCGAAGTCCCGCTGATGCACATACGACGCGTAGGCCGCGGCCCCTGCAACCACGAGGGCACACAGGGGCCGCACCCAAGCGTCGGGATCAAGCCCACGCCGACGGGCAAGACGAGGCCCGTCGGCATCCTCCGGCCGCCTCATCCTGCCCCCGCCCCCGCAGCGCCCGTTGCACATCCATTGCACACTTGGCCGGGAACTCGCGGGAAATCGAGGGAACTGGAGGGAGGTATTCCATAGCCGTCAACCCTCCGGCCCAGGTCAGCAAGGGTGCTACTCAGGCCCTGGCGGTGGCCGAGCGCAACGAACTTTCCCGGCAGGACAGTTCGTTCGTGGCGGTGACACCCCTCTGACGAATGACGGCTGATCCTGGTGCACGTTTCCTTCGTGCACCAGGTCGGTGGTCGCGCGCGAGGTCGGCGTGACGCCTCTTCCCGCTGTGAACGCGGTGTCAAGGCCGCCTCAGGCAAACCGGGAGGCGCCGGGATGCGGCGGCGCCGGCTGGGACGGCCTCCCTTCTTCAGTGGCCGCGCTGAAAAGGCGCTCTGTCACCCTTGGGCCGAGAACCTCAGTAGCGCCCCTCTTGCCGCGGCAGGAGGGGACCGAGTGGGCCGAGGTCGAGGTTCAGGTCTTCGGGGCTCAGGTCGTAGCGCTCGCGTAGTTCGGTCATGCGGTCGTCGAGGATCATGAGCGTCATGCCGATGCGTTCTTCCTGTTCCTCGGTCAGGTTGTTCCTTTCGACTCGGCGGATGGCCTGCCGTTCCATGAGCTGGCGCAGCAACTCCACAACGGTGAGTACCAGTCGGACGAGGTCGCGTTCGACCGTGTCCTTGTCCAGGTCGAGGCGTCGGGCCGGGGACTGTCCGGAGTCCGGTGCCGGCGTCGCCTGAGCGCCGAGGGGGAGTGCGCGTTCCGTGTCGAGAGGCGGGGGCGATGTACGCGAGCCGGGGAGCCGGCTGGGTCCGGGCTCGCCGTGTGACGTCACGTCAGGATTCCTTCCGTGGCTGCCTCGACCGAGGTGAGCAGGGCGCGCAGGGAGATGCGGACCAGTTCCACGTCGGCGATGCAGAGGCTGAGGTCTCCCGTGATGACGACACCGCCGGCCAGGAGCCGGTCGAGGAGATCGACCAGAGCGACCTCTGCGTGGGGCAGGCCACCGGCCGTCACGGCGTCGTCTGCGGGATCGCGGGGTCCGCCCTTTCGGCCTGTTCCGGCGGGGGCGAGGCGAATGAGTACGGGGCCCAGGGTCCGGTGATCTCGAGTCGGAGGCCGACAGTCCCGGTGGCGAGCACCTCCACGCGGTCCTGGAAGCTCCGCGTGTGCTTTCGCGGGACAAGGTAGGCCGCGTTGACGACGTTCTCCCCCGGTTTCGCGGACAGGGCAGCCGGCTGGGGACGATGGTGCCGTACGTCGGTGGCCAGGTTCGCTTCCGCGAGCGTACGGTCCACTCGTGCGCCGAGGTCAGCGGCGGCCTGGTGGGCCAGGTCGTGGCCGTCTCGGCTTGTGCGGCGCGCGCGCAGGTAGTCACGCCCGGAGCGTGGCCGATCCCCCGGGGGCGGGGTAGTGGTCGGCGGGTGGGCGTAGATCTTGACGCCCCATTCGTCGTGGCCCTCCAGCTGGTTCAAGGTGGTGCGGAAGTAGCCGGCGTCGACGTGCAGACGTCGCAGCAGGCTGTCGTCGTCGAGGTACACCCTGGCCAACCGGAGGGGTAGTACTGCCGTTTGGGAGGCCAGTGCGGCGATCACCTGGTGATGGTCGCGGGCCAGGCGTTCCAGGTCGGTGATGTCGTCGAGCCGCTGTGCGATGGCCTCTTCGGTGAAGGCGTCGGCGGGTACGTCGCTGACGACTGCGGCCGTGTCGGCACCGCGCAGGATCCGTACCGGCAACCCGTCGACGCCGCGCAGTTCTCGGGCAGCCCGCTCGGCAGCCTCGTTCCGCAGCAGTACTGCGTACGCGTAGACCGCGTCGGTGAGGTCTGCCGGGGGCGGGGTGTCGGGCTCAGAGATCATCGGGTTCCTTCAACCGGGCGTTGAGCGACTGGAGTTCGGCGCGAAGGCGTGCGTTCTCGGCGGCGAGTTCCGCCGTGCGGGCGGGGTCGGATGACGGGGCGGGACGTACGGCGCGAGAGGACAGCGTCGGGTCGTGCTCCCACCAGTCGATGCCCATCTCCCGCGCGGTGTCGACAGAGACGACGAGCAACCGCAGCTTGATGGTGAGGAGTTCGATGTCGAGCAGGTTGATTTTGATGTCTCCTGCGATCACGACCCCTTTGTCGAGGACGCGTTCCAGAATGTCGGCCAGATTGCCTGCGCTGCCCGGTTGGGGCGACAGGGCACCTGACCGTCGCGCGAGGGCGTCGGTCACTGAGGGCCTTCCTGTAGTGCCGGACCGTCGGGGCACAGTTCACCGAAGGGAGGGACGTCGTGGGTGCGGGATGAGGCGGGAGCTTCATCACCGCCGGAGGCCAAATCCTCGCCACTGCCGGTCGTGATCTGTTCCAGACGATCCAGGAGTTCGTCCTCCCGAAGGCCGAACTCCTCCTCGGTGATACGGCCGGCTAGCAGATCAGTCTCCAGTTCGGCCAGCTCACGGTGAATGGGGGCCGGGTCGGCATACTGCCGCTCCGCTTCCTGCACCACCTGTTCCAGCACCCAGCCGACCCCGCGCAGCGGAGCCAGTGGCAGACCGATCAGACTACTCAGCAGACCCATACGGCGCTCTCCTTCCAGTCGGGAGGTGGTGGTGGGGCGAGATGCGGTCACGCGGTCACGCGGTCAGACAAAGCTGTAGGGCGGAAGAGGTCCGGTCACCCGGAGTTCCAGCCCGTGACCGAGGCTCTCGGCAACCTGGCCCACGGACGCGGCGAACGCGTGGGCCTGCCCGCGTTCGATCAGCAGGCTCAGGTTCAAAAAGACCTCGCCCGTCGGATCACCCGCGGCGATGCGGTGAGCCAGCGGCTCCAGTCGGCGGGTGATGTCCTGGGCGTGCTGCGCCTGTAGCGCCTCGACCCCGGCGGCGACGACCGTGCCGAGGGCCACCTGGTCGTCGTGCGCGCCCGCGCCGTCCCGTGTGAGGGCGCTCAGGCGTCGGGCTTCGGCACTGTCCCTCAGGACATCGCGTAGGGCGGTTTCCTCGTCCTGCAGGGCCTTGACATTGAACTCGACGCGGTCCTCGACCTCTCGGAGCCGATCGGTGAACAACGACTCCTGGTCCGCCAGCGCGCGGCGCACCGCGCCATCGTCGGGGGCAAGTGTGCCGAAGCGCAGGGGTAACACGGCACCCGCGGCACCGAGCATCAACAGCACTTTCTGATGGGCAATCAGATCTCTTCGCTTGGCGCGTAGTTGCGTCGGCGCCTCGCTGACGACGGCGGCCACCCGGGTAGCGCGCACAGCCCTCAAGGGCGCGGGCGAGGCCCCGATTCCGGTGGCACCATCGACGGGCAGCGGATGGTCCGCGTCCGTGACCGCATAGAGGTAGAGCGGCATCCGTCAGGCCTCCCTGCCCTGCTGTCCCTTGCTACCCCGGGTCTTGTCGCGTGCGGCGGTGGGAGCTTGCTCCTGGTCGGCTGCGGTCGACCCCGAGGCGTCGACCACTTCCGTCGCCTGCTCCACGGCACCGGTCTTGTCGGCGCTGTGTACCGCGGGATCCGTCACCGGGACCGCGGTACCGGCCGCCGGGGCGACAGCGCTCACTCCGGTCGCTGCTGCCGGGGCGACGGCCCCCACCACGGTGCCGGCCGTCTGGCCCACCGTGCCGACCACTCCCCCGACAGTCGGCGCCACGCTGTGGACCAGTCCCCCGACAGTCGGGGTGACGGCGCCGACGACGCCACCGACCGTCTGTCCGACCGTCCCGAGTGTCTGCCCCACCGTCTGTCCCAGGTTCCCGACGACTGGGACCACAGCACCGGTACCGGCCGGCCAGGCGGTGACGGGCTGCCCCTGCATGACGACGCTGCCGGGAGCGGGAGCTGCCGCGACGCTCGGCGAAACAGCCGCCTGGCCTCCGGATGCCACGGCAGTGGGCAGGTCCGGCACGAACATCACGGGCGCCGAAGGCGCCACGGGAGTACCGCGGTTCTCCAAGTCGAGGCGATTGGTCGCCGCTGCGAAGCGCAGGTAGGTATCGACGCTGGCGATGACAATGCGGATGTCGACCCGCAGGATCTCGATGCCGATCACCGACACTCGGATGAAGACATCAATCACGAGTCCGCGGTCAAGGATCAGGTCGAGGATGTCGTAGAGGCCTCCGTCGGTCTTCTGGGCGCGGGGTGCGGCGGTCTGGGCGAGTACGGTCATCGGTGAGGTTCCCTCTCAGAGGTGGGGCGAGGGTGTGCGGGGCGGGCGTCGGCGGTGGGCTGCCGTGCGGTCGGCGTACGGCGACTGGACTGAGATCCCGGACCGGCGCACATGGGTCAGGGGGCGAGGGCGTCGCAGACAAGGACGCTGCGGCAGCAGGCGGGGCAGTCGTGCATAGGGGGCTACGTCACGCAGAGGGAGGCGATGGACCGGCATCGCGGTCGCTGCGCGGGCCGCCTCGCGCGCCCTCACTGCCGGTCGACCTGGCCTCGGGTGTAGCGGCGGCTGCGGGCGTAGCCGAGAAGAAGACCGTCGGCGTCCAGCGTCACTCGGTAGACGGCAAGGACGCTGGTGGAATCGGGGATGCGCTCCAGCTCCACAACCTCGACGTCGACCTGCCAGCCCGTCCCGTCGCGGCTGATCGCCGAGACCGACTCCGGTGTACGGCCCAGAAGTTCGGCAAGTTGGGCGCGCGCGTTACGCATCGCGC
The DNA here is from genome assembly GCF_008905045.1 of Streptomyces albicerus. Classification (GTDB taxonomy): domain Bacteria; phylum Actinomycetota; class Actinomycetes; order Streptomycetales; family Streptomycetaceae; genus Streptomyces; species Streptomyces albicerus. The sequence continues at coordinate 173,086 of NZ_VWMY01000019.1, forward strand.
CCACGGCATCCCCGACCACCGGGGTCTCAGCGGCGGGTGGCGCCGGCGCCGAGCGCGGCGCGGGGTCGGGTAAGTCGCTCGTGCTCATAGTTCGTCCGGTCCGTCCAACTGGAAAGTACGTCCGACAGGTCACGACGTGTCGGCAAGCCTTTCGCGCGTCCCCCGAGCGCGACGTCCGACATGCTCCGACTCACCAAGTGTCGTGCACATGACCTCAACACAACTTGACCACGCAGTACCCACAACTTCAACACATTAAGCCCACGAATTTTCGCGGCCCCACCCGCCACCCGCCACCCGCGACAACTGCACTCACAGGAGCCCAGCGAAGGACAATCCGGTCACGTCCACGCGGTAGCGGGCAACAGCGCGCCAGCGACGCAAGAAGTCCTCGGAGCGCTCGACGATGGTCACCGCCGTGACGGACTCACCGTCAGTCTTGCCGGCGTCCGGTAGGGAACGGAGGGCCGATCCTGCCGAAATGAAGCAGTAAGCCGACGCCGAGTACGTCCTGATCGACGGCACCCTGGCGGAGTGCGACCGGGTCGGCGACGGGCGGGCCGACCACTCCCACAAGCACCGCCGGCACGGAGTGAACGTGCAGGTGGTGACCGACCCGGCGGGGCGACTGCTGTGGCTCTCGCCGCCCTGCCCGGCCGCGCCCACGACCTGACCGCGGCCCGCACCCACTGGATCACCCGGATCTGCGAACGGCAAGGCATCCCCGTGCTCGCCGACCACGCCTACATGGGAGCCGGCCCCTGAGCGACGACACCCCTCAGGCGCCCACCCGGCCGCGACCTCACACCAACACAGCAAACCGTCAACCGCGCGCTGTCCACAGCCCGGACACCGGCCGAGCACGGCGTCGCACAGCTCAAGCCGTGGCGGATCTCCCACAGGTCCCGTGCAGCCAGAATCGAATGCCGTCAATCGCCAAAGCCGTCCTCACCCTGGAACGGCAACGCCGCAAAGGCTCAATGTCCCGTCGTCACCCGGCGTCAGCTCCGCGTAGTACCCCGCGTCGATCCAGTCCATCGGACGGTGGAAGAAGAAGTCGACCGTGTCGTCCGGGTACTCGGCGCGGAGCATCGGAATCGCCGTCTCCAGATCGAACTCGGCGCCAGGACCACTGATCACCGCAGTCACCTGATCCGGCTTCGTCCGCCACACCCACACATGCGCGTGGCCCTGCCACCCGTGGAGGGACTGCCGGGGATCCTCATCACGGATCATCTCGGGATGGACGCGCTCAACGGCCATACGGGAACACCTTTCTCCGCACTCACAGTCACGCTACGGGCGGCACGGCGGCTGGGGTGCGCCCCCGCAACCGACCGAGGCCGGAGCCGCCCGATCAACGCCGTGTAAACATCCTGGTGCCCCTCTCCCAGGCCAACCGCGGGACCGGCCCCAGGGCTATGCTGCGTACGGACGTCCCAGACCCCGGCGGGCCACCGCTGCTTGGCGCACATGCCTGCGGAGAGCGGATCATTCGTCCCGTCGACCTGCGCATCCCCGAGGGGACCGGCTGGGTCCTACGCCTCGGAACACCGGCTGCTGGACCGGCCCTTCACCTGCCCGCACCACAGTACGACCGTGCCCGGAGTCCGGCACGGTCCCGTGAACCGAGGCACCCTGCCCATGCGCATCCCACCCATCCTGAACGTCCACCGGCACGACACCGACAACCGGACACTGATCACCCTGACCGGTGAGATCGACCTGAATTCGGCGCCCCTGGTGGACGCATCACTGCGGCAGTGCCTGCACGATGGCATCCGCGCCATCGACGTCGACATGACCGCCGTGACCTTCTGCGACCGCAGCGGCCTCAACGCCTTCCGCTACGCCTTGTTGCACACCGCCGCGGCCGGAGGATCCCTGCGACTGCACCACCCCAGCCCGGCGCTGGAACGCCTCGTCGCCCTCACCGGCTCCCGCTCCCTCTTCCTCACCCTCCCGGACGCCCTCGCCGGAAGCCGGCCGCCCCCACAGCTCCCTCCCCTGCACCCGGCCGCGCACCGGTTCGCTCCGGCCATGCCGACTCTCCCGAGCGGTGCGCTGTGACGGCCCCGCCCGGGCCGATCCGATCACACACAAGCGCAGGCCACCAGCCGCCCGCCACGCGCACGACGCCCCTGAGCCTGCGCCGCCTCAACCGCTGGCAGGCCGAGAGCCTTCGGGAGAACGTGGCGGCCCTGTATGAGGAGTCCTGCGCCACAGCGCCCGGCCGGGAGTACCGCGGCCGGAAGGACTTCCTGCACCGTCTCACACGTGACATCTGGCGACCGGGGTTCGCCATGCTGACCGCTGAAGCACCCGACCTGGTGGGGTGCGCATTCGGATTCCCCGTGCCGCGTGACGGCTCCTGGTGGAACGGATTCCGGGGCACACTCCCGCAAGACGTCGACCAACTCACCGCGTCCGGACACACCTTCGCCATCAGCGGGATTGTGGTCCGCCCCTCCGAGCGGCACCACGGCCTGGCCGACCGTCTGCAGGAGCGGCTGCTCGCCGACCATCGGGCCCTGCTCGGCGCGACCCTGGTGGACCGGACCCACCGGGCAGCCTGTGCCGGGTTCCGGTCGCGGGGATGGCGCGACATCGGCCTGGTCTACAGGCCACCGGGCCCTACAGTGCTGCGGGCACTGGTCCTTCCCCGCGGAGAACCGACGACGGTGAAACCGGGTCACGTCGCTCAGCAGGCACGGATCCGGTGACCGCAGGCGGACCAGGGGTGAGGCACGCACATGAGGATCACCAGATGAGCAGTAGGGCGGCAGGTGTGCCCTGTGACGACTGGTGACCGGTCGCCCCGGGTCCAGGGGCCGGTGACCGAGCGAGCGAACCAGCGGGCGTCAGGGTCGGCCCGCTGAATGTGTGTGCCGCGACGGTAACCGGCTGCCGACGGTGACGTGATCACCCGCCGCCTCCGCTTCCCTGCGGACACGAACCCGGATCAGAACAACGATGACGCCTGACGGCATGTCCCGCCCTTCCCCGGCGGAAACCAGTCCCTATGCAAAAGGTGCGCGCGATGGATCAGCAGCTCCTTTCCAAGACATTCGTCCAACTGGCCGACAACCTCGTTGCCGACCTCGACCTGATGGACTTTCTGTGCCTGCCGACCGACCGCTGCGTGGGCATGCTCGGTGTGAGTGCGGCCGGGAGAACGACGAAGGATCCTGCCTGGAGTGCTTCCGCACCGGCACACCGGTCTCCGCCCCCGACGTGACCACGCAGACGCACCGCTGGCCGCTCTTCGCAGCACAAGCCCACCGCAGTGGGTTCGCGGCGGTCCAGGCCATGCCGATGCGCCTGAGGGAGGAGACCGTCGGCACCCTGAACCTCTTCCGCACCGACGCCGGCCCTTTCGAGCCGGTCGGCACACTTGTCACCCAGGCCCTCGCCGACGTCGCCACCATCAGCCTCCTCCAACAACGCACCGCCCACCGCGACACGGTCCTCAACGAACAGCCGCAGACCGCACTGAGCAGCCGCGTACTGATCGAACAAGCCAAGGGCAAACTCGCCGAACACCAGGGCATCGACATGGAACAGGCCTTCTCTGCACTACGCGGCTACGCCCGCGCCCACAACCGCCGCCTGTCCGACCTCGCCCGCACCTTCATCGACGGCACCGAACCCCTCAACGGCCTGATCGTCTGACCACCCGCGACCGAACCCCAACGCATCGCAATCCGCCGTCCCAGCGCAAGGACGGCTCCGTACCAAGTGCCGCGCACCACCTGTTCGGACCCTGTGGGCAGGACCAACGCGAACGGGTGCGGCGCTGTGGGAATCCTCCCGCTCCCGGCCGAGCCCCTCCCACACTCGACGCCACCATGCGATCCCGGCCCGCAGGCTGCGGCGCGGGTCACCGAGCCGCCGGGCCGGTGGCATCGTCGCTCGGTAGTCACCGGCACGTGGACAGGCAAAGTGGTCCAAGGCAGCTACTTCATCGGCAGGGATCGGGGAACTCCCGCTTCCGCCTGCGGGTTTCGTACGGTGTGAGGCGGCACGGTCAGGCGATTCCGGTACCGCGCAGCAGCAGTAGCGCCACGTCCACCACCGCCACGGCGACCGCTGCCGCGAACGCCGCCCGCTCCCAACGGCGTCCCAGCACCGTCCCCGCCACCGCGATCAGTGCGGTCACCGCGAGCACTGCCAATCCCCACCTGCCGGGTGGCCCGGCAGGACCCAGCACCAGAACCCCGGACGCGGCCACCAGCGGCACGGGCAGCAGCAGCCGCGCGCCGTCCGGGCCCAGCCGGTGCGGCCATCCCCGTACGCCCGTCGCCAGATCCCCGCGGATGTCCGGCAGTACGTCACCCAGATGGGCGCCGACCCCCAGCAGCGCCCCGGCGGTGACGACCCACCAGGCCGGCCAGGGGTGCCCCGGCAGCCCCAGCGCCACGAATGCCGGGAGCGCGGCGAAGCCCACCGCATAGGGTGCCCAGGACCATGCTGTCGCCTTGAGCCGCAGGTCGTACGCCCACGCTGCCGCCACCCCGGCCAGGTGAACGGCGCCCGCCCACAGGCCACAGGCGAGCGAGAGCGGCACGCACAGCGCCAGCGCGGCATACGCGGCCACCCACACCTCCGTCACACCGACCGTGCCGTCGACGACGAGTTTGCCACGGCGGCCGGCCGCGATGTCCCGGCGTGCGTCGAACGCGTCGTTGCACCAGCCGACGGACAGTTGCCCGGTCAGCACGGCGGCGGCGGTCAGGACGCAACGCGCGGCGCTCTGGCCGGCGGTGACGGCCAGAGCGGCCATCAGGGCGGTGACCGCCACGACAGGCCCGGGGTGGCACGATCCGGCCAGGCCACCCACCCGGCCGGCCCAACTCGCGGCCGGGCCGCCGGCCGTCGACTGCTCGGGAGTGCCCACCCGGCCGATCGTAGGCGCCCGGGCCCCACCCGGCTGGAGCACACACACCCGGGAGGAACGGCCGGACGGGCGATTCATGGTGTCGAAGTCCCGGGCCGGGGAACACGTGGGGAGCAACTCACCCGAGTTGGGAACCGGACGGGAACCATATGACGCGGATCGCCGCCGTTCACGGTGCCCTCGCACCGCACCGTCGCACCCAGTCCGAGATCACCGACATGGTGGCCCGCACCTGCCTGCCGGAGAGCACCGACCGCCGGGTCCTGGACCGGCTGCACCGCAGCGCGAAGGTCCGCTCGCGGCACATGACGCTGCCGCTCGAACGGTACGGGGAACTGGACGGATTCGGCGCCGCCAACGACGTCTTCATCGCCGCCGCCACCGACCTGGGCGCCAAGGCCGTCCGGGGCGCTCTGCACACGGCCGGCCTGACCGCGGCCGACGTGGACCTGCTGATCTTCACCTCCGTCACCGGCATCGCTACCCCCTCGATCGACGCACGGTTGGTCGGCCGACTCGGACTGCGGCCGGACGTCAAACGACTGCCCCTGTTCGGCCTGGGCTGTGCCGGCGGCGCCGCCGGCCTGGCCCGTATGCACGACTACCTGCTGGGCCGGCCCGACCACGTGGCGGTGCTGCTGTCGGTCGAACTGTGCTCGCTCACCTTCCAGCGCAACGACGCCTCCATGGCCAACCTGGTCGCCACCGGGCTGTTCGGCGACGGCGCCGCCGCGGTCGTCGCCTGCGGCGCGAACCGCCCGGGCCGCCCGGGTGTGAGCGCCGGGCCGACGATCGTGGACACCCGCAGCCACCTGTATCCGGACACCGGGCGCGTCATGGGCTGGGACATCAAGGACTCCGGCTTCAAGGTCGTCCTCGACCCCCGGGTCCCCGATGTGGTGCGCCAACACCTCGCCGATGACGTCGAGGGGTTCCTCGGCGACCACGGGATCAAGCCGAAGGACGTGACAGCCTGGGTGTGCCACCCCGGCGGCCCCAAGGTCCTGGAGGCCGTCACCGAGGCCCTCGACCTGCCCGACGACGCACTCGATGTGACCTGGCGTCACCTGGCCGACGTCGGCAACCTGTCCTCGTCGTCGGTGCTCCACGTACTGCGCGACACCCTGGCCGAACGCCGCCCACCGCCGGGCACGCCCGGTGTACTGCTGGCGATGGGACCCGGCTTCGCCTGCGAACTCGTCCTGCTGCGCTGGTAGTTCGGACCATCGAAGGACACAAAGGACATAGGGACACATGATCTGGTACGGACTGCTGGTGGCCGCCGTCGCCGCCGAGCGCGTCGCCGAACTCGTCGTCGCCCGCCGCAACGAGCGGTGGAGCACCGCCCACGGCGCGACCGTGACCGGGCAGGGCCACTACCCGGCGATGGTCGCCCTGCACACAGGCCTGCTGATCGCCTGCCCGGCCGAGGTGTGGCTGGCCGACCGCCCCTTCGTACCCGCCCTGGCCTGGCCGATGCTGGCCGTGCTGGCGGCCTCCCAGGCGCTGCGGTGGTGGTGCATCCACACCCTGGGACCCCGCTGGAACACCCGGGTGATCGTCGTACCCGGCCTGCCGCTGGTGACCGGCGGCCCCTACCGCTGGCGGTGGCTGCGGCACCCGAATTACGTGGCCGTCGTCGCGGAGGGCGTAGCGCTGCCCCTGGTGCACACCGCCTGGGTCACCGCCACCATGTTCACGGTACTCAACGCCGCCCTGCTCACCGTGCGCATCCGCTGCGAGAACCGGGCGCTCGCCGCCGCGACTGCCTCGACCACGACCGCTCCGGCGTGATCGACGTACTGGTGGCCGGCGGCGGACCGGCCGGTCTGGCCGCCGCCATCCACGCCGCGCTCGCCGGTCTGGAGGCCGTCGTCGTCGAACCCCGCACCTCGCCCGTGGACAAGGCCTGCGGAGAAGGCGTCATGCCCGGCGGCGTCGCCGCGCTGCGAGCACTGGGCGTCGAGGCCAGTGGCCGCGAACTGCGCGGCATCCGCTATGTGGACGGCACCACCTTCGCCGAAGCGCCCTTCCGCGACCGCAGCGGGCTGGGAATCCGCCGTACAACGCTGCACTCCGCACTGCACCAGCGCGCGCTCGACCTCGGCGTGCGCATGCTGCCAGGCAAGGTCGGCAAGGTACACCAGAGCGCGGACACGGTCACCGCCGCCGGGACCACGGCCCGTTGGCTGATCGCCGCCGACGGCCTGCACTCCCCGGTGCGCCGCGGCCTGGGGCTGGAACTGCCCAACCGCCCCCACGGCCGCTACGGACTGCGCCGGCACTACCGCGTCGAACCGTGGACGGACTTCGTGGAGGTCCACTGGTCCCGGCACGGCGAGGCGTACGTGACACCGATCGGCGACGACCTGGTGGGCGTCGCGATCCTCAGCCGCAGCCGTCGCGGATACGACGAGCACCTGGCCGCCTTCCCGGCTCTCACCGCGTCGCTGCGCGGCCCGGCCGCGACGGAGGTACGCGGCGCCGGACCACTGCGGCAGCGGGTGCGGCGCAGAACCGCCGGCCGGGTCCTGCTCGTCGGCGACGCCGCGGGCTACCTGGACGCCCTCACCGGCGAGGGCATCGCCCTCGCGCTGGCGACGGCCGGGGCCGCCGTCCGCTGCCTGGCCGCCGGGCGACCGAACGCGTACGAGCGCGCCTGGACCCGGCTGACCCGGCGCCACCGACTGCTGACCGGAGCCCTGCTGGCCGCGAGCCGCCGTCCCAGCACCGCCCGCCTCATCGTCCCCGCAGCGTCCCGGATGCCCCCGGCGTTCTCAGCCGCGGTCCACGCACTGCAGTAACGGTAGGCCGGCCCCGGAGACCGCCTGGGTCCCGTGGCCGAGCATGGAGATCGTCTCGTCCTGTGCCCCGGAGGCCCGCTGCAGCCAGAAACTCACCGCGGCCGGAAGGAGGCACGAGCGACTGTCCGCCCTGTTCTCCAAACCTGCCTGACGGGTCTGCGAAGACCGACTGCAGTGCACCGGCAACGCCGACGGCCGAGGCCGCCACATCATCCTCCTGCCTCAGCCCTTGCACGAGATCCGGACCCCAGTCCGACGCGAGCAGGACACCCCCAAGTGTCAGGAGCACTACGCGATCCGCGCCAGCTGCCAAGCCACTGCCTCCGAAACCGTTCACACCCACGGTCTGCGCCACTCTCGCTACCGAAGGACAGCGAAAATCCACGTCCAGCACATCGTCGTCGCCGGAACCAACATCATCAGACTCTGTGGATGCATCCCACCGAGCAGTTCACCACCAGGTCGGATGAGGCGAGCCAGCCAATTCCGGCCTCTCTGCCGGATCTTGACCACCTGAAGATCACCAGCAGCATCAAAGATCGCCGACAGAGTCGGAATGCCCGATTGTCGACAACCTCCCTCGCGCCGTCGACGATCTGTCATTACCTGAGCGGCTGTGGGCCGCCGCGGCTTTCACGTTGTGGGCCCAAGTACCGTGCAGGGCAACGGACATGAGCGCGCCGCCACGCTTTGGCGCCGTCCACATCCTGAGATGGGGCGGCTTCGGACCGTCTGTCGAACTGGGCCAGGGCTATGCTGCTGTATAGGCGTCCCAGACCCCGGCGGCTTTGTCGTTTCGCGATACAGATGGCTGCGGGGAGCGGACCTTTCGTCCGTCACCCGGCGCATCCCTGGAGGGAACCGGGTGGGTCCACTGTCCTGTTGCACAGGCCCTCGGACCGGCCGTCGTTCCGCCTCCGCCGAACGTATGCCCCTGCCGACAGCGCGCCAAGGGGGCCGGGAAACCCGGTGTCCCCATCTCGCTGCCGGATGGTCTTTGAACCGAGGCGTCATGCCTATCCCACAGCTCACCATCTACCGTCATGACCAAAGGCACCGGGCACTGGTCACCCTGGCCGGTGATATCGGCCTGGAATCGGCGCCGCTGGTGCGCGCGGCACTGGCACAGTGCTTGAGCGACGGCATCCGCATCGTCGATGTCGATCTCACCCTCGTGACCTTCTGCGACTGCAGCGGCCTCAATGCCTTCCTGTACGCCGCGCAGCGGACCGCGGACGCCGGCGGGATCCTACGACTGCACAACCCGCCACAGTCACTGGGGCGGATCCTCGAGCTCACCGGCTGCGGGTTCCTGCTTCTCGGCCTTCCGCTCGGGCGTCTGTCACCGTCTCTCGGGGCCGTCCCTGACCCGGCCGCTCCGGCCCTGCCGCACCGGAGTGTTCCGCTGGTGCCTGTCCTCTCGGGCGATGCGCGGTGAAGGCCCAGCCCAGGCAGGGGCAGCCGCACAAGCCCCAGGCAGGCGAGCCGTCCATCATGGACGCGGTGCGGTTGCGTCGGGTGAACCGCTCGCTGGCGCAGGACCTGAGCGGGAAGCTGGCGGATCTGTACGTGGACGCCCGCGAGACATCTCCCCGAGAGGCCTACCGTGCTCCCGGCCGCCAGGACTTTCTGAACCGCCTCACGGGTGACATCCGCAGGCCGGGGTTCGCCATGGTGATCGCGGAGACGGACCACCTGGTGGGATGCGCCTACGGATTCCCGGTACGCAGCGACGGCTTCTGGTGGCTCGGGTTCGACGGTGCACTGCCGCAGAGCATCGAGCAACTCACCGCCTCCGGCGGCGTCTTCGCGATCACCAGCATCCTGGTTCAAGTACACGAACAGGGCCAGGACGTGGCCCGCCGGTTGCAGGAGCGGCTGCTGAGCGACCACCAGGCATCCCTCGGCGCCACCTTGGTGGATCAGGACGATCACCCGACCCTCGCGTCGCTCCGCTCCTGGGGATGGCTGGACGTGGGAGAGGTACGTCGGCCAGCGGACCCGACCATGTTCCGTGCCCTGGTATTCCCCCTGGGGGAACGAACCACGGCGCGGCTGGAGGGCCTTGCGCACGATGCCTGGACCCGGTGGCCCGGATGAGGTCCGACAGCCGCTCGGCCCGGATCCAGGCGCTGGTCGCCGAGCAGGCGGCCCGGCGCGGCGCCCGCGTCGGCGTGGTCGATGTGTGCACCGCGGCGGTGGCCGCGCTGCCGGTCGGCGGAGCCGGAGTATCAGCGATGTCCCGGACCTCGACTAGCCATCCGCTGTGCAGCACCGACACCATCAGCGAGCAACTGGAGGAGCTCCAGCTCACCCTGGGCGAGGGGCCCTGCGTGGACGCCTTCACCCAGGGTTTTGCCATCCTGACGCCCGATCTGCTGACCGGTGGGCTGCAGGATCGCTGGACCGTGTTCGCGGATGCGGCGCTGGACGCCGGGGCACGCGCGGTCTTCGCGCTCCCCCTGCAGATCGGGGCGATCAGCCCCGGAGTTCTGGATCTGTACGCCGACGTGCCGACCGTGCTGGACGCGGAGGAGCTGGCCGACGCGCTGGCGTTCGCCGATCTCGCGACGC
>NZ_VWMY01000190.1 GCF_008905045.1 Streptomyces albicerus
TGGCCGCTCTTCCGTGATGACTACGACTGCAGAAGGATGCGGGCTCTCAGCAGGGTGAAGGAGGCCCGGCCGTACATCTGGCGCTTGATCGTCTTGATTCTGTTGGCGTGGCCCTCGACGGCGCCGGAGCTGTAGGACAGGGTGAGGCCAGCGGTGACGGCTGCGAGGTCCTTGCGGACGGAGTCGGCGAAGATTCCGATGGCCTCGGGCCGCTCAGCTCAGCTTTCTGGATCCAGTCACGAAGCAAGTGGCCCTGACGGTGCCCCTCCAACGCGGCCATCAGATACTGACGGACATAGGCCGCCGGACATGCCCTACTGATCTCATCGGGGTGTTGTCGGGGAGGCTGACGAATGGTGATCCCTGCGGTAGGCCGGTGGTATGCGGTACGCACGCGGCGGCGGACTGACCGCCGAGCGACCATGGTTCAGGGAACGGATCCGGTTTGAGGCCGGCGAGCGGTTCGCGCGGGGTGAGAAGAACGCGGCGATCGCGAAAGAACTGCGGGTGAGTGAGCGGTCGGTGGAGCGCTGGCGACGGGCCTGGCGCGAGGGCGGGGCGGCCGCCCTCGCGTCGTCCGTGGGACCTCCGAAACTGCCCAGGCTGGCCGATGGCCAGTTCGCTGAACTGGAGAAGGAGCTGGCCCGGGGCCCGTCCGAGCACGGCTGGGAGGACCAGCGGTGGACCCTGGCAAGAATCCAGGCACTGATCTCATGGCAGTTCCAACTGGACGTCTCGCCGGCGGCGGTGTGGCGGCTGATGCACCGGCACGGCTGGTCCTGGCAGTCGCCCGCCCGCCGGGCGCTGGAGCGCGACGAGTACGCCGTCGGGTTATGGAAGAAGGACGTGTGGCCGCAGGCGGAATGACTGCGGCGGCGCAGGGTGCCTTCCTCGTCTTCGAGGACGAGGCAGGGTTCGGGATGACTGCGGCGCGGGCCCGGACCTGGGGCCGGCGCGGGCAGACGCCGGTGGTGCGGGTGCGTGGCCGGTCCTGGCGCCGCTACTCGATCGCCGCCCTGTGCTGCTACCGGCCCGGCGAGCCCTCCCGGCTGATCTACCGGCCGCGCCGACACCACAAGTACCGCGGCGTGGGACGCAACAGCTTCGCCTGGACCGATTGCCGCGACCTGATCGTCCGCGCGTACATCCAGCTCAAGGCCCCCATCGTCCTCATCTGGGACAATCTCAACACCCACAGGACCGTAGGCATGCGCCAGTACGCCGACGCGCACGACTGGCTCACCATCGTGCAACTGCCGTCCTACGCACCGGACCTGAACCCGGTGGAAGGCGTGTGGTCGCTGCTGCGGCGCGGCCCGCTGGCCAACGTCGCCTTCACCGACGACGACCACCTCGAACGCACTCTCCGCCGCGGCCTACGGCACATCCAACGACGCCCCGATCCGATCGACGGCTGTCTCAGCGAAACCGCACTCGAAATGACCTACCACCCGACAACACCCCGGACAGATCAGTAGGGCGCCGGAGGTGGGTGATCGAACGCACGATGTCGTGGCTGTCCGGCTACCGCAGACTCAGCCCCCGCTACGAACGAAATCCCCGCAACTACCTGGCATTTCTCGGACTCGCCGCAGCCCTGTGCTGTTACAAGAGACTCGTCCGCCTCACCACGTAGGACACGGTCTAATACTGCAACGGTCCTTGTTCTGACTGCTGGGCAGGTGTCATGGGCTGTGTCCGCGTCGTTTGTAGTGGCTGATGCGGGCTTGGTGCTG
>NZ_VWMY01000191.1 GCF_008905045.1 Streptomyces albicerus
TGCTCCAGCTCGCCGAATCCCCGCACCGAGCGCGTCCTTCCTGCCGGGAAAACCTAAACGCCATAGTAGGTGCAGATGCGCGGTTACTGGCGGCCGGCGGCAATCCCCATCGGCCCCGCCGCCGAGGACGTGCCCGGTGGTGAGGGGCCTGGGCTGGAGGCGGTGGATCGGCCTCACCCCGGCCGCCGTGCTCAACCTCTCCGTCGCCACCGGCCGCGCGGGCCGTGGTGTGCCCTGCTCGCCTGCGTTCACCGCGTCGGCCTGGGGTGGCCGTTCCTCGGCCCGCCCCCTCGGCTCCCGCTGGGCGCTGTGGGCTTTCGGGTTCGCGCGCCGCCATGGCCGTACGGTGCTGCGACCGGCGGGGCGCTGCTGGTGATAGTGGGAGTTGTGCAGGTCAACAGGTTGGCAGTTCCGCAGGTCAACAGGTTGCGGGCGTACCTGACGGGGATGCTGCGCTCCTGGGTACGGGCCGCCAACCCGCACTGTGATCTCCGTAAAAGCGGGGCTGGAGCGTCGGCGCGGGCTAGCATCCCGTGCCATGGCCAGGACGCGTGTGCAGCTGCCTTCGGCCCGGCGGTTCGCCGGGCTGCTGGCCGGGCTCACTCTGGCCCTGTGCACCACGGGGCTCGCCCAGCCCGCCATGGACGCGATACCCATGGCGTCGATGGCGTCGATGGCGTCGCCGTTCTGGGCGGATCGAACGGATCGGGCAGAGGCGCAGGAGATGGCCGCTCCGCCGCGCCCCATGGACGACATGGCCATGGAGTGCCAGCCGTCCGCCCAGTACCGTCCGGCGAGCGCCCCGCTGCCGCCCGCCGCGCACCTGTCTGCGGCGGCCGTGGACGGCGTGGCCGGATCGGCGAGTGTCCAGCGGGCGCCACCGTCCCCCGCCTCCCGTGAGGGACCCGACCTCGGCAGACTCTGCGTGAGCCGGACCTGATCCCACCCTGCTCTACCGGTCGCCGGCCGGCGGAATGCAGATGCCCGATCAGCCCGGCACGCCGTCATGCGCGCGTGCCCTCCCCGTGATGGAGAACCACACGCATGGCCTCGACACTCACCCTGTTCCTCACCAGCGCCGGTACCGGTCTGCTGGCCGGGGGCGCCTCCTGTGCTGCCGTGCAAGGCGGCCTGCTGGCCGGCGCCGTCAGCCGCCGCACCACCGGTGAAGCCCCGCCAAGCCGGGCGCCCCGCCAGGCCGGCAAGCGTCAGACCGGCACGCGCCGGCGCGATACGCGCACGTCTGGCACGCGGCAGCGGGTCGCCGAACCGCTCGCTCCGGTCGGAGCCTTCCTCGCCGGAAAGCTCCTCTCCCACACCCTCCTCGGCGCCCTGCTCGGGATCTTCGGTGCCGCGCTGCAGCCCAGTCCCCGCACCCGGGCGGTCCTGCTCATCGCCGCTGGTGTGTTGATGGTGCTGTTCGCCCTGGACCTGATGGGGGTCAAGGCGGTGGCCCGGCTGGTGCCCCGCTCACCAGCCGCCTTCGGGCAACTGGTGCGGCGCA
>NZ_VWMY01000192.1 GCF_008905045.1 Streptomyces albicerus
GCCCATTACCGTCTTCGTAGAGCCCGGTTCGGGGCTCGTGGCCTTCGGGGCCGGTATGACTCGTTGCCCCTGTCCTTGATGATCCGGGGGGTGCTGTCGCCGGTCCCGGCGGCACCGGACGGTCGCTGATGGAAGCGTGTCCGCCGACAGGCAGGGCTGCGTAATGTGGCTGCCGATCTCCGGTGCCCGGGCGGGCCACCGGTGGTGACTCCGGGGAGGGAAAGCCCGGTGACCAGCAACGACTTCACATCGATCAATGTGTTCTGCGCCCTTGACGTGGGCAAGTCCAGCCACCACGGGACGGCTCTGCTGGCTGATGGCCGTACGGTGTTCGACAAGCCGCTGCCCAACGGCGAGCCCCAGCTGCGGGAGCTGTTCGCCCGCCTGGGCCGCCGGGGGAAAGTCCTGGTCGTGGTCGACCAGCCCGCGTCCGTGGGGACCTTGGCGGTGGCCGTGGCCCGCGCCGGCGGATGCGAGGTGGCCTACCTGCCCGGCCTGTCCATGCGCCGCCTGGCCGATTGCCACCCCGGCACCGGCAAGACCGACGCCCGCGACGCCTACGTCATCGCCGATGCCGCCCGCACCATGCCCCACCTGCTGCACTCCATCGACCCCGCCGAGAGCGTGCGGGCCGAACTGACCATGGTCCTGGGCTATGACGACGACCTCGCCCAGGACGCCACCCGCACCTCCAACCGGCTGCGCGGACTGCTCACCTCGATCCATCCGGCCCTGGAACGCCTCCTGGGACCGCGACTGCGCCACCCGGCCGTCCTGGCCCTGCTCCAGACCTTCGGCTCCCCGGCCACATTGGCTCAGGCCCCCGCCGAGGAGCTCATTGAGGTCATGACCGACGCTGCCCCACGGATGCGGACCCCGCGGGAGCTGGCCGGACAGATCCATGCCGCCCTGGCCGAGCAGACCGTCCAGGTCCCCGGCACGGCCTCGGCCGGCGAGATCATCTCCGGACTGGCGGAGTCTCTCGCCGTGCTCCTCAAGCGCCGCGAGGTCCTGGAGAGCCGCATGACGGCCCTGCTGGAGGCCCACCCTCTCGCGAAGGTCCTGACCTCCATGCCCGGGGTCGCGGTCAGGACCGGAGCCCGCATCCTGGCCGAGGTCGGCGACGCCAGCGCCTTCCCCACCGCCGCCCACCTGGCCTCCTACGCGGGACTGACCCCCACCACACGTCGTTCGGGAACCTCCATCCGGGGCGAAGGACCGCCCCGCGGCGGCAACAAGACACTCAAACGGGCCCTGTTCCTGGCCTCGTTCGCCTCGCTGAGCAGCCCCGAATCGCGGGCCTACTACGACAGGAAACGCGCGGAACACAAGCGCCACAACGCAGCCCTCATCTGCCTCACCCGCCGCCGCGTCGACGTCCTGCACGCCATGCTCAAGCACCGCACCCTCTACCAACCCGGGCACCAACAAACAGCCTGACCAAGCCCACAGACCTTGACCAAACAGATAGAAGCACCCCCC
>NZ_VWMY01000193.1 GCF_008905045.1 Streptomyces albicerus
CCGGATGGAACCGCCCTCCACGTGCGCGGTGGCCGAGATCGGTTCGGGAGTGTCGAAAGTAGGCATGGCTGTCCCGTCCTCATGAGTCCTTGGGTCGTCCCCGCTGGTGGGACGTGGTGTGGGTGAAGTGGTGCGGGCGCCGGCGCGGCTAGCGCACCCAGCCCGTGACGCTCTGCCCGACGCTCTGGGTCTTCTCCGCCGTACGCGGCCGGGTGCCGCCGTCGACCGCGGCCGACACGGCCCGCACCAGCCACGCGTTGACCGACAGGCCCTCGCGGCTCGCGGCCTCCTCGGCGCGCGCCTTGAGGTGGGCCGGCAGACGCAGGTTGACACGGGCGGTGCCGCCCTCGTCGCCGTCGGCCGGGGTCCTGAGCGGTTCGACGGCCGCGGCCGGCTCCGCGGGCGCGCCGCCGTCGGCGGGCGGCAGCGTCACCACGAAGTCGGGGTCCAGCCCGCGCAACCGTACGTCGACCGAGCCGGGGGCCAGCTCGCGGGTGATCTCGTCCATCGCGGCGGAGAGCACGTTGAGCATGGTCAGCCGGGTCGCCGACTCCAGAGGAGCGGTGAGCCTCTCGGCCACCTCGCGGGCATTTTCCCCGCCGGCCTCGGCGGCCACCGCGAGTTCACGGCGAAGGGTGTCGACATACGGGGTGAGATCCATGACGTCATCATGGCACCACTATGGCGCATACGCAAGCCCGAGTGGCACCTTGCGCGGGACGGGCGTGAGGAATGCCGCCCTGAACTGCAGAAACGTGAAAGGGAGGATCTAAGTCATGGGGACACCAGGCGCAGTTGAGCGTTCTTGGGGGTCCCGGAATGGCACCGGGTGACGCCAATCGGTGCCACCCGGCACCATGTGAACTGCCGTGGAGCCAGCGGTGGTTGTACCGGTCGGCCCACTCGGCGGTGGCGAGTTCGACGTGGGAGAGCGCCGGCCAGGCCGGGGCGGCAGCAGAAGCGGTCAGGACCGTAGCGCTCACGGAAGGTGATCCACCGCTCGTTGAACCAGAGGTGGCACGTGCAGCAGGTGATCGGCGCAGGGGCCGGAGGGGTGACAATTGCTACAGATTTTCTAGTGTCCTGCGCCAGTAGTTGATCGTTAGTAGGTGTGTGACTTCTACTGCTGGTGCGTCAGTTCCTCGTCGGGGCCCGAAGCTGGAGCCGTTGCTGCTGTCCGCGGAGGAGCGGGCGGAGTTGGAACGGTGGACCCGTCGGGCGACCTCGGCCCAGGCGCTGGCTCTGCGGGCGCGGATTGTGCTGGCGTGTGCGGGGGCTGAGGTGCCGCCGATTGTCGCGGTCGCCCGGGAGTTGCGGGTGGCCGCGGACACGGTCCGCAAGTGGCGGCGGCGTTTCCTCGCCGAGCGGCTGGACGGGCTGGTGGACGAGCCCAGGCCGGGCCGGCCGCCCACCATCAGCGTCGATCAGGTGGAGGCGGTGGTGGTCACCACGCTGGAACAGCTGCCGAAGAACGCCACTCA
>NZ_VWMY01000194.1 GCF_008905045.1 Streptomyces albicerus
GCCCCGTTGGGCAGGAAGCTGCCCGGCGTCTCGGGGTCCGGCTTCGGGACAGGGGCCTTGACCATATTGCGGATCTTGAGGTCCTCGTGCGCGATGAAGTCGTGTTGCCGCACGAGGTCAAGAGCGGTCTTGTGTGCGTGGTCGAGGCGCTGGCGGCGGACCTTGCGATGCAGGTCGGCAACCTTCTGGACGGCACGGTGATGGTTGGCGGTGCGCTTGTCCCGGCGTACTCGGGGGAACTGGGCGAGGGCCTGCTGCGCAGCCTCGAGTTTCACGGCGGCCTTGCGTCCGTGACGCGGGTTGGGGGCGAACTCGCCGTTGGAGTCGGCGAGGAAGCTGGCTAGGCCCATGTCGATGCCGACCACGCTGCCGGTCGGCGGCAGCGGCTCGGGCTGTGCCCGCTCGGCGGTCAGCACTACGTACCAGCGCTTGCCCTCGCGCTTGACGGACACGGTCTTGACCTTGCCGACCACCGGCCGGTGCTGATTGACCTTGACATGCCCGACGCCTTGGAAACGGACGCGGGTCACCCGGTCGTGCGGGGTGGAGTCCCAGCGGCAGCCGTCGCCGTCCTTGGGGAAGTCCACCGTGTCGAACCAGTTCCGCCCGCGAAAGCGGGGATAGCCCGGCTTCTCGCCGGCCTTCACGCGGCGGAAAAACGCGGCGAACGCCTTGTCGAGACGGCGAAGCGTCGCCTGCTGGCTGGAGAACGACCAGCAACCTTGACGCTCGGGGTCGAAGGCCCGGATCTCCTTGAGCTGCGCGGATTGCTGCCCGTACTTGATGCTCGTGTTCGACATGTGCCGGTAGGCATCCCGGCGTTCCTGCAGTGCCCCGTTGTAGAGGGAGCAGTGGTCGGCCAGCATCTCGCGAAGGGCCTGCTCCTGGCGGACGGTGGGCCGCATGAGGAACTTGTACGCACGGATCATCCGGCCCACCCCCTTCCACGTCGGTTCGCTTGATCATACTGCGCTTGGCGTATGTCACCACGCCGGGAACCAAACCCCGATATCCGCACCGGTCGTCACGTCGCCTACAACCTTCATGCTCACTTGGTGTTCGTCACGAAGTCCCGGTATGGCATCTTCGATGACGCCATGCTCGGGCGGTGCGAGGAGATCATGCGGGAGGTGTGCGCCGGCTTCGATGTGGAGCTGCGGGAGTTCAACGGTGAACAGGACCACGTGCACCTTCTCGTGCACTACCCGCCGAAGGTCGCCCTGTCGAAACTGATCAACAGCCTCAAGGGCGTCAGCTCCCGCTACCTGCGGGCCGAGTACACCGGCCGGATCAACCGCATCGGCATGGGCTCGGTTTTCTGGTCCCGCTCCTACTTCGCGGGTTCCTGCGGCGGAGCGCCGCTGACTGTGATGCGTCAGTACATCGAGGGCCAGAAGCGCCCCCTCTGACCGCTAC
>NZ_VWMY01000195.1 GCF_008905045.1 Streptomyces albicerus
TGCTCCAGCTCGCCGAATCCCCGCACCGAGCGCGTCCTTCCTGCCGGGAAAACCTAAACGCCATAGTAGGTGCAGATGCGCGGTTACTTTCGGCCGGCGAGGGGGCTGGGCTGGAGGCGGTGTATCGGCCTCACCCTGGCCGCCGTGCGTCGGCCTGGCTTGCCATCCCTCGGCCCGCCCTCTCGGCTTCCGCTGGGCGCTGGGCGCTGGGCGCTGTGGGCTTTCGGGGTTGCGCGCCGCCATGCCCGTACGGTGCTGCGACCGGCGGGGCGCGGCTGGTGATGGTCGGAGTTGTGCAGGTCAACAGGTTGCGGGCGTACCTGATGGGGATGCTGCGCTCCTGGGTGCGGGCTGCCAACCCGCACTGTGATCTCCGTAAAAGCGGGGCTGGAGCGTCGGCGCGGGCTAGCATCCCGTGCCATGGCCAGGACGCGTGTGCAGCTGCCTTCGGCCCGGCGGCTCGCCGGGCTGACGGCCGTCCTCGCCGTGTTCACCCTGGCTCTGCACCACGGGGCTCGCCCAGTCCGCGATGGCGGCCCCCACGGACGCGATGGCCATGGCCTCGATGACGTCGTGGCTCTCGACGGACGGCACGGATCGGGCAGACGCGCAGGAGATGGCCGCGCCGTCGTGCCCCATGGATGACATCGTCATGGACTGCCTGCCGTCCGCCCAGTACCGTCCGTCGAGCGCCCCGCTGCCGCCCGCGGCACACCTACCCTCGGCGGCCGCGGACGACGTGGCCGGATCGGTGAGCGTCCAGCGGGCGCCGCCGTCCCCCGCCTCCCGTGAAGGACCCGACCTCGCCAGACTCTGCGTGAGCCGGACCTGATCGCACCCGTTCCGCCGGTCGCCGACCGGGGGGACGCGGATGTCCGATCAGCCTGGCACGCCGTCATGCGCGCGTGCCTTCCCACGATGGAGAACCACAACGTATGGCCTCGACCCTCACCCTGTTCCTCACCAGCGCCGGCACCGGCCTGCTGGCCGGGGGCGCCTCCTGCGCCGCCGTACAAGGAGGCTTGCTGGCCGGCGCCGTGGGCCGCCGCACTACGGGTGACGCCCCGCGCAGCCGGGCGCCCCGCCAGGCCGGCACACGTCAGACCGGCACGCGTCAGGTCGGCACACGCGAGAGCAGCATGCGCCAGGCCGCCACACGGCAGCGGGTCGCCGAACCACTCGCCCCCGTTGGCGCCTTCCTCACCGGAAAACTCCTCTCGCACACCCTCCTGGGGGCCCTCCTGGGAACCTTCGGTGCCGCGCTGCAGCCCAGTCCCCGCACCCGGGCGGTCCTGCTCATCGCCGCCGGCGTCCTGATGGTCCTGTTCGCCCTGGACCTGATGGGGGTCAAGGCGGTGGCCCGGCTGGTGCCCCGCTCACCAGCCGCCTTCGGGCAACTGGTGCGGCGCA
>NZ_VWMY01000196.1 GCF_008905045.1 Streptomyces albicerus
TTCGTGTCCCGTCGACGGGACACGAATGCCCGGCCCACACGGATGCGCTGATACATGCGAGTGGCCCCGGCCGAGCCGGCCAGGGCCACGAGTCTCCCCGAGGGCCTGCCCCGCAGGTGACTGCCCACCACCCCGCTAGCGACCGCGGGCGGATTCCGCCTCGATCACATCGAGGACCTGCCGGGCGCGATCGACCAGATACATGTGATCGCCCGGGAATTCCACATAGCTGAATTCACTCGACGTGGTCGCGTCCCGCCACTGCTGCGCCTCCTCCGCGGTGACCAGGCCGTCGGAGTCACCTCGCAGCGAGCAGATCGGCACCGACACCGGCTCGTCGGTGCTCGGGACGTAGTTCTCGTGCATCTCGCAGTCGGCCTGGAGCACAGGGAGGATCAGTTCACGCATCTCGGGATGGTCCAGAGCCTCGTGCCTGAACCCCGCGAACTCCTCGACCCGGGCGAGGAACTCCTCGTCCGGGAGCCCCGTCGCCCGCCTCTCGCGCTGTGTCCACGGCCCCGGCGATCCACTGACGATCAACCGCTCGACGTGTACACCGCGTGTACTCAGCAGGTGCACCAGCTCGTACGCGAGCACCGCGCCCAGGCTGTGCCCGAACAACACGGTCCGCGCCCCCGCGCCGAGTTCCGCGACAATGTCGTCGACCGAGTTCTTGGCCGCTTCGACGACATTCCGGTACGGCGTCTCCAGGAGCCGCTTCTCCCTGCCTGGCAGCGCGACCGAAAGCACATTCCACCGGTCACCGGCCAGCTCCCGCCACGGATGGAAGAACGAAGGACCCGCTCCCGCGAACGGCACGCACAGCAGCGCGGCCTGGCCTCGGTATTCCGTGGACATGCCAGGTTCCGTCACCCCGACCAACCCCAATCAGAAATAGATGTCGTCACTGTGCCAGTGTGCGGTTGAGGACCTCGAAAATTTCGGCCACGGGCGCAGGCATGTGCATTTCGTTGTGCGTGGAGTGCACGTCGTACACCTCGAGGGAACCGAGGACGTAAGGGCGCCACAGGTGCGCGAACGATTCGCGCTGATGCGTCGCATGGAAGTACAGAACATCGCCGCGGTAGACCGGCGACTCGAAATCGATCATGAGGGTCGTATTGTTGGTCATTACTTTCGCCATGGCGTCCAAGAATTGCCCCTGGTTGCCGGTACCTATGTACCGGCCGAAGAATTCCTCGATATCCGCCCGGTAGTCCGGCAGCGTCTTGCCGGCTATCTCCGTGGAGCCATGCCCACCCGGCCGGGAGTCCAGGATGGCCACCAGGGCGATCTCGTGCCCACGCCGGTCCAGCGCCTCCGCGACGGCCTGCACGACCGTGCCGCCGTAGGACCAGCCGATCAGGTGGAAGGGCCCCTCCGGCTGGATCTTCAGCATCT
>NZ_VWMY01000198.1 GCF_008905045.1 Streptomyces albicerus
ATCACCGCTCGGATGAGATCGTCCTTGTCGGTGAAGTAGTGGTACAGCTGGCTCTTGCTGGCGCGGGCGGCGGCGAGGACGTGGTCGACGCCGGTCCCTTCGACGCCCCGCTCGGCGACGAGCGCGGCCGCCGCCTCGACGATGCGGGCACGTGTCTGCCCCGCGGTCACGTCTCGTGCAGGCGGGCGGACGCGACGCGTCCCGCTCGCATGATCCGTATCTTGCGGCCCTCGCAGGCCGGACAGCGCGGAGATGCCAGCGGCGAGGGCACGCGCTTGCCGTCGAGGTGGTAGACCGCGGTGATCCGGGCGTACTCGTCCACCGTCACGTCGATGTCGTACGCACTTTCCCAGCCGTGGCCGCAGTCGAGGGGACCGGTCACGAAGAACGCCGTCCCCGTGCGGCGGGTTCATGCTTGAGCGGCCCCGGATGTCGCCCTGCGACGCCCATCCGTACAGATCGCTGCGGCCAGGCCGTCCAGACTCTCCGCGCTGCTTCGCCGACCGTCGGCCTTCTTCGCGCACTGCTTCCAGGGTCCAGGCAGAACGCGTGAGCGGGGCCCGGGGGCCGGATCGCGGGCGGGAGTTCTCAGGGTGCAGAGCCGGGGCGCGAGGTGTCGGGCAATGACCGGCCGCTGGTGGCCGCCGCTGGCTTCCTTCACCGCTCGCGGCTCTGGACCGGCCGGACCGGTGGTGCCCTGTCATGGAAGATCCAGACCCGATCGACTCGTCTGTGCGGAAGGATTGAACTTCTCGGTATGGTTAAAATTACTGTAATGGTGTGAAGTATCGGCTATGGAGCGCGTTCCACCAGTACAACTCCGCCCGCTCGGCGGCGTTTCCTCTCGCAGGGGTATCGCGGCTGTCCCGTATCGGGGTCCAATGGTGAGAGTCAGGCCCTTCGCACCCGCGCCGGTCAGAAGAGGCACGCAATGGATCCATGGCTGATCTGGTTGATCATCGCAGCTGTGTTGGCTGCGGCGGAGATCTTCACCCTCACTGCTGCGCTCGGAATGCTGAGCGCGGCCGCGTTGGTCACGGCGGGGTCCGCCGCGGTCGGGCTGCCACTGCCGTTGCAGTTCTTGG
>NZ_VWMY01000199.1 GCF_008905045.1 Streptomyces albicerus
GCCAGTGGACACCCAACGTCCACGGCGGCCGCGAGAACCTCGACGCCGTCGCCTTCCTCCAGGAGATGAACGCCACGGTCTACCGGCGCGAGCCCGGAGTCGTGACGATCGCCGAGGAGTCGACGGCCTGGGACGGGGTCACACGGGCCACCCACCACATCGGCCCCGGCGGCTTCGGCGGGCTCGGCTTCGGCCTGAAGTGGAACATGGGCTGGATGCACGACTCGCTCGGGTACGTCTCGCACGAACCGATCCACCGTAAATACCACCACCATGAGATGACGTTCTCGATGGTGTACGCGTACAGCGAGAACTACGTCCTCCCGATCTCGCACGACGAAGTCGTCCACGGCAAGCGGTCGTTGGTGTCGAAGATGCCCGGTGACTGGTGGCAGCGGCGGGCCACCCACCGGGCGTACCTGGGCTTCATGTGGGCCCATCCCGGCAAGCAACTCCTCTTCATGGGGCAGGAGTTCGCGCAGGGCGCGGAGTGGTCGGAGGCGCACGGGCCCGACTGGTGGCTGCTGGATCCGTCGTACGGTGCGGAAGCGGATCACCGGGGTGTACGCGACCTCGTCCGGGACCTCAACACGGTGTACCGCCATGCCCCCGCGCTCTGGGAGCGCGACACCGATCCCTCCGGGTTCGCCTGGATCGCCGGAGACGCCGTCGAGGACAACGTCTTCGCGTTCCTGCGGTTCGACGCGGGTGGGCATCCGTTGCTTGCCGTGTCCAACTTCTCGCCCGTGGTGCGGCACGAGTACCGGCTCGGTGTTCCGGACGATGTGCCCGCGTGGCACGAGGTCCTGAACACCGACGTCGGCCGATACGGCGGCAGCGACGTCACGAATCCGGATCCCGTGAAGCCCGACGCCCAGGGGTGGCACGGTCGGCCGGCGAGCATCCGGCTCACGCTGCCACCGTTGTCGACGGTGTGGCTGCGGCCGGCTTAGGGGTTTTGCTCGCCCCCGCCGCCCCTACCCGTCCCATCCCCTGGGGCTCCGCCCCAGACCCCGTCGGGGGCCAGCCCCCGAACCCCCGCTCCTCAA
>NZ_VWMY01000002.1:0-94770 GCF_008905045.1 Streptomyces albicerus
CAGGGCGCAGCCCGTCTTTCAGGGGCGCGGGGCTGTGACATCATGCGGCTCCGCCGCGTGGGCGCGACCAGCCCCCACGACCCGCAGACAACAAACCGGCCACGTTCAGCCCGCTACTTCGGACCGATCCCCACCCCACAACGTGTGGAACGACCCCTCCCGATCGGTCCGCCGATACGTGTGCGCCCCAAAGAAGTCCCGCTGCCCCTGCGTAAGCGCCGCAGGCAACCGCTCCGCACGCAACGCGTCGTAGTACGCGAGCGCCGCAGCGAACCCCGGCGTAGGCACACCCTCGCGCACGGCGGCGACGAGAACCGCCCGCCAGTCGTCCTGAGCCGCCCCGATCTCCTGCGCGAAGGTGTCGTCGGACAGCAGACTCGGCAGGTCGGCCCGCGTGTCGTACGCGGCGCGGATGCGATCGAGGAACGCCGCGCGAATGATGCACCCGCCGCGCCAGATCGCCGAGACCGCACCGAGGTCGACGTCCCAGCCGTACTCGGCACTGCCGGCCGCGATCTCGTGGAACCCCTGCGTGTAGGACACGATCTTCGACGCGTACAGTGCCTGCTCCACCTGGTCCGCGAAGGCGGAGGCCTCGGCCTCGCTCAGCGCCGTGGCCTTCGGTCCGGCGAGCCCGCGCGAGGCCTCGCGCAGCTCGGTGTGACCGGAGAGGGACCGCGCGAAGACGGCCTCGGCGATGCCCGACACCGGAACGCCCAGGTCAAGCGCGATCTGTACGGTCCAGCGGCCCGTGCCCTTCTGCTCGGCCCGGTCCTGCACCACGTCCACGAAGGGCTTGCCCGTGGCCGCGTCCACGTGCGACAGCACCTCGGCGGTGATCTCGATCAGGTAGGAGTCGAGCCGTCCCGTGTTCCAGGTGCGGAAGATGTCCGCGATCTGCGCGGGGGAGTAGCCCGCCACATCGCGCAGCAGCTGGTACGCCTCGCCGATGAGCTGCATGTCGGCGTACTCGATGCCGTTGTGCACCATCTTCACGAAGTGCCCGGCCCCGTCGGGACCGACGTGCGTGACACACGGCGCGCCGTCGGCGGCCTTCGCGGAGATCTTCTCCAGCATCGGACCGAGCGACTCGTACGATTCGACCGGACCGCCCGGCATGATGCTCGGCCCGTGCAGCGCGCCCTCCTCGCCGCCGGAGATGCCCGCGCCGACGAAGTGGATGCCCTGCTCGCGCAGTTCGCGCTCCCGGCGCCGGGTGTCCGCGAAGTGTGCGTTGCCGCCGTCGATGATCATGTCGCCAGGCTCCAGGAGCGGGGCGAACTCCTGGATCACCGCGTCGGTCGGCTCACCGGCCTTCACCATGATCACCAGGCGCCGCGGCCGTTCGAGGGCGGCCACGAACTCCTTGGCGGTCTCCGTCGAGATGAAGTCGCCCTCGCTGCCGAATTCCTCCACCAGCGCGCGCGTACGCGAGGCCGTGCGGTTGTGCAGGGCGACCGTGTATCCGTTGCGCGCGAAGTTACGGGCGAGATTGCGCCCCATGACCGCGAGACCCGTGACGCCGATCTGGGCTGAACTGCTCATACGGTTGGCTCCTAAAAGGTCCTGAATCGGTGGTGCCGGTCGTGCCCGCCAGTTTGCCCCACTGACCATCCTGACGTGCCGGTACGCCGACCGCACATCCTGACTTGCCGATGGTGTGTACGCAGCGGAGCCGCCCCTGCCTCAGCCACGCGCCGAACTTCGCCGTCACACCTGCCACGGGCATACACAGCAACACCGGCCAACGAGGGTCCATTCCAGGTCACTTGGCGAGTCAGAGCGGCCGATAGCCCTCTTGTCATGGCCAGTTAGCAGCGTTTACTTTTGCCGCTCCTGACGCTTGTCGAGGGGGCTCCGTCATGGCCGTACGCGGTCGGCATCGCCGGTATCAGCCGAACAGGATCAACCGCGCCTCACTCACCGTCACGGTGGGCGGCGCCGGAATGGCGATACCGCTCATCGGTACCGGCGTCGCGCACGGGGCCGACGTGGACACCTGGAACAAGGTCGCCGCCTGCGAGTCCACCAACAACTGGAAGATCAACACCGGTAACGGCTACTACGGCGGGCTGCAGTTCAGTCAGTCCACGTGGGAGGCATTCGGCGGCAGGACCTATGCGGCACGCGCCGACCTCGCCACCAAGGACCAGCAGATCGCCGTCGCCGAGAAGGTCCTGAAGGGCCAGGGCCCCCGTGCCTGGCCGGTCTGCTCGGTACGCGCGGGCCTCACGCTCGGCGGCGACACCCCCGACATCAACCCGTCGGGCAGCTCCACCCAGACGACCAAGCGCACCGTCCGCGACGTACAGCCGCAGACCACGCCCCAGTCCCAGGCCGGCACCGCCGAGATGTACACGGTCGTCCGCGGCGACACCCTCTCCGGCATCGCGGGCGCCCGCAAGGTCCCGGGCGGCTGGCGGCAGTTGTACGACACCAACCGCAAGGCCGTCGGCGCCGACCCGGACCTGATCGTGCCCGGCCAGCGGCTGAACGTGAAGCCGAAGGCCGCGCCGGGCAGCGGCGGCCCGTCACCGTCGACCGACAAGGCCTCGACGGAGAAGGCTTCGACCGACAAGGCCCCCACGGAGAAGACCGAGAAGAAGACCCGCCCGTCGACGCACACTCTCACCGCACCGGTGGACGGCGGCACCGGAACGCCGTACCACGCGGCGGGCTCCTCCTGGTCGAAGGGCTACCACACGGGCGTCGACTTCCCGGTGCCCACCGGCACGTCCGTCAAGTCGGTCGGGTCAGGCAGTGTCGTGACCGCGGGCTGGGGCGGATCCTTCGGCTACCAGGTGGTGATCCGGCACGGCGACGGCCGCTACACCCAGTACGCCCACCTGTCGGCGATCTCCGTGAAGCCCGGGCAGAGCGTGGTGAGCGGCCAGCGCATCGGCCGCTCCGGTTCCACGGGCAACAGCACGGGCCCGCATCTGCACTTCGAGGTGCGGACGGGGCCCGGTTTCGGCAGCGACATCGATCCGGTCGCGTATCTGCGCGCGGGTGGCGTCAGGATTTGACGTAGGAGCGGATCACCACTGGGGCGGGCAGCAACGGTAGGTAGGGAGCCGCGTAGTAGACGCCGCCGGGCCATTGAGCTTTGTCCACCGTGTCGTCGTCCGGCGTATCGCCAAGGGGCGGCGGCCCGTTGGACCCCGGTGGCGGCAGGAGGGCATCCTCCCGTGCGGAGCCGGAGCCGGAGCCGGAGCCGGAGCCGGAGCCGGAGGCAGCGGCGGCAAGCATCTCGGCGGGCGCGAACGTCTCTTCCCCTACCTGAGCCTCCTCCCGTACCCCCGCGGAGACCAGCCGCTCCGTCCGGACGGGCTGCTTGGGCAGAACGGCGGTCTCCTCGAAGCCCTCGAAGCGGTTCGTCCCGGCACCCAGGCTCGGCTCGCCACGCAGGCCGGGTTCGGCCCTCAGGGATCCGTCGGCCGCCGCCACGGCCGCCACGGGAACCGGCTCGGTACGCCCCGTGCCGCTGATCCGCTCCGTGGTGAGCAGGATCAGGCCGCCCGCGGCGACGACCCCGCAGCCCAGCGCGAGGGCGGTGCCCGTCTCGCCGTAGCGGAACGTCTCGCCGAACATCGTGAGGCCGACTGCGGCGGCCACTATGGGGTTCACGACGGTCAGCGTGGCCAGCGGCGCCGCGAGTCCGGCGCCCCGGTAGGACGCCTGCGACAGCAGCATCCCGGCGGTCCCCAGGACGCCGATCACGGCCAGGCTCGGTACATCGACGAGCGAGACGCCGCCCGTCCAGTCCACCGCGACCGACTTCGTGAACACCGACGACATACCGAAGGCGACGCCCGCCGCGATGGCCAGCAGCACACTGCGTACGGCCGGGTGCCGGTGCGCCGCGCGGGCCGCCATCATCAGGGCCACCACCACGCCGCCGGTGACCAGGGCCACCACCACGCGCTGGGTGCTGTTGAGGGACTGCGAGTCGGCCGTGCCGACCAGCGCGAGGAGACCGGCCAGGCCGACCGTCGCCATGATCGCGCCCCGCCAGGCGGTCGCTCCGGCCTTGCGGCGCACGAAGAGCGCCGCCATGGGAAGCGCGAACACGATGGTCAGCGCACCCAGCGGCTGGACCAGGCTGAGCGGTCCGTAGGCGAGCGCCACCACGTGCAGCAGCCCGCCGAGGCCGTTCAGACCCACCGCGGCCCACCAGACGAGCTGGCGCATGGGAGCGTACGTCGTGTCGGGCGTGTTCGCCGCGACCCGCTCCTGCACGATGGCCCCGCCGGCGTAGGCGACGGCGGAGACGAGAGAGAGCAGCACCGACAGCACGAGGGCGTTCATGTGTCACTCCTCCTCGTGTGGCGGACCGGCTCCGGTGAGCGGAGCGTCCGGCGCGGCGAACGGTCGGCTTCCATGGTTAATACGATCCCTCGCAAAAGCTCCCGTGTCGTCGTACCTGAGGATTCATTGGGTCCTACTGCCGATGGAGTACGACCTACGCCCACTCCTCCCCAGGTTGGGTGCAGCGACTACAACCCCCCTAGTGGCTCCCTTATGCCCGCTTGGTGTACTTGATCTCTGTGGACCTCGACCCCGATCTCGCCCGACTCGCCTCCCTCGAAGGTTTCTTCGCCCTGCGCACAGGACGGCCGCCGCTGCCGACGCTCGCGGAGGCCTACGCGACACAAAGCGTCACCGACGAGTCGGATCCGCTCACTTTCCGTGTCCGCAAGGTCGTACGGCTGCTGGACGCCCCCGAGACGCGGATCGGGGTCTCGGTGGCGCAGCAGGGGCTTGCCGCCCGGCTGTGGTCGGTGGCTCTGGGCGCGGCCGCGCTCTACGGGCAGGTGCCCGATCTCGACCCCCGGCTGCTGCGCTGGGACGTGGACGGCAGCGCGCCCGACGACCTGTGGCTGGCCGAGGTGCGCGCGCTCCCCGGCGACGCGGCGACGATCCGGCAGGTCGTGCAGCACGGCCACCTCGACCCCCTCGCGGCGGCGCTGCGGGCCCGGCACCCCGTCTCCGCGGGCCTGTTGTGGGGCAACGCCGCCTCGGCCCTCGCGGGCGCCGCACGCGAACTCGACAAGTGGTCCCGCGCCAACGGCCGTACCGAGGCGGGCGATCGCGCCCGCACACTCGCCGCCGAACTCCTCGACCACCCCGACCTGCGGGACACCGGCACCCTGAACGGCACGGTGTTCCGCAGGCGCAGCTGCTGCCTCTACTACCGGGTCCCCGGCGGCGGCGTATGCGGCGACTGCTGCTTCGTACGTCCTCCCCGTCGCGTCTGAGCCCGATTCCGCCGCGGCGGGCAGCGTCATGACCGCGGGCTTCCGTTGCGGTCTTCCCCACGGGCCACTTCTGGGTGACCATGAGGGAGTCAGCCGCTGAGACAGGGGGTTCCGGGTGCGAGTGGGACTGCTGACCCGGGAGTACCCGCCGGACGTGTACGGCGGTGCGGGGGTCCATGTCGAGTTCCTCGCCCGGGAGTTGAGGCCCCTCACCGACCTCGACGTGCACTGCTGGGGCGAGGGTGCCTCTGGCGGAGTCGTACGGCACCGGCCCTGGCCCACGCTCGACGGCGCGAACGACGCGCTGCGCACGTTCTCCGTGGACCTTTCCATCGCCGCCGCCCTCGAAGGCCGCGAACTGGTCCACTCGCACACCTGGTACGCGAACCTCGCCGGCCACTTCGCGAAACTGCTGTACGGCATCCCGCACGTCATGACCGCCCACTCCCTGGAGCCGCTGCGCCCCTGGAAGGCCGAGCAACTCGGCGGCGGCTACGCCCTCTCCAGCTGGGCGGAGCGCACCGCCGTCGAGGCCGCCGACGCGGTGATCGCCGTCTCCGGGGCCATGCGCGAGGACATCCTCGGCTGCTATCCGTCCCTGGACCCGGCGAAGGTGCGCGTCGTGCACAACGGCATCGACACCTCCCTCTACAAGCCGGACCACGGAACGGACGTCATCGACCGCATCGGTCTCGACCCGAGCCGCCCGTTCGTGCTGTTCGTCGGCCGCATCACCCGCCAGAAGGGCGTGCCCTATCTGCTGCGCGCGGTACGGGACATCGACCCGGCCGCGCAGGTCGTGCTGTGCGCGGGCGCCCCGGACACCGCGGAGATCGACCAGGAGTTCCGCGATCTGTTCCAGGAGCTCAGCCGCGTACGCGAGGGCGTGTTCTGGATCCCGCAGATGCTGCCGCGTCCGGACGTGATCCAACTCCTCACGCACGCCGCCGTGTTCGTCTGCCCCTCGGTGTACGAGCCCCTGGGCATCGTCAACTTGGAGGCGATGGCCTGCGGAACGGCCGTCGTGGCCTCGCGGGTGGGCGGGATCCCCGAAGTCGTCGCCGACGGCGAGACCGGTCTGCTGGTCTCCGTCGAGGACGATTTCGAGGCGCAGTTAGCGCGTGCCCTCGACTCGCTGCTCGCCGATCCGGAGGCCGCCCGGCGCATGGGCGAGGCCGGACGGGAGCGGGCGGTGCGGGAGTTCGGCTGGGACGCGGTGGCCCGGCGCACGGTCCAGCTGTACGAGGAACTTCTCAAAGAGGGGTAGTCCTCTGACAGGTGTAGTTCGAGAAAGTGGCACAAACCGGGCGGGTAGAGGGGCGGCGGCATGCGACGCGGTGGACCTTCGGTGCTGGGAATCGTACTGGCGGGCGGAGAAGGCAAACGCCTGATGCCCCTGACCGCGGACCGCGCGAAACCCGCGGTCACTTTCGGCGGAACGTATCGCCTGGTGGACTTTGTACTCTCCAATCTCGTGAACGCCGACGTCCTGCGGATCTGCGTCCTGACGCAGTACAAGTCGCACTCGCTCGACCGGCACATCACCACGACCTGGCGGATGTCCAGCCTCCTGGGCAACTACGTGACACCGGTCCCGGCGCAGCAGCGGCTCGGCCCGCGCTGGTACCTGGGCAGCGCCGACGCGATCCTGCAGTCGCTGAACCTCGTGCACGACGAACAGCCCGAGTACGTCGCGGTGTTCGGCGCCGACCACGTGTACCGCATGGATCCGCGGCAGATGCTCACCCAGCACATGGACAGCGGGGCGGGCGTGACCGTCGCCGGGATACGGGTGCCGAGAGGCGAGTCGTCGTCCTTCGGCGTCATCGCCCCCGGAACCGATGGCCTGACCGTCGACAGCTTCCTGGAGAAGCCCGCGGACCCGCCGGGCCTGCCCGACGACCCCGAGTCCGTCTTCGCTTCGATGGGCAACTACATCTTCACCACCAAGGCCCTGATCGAGGCGCTCCAGCGGGACGCCGAGGAGGAGAACTCCGTACACGACATGGGCGGTTCGATCCTGCCGCAGCTCACCGACCGCGGCGAGGCCCAGCTGTACGACTTCAGCCAGAACCACGTGCCCGGCGAGACCGTCCGCGACCAGGGCTACTGGCGTGACGTCGGCACCCTCGACGCGTACTACGACGCCCACATGGACCTGATCGCAGAGCGGCCCGCCTTCAACCTCTACAACCGCAGCTGGCCCATCTACACCCACTCCGGCCAGCTGTCGCCTGCCCGGTTCAACGCGGGCGGCATAGCCAGCGAGTCCATCATCAGCGCGGGCTGCCTGATCCGCGGCCAGGTCACCCGCTCGGTCCTCTCGCCGGGCGTCGTCGTCGACCCGGGCGCCGTCGTCCAGGGCTCGGTCCTGCACGACAACGTGCACATCGGCCGGGGCGCCGTCGTCCGCGGCGCGGTCCTCGACAAGAACGTACAGGTGCCCCCGGGAGCGACGATCGGCGTCAACCCGGAACGGGACGAGGAGCTCTACACGGTCTCCAAGGGCGGCGTGATCGCCCTCGGGAAGGGCCAGCAGGTGTCGTAGACGGTCGTCGCGGAGAGAGCCGGGTCGTGAGCGAGTGCGTCTTCTGCGCCATTGCGCAAGGTGAGGCCGAGGCCAGCACCGTCTACGAGGACGAGGCGGTAGTGGCCTTCATGGACCTCCAACCCGTCACGCCCGGCCATCTCCTCGTCGTCCCCAAGGCGCATGCGGTCGGCTTGGAGGACCTCGAGGAGACCCTGGGTGCCCATGTATGGGTGGTGGCCCACCGGCTCGCCCGTGCGCTGCGTCGCTCACCCCTGCGTTGCTGTGGCATCAACTTCTTTCTGGCCGACGGCGAGGCCGCCATGCAGGAGGTCTTCCACGTGCACCTGCACGTCTTCCCCCGCTTCCTCGGGGACGACTTCCGGATCGACGCGGACTGGCGGGTGCGCGAGCGTGCCGAGCTCGACGAGAGCGCGGCCGCGGTCCGCGCCGGCCTCGCGGCACTCGCTCCCCGGCAGACCTGAGGAGCCTGTTGGCTTGTCATGAGCTCGGACAGGACGCGCGCCGAACAGACCAAGGCCTGGGACCCGACGCGGCCGGTCAACGACATGTCGGGCCTCAACCTGGGGGCCGACGGCGGCACCGGCGACCTCGTGGACGAGCACGGCTGTCCGAGCCCCGCCCTGCTGCCCGCGCCCGACGGGGCGACGACTACGTGGCCCGCCTCGCCGAGGTGCGTGCGCTGGTCTGCCTGGGTGGCAACGGCGCCGTCTACACCCAGATATCCGATGTGGAGGGCGAGCTGAACGGTCTCATGACGTACGACCGCAAGGTGATCAAGCCGGACGTGCCACGGCTGAAGGCCGCGCACGAGGCGCTGATCCGCGACGCGTCCCAGGCAGCCCCGGCGGGTTGCCCGGCTGCCTGACCCGACGAGGACGGAGGTCTTCCGTATGAGACCGACAACGGAGGCCTTCCGCATGCGATGGACCCGGCGCCTGCACGGGGCCGGGGGTGACGGCTGCCGCCAAGCAGGGCGGCGGCCTCGCCGCTCCCGCTGTCCGCGCCGCCGGGCTGGCCGGGGGCGGCTCACTGGCGGTCCTGGCGGGCACGGCCGTGGACGCCGCGCCGCCGCCCTGAAGTGATTCCGCCCACCCTGACGGGACCTCATAGGCCACACGAGTCCCGCCCCCTTTCACCGGCGGCCGGACTTAATCTGCTGTTAACTGTGCGTAGCTTGATCGTACTTGACCGTAATCGCCCAGGCGGGTTTGACTGCTTGCTCACCCGTCGTCGACGCGAGAGCCAAGCCCTTGACCTCTGACCTTCTCGCACCACTCGACCTGGCGTTCTGGAACATCGAGTCCGCCGAGCACCCGATGCACCTCGGGGCTCTCGGGGTCTTCGCGGCCAACTCGCCCGCCGCGGCCCCGCACGCGGCGGACCTGCTCGCGGCCCGCGCGGCCGGTGTTCCCGGGCTGCGCATGAGGATCCGGGACGTCTGGCAGCCGCTCGACCTGCGGCAGCCGCTGGCCTTCGATCTGCGCCGACCGCTCGCCTTCGGAGGCGCCGCCCGCGAGCCCGCCCCGGACTTCGAGCCGTTCGACCACGTTCGGCTGCACGCCCCCGCCGCGGACTTCCACGAGGCCGCGGGCGCGATCATGCAGCGCCCGCTGGAGCGCGGCAAGCCCCCGTGGGAGGCCCACGTCGTGCCCGGCGTGGACGGCACCTCCTTCGCCGTGCTCTTCAAGTTCCACCACGCCCTGGCCGACGGGCTGCGGGCCCTGACGCTCGCGGCGGCAGTCCTCGACCCCATGGACATGCCCACGCCCCGCCCGCGCCCCGAGGAACCCTCGCGAGGCTTCCTCCCCGACGTGCGCAAGCTGCCCGGCTTCGTCCGCGGCACACTCTCCGACGTGAGCCGGGCCCTCGACATCGGAGCCTCCGTGGCCCGCGCCACCTGGGGCGTACGGTCCTCCTCCGCCCTGGTCTCGGAGCCGACCGGCACCCGCCGCATCGCGGGCGTGAACGTGGATCTCGACGAGGTGCACAAGATCCGCAAGAGCGCGGGCGGCACCGTCAACGACGTCCTGATCGCCGTCGTCGCCGGCGCCCTGCGCCGCTGGCTGGACGAGCGCGGCGACGGCAGCGAGGGCGTGGCGCCCCGGGCCCTGATCCCCGTCTCGCGGCGCCGTCCGCGCACCGCGCATCCGCAGGGCAACCGGCTCTCCGGTTACCTGATACGGCTTCCCGTCGACGACCCGGACCCGCTCGGACGGCTCGACACGGTGCGTACGGCCATGAACCGCAACAAGGACGCGGGCCCCAACCGGGGCGCGGGTGCCGTCGCGCTGCTCGCCGACCACGTTCCGGCACTCGGCCACCGGCTCGGCGGGCCGGTCGTCGGCCAGGCGGCCCGGCTGCTCTTCGACATCCTGGTCACCAGCGTGCCGCTGCCCAGCCTCGGCATGAAGCTCGGCGGCTGCCCGCTGACCGAGGTCTATCCGCTCGCCCCGCTGGCCCGCGGTCAGTCCCTGGCGGTCGCGGTCTCCACGTTCCGCGGGCGCGTCCACTACGGGCTCGTCGCCGACGCGGAGGCCGTGCCGGACCTCGACCGGTTCGCCAAGGCACTGACCGCCGAGGTGGAGGAGCTGCTCGCCGCCTGCGTGCCCTGAACCGTCGCCTCCGGGTCCAGTGGCGGGCTGCGGTCGCCTTCCCTGGGCCCGGAACAGGTGGCTTCTCCGGGCCCGGAAACGGCCGGTGATCACCGCGGGTTTGGTGCCTTTGCCCTGAGCTCCGTAAAATTCCGCCTTCGAAAGCGAGCGCGGTTCGAGCGCGGCGCGGAACCTGAGGAACGGCAACGGCGATGACGGTGACAGAGGACAGCCAGGCGGCCCCCGCCGTGGACACGGCAGAGGCCCCGGCAGGCTCGTACGGTCCCGGCATCGACCCGGAGCGGCTGGCCGTCTGCCTCAGCGTGCTCGAGGAACTCGACAAGCTGGAGGTCGACCACCCCGACGCCGTCGCCGTGCGCCGCGCCACCGCGGGCGTCTACCGCACGGTCAAGCAGCGCCGCCGCCAGGAGCGCAGGGCCGCCAAGACCGCCCATGACAAGGCGGTCACCGAGTCCACGGCCACCGGCTCCGCCCAGCGCATCGACGACGAGACCGAGGGCATCCTGCCGTCGTCGGTGACGGACGAGGGCCAGATCGCGGGGATACTCCAGCGCCCGCGCTCCTGCTACACCTGCAAGACCCGGTACGTCGAGGTCGACTACTTCTACCACCAGCTCTGCCAGAACTGCGCCGCCGAGAACCGGTCCCGCCGCGACGCCCGCACCGACCTCACCGGCAAGCGCGCGCTGCTCACCGGCGGCCGCGCCAAGATCGGCATGTACATCGCGCTCAGGCTGCTGCGCGACGGGGCGCACACCACGATCACCACGCGCTTCCCGAACGACGCGATCCGCCGCTTCAAGGCCATGCCCGACAGCGACGAGTGGATCGGCCGGCTGAAGATCGTCGGCATCGACCTGCGCGACCCGGCCCAGGTGGTCGCCCTCGCCGACTCGGTCGCCGCCGCGGGCCCGCTCGACATCCTGATCAACAACGCCGCCCAGACCGTACGCCGCTCCCCGGGTGCCTACAGCGAACTGCTCGCCGCCGAGTCGGGACCGCTGCCCGCCGGTGAACTGCCGCCCGCCGAGGTGATCGGCACCTTCGGCTCCGGCGCCGTGGCCGCGCTTCCCGTCGCCGGGGGCAGCGCGCTGACCGCGCAGGACGTCACCG
The DNA here is from genome assembly GCF_008905045.1 of Streptomyces albicerus. Lineage (GTDB taxonomy): Bacteria > Actinomycetota > Actinomycetes > Streptomycetales > Streptomycetaceae > Streptomyces > Streptomyces albicerus. The sequence goes on from NZ_VWMY01000002.1 coordinate 11,535, forward strand.
ACCTGGCCCTGGTGTCCGGCTCCGCCTCGCTTGAGCGGATCGCCGCCGGTACGGCCATCGACGCGGGCGGCCTCGTGCCCGACCTGCACGACACCAACAGCTGGATCCAGGCCGTAGAGGAGGTCACGCCGGTCGAGCTCCTGGAGGTCCAGCTCTGCAACTCCACCGCGCCGTTCATCCTCATCAGCCGTTTGCGCGCGGCGATGGCGGCCGCCCGGGCGAACCGCACGTACATCGTGAACGTCTCCGCCATGGAGGGTGTCTTCAACCGTGGCTACAAGGGCGCGGGCCACCCGCACACGAACATGGCCAAGGCCGCGCTCAACATGCTCACCCGCACCAGCGCCCAGGAGATGTTCGAGAAGGACCGCATCCTGATGACCGCCGTCGACACCGGCTGGATCACCGACGAGCGGCCTCACCCGGACAAGATGCGCCTCGCCGACGCGGGGTTTCACGCGCCCCTCGATCTGATCGACGGGGCGGCCCGCGTGTACGACCCGATCGTGCGCGGTGAGCAGGGCGAGGATCTGTACGGGGTCTTTTTGAAGGACTACGCGCCCGGCAAGTGGTAACGGGTCGCTGCGCGGGACTTGAGCAGGGTGTCTGGGCGCCGTCGTGAGGCTGCGGGTCGGGTGTGGCTGGTCGCGCAGTTCCCCGCGCCCCTAGCCCCAATGCCGTGACTCTGTTGGCGATCTTGCCGGGGTCAGTTGAGGGCGGTACAGAGGGCGCGGAAGTGGCTGGGTGCCCGTCGGGGACGNCAATGCCGTGACTCTGTTGGCGATCTTGCCGGGGTCAGTTGAGGGCGGTACAGAGGGCGCGGAAGTGGCTGGGTGCCCGTCGGGGACGGGTCGGTTCGGCGATCCAGTCGGCGATGCGGGTGACATTGCAGGCCAGTGCGGTCAGGACGTGCCCGATGTGCGTTTTCGGCAGGCCGCGGTAGCGGGTTCGGCGCAGGCCGTAGGCGTGGACGTTCTGGGAGAGGGTGGCTTCGACGCCGGCGCGGATCGCGTACCGGCGCTGCCAGTCCTCGGTGCGCTGGTCGAGACGGTTGTGCTGCTGGATCTCATGCAGTTCGCGGGTGGGCAGCAGCGCGAGTGAGCGCGGACCACTGACCGCGTCGGTGCACTGCGGGCGCACGGGGCAGGCCAGACAATTGGCCTTGTCGAACTTGACCTGGATGTAGTCGTGCCCGCTGATGCGCAGAGGCCGCCACTCGCGGCTGAGGTTGCCCTGGGGGCAGGTGGCCCGGCGGTGCTCCCAGTCGATCGAGAAGGCGGCCTTGTCGAACCCGGCTCCGCTTTTGGCCTGGTGGCTGTGGTCGGGTGCGACCGGGCCGAGCAGGGTGATGCCGTGCACCCGCCGGGCGCGTTCGATCTGCACGGGGCTGACGTAGGCGGCGTCGACCGCGTGCTCGGCCGGAGTGAGGTCGATCGCCGCGAGGTCGTCGTGGATCTGGGCGGTGAGCTTGCCGTCCTGGACCGGGGCGATCGTGGTGGCCACGTGCACGACCACCTCCGGCAGTTCTGACGTGCACGTTTCGGTGAAATGGGTGCGGTAGCCGGACCAGGTGGTGTCCCGTTTGACGCAGTAGTGCGCATCGGTGTCGTACGGGGAATCGAACCGCAGCGACGCGGGTGGCAGCGCGTGGCCGTCGCGCCAGCGCAGCAGCCCGCGGGCGTCCCAGTAATAGTGGTGCACCCAGACCCGGCGCAGGATCTCCACCTGCGTCAGTGTCCGGAGCCTGGTCGGGGCGCCGGCCGCCCACGCGGCGGCCAGGATCTTCTGCCCGTCCCGGCCGATGGCCTCTGCCAGGGCGGTGACCCCGGCCTTCCCGCCGGGGACCTTGCCGATCTCCACCTTGCGCCCGTAGCGCTTGTCCCACTCCGGCTCGACCAGCGGCAGCAGCCAGTCCGGGTCCGCCTGGGCGAGCTGTTCCAGAGCGGCCCGCAGACTCTCGCCGACCAGCTCCAGCCGGCTGAGCGTGCGTACCGCCGCGAGCACGTGGGTCGCGTCGGTGCGCTGCCGTCCGCCGGATTTGAGCAGTCCGGCCTCGGCCAGCCGGTGCAGCATCACCTGCAGCAGCCGGTCCGCGGCGTCGGCCTCGGCCAGCCGGGCCCGGAACTCGCACAGCACCGAATGGTCGAAGCCGGGATCGTCCAGCTCCAGGCCCATCGCGTATTTCCAGTCGATCCTGGTGCGGACCGCGTTCGCGGCCGCACGGTCGGACAGGTTCTCCGCGAACTGCAGCACCGACACCAGCGCCAACTGCCCCGGCGACAAGCCCGGTCGACCGTCCTTGGGGAACAGGTCCGCGAACTCCTCGTCCTTGAACACCACATCCAGCCGGTCCCGCATCAGCATCGCCGGCGTGCCCTTCGGGCACGCCGCCCACGCCGTCAACACCGTTCGCGTCGGGATCCGTTGGTAACTCCTGGCCCGCAAGGACATCTCCGGCCCTCTCCCCGGAACCACCCCGCCTCATCCCAGCAAACCGCCGAACAGACGACCTGTCAGCATCCCCGGCAAGATCGCCAACAGAGTCACNCTCTCCCCGGAACCACCCCGCCTCATCCCAGCAAACCGCCGAACAGACGACCTGTCAGCATCCCCGGCAAGATCGCCAACAGAGTCACAGCATTGCCCCTAGGGCACGTATCGAGTCGTGATCAATCTGTGGCATTCGCTCTTGTGGCGGGGTCTGGACCGTAGGTCTTCTTGCGTGACGCGAGTGCAACTGACTGATGAGGAATGGGAGTTCATCGGGCCGTACCTGCCGACCGGTGAGTACGGCCCGTATCCCGAGCGGCTGCTGCAGCAGTTCGAGGGCGTGATCTGGCGGTTCAGGACCGGCGGGCAGTGGCGGGAGATGCCGATGGAGTTCGGCGCCTGGTCGACCGGTCACAACCGCTTCCGGCAGTGGCGTGACGCGGGTGTCTTCAAGGCCCTGCTGGAGGGCCTGATCGCGGAAGCCGCGAAGCGGGGTGAGGTGGATCTGTCCTTGGTCAGTATCGATTCCACCACCGCGCGCGCCCATGACGACGCTGCCGGGACGCACATGGGCGAGGACGTCCTCACCACCCTGGAGAAGGCCGCCGCAGGTCGCCTGGTTCACGGTTGATCGTCACTGCCAGCCACCTGTCCGTACCGGGCGGTGCCGGCGGGTGCGTCCGCGACCGTTGTTGCCCCGGCACCGCCACGCAACCCTGCCGAGGAGCCGTGGCCGAGCGTTCAGGTGCCTTGTGCCGGGCCGCCGACCGAGTGACGGCCAGTAGCGGCCCGGCGGGGAAGCCCGGGCTCGTGCCCGGGCGCCGAACATGGCTGACATTTTCCCTGCGGAGAGTGATCTCCTCGAAGTGGGAGACCCGCCGTATCCACCATCGGCTGTCAGGAGGCACAGGTGACCTTCAATCCCCTGGATCAACGCGGTATCCCCTTGGACCGTCAGCTCAGGAACTGGCGCGAGCTGAACGTCAAGCCGATCGACCCCGACCACGGTGATCCTTACACCCGCTGCCGGATCATCACGATGAACGGCATTGAGGTCGAGTCGATCCTGTTCAGTCATCAACTGGCCCGCAACACGGTCGATCCCGAGGTCAAACGGCAGCTGGCCGAGGTCCGCTACATCGAGCACCAGCAGCAGAAAGCGGTCAACTGGCTGCTTCCCGGGGTGTCTTCGGTGTTGGAGACCACCATCGCCTACGAGCAGGTGGCGGTCGATCTCACGGCCTGGGTCGCCCGGATGGAACCGGATCCGTACCTGAAGCAGGCCTACCAGTTCGGTGTGCTCGAGGACTTCGACCACCTGTACCGGTACGCCAACCTCTACGAGATGATCGAGCACCGCAAGGCGGAGTCGATCGTCGAGGGCCTGACCGAGGTGATGCCGGGACGGCCCACGAAGTTCCACCACCGTCACCCGACCGACAACGTGCGCGACCCCTACGACACCATGCGCACCGACCCGCTGTCGAAGCTGCACGCGTTGACGATCATGTCGGCGGAGCAGCAGACCATGAACTTCTACATGAACGTCGGCCCACAGTACATGGAGCCGATCGCCCGCCAGCTTTACCAGGAGATCGGCCTCATCGAGGAGGAGCACGTCACCCACTACGAGTCCCTCGTCGACCCGGGCGAGACCTGGTGGGAGCAGCTCGTCAGCCACGAGTACAACGAGTGCTACCTCTACTACTCCTTCATGGAGCAGGAGAGCGACCCCAAGGTGAAGGCCATCTGGGAGCTGCACCTGAACCAGGAGCTGGAACACCTGCACATCGCCTGTGACCTGATGCGCCGTCACGACGGCCGGGACCCCGGGTCGGTCCTGGCGCCGCAGCTGCCCGACGTGCTGACCTTCGAGCCGAACAAGGGCTACCTCCGCGAACTGCTGGACACCCAGATCGACCTGACCACGCTCGGCGCCGGCTACGTACAGGAGGCGCACGAGCGGTTCGAGCGGATGCAGGAGCAGATCCACGGTGGCGAGGAGCCGCCCAGCGAACGGGTGATGGCAGAGCACGACGAGATGTTCGGGCGCGAGTACCGCATCGAGACCGAAGGCGAACACCCTGACCCCGCCCTGCGGGAGAAGTGAGGAGGCCCGCCATGTCCGAGCTTCACACGCCGCAGGCCGGCGAGGACGCCGCCTTGGACGACGATGTAGTGGCCCTCCTCATGCGTCAGCACGGGGACATCCGCAATCTCTTCGACGAGGTCGAGGCAGGCTCCGGGGACGAACGGCAGGAGGCCTTCCGTCGGCTGGTGCGCCTGCTCGCCGTCCATGAGACGGCGGAGGAAGAGGTGGTGCACCCGTTCGTCCGGCGCAACGTCACGGCCGGGGACGACATCGTGGACGAGCGTCTGCGGGAGGAGCGCTCGGCGAAGGAGACGCTGAGCGCTCTGGACGGTATGGACACCAAGGACCCCAAGTTCATGCCCCAGTTGCTGGCGCTGCGCACCGAGGTCCAGGAGCACGCCCGCGCGGAGGAACGCTACGAGTTCATCCACATCCGGCGCAGCGCCGACACCTCGACTCTCGCCTCACTGGCCAAGGGCATCAAGGCAGCGGAGGCCATGGCGCCCACCCACCCGCACCCGGGCGTGGAGTCCGCGGCGGCCAACGTGGCGCTCGGTCCGGTCGCCGCGTTGATGGACCGCACCCGGGACGCCGTCCGTAAGGCGATGGGCCTCGACTGATCTGTGTTCGTCCGGCCCGTCGGCGGCCGGGGCCCGGCCGCCGACGGGATCGGTACCCGGAAGGTGCCGATGTTCGGTACTGCCGACGGTAGCCTCGTGGTACCAGCGCTTTGCTGGCCCACACCTTCCTGCTTCCCGGTACCCGGGCCGAGGCGGTGATCATGACCGGCGACGGTACAGCGCTGATGCTGGGCGGGCTTCTGGACGACGCGCACCTGGCCGCGCTGGAGGACCTGCCCGATCTGCTGGCCGAGCACGCTGCCGTCGGCGGCCTGCACAACGCCCGGCTCTACGTGGCCGACCTGCGCCAGGTGACGCTGCGGGAACTGACCGGGCGGGGCCTGGACGCGTGGGAGGGAGGCCACGAGTACCCGATCGAGTCCTCCCTGCCGGGGCGGGCTTTCCGGTACACGCGCACGCTGTCCGGCCCGGAACCCGCCGGAGAGCGCCGCGTGTACTGGGTGCCGGTGCTGGACGGCACGGAACGCCTGGCCGTTCTCCGCGTCGAGGCCGCCGCCGACGGGCCGGACGCGGCGATGCGCCACCTCGCCTCACTGATGGGTCACCTGCTGGTCAGCAAGCGCCCCTTCAGCGACTCCTACGCGCGCCTCGTGCGCGGGCAGCCCATGAACGTCGCCGCCGAGATGCAGTGGAAGCTCACTCCTCCCCTGAGCCACGCCAACCGTCATGTGGTGATCGCGGCCGCCATGGAACCCGCGTACGACATCGCCGGCGACGCCTTCGACTACGCCGTGGCCGGCGACACCGTCCATCTGGCGATCTTCGACGCCATGGGCCACGACACCGCCGCCGGCCTGACCGCCAACCTGGCCGTTGCCTCCTGCCGGGCCGAACGCCGCCAGGGCACCGATCTGGCCACCATCAGCGAACGCATCGAGCAGGCCCTGTCGCAGGAGTTCGGCATCCAGCGCTACGTGACCGGGATCCTCGCCGACCTCGACGCCGCCACCGGCTCCCTCACCTGGATCAACCGCGGCCACCATCCCCCCGTACTGATCCGTGACGGCCGCTGGACGACCACCCTGCGATGCCGGCCGGCACACCCCATGGGCACCAGCCTCGGACTCGATGTCACGGTGTGCACCGAGCAACTGCAGCCCGGTGACCGGCTGCTGTTCCACACCGACGGCATCACCGAAGCCCGCGACCTCCGCGGCCGTGAATTCGGCCTCGCCCAGTTCACCGACTTCATCATTCGACACCACGCCGACGGGCTGCCCGTCCCCGAAACGCTGCGCCGGCTCATGCGGGCGGTTCTCGACCACCACCACGGCAGCCTCTCCGACGACGCCACCGTCCTGTTCCTCGAATGGCACGGGCCCGCACGAAACACGCAGCTGATCCCCTGACCTCGGCTGCGGAACGGCAGTCCCGGGCCCGTGACTTGGGCGTTTTCCCCGACCGTGGGTGGGGACTCGCCGACTGTGGTGGCTTATGGAGCGGAGCAGAGGGTGCGGGTGCCGGCCCTGCGGGCAAGCTGGCTGACCCAGACGTTCATCCACTGGCCCTTCCGGCCGGAGGTGGTTCAGGCCCTGCTGCCCGAGGAACTTGTGGTGGACGAGTACGACGGAGCCGCCTGGGTGGGGCTCACCCCCTTCGTCATGGCGGACGTGCGCCCTCCCGGCGTCCCCGCCGCGATGCCCGGACTCCCGACCTTCGAGGAGACCAATCTGCGCACCTACGTCCGCCATCGGAACGGGCGGGACGGGCTGTGGTTCCTGTCCATCGAGGTCGCCTTTCCCCTGATGGTGGCGGCTCGGGTCATCGGCGCGCCGTACAACCCCGGCAGCCTGAGCATCACCACGAGCGCGGACACCGTCTCGTACGCCGGTTCCAGGTGGACCGGGGGGTGCCTCTATGTCTTTGGTCAAGCGAGGCGTGGGGTTCGGGGTTCGTAGAAGGTGCCGTCGCGGAGCATCGCGAAGAGCACGTTGATCCGTTGCCGGGCCAGGCGGAGAAGTGCCTGCGTGTGGGTCTTCCCGCGGGCGCGGCACTTGTCGTAGTAGGTGCGGGAGGCGGGGTCGTGCAGGGCGGCGAACGCGGAGAGGAACATCGCGCGTTTGAGCTGCCGGTTGCCGCCGCGTGGGGCATGTTCGCCGTGGATCGAGGTCCCGGAGGACTTCGTGGTCGGGGCAAGGCCGGCGTAGGAGGCCAGGTGGGCGGCGGTGGGGAAGCTGGTGCCGTCGCCGACGGTGACCAGCAGTGTTGCGGCGGTCCTGACCGCGACCCCTGGCATCGAGGTCAGGACCTTGGCAAGAGGGTGGTCCTCCAGCAGGGTGCTGATCTGGGCTTCTGTCGCCCGGCGTTGTTCATGGACGGCGCCGAGGGAGCGGGCCAGCGACGGGATCACGATGTCGAGGGTGCCGGTGCCCGGGACGACGACGGTCTGCTCGTCGAGCGCGTCGAAGACATCGTCGATCAGCCGCTTCGCCATGCGCGGGGCCTTCGGGCGGATCACCTCGACCAGCCTGCGGCGTCCGGCCTTTCGCAGCGCGGCCGGGGATCCGTAGCGTTCGAGCAGCCAGGTCACGGCTTGGTGGTCCAGACGCGGGCCCAGGACTCGTTCCAGCGACGGGTGGAACTGGGTGAGCAGGCCGCGGATCCGGTTGGAGGTGCGGGTGGCCTCGGCCGCGAGATCCTGGTCGAAGCCCACCAGCACGGTCAGCTCGGCGGTGATCTCGTCGGTCAGTTCCAGCGAGCGCAGGGTGTTTGGCATGGTGCGGGCCGCGTCCGCGATCACCGCGGCGTCCTTCGCGTCGGTTTTCGCCTCGCCGGGGTAGAGGTCGGCGATCCGCCGCATCGCCAGGCCGGGCAGGTAGGCGACCTTGCAGCCCGCGTCCCGGGCGACGGACAGAGGCAGAGCGCCGATGGAGGCCGGCTGGTCCACGATCACCAGGACGGTGCCGAACTTGGTCTTCAGCTTGTCGAAGACGTCCCGCAGCTTCGGTTCGGTGTTGGGCAGCTGTTTGTCGAAGACCTTCTTGCCTGCTGGGGTGAGTCCGTGGCCGTGGTGGGCGCTTTTGCCCACGTCCAGGCCGAGGAAGACGCCTATCTCGTCGCTGTCGTTCAAGCCGTCCTCCCGAACGGATGTCGTGCGTGCTGGCCTGGGCGTTGGCGTCGTGCGCGCATCCACGTTATGCAGACCTGCCGCCCGCGTACGGCCGGGCGTTGCGCTCGGCGGGGCGGTAGTCGGACCTCTCATCAGCGTCTCCAACGGCGCCTCTCGGGCCCGGTGGCACCACCCCCCAGGTCATCGGTTCGACAGGGGGGACCAGTCATGCCGGGCCCGGAGGCCAGCAGTCCTCTTGCAGGACCGCGAAGAAGATAACGGGGGGGGCGTTCCTACCGCCTCGTCGTCCGTCACGGAGATCCCATCGCGCCTACGGAGCGGGACGTGTGGCTGACCTCGCGGTGGCGGGCGTACACCCGCCGACTGGGGGTTCTCTGGGAGACGCCCGTGGAGCACGAACCGTGGCCGCTGACCGACGCCACGGTCGATGTCATGGAGGAGACGCTGACCACTGCGGCAGGCCTCCCCTCACCCGTCGGTGAGCCTCTCGTGCATTTCTCGAAAGGAGTCAGGCACGTACGGCTCGGGGCTTCCAGGCCCTGTCTCCCGGAAGCCAACGGATGAGCCGGATCTTCGGCGAAGCCACGCGACACCCACGACTGCGTTTCGACGGCTGGATCGCGGGCCTGGGTACCTCCTCCGGTACGCGCGTCGTGCTGGGGCGCTGGCTGCGGTCGCCGTTCGGGCCGTGCAGCGACGTGATGCTGGAGTGGGCCGACGGGGAACGGCTGTTGTTGGCTCCCACCCGCCGGACGGCGGAATTCATCAGCTGCACCGACATCTTCGACACAGTGCGTGTCGTGCTGGTCGGCGTGAGCGTCGCGGACGACACCTGGAACGCGACCGCCGACCCCCTCCGCCTGCGCTTCACCACCGGTCGCCGGGGGCTTCTGGGCTTGCTGCTGCGTGCCGTCCCCTGCGCGCTCGTCCGCCGTCCGGTCTGGAGTGCGCTGACGGACCGGCCCGCCCGCGTGTTGCTGGTCGGCGTACGGACTCGTGGCACTGCCGGTGGGGCCGCGAGGAGCGGTACGGCGCACGGGATCTGCGGCCGATCCGCGCGGTGTCGGGCGTCTTCGAGGGTAGGGGCCTGGGCGCGGTGGCGGCTGTCGAACCGCCCCTGCGGTTCGGACGCGCACACCCCTCGCGGATTCACCCCCGGCAGCGCCCTGGCCGTGACCCGCCGCGCCGCGTATCAGGGCTCGCGCACAGGGCGTCGGGAAGGACCCCGGGGCGGCTGACGGGGCCACGGGCCACACGTCCATTCTGCCCCCATTGGGCCGCTCCCCGGTGTGGTGCCGAATCGGCAGGACTGAATTCCGCCGGGCTGGTTACGCGCTGCGCCACGCGAAGGCAGGCAGGGCCTGCCCGTGCACCGCACCGATTGCTGCCGAGTGAGGGAACTGATGGCGCCCCGTACCGAACCCGTTGCTCCGGTCCCGGCGGCCGAACGCCGCAGCAGAGGCCAGGTCATCGTCACCTGGCTGACCACGACCGACCACAAGAAGATCGGCCATCTCTACCTGATCACATCCTTCGGATTCTTCCTGATCGGCGGGGCGCTGGCGATGGCGATCCGGGCTGAGTTGGCCCGGCCGGGTCTGCAGTCGCTGTCCTCCGAGCAGTACAACCAGGCGTTCACGATGCACGGCACGATCATGCTGCTGTTGTTCGCCACCCCCACCTTCGCGGGGTTCGCCAACGCGATCATGCCGCTACAGATCGGCTCGCCGGACGTGGCCTTCCCGCGGCTGAACATGTTCTCGTACTGGCTGTTCCTCTTCGGCGGGCTGATCGTTCTGAGCAGTTTCCTCACCCCGCAGGGCGCCGCCGACTTCGGCTGGACCGCTTACACGCCCCTGAGCGGCGGCGAGCGCACCGCCCATGTCGGCGGCGACCTGTGGATCATGGGGCTGGCACTGGCCGGCTTCGGCACGATCCTCGGCGCGGTCAACTTCATCACCACCATCATCTGCATGCGCGCCCCTGGTATGACCATGTTCCGCATGCCGATCTTCACGTGGAACGTACTGCTCACCTCGGTACTGGTGTTGCTCGCCTTCCCCGTCCTGGCCGCCGCCCTGTTCGCACTGGAGGTGGACCGGAAGTTCGGCGCGCACATCTTCGACCCGGAGAACGGCGGAGCGATCCTGTGGCAGCACCTCTTCTGGTTCTTCGGCCACCCCGAGGTCTATATTCTCGCCCTGCCCTTCTTCGGCGTGATCACCGAGATCCTCCCCGTCTTCTCCCGCAAGCCGATCTTCGGCTACATGGGGCTGGTGGGCGCCACCATCGCCATCACTGGCCTGTCCGTGACCGTATGGGCGCACCACATGTTCGCCACCGGGGCCGTGCTGCTGCCCTTCTTCTCCTTCATGAGCTTCCTGATCGCGGTGCCCACCGGGGTGAAGTTCTTCAACTGGATCGGCACGATGTGGAAGGGCTCGGTCTCGTTCGAGCCACCGATGCTGTGGGCGGCCGGCTTCCTCGTAACGTTCCTCTTCGGCGGCCTGACCGGCATCCTGCTCGCCTCGCCGCCGCTGGACCTCCACGTCCACGACAGCTACTTCGTGGTCGCCCACTTCCACTACGTGCTCTTCGGCACGATCGTCTTCGCCATGTTCGGCGGATTCAGCTTCTGGTGGCCGAAGATGACTGGCACGATGCTCGACCACCGACTGGAGAAGATCCACTTCTGGACCCTGTTCGTCGGCTTCCACACCACCTTCCTCGTCCAGCACTGGCTCGGCGCCGAGGGCATGCCCCGCCGCTACGCCGACTATCTGGCCGCCGACGGCTTCACCGCCCTCAACACCGTCTCCTCCATCGGCGCCTTCCTCCTCGGCCTGTCCACCCTGCCGTTCCTCTACAACGTGTGGAAGACCGCCAAGTACGGCGAGCGGATCGAGGTCGACGACCCCTGGGGATACGGCCGCTCCCTGGAATGGGCCACCTCCTGTCCCCCGCCTCGCCACAACTTCGCCGTCCTGCCGCGCATCCGCTCCGAATCCCCCGCCTTCGACCTGCACCACCCGGAGATGGCAGAGCTCGACCAGCGCGAGCACACCGGCAAGCGCGACGTCATCGACGCCGAGGGCCACGGAGGCGAACGGCCATGAGGCGCAAGGCGCACCCACCCCGTACGTCGACCGGGACCGCGCACTGGTCGACGAGGTGGAGGGCTAGGGGGCGCCCTGTCCCGGGGCACGCGATCGCAGGCGTTCATGCACGGCGTACGCCGTTGCCGTGTGCGCCGCTCTGACCCGTGTACCGCCGTCCACCAGCAGGTCCGCCCCCGTGATCCAGTCCGCCGCGTCCGAGGCCAGCCATACGACGGCCCGTGCGATGTCCTCGGGCTCGCCGATGCGGCCGAGTGGGAGCCCGGCGGCCAGCTCTTCCTCCGCCGACTCCCACACAAAGCGGGCCATCTCGGTGCGTACGAGACCCGGGGAGACGGAGTTGACCCGCACCTTCGGGGCCAGCTCGCCCGCGAGCTGTCGGGTGAGGTGCAGCAGGGCCGCCTTGCTCGTGCCGTACGCGCCCACGTTCGGGCCGACGTGGGCCGCGCCCTCGGTGCAAATGTTGACCACCGAGCCGCCGTGCTCGCTCATCCAGGCCCGCCACGCGTGCTGCACCAGCCGCAGCGGTGCCTCGACGTTGACGGTGAAGGCCTCGCGCCAGCGGTTCGGGTCGGCGTCCATGAGGGGGCCGTAGGGCTGGTTGGTCGCCGCGTTGTTCACCACGATGTCGATGCGCCCGAACTCGCGCAGCGCCAGCCCGGTCAGCTCCCGCAGATGCGCCGGATCGGCGACCGAGCCCGCGAGCCCCACGGCACCGAGTTCCTCGGCGGCCCTGCGCACCCCGTCCGGATCACGAGCCGTCACGCACACCAGCGCCCCCGCAGTGCGGAGCGCCTCGGCGACGGCCAGCCCGATCCCGCGCGAGGCCCCGGTCACGATGGCGACCCTGCCTTCGAGTCCGTACGGCGACGTCATCCGCGTACGGTCTCATGACGGGCCGTCAGTCAACAGTCCTCGGCCGGGAGCAGATGGTCGTCAGTCGACAGCCCCCAGCCGTGCGTGGCCGGCCGAGACGAGTTCCAGCACCGTGCGCCAGTCCTCCAGGACCCCGGCGTCCAGACCGGCCGTGCGGGCGGCTTCGTCCGCCTGCCGCAGGATCAGCACGTCCTCCATGACCGGGTCGTTCTCCCAGCCCTCCCTCTGGAGGCGGACGAGACGGGCGACCCGCTCGCCGAGCAGCGGCCGTACCACGTCGGCCGCGAGGTCCGTGTGCCCCGCCACGTCACCGGGGCGCAGCAGCTGCCCTATGCCGTGCACCAGGCCAGCCACCTGGAGTTCCTTGTCCGCGGGACGACTTCGGCGCAACAGTGCGGCGGTCTGCAGCGCGTGATCGTGCAGATTGACCGGAGGGCCGCCGTGGTGGGCGGTGTCCCAGGCCCCTCGGCAGGCGTGCAGCAGATCCATCAGCTCTTCGACACTGCGCAGCTCCATGCGCCAGTCCTCCCTGCGGGCGAGAAAGGCCGTTGTCTCGCGCCAGCAGATCATGGCCAGCTTTCGACCGGACCAACGGGAACTGAACTGCGAACCGTGGAATGCCCCCGCCCCGGGGCCGCCATGCCCGGGGGCCGGGGCGGGCAGACCCGTCTCAGTGACCCCGGTCGATCCACTCCTGAAGATGCGGGGCCTCGGCGCCGACCGTCGTCGAATCGCCGTGACCCGTGCGGACCACCGTCTCGGCGGGCAGGGCGAGCAGCCGGGACCGGATGGACTCGACGATCGTCGGGAAGTGGGAGAACGACCGCCCCGTCGCACCCGGCCCGCCCTGGAACAGGGTGTCGCCGGTGAAGACGGTGCCCAGCTCCGGAGCATGCAGGCACACGGCACCCGGAGCATGACCCGGTGTGTGCAGGACGGTCAGCTCCACACCCGCCACGGAGAGCCGTCGGCCGTCGGAGAGCTCACCGTCCGGCAGACGGTCCGGGTGGGTCTGCTTCCACAGGGGCAGGTCGTCCGGGTGGAGCAGGATCGGTGCGCCCGTACGGGCCGCGAGGGCCGGGGCCGCGTCGATGTGGTCGTTGTGGGCGTGGGTGCAGACGATCGCCCGGAGCGTACGGTCGCCCAGCGCGTCGGCGATGGCGTCGGCGTCGTGTGCCGCGTCGATGACCACGGCCTCGGAGTCGTCGCCCACGATCCAGACGTTGTTGTCGACGTCCCAGGTGCCGCCGTCCAGGCTGAACGTGCCCGAGGTGACGAGGTGCTCGATACGGGCGGCCATCACAGCACCACCACCGAGCGCAGTACGTCACCCTGGTGCATACGGTCGAAGGCCTGCTCCACCGCGTCGAGTTCGATGGTCTCCGTGACGAAGGCCGCGAGGTCGAGGCGGCCCTGCTGGTGCAGGTCGACGAGCATGGGGAAGTCGCGGGAGGGCAGGCAGTCTCCGTACCACGAGGACTTCAGCGAGCCGCCGCGGCCGAAGACGTCCAGCAGCGGCAGTTCGAGTTTCATCTCCGGGGTGGGGACGCCGACCAGGACGACCGTGCCGGCCAGGTCGCGGGCGTAGAAGGCCTGTTTGTAGGTCTCGGGGCGGCCGACCGCCTCGATGACGACGTCGGCGCCGAAGCCGCCGGTCAGGTCGCGGATGGCCTCGACGGGGTCGGTCTCCTTGGAGTTGACGGTGTGGGTGGCGCCCATGGTGCGGGCCTTGTCGAGTTTGCGGTCGTCGATGTCGACGGCGATGATCTTCGCGGCGCCGGCCAGGTTCGCCCCGGCGATGGCCGCGTCACCCACGCCGCCGCAGCCGATGACTGCCACCGAGTCACCGCGTCCCACCCCGCCGGTGTTGATCGCCGCGCCGATGCCGGCCATCACGCCGCAGCCGAGCAGCCCGGCGACCGCGGGGGACACGGACGGGTCGACCTTGGTGCACTGGCCCGCCGCGACCAGGGTCTTGTCCGCGAAGGCGCCGATGCCCAGGGCGGGGGAGAGTTCCGTGCCGTCCTCCAGGGTCATCTTCTGCTGCGCGTTGTGGGTGTTGAAGCAGTACCAGGGCCGCCCGCGCAGACAGGCCCGGCACTGACCGCACACCGCACGCCAGTTGAGGATCACGAAGTCGCCGGGCTCGACGTCCGTGACGCCCTCGCCGACCGCCTCCACCACGCCCGACGCCTCGTGGCCGAGCAGGAAGGGGTAGTCGTCGCTGATGCCGCCCTGTTTGTAGTGCAGGTCCGTGTGGCACACCCCGCACGCCTGGACCTTCACCACGGCCTCGCCGGGACCCGGGTCCGGGATGAGAATCGTCCGGATCTGCACCGGCTCGTTCTTGCCGGGTGCGATGACACCGCGTACCTGCTGGGCGGCCATGTCGGGCTCCTTCGCGTGGACATTGGGGCGTTTGATCATGTTGGCACAGGGCCGGAAGGGTGGATCCGTACCTGTGGACAACCGAGTGAAACACGCCGAACCGAAGGCCGAAGGACCCCGAACGACTTCAGACGGTTACACCTTGTTTTCAGCCCCATCGAGCGGGCACCCGCTCATATGGGTACTCTGTACGGGACGGACAGCTTATTTGGGTCCCACCCACACCCACGGTCCGTCCCGGGACAAGCCGGTCACCACGGCCTGCTCTCACATGAGTTGACAGGCGCCACCGCGTCCGAACGGCCTCTACTCGAACCCGAGCGGGCGTCAGGCGACCGGTAGCAGAGTGGTCCTGCACGCCCCGAGGGTGACCCGACACATAAGGAGTGCGCGGTGACACCGGAGACGACGAATCGCGATCAGCGCCCCAAGGAACGCACGGAGCACACGGGCCGCAGGCCCGAGGAGCTCGGCAGCCTCGAGGTCTGGGCCAGGTCCGCCCCGATCCGCCTGGCGGGTTACGAGGACGACCTCGCCGAGCCCCACATCCTGCCCAGCGTGGACTGACCGCCCGAGGCCACCGCAGGACCCTCTCGAATGCTGATCGGCATGGGCGTGCCAGACTCGCGTCCATGCTGATCAGGGAAGCCGCGGCCGACGACTGGCCGCGGATCTGGCCTTTCTGGCACCGCATCGTCGCCGCCGCCGAGACCTACGCCTGGGACCCGGACACCTCCGAGGAGGACGCCCGGGCCCTGTGGATGGCACCGGGCAAGCGCGTGTACGTCGCCGAGGACGACACCGGAGCCGTGGTCGGCTCCGCCTACGTCACCCCCAACTACGGCGGCCCCGCAGCTCGCATCGCCAACGCCGGCTTCATGGTGGACCCGGACCACTCCGGCCGTGGCATCGGCCGAGCCCTGGCCGAAGACATCCTCAGAACGGCCAAGGCGGACGGCTACCGGGCGATGGTCTTCAACACCGTGGTGGAGACCAACCCCGCGGTAAAGCTCTGGACGTCCCTGGGCTTCACGATCCTGGGCACGGTCCCGGACGCGTACGACCATCCGCGCCACGGGCGGGTGGGCCTGCACATCATGCATCGAGCGCTCTGATCACTCATGGGTGCAGGCGGCTGCTTCCTCAGGGGTAAAGACAGCCGCCTTCTTCAGGGGTGCGGGACGCGGCTCTTCTTGGGGCGCGCGGAGCGGCCCCTTCAGGGGCGCGGGGAACTGCGCGACCAGCCCCCACCGGCCCGAACCTCCCCTACGACCCTTCTCGCGCAGCCCCCAGCGGAGCAGTCCGCCTCCAAGGCCGCAGCTCCTCCAACTGCCCCGCAAGTTCCAGCAGTGTCCCCTCGGACCCGGGCAGCCCCACCAACTGCACAGAGCACGGCGCCCCCGACGGCAACGCACCGAACGGCACCGCCATCGCCGGCCACCCCGTCAGATTCCACGGCGGCGTCAGCGGCGAGTAGTTGCTGTTGGCCCACACATTCCGCAACCACCCCCGCTTGTGCCAGTCCGCGGCAGCGGGCCCCCGCCGAGCAAGCGCCGGAGTGAGCAACACCTCGTGCTCGGCAAAGAACGGCTTCATCCGCTCCCGCAACTGCTCCCGCCGCGCCCCACCCCGCACCGACTCCACGAACCGCCGCCCCACAGTCGCGTGGACCCGCGTCCGCCGCGAGAGCCGCCGCAGATCAAGATCCTCCGCATCCACCGCCGTCCCCGCCGTCCAGTGCACGAGCGAGGTCGCACCCAGCCACACCGGATACGGCGGGTCCGCCCGCCGGACCCGATGCCCCGCACCCGCAAGCAGCTCACCCGCCTCACGGGCCGCGGCCGCGTAGCGCCGACTGACGGTGATCCCCACCAGAGGGCTGCGCACGGAGACGGCGACCGTACGAGTGACGGGCTCCTCGGCGCGTACGACATCGGTCGCGGCCAGCACCGAGAACATCAGCCGCGCATCCTCGACGGTCGTCGCCAGCGGCCCGTTCTCCGACATCCCGAACCAGTCACCGTGACCGATACCCGCCGGTATGACGCCGTGCCCCGGCTTCACCCCGATCAGCCCGCAGTTGGCAGCGGGTATGCGCAGCGACCCCATTCCGTCATTGCCGAGGGCCAACGGCACCATGCCGGCGGCGACCGCCGCCGCGCTGCCGCCGGAGGAGCCGCCCGCCGTGCGCGTGGTGTCCCACGGGTTGCGGGCCGTACCGTGCACGCCCTCCGTGGTGCCGAAGACGCAGAGCTCCGGCACGTTCGTCAGACCCACTACGACAGCGCCCGCCGCACGCAGTCGCGCCACGGTGGCGTGGTCCTCGTCGGCCGGAGAGTCCGGGGTCGCGGCCGAGCCGTTGCGGGTGGATTCGCCGCGTACGGCCAGGTTGTCCTTGACCGCCACCGGCACACCGGCGAGGGGGAGTTCGGCCAGATCGGTGCGGGCCGCCACCTCGTCCGCCTCGGCGAGCGCCGCCGTCGCGCGCAGGTGACGGAAGGCGCCCACGCGGGCGTCGAGCAACTCGATCCGCGCGAGGTGCTCGGCCACCACCTCGCGGGGCGTGACCCGCTTCTCGCGTACGGCGGCGGCGATCTCGGCGGCGGTCCGGCCGGCCCAGCTGGTCACGGTGGCTCCTCGGGGGCGTGTGCTTACTGGCGAGTACGAAGAGCACTGTGCCCGGACATGCGGCGTCCCGTCGAGAGCCGTCACGCTTGGACATTCGCTCCGCTCTTCTTGGACTTTTCGTGCCACGGCTGTCCGGTCGTACACATGGAGTGGCAGGTCATCCGACCACTGGCTCAACTTGGCTGACTTCACACCCCATTGACAGGCCCTGGAGCCAGCCCAATCATCACACCTCCGATGAATGGAGGGTGCCCGTGAGCACGGAAGCCAGGAGTACGTATCCAAGACGGTCCCGGCTGGTCGGTGTCGTGACGGCCCTACTGCTGCTCACGGCGCCGGTCCCGGTGGCCCAGGCGGCCGAGAGTGCGGAGGCCGCCGCGCCTCCCGTCACCGTCCCCGCGCTGTCCGACTGGACGCCGGGAGCCGGAAACTATCTTTACGGACGCGGTACACGCCTCATCGCGGACGCCCCGGCGGAACGCCGCGTCGCCGACACCCTCGCCGACGACCTGCGCGCGGCGGGACACGGCACCGTCCCCGTCGTGAGCGGGGGAGCACGTACGGGTGACATCGTTGTCGACATCGCATCGACCAGGACCGCGCTCGGGAAGGAGGGGTACGAACTCCGCGCGAGCAAACGCCTTTCAGTCACCGCTGCCACCGAGACCGGCGCCTTCTACGGCACCCGGACCGTGCTCCAACTCCTGGCCCAGGGCGACCGGTTGCCCGCCGGACGCACCGTTGACGTCCCGCAGTACAAGGAGCGGGGCGTCGGCGTCTGCGCCTGCTACATCCACATCACGACGGACTGGCTGGAGAACCTCGTACGCGACATGGCGTACCACAAGCTCAACCAGCTGCTGCTCGAACTGAAGGTGAAGAGCGACGCGCACCCCGAGGCCAACACCTGGGGCTACTACACCAAGGACGAGATACGGCGTCTCGTCGCGCTCGGCGAGAAGTACCACGTCACGATCATCCCGGAGATCAACTCCCCGGGGCACATGGACCCGTGGATCGAGAACCGCCCGGATCTCCAGCTCACGGACTCCGACGGGAACAAACAGCCCTCCCGGCTCGACATCACGCGCCCGGAGGCCTTCGACTACTACACCAGCCTGATCGACGAGTACGGGGAGGTCTTCAAGGCCGACTCCTGGCACATGGGCGCCGACGAGTACATGCTCGGTTCCGACTTCGCCAAGTACCCGCACATCCTGGAGTACGCCCGGGCGAAGTACGGCCCGAACGCCACCCCGCAGGACGCGTTCATCGACTTCGTCAACCGCGTCCACGCCTACGCGGCGGGCAAGGGCAAGAAGCTGCGCATCTGGAACGACGGGCTCACCGGCGCCAACACCGTGCCCGTCACGGCCGGGACGACGGTCGAGCACTGGCTGAACGTGGCGACGAAACCGAGCCAGCTCATCGCTCAGGGCTACCCGTTGATGAACGCGGCGTACGCCCTCTATCTCGTGCGCGGCGGCTTCCACACGGACACCAAGGCGCTGTACGACCAGAGTTGGGATCCGCGCAGCTTCGAGGGCGAGAAGCTAGCCTCCCGCGCGGGCATCACCGGCGCGAAGATCAGCCTCTGGCCGGACAACGGGCGCGGCGAGACCGAGAACGAGGTCGCCGTCGACACCGATCCGGCACTGCGCCACGTCGCGCAGGCCACATGGGGGAGCCCTCATCCGGACGCCACGTACGCGGAGTTCACCTCGCGCGCGGCGTCCGTCGGGCACGCCCCCGGGTGGCGCGACCTCACACGTGTGCCGGTCGCGGACGGGACGTACACCTTCCGTGCCGGGACCAAGGCCGTCACGGCCGAGGTCGGGCGCACCCCGGACGGTTACGTGACCTTGAAGGCCGCGAACGGCTGTCTGGACGTACGCGGCGGCAAGCTCACCCTCAACGTGCCGCTCCAGCCCGGCGTCGAGGTGACGCAGCAGACCTGCGACGCGGCGAACACCTTGCAGCGCTGGCAGTTGGTGCCCGCGCAGGGCGGTTATCGGCTCGTCAACGCAATCACGCAGATGGCCGTACATGTCACCGGCGACGGACGGCTTGTGCAGTACCCGCCGGACCAACAGCCCCCTGCCATATGGACCTTGACCGCCAACTGACCTGAGGAGTCCACCCGCATGGCCGTCTCCAGACGTCTCTTCGTCACGGCAGCCGCCGCTGTCGTCGCCTCGAGCGGTACGTCCCTCGCCCTCGCGGCACCCGCCTCCGCGTCCTCCGCCGCCGCGTTCTCCGCCGAAGAACCGCAGTACCGGATCCCCGTCAGCCCCGACGACACCCCGGAGGAACTGGTCCGCAAGGCCTCCCAAGTCCGGCCCACGGAACGGCAGATCGCCTGGCAGGCCCTAGAACGCACCGCCTTCCTGCACTTCGGCGTGAACACCTTCACCGGTCTCGAATGGGGCACCGGGGATGAGGACCCCGAGGTGTTCCAGCCGGTCGGCCTCGACACCGACCAGTGGGCGCGAGCCCTGCGCGACGGCGGCTTCAAGCTCGCCATCCTCACCGTCAAGCACCACGACGGCTTTGTGCTCTACCCGTCGCGCTACACCAACCACACGGTGGCGTCGAGCAGTTGGCACGACGGTCAGGGTGACGTGCTGCGCTCGTTCGCCGACTCGATGCGGCGGCACGGCATCAAGGTCGGCGTCTACATCTCACCGGCCGACGAGAACCAGTACCTGCACGGCGTGTACGCGAACGGCAGCGCCCGCTCCGAGCACACGATCCCGACACCGGTGGAGAACGACGACCGTACGGACAGCGGGCCGCAGTTCACGCTCCCGGCCACCGACTACGGCGCCCACATGCTCAACCAGCTCTACGAAGTCCTCACCGAGTACGGGCCTGTCGACGAGGTGTGGTTCGACGGCGCCCAGGGCCACATCCCGCCGGACAAGGTCGAGAAGTACGACTGGGACAGCTGGTACGAGCTGATCCGGACCCTCGTGCCGGACGCCACGATCGCCGTGTCCGGCCCCGACGTGCGCTGGGTCGGCAACGAGGGCGGGTTCGCCCGCGAGAACGAGTGGAGCGTCGTACCCGTCCAGGAGAAGGACAACGGGCGCATGGACTTCGCGCTCTCGTACGACGCGCCCGACATGGGGGGCCGCGACGCCCTGGTCGCCGCGCAGCCCGTGGCCGACTACCTGCAGTGGTGGCCGGCCGAGGCCGACGTGTCCATCCGGGACGGGTGGTTCTACCACGCCGACCAACGGCCCAAGTCGGTCCAGCAGTTGACGGACATCTACTTCGGCTCGGTGGGCCGCAACGCGGTACTGCTGCTGAACGTGCCACCGGACATGGACGGTCTCCTCCCGGCCGCCGACGTCACCCGCCTGCGGGAGTTCCGCGAACGGATCGACCACGAACTGCCGGAGGACCTGGCACGCGGAGCCCGGGTGACGACCTCGCCGGGAACGATCACCGTCGACCTCGGCCGAACTCGCGAGGTGAACCGGATCCGCCTCGCCGAGGACATCCGACAGGGCCAGCAGGTGGAGGGCTTCGTGGTCGAGGCGTACTCCGGCGGCTCCTGGACAAGAGTGGCCGAGGCGGGCACGCTCGGCGCAAGCCGCATCCTGCTCCTGCCGACTCCGGTACGAGCCCAGCGCTGGCGCGTACGAGTAACGCGCTCACGCCGACCAGCTCGCCTCGCCCAGTTCGCGCTGTACCGCTCACAAACCTGACAACTCGCGAACCTGGTGGCGTCGGGCAGGGTCGCGCCCTTCAGGGGCGCGGGGAACTGCGCGCCCAGCCACAACGAACCCGCAGCCACAACACCTCCCCGGGCCCCGGCACCCTCAGGGGCGCGGGGAACTGCGCGGCCAGCCACAACAAACCCGCAGAGACCCAACACCCCCTCCGCCCCCCTTTCCTGATGTTGGGGTGGCCGTCACAAACGACGGCCACCCCAACCCCCGCTCAAGCCCCGCAGGGCCCCGTACTCTCGCGCGAGATCAACCGCGGCACCGGCACCTGCACCGTCCGCGCAGGCCCGCCGTCCACCAGCGAGGTCAGCTCCTTCGCCGCGGTCCGGCCGAACTCGACCGTGTCGCGGGACAGCGCCGACAGCCACGGCTTGACCATGCGGCACAGCGCCGAGTCCTCCCAGGCGACGACCGAGACGTCACCGGGCACCGAGAAGCCCAGCTCCGTCGCGGCGGCGACCCCGGCGACGGCCATAACGTCGTTGTCGTAGACCAGCGCGGTCGGCGGCAATCCGGCCTCCAGCACGCGGCGTGTGACGGCGGCACCCTCCGCGTCCGAGTAGTCCGTCGTCACCGAGCGCACTTCGGCGAGCCCGAGCCGTTCGGCCTCGGCCCGGAGCGTACGGATCCGTCGCTCGGTGTGCGCGAGCCCCGGCAGGCCGGCGATGTGCACGATCCGGCGGTGCCCCAGCGCGTACAGCTGGTCCACGACCGACGCCATCGCGCCCGCGTCATCGGCCCAGACGGTGGACAGGCCGGGGTGCCGCGCGTCCGGTGCCCCGCCGATGACCACGGCGGGCAGCCCCAGCTCGTCGAGCAGGTCGGGGCGCGGGTCGTCCGTCCGGGGGTCGACGACCATCACCCCGTCCACGCGGTGTTCCGCCCACCAGCGCCGGTACACCGCGCACTCGTCGTCGACGTCCTCGACCACCTGGAAGAGCAGGCCGAGATGACGCTCCGCCAGGACTTCCTGGATGCCCGAGATGAGTTGCAGGAAGAACGAGTCCACGCCCAGGGTGTCCGCGGGCCTGGCCACGACGAGGCCGACCGTGGCCGTGCCCTCGCCGGACAGCTGGCGCGCCGCCGTGCTGGGCCGCCAGCCCAGTTGCTCGGCGACCCGGCGCACCCGGTCGCGGGTGATCTCGGAGACCCCTGGCCGGTCGTTGAGCGCGAACGAGACCGCGCTCTCGGAGACCCCGGCGCGCTGCGCGATGTCCTTCATCGTCGGTCGGCGCGCGGGAGACCGCTTGGCTGGCAACCTTGCTCCCCATTTCAGTGAAGCCCCGCACTAATGCGCTTGAGCTGAACCACTCTAAAGCGCATTAGTGATCGGCGGCAAGTGTCGATTCTCAGGAGTCTGACCTGCGATTATGTCCAACTAATGAATTTAGCTGGTCGGAATCCATTGACTTCCTCACCGGGATGGATGCAAGGTCTGCCCGTCACCCCGCCCCACCCCGTCGCAAAGGAGCCCGGTCACCGTGCGCAAGCCTCGCAGAGCACTCGCACTAGCCGCTGTCGTCGCCCTAGCCCTGCCGCTCAGCGCCTGCGGCTCCGGCGGTGACGACGGCGGTTCCACGGACGCCTCCGGCAAGGTCGAGGGCGACATCACCTTCCAGACCTGGAATCTGAGGGCGAACTTCAAGCCGTACTTCGAGGGCGTGATCGCCGACTTCGAGAAGAAGTACCCCGGTACGAACGTGAAGTGGGTCGACCAGCCCGCCGAGGGCTACGCCGACAAGATCAGCGCGGACGCGGCCGGCGGCACACTGCCCGACGTCGTGAACGTCTCGCCGGACCTCGTCGCCCCGCTCGCCAAGGCCGGCCTCGCGCTCGACCTCGACAAGGCCGCCGCGAAGTACAAGAAGGAGTACCTGCCGGGCGCGTGGGCGAGCCATGAGATACCGGGCATGGAGGGCACGTACGCCTTCCCTTGGTACCTGAACACCGGCCCGCTCTTCTACAACAAGTCGCTGTTCAAGGAGGCGGGCCTGGACGCCTCGAAGCCCCCGAAGACGTACGACGAACTCTTCGCCGACGCCCTGGAGCTGGCGGAGAAGAGCGACGGCAAGGTCGCCACCCTCGCCAACGTGCCCACGATCGAGGACTTCGGGCGCTACGGCGTCGAGCTGATGAACAAGGAGGGCACCGCGTTCGCCTTCAACGACGCCAAGGGTGTCGAACTGCTCACCAAGTACAAGGAGTTGTACGACGCGAAGGCGCTCGACTCGCAGGCGCTGACCGCGACGCCCGAGTCGTCCGGCAAGAAGTTCCTGACCGGAGCCGTCGCGATGAACCCGGGCAGCGCGCTGGACCTCGGCAACTTCAAGAAGCAGGCGCCGAACCTCTACAAGAACATCGGCATCACCGACCAGATCACCAGCACCGGCAAGGTCAACATGTACGTCATGGGCGTGATGGTGAACGCCCAGACCAAGCGGACGCCCGCCGCGGTCGCCTTCGCGCACTACGTCACCGACGCGCAGAACCAGATGTCGTTCGCAAAGAAGGTCGCGATCTTCCCGAGCACCGCCGGTTCGCTGGACGACCCGTACTTCACCAAGGAGGACGGCACGGACGAGACCCGGGTCCGGGTCGCCGCCGCCAAGTCCCTGAAGAACGCGGTCAATTACACGCCGGTCCTGTTCAGCGAGCAGATGAAGACCGAGCTGCGCAACTCCGTCGCCAAGGCGTTGCAGGGCAAGGAGAGCCCCAAGGCGGCGCTCGACAACGCTGTCAAGGCGTGTGACCGACTGCTCCAGCAGCAGGGCTGACCGACATGGCGAGTTCCTCCGGCACTGCGCGGGTGACCGGCCCCGTCGCGCGGGTGCGGCGCCAACTGCCCACCAGTCCCTGGCTGTTCGCCGCCCCCGGGCTGCTGGTCGTGGGCGTCTTCATCCTCTATCCGTTCGTCTCCACACTGGTCAACGCCTTCACCGACCGCCGGACCCTGATCCCCGGTGAGTTCGTGGGTCTGGCCAACTTCCGGGAGCTGCTGCACGACGAGATGTTCTGGATCGGACTGCGCAACAGCACGCTGTACGTCCTCGGGGTGGTCCCCGCGCTCGTCCTGCTCCCGTTGCTGCTCGCCCTCCTGGTCCAGAAGAACATCCCCGGCATCGCCTTCTTCCGGTCGGCGTTCTACACCCCGGTCGTCGCGTCCATCGTCGTGGTGGGCCTCATCTGGGTGTGGCTGCTCGACGAACGCGGCCTGGTGAACTCGCTGTTGGAGGCGATCGGCGTCGGCAGGGTCGGCTTCCTCAGCGACCAGTGGCTGCTCCTGCTGAGCGCCATGGCCGTCACGGTCTGGAAGGGCCTCGGCTACTACATGATCATTTATCTGGCCGCGCTCGCCAACGTGCCGCGCGAACTGCACGAGGCCGCGTCGGTGGACGGCGCGGGCGCGGTACGCCGCTTCTTCACGGTCACCGTGCCCGCCGTCCGCTCCACGATGGTGCTGGTCGGCGCGCTCTCCTCGGTCGCCGCGTTCAAGGTGTTCTCCGAGGTGTACCTGATGGCGGGCCCGGACGGCGGCCCCGCGGGCGAGGACACCACCCTCGTGATGCTCGTGCAGCGCACCGGCACCGGCCTGACCGGCCGTGTCGGCTACGCCTCCGCCATCTCGGTCGTCGTCTTCGTCGTCACCGTCGCGCTGATGCTGCTCGTGCTGCGCGCCGACCGGAAGGAGGACGCGTGAGCGTCGCCGAGAAGGTGCGTGAGTCACCGGCCGTCGTAGACACACAGCGCCGCCCCAAACGCGTCACCGACGAACACGGCCGCCGTATCCGGGTGTGGGAACTCGCCCTGCGCTACCTGCTGTTGCTCGCGGTCCTCGCGCTGACCGTCGGGCCGTTCCTGTGGCAGCTGTCCACGTCCCTGAAGGGCCCGACCGAGGACATCTTCAGCTCGCCGCCCAAGTTCCTGCCCAGCGACCCGACCCTGCACAACTACGAGCGCGTCGCCGAGACCGTCCCCGTATGGGACTACGCCCTCAACTCGCTGAAGGTCGCCACCGCCAACGTCGTGACGAACTGCGTCGGTGCGGCCCTCGCGGGCTACGCGCTCGCCCGGCTGCGCTACCGCGGGCGCAAGGTGGCCACGCTCGTGTTCATCCTCGCCATGCTCGTGCCCGTGGAGAGCATCATCATCGCCCAGTTCACGACGATGCGTGATCTCGGCCTGAACAACACCCTCATCGGCGTGCTGCTGCCCGCCTGCATCGCCTCGATGAACGTCCTGCTGATGCGCAACGCCTTCCTCAACCTCCCGTACGAGATCGAGGAGGCGGCCTTCGTCGACGGAGCGAACGCGTGGCAGCGGTTCCTGCGGATCGCCGTGCCCTCGGTGAAGGGCACCCTCGCCGTCGTCGCGATCTTCGCCTTCATGGGCGCCTGGGACGACTTCCTGTGGCCGCTCATCGTGCTCAGCGACCCGGACAAGTTCACCCTGACCATCGGCCTCAACTATCTGCACGGCACCTTCGCCAACGACGAACGGCTCGCCGCCGCCGGCACGATCATCGCCGTGGCACCGCTGATCGCCCTCTTCGCCTGCCTCCAGCGGTACTTCTTCCGCGGCGTCGGCGAAGGCGCGGTCAAGGGCTGAGAACCGAACCGCACCGCCGTCAGGGCTGAACCCACACCCCCACATACGCACCCCAGAACCAGGACTCCTGCATGCCTTCTGCCGTGCGCTTCGGCGTCAACTACACCCCGAGCGAAGGGTGGTTCCACCACTGGCTGGACTTCGATCTCGACTCCGTACGCGCCGACCTCGACTCCATCGCCGCACTGGGACTGGACCACATCCGGGTCTTCCCGATCTGGCCCTACTTCCAGCCGAACCGCTCGCTGATCCGCCCGCGTGCCGTGGAGCAGCTCGTCGACCTCGCGGACGCGGCCGCCGAGCGCGGCCTCGACGTCAACGTCGACGGTCTGCAAGGGCACTTGTCGAGTTTCGACTTCCTGCCCGCGTGGACGCAGACCTGGCACCGGCGGAATCTCTTCACCGACCCCGAGGTGGTCGAAGGGCAGGCGGAGTATCTGCGGACCCTCGCGGCGGCGCTCGCCGACCGGCCCAACTTCATCGGGATGACCGTCGGCAACGAGGTCAACCAGTTCTCCGCGGGCCCCCACCCGGACCCCGACCGGGCCACACCCGCCCAGATCGACGCCTGGCTGGAGCGGATACTCACGGCCTGCGAGAAGGGCGCGCCGGGCAAGCTGCATCTGCACGCGGAGTACGACGCGACCTGGTACCAGGACGACATGCCGTTCACGCCGGCCCAGGCCGCTCGGCGCGGCGCCGTCACCGCCGTCCACTCGTGGGTCTTCAACGGCACGGCCCAGCGGCACGGACGTACCGCGGTCGCGACCGAGCACCACGCCGCGTACCTGGTCGAGCTGAGCAAGGCCTGGGCCGACGATCCGCGTCGCCCGGTCTGGCTCCAGGAGGTCGGTGCCCCGGCACCGCTCGTCCCCGCCGAACACGCCGCCGCCTTCACCGCGGCGACCGTCACGAACGCCCTGGACTGCACCGGCCTGTGGGGCGTCACCTGGTGGTGCTCCCACGACGTCTCCCGCGACCTCGCCGACTTCCCCGAACTCGAGTACGGGCTCGGTCTGCTGACCAACGACCGCCGCCCCAAGGACAGCGCGCGAACCCTGGCACGGATGGCCCGCGAGCACACATACGCGCCGAAGACCCGCAC
Source organism: Streptomyces albicerus (assembly GCF_008905045.1). Classification (GTDB taxonomy): domain Bacteria; phylum Actinomycetota; class Actinomycetes; order Streptomycetales; family Streptomycetaceae; genus Streptomyces; species Streptomyces albicerus. The sequence continues at coordinate 38,280 of NZ_VWMY01000002.1, forward strand.
CACCGCGCTGGTCGTCGCCGACAGCCCCGCCACCCGTTCGCTCTGCGCGCCCGGCGGACCGGTCTTCGAGGCGTTCTTCCGGCTCACCGCCGACGGCGCCCGCCCGACCACCGTGCTGGCGTCCCGCACGGCCGATGAGGAGCACCTCGCCGCCCGCGGCATCACCGAAGTCGTCACTCCCGACCAGGTTCCGTAACGCCCACAAGAACTCCCACAAGGAGGCACTTGCCCGTGAACCCCACCAGACGCACCGTCCTGCTGGTCGCCGGCACCGGGGCCGCGGCCGCCCTGCTCCCGGCGTCCCCCGCCGCCGCCAAGCCGAAGGCCGCCGCCGCACTCCAGCCGTACGCCTCCTACTGGTACCCGGACTCGCTGCCCTCGGGCTCCCCGGACGCGGGCATCACCTGGCGCAGCCTGAAGGCCTGGCGCGCCGCCGACGACACCGACCTGGCATTCAACGCGGCGTCGGTGCCGCTCGCCGCGCGCTTCACGCCGACGCCGGCGAACACGACGGCACGCGCGGGCCAGGCCCGTATCCAGTCCCTGGTCTCCTTCGGCCCGACGGCGAGCAACCCGTCGCAGGGCTCGGCCACCGCCGACTACTACGCCCTCACCCACTGGTCGTACGTCGACGAGCTGGTCTTCTGGGGCGGCTCCTCGGGCGAGGGTCTGATCCTCGCGCCCAACGCGCCGATCGTGGACGCCGCCCACCGCCACGGTGTGCCCGTCCTCGGCAACGTCTTCCTGCCGCCCGTCGCGTACGGCGGACAGCTGCAGTGGACCCGCGACCTGGTGCAGAAGGACGCGGCCGGGCGCTACCCGCTCGCCGCCCAACTCGTCGCGGTCGCCGAGGCGTACGGCTTCGACGGCTGGTTCGTCAACGCCGAGACCGGCGGCGGGAACGCCGCCCTCGCCACCGACATGCTCGGCTTCCTCACCGAGCTCAAGACGCTCGGCAAGGCGAAGGGCCAGCGCGTCACCTGGTACGACTCCATGACGGTGAACGGCTCGGTGAGCTGGCAGGGCGCGCTCAACAACCAGAACAGGGTGTTCTTCCAGGCCGCCGACTCCATGTTCGTCGACTTCCGCTGGTCGTCGAGCAGTCTCGCCTCCTCGGGGCAGACAGCCCAGCAACTCGGCCGCAGCCGCTACGAGTTGTGGGCGGGCGTCGACGTGGAGTCCAACGGCTGGAACTCCTCCGTGAACTGGAACGCCATGGTGCCGAGCAGTTCGGCGCACGTCGTCTCGGTGGGCTTCTACCGGCCCGAGTGGACCCGCAACCACCTGCCCGCCGGGCGCACCCCGGGCGACTTCCACGCCGCCGACGACCGGTTCTGGACCGGACGTTCGCTCGATCCGGCCCGACCCGACTCCGGCGACACCTGGCGCGCACCCGCCGTCTCCGTCGCCGACCGCTCGACGGTCTCCGGAGTTCCGTTCGCGAGCGTGTTCAACACCGGGCACGGACTGCGCTGGTACGAAGACGGAAAGGTCACCTCGACCGCCGCCTGGAACCACCTCGGCCTCCAGGACCGGCTGCCGTCCCGGCGCTGGGTCGTGCGGACCACCGGCCAACGCCCGTCCGTCACCTTCGACTTCGCGGACGCGTGGCGCGGCGGAAGCAGCGTCCTGGTCGACGGGGCCCTCGATGCGCCCGCCACGGTGGACCTGTACGCGACCAGGCTTCCGCTCACCGAGGACACGGTCGTCGAACTGACCCATCGTGTCGACTCGGGGGACGTGACCGTCGAGCTGGCCGTCGCCACCGCCGAACCGGCGGGTCCGGGGCAGCCGTACGCGTACACGTATTTCCCGGTCACGGCGGGCGGCAGCTGGGGAACCTCGACCGTACGGCTGACCGGGCTTCCGGAGGGCGGCACGGTGCACGGTCTCGGTGTCCGGCTCACCGGGGCCGGTGGTGCCGTGAAGTGGCGGCTCGGCGGTATCGCCGTACGCGACGGGGCCGCCCAGAGCCCGGCCGCCCCGGTCGACCTGCGTGTGACCGGTGCCTCGGGAGGCGATCTGCGCTTCGCGTGGCGTGCTCCTTCCGGCGGCGACGTACGCCAGTACACGCTGCACCGGGTCCTGCCGGACGGCACCCGGCGCTTCCTCGGAGGAACCGCCCAGCGGGCCTTCTTCGTTGGAGGACTGACGCCCGAAGGAGGCGAGCAGACGGCGCGGTTCGAACTCCGGGCCGTGGGGGAGCTTTACACCGCGTCGGACCCCGCGACCGTCACCCACACCTGGTGACCGCCGCACCCCGGGTGACCACGGGCACCCAGCAATAACCCGCACAACGGAGTTACGGAGCACCCCGCATGCATGACGACCGCAGCCTGGTCGAAGCCCGCCTCAAGCGCGTCCTCGACGAGCGCATACGACCCGCCGTGTACCCCGAGTCCGTACCGCTGGAGGTGGCGGTGTGGCATGCGCCCGGCGAGCCGGTGCCGGTCGCCGAAGGACTGGCGGCCGAGCCCTCGCCGGTGGCGGTCGGCGACAGGTGGGGTGCTCCCTGGGGCACCAGCTGGTTCCGCGTGACCGGGACCGTGCCCCGGGAGTGGGCCGGGAAGACCGTCGAGGCGCTCCTCGACCTCGGCTTCGACGAGAACATGCCCGGCTTCCAGTGCGAGGGCCTCGTCTACCGGCCCGACGGCACCCCCGTGAAAGGCCTCAACCCCCGCAACCAGTGGGTGCGGATCGGTGCGCCCGTCGAGGGCGGTGAGGAGGTGCGGCTGCACATCGAGGCCGCGTCCAACCCCGTCATCCTCGACTACCACCCCTTCCTGCCCACGCAGTTGGGCGACAAGGAGACGGCGGGCAGCGAACCGCAGTACAAGCTGGAGCGGATGGACCTCGCCGTCCTCGACGAGACGGTGTGGCAGCTCGTCCTCGACCTGGAGGTGCTCGGCGAGCTGATGGCCGAGCTGCCGGTGGAGTCCGCGCGGCGCTGGGACATTCTGCGGGCGATCGAGAAGGCCCTTGACGCCGTGGACCTCCAGGACGTGGGTGGCACGGCCGCCGCGGCCCGCTCGCACCTCGAAGGCGTGCTGGCGGCCCCCGCCGTCCCCTCCGCCCACCGCATCAGCGCCGTCGGCCACGCGCACATCGACTCGGCCTGGCTGTGGCCGCTGCGCGAGACCGTACGCAAGGTCGCCCGGACCACGTCCAACATGACCGCCCTGCTGGAGGACGAGCCGGACTTCGTCTTCGCCATGTCGCAGGCCCAGCAGTGGGCCTGGGTGAAGGAGCACCGGCCCGAGGTGTGGGCCCGGGTGAAGAAGGCCGTGGCCGACGGGAGGTTCGTTCCGGCCGGCGGCATGTGGGTGGAGTCGGACACCAACATGCCCGGCTCGGAGGCGATGGCCCGTCAGTTCGTGCACGGCAAGCGGTTCTTCCTCGACGAGTTCGGCATCGAGAACGACGAGGCGTGGCTGCCCGACACCTTCGGCTTCGCCGCCGGACTGCCGCAGATCATCAAGGCGGCCGGCTCCAAGTGGCTGCTGACGCAGAAGATCTCGTGGTCGCAGACCAACAAGTTCCCGCACCACACCTTCCGGTGGGAGGGCATCGACGGCACGCGGATCTTCACCCACTTCCCGCCCGTGGACACGTACAACTGCTCCATGAAGGGGAGCGAAATCGCCCACGCGGCAAGCAACTTCAAGGACAAGGGCGTCGCCCGGCACTCCCTCGCGCCCACCGGCTGGGGCGACGGTGGCGGCGGCACGACCCGCGAGATGGTCGCCAAGGCGGCCCGTATGCGGGACCTCGAAGGCTCGGCGACCGTGGTCTGGGAGACCCCGGAGAAGTTCTTCGAGAAGGCGGAGGCCGAGTACCCCAACGCCCCTGTGTGGGTGGGCGAGTTGTACCTGGAGCTGCATCGCGCCACGCTCACCAGCCAGGCCAGGACCAAGCAGGGCAACCGGCGCAGCGAACACCTCCTGCGCGAGGCCGAACTGTGGGCGGCGACCGCCGCGGTCCGGACCGGATTCCCCTACCCGTACGAGGAGTTGGACCGCCTCTGGAAGACGGTGCTGCTCCACCAGTTCCACGACATCCTGCCCGGCTCGTCCATCGCCTGGGTGCACCGCGAGGCCCGTAAGACCTACGAGGCCGTCGCCGAGGCCCTGAACGGCATCATCGACGCAGCCCAGCGCGCCCTGGCCGGTGAGGGGTCGACCGCCCTCGTCTTCAACTCGGCGCCGCACACCCGCGACGGGGTGCCCGCCGGCGGCGCACGGACCCCGGCCGTCGGTGGCGAGTGCACGCTGGTGCCGCGTACGGACGGCGGCTATGTGCTGGACAACGGACGGCTGCGGGTCGAGATCGACGCACGCGGACTCGTGGTCTCCGCGTTCGACCTCGCCGCGGACCGCGAGACCCTCGCGCCCGGCGAGGCGGCCAATCTGCTCCAGCTCCACCCCGACTTCCCCAACATGTGGGACGCCTGGGACGTCGACGAGTTCTATCGGAACACGGTCACCGACCTGGTGGACGCCGACGAGGTCGTCCCCGGCGAGGACGGCGTCTCGGTGCGGATCGTGCGGAACTTCGGCGCGTCGAGGGTCGCACAGACACTGTCGCTCGCGCCGGGGGAGTGGCGGCTCGACATCGACACCGAGGTCGACTGGCACGAGACGGAGAAGTTCCTGAAGCTGGCCTTCCCGCTCGACGTGCACGCCGAACGGTACGCGTCCGAGACGCAGTTCGGGCACTTCTTCCGGCCGACGCACACCAACACGTCCTGGGAGGCCGCCAAGTTCGAGGCCTGCAACCACCGGTTCGTCCACATGGAGGAGCCCGGCTGGGGCGTCGCCGTCGTCAACGACTCGACGTACGGCCATGACGTGACGCGTACGGTGCGCGACGACGGCGGTACGACCACCACGGTCCGCGTCTCGCTGCTCCGTGCTCCGCGCTTCCCCGACCCCGAGACCGACCAGGGTGTCCACCGCTTCCGGCACGCGCTGGTGCCCGGTGCCGGGATCGGCGACGCGGTGCGCGAGGGGTGGCGGATCAATCTGCCCGAGCGGAGGGTCGTCGACGGGGCCTCGGAGGTCGCGCCTCTGGTGACCGTCGCACAGGACGCGGTCGTGATCACCGCGGTGAAGCTCGCCGACGACGGCAGCGGTGACGTGATCGTCCGCTTCCACGAGTCACGCGGCGGGCGCAGCCGGGCCACCCTCACGGCGGGCTTCGAGATCGCGGCCGTCACGGTCACGGATCTGCTGGAACGGCCCCTGCCAGAGGCCACGACACCGGAACAGGACGGCCGGCGCATCACACTGAAGCTGCGCCCCTTCGAGCTGGTGACGCTGCGCTTGAAACGAGCCTGAGGCATCGCGCCCCGCGCCCCTCAGGGGCGCGGGGCTGTGACATATGCGGCTCCGCCGCGTGGGCGCGATCAACCCCCACCGGCCCGCGGCTTCATCACCACGGACCCAGCCCCACCCCCAGCTCCAGCCCCTAAGGCTGGAGCTGGGTCCGCAGCCACTGCTCCACCTCGCCCACGTGGGAGGCCGCGGCCGCGCGGGCCGCCTCCGGGTCGTGGGCGACGAGCGCGCGATGGATCGCGGCATGCTCCCGCCGGGTGCGCTCGAACGCACCCTCCTCCTGGTACCCGCGCCAGACCCGCGCGCGGAACGTGCGCGAGGACAGGCCCTCCAGGATGGCCGCCATCGTGTCGTTGCCGGCCGAGGCCACGATGGCGCGGTGGAAGGCCAGGTCGTGGGAGAGGATCTCCTCGGGGTCGTCCGTCGCGTTCATGGCCGTCAAGTGCTTCTCCACTTCGGCCAGTTGGTCGGCGGAGATCCGTGCGGCCGCCAGCGCGGTCGCGGTCGACTCCAGGATCCTCCGCACTTCGAGCAGTTCGACCAGGCGCGGGCCGCGGGAGAGGTCCGCGACCACTCCGAAGGTCTCCAGCAGATCCCCGGCCTCCAACTGCGTGACGTAGATCCCGGACCCGTGCCGGGCCTCCAGGACACCCAGGACCGTGAGCGCCCGGATCGCCTCGCGCATCGAGCTGCGTGAGATGCCCAGCTGGGTCGCGAGATCACGCTCGGTCGGCAGTCGCGCGCCCGGTTCCAGACGGCCCTCGCCGATCATCGCCTTGATCTGGTCTATGGCGCGCTGCGTCACGGTGCCCTTCTGCGGGGCCGTCGTCGTCCCCTGGGGCAGGCTCTCGTCCATGCCGCATCCTCCCGTCGCCCGGTGCGCCGCAGTCTAACCACTCAGGTGGTCGGACCACTACGCATCGAAACAGTGAAAAATTGGGGGCAAGGGGTGTTGTGAAGGGGAAGTGGTCTGATAAATATGCGTGGCACCTGCTCGATCACGCTCAATGAGGAGCCGATAGATGGCCGGCAGAACAGTGCGGTACCGGAACGGACGAAGCACCTCGCGGGCGATACGTGCGGTGGCTGCGGCCGCCTGCGCCACCCTCGTGCTCGCGGCTTGCGGCAGCACCAAGGACAACGTCGCCTCCGACGGTGACGGCGGAGGCGACGGCAGCGGCAAGGTCGGGGTGATCCTGCCCCTGCTGACCTCGCCGTTCTGGCAGTCGTACAACGACTACGTACCGAAGATGGCGAAGACCGAGGACGTCGACGCCCTCAAGACCGTGAACTCCAACAGCGATCCCTCGCAGCAGATCACGGACATCAACAACCAGCTCAACCAGGGCGTGAAGGGCCTCGTCGTGGCGCCCCTCGACAGCGCCGCGATCTCCGCCGGGCTCGACCAGGCCGAGCGCAAGGGCGTGCCCGTGGTCGCCGTGGACGTGGCGCCCGAGAAGGGCAAGGTCGCGATGGTCGTACGGGCCAACAACGTCGCGTACGGCGAGAAGGCCTGCGAGTACCTCGGCAAGCAGATCCCCTCGGGCAAGGTCGTGCAGATCATGGGCGATCTGGCCTCGGTCAACGGCCGTGACCGCTCCGAGGCCTTCCGGACCTGCGTCAAGAAGAACTACCCGAAGCTGAAGGTCCTGGAGATCCCCGCCAAGTGGGAGTCCGACACGGCCGCCTCCAAGCTGGACACGCTCCTCAACGCCAATCCGGACATCAAGGGCATCTACATGCAGGCGGGCGGCGTCTACCTCGCGCCCACGCTGCAGACCCTCAAGTCCAAGGGGCTGCTGAAGAAGGCCGGCGAGAAGGGCCACATCACGATCGTCTCGAACGACGGCATCCCGCAGGAGTACGACGCCATCCGCAAGGGCCAGATCGACGCCACCGTCTCGCAGCCCGCCGACCTGTACGCCAAGTACGGCATGTACTACATCAAGGCGGCGATGGAGGGGAAGACGTTCGAGCCGGGCCCGACCGACCACAACTCCGAGATCGTCAAGCTGCCCAGCGGCATCCTCGAGGACCAGCTGCCTGCGCCGCTGGTGACCAAGGACAACGTCGACGACCCCGAGCTCTGGGGAAACACGGTCGGATGAGCACACCACTCGTTGAGGCGCGAGGGATAGCCAAGCGGTACGGCCCCACCGTCGCCCTCGCCGACGGACAGTTGACCGTGCACGCGGGCGAGTCCCACGCCCTCGTCGGCCGCAACGGCGCGGGCAAGTCCACCCTCGTCACCGTCCTCACCGGACTCCAGGCCCCCGACGAGGGAACGGTCAGCTTCGACGGCGAGCCCGCGCCCCCACTCGCCGACCGCGACGCCTGGCGCCGCAAGGTGGCCTGCGTCTACCAGCGGCCCACCGTCGTTCCCGAGCTGACGGTCGCCGAGAACCTCTTCATCAACCGGCAGCCGCAGGGCCGCGGCGGCTTCATCAGCTGGCGCCGGCTGAAGACGGAGGCCGCCGAGGTCCTTCAGACCTGGGACGTCCACGTCGACCCGGAGGCGCGGACCGCCGATCTCAAGGTCGAGGACCGCCAAATGGTGGAGATCGCCCGGGCGTTGAGCTTCGGCGCCCGGTTCATCGTCCTCGACGAACCGACCGCGCAGCTCGACAACCGGGAGATCGAGCGCCTCTTCACGCGCATGCGCGCGCTCCAGGAGTCGGGCGTCACGTTCCTGTTCATCTCGCACCACCTCCAAGAGGTGTACGAGGTGTGCCAGACCGTGACGGTCCTGCGGGACGCCCGCTGGATCACCACGGCACCGGTGGCCGAGCTGCCGCGGGCCGCGCTGGTGGAGGCCATGGCGGGTGAGTCGATCGCCGCCGTGGAGGAGAAGGCCGCCCGTGGGGAGGTGGAGGACGGCGCGCCCGTCGTGCTCGAGGCCAAGGGGCTCACGTCGGAGTCGTACGAGAGCGTCGACCTGACCGTCCGCGGTGGCGAGGTCGTCGGCCTCGCCGGATCCAGCGGCAGCGGCAAGATCGAGCTCGCCGAGTCCTTCGCGGGGCTGCACACGCCGACCGGCGGCAGTGCCCAACTGGTCGGCAGGCGGCTGCCGTTCGGCGATGTGACGGCCGCCCTGCGGGCCGGCGTCGGCTGCGTCCCGCGCGACCGGCACGACCAGGGCCTCGTCTTCGGTATGACCGTCGGTGACAACGCCACGATGAGCGTCCTGGACCGTCTCGGCCGGTACGGATTCGTCGGTACCGACCGCAGACGGGGCTTCGCGGACGAGCTGATCGAGCGCCTCGACATCCACACCGAGGGGCCCGACCAGCCCGTCTCCGACCTCTCCGGCGGCAACGCGCAGAAGGTGGTGATGGCCCGTGCCCTCGCCTCCGACCCCCGGCTGCTCGTCCTGATCAACCCCACCGCCGGCGTCGACGTGAAGTCCAAGGAGTCCCTGCTGTCGCGCATGGACTCGGCCCGGGACGACGGCACCGCCGTCCTCGTCGTCTCCGACGAACTCGACGACCTGCGCCGCTGCGACCGCGTTCTCGTCCTCTTCCACGGCCGTGTCGTCGCCGAGCACGCGGCGGGCTGGCGCGACCACGAGCTGATCGCCTCAATCGAAGGAGTGGACCATGGCTGACACGAAGGCCCCGTCGGCCTCGCCCGCCACCCCCGTCCGGCCGGTGAAGAAGAGCGCCGCCAACGCCAAGTCCGTACTCCTGCGCAGGGCACGCGAACTCGCCCTCGTACCCGCGCTGTTGCTGCTCCTCGTCCTCGGCGCGTTCGTCAACGACGCGTTCCTCACCGAGCAGAACCTGATCTCCATCCTGGGCGCCTCGGCCGCGCTCGCGATGGTCGTGCTCGCAGAATCGCTGGTGCTCATCACCGGCAAGTTCGACCTCTCCCTGGAGTCGGTCGTCGGCATCGCGCCCGCCGTCGGCGCGCTGCTGCTCCTGCCCGCCGCACAGTCCGGCTGGGGCACGGAACTGCCGGCCGGGCTCGCCCTGCTCGCGATCCTCGTCGTGGGCGCGATCATCGGCGGCTTCAACGGCATCCTCGTCGTGAAGTTCAAGCTCAACGCGTTCATCGTGACGCTCGCGATGCTGATCATCCTGCGCGGTCTACTGGTCGGGGCGACCAAGGGCAAGACGCTGTTCGGGATGCCCGACGCCTTCTACACGCTGGCCACCACCACCTTCCTGACCGTGCCCATCTCGGTGTGGCTGGCGGCGGCCGCGTTCGGCGTCGCGGGATTCGTCCTCAAGTACCACCGCTGGGGGCGCGCCCTGTACGCGATCGGCGGCAACGCGGACGCGGCACGCGCGGCCGGCATCCGCGTCGAGCGCGTGATGCTCGGCGTGTTCATCATCGCGGGGACGCTCGCGGCGGTGGGCGGCCTGATGCAGACCGGCTATGTGGGCGCGATCAACGCCAACCAGGGCCAGAACATGATCTTCACGGTGTTCGCGGCCGCGGTCATCGGCGGCATCAGCCTCGACGGCGGCAAGGGCACGATGTTCGGCGCCCTCACGGGCGTCCTCCTTCTTGGCGTCGTCCAGAACCTGCTCACCCTTGCGCAGGTTCCGTCCTTCTGGATCCAGGCCATTTACGGAGGAATCATCCTGGTTGCCCTCATGATTGCCCGTGTGACGACCGGCCGGGCCCAGGACTGAGCCAGTGGCCGAGCCACTCACTGGCCCACTGGCTCAGCCACTCCTCCGACTTCGCGACCGTCCAAGTACCGGACCGAAAGGCCCTTCCGTGTCCTCATCTGCCGCCCGCATCACCGCGGTTGACACCTACGACATCCGCTTCCCGACCTCGCGCGAGCTCGACGGCTCCGACGCCATGAACCCGGACCCCGACTACTCGGCCGCGTACGTCATCCTGCGCACCGATGCGGCCGACGGCCTGGCGGGGCACGGCTTCACCTTCACCATCGGGCGGGGCAACGATGTCCAGGTCGCCGCGATCCAGGCGCTGCGCCCGCACGTCGTGGGCCGGCCGGTGGACGAGCTGTGCGCGGACCCGGGGTCGCTGGTGCGGGACCTGACGGGGGACAGCCAACTGCGCTGGCTCGGGCCCGAGAAGGGCGTGATGCACATGGCGATCGGCGCCGTCGTCAACGCCGTCTGGGACCTCGCCGCCAAGCGCGCCCACAAGCCGCTGTGGCAGCTGCTCGTCGACGCCACCCCCGAATGGCTCGTCTCCCAGGTGGACTTCCGCTATATCGCGGACGTTCTCACCCCCGAGGACGCGCTCGAGCTGCTGCGCAAGGGCCGGGCGGGCGCCGCCGAGCGCACCGAGCTGCTGAGAGAGCGCGGCTTTCCCGGCTACACCACCTCACCCGGCTGGCTGGGCTACTCCGACGAGAAGCTCACCCGCCTCGCCCGCCAGGCCGTCGCCGACGGCTTCACCCAGATCAAGCTGAAGGTCGGCGCGGACCTCGCCGACGACGTACGCCGCTGCCGTGTGGCCCGTTCCGTCGTCGGCCCGGGCATCCGTATCGCCATCGACGCCAACCAGCGCTGGAACGTCGACGAGGCCATCGAGTGGACCAGGGCGCTCGCCGAGTTCGACCCGTACTGGATCGAGGAGCCCACCAGCCCCGACGACGTCCTCGGCCACGCCGCGATCCGCAAGGCCGTCGCGCCGGTCAAGGTCGCCACCGGCGAGCACGTACAGAACCGCATCATCTTCAAGCAGCTGCTCCAGGCCGGCGCCATCGACGTCCTGCAGATCGACGCGGCCCGGGTCGGCGGCGTCAACGAGAACCTGGCGATCCTGCTCCTCGCGGCCAAGTTCGGCGTCCCCGTCTGCCCGCACGCGGGCGGCGTCGGGCTGTGCGAACTCGTCCAGCATCTCTCGATGTTCGACTACGTGGCGCTGTCCGGCACCACCGAGGACCGCGTGATCGAATACGTGGACCATCTGCACGACCACTTCCTCGACCCGGTGGTGATCAGAGAGGGTCACTACATGGCACCCACGACACCGGGCTTCTCGGCCACCATGAAGCCGGAGTCCATCGCGGAGTTCACGTTCCCCGGCGGCACCTTCTGGGCCGCCGACCTCGACCGGCAGAAGGGGCAGGCGGCATGAGCGACTTCGAGGGCCTCAAGGCGTTGGTGACGGGCGGCGCATCCGGTATCGGACGGGCCACCGCGGAACTCCTCGCCACCCGCGGCGCCCAGGTCGCCGTGCTCGACCTGGACCCCTCGTCGGTCGACAAGCCCCTGCTCGGCTACCAGGCCGACGTCACCGATGACGCGTCCGTACGCGCGGCCGTGGCCGCCGCCGTCGCCGACCTGGGCGGACTCGACGTACTCATCAACAACGCGGGCATCGGCGCCCAGGGCACCGTCGAGGACAACGACGACGAGCAGTGGCACCGCGTGCTGGACGTCAACGTCGTCGGCATGGTCCGTACGGCTCGCGCGGCGCTGCCGCACCTGCGGGAGTCGTCGCGTGCCGCGATCGTGAACACCTGCTCCATCGCGGCCACCGCCGGCCTCCCGCAGCGCGCGCTCTACTCGGCGTCGAAGGGTGCCGTGCTGTCCCTCACCCTCGCCATGGCCGCCGACCACGTCCGCGAGGGCATCCGCGTCAACTGCGTGAACCCCGGCACCGTCGACACCCCGTGGGTCGGCCGCCTCCTGGACGCCGCACCCGACCCGGCCGCCGAACGGGCCGCCCTGGAGGCCCGCCAGCCCACCGGCCGTCTCGTCTCGGCATCCGAAGTGGCGGGCGCCATCGCCTACTTGGCGAGCCCGCTGTCCGGCGCGACCACCGGCACCGCACTCGCCGTGGACGGCGGAATGCAGGGGCTGCGACTGCGCCCGGTGGCCAAGTGAGAGGGCCATTGAGCGGGCCGGTGAACAGGCTCGGCCGCAGCGGCGTCGAGATCACCGCCCTGGCCCTCGGCACCGCCGGCATCGGGAACCTCTACACCGAGGTCGGCGACGAGCAGGCGTACGCGACCGTGCACGCCGCCTGGGACGCGGGCATCCGGTACTTCGACACCGCGCCGCACTACGGCATCGGCCTGTCCGAACGACGCCTTGGGGCGGCCCTGCGCGAGCGCCCGCGGTCGGCGTACACGATCTCGACCAAGGCGGGCCGCCGCCTGGAGCCCACCGAAGCGGGCGGCGACGACCTGGCCAACGGCTTCGCCGTGCCGGCCACGCACCGCCGCGTGTGGGACTTCAGCGCGGACGGCGTACGCCGCAGTCTGGACGCCAGTCTGGAACGGCTCGGCCTCGACCGGGTGGACGTCGTCTACCTCCACGACCCCGACGACCACGCCGAACAGGCCTTCCGCGAGGGCTACCCGGCCCTGGAGAAACTCCGCTCGGAGGGCGTGGTGGGCGCGATCGGCGCGGGCATGAACCAGGCCGAGATGCTCACCCGCTTCGTCCGCGACACGGACGTCGACGTGGTGCTGTGCGCCGGGCGCTACACCCTCCTCGACCAGCGGGCGCTGACCGAACTGCTGCCGGCCGCGCAGCGGCGCGGGGTATCGGTCGTGATCGGCGGCGCTTTCAACTCCGGCCTGCTGGCCGACCCGAAGCCCGGAGCGACGTACAACTACGCGGCCGCACCACCCGAGTTGCTGGACCGCGCCCTGGCCCTCAAGGCGGTGGCCGACCGGCACGGCACCACCCTGCGGGCCGCCGCCCTGGCCTTCTGCGCCGCCCACCCGGCCGTCGCGGGCGTCCTCGTCGGCGCCCGGTCACCGCACGAAGTCCGCGACTGCGCCGAGCAGTTCGCGGCGCCGGTGCCCGCGGCCTTCTGGCAGGAGCTGCGGGACGCGGATCTCCTGCCCGCCGAAGCTCCCGTGCCCGGCGAGAAGCCGTCCGAGGAGTCGCCCGAGGAGCCGTCATGAGAGTCGCCCTGCACACCAAGGTCCGCGCCGACCGTGTCGCCGAGTACGAGGCCGCCCACCGCGAGGTCCCCGAGGAACTCACGGACGCGATCCGCGTCGCCGGCGCCACCTCCTGGACGATCTGGCGCAGCGGCACCGATCTGTTCCACGTCCTGGAGTGCGAGGACTACCCGGGACTGCTCGCCGAGCTGGAGAAACTGCCGGTCAACATCGCCTGGCAGGCCCGGATGGCGGAGTTGCTCGACGTGGTGCACGACTACTCGGCCGAGGGTTCGGAGGCGGGGCTGCCGGTCGTGTGGGAGCTGCCATGACGGGACGTACGGCTGCCGTCGACGCCCACCATCATGTGTGGGACCTCTCCGTACGGGACCAGGACTGGATCACCGGACCCGAACTGGCGCCCATCAGAAGGAACTTCGCCCTCGAGGACCTGGAACCACAGGCGCACGCCGCCGGAGTCTCCCGAACCGTCCTCGTGCAGACGATCACGGTGGCGGAGGAGACCCCGGAGTTCCTGGCCCTCGCCGAGGGCAGCGACCTGATCGCCGGAGTCGTCGGCTGGACCGACCTCACCCACCCCGGCGTGGCCGACGAGCTGTCCCGGCTGCGAGACCTGCCGGGCGGCCGCCACCTCAAGGGCATCCGCCACCAGGTCCAGGGCGAGCCGGACCCCGAATGGCTCCTGCGCGAGGACGTACGCCGCGGACTGACAGCCGTCGCCGCGGCGGGCCTCGTCCACGACCTGGTCGTCCTCCCGCACCAACTCCCCTCCTGCGTACGGGCGGCCCAGCGCCACCCCGAACTCACCTTCGTGCTGGACCACTTGGGCAAACCACCCATCGCCTCGGGCGAGCGGGAACCCTGGGCCACCGACATCCGCGCACTCGCCGCCCTGCCGAACACCGTCTGCAAACTGTCCGGAATGGTCACGGAGGCGAACCCGAAGGACTGGGCGGTGAGCGACCTGGCACCCTACGCGGACACGGCGCTGGAGGCCTTCGGCCCGAGCCGCATCATGTTCGGCTCCGACTGGCCGGTGTGCACGCTCGTCGCCTCGTACGCCGAAGTCGCCCACATCACCGCCCAGTTGACCGAGAAGCTCAGCGAGAGCGAGCGCGAGGAGATCTTCGCGGGCACCGCGACCCGTGTCTACGACCTCTGAGCCATGGCGTCCAGCCGCGTCGGCGGCAGGAAGTCCCGTACGTACGTCCGCTCCCAGCAGGCGCCCGTCTCCCGCAGTTCCTGCCAGGTGGTGTACCGGTAGCGGAAGAGGCGGGCCCGGACGTAGCGGGGCGGTGCGTCCGGTGGGAACGGGGAGCGGCGCAGGAGCCGCAGCGTGTCGCGGTCGTTCTCCAGGAGCCGCTCCATCAGGCCGGCGAACCACGAGCCGGCGTAGGCGGGGGAGAGGGCGGCGAACCACATCAGCCAGTCGAGCCGCAGATGGTACGGGGCGAACTGGCGCGGCCAGTGGCGTGGATCGCCCGGCTTGCCCTTGAACTCGTACTCGCGCCAGTCCGCGTCCTCGCGCGGTACGTCGTCGGCCGTGCCCTCGACCACCACCTCGTACCGGATCCGGCTGACGCTGCCGAACGCCCCGTACGTGTTCACCAGGTGGAGGGGGTCGAAGGAGCGGTTCATGATCTGGCGGCGGGAGATCATGTTGCGGACCGGGTGGTAGCTCAGCGCCAGGAGCAGTGCGGCGACCGCGAGGACCACGACCTCGTACCAGAGCGGGGCGTCGGGGACGCCCGGGGCCGTGCCGGGGAGTTCCAGGGCCGATACGGCCAGCACGATCGTGATCCAGTTCAGCCAGGAGAAGTTGCCGGACAGGACCAGCCACAGTTGGGTGACGATCATCAGCGATGCCGCGGCCGTGGCGATGGGCTGCGGGGTGAACAGCAGGACGGGTACGACGAGTTGGGTGAAGTGGTTGGCGGCCACCTCGACCCGGTGGAACGGCTTCGGGAGATGGTGGAAGAACCAGCTCAGCGGGCCCGGCATCGGCTGCGTCTCGTGGTGGTGGTCGAGGCAGGTCAGCTTGCGCCAGCACTCGTCGCCGCGCATCTTGATCAGTCCCGCCCCGAACTCGACGCGGAACAGGATCCAGCGCAGCAGGAACAGGACCACGATCGGCGGGGCGATCTCGTCGTTGCCCAGGAAGACCGCGAGAAAGCCGGTCTCCAGGAGCAGGGACTCCCAGCCGAAGGCGTACCAGGTCTGGCCGACGTTCACGATCGACAGGTAGAGGACCCACGGGACGAGCCAGAGCACCATGGCGCCCCAGAGCGGCAGTTGACCGTCCAGTCCGGCGATGAGCGCCACCGACACCGCGCAGCCGGTCCAGGCCCAGGCCGCGAAGAAGCGGTCGGAGTAGTGGAAGTGGAACACGCTCGGCGCCTGCCGGAACGGCACTCGCGCCACGAACCGGGGCACCGGCAGCATGCCGCGCTCACCGAGCAGCGCGCGGAACTGCAGCGCCGCGCTCAGGAACGCGACGAGATAGAGCACGGCCAGAGCCCGCTGGAAGACGATCCGGCTCGTCCAGTACTCGGGGGCTGTGAACCACTCCACGGCGCTTGCTCCCTTCCCTTCCATTGTGACGCTGCGTGACTCTCTCGGCTTGCGGGGTTCCCGGGACCGGCGCAGACAATGGTGGACATATTGGCCGGAATGGACCGGGATTGACGGGGACGGACGGGAGAACGTGGTGCACATACCCACCAGAACCCTCGTCACGGCCTGCGCGCTCTCCGCGGCGCTCCTCGTCGCGGGCTGCGGCGGCGACGAGGACACGGCGTCCCGCACCTCCGGCACCGTCGACGGCGAGGTCTTCCTCCAGCCGGTCGCGGCCCAGGGCCCGGACCCCTTCACCGGCTCCACGGCCACGACGACCGCGACCCCGCCCCCCGTCACCCGTACGCCCCAGTCGCCGCCCACCACGGGCAGCGCCCCGGCCACGGCGGAAGGCGCACGGTCCGTCTCGGGCGCCACACCGGGCCTCTACGGCGGCACCCAGCGAGTCGGCAGCTGCGACGTCCAACGGCAGATCCGCTTCCTCACCGCCGACCAGGCCAAGGCACGCGCCTTCGCGCAGGCCGCCGGCGTCTCCCAGCCCGGCATCCCCGACTATCTGCGCGGCCTGACCTCGGTCGTGCTGCGCGCCGACACCAGGGTCACCAACCACGGCTTCCGGGACGGCCGGCCGACCAGCTACCAGTCCGTACTCCAGGCCGGCACCGCCGTCCTCGTCGACAACCGCGGCGTACCGCGCGTGCGCTGCGCCTGCGGCAACCCGCTGAAGCCGCCGGTCGCCTTCGAGGGAACCCCGGGACACAACGGCAGCCCCTGGCCGGGCTACCGGCCCGCCAAGGTCATCGTGGTGACCCCGGCCCCGCAGATGATCGTCAACATCACGATCATCAACATCCAGAACAACACGTGGATCGAGCGGAGGATCGGCGACCACGACGGCGACGAGGACCGCGTCGTGCCGCCGCCCGTCGACGACCCGGAGAGCCGGAGCCCGGGCATGTCGTCGCTGTCGCCCGATGAGTCGTCGCCCGATGGTTCATCGGAAACCCCCGACGAGTCCCTGAGCCCCGACGAGTCACCGACCGACTGCGTCACGCCGACCGTGACCGTCACCCCGGGCGAGCCGGACGAGCCCCCGACCGAGGAGCCCATGGACCCCTCGACCCCAGAGGACTGCCCCACTGCCACCGTCACAGCCACACCGGAAACCCCGGGCGACGAGCCGCTCCCGCCTCCCGATGAGAACACCGCCCCGGAGACGGAGACGCTGCCCGACACGACGGTGCCCGACGAGTCCGACGTCGTGGAGCCCGAGCCGCCCCTGGATTCCTCGGAGGACTCCCCGGAGAGCGAGGTCGGCCCCGACAGCGTCCCGGACAGCGCCGACGTACCCGACGGCGGCGGCCTCATCCCCGACGAGTCGAGCGTGGACTCGGCTCTCGACACGCTGGACAGCTGAGTGGTCCGTCGGCGATACCCACAAGTCGAATATTCGGCCAAATCCTGGCAAGGTAAGGCCATGGTTGATCGGGGAGCGAGCGCCCTGTCACTCCCGGACGACTGGCCCGCCCACCCGGATCCGATCCTGGCGCTCAACCGCATGGGCAGCTTCGACTGGGACCTCGACACCGGCCTCATGCATATGGATGCCGTGGCCCACGAGATCTTCGACGTGCGCTCCGACGAGTACGACGGCCGCCCCGACACGCTGTCCATACGGGTGCCCCCGACGGAGGCCCGCCGCCTCGACGCCCATGTCTCCCAGGCCATCAAGGACGGCAGCGAGAACTACGGGGCGTACTTCCGCGTCCGCCGCCGTGACGGCACCCTGCGCTGGACCCACACCCAGGGCTACATCCGGCGCGACGAGACGGGCCGGCCGCGCCGCATCATCGGCATCATCCGCGACGCCACCCAGGAACTCAGCGAGGCCGAGGCCCGCCGCGAGCAGGCAGCTCTGGACGAGGCCCGCCGCCAGCAGACGAACGTCGTGCAGATCACCACCGCGGCGCTCGCGCACGCCCACACGGTCCAGGACGTCATCGACGTCCTCAAGGACACCCACGGCGTCACCCATCTCGGTGCGACCAGTCTGGTCATGGGCCTGGTCGAGGCGGGCCGGATCCGGCTGGTCGCCGAGGGCCCCGAGGGCAGCTTCGTGCCGGGCACCCTGGTCACCCGTATCGACGAGCAGTACCCGATGAGCGAGGTCGTGCGCACCCTCGCCCCGCGCTTCATCGAGTCGCCGGAGGAGTTCGCCGAGTCGTACCCGCTGCTGTGGCCGCACATCACCGACCTGGACATCACCTCGGCCGCCTATCTGCCGCTCATCGCACAGGCCAGGCCCATCGGTGCCATGGGGCTGCTCTACAACGACCGGCGCGGCTTCTCCGCCGAGGACCGCAACGTCCTCGTCGCGCTCGGCAGCAGCATCGCGCAGAGCCTCCAGCGGGCCATGTTCTACGAACAGGAGAAGGACCTCGCGCAGGGCCTCCAGCAGGCCATGCTGCCGCGCTCCATCCCCAGCGTTCCCGGCGCCGACATCGCCGTGCGCTACCGCTCCGGCTCCGTCGGCCGGGACATCGGCGGCGACTGGTACGACGTCATCCCGCTGCCGGGCGGCCGCGTCGGCGCCGTCATCGGCGACGTCCAGGGCCACGACACGCACGCGGCCGCCGTCATGGGCCAGCTGCGGATCGTCCTGCGCGCCTACGCGGCCGAGGGCCATGCCCCCGCCACTGTCATGGCCCGCGCCTCCGTCTTCCTGCACGAACTCGACACCGAACGCTTCGCGACCTGCCTGTACGCGGAGGCCGACCTGTCCACCGGCGTGATGCAGGTCGTCAGGGCGGGCCACATCGACGCGCTGGTCCGTGACACGGACCGCAGCTGCCACAGACTCCCCGTCGAAGGAGGCCTGCCGCTCGGCCTGTCCGCCGAGTTCGGGCGCCTCGAATACCCGGTCAACACCATCGAACTCGACCCCGGCCAGACCCTGCTGCTGTGCACCGACGGCCTCGTCGAACAGCCCGGGATCGATCTCGACGAGGGCATGCGGACCCTCCGGGCGCTCATCTCCACGGGCCCCGACGACGTACGCGACCTCGCCGACCGGCTCATCGACGTGGCCGAGGAACGCGGCGGCGAGGACGACGTGGCGCTGCTTCTGCTGCGCCGCATAGGTCTCGACGCGCAGCGTTCCGGCGGTCGGCTCCAGCAGCTCGTCGGGCCCGGCGATCCCGAGGCGCTCGCCGAGTCCCGGCACATGATCCGTGCGGCTGTGCGCGCCTGGGGGGCGCGTGAAAAGGCTGACGACATCGAGTTGGTCGCGGATGAGTTGATCACCAATGCCCTGATGCACACGGAGGGCTCCGCCATCGTGACGTTGCGCGTCCTCGCGGGTTCCGACCGGCGCATCCGTGTCGAGGTGGAGGACGCGTCGAGCGCGCTGCCGCGGCGGCGGGAGGCGGGGGAGTCCGGGGTTTCCGGGCGGGGGCTGCTGTTGGTGGACCGGCTCGCGGATGTGTGGGGTGTGGAGGCGCGGGGCGGAGGCAAGTGTGTGTGGTGCGAGTTCTTGGCGTCGGACCGGGAGTGAGTGGGGTGGGGCCGGTCGGTTGTTACGTGCGGGCCGTCTGTGGCTGATCGCGCCCACGCGGCGGAGCCGCGTAGTGTCACAGCCCCGCGCCCCTGACGAGGCACTGATGGCACCCTGGATCTATGCCGGAGCTGCCTGAAGTCGAAGCGCTGAAGGACTTTCTGGCCGACCACCTCGTCGGTCACGAGATCGTGCGCGTGCTGCCCGTAGCGATCAGTGTGCTGAAGACGTACGAGCCGCCGCTCACCGCCCTCGAAGGGCGGGAGGTCGTGGCCGTGCACCGGCACGGCAAGTTCCTGGATCTGGAGACGGACGGCGGGCCGCGCTTTGTGACGCATCTGGCGCGTGCGGGCTGGCTGCAGTGGAAGGACCGGCTGCCCGACGGGCCGCCGCGGCCGGGCAAGGGGCCGCTGGCGATGCGTGTCGCCCTGGAGACCGGCGAGGGCTTCGACCTCACGGAGGCGGGCACTCAGAAGCGGCTGGCGGTGTACGTCGTACGGGACCCGGGCGAGGTGCCGGGCATCGCCCGCCTCGGCCCGGACCCGCTGGCCGACGACTTCGACGAGACCCGTTTCGCGAAGCTGCTGGACGGCGAGCGCCGGCAGCTCAAGGGTGCACTGCGCGACCAGAGCCTGATCGCGGGAGTGGGGAACGCCTACAGTGACGAGATCCTGCACGCCGCGAAGATGTCGCCCTTCAAGCTTGCCTCCAGCCTGACTCCGGAGGAGAGACGGCGGCTGTACGAGGCGCTGCGCAGCACGCTCAGCGAGGCCGTCGAGCGTTCCCACGGGCTCGCCGCGGGCCGGCTGAAGGCCGAGAAGAAGAGCGGCCTGCGCGTCCACGGCCGCACCGGGGAGCCCTGTCCGGTCTGTGGGGACACCATCCGCGAGGTCTCCTTCAGCGACTCGTCCCTCCAGTACTGCCCGACCTGCCAGACGGGCGGCAAGCCCCTCGCCGACCGGAGGATGTCCAAGTTCCTGAAGTAGCGCACGAGGACGTGAGGGGCGGTCAGGCGTCCCTGCCTCAGGGAGCCTTGAGCGTCACCAGCCGCTGCCCGTCCGTCGCGCGGCGCACCTCGTACCGGGCGATCTCGTCCGGATGCCACGCGGCCGCGCCCTGCATGGCGTCGGACGGCTTCTTCCCGGGTTCCTTGGGTGCGGTCCAGCTCAGCACGACCTGCTCCGAGTCGTCGTGGCCGATGGCGACGAGCTCGCAGGGCAGGGCACCGGAGGCGCCCTTGACCTTGAGGCCCACCTCGCTGCCCCAGGCCCGGTTGAGGGTGGTGACCTCGGCCCACACCCCCGAACCCGGGTCGGTCGCGGCGAGGGTCTCGCCGTTCGAGGCGTCGTTCCCGGTGAAGACCGCGACCGCGGGCCCGCCCACGGCGAACACGACGGCGGCGGCGACCGCGAACAGCCAGCGCCTGCGTCCGCTCCGGCGCGTCGAGACGACGTCCTCCAGGAGCCGGTCCAGCAGGGCGGGCCCGGCCTGTGTCATGGGGTGCACCGACCGCGGCGTTGCCTGGGCGTATGCCTGCAACGACCGTGTGGTGGCTGCCAGTTCATGTATCTGAACCGCACACTGGGGACACTCCATGAGGTGGTCCTCGAAGCGGAAGGCATCCGCCTCGTCCAGCACGCCGAGCGCATATGCGCCGACGTCGCGGTGGCGTTCCAGCGACCTCATACCAAATCCTCGGTGCCGATGGGGTGTGTGTGCGGGGAGTAGCTGCTTGCCCACCGGTACGCAGGAGACCGCCGAATCACTCAAGTCCCGTCGGAAACCAACCAAGAGATTCGGAGCGGTCGTGCCCTCGGATTGGTCGAGGTTCAGAAAAAACTGGTCAGGGGAGTAGGTCGGAGAGTCGGTCGGAAAAATCGGTCAGAAAAGATGGATCGCCAGATGTCCCAGCGGCAGCCCCAGCTGCCAGGCCGGTGTCCAGACCTTCGGGCCGTCGTCCTCCCCGATGACCGGACCACCGCCCGGCACCGCGTCCAGGTCGGGCGCGAGCAGCTCGGTCTCCTCCAGCCAGCGCCAGGCCGCCGAAGCCAGGTCCAGGTCCGGTGCGGGGCCACCCGATTCGACCGCCTCCGCGGCGAGCCGGGCCATGCGCTCGCGCACCCAGTCCTGCCACGGCTGGTCGTACGCCGTCAGCGACAGCCACGTCTCCAACTGGGAGACGACCCGGATGCCGGAGAGCTCGCCGCTCGTGTCCGACAGAAAGATGGTGAGCGCCAGGGCATCGCGCCCGGCGCGGAACTCGAAGGACGTGGGCGGCATCAGGTCGCCGGTCCGCAGCAGTTCGTCGGCGATGTACTCGGCGTACAACCACGCCATGGGGACGGTGAGTTCACCACCGCCGGTGCCGTCCGTGCTCTCTTGACCTCTGTGCAGCATCCCTTCCTGCCTTCCTCCGGTGCGTGCGCGTCGCCCAACGCCGGGCCTCAGTCCGGAACACGGATGAAGACAGCTGATTACTCAACCATGATCCACAGCAGGCGCTTTACGGAGGTTTGACTCGACCGTCGGTTTCACCGCAGGTCGGCCGCGTATCCCGGAAGAACCCGGCGCAGGGCGCGCAGCGCGTAGTACGCGCGAGACTTCACCGTACCGGGCGGAATCCCGAGGGCTGCGGCGGCCTCCGCCACACTCGCCCCCCGGAAATACACCTGCACCAGGACTTCACGGTGCTCGGGAGTGAGTGTCTTCACAGCCTCTCGCACATCGAGGGTCGCCACGGAGCGTTCCGCGTGATCGGCGGCAACCCGTGCGCTCTCCAGCACGGCGTCCCCGACCTCGGCGGGCCGCGCCTGACGGGCCCGCCGCGCGTCTATCGCCAGTCGGCGCCCCACGGTCAGCAGCCAGGGGCGTACGGAGTCGAAGTCGTCGGCGCGCAGCGCCTCGGGATGCTGCCAGGCGCGTACGAACGTCTCCTGCACCAGATCCTCGGCGCGCTGCCGGTCTCCGTCGGAGAGCCTCAGCATCAGGGCGAAGAGCGGTGCGCCGTGCTCCCGCTGCAATTCGGCCAGCTCGTGCTCGGCGGTCGTCCTGCTGGTCATGGTCGTGGCGGCCGTCATGGCCGTATGCCAGCGCAGGGCGGTCCGCCGGGACAGGGCACGGACACGGCTCGTCGGCAGACGGTCGAACCCGTCGACGAACGGTACGACGAACGGTCAACCGGGACGGAAGGCTCCGCCTCCGCGCCTCGGTTCGCCCCGATGGCCCCGTCCGGAAGCACCGGACGGGTGAGCGACAGTGGCGGCTTCTTGACTCCCGTAGGCACCCGTATGTGGATACATATCAGTTCGTAATTAAATATGACCGCATTGGGCCGCATTGGGCCGCATTGGAGCGAGATCAAGGATGTCGAGGACACTGCGCACCCGGCAGGCAACAGCGGCCCTCGCGGTCCTGTGCTGCGTCACTGCCGCCGCGAGCTGCCAGGGGCAGGACGGGCCGAAGCGCCGGGGGAGCCCGGTCGGCGGCGGCGCCCCGGCGAAGAGCTTCACGCTCGTCGCCTCGGGGGACGTCCTCCCGCACAGCTCGATCATCGACAAGGCGAAAGCCGACGCGGGCGGCTACGGCTACGACTTCCGCCCCATGCTGTCGGGCGTCAAACCCGTCGTGGCCCGCGCCGACCTGGCGATCTGCCACATGGAGACCGTGTACGGAGCAGACGGCGACTACACCGGCTACCCCACCTTCAAGTCCCCGCCGCAGGTGGCCGACGGCCTCGCCGCGACCGGCTACGACGGCTGCTCGACCGCCTCCAACCACACCCTCGACGACGGCTCCGCCGGCATCCACCGCACCCTCGACGCCCTCGACCGGGCGGGCGTGCGGCACGCCGGCTCCGCCCGCAGCTCGGCCGAGGCGAGCGCGCCCACGATCATGCAGGCCGGCACCGCCAAGGTCGCCCATCTCGCGTACACGTACGGCACGAACGGCATCCCGCTCCCGGCCGGCAAACCCTGGGCCGTCAACCTCATCGACCCCGACCGGATCGTCGCGGAGGCCCGGGCCGCCCGGAAAGCGGGCGCCGACGTGGTGGTCGTGTCCATGCACTGGGGCACCGAATGGCAGGATGAGCCCGACACCCGGCAGCTGAGGCTGAGCAAGCGCCTCACCGGGTCCCGTACGGACGGCCGCCCCGACATCGACCTGATCCTCGGCACCCACGCCCATGTCCCGCAGGCGTACGAGAAGGTCAACGGCACCTGGGTGATCTACGGCATGGGCGACCAGATCGCCGGCGCGATGTACAACTACGGCGGCGCCCAGGACCCGCGCGGCAACGAGAGCACGATCGGCCGCTTCACCTTCGCCCCGCCCGACAAGCCCGGCGGCCGCTGGCAGGTCGAGAAGGCCGAGTTCGTGCCGCAGTGGTTCGACCTGGGCTCCGGCCGCGTCGTCGACCTCAACCGCGCGATCGACCAGGGCGCGGACGTGACCGCCGTACGCGACCGGATCCGCAGGGTCGTCCTCAGCCGCGGGGCGGCCGGCGACGGTCTCGTCATGGCGAGGTAGACGGCGAGGCATCCGCCTTCGCCAGCTCGGAGCGCCGGTACGAGTACCCGAAGCAGATGACGAGCCCGACCGCGAACCACACCGCGAACCGCACCCACATCTGCCACTGCAGGTAGGTGATCAGCCAGATCGAGAAGCCGACGCCCACCGCGGGCACCACCGGCATCCACGGTGTGCGGAAGGTACGCGGCAGATCGGGCCGCCGGTAGCGCAGCACGATCACCGCGACACACACCACCACGAACGCCAACAAGATCCCGATGTTGGTGAGTTCGGCCGCCTGGCCGACCGGGAGCGGTACACCCTCGCCTACTTCCACGAACCCGGCTTCAACGCGGTGGTCCGCCCCCTGACCGAAGCCGGCGCCGACGAGTACATCCACTACGGCACCCACTTCACCTCGATGTTCAGGAGGTGCTGTCCCGAGCGCGTGACCACCGCCCGGATCGAGGCCGAGGGACGCCTGAAGATCCTCGAGCGGCCGCGCGGGGACGCACTGCGGGCGGCGTGAGCGCTCCGCTGGAAGTGCGGTGGTTCGTCCGCGGGTCCGTTGTGGCTGGTCGCGCAGTTCCCCGCGCCCCTTTGGGGCGTTGCCGAACCGCTCGCCGCGCCGCCCGGAACACGCCCTCCGTGCGGACTACGGCACCACCGTCACCGGCCACCGCCCCGCCTTTACCAACCGGATCGCCACCGAGCCGATGATCCGGTGTCCCGCCTGCTCGGAGGCGCCCACCACGACGGCGTCCGCCTTCAGCTGATCGGCTGCCGAGACCAGGCCGTTGTACGGGTCGCCGCGGAAGGTGTGGAACTCCCAGCGGATGTCGAATATGTCCTTGACCTGCTCGGTCGCCTCACGGATCTCCCGGGCCAGCTCCTGGGCGATCGTGTCGGTCGTCTCGGCCACCGGGGCGCCGACCGCGGTGCCCGCCGCCATCACCGGCTGGACGTACACCAGGGTGAGCAGCGCCCCCTGCCGCCGGGCCAGGCCGGCGGCGTAGGCGGCGGCGCGCAGCGAGGAGTCCGAGCCGTCCACGCCGACCACGATGACCTTGGGGCCGTCGGTGCCCCGTTCGAACTGGTGGGAGTGCTGTTCCGTCACGGCGCTGAGGCTATCGGAATGCGCAGGTCCCGCAGCCGTCGGGGACGGCATCCGGCCGCGCTCGACAGGCGGCCCGGCCCGGCTCTTCCTACAGTCGAGAGCATGAGTGCCGGCGTCGAGGAAGCAGCTGCGAAGGACACGGCGGGGCCGATACGGGCGTCCCGGCGCGGCCGCCTCGGCAAGGTGCCCGAGGGATTCGGGGCCTTCTTCGCCGTCGTCGGCCTGCTCTGCCTGCTGCTGGCCTTCGCCCCGCCCCTGCGCCGGCTGCTGCGCCCGGTCGTCGACCTGCTGAACCTGGTCGTGATCCCGGTCAGCGCGAACCTCGCGTACGCCGTCTTCCTGTTCCTCCTCGCCGCCGCCACCGCCGCCCGGAAGAAGATCGCCTGGTGGCTGGTCGTCGTCTACCTCGGCCTGCTGGTCCTCGTCGACGCGCTCGGCGTCGCACTGCGCCAGTACGCCGAGTCCGTTCCGTCCCTCGTGGTGTGCGGCCTCGCCCTGGTCCTGCTGATCGTGGCCCGCAAGGAGTTCTACGCCGACTCGCGGCGCGCCGCCGTACGCCGGGCCTTCGCCGTGCTGTTCACCGGGATCGGCGTGGCGATCCTGGTCGGCTGGGGCCTCGTCGAACTCTTCCCCGGCACGCTGCCGCGCGGCCAGCGGCTGCTGTGGGCCGCCGACCGGGTCTGCGGCGGACTGATCTCGGGCGGCGCCTTCGACGGGCGGCCCCCACGCCCGCTGTTCTTCGTCCTCGGCCTGTTCGGCGCGCTCGCCCTCCTGACCGCGGCCGCCACCCTCTTCCGCTCCCAGCGCATGGAGGCGGCCCTGCACGGCGACGAGGAGCCCCGCATCCGCGCTCTGCTCAAGGCGTACGGAGCGGACGACTCGCTCGGCTACTTCGCCACCCGCCGTGACAAGGCCGTCGTCTTCTCACCCAGCGGCAAGGCCGCCGTCACCTACCGAGTCGAGGCCGGCGTGTGCCTCGCCAGCGGCGACCCGGTCGGGGACCGCGAGGCCTGGCAGCACGCCATCGGCGCCTGGCTCGACGTGGCCCGCCGCTACGCCTGGGCGCCCGCCGTCATGGGCGCCTCCGAAGAGGGCGCCAGGGCGTACGCGCGCTCCGGGCTCGGCGCGCTCCAGCTCGGCGACGAGGCGATCCTGCACGTCGCCGGCTTCGACCTCGACGGCCGTGACATGCGTGTCACCCGGCAGGCCGTGGGCCGCGTCCGCCGGACCGGCGCGACCTGCCGGGTACGCCGCCACTCCACCCTCACCGACGAGGAGATGGAGGAGATCGTCGACAAGGCGGACGCCTGGCGCGACACCGAGACCGAGCGCGGCTTCTCGATGGCCCTCGACCGGCTCGGCGACCCCGAGGACGGCGACTGCCTCCTCGTCGAGGCGCTGGGCTCCGACGGCAAGCTGCTCGCGCTGCTGTCCTTCGTGCCCTGGGGCCGGGACGGCGTCTCCCTCGACCTGATGCGCCGGGACCGCAGCGCGCCCAACGGCGTCATGGAGTTCATGGTCGCCGAGCTGTGCGCGGTCGCTGGGAAGCTCGGTGTGCGCAGGATCTCGCTGAACTTCGCCGTGTTCCGCTCGGTCTTCGAGGAGGGCGCCCGTATCGGCGCCGGACCGGTCCTCAGGCTCTGGCGCCGCCTGCTCCTGTTCTTCTCCAAGTGGTGGCAGCTGGAGGCCCTCTACCGGTCCAACGCCAAGTACCACCCCGAGTGGTACCCGCGGTTCATCTGCTACGGAGAAACCGCCGCCCTCGCCCGGATCGGCCTGGCCTCCGGCATCGCGGAGGGCTTCGTCTCCGTACCGTCGCTGCGCAAGCTCTGGGGCAAGGGCCACGAGCGGGGCGGGCCCAAAGGGCCCACGCCGGCGACCACCGAAGGCCTGCCGTCGCTGTCGGCGCTCGGCCTCGACGGAGGGGACGAGGCCGAGGCAGCCGATCCGATCGCCGGCCTGCCCGAACAGGTCCGCATCCGGCACCGCAAACTCGACCGGCTCCGCGCCGGCGGCACCGACCCCTACCCGGTGGGCATCCCGCCGCGCACCCACGTCCTCGCCGAGGTCCGCGAGGGGCAGCAGGTGACGGTCGCGGGGCGCGTCATGCTCGTACGCGACTTCGGCGGCCTCGTCTTCGCTGTGCTGCGCGACTGGTCGGGCGACTTCCAGCTCGCCCTCACCCGCAAGGACTCCGGCCCCGCCCTCGACCGGTTCCGGAAGGACATCGACATCGGCGACCACGTCAGCGTCAGCGGCCTCGCCGGTGTCAGCGACAAGGGCGAGCCGACGGTCTTCGTCACCGACTGGCAGCTCATCGGCAAGTGCCTGCGCCCGCTGCCCGACAAGCGCCGCGGCCTCGCCGACCCCGAGGCCAAGGTGCGCCGCCGCTACCTCGACCTGGTCGCGAGTCCGGACGCCCGGGACGTCGTACGGGCCCGCTCGACCGCAGTCCAGGCGCTGCGCCAGGGACTGCTGGAGCGCGGCTATCTGGAGGTCGAGACCCCGATGCTCCAGCAGATCCACGGCGGCGCCAACGCCCGGCCCTTCCACACGCACATCAACGCCTACGACCTCGACCTCTATCTACGGATCGCACCCGAGCTCTATCTGAAGCGGCTGTGCGTCGGCGGCCTGGAGAAGGTCTTCGAGATGGGCCGCACCTTCCGCAACGAGGGCGTCTCCTACAAGCACAACCCCGAGTTCACGATGCTGGAGGCCTACCAGGCCTTCGCCGACTACGACGTGATGCTCGACCTCACCCGAGAGCTGATCCAGGGCGCGGCGACCGCCGCCTTCGGAGCGCCGATCGCCCGCAAGGGCGACACCGAGTACGACATCTCGGGTCCCTGGCCGGTCAGGACGGTGTACGGAGCGATCTCCGAGGCGCTCGGGGAGGAGGTCGACGCCGACACACCGCTGGAGATCCTGCACCGGCTGTGCGACCGGGCGGGCGTCCCGTACACGGCCGAACACGGCCGCGGCGACGTCGTCCTCGAAATGTACGAGCGCCTCGTCGAGGAGAAGACGCAGCTGCCGACCTTCTACAAGGACTTCCCGACCGACGTCTCGCCGCTCACCCGGCAGCACCGCACCGACGCGCGGCTCGCCGAGCGCTGGGACCTCGTCGCCTTCGGCACCGAACTGGGCACCGCCTACTCCGAGTTGACCGACCCGGTGGAGCAGCGCCGACGGCTCACGGCCCAGTCGCTGCTCGCCGCCGGGGGAGACCCGGAGGCGATGGAGCTCGACGAGGACTTCCTCGACGCCCTGGAGTACGCCATGCCGCCCACCGGAGGACTCGGCATCGGCGTCGACCGGCTCGTCATGTTCCTCACCGGACTCACGATCCGCGAGACGCTGCCCTTCCCCCTCGTACGCCGCCGCTGAGCCGCCCGGAGCCGCTGGGAGCTGCTCCCATCGGGTGCATTCATACGGCCGCACCGGTGTCGTTGTGCTGTGGCGGGCCTCGGCCGGGCGACTGATTACTCATGAATAAGGATCAGTTCCTCTCGCGGCGTCGGGCGTTGCTCGCCGGTGCCGCCGTCCTGGGAGCGGCGGGCGCGGCGGGCACGGCACACTTGCTCACCGCCGACTCGGGCTCCCCGGGGCGGTCCGCCGCCGCTCCCGCCGCCGGCGGCCAGGCGAAGCGGGCGGCCCTGAAGCCCTCCGCCTACCGTCTCGAGCCCATCACCGGATACGGGCCGGCCCTCGGCGCGCCCGCCGGGACGCGGACCCTCGTACGGCACGAGCCGTTCCTGCGTATCTCAGGGCGCGGCCGCAGCATGGTGCTGACCTTCGACGACGGCCCCGACCCCCGCTACACCCCGGAGATCCTGCGCACCCTCAAGGCCCATGACGTGCGCGCCATGTTCTTCGTGTGCGGCGAGATGGCCGTCGACAACAAGCACATGCTGCGCCGGATGGCCGACGAGGGACACGTCGTCGGCAACCACACCTGGTCGCACCCGCTGCTGACCCGGCTGACCCGGTCCGCGATCCGCTCCCAGATGGAGCGGACCTGCGAGGTCATCGAGGAGGGGTACGGAGAGCGGCCCGGCTGGTTCCGTGCGCCGTACGGGGCCTGGAACCGGGCCGCCTTCCAGATCGGCGCCGAACTCGGCATGGAACCGCTCGCCTGGACCGTCGACACCCATGACTGGATGTCGCCGGGCGCCCGCACCATCGAGAGCCGGGTCGTCAACGGCGCGGCCCCGGGCGTCGTGGTCCTCGCGCACGACGCGGGCGGCGACCGCTCGCAGAGCGTGACGGCACTGCGCGACTATCTCCCGCGGCTGCTGGACTCGGGGTATCACATCGTCGTGCCGCGGCGGCGGTCCGGCTGAGCCCCGCGGAAGTACACGGGGCTACGAGGGACTGCGAGCGGCTGCGAGGGGACTACGTGGGATTCCACGGAATTCCATGGGGTGTCCGGCGGCTTTCGCCCGCCCCGGCCGGGAACGCTCAGCGAACCTCGGCCAGTCGGGCGAACACGACGACGTTCCCGTCGTAGCCGTTCTGCTTGGAGAAACCGCCTCCGCAGGTGATGACCCGCAATTCGGGTGTCCCGCTGTTCCCGTAGACGCGGTCTCCTGGGAAGTTGGTCTTCGCGAACACCTCGATGCCGTAGATCTCGAATACGGCGGTCTTTCCGTCCTTGCGCAGGACCTCCACGCGACTTCCCTTTTTGAGGGCCCCGAGGCCGTAGAAGACGGCGGGGCCCTGCGTGTTGTCGACGTGTCCGACCGTGACGGCCGTGCCCTTCTCGCCGGGCGTGACCGAGCCCGAGAACCAGCCCGCGAGATTCGGGTCCTCCGGTGGCGGTGCGTCGACCCAGCCCTCCATGTCGAGGCCCACGGGCATGACGGCGGCGTCGACGCGGATGGATGGGATCCTGATGCGGTCGGGCATGGAGAACGTCAGGGGAACCGGAGCGCCCGGCCCGGTCTTGCCGGAGGTTCGGCTGTCCGCGGCGGCGGCATTCGCGGGCTGCGGGGGCCCCACGTCGAACTCTCCCGAACCATTCCGAATTAGAGCGAGGCCGGTCAGCAGAACAAGCGCTATCACGCCCCAAGGAGCGCGCTTCTTGGGGCGCTCCTCCTCTTCGGCCAGCTCGGACACGGACATTCGCAAACCCCTCTCGACGCGGCCGTCGCCACGTCCGTCGCGCATACGAGAACGCTAAGCGCAGTGCGCGCGCCGGGCGACGGGAGAAGAGCGAACGGGTGGCGGAGCGGGCCGCAGTGCGCCATCCGAGTCGCCACCGTAAGGAAACTTCTGACGGTCCGTGACCTGCGGCAATATCGGATTGTGTTCCTTTTCGTCGGCGTGTCCTCTCACCAGGACGGACCATTCCCGAAATGCGGCTCTCTGCACGGCAACTGAGGGTCTGTCTGGGAGGCGTTTTCTCGCCGATCGACCCGGGGACGGTTCCCGGGGCGCCTTCCGCGGAGGATCACATGCGTACCACTCGTGCCCTGGCGGTCTCAGCGACGGCGGTCGCCGCGCTCGGACTCGCCGCCCCCACGGCCGCGGCCTGGGACAACCCGAGCAACATCGTCGCCATGCCCAGCGTCATCGCCCGGGGCGGGCAGCTGACGGTCACCGTCGACGGCTGCCCGAAGGGCGGCACCATGACGTCGAAGGCGTTCCCGCCGGCTACCCTCTCGCCGATCCACGGCAGCAACGAGACGTCGAAGGGGACCGCGACCATCAACAGCAATGCCACCCCCGGCTCGTACGACATCACGGTCACCTGCGACGGAAAGACTCTCACCAAGCCCGCCGCGTTCACCGTCATCGGCGGTGTCCGTGGTGGTCTCGGCGGCAGCAGCTCCTCCGGTGCCACGCCGACCGACATGGCGATCGGCGGCGGGCTCGTCGCACTCGCGCTCATCGGCGGTGGGGTGTTCTGGATGCGCCGCCGCTCCGAGAGCAAGATCTGAGCCCATCTCTTCGGAGCCGGGCAGGACCCGAGCCTCATCCCCCCGGAGACCGGCAGGAGCCGAGCCTCTTCCCTTCGGAAGCCGGATCGCACGTGAACAGCCCTTCGCCCCTGACCCTCAAGGGTTCAGGGGCGAAGGGCTGTCCGGTGTGTCAGCCGCCGTGTTCGCCGGTGCGCCGCCGCGACCAGTAGTAGGCCGCGCCGACCGAGCCCACGATGAGTGCGGCGCCGAGGCCGATCTCACCGAGGTCGAAGCCGCCCGCGGTGCCGCCGACACCGGCCTTGACGCCCCGGTGGACCGGGACGTGTGTCGGGTGGCCGGGCACATGCGTCGGGTTGGTCGGGTGGCCGGTGGCGATGGTCAGGTCCGTATGGCCGGACTCTTTCCCGCACTGGAACGTCACCTCGTACATCGCGCCGGGCTTGGCGTCCCAGTCGACGGTGGTCGTGGCCGAGGTCTGGCCCTTGGGGATCGTCACCGTGTCGAAGACGCCCGAGGAGACCTTGGTATCCGAGTCGCAGCCGTTGACTGACAGAGTGACGCGTCCGCCCGCGGCGATGGTCGTGGGCGAGACGTTGAAGCCGAACGAGGTGATGTTGCGGTCACTTCCGTCGTTCCGGGCGACGGCGGCGGGTGCGGTGAGGGTCAGGGCGGTCATGCCCAGCAGCGCGGCCGAAGCGACGCGTATCGCGCGCATGGTGAGTCCTCCGGGTCCCCGAGGAGCAGCCGCGGACCTTTTCCGCTGCGCCGTACATGCACCTCGATGATCGAAACGCTAGGAAGGCGCGGGCGCGGGCGCGATCGCAGTCGCGCGAATGGGGCAACCGTGTGGGCCGAACCGGGGACCGGATGCCTGCGGTTGGGGGACGGGCGCGGCGTGGCGCCCGTCCCGGTGAGGGAATGTCAGCCTCCGGCCTTCGGGAAGAGCGTCAGGAACGGATCGGCTGTCGCCGTGATCCCGCGGCTGTAGGGCGCGTCGAAGTCCCAGATCAGAAAGAGCAGGAAGG
This sequence comes from Streptomyces albicerus, assembly GCF_008905045.1. GTDB lineage: Bacteria > Actinomycetota > Actinomycetes > Streptomycetales > Streptomycetaceae > Streptomyces > Streptomyces albicerus. The sequence goes on from NZ_VWMY01000002.1 coordinate 70,167, forward strand.
CGATCAGAGCGGCGAACAGGCCCGCCAGGATCACCTCGCGCAGTGTGCGGCGGATCTGCAGCGCGAAGATCAGCCCGACCGTGACGACGGCTCCGGTGATCAGCCCGAACCACACGACGCCCGGCATGGTCGGCGCCGTGGACTCCGCTCGGGCGGTGCGCGCGGTGTCCGCCGCTGTGACCTGGTCGAGGAGCGGCTGGTAGGCCTGAGCCTCGAAGTCCGTCCTCGGCTCGTAGTCGGTGACGTCGTGGCGGATCCGGGCGAGCAGCTTCGTTCCCCGCTCGGTGACGTGACCGTCGTCGGCCATGGTCTTCCACTCGGTGGTGACGACGTGGCCGACATAGGCGTTGACGTCGTCCCGGATCCGGTCGCGTACATCGGGTGGATAGACGCGTACGCGCTCGGAGATCTCGTGCAGCGCGTGCGCCTCGGTCTGGACGTGGTCCTGGGCGACGCCCCGCGCCTCCCAGACACCGGCGATGGCCAGGCCGAGGACGATGGCGTACACGACCCCGATCATCATCGTCATGTACTCGATCACGTCCGGAGTCTCGGACGGATCGTCGTCCTCGGCGGCCGTGTGGTGCCGGACGAACGTGACGATGAGGACGACGACACTGGCGGCCGCCATCGCGAGGGCGAGAACAAGCCATTCCGACAAGGGTTTTCCTCCAGGGGTCAGCGCGGGCGCAGCGCGGCGGCGGCGAGCACCGCGGGCGCGGTGACGAGCAGGGTGAGCGAGACCAGGGACGGACCGCCGCGGGGCGGCGCCTTGTGCGGCCGGGTGCGGTACGGCGGATAACTCACCGGAGTCGTCGAGGGCCGGGAACGCAGGCTGGGAGTCGGCGTCGGCGACGGCTCGGGAGCCGCGGGCCGCGGCGCTGGGGGAACCGGCCGTGGGGTCACGGGAGCGGGCGGCGGAACGGTCGGCGGGGCGGGGGAAGGCCGTGGTGGGGGAGGCGGCGGGTCGGGGGCCGGAGGCGGCGTCGGCTCGGGCGTCGGCTTCGGCGGCGGAGAGGGTTCCGGTGTGGGGCTCGGCGGGGGAGGCGTCGGCGTCGGGGTCGGGCAGGTGCCCGCGACGGCGACCGCCACCGTGTCGTTGCCGGCGGGGCCCGCGGAGGCGTACGCGCAGGAGTCGGCGGTCGCCGGAGTCGGCGCGCCGCCGATGATCCAGGTCAGCGCGAGCGGCGTCAGCAGCCGTATGACGAGGGCGAACCGGGTCCGTAGCGCAGTTCGTGGTGATCCAGGCACGACGGAGATCATCTAGCCCTCTGCGGCCGCGCATGCGGGAGTGCGGCGGGATTGCCCCGAAGGAGGGACAACGGAACCGCACGCGTTTGCCATGCCGTGAGCCGTGAGCCGTCCACAGCGCGTCGGGGCCGGGCGCTCGGGCCCCATCCTGAGCAGGGGTCCCAGGCGTTACCGGAAAGAAATTTGTGCGCGCTTTGAACACTCACCGCACCCCTGGCCGTACCTAGGGCCATGAGCGGCGCCGAGGACGCGTCGCAACACCTAAGCAGACAGCGGGAGTTACCAATGAAGACCTCCTGGCGGAGCGCCTCACTCGTAGCGTCAGCTGCGGCAGTGCTGGTGCTGACGACGGCGTGCGGTCAGGACAATGCGGACACCTCGACCGGTAGCCAGAACGTAGGCGCGGCGCCCGCGGCGAACGGGTATGGCTCGGCGGGAGTCGGGGCGAGCCCGGGGACCGAGACCGGTGCCGCCGGCCAGGGTGCCGCTGCCCAGGCGCAGAGCGCCGGCCAGCTTGCGGTCGCGGATACCGACAAGCTCGGTGAAGTGGTCACGGACAGCGCGGGCATGACGCTCTACCGCTTCGACAAGGACACGGCGGAGCCGCCCAAGTCGAACTGCGACGGCGACTGCGCCACGGCCTGGCCCCCTGTTCCGGCCTCGGGCGCCACCGCCCCGATCGGCGTTGACAAGACTCTGCTCGGCGAGGTCACCCGTGCCGATGGCACGAAGCAGCTGACCATCGACGGCTGGCCGATGTACCGGTACGCCAAGGACACCAAGGCCGGTGACACCAACGGCCAGGGTGTGGGCGGCACTTGGTACGCGTCGGCCCCGACCGGCAAGAAGGCGTCGGGAGGGGAGGCCGGCGGTGGCGAGGCGGCCGGCGGCGGCGCGGAGGCCGCCGACCTGCCCGGCCTGTCGACCCGCAACGACCCGGAGCTCGGCGAGATCGTCGTCGACAAGAACGGCATGACGGTCTACCGCTTCGAGAAGGACACCCCGTGGCCGATGAAGACGGCCTGTCTCGGCGAGTGCCTGGAGAAGTGGCCGGTCGTCGAGCCGGTGGACGCCGCCGACACCAAGGGCATCGACAACAAGGTCGAGGGCCGACGGGGCTATGTCGTCCTGAACCGTCCGGACGGACTCAAGCAGCAGAGCATCGACTGCTGGCCGATGTACACGTTCGCGGGTGACAAGAAGCCCGGCGACACCAACGGCCAGGGCGTCGGCGGTACTTGGTACGTCATGTCGCCTGAGGGCAAGGCGCTCGGCAAGCCGAAGTAGCCGAAACAAGCAACGAAGACGACCACTTCCCCAGGTTGGTCACCAAGACACACCGATCACGAAGCGCGGAGGGGAGGCGACGTACAGAGCGCGGAAGGTTGTGAACACCCAGAGAAGGAGAGTGCCGGAAGTTCGGAAAAAGTGCGCACAACCACCGCTTTGCCCCCTCCGCACCGCACGGAGGGGGCGAAGTGGCTTTTTCACATCCGAACGCATCCGGTCACGTGAACGGTTTCCGTCGCGCCCTCTTCGTAACGCTGCGCAGTTTCCCCGGAACTCTTTGGAATGCTTCGGTGCGATTTCGCAAGGCGGCCAATTCGGCACGTGCCGGAGGCAGTGACCTGGAACGGACGGTCAATTTCCGTTTCCACTCGCTCCTTTGGCGGGCGATCAGTAGCCTCAGCTCGAACACCGGATCGCCTACGCCTTGGAGAGATAGATGGAGCGTCCCGCCTGGGCCCCCCGTGGCATCGACATCTCGGTGCCCAGCGTGAGCCGCATCTACGACTACTACCTGGGCGGATCGCACAATTTCGAGGTCGACCGGGAAGCCGCCCGCAGGGCCATGGAGTTCATGCCGGGACTTCCCAAGATCATGCAGGCGAACCGGGCGTTCATGCGCCGCGCCGTGCGGTTCGCCGCCGACGAGGGCATCACCCAGTTCCTGGACATCGGTTCGGGCATACCCACCTTCGGCAATGTCCACGAGGTGGCCCAGAGTGCCCGCCCCGGCGCACACGTCGTGTACGTCGACCACGACCCGGTCGCCGTCGCGCACAGCAAGGCCGTCCTGGCCGGCAACGAGGACGCGGACGTCGTCGCAGCCGACCTCCGCAAGCCCCAGGGGATCCTGGCGAGCCCTCAGATTCAGCGCCTGATAGACCTGAATCAGCCAGTCGCGCTCCTTCTCGTTGCCATACTTCACTTCGTGGAGGACGAGGACGACCCGTACGGGGCAGTGGCAGAGCTGAGGGACGCGCTGGCGCCCGGCAGCCTGTTCATCGTCACGCACGCCTCGTACGAGGGAATTCCGCTCCCCCCGGAGCGGGCCGAGGGCGCCGTCGACGTCTACAAGGACATCCGCAATCCGCTGATCATGCGCTCGCGCGAGGACATCGCGCGGTTCTTCGAGGGGTACGACATGGTGGAACCCGGACTGGTGCCGATGCCGAAGTGGCGGCCCGACTCGGCGTCCGAGGACGAGGATCCTTATTCCTACTCGGGTTTCGCGGGCGTGGGGCGCACGGCGTGACCGCGGAGCCGGACGGGCCGGAGGACAGACTGCGCAGGTTCGCGACGATCTGGAGCCGGGCGGTCTTCCCGGCGACCGCGACGTCACTGACCCGGCCGGAGTTCGAGCAGCGACTGCTGCCGCTCGCCCGGCGGCTCAGTGAGGCGCTGCGGGCCAGGACGTTCGACGCGGCCGAGGGCCAGGCCGTGGGCGCCGCGCTGATCGACGCGCACTGCACCGAACCGGAGGCGCTCAGCCGCACGCTCGACTGCGTCGACGCCTACCTGGTGCTGTACTGCGGCGAGGACGGACCCCAGGAGGCCATGCGCAACCGCTCGGCGCGGCTGCAGCACGCCATGGCCGCCGGGTTCGCGCAGGCGCTGCGGGAGCGGACGCTGGCCGAGCAGGAGGCCATCGCACGCGCCGCCCTCCAGGCCCAGGGCGTGGTCGCGGACGCGCTGCACGCCACCGAGGCACGGTTCCGCGCGGTGTTCGAGGGCGCGGCCATAGGCATCGGCGTCGCCGACCTCGACGGCAACATCCTGCAGGTGAACAACGCCCTGCTGCGCATGTTCGGCGGCACCGAGCAGTTCATGCGCGGCCGCAACGTCACCGAGTGGACCCACCCCGAGGACGCCCCCCAAGTCTGGCGGCTCTACGAGGAGTTGGTGCGCGGCGAGCGCGAGCACTACCACGTGGAGAAGGCCTTCTACCGGCCTGACGGAACGGTCCTGTGGACCAACCTCACGGTCTCGCTGCTGCGCGACGCGGACGGGCAGCCGCAGTTCCAGCTCGCCCTCATGGAGGACACCACCGAGCGTCGGCTGCTCAACCTGCGGCTCCGGTACGAGGCGACGCACGACGCGCTCACCGGACTGCCCAACCGGACGCTGTTCTTCGAGCGGCTGGACAAGGTGCTCGCCGCGGGCGACGGCATGCGCTTCGGACTCTGCTACCTCGACCTCGACGGCTTCAAAACCATCAACGACAGCCTCGGGCACGCGGCCGGCGACCGGCTGCTCGTCGAGGTGGCAGACCGGCTGCAGTCCTGCGCGACCGCGCCCGGCGAGATGGTCGCCCGGCTCGGCGGCGACGAGTTCGTGGCGCTGACCACCGGGCCCGACACCGAGAGCGAGGTCGACGCGCTCGCCGACCGCATCATGAACGCCCTCATCACCCCGGTCCGTATCGATGGCCGGGAACTGACGGTCCGCGGCAGCATCGGCATCGTCGAGGGCCCGGCGGGCGAGCGCGGCCCGGCCGAGGTGCTGCGCAGCGCCGACATCACGATGTACCGGGCCAAGTCGGCGGGCGGCAACCGCTACGAACTCGCGGACCCGGAGGCCGATGCCCGCGCCATCACGCGGCACGGGCTCACCACGGCGCTGCCCGCGGCACTCGACCGGAACGAGTTCTTCATCGAGTACCAGCCGCTCGTCCACCTCGGCGACGGCAGCGTGCGCGGCGCCGAGGCCCTGGTCCGCTGGCTGCACCCGCAGCACGGCGTGCTCGGCCCCGACCGGTTCATCCCGCTCGCCGAGCACACCGGCCTGATCGTCCCGCTGGGCCGCTGGGTCCTGGAGCAGTCGGTCCGTCAGGCCCGCGAATGGCAGGAACGTCACGTCGGCGCGGGCCCGCTGCGCATCAACGTGAACCTCTCGCCGTGCCAGCTGACCCACCCGGGCCTGGTCTCCGACACGGTCGACATCCTGGAGCGCGCCGGCCTCGAACCGGCCTCGCTCTGCCTGGAGGTCACCGAGTCCGCACTGATCGGCGCCGACGACGACCTGCTCAAGCCGCTGCGCCGGCTCGCCGAGATGGGCGTCGACATCGCCCTCGACGACTTCGGCACGGGCTACTCGAACCTCGCCAACCTGCGCCGCCTCCCGGTGAGCATCCTCAAGCTGGACCGTTCCTTCACCCAGGGTATGCAGCAGTTCCCCGCCGATCCCGTCGACCTCAAGATCGTCGAAGGGATCGTTTCTCTTGCCCACAGCCTGGACCTCGCGGTCACGGTCGAGGGCGTGGAGACGGGTGCCCAGGCCGAACAGCTCCGCATACTGGGCTGCGACACGGCCCAGGGCTGGTACTACGCCCGCCCGGGCCCCCCGGACCGCCTGCACGAACTGGCACTGGTGGACGCGGCGGGCTGAAGTATTTTCGCTGAGGTGCGGCTCTGTGGCAGAGCCGCACCTCAGCGCCCCTTCAGGGGCGCGGGGAACTGCGCGACCAGCCACAACGGACCCGCACATACCCACACACCTCGGGCCGCTCACCTCTCCAAGAGCATCCGCTGAAACTCACGAGCGGCCCGAGGCGGAGCCACATCGCTCCGATGCGCCAACGCGATCGTCCGGTGCAGCCCGGGCCGGGCAAGCGGCGTAACCCGCAATCCCCGCCCGGACCTGGTGGCAACCATCCGCGGCACCACAGCCACCCCCAGCCCCGCCCGCACAAACCCCAACACCGCATCCATCTCCCCACCCTCCACCGCGAAATCCGGCTCGAACCCCGCGGAGCGGCACGCCGCGACAGTCAGCTCCCGCAGGTCGTAGCCATGCCGGAACATCACCAGCCGCTCACCCTCCAGGTCGGAAATCCGCACGGTCCGGCGCCCGCCCCCCGGCGCGGCCGCCTCCGGTGACGACACCACCACCAGGTCCTCCCGCAGCACCTCCACCGTGGTCAGCGCGGGCGACGGCGTCGGCAGCGGCAGCACGACGAGCGCGAGATCGAGCGCTCCACGGGCGAGTTCTCGTACGAGATCATGCGAGCCCCCCTCCTCGATCAGCAGCCGGATGCCCGGATACCGGTCATGGAAGGCCCGCAGCACATCCGGCAACAGTCCCGTGCACAGGCTTGGCGTGGCCCCCAGCCGGATCCGGCCACTGCGCAGCTGGGCCAGTTCCTGCACCTCGTGCCGGGCCGTGTCCGCGTCGGCCAGGATGCGGCGGGCCAACGGCAACAGCGCCTCGCCCGCGTCCGTGAGCGTGATGTTCCCGCGCGCCCGCAGGAAGAGATCGGCGCCCAACTCCCGTTCCAGCGCCTTGATCTGCTGGGAGAGCGACGGCTGAGCGACATGGACCAGATCGGCGGCCCGGGTGAAGTGCCGGGTCTCGGCGACCGCCACGAAGTACTGGAGCTGCTGGAACTGCATCTCTCAAGATTACGCCCACGATAGGCCCTGTCTATCGAATCAAGCCGGACCATGTCTTGGACCGATCGGTACTTTTGGTCCTAGCGTTCTGAGTCATGGCTCTGGCAACGCGGACGGACCGAAAACCGTCCATGACCCGCACCATGTGGGACTCGTCCGTCGGCAAGAAGACAGTGATGGCCGTGAGCGGCCTGATCATGCTGGCGTACCTCGTCGTCCACATGCTGGGCAACCTCAAGATCTTCTTCGGATCGGACGAGTTCAACAGCTACGCGCACTGGCTGCGCACCCTCGGCGAGCCCTTCCTGCACTACGAGTGGGCGCTGTGGATCATCCGCGTGGTCCTGGTCGCCGCCGTCGTCGCACACGCCATCTCCGCGTACCAGCTGAGCCGCCGCGACATCAGGGCACGCCCGACAAAGTACGTGCACAAGAAGCCGCGGGCCAGTTACGCGACGCGGACGATGCGCTGGGGCGGGATCATCCTCGGCCTGTTCATCGTCTGGCACATCCTCGACCTGACGACCGGCACCGTGCACCCGGACGGCTTCCAGGCCGGACACCCGTACCAGAACGTGATCGACACCTTCTCCACCTGGTACGGCAACGTCATCTACATCGCCGCGGTGCTCGCCCTCGGCCTGCACATCCGGCACGGCTTCTGGAGCGCGGCGCACACCCTCGGCGTGGGCAGCCGCAGGCGTGACCGTGCCTTCAAGGCCATCGCCAACGTGCTCGCCCTGGTGCTGACGGTGGGCTTCATCTCCGTACCCGTGGGCGTGATGACCGGAGTGGTGAGCTGACATGACTTCTGAGTACGCCGAGTACACGACCGGAGAGCCGGTCGTCGACGCCAAGGCCCCCAAGGGGCCGGTGAGCGAACGCTGGGACACGCGCCGCTTCGAGGCCAAGCTGGTCAACCCCGCCAACCGCCGCAAGCACACGGTGATCGTCGTCGGCACGGGTCTCGCGGGCGGCTCCGCCGGTGCCACACTCGCCGAACAGGGCTACCACGTCGTGCAGTTCTGCTACCAGGACTCCCCGCGCCGCGCCCACTCGATCGCCGCGCAGGGCGGCATCAACGCCGCCAAGAACTACCGCAACGACGGCGACTCCATCCACCGGCTGTTCTACGACACCGTCAAGGGCGGCGACTTCAGGGCCCGCGAGTCCAACGTCCACCGCCTGGCGCAGATCTCGGTCGAGATCATCGACCAGTGCGTGGCGCAGGGCGTGCCCTTCGCCCGCGAGTACGGCGGCCTCCTCGACACCCGCTCCTTCGGCGGCGTCCAGGTGTCCCGGACCTTCTACGCCCGCGGCCAGACGGGCCAGCAGCTGCTCCTCGGCGCGTACCAGGCGCTGTCGCGACAGATCGCCGCGGGCAACATCGAGATGCATCCGCGGACCGAGATGCTCGACCTGGTCGTGGTCGACGGGCGGGCGCGCGGGATCGTGGCCCGCGACCTGATCACGGGCAAGATCGACACGTACTACGCGGACGCCGTGGTGCTGGCCAGCGGCGGCTACGGCAACGTCTTCTACCTGTCGACGAACGCCATGAACTCCAACGCCACCGCGATCTGGCGGGCCCACCGGCGTGGTGCGTACTTCGCCAACCCGTGCTTCACGCAGATCCACCCCACCTGCATTCCGCGCACCGGCGAGCACCAGTCCAAGCTCACGCTGATGAGCGAGTCGCTGCGCAACGACGGCCGGATCTGGGTGCCGAAGGCGAAGGGCGACGACCGTCCGGCGAACGAGATCCCCGAGGACGAGCGCGACTACTACCTGGAGCGCATCTACCCGTCCTTCGGCAATCTCGTCCCGCGCGACATCGCCTCCCGCGCCGCGAAGAACGTCTGCGACGAGGGCAGGGGAGTGGGCCCCGGCGGTCAGGGCGTCTACCTCGACTTCGCGGACGCCATCCGGCGCATGGGCAGGAAGAAGGTCGAGGAGAAGTACGGCAACCTCTTCGACATGTACGAGCGGATCACCGCGGAGAACCCGTACGAGGTGCCGATGCGGATCTACCCCGCCGTGCACTACACGATGGGCGGCCTCTGGGTCGACTACGACCTCCAGACCACCGTCCCGGGGCTGTTCGCGATCGGCGAGGCCAACTTCTCGGACCACGGCGCGAACCGGCTCGGTGCGTCCGCGCTGATGCAGGGCCTGGCCGACGGCTACTTCGTCCTGCCGTCCACGATCAACGACTACCTCGCCCGCAACCCGCACCACGACGAGATCACCGACGAACACCCCGTCGTCCAGGAGGTGTTGGCCGACACCGAGGACCGGCTGCGGCTGCTCCTCGCCGTGGACGGCGACCGAACGCCCGACTCGTTCCACCGCGAACTCGGCGAGCTGATGTGGGAGTTCTGCGGCATGGCGCGTACGGACTCGGGGCTGCGCAAGGCCCTGGAGCGCATCCCGCAGATCCGCGAGGAGTTCTGGCGGCGCATCAAGGTCCCCGGCACGGGCGAGGAGTTCAACCAGTCCCTCGAGAAGGCCAACCGCATCGTCGACTACCTGGAGCTCGCCGAGCTGATGTGCCTCGACGCGCTGCACCGCGACGAGTCCTGCGGCGGCCACTTCCGCGAGGAGTCCCAGACCCCGGACGGCGAGGCGGAGCGCCGGGACGAGGAGTTCTCGTACGCGGCCGCCTGGGAGTTCACCGAGACCGGCGAAGCGCCCGTCCTGCACAAGGAAGACCTCGTCTTCGAGTACGTCCACCCCACCCAGCGGAGCTACGCATGAAGCTCACCCTGCGCGTCTGGCGGCAGCAGAACGCCGACGCCGACGGAGCGATGTCCACGTACGAAGTGGACGGCATCTCGGCCGACATGTCCTTCCTGGAGATGCTGGACACCCTCAACGAGGAGCTCATCCTCAAGGGCGAGGACCCCGTCGCCTTCGACCACGACTGCCGCGAGGGCATCTGCGGCGCGTGCTCGCTCGTCATCAACGGCGACGCGCACGGGCCGGAGCGTACGACCTCCTGCCAGCTGCACATGCGGTCCTTCAAGGACGGCGACACGATCGATGTCGAACCGTGGCGGGCGTCGGCCTTCCCGGTGGTGAAAGACCTGGTCGTGGACCGGTCGGCCTTCGACCGGATCATCCAGGCCGGCGGGTACGTCACCGCGCCGACGGGGGCCGCGCCGGAGGCGCATGCCACGCCGGTGCCGAAGCCGGATGCGGACTTCGCGTTCGAGCACGCGGAGTGCATCGGGTGCGGTGCTTGTGTCGCGGCCTGCCCCAACGGGGCCGCGATGTTGTTCACCTCGGCGAAGGTGAACCATCTCAACGTGCTGCCTCAGGGGGCGCCCGAGCGGGAGACGCGGGTGCTCGACATGGTGGCGCAGATGGATGAGGAGGGGTTCGGGGGGTGCACGCTCACGGGTGAGTGCGCGACTGCCTGCCCGAAGGGCATTCCGTTGGTCTCGATCACCGGGATGAACAAGGAATGGCTGCGGGCTACTCGTAAGGCTGGGAAGCGGTAGCGCCGTAGGGGGACCGTCGTCTTCGGGCTGCGGGTACGTTGTGGCTGGTCGCGCAGTTCCCCGCGCCCCTGAAGGGGCGCTTCAGGGACGCGTGCCTGCTGGGAACCCCTGGCATTCAGCAAGCTCACACCCGGTCTCTCTCCGCGGGTTACTCGCCGGTCAGCCGGTGTCGGAAGAACAGGAGCGCACGGACCGTACGCAAGGGTCCGCCGCGCCGCTCCGCCGAACCGGCCCGTGACCAGGAGAGTGCCATGACCGGCGTTTCCACGCTCGACAGCCCCCCACTGTCGACGGCCCCCATCCGCTACACCGTCACCCTCGCCCGCGACGAGGCAGACGTCCGGGCCGCACAGCGGCTGCGTCACGACGTCTTCGCCGGCGAGATGGGCGCCCTGCTGTCCTCCCCGCAGCCGGGCCTCGACGTCGACGCCTTCGACGCGTACTGCGACCACCTGCTCGTCCGCGACACCACAACGGGACAGGTCGTCGGCACCTACCGGCTGCTGCCGCCCGACCGGGCCGCGATCGCCGGACGGCTCTACTCGGAGAGCGAGTTCGACCTCGGACCGCTCGCCGGGATCCGCTCCGGGCTCGTCGAGGTCGGCCGCTCCTGCGTGCACCCCGACCACCGGGACGGTGCGGTCATCGGCCTGATCTGGGCCGGGATCGCCCGCTACATGGTCGACGGTGGTCACGACTGGCTGGCCGGCTGCTGCTCGATCCCGCTCGCCGACGGCGGCGCGCTCGCCGCGGGCACCTGGGACCGGGTCCAGGCGAAGTATCTGGCGCCCGAGGAGTTCCGCGTACGGCCGCTGCTGCCCTGGAGCGCCGAGGGCGTCGCCCGCGCCGGCCGCACGGAGCTCCCGCCGCTGCTGCGGGGCTATCTCCGCCTCGGCGCCTGGGTCTGCGGCGAGCCCGCCCACGACCCCGACTTCGGTGTCGCCGACCTCTACGTCCTGCTCTCGATGCGCCAGGTCAATCCCCGCTATCTGCGGCACTTCCTGTCGCTCGTGCCGGCGTGATGAACACGCCCCGCATCGGAGTGATACTGCGCCCGCGCCGCGGTGTGACGGCGCTCGCGAGCCCGGGTGCGAGCACGGCGCTGCTCCCGGGCGCCCGGAAACTGCCGCGCCCCCGCCGCGGCAGCGCGCAGGCCGCGTCCCGGCCGGGTGGACCGCCCTCGGCTGCCGCCCCGGCGAGCGCCTGGCTGCCCAGCGCCCCGTGCTCCCCGCAGGCCTGCGGGGAGTCCCTGGGATCAGTGGCCGCCGTGCCACGTGCCGTGCTGCGGCTGATCGCGGTCGTGGCCGTGCTGCTCTTCGGGATCGCGCTGATCCCGCTCTTCGGACGGCTCACGGGTGTGCGGCGCGACCGTGCCGTCCGGCTGTGGTGCCGGACGATCGTGCGCACGGTGGGCGTACGCCTGCGGATCACCGGCGCCGCCCCGCCCACCGGCGGCCTGCTGCTGGTCGCCAACCACATCTCCTGGCTGGACATCCCGCTGCTCGCCGCCGTCCGTCCGGGCCGGATGCTCGCCAAGGCGGAGATCCGGCAGTGGCCCGTGGCGGGCGCGCTTACCGCGAGCAGCGGCGCGCTGTTCATCGAGCGCGACCGGCTGCGCGCCCTGCCCGGGACGGTCGAACGGATCGCGGACACCCTGCGGAGCGGCGCGGCGGTCGTGGTCTTCCCCGAGGGGAGCACCTGGTGCGGCCGGGCCCAGGGCCACTTCCGCAGGGCCGTCTTCCAGGCCGCCCTGGACGCCACCGTGCCCGTCCAGCCGGTGCGCCTGCACTACCGGCTCGACGGGGGAGCGGCGACCACCGCACCCGCGTTCGTCGGAAGCGACTCGCTGCTCGCCTCGGTGTGGCGGGTCGTATCGGCACGCGGCCTCGTGGCCGAGGTCCGCGTACAGCCGGTGCTCCCGCCGGGCGGCGCTCCCGACCGGCGAGCGCTCGCTCTCGCCGCCGAGGCGGCCACCACTCACCGGTCCTGCGCGAACTCGGAAGCGACCGCACACCTCTGACGTACCGTCACCAACGCGGGGTACCGTCCCCGCATGTATCCCGGAGCGTACGACCCCGCCAGGCCGGCCGTCGTCACCGCGGACGGCGGCCGGACCCTCACCTACGGCCAACTCGAAGAGCGTTCCCTGCGCCTCGCGGACCATCTGCGGGCCGCCGGACTGCGCGGAGGCGACCATCTGGCCCTCCTCTCCGACAACGATCCACGCGTCCTGGAGGTCTACTGGGCGGCCCTCCGCTCCGGCCTCTACCTGACCGCGGTCAACCACCATCTGACCGCAGAGGAAGCCGCCTACATCGTCCGCGACTGCGGTGCGACCGCGCTCATCGTCTCCGGACCGCTCACCGAACTCGGTTGTGCGGTCAGGGAGTTGGCGTCCGGTCCGGCGCTGCACCTGGGCTTCGACGACGGCTCGTACGAGAAGGCCCTCGCCGCCGCCTCGCCCGAACCGCCCGCCCACCAGCCGCGCGGCGTCGACATGCTCTACTCCTCGGGCACCACCGGCCGCCCCAAAGGCGTCAAGCGGACGCTTCCCGAAGGCGACGTCCGCGAAGTGCCGAGCATGTTCCAGCTCCTCTTCCAGCCCATGTACGGCTTCGGGGAGGACACCGTCTACCTGTGCCCGGCCCCGCTGTACCACGCGGCGCCTCTCGTCTTCTCTTCCGTCGTCACCGCGACCGGCGGCACGGTCGTGCTCATGAACTCCTTCGACGCGCAAGGAGCGTTGGCGGCTGTCGAACGCCATCGAGTCACCCACAGCCAGTGGGTGCCCACCATGTTCGTACGGATGCTGAAGCTGCCGCGCGAGGTGCGGGAGGCGTACGACGTGTCGTCGCTGAAGGTCGCCATCCATGCCGCCGCGCCCTGCTCCGTCGAGGTCAAGCGCCGGATGATGGAGTGGTGGGGGCCCGTCCTGTACGAGTACTACTCGGCGACGGAGGCCAACGGGATCACCTTCATCGGCCCCGACGAGTGGCTGCGCAAGCCGGGTTCCGTGGGCCGTGACGGAATCCTCGGCGAGCTGCGGATCTGTGGCGAGGACGGCAAAGTGCTGCCCGTCGGCGAGACGGGGACCGTGTACTTCGAGCGTGACGAACTCCCGTTCCGGTACCACAACGACGAGGCCCGCACCCGTGAGGCACAGCACCCCGAGCACCCCAACTGGACGACCACGGGCGACATCGGGCACGTCGACGAGGACGGCTATCTCTTCCTCACCGACCGCAGGGCGTTCACGATCATCTCCGGCGGCGTGAACATCTACCCCCAGGAGATCGAGGACTGCCTGACCCTGCACCCCAAGGTCACCGACGTCGCGGTCGTCGGTGTGCCGGACGCGGAGATGGGCGAGGCGGTCAAGGCCGTCGTCCAGCCCGCCGCCGACGCAGAGCCCGGTCCCGGACTCGAGCGTGAACTCCTCGACTTCGTCCGCGACCGCATCGCCCACTACAAGGCGCCCCGCAGTGTGGACTTCACGGACGCCCTTCCGCGTACACCCACGGGGAAACTGGCCAAGTCCAGGCTCAGGAAGGCCTATTGGCCCTGAGGCCTACGCGGTTCGGGGCAGCGCGCGGGCGAGATGGGGAGCCGTGGCGCTGCCCTCCGCCCGTGCGACCTCGCCCGGTGGACCGGTGGCGACGATCCGTCCTCCCGCGTCGCCCCCGCCCGGCCCCAGGTCGATCACCCAGTCCGCGCCCGCGACGACCGCCATGTCGTGCTCCACGACCACGACGCTGTGACCGCTGTCGACCAGTCCGTGCAACTGCCGCATCAGGACCTCCACATCGGCCGGGTGCAGACCGGTCGTCGGCTCGTCGAGGAGGTAGAGCGTGTGGCCGCGGCGCACGCGCTGGAGCTCGCCGGCGAGCTTGATGCGCTGGGCCTCACCGCCGGACAGCTCGGTCGCGGGCTGACCGAGCCGCAGATAGCCGAGGCCGACCTCGAGAAGCGTGGCGAGACTGCGGGCGACGGCCGGGGTGTCCGCGAAGAAGCCGGCGGCGGCCTCGACCGTCAGGTCCAGCACCTGGGCGATGTTCCGTTCCCGGTACGTCACTTCGAGCGTCTCGGGGTTGTAGCGGGCGCCGCCGCAGTCCGGGCAGGGAGCGTAGGTACTCGGCAGGAAGAGCAGCTCGACGCTGACGAATCCCTCGCCCTGGCAGGTCTCGCAGCGCCCGCCCGCCACGTTGAACGAGAACCGGCCGACCCTGTAACCGCGCCCGCGTGCCTCGTCGGTGGCCGCGAAGACCTTGCGCACGACGTCGAAGAGGCCCGTGTACGTCGCCAGATTCGACCGAGGCGTGCGGCCGATGGGCTTCTGGTCGACGCTGATCAGCCGTCCCACACCCGGCAGGTCCTCCGTGATCTCGCCGATGAGCGTGGACTTGCCCGAGCCCGAGACACCCGTGACCGCGGTGAGGACGCCGAGCGGGAACTCGGCGGTCACGCCGCGCAGATTGTGCCGGGTCACCGGGCCCACCTTCAACTGGCCGCGGCGCGCCCGGACTTCGCGTTCCGGAGCGGAGGAGCGGGTGAAGAGAAAGCGGGCCGTCGCGGACTCGGTGACGCTCTCCAGCTCCGCCACCGGACCGCTGTGCAGCACCTGTCCACCGTGCTCGCCCGCCTTCGGCCCCACGTCGACGAGCCAGTCGGCGCCGCGTACGACATCGAGGTGGTGCTCCACGACGAACACCGAGTTGCCCGCCGTCTTCAGCCGGTCCAGGACCGTGAGCAGGGCTTCTGTGTCCGCCGGGTGCAGTCCGGCGGACGGCTCGTCGAGGACGTACACGACACCGAAGAGGCCGGAGCGCAACTGGGTGGCCAGGCGCAGCCGTTGGAGCTCGCCCGCGGAGAGTGTGGGCGTGGCACGGTCGAGGCTGAGGTAGCCGAGGCCCAGCTCGGTGACGGGCGAGATGCGGGCGAGCAGATCCTCGGTGAGGACCCGGGCTGTCTCCGAATCAGCGTGGCCCGTAAGGGAGTTGGCCAGTTCGACGAGCGGCAGCGCCGCCAGCTCCGCGATCGTACGGCCCGCGAACCTCACCGCGAGCGCCTCGGGTCGAAGCCGGCTGCCGCTGCACACCGCGCAGGGCGCGGCGGCGAGAAACCGCTCCGCCTTCGCCCGCAGCGTCTGGCTCTTGGAGTCCGAGAACGTCTTCATGACATAGCGCCGCGCGCTCATGTACGTGCCCTGGTACGGGCGTTGGATGCGTCCCGCGTCCCGTACCGGATGGACCGTCACGACCGGCTGCTCGTCCGTGAACAGGATCCACTCGCGCTGCTCGGCGGGCAGCTCGCGCCACGGCCGGTCCACGTCGTGCCCGAGCGTGTCGAGGACATCGCGCAGGTTCTTGCCCTGCCAGGCACCCGGCCACGCGGCGATCGCGCCCTCGCGGATCGACAGCGACGGATCGGGGACCAGCAACTCCTCGGTCGTACGGTGCACTTGACCGAGCCCATGGCACTCCGGGCAGGCCCCGGCGGCCGTGTTCGGCGAGAAGGCGTCCGAGTCGAGCCGTTCGGCGCCCGGTGGATAGTCGCCCGCGCGCGAGAACAGCATCCGCAGGGAGTTGGAGAGGTTCGTGACCGTACCCACCGACGAGCGTGAGGTGGGCGTCGACCGCCGCTGCTGGAGCGACACCGCGGGCGGCAGTCCGCTGATGTCCCCGACCTTCGGCGCCCCGACCTGATGGATCAGCCGCCGCGCGTACGGGGCGACCGACTCGAAGTAGCGCCGCTGCGCCTCCGCGTAGATCGTCCCGAAGGCGAGCGACGACTTCCCGGACCCGGACACACCCGTGAAGACCGCCAGCACGTCCCGCGGGATGTCGACGTCCACGCCTTTGAGGTTGTGCTCGCGGGCGCCGCGCACGCGGACGTACGGGTCGTGGGGGCTGTGCATCGGGCGGACTCCTGCGGGGTGGAACTGGACGAGCTCGGGTGGGGCTCAGGTGCGGAAGATGTGTACCACGTGCGGGGCGTCGGCCAGGGGGCGCGGGGGCCAGGGCGTGGCACGCCTGGACGTGGCCCCAGGGCGTGGCACGCCCAGCCAAGGCCCCGTTGCGTGGTACGTCCGGGCGTGGCCCCAGGCGTTTGCCCGTGCGCAGGATGCCCGCAGTTCTAGTCCGTCGCCAGCCCCGCGACCCTGGCCAGCCTCCGGAACGAGTCCAGGAGGGCGTCCCGGTCGTACGTGCTGGTCGTGACCAGGACCTCGTCCGCGCCGGTCTCCTTGATCACCGTCTCCAGCTCGTGGGCGACCTGTTCCTCGGTGCCGACGATGTGGCCGGCGAGCCCGGACTCGTAGAAGCCGCGCTCCTTCGCCGTCATCGGCAGGGTTTCGACGCGCTCGGCGGGCGGCAGCGGCGGGAACGTGCCGTGCGTCCGCGAGTACGCCATCGACCAGGCCTCGGGGAGCAGCAGGCGGCGGGCGTCCTCCGGGGTCTCCGCGACCGCGATCGTGCCGGAGATGACGACATACGGTTCCGGCGCCCAGGCGGACGGCCGGAACGTCTCGCGGTAGTGGTCGATGCCGCGCCGCATCTTGTCGCGGTTCCTGAGGTCGCCGATCACCATCGGGAGGCCGGCCCGGGCGGCGATCGTGGCGCCCTCGCCCATGGCGAGCACGAACGGCGGTACGGCCAGGCCCTCGGCGGGGCGCGCGTGCACACCGGTCGGGGACGTGCCGCGGAACCAGCCGAGCAGCTCGTCGAGCTGCGCGGCGAAGTCGTCGGCGACATCCTTGTCCCGGCCCAGTGCCTTCCGTACGCCGTCCGTGAACCCCACCGAACGGCCCAGGCCCATGTCGATGCGCCCGGGGAAGAGGGACTCCAGGACGCCGAACTGCTCGGCCACCACCAGGGGTTGATGGTTGGGCAGCATCACCCCGCCCGTGCCCACCCGGATCGTGCTGGTCGCGGCGGCGACCGCGGCGGCCAGCACGGTCGGCGCGGAACCGGCGACACCGGGCACGCCGTGGTGCTCGGAGACCCAGACCCGGTGGTAGCCGAGCTGCTCCAGCTCCCGCGCCAGCCGCACGGTGTCGCGCAGCGCCTCGGAGGCCTCGTGCCCCTCCCTGGTGCGCGAACGGTCGAGGACGGAGAACCGTGTCCCTTCCACACGAGAACCCTGGTCCTGGCGGGCTTCGTGATCTTGCTGGTTCGGCATGGCATCTCCGCGGGAAGTGGGCTCTGTTATCTCAACCGTCGCCCGGCTGATTTCTTCCGCGGTTTCCATCGGCTGTCAGTGTGGTCGGCGTAGTCCTGTGACGAGGATCTCGACCAGTCGACGTGCGCCGTAGCGGGGATTGCCGCCGGCGCCTACACAGAGGCCCCTGACACCACGCAAGAGCTCGTAGGCATCCACGCCGGAGCGAATCTCACCTGAACCCGGCCCCGGCGTCGAGCAGTTCGGCGCATGCCGGCTTCGTCGTGGTGGTCGCAGGCGGCCGGGCTCGTCGGCGTCGTCGCGCTCACCCGGATCGTGGTGCTGCTCCGCCCGGCGGCGCCTTACGAAGGTGTGATCCCCGCCTGCCGCTGCTGCCGCACACGCCGCGGCATGACCGCACCGGGGATGGCGACCGCGAGCAGGACCGGGATCGCGGCGGCGCACACCACCGGCGTGGAGTCCACGATCCACATGTCGTCGCTCCACACGTCGTCGCTCCACACGGAGGACAGGACTCGCTCGATTCCCAACCGGCTTGACGCATTCCGATATGGGAATATGATGGCTGCCATGGCACGAGCAGCGACGACGTCGGACGTCTTCAACGCGATCGCCGAGCCGCAGCGCCGGGAGATCCTGGTATTGCTGCGGGCGGGTGAGCGGCCGGTGACCGAGTTGGCCCAGGAGCTGGGGATGAGCCAGCCGGGGGCGTCCAAGCACCTGCGGGTGCTCCGGGAGGTGGGGCTGGTGCGGGACCGCAAGGCAGGCAAGCAGCGCCTCTACGGCCTGGACGCCCGCGGGCTGCGACCGGTCCACGAGTGGGCCGGCGGGTTCGAGCAGTTCTGGAACGAGAGTTTCGACCGGCTGGACGCGTACGTGCAGGACCTCAAGCAGGCAAGGCAAGGGGAGTAGCTGATGAGCGCGACGGGACGAGGAGCGCCGGCGCAGTCCGCGACGGCCGACCGCGAGATCGTGATCTCCCGGGTCATCGACGCCCCACGGGAGCTGGTGTTCGAGGCGTTCACCGAGGTGCGGCACCTGTCGCGGTGGTGGGGTCCGGAGGGGTTCACCACCACCACGCGGTCCTTCGAGTTCCGCGTCGGCGCGGAGTGGGAATTCGTGATGCACGGGCCGGACGGGACGGACTACCAGGAGTGGATCTCCTGGACCGAGATCGTCCCGCCGGAGGGGATCGCGCTGCTGCACGGTGAGTCCCGCGACGACCCGAACGCCTTCGAGTCGGTCCTGACCTTCGCGCCGGACGGCGCGGCGACCCGGATCGTGATGCGCACGGTGTTCCCCACCAAGGAACTGCGCGATGAGGCGGTCGAGAAGTACCACGCGATCGAGGGCGGCCAGCAGACCCTGAGCAACCTGGCGGCCTACGTCACCGACCTCGAGCGGAAGGGGGCGGAGGGCTGATGGCCGGGAAGGTGTTCTTCAGCGTGTCGATGTCGCTGGACGGCTTCATCGCGCCCGTGCCCGTTGACGACGTCTTCGCGCCCGAGAAGCGGGACGACCCGGACGTTCAGCGCTGGATGGCGCAGTGGATGGAACTGCAGCAGTGGGTGTTCCCGCTGCGGTTCTTCCGGGAGAACCTGAAGCTGGGCGAGGGCGGCGAGGAGGGCCGCGACAACGACATCGCGCGGGAGACGTTCGAGCGCACCGGCGCGAGCGTCATGGGCAAGCGCATGTTCGACCTCGGCGAGCAGGCATGGCCGGAGGAGGCGCCCTTCCACACCCCGGTCTTCGTCGTGACGCACACCAAGCGTGACCCGTGGGAGCGGCCCGGCGGCACCACGTTCCACTTCGTCAACGACGGCATCGAGCACGCCCTCGACCAGGCCCGCGAGGCCGCCGGCGACCGCGACGTCCGCATCGCCGGCGGCGGTGCGACGATCCTGGAGCACCTGAACGCCGGCCTGGTCGACGAGTTCTCGATCGCGCTGTCACCGGTGCTTTTCGGTGCCGGCACCCGCCTGTTCGACGGCGTGGACGCGTCCAGGGTCGCGCTGGAGCCGGTCCGTTCGGAGCCGTCGTCGCGGGTGACGCACCTGACCTACGCCGTGCACCCACGGTAGCCGCGCTACCACTCCACCCTGGCGACCCGAGCACCCACGGCGCACATGCCTGAATCAGCAGGCCACCACGGCCAACTGCGCATAGCCATTTTCACGTGGCAGGCCGCCCGCGGGACTGGGCGGCCTGCCACGTGCTGCCTGTCAAACCCGGTCGGAGCCGGCGGTGATGACGGTCAGACGCCGATGTCGGCCAGCCACTGGCTCGTGGTCCGGGGAGTGACGCCCAGCAGCTTCTGGGCGGAGCTCTCCGGCGCGATCGAGCGGCCCGGCATGGCGCTCATCGCCTGGTAGACCCCCGCGACATCAGCGGCCGCGCCCTCCCCGAGCAGGGGCGCGATCGAGACGCGCATCTCCTCCGGGGTGATCGGCTCGAAGACCACGTCCCGGCCCAGCCGGGTGCCGAACGCCTCGGCCAGATCAGGCCCGGTGATCGCCGGGTACTGGCCGACGGAGACCACACCGGTGACGTCCGTGCGCTCGAACAGGGCGACGGCGACATCGGCGATGTCCAGGTGGGAGGCCCAGGAGACGGGGAAGTCGGCCCGGATCGCGTAGGGCAGCACACCGCGCTCACGGACCGAGTCGATGACGTAGGGCATGAGCAGGTTCTCCAGGTACAGCTCCGGTGCGATCACCGCATGGGACACGCCGCTGTCGGCCAGACCGGCAGCCAGCGTCGCGGCGGCTCCGCCGATGGCGGGATCGATGGGGAAACCGCTGGTGGAGAACACCACGCGGGCCGGCCGGGCCGCACGGACGGCGGTGAGGATGTTGCCCGCGAAGATCTGGCGATCCTCTTCCGAGCTCACCGGCAGGTGGACGAACACCCCCGCGGCACCGCGGTAGGCGGCGGTCAGGTCAGCGGCGGAGGAGTAGGCGGCGGCCACGACGCGTGCGCCGTCCACGACGGTGTGCTCGTTGCGGGTCACAGCGGTCACGGGCTTGCCTGCGGCGGCGAGAGCGGAGACGACGGGGGAACCCTGGGCGCCGGTGGCGCCGTGAATCACGTAGGTCATGAACCCCATTAGTGCATGCGATGCATCAGTTACATCAACTGCACTAATGGGCTACGCTCAAAAAATGCCCGACCCCTGCCTCCCGGAGTGCGGTGTCGCCCGGTTCCTCGCCCTGCTCAACGGCCCCTGGGCCACCTTGATCGTGCGCGAGCTCCTGCGCGGCCCGCACCGCTTCACCGAGCTGCGCGACGGCCTGCCCGGCATCAGTCCGCACACGCTGACCAGCCGGCTGCGCCAGTTCGAGACCCACGGCATCGTCATCCGCACCGCCTACGCGGAGATCCCCCCGCGCGTCGAATACCAGCTCACCCCCCTCGGCGAGGGGCTGCGTGACGTCCTCAACGCCATGGGCGCCTGGGCCGAGGCGGTCCCCGACCCCGAGCCCGACGCCGTCATCACCTGACTCTCCCGTCGGTGCGACGCGCTCACGCCGAGTCGGCCAGCCTCTGCCGCAGGGCGTCGTTGTCGTCGTGGTGGACGACCTCGTCGAAGCGCAGCCGCAGCCCGTGCTCGGCCAGCAGGCCGGCCACGATTGCGTCGAGCTGCTCGCGGTGCTCCTTGGTGCGGGCCTGTACGTACGCCTCGCGTACCTCGTCGGGTTCGTCGGCGAGGACCTGGTCCATGCGTTCGCGGATGTACTGCTTGAGGTTGATGTGTTCCATGAACACCTCGGTGATGCCTGCCTCGACGAGCTGCCCGAAGAGGTGGTCCAGGAGTTCGGGCCGGGTGGCGAAGTGGGGCAGGAGCGGGCCGACGAAGGCGAAGGTGGGGATGCCGGCCTCGCGTAGTTCCGTGAGGGTGCGCAGGCGGCGGGAGGCGAGCGGGGCGCGGACCTCCAGCCAGCGGCTGACCTTGTCGTCCGCAGTGGTTACGGTCATGCCGACCTCGGCGCGGGGCAGGCTGGTGAGCAGGTCGATGTCGCGGGTGACGACCGGTGACTTTGTCAGGATGCGCACCAGGCCCGGGTACTCGACGGCCTTCAGTTCGCGCAGGATGCCGCGGGTGAGCCGGTACTTCGTCTCGTGGCCCTGGTAGGGGTCGGTGACCGAGCTGAGCAGCATCGTGCCGTGGCGCTTGTGCTCGGGCATTTTGGCCAGCTCCTTTCGGGCCAGTTCGACGGCGTTCTTCTTCACGTACAGGTAGTCGCCCCACTCCTTGACCGACCGGCCGAACTGCCGCCCCGCGAAGGAGGCGAAGCAGTACGCGCAGCCCAGCACGCAGCCGGTGTAGGGGTTGATCACGTAGTCGTTCGACGGGGTCTTCGACTTCTGGATCAGGGTCTTCGCCTCGATCTCGACCGGTTCCATGACGGGCTTCCTCTCTGTTGCGACCGCCCGCGTCTGTTGCCGACCGCCCGCGCCGGGGCGGCCTCGTTCCTGTGCTGTCGGCGGGGCGGGCGATTGGACGCCGAACCTGCATCACATGGAACAATAATCTCTGGAAGTTGATTCCATGGAATCTAAATGGTTTGCTGGGTGAACGGACGAGCCGATGCCTTGGCTGCCTGTTCCAGTAGGCGGGCCTAATGCGGCCATTCCGGCGGAGCGCGGCCGTCACCCCCCGGGGGCGAGCCCGCTCTGGAGAGTTACTTTTGTCCCGATATGGGGCCGTAAGGAGTGAGTGTCATGACCGTTCCCGCCTTCAACTCGGTCGCCTGGTTCGAGTTCGGCACCGACCGGCCGGAGAAGATCAAGGAGTTCTACGGAGAGCTCTTCGACTGGAACTACGTCCCCAACACCAACACCCCGGGCGTCACCTATCACTCGGTGATGCCGCCCGGTGCCCAGCAGCCGGCGGGCGGCGTGTGGGAGTCGGAGGGCAAGTTCCCCAGCTACGCGATCTTCTACGTCCTCGTCCAGGACGTCGCCGCGACCGTCGAGCGCGCCGGCGAACTCGGCGCCGAGGTACTCATGGAGCCGGTCGCCGACTCTGCGGGCTTCAGCTTCGCCCGGCTGCAGGACACGGCCGGCAACCACTTCGGCGTCTTCTCCGCACCCGCCCCCTGACCTGCCGTGCGGGCCGCCGCACAGCACCCGCCGGATGGCCCGTCCCGCAGCACGGCCGACGGCCCTTCTCCTTCCATCCCCTCTCCTGCCGGAGCCACCCGCAGGGCCCCGCACTGTTCCCCGACCGGGAGGCCCCCGATGTCCGGCGCCGGCGCCACCAGCGAAAAGATCCCCGTCCACGTCTACGGTGGCCCGACCACCCTGATCGAGTACGGCGGGCTCAGGTTCGTCACCGACCCCACCTTCGATCCGCCCGGCGAGTACCCGATGCCCCTCCCCGGCGACCACAAGCTCATCAAGACCGACCCGTCACCCGTCGCCGCCGCCGACCTGGGCGGCATCGACGCCGTCCTGCTCTCCCACGACACTCACGACGACAACCTCGACAACGCCGGCCGCGCCTTCCTGCCCAAGGCCCCTGTCGTCTTCACCACCGAAAGCGGTGCCGGCCGCCTCGGAGGAAACGCTCACGGCCTCGCCTTCTGGGAGACCGCCGAGCTCTGGAGGCCCGACGGCGGCACCGTGACCGTCACGGGCGTACCCGCCCGGCACGGCCCCGTCGGCTGCGAACCGGTCACCGGCGACGTCGTCGGCTTCATGCTCACCTCAGATGACCTGCCCTCGGTCTACGTCAGCGGCGACAACGCCGCCCTGGAGCATGTCAAGGAGATCGCCGGGAGGTTCGCTCCCGTCGACACCGCGGTCCTCTTCCTCGGCGGCGCCCGCATGGCCTTCGCCTTCGACAACGCCCTGCTCACCCTCGACAGCGCCCAGGGCGCCGAGGCCGCGAAGTTGCTCGGCGCCCGCCGGGTCGTCCCCGCCCACTTCGACAGCTGGGCCCACTTCAAGGAAGGCCGAAGCGAGATCGAGGCCGCTTTCACCGAAGCCGGCCTGGCCGACCGCCTCGACTTCGCCCGATAGCCACCCACCCCCGCACAAGAACCCAAGGAGCAAGTGACATGACCAGCTCGAACATCGACATCGCCCGCACCTATTTCCAGGCCGTCCAGACCGGAGACATGGCTGCTCTCGGCGACCTCCTCGACGCCGACATCGTCTGGCACCAGCCCGGCGCCAACCAGTTCTCCGGCGAACACAAGGGTCAGGGCGCCGTCTTCCAGATGCTCGGCAGCATGATGGAGACCAGTCAGGGCACCTTCGCGATCGACAAGATCCACACGCTCATGGGCAACGGTGACCTGGTCGCCGCCACCATCCACTTCACCGGCCGCCGCGGTGAAGCTTCGATGAGCATGGACGGCGTCGATCTCCTGCGCATCGCCAACGGCAAGATCACCGAGATGTGGCTCTTCTCCGCCGACCCGGCCGCCGAAGACGCGTTCTGGGGCTAGGGCCTGCGGTGCCCGAGGCCGACTCCGCCTCGGGCACCCACGAGCCGATCCGTACGCACACGAAAGGCACCCGCATGCGGAAGATGACCGAGCAGCAGTGGCGGACGTTCGTCACGCACGGCACCCGCACCGGCAAGCTGTCCACTGTCCGCGCCGACGGCAGCCCTCACGTGACACCGGTCTGGTTCCTCCTCGACGGCGACGACATTGTGCTCACCACCGAGAAGAGCGGGGTCAAGGGCCGCAACCTCGCCCGCGACGGACGGTTCGCCCTCTGCGTCGACGAGGACCGACCCCCGTACGCGTTCGTCCTCCTCCAGGCCCGCGCGAGAATCTCCGAGGACCCGGACGGCATGCTGCGCTGGGGCGGCCTCCTGGGCGCCCGCTACATGGGAGACGACCGCACCGAGGAGTACGCCGCACGCAACGGCGGCCCCGGCAACCTCCTCGTTCGCGGCCGCATCGACAAAGTCATCGCCTTCGCGGGTATCGCCGACTGAGTCGTGGGCTGATGGGCCGGGGCCTGTGTTCGTCCGGCCCCGGC
>NZ_VWMY01000002.1:94908-107290 GCF_008905045.1 Streptomyces albicerus
CGTCGCCCGCACAGCGGGCACCGGCGTCTGCGCGGCGGCCTTCCGCTCCGCGTCCAGGGCGCGTCCGGCTGTCCGCAGCGCGCCGAGGACCGCGGTCACCTCGCGTACGGACTGCTCGGGAATCACCGACCCGATACGCAGTTCCAGCTCCTCCTCGAAGACCTTCAGTGCCCCGTCCACGAGCTTCCGCCCCTCGGGCGTCAGCTCGACGATCGAGGAACGGCGGTCGTTCGGATTGGCGCGCCGCCCACACAGGCCCGCCGCCTCCAGACGATCGACCACCTTGCTCGTGCCGCCCACCGTGATCGAGAACTCCTCCGCGATGTCCTGGATCCGGCGCCCGGGCCGCCGCAGCAGCAGGTGCAGCACCTCGAACGAGGTCAGCGCCAGGTCGTACTCGGCCCGCAGACGCCCCTCGATGCCGTCCCACAACTCGATCTCCAGCGAGACCAACTCCCGGTACAGCAGCTTCAGGTCAGCGTCAGCCATCACTCATCTTCCGAAGAATTATCTTCCATAGACAGTTAATTGTAGGTTACCGCTATGACCAAGCGCACGGACTGGAGAAGCTGCGTCATACGTCCCGGAGATCAGCATCCCGTTCTCGCTCGGCTTCATCGTCCTGGTGCTCGCGGTGACGACCTTCACCAGCCTGCGGGCCTCGAAGAAGGAGCAGGCGGAGACCGAGCCCGTTCCGTAGCCGCCCCGGCCGTAGCCACCCGTGCCGTGGCCCACGCGGAAAGCGGCGCTCTAGGGTGGGCCGGGTGACGAACAACAGCAGGCCACGCCTCGGATCGGACGCGCGCAGGCCCCTCGCCGTATTCGACCTCGACGGCACGCTCGCCGACACGGCGCACCGGCAGCGGTTCCTGGAGCGCAAGCCGCGGGACTGGGACGCCTTCTTCGCGGCGGCGCCGCAGGATCCGCCGCTGGCCGAGGGTGTGGCCCTGGCCCTGAAGCACGCCGAGGAGTGCGAGATCCTCTACCTCACCGGACGCCCCGAGCGCTGCCGCAAGGACACGGTGGCCTGGCTCGCCGCCCAGGGGCTGCCCGAGGGACGGATCCGGATGCGGCGCAACGACGACCGCAGGCCCGCCCGGCGCACCAAGCTGGAGATCCTCCGCGGACTCGCCCGGGACCGTGAGGTCCGGGTGCTCGTGGACGACGACGAGCTCGTGTGCGAGGACGCCGAACGGGCCGGCTTCACCGTCGTACGGGCGCGCTGGGCGGCCACGTCAGAGGCGCTCAAGGTGGCGCAGGAGCGGGAGGGGCGGACCTGAACGGCCCGCTCGCCCCGCACCTGGACTCACCCAGTACCTGAACTCACCCCGCAGCTGGGCTCGTCCCACACCTTGGCCTCGCCCCGTACGCCGGAGTGGTCAGCCCGCGTCCTCCAGTCGGAAGCCGACCTTCAGGCCGACCTGGAAGTACTGGATCTCCCCGTTCTCGATCTGCCCGCGGACCTGGGTGACCTCGAACCAGTCGAGGTTGCGCAGGGTCTGCGAAGCGCGGGCGATGCCGTTGCGGATCGCCTGGTCGATGCCGTCGGGCGAACTCCCGACGATCTCGGTGACCCGGTAGGTGTGGTCGGACATGCGGGTACTCCTCTCCGCCGTGGCCCGTGTGCCACGCGTTATTCCACGGTGCCGCACGAGGCGGTGGACCGCGAGATGTAGGCCCGGGAGACGTGGGACCGCCCGGGCTCCGGTCCGGCGAGGGTCACCGGGCCATGCTCAGCGACAGCGCGAACCTCCCCTGCGGGTCCGTCCACCAGTGCGTGAGCTCGAGTCCGGCCGCGGCCAGTTCCGTGCGTACGCCCTCCTCGCGGAACTTCGCCGACACCTCGGTCCGCAGTTCCTCGCCCTCCGTGAAGTCGACGGCGAGGTCGAGCGCGGGGATCTTCACGGTCAGCGCCGAACGGGCGCGCAGCCGCATCTCGATCCACTCCCGCTCGGTGTCCCAGAGGGCGACATGGGTGAACTCGTCGGGGTCGAAGTCGGCGCCCAGCTCACGGTTGACGACGGTCAGCACGTTCTTGTTGAACGCGGCCGTCACGCCGGCCGCGTCGTCGTAGGCGTCGACGAGGACCGACTCGTCCTTCACCAGGTCCGTGCCGAGCAGCAGGGCGTCGCCGGGCGACAGCAGGGAGCGTACGGAGGTCAGGAAGGCTGCGCGTTCGGCGGGCAGCAGGTTGCCGATCGTGCCGCCCAGGAACGCGACGAGCCGCGGCCCGGGCGTGCCGGGCAGCGCGAGACCGCCGGTGAAGTCGGCGATCAGCGCGTGCACGTCGAGCGAGGGCCGCTCGGCGATCAACGCCTGTCCGGCCTGCGTGAGCGCGCTCTCGCTGACGTCCACCGGCACGTACGTGTGCAGGCCGGACAGCGCGTCGAGCAGGTGCCGGGTCTTGTCGGAGGACCCGGAGCCCAGCTCTATCAGGGTGCGCGCACCGGTCGCCCCGGCGATCTCGGCGGCCCGGGCCACGAGGATCTCGCGCTCCGCGCGCGTGGGGTAGTACTCGGGCAGTTCGGTGATCTTCTCGAAGAGCTCGCTGCCGTGCGCGTCGTAGAACCACTTCGGCGGGAGCGTCTTGGGTGTGCGGGTCAGGCCGTGCAGGACGTCCGCGCGCAGGGCGGCGTCGGTGGCGTCCTCGGGCAGGGTGCGAGTGACCAGGAACGGACTCACGTACTGGGCTCCTTGGTTGGTGCGGATGCCAGGTGTTCCTCGACGTCCTTCAGCGGGGTGAGCAGCACGTCCGTGCGGCTCGCGGCCAGCAGGGTGCGGTCCGGTACCTCCAGCCAGTGCGGATCGTCGTCGTACGGCTCGGACGCGACGACGGTGCGCCGGCCGGGCTCGGTCAGATACCAGAGCGTGTCGCCCCAGGTGGTGGCGGCGATGACCTCGCCGTTGGTGAGCAGGAGGTTGAGGCGTGAGCCGGGGGCGGCCGCGGCGACGTCGAGGACCGTGTCGGCGAGTGCCTGGCCCTCCTCGTCGCCGCCGCGCAGCCGGTTCAGGAGCAGCGCCCAGACGAGCGCCGAGTCGCAGCGCGCCTCCATCGACAGCAGCTCGGCGGGCGGCAGGGTCTGCGCGAGGGGTGCCAGGGAGCGCGGCCACCCGGCGACCGCGCCGTTGTGGCTGAACAGCCAGGGACCCGCGGTGTACGGCGCCGCCGCGGCCTCCCCGTCGGCGCCCGCCACGGTCGCGTCGCGCACCGCGGCGAGCAGCGCGCCCGAGCGCACCACCCGTGCCAGGTCGGCGAAGGACTGGTCGCCCCAGATCGGTCCGGTACGCCGGTACCGCGCGGGCGCCGGATCCCCTGCGGCGTACCAACCGACCCCGAAACCATCGGCGTTGACGGTCCCGTACCGCTGACGCCGCGGCGCCCACGACTGCCGGAACAGGCTGTGCGGCGGTTCCACGAGGAGTCTGCCGAGCGGCTCCTCGGGTCCCAGGTAAGCGAGGTGACGGCACATCAGACCGCCTCCGGAGCGGCGTCACGCGCGGTACGGAACCCGGAGAAGATCTGCCGCCGGATCGGGTAGTCCCAGTTGCGGAACGTCCCCCGGCAGGCCACCGCGTCGACCGCGAACGAGCCGCCGCGCAGCACCTTGTACTCCGGCCCGAAGAAGACCTCCGAGTACTCCTTGTACGGGAAGGCCGTGAAGCCCGGGTAGGGGAGGAGATCGCTGGACGTCCATTCCCACACGTCACCGATCAACTGCCGTACCCCGAGCGGCGACTGGCCTTCCGGATAGCTTCCGGCGGGGGCCGGGCGAAGGTGCCGCTGGCCGAGGTTGGCGTGCTCGGGCGTGGGGTCGGCGTCGCCCCACGGGTAGCGCGTGGAGCGGCCGGTCACCGGGTCGTGGCGGGCCGCCTTCTCCCACTCCTCCTCGGTGGGCAGCCGCCGCCCCGCCCAGCGGGCGTACGCGTCGGCCTCGTACCAACTGACGTGCAGCACCGGCTCGTTCGGCGGTACGACCTCGGTGACGCCGAAGCGCCGCCGCAGCCAGTCCCCGCCCTCGCGGCGCCAGAACAGCGGCGCCTCGATGGAGTGGGTACGAATGTGGGACCAGCCCTCGGGCGTCCACCAGCGCGGGTCGGTGTAGCCGCCGTCGGCGATGAACGCCTGGTAGGCGCCGTTCGTCACCGGAGTGGTGTCGATGAAGAACGGCGGCACCAGGCGCTGGTGCGCGGGCCGTTCGTTGTCCAGCGCCCACGGCTCGGTGGACGTGCCCATCGTGAACGGGCCGCCCGGCACCAGGACTTCGGCAGGACCGGTGAACGCCGGGGCGGGCATCGGGTCCGGAGCCGTCAGGGCCGTGGGGCCCTTGCGCAGCTGATGGGTGATCAGCATCGTCTCGTCGTGCTGCTGTTCGTGCTGGGCGATCATCCCGAAGGCGAAGCCCGCCTCGGTCAGCCGTGTGCCCGTGCCCTGGAACGCGGCGCTCTCCAGCACGTCCAGCGCCCGGCCGCGCACCTCGGCCGCATAGTGGCGGGCCTCGGCGGGCGGCAGCAGCGGCAGCGAGGGCCGCTCGGCGCGCGGGTGCTCGAACGCGTCGTACAGGCCGTCGATCTCGGGCCGCATCGCGTCACGGCCCGCGACCGTCCGCAGCAGCCACAGCTCCTCCTGGTTGCCGATGTGCGCGAGGTCCCACACCAGTGGGGACATCAACGGCGAGTGCTGTGCGGTCAGTTCGGGATCCTCCACGCAGGAGGTCAGGAGCGCGGTGCGGTCGCGGGCCGTGGTCAGCGCCGCCAGCGCGCGCTCCCTGAGCGTCTCCGGATCCAGGTGGGAATCGGGGGCGGTCATGTGCGGATGTCCTTCCCGTGGAGCAGGTGTTCTGTGCCGTGTCGCAGCCCGTCGGTGCCGTCGGTGCCGTCGGTGCCGTCGGCGCGGTCGAGGATGTCGTCGGCCGGGCAGCGGCCCCGGGCCACATAGCGGTCGGTGAACTCCGCGACCGCGTCCCGTACTTCGGCGCTCGCGCCGATTCTGGGCAGGGCCTCGGCGGCAGCCGCGAAACAGGCGACGGCCGCCTCCCGCAACTCGGGATCGGCGAGGCCCGAGCGGGCGGCCGCGAGCCACAGCGGATTGGTGGGGGCGGGCAGCGAACCGGCCCGCTCCGCAAGGGGCTTGACCATCCGGTACGCGGTCTCGGCCGCCTCGGCGTCGTCGAACAGTGCCGCGGTCACCGCGAGCGGCACGATCCATCCGTCGTCGCCCGGCTGCGCGTCGATCATGCGGAGCTCCAGATGGCCGCGCGGGCGCACCGGCGGGAACAGGGTCGTCTGGTGGTAGTCGAGGTCCTCCCGGTCGGGCGGTGCGTCGGACCGCGTCCACGCACGGAAACTCAGCCCCTCCGGCACGTCCCAGGGGCCGCTGGGCGCCCGTACACACATCACCGGCGCGTCCAGGACGTGCCGGGCCCAGGCCGAGCGCGGGTCACCGTCGAGGGACGGGGCGCTCGAGCGGCCCGGATCCATCGCGGCCCACAGGGACTGCCGGGTGGAGCGCCAGCCCGTGGGCCGTCCCCGGGCCATCGGGGAGTGCGCGAACGCGGCCAGCAGGACCGCGCCCAACTGGTGCGCCAGCCACCAGCGCCGCCCGTGCCCGAGCGGTCCCGGCTCCTCGTACCCGGCGTCCAGGCAGACCTGGACCGAGGCGGAGGTGCACATCATGGCGCGGCCCTCGGGGCCTGTGCGGTCGAAGTAGGTCTCCATGGCGTCGTAGCGCGGCTCATGGAGGAAACGGGTTGGCGGGTTCCAGGGATCCTGGCCGAGGCCGCTGAGGGCGAGGCCCGCCTCGCGCAGTACCGCGCGTACGGCGTCGAGGTCTGCGGAGACGGATCCGATGCACTCCATCAGGGAGGCGGCGGGAGCGGAGCTGAGCTCCAGCTGACCGCCGGGTTCGACGGTGAGCGTCGACCTGAGGGGCAGGGTCCGCAGAGCGGCATAGGCCGCTTCGAGACGTTCTGGTGGTACGGGGAGCCGCGGGGACCGCGAATCGTGGACGAGCCATTCGAGTTCCACACCGAGGAAGCGGGGTGGTCCGGTCTTGAAGCAGATGCCGCGGACCAGCGCCTCCACTTCGGCCTCGGTGACGGCGGAGCGGCGCTCCGTACAGTCACTCACCGAATCTGACATGTCGGGATCCTCCTGAGATTCCATTCATGCCACCGGCCCGGTGCCTGTGGGGCCGGGCCGGCAGTCGCTCGTCCCACCCAAGCCTCTCGCGGCGCCTCGCACAAGGGTGCGTATCGTCGCTTTTGGGGTCCGGGAAACTCTGTTGCGGCGCAATACCAGGATCACTCACCATGCGTTCATGAGCACGACGGGGGATGCGACGGGGGAGTCGTGGAAGATCGCGCGGGACGCGATCATGGCGTGTACAGGGGTGGCGCCATGAGCGCTCGCCTGCGCGCCATCGCGCGGCAGACGGAGGAGATCGTCGCGGCGGGTTCGTACCGTGCGTCCGATGGGCGCGAGGTGTCGATCGCCGCGGCGGTGGCCGCCGCGCGGCAGGGGACGCGGATGTACGGGCCCGGGCCGGTGGAGATACCCCGACTCAGTCCTGTGGACGCGCCGCGGGCCAGTCCGGCGGACACGTTCTTCGAGGTCACGGGCGAGAGCAGCCTGGAGGCGGCGCGGCGCCTGCCCGGCCCGGTCGCCGTGCTGAACTTCGCCTCGGCACGCAACCCCGGCGGGGGCTATCTGAACGGCGCGCAGGCCCAGGAAGAGGCCCTGTGCCGCGCCTCCGCGCTGTACACGTGCGTGGTGGAGGTCCGCGAGTTCTACGACCACCACCGGGCGCACCGCGATCCCTTCTACACCGACCGCGTGATCCACTCACCCGCCGTCCCGGTCTTCCGTGACGACCGGGGAGAGCTCCTCGACGAGCCGTACACCGCCGGATTCCTGACCGCCGCCGCGCCCAACGCCGGAGTGGTCCTGCGCACCGCGCCGGAGCGCGTGCCCGAGCTGCCGCGCGCCCTCGCGACACGGGCCGAGCGGGTGCTGGAGACGGCCGCCGCACACGGCTACCGGCGATTGGTGCTGGGCGCCTGGGGCTGCGGGGTGTTCCAGAACGATCCGGCGCAGGTGGCGAGCGCGTTCCACGCGCTCCTCGCGGACGGCGGGCGGTTCGCCGACTGCTTCGAACACGTCGTGTTCGGCGTGCTGGACCGTACGAAGGGAGCGGCGGTGCGGGGTGCTTTCGAACAGGCGTTCAGGGACGTTCAGCGCCAGCCGTAGCGCTCCCGCAGCCGGTGCACCACCAGGTTGAACCGCATCCGGTCCAGCGCGCACGCCTCCCGGCGCATCCCCTTCTCGTGCAGCCGCAGCACCCGGTCCACGTCCACCCACGAGTCACGCCCCGACCGG
Source organism: Streptomyces albicerus (assembly GCF_008905045.1). Lineage (GTDB taxonomy): Bacteria > Actinomycetota > Actinomycetes > Streptomycetales > Streptomycetaceae > Streptomyces > Streptomyces albicerus. The sequence goes on from NZ_VWMY01000002.1 coordinate 102,283, forward strand.
TCCCACGGCCCGCTGCCGATCGGCACCCACTCCCGGTCACCGTCGTGCCGCTTGCTCGACAGCTGAACGGCGAGGAAGGTCCCTGCGGACTCACGGGCGACGACCAGCACCGGCCGGTCCTTCCCACGTCCGTCGTTCTCCTCGAAGGGCACCCACGTCCACACGATCTCCCCGGGGTCCGGGTCACCGTCGTGCGCGGGCGAGTACTCGGTACGCACCCGGCCCACCCGGCCGGGATCCGCCTCGGTGGTGGCGGAGGGGCCGAAGCGGCCAGGAACGTCTTGCTCGGCAGAGGCAGTCACGGGCGACACGTTAACCCGGGCCCTGTCGGCAGGAACCCGCGCCCCTTTCGACAGGGGGCGCGAGCACCCGCGCCCCATAGGGGCGCGGGGAACTGCGCGACCAGCCACACTCGACCCGCGGCCGGCAACGCACCCACGCCCCAACGGCGCTCCTACGACTCCCCGTCCACGGGAACCTTCTGCGCGACCGGCGGCACCGAAACCCCGTTCACCGGCGAACTGTCCTTGCCAACCTGCCCGTTCTGATTCATCGACGACAACAACTGCCGAGCCAGCCCAAGCCCCGTACCACCCATGGTGAGCGCCTTGGCGAACATGTCCGACATCCCCTCGGCCCCATTGAGCAGCACCATGTGCTCGACATTCCCAAAGGCCCCGGCCCCCGCCTTCACGATCTCCGGCCAGTTCTCGGCAAGTTGCTGCGCGACAACGGCCTCCTGGTTCTCCGCGAGCGCGGCGGCCCGCGCTTTGATGGCCTCCGCCTCGGCGAGCCCCTTCGCGCGGGTCGACTCGGCGATCGCGAGCCCCTTGGCCTGCTGGGCGGCGGCCTCCGCCTCACCGGTGGCCCGCGTCGCCGTCGCGGCGGCCGCGCCCCGTGCCTTCGTCGCCTCGGCCTCGGCACCCGCGGCCGTCTTGACCCGGGTCGCCTCGGCCGCGGCCGCGAGCTCGGTTTCCTTCGCCTTGGCCTGCGCCGCGGAGATGCGGACGTCGCGCTCGGCCTCGGCCAGCGTGCGCTTCTCGTACGCCTTCGCGTCCGCGGGCTTGCGGACGTCCGCCTGGAGCTGCTGCTCACGGCGGTGCGCCTCCAGTTCGGCGACCCGCGTCTCCTGGACCACCACCTCCTGCCACGCGCCCGCGTCGGCGAGCGGCCCGGCCTGCCGGGCCTTCGCGCCGGCCTTGTCGCGCTCCGCCTGGTAACCGGCCTGCAGGATCTCGCTGTCCCGGGTCGCCTCCGACATCCGCGCGGCAGCCTGCTGCTCGGCCTCGGTGGCCAGCCGGTTGGCCTCGGCCTGCGCGATCCGGGCGTCCCGCTGGACGGCCGCCGCGTGCGGCATGGCCAGGTTCTTGATGTAGCCCGTCGGATCCTCGATCTCGTGGATCTGCAACGAGTCGACGATCAGCCCCAGCTTCTCCATCTCCGTACCGCACGCGGCACGCGTCTGGCCGGTGAGCTTCTCGCGGTCGCGGATCATGTCCTCGACGGTCAACCCGCCGACGATGGACCGCAGATGACCGGCGAACACGTTGTGCACCCGCTCCGCCATCAGCTTCTGCTGGTCGAGGAAACGGCGGCCCGCGTTGGCGATCGACACGAAGTCGTCGCCCACCTTGAAGATGACCACGCCCCGCACCTTGAGCGGAATGCCCTGGTGGGTCACGCACTCCACGGACAGTTCGGTCTCGTTGAGGTCGAGCGACAGTTTGCGCACGGCCTGGACGCCGGGCAGCACGAGCGTGCCGCGCCCCGTCACGATGCGGAATCCCATGCCTTCTTCAAGGCCTTCGGTCCGGTGCTTCGAACCGGAGATGATCAGTGCTTCGTTGGGCTCCGCGACGCGCCACATGAGTTTGAAGACCACGACGATGAATATGAGCGCGAGGACCGCTGCCCCCGCCACGACGCCGACAACCATCGGCATACGCCCCCTGTTGGATGGTGCCCTGTCGGCACCGAACGAAGGGAGTGTGCGCCCGGGCGGGGCCGGGGGTACAGACGCTGACGCGTCCTTGGCGCATCTTTGACGCTTACGACCGACTCAACCGCCGCGCATGTACGACTTCGATCGGCTCAACCGACTCAACCGCCGTACACGTACGACTTCCACCGGCTCAATCGGCTCAACTGTCGTACGCCGCCGACACGTACACCGTCCGCGGCGGCAGATACTCCACCACCATCACCACCATGCCCGTCTCGATGCGGTCCTTCGGGGAGGCGGGATACGCGAGGAAGTGCTCGGCGCCGCCACGGACCCGGACGATCACCTCGCCGACGAGCCCTGGCCCGACCGTGCCGGTGACCCGTCCCATCAGCCCCACCATCGACGCGTCGTCCATGGTCCCAAGACTACGGCCCGGCGGGGAGACTACGGCCCGGCGGGCGGCCCGAACTCCGGTACGGCGCCGTCGAATTCACCGGTCGGCCACTGTTCGTACCACCGCTGGTCCGCCTCCAACTGCGCGGCCAGCGACACGAGGAGCGGCTCGCTGTCCGCGGGCCCGAGCAGTTGGGCGCCCACGGGCAGGGAGCCGTCGACGAATCCCGCGGGGACGTTCACGCCGGGCCAGCCCAGCACGTTCCACGGCCAGGCGTACGGGCACGCGGCGATCATGGCCCGGTCGGTGCCGAAGCCGTTCAGGCTGTGCAGGGCGCCGATGCGCGGCGGGGGAGCGGCCGTCGTCGGCGCGAGAATCACGTCGTACGTGTCGAAGAGTCCGCCGATCCGCCGGTGCAGCCGTGCCTCGGCGCGCCGGGCCGTCCGCAGCGGGGCGCCGCCGAGCAGCCGGCCGAGGCGGGCGGCGTCCCGGGTGCGGCGGTCCAGCAGGTCGGGGTGGGGCGACTCGCGCACCCGCTCGGCGAGCCCGACCGTGGCGCGCGGGATGAAGGTCAGCCCGATCTGCCCGTACGGCGGATCGGCCTCCTCGACCTCGTGCCCGAGCGCGGCCAGCCGCTCCGCGAGCACGACGACCCGGGCTCGTACGTCGGGCCGCAGTCGCGCGGGCAACGCCGTGAACGGTGGCTTCAGCGAGAGCGCGATCCGCAGCCGACCCGGCTCCCGGCCCACCGCGTCCGAGACGCGCAGCGCGGACGGGCGGTGCAGATCGTGCTCGTGGTTGCCGCTCGCCGCGTCCAGGAGCAGCGCGGCGTCCTGGACCGTACGGGCGAGCGTGCCGTTGACCGTGATGCCCTGGAACGACTCCGCGCGCGGCCAGGTCGAGATCCGGCCGCGCTGCGGCTTGATGCCGATCAGATGCGTCCAGGAGGCCGGGATCCGCACCGAGCCGGCGCCGTCCGAGCCCAGTGCGGCAGGGACCAGGCCCGCGGCGACCGCGGCCGCCGAGCCGCCGGACGAGCCACCCGGCGTGTGCTCGCGCTGCCACGGGTTGCGGGTTTCACCGAAGGCGGGCCCCTCGGTGAACGGCCACTGCCCGAACTCGCAGGTGTTCGTCTTGCCGACGACCACGGCCCCGGCCGCCCGCAGTCGGCGTACCGCCTCGCCGTCCTCGGCCACCGGCGGGAACTCCCCGCGGCAGCCGAACGCGGTCGGTTCGCCCGCCACGTCCATGTCGTCCTTCACCGCCACCGGCACCCCGAGCAGCGGCCGGCGCCCGCCCGCCGCCAGTTCCTTGTCCGCCGCTTCGGCCTCGGCGAGTGCCGCTTCGGCCCTGACCAGCCGGAATGCGTTCAGGGTGCCCTGCGTGGCCTCGATCCTGGCGAGGGCCTCCTCGACGAGCGTCCGTGCGGACACCGTTCCTTCGGCAAGAGCGCGGGCGCACTCCGTCAGACCCGCGGCACGGTCAGGAGTCATACGGGCCACCTCCGGAAGCGCGTTGTCTACTGAACGGTAACGTCCGGACGGGCCGTGCGGTATGGGATGGGCAAGTTCCTTCGCCGGGTCGGAGGTTCGCGTTCACCGGGCGGGGCCCCGCACGGCCGGCGGAGCGATGGGGGCTTGACTTCGAGCGTGCTCGAAGATCTACCGTCACGCCAGTCGACGACGGTTCAACAGTGATCTCAGGGTGACGGAGACGAACATGCGGGTGGGCGTTCACATCAACCGGTTCAACTATCCCGGGGGCGCGGCCGCGCTCGGCCCCGAGCTGGCCGCGGCGGGCGCCGCGGCCGAAGCGGCGGGCGTGAGCTGGCTCTCGGTCATGGATCACTACTTCCAGATGGAGTTCAACGGCGGAGCCGAGGACGCCATGCTGGAGGCCTACACGACCCTCGGCTACCTCGCGGCCCACACTTCCACGATCCAGCTCGGCACGCTCGTGACCGGCGTGACCTACCGCCATCCCGGACTGCTGGCCAAGATCGCCACCACGCTCGACGTCCTGTCCGGCGGCCGGGGCACCCTGGGTATCGGAGCGGCCTGGTACGACCGCGAACACGAGGGCCTGGGCGTGCCATTCCCGCGGCTCGCGGAGCGCTTCGAACGGCTGGAGGAGACGCTGCGGATCTGCCTGCAGATGTGGGACCCGGAGGCCAATGGGCCCTTCGAGGGCAAGCACTACCGGCTCGCCGAAACCCTCTGCGTACCGGCGCCGCTGAGCACCCCGCGACCGGAGATCATGGTCGGCGGGGGCGGCGAGAGGAAGACCCTCCGACTCGTCGCCCAGTACGCGGACGCCTGCAATCTCTTCGCCACCTCCCCGGAGGAGGTCGCGCACAAGCTGGACGTCCTGCGCGGGCACTGCGACGCGGTGGGGCGCGAGTACACCGGCATCCGCAAGACGATCACCCATTCGGGCGACCCGCAGGGCGAGGGCGACCGCGACGCCTTCACACGCGAGATGGCGGCGTACGCGAAGCTCGGCATCGACACGGTGATCCTGGGCCCGCGCGTGGACGAGCCGGCCGTATGGATCGAGAACAGGGTGGCCCCGGTGGTCGAGCGCCTGGCCGAACTCGACTGAGCGCTCCGCTGGGTGCGCGGTGATGTACCTGAGGGCCGGTGGGGGCTCGTCGCTCCCCCACTCTCGGC
>NZ_VWMY01000002.1:107300-108594 GCF_008905045.1 Streptomyces albicerus
GTGGTCACGGCCCTGGCCGCGCGCGGCCTTCTCAGCGAGCGGCTGCGCGGGATCCAGGCGGCGGGCGCGGGCCTGGCGCTCGTCGGCACGGTGCTGCTCGCCACGGGCTGAGCGCTCCGCGGGAAGTGCCGCGATAGTCCGTCGATCGTCTGCGGGTCCGTCGTGGCTGGTCGCTCCCCCACTCTCGGCTTCGCTCGAGCGGGGGGACCCCCATCGCGGCGGAGCCGCAAATGTCACAGCCCCGCGCCCCTTCGGGGCGCGGTATCGCACCGGACTTCACCAAGGCCGCTTGGATCTCGCCGAATCGCGCGCCCGCGGCGCCGAAGCACGCGTCTGCGGTGGAGACTTACGCGGGCTGGTGGCGTGCGAGCTCGACGAACCGCTCCAGCATCTGAGCCACGCCGTCCTCGTCGTTCGAGGCGGTGTGGAACCGCGCCGCCTGCTTGACCTCCGGGTCGGCGTTGGCCATGGCGTACGAGCGGCCCACCGCCCTGAGCATGGGCAGGTCGTTGGGCATGTCGCCGAATGCGGCGATGTCCTCGGGGCGCAGGCCGAGTTGGGCGCTCCACGCGGTCAGCGCGCTGGCCTTGGTGATGCCCGGCGCGCTGAACTCGACAAGTGCGAGTCCCGTCGAGTGGGTGGTCTCGGCGTCGGCGCCCGCGCTGAGCCGCGCCCGCACATGGAAGTCGTGCAGCGGCAGCGTCGGATGATGGGCGAGGATCTTGAAGACGGGCCGGCCGGGAGCCCGCGCGAGCAACTCCTCGGCCGTTCCGATCAGATCGACCGCCGACTCCCCGTACGACCAGGCGGGGTACGCCGGTTCATGGCCGAAGGCCGACTCGTACTCGAAGGCGAAGGACGCACCGGGCACCGCCGCGCGCACGCGCGCCACGAGCGCGGCCACCGAGGCGGCCGGGAACGGTGACAGCCGTACGGCCGTACCGTCCGGCGCGTACACCGCGGCGCCGTTGGCGGTGATGGCGAAGTGCCTTCCGATCCCGCCGTGCAGGGAGGGGAGGCTGCGCGGGGGACGGCCGGTGACGAGCGCGAGGTGGATGCCGGCCTCCCCGGCCGCCGCGAGCGCGGCCGCCGTCCGCCCGGAGAGGGTCCCGTCGCTGCGCAGCAGCGTCCCGTCCAGATCGGTGGCCACGAGCTTCGGCGGGGTGGCGGGGGCGGGTGCGGGGGCGGACGTCGTCATGGTGAACCGGCACCTTCCAGGGGGATCCGGCGGTGCCGGAACGCCCGCCGGTCGAGGGGAGTGCGGCGTGGGGGGGGGGGGGGGGGGGGGGGGGGC
>NZ_VWMY01000002.1:108604-124511 GCF_008905045.1 Streptomyces albicerus
TTCACCCAAGACCGCTTAGGGTCAGAAGGGCCCTCGTCAGGAGTCGGCGCGTACGTCCTCATGGGCGCCCTCGGCGGCCCGCAGCCGTGCGATGCCGTCCGCGTCCAGCTCCGTCAACGCCAGCAACTGCTCCGGCGTGACGCCGTCGGGAATCGGCACCGGCGCCGGTGTACGCAGCGGCGGCTGCCATCCGTCGCCGGGCGTCCAGCGTCGTACGACCCGCGCCGGCGCTCCGGCCACCACCGCGTGGTCGGGTACGACGCCGCGTACCACCGCACCGGCCGCCACCACGACGTTCCGCCCGATCCGCGCTCCCGGCAGGATCACCGCACCCGTGCCGATCCAGCAGCCGGGGCCGATCTCCACCGGTTCCATCCGCGGCCACTGTTTGCCGATGGGCTCGTGGGGGTCGTCGTACGAGTGGTTCGTGGACGTCACGTACACATACGGCCCGAAGTAGCAGTCGCTGCCGATCGTGACCCTCGTGTCGGCGATGACATGGCTGCCGCGGCCGAGGACGACGCCGTTGCCTATGCGGAGGATGGGGTCAGGGCCGAGGTCGAGGTCGGGCATCAACCCGGCGGTCAGGGTGACCTGTTCGGCGATGATGCAGTGGTCGCCGAGGTGGATCCACGGCTCGCCGAAGACCGTGCCCTGCGGGAAGGCGAGCCTGGTACCCGTTCCCATCGCGCCGAAGCGCAGCCGCCCGGGCCGCTCGGCGGTCACCGCGCCCGTCTGCTGCACCCAGGCCCAGCCTGTATGGACGGCACGCTGGACCAGGCGGCGCCGCCAGGATGAGAACGCGTTCTTGCGCTTGGGCACCCGCTCACCGTACTCAGCGTGATGTCCGCCCAAGAGGTCGTACGGCTGTGATCTTCGCCCCACCGAGCCGTGGCCCGATCCCTTACGGTGCCGGTACCAACGAGAACAAGGAGACGTCGATGACGCACAAGGCGCTGATCGCGGGCGTGGGCGGCAAGGATCCGAAGGTGGATCAGGACGCGTTCACCGCCCCGACGTCCGTGGTGCTCGGCGAGGTGACGCTGCACCCGGGCGCGAGCGTCTGGTACGGGGCGGTGCTGCGGGCCGACTGCGGGCCGATCGTCATCGGGGCGGACAGCAACGTCCAGGACAACTGCACGCTGCACGTCGACCCGGGCTTCCCGATCACCGTCGGAGAGCGGGTCTCCATCGGCCACAACGCCGTGCTGCACGGCGCGACGGTCGAGGACGACTGTCTGATCGGGATAGGGGCGACGGTGCTCAATGGGGCGGTGATCGGTGCGGGTTCGCTTGTCGCCGCACAGGCGTTGGTGCCGCAGGGTATGCGGGTGCCTCCGGGCTCACTCGTGGCGGGCGTGCCGGCCAAGGTGAAGCGGGAGCTGACCGCGGAAGAGCGCGAGGGCATCTCGCTCAACGGCACGTTGTACGTGGCACTGGCTCGGGAGCACCGGGCAGCTCACGAGGGGTAGCGGTCGTCGGCGGTCTGCGGGTTGTTTGTGGCTGGTCGCGCAGTTCCCCGCGCCCCTGAGGGGCCGCCGCGGCCCTGACGGGCGCGGCGGCCCCTCACCCAATCAGTCGGCCGCCGGGACCGGCTCCCGCTCGGTCGTCGTCTTCGCGGCCTCGTTTTCCGCCGTGACCTTCTTCGCCTTGCGCTTGAGGAGCAGCATCGAGGTGACGCCGATGAGCAGGGCGACCACCAGGCCGAGCCAGGAGAAGCGCTTGAGCCAGGACTCGGCGACCACGCCGACGTAGTAGATGACCGCCGTGGTGCCGCCGGCCCAGAGGATTCCGCCGAGGACGTTGGCGGTGAGGAACTTCCAGTACGGCATGCGCAGCACACCGGCGAGCGGGCCCGCGAAGATCCGCAGCAGGGCGACGAAGCGGCCGAAGAACACCGCCCACATGCCCCACTTCTCGAAGGACTTCTCGGCGGTGGCGATATGGCCCTCGCTGAAGTGCCTGGGGAATTTCCCGCCGAGCCAGGCCAGCAGTGGTCGTCCGCCCTTGCGGCCGATGGCGTAGCCGATGGAGTCCCCGATGATCGCTCCGGCGGTCGCGCAGGTGCCGAGGATGACGGGGTTGATGTCACCGTGCTGGGAGGCGAGCAGCGCCGAGGAGACGAGGATGATCTCGCCCGGCAGCGGAATGCCCAGGCTCTCCAGGCCGATGACCACGCCCACCAGCACGTAGATACTGACCGCAGGCACGGTCTCTAGCCATTCCTGGACGTGCAACGCCTGGTCCTCCCGATTCACCGCGAGCCGGGCCCGACCCGGCGTGTGCTCGGCCGCGAGCACACGCCGGGAAGCCTACCCGGTCACTCCGACACCACAGAGTCTCGTCGGCCGCTCACACATCAACCGTCCCGCTCAGCCGCAGCTCACGCGAGGAGGCCCCCACCCACACGGTCCGCCGCCCGGTCCCGAGCACCCAGCCGTGCCGCCGCGCGTCCCAGGAGGAGAGCGTGCGCTCGTCGACGCGCACGGTGACCCGCCGCGACTCCCCCGCCTCCAGCCGGAGCCGCTGATAGCCGCCCAACACCCGTACCGCCTGGTCGACTTGGAGATCCGGCGAGGGGCCCACATAGACCTGCGGGATGTCGACACCGTCTCGCTGTCCCGTGTTCCGCACGGTGAAGGCCACCGCCAGCCCGGCCCCCGTCCGCTCCACCCGCAGCCCCTCGTACGCGAAGGAGGTGTACGAGAGGCCGTACCCGAACGGGAACAGCGGCCGCACGCCCTCGGCGTCGTACCAGCGGTGGCCGACGCGGACGCCCTCCGAGTACTCCTCGACGCCGTTCACGCCCGGGTAGCGGCGCGGGTCGCCCGCGACCGGATGGTGGTCGTCGTCCACCGGGAAGGACTGGGTGAGCCGCCCACCGGGATCGCAGTCCCCGAACAGCACGGCGGCGGTGGCGGCCGCGCCCTCCTGGCCCGGGTAGTACATCTGCAGCACGGCTGCGGCGCGCCGCAGCCACGGCATCGACGTCGAGGACGAGGTGTTGAGGACGACGACCGTACGGGGATTCGCCGCCGTCACCGCCTCGATCAGGTGTGTCTGGTGGCCGGGAAGCACGAGGGTCGTGCGGTCCTGGTTCTCGGTGGCGTCCTCGTACGCGAACAGGACGACGCTGTGTGCGGCGCGCGCTGACTTCACGGCCTTGGCGACGTCCTGGGCGCGGGTCGCCCCGGTGACGCGCCGCAGCCTGAACACCTGCCCCTCGGCGCCGCCCTTCGCGGTGATCTCGATCTTGTGCGTGCCCGCGGCGAGGTCGAGTGTCTTGCGGCGCACCGCGAGCCCGTCGGGCGCGGCCGAGACCAGGCCGCCGGTGAAGTGCTCGGCGAGTCCGGCCCTCACCGGGAAGAGTTCGACGCCGTCGAAGAGCACCTTGGGCCGCGTACCCGAGTAGTGGATGACGAAGGTCCACTCGTCGTCGTCCTCGACGGTGAGGGTGCCGTCGCAGGTCCAGGTCTTTCCGGCGGCGACCCGCTGGCCCTCCGCATCGATGTCCGCCGAGAGCGCGCCCATGGGCAGGGGCTTGCCGAAGAGGTCCTCGCCGAGCGCGTACGACACCTGGGCGCCTTGTCCCGCACGGGACTTGATCGCGGTGAGCGGGCTGTCGGCGTGGTCGGGGACAACGTGGGCGCTGCCGCCGCCGCTGACGAAGGGGAGCGAGCCGGTGGGGCCGACGACGGCGATGCTGCGGGCGGCCTCGCCGGTCAGGGGCAGGATGCCGTTCTCGTTGCGCAGGAGGGTGGCGCCCGCCTTGGCGACCTCCAGGGCGACCGCCGCGCCCGCCGCCGGGTTCCGGTCCGGGCGGGGCGGTGCGCTGCCGTCGAGCAGGCCGAACTCGTCCATCGCGGTCAGGATCCGGCGTACGGCCCGGTCGACGTACCCCTCGGACACGCTGCCGTTCTCGACGGCGGTCTTCAGGGCTGCCCCGAAGTACTTGTCGTTCGGCATCTCCATGTCGAGGCCCGCGGTGAGCGCGGCGACGGTGCTGTGGGCCGCGTGCCAGTCGGTCATCACCCAGCCCCGGAAGCCCCAGCGGTCGCGGAGGATGCCGGTGAGGAGTTCCCGGTTCTCGCAGGCGTAGGTGCCGTTGACCTTGTTGTAGGCGCCCATGACCGCGCGGGTGCCGGCGCGGACGGCGGACTCGAAGGCGCGCAGTTCGACCTCGCTGAGGGTCCGCTCGTCGACGCGTACGTCGATGGAGTCGCGGTCCTTCTCCTGGTTGTTCGCCGCGTAGTGCTTGACCGTCGCGATGAGGCCCTCGCTCTGGATGCCCTTGATCTCCTCGGCCACGAGGTCGGCGGAGAGCAGCGGGTCCTCGCTGAAGGTCTCGAAGTTGCGGCCCGCGTACGGGGTGCGGATGAGGTTGACCATCGGGGAGAGCAGCACGTCCTGGCCGAGGGCGCGGCCCTCGCGACCGATGACCTGGCCGTAGCGGTGGGCGAGTTCGGGGTCGAAGGCGGCGGCGAGCAGGACGGGGGCGGGCAGGGCGGTGGCGTGCTGTTTGACGCGGACTCCGGCGGGGCCGTCGGCGAGGCGCAGCGGCGGGATGCCGAGCCGCTCGACGCCGGGGACGTAGCCGGCCTGGCCGAGGTCCTTCGGGTCGGTGGCGCCGTGCAGCAGGGAGATCTTCTCGTCCAGGGTGAGGCGCGCGACGAGTCTCTCGACGCGGGGGCCCGCGGCCGGCTCCCGCCGGGCGGCGGCCGCGTGCGCGAGGGACGGGAGCCCCGCGGTCGCGGCCAGGGCGACGGCGGTCGCGCCGCCCAGCAGACGCAGGGCGGACCGCCGGGACACGGTGTCGAAGGTGTCGGACATGGGGTGTCACTCCTCGTTGGGTGCGGGCACGAGGAGGCGGACCGCGGGGGCGCGCGGACGGCCTGTCCGGGTTCGACCTCCGGACGCACTATGCGACAAAAGTGACGCGCCACCCCGTTAGGCATGATTCGCGTGGCGAAACGTGTCGCGCGACCCAAGCGCTCCGCTGGAAGTGCCGCGATGGTCCGTCGGTCGTCTGCGGGGCCGTCGTGGCTGGTCGCGCAGTTCCCCGCGCCCCTTACGGGGCGCGGTACCGCACCGGACGAGCCCAGCAATCGCTCGGCTCAGATCTCCGGACCCTCCAGTGACTGCTCGGTCCAGATGATCTTGCCGTCCTGGGTGTAGCGGGTCCCCCAGCGCTGCGTGAACTGGGAGATCAGGAACAGCCCGCGGCCGCCCTCGTCGGTCGTCTTCGGATGGCGCAGGTGCGGGGCGGTGGGGCTGGCGTCCCAGACCTCGCAGACCAGGGCCCGCGACATGATCAGCCGCAGCCTGATCGGTCCGGAGGCGTGCCGGATCGCGTTGGTGACGAGTTCGCTGACGACGAGTTCGGTGGTGAAAGTCAGCTCGTCGAGGCCCCATTCGCACAGCTGCCGTGAGGTCCGCTTGCGGACGTCGGCGACGGCCGCGGGGTCGATGGGCAGGTCCCAGGACACCATCCGTTCCGCCGGCAGGAGGCGGGCGCGGGCCATCAGCAGCACCACGTCGTCCGGCGGGCGTGCCGGGACCAGGGAATCGACCACGGTCTGGCAGCGCTCGTCGAGGGTGGGTGCCCGCCGCTCGAGTACGCGGCGCAGCCGCTCCCGGTCGGCGGCCGCGTCCCGCTGCGGCGCGGGCCCCTCGGCGGCGAGCAGGCCGTCGGTGCACAGGGCGAGCACGCTGCCTTCCGCGAGCGGCAGTTCGACCGACTCGAAGGGCGGGCCGGCGACGCCGAGTGCGGGTCCTGGGGGCAGTTCGGGGAAGTCGACCGTGCCGTCCGGGGCGACGATCGCGGGCAGTCCGTGGCCCGCGGCGGCCATGGAGCACCGGCCGGCGACCGGGTCGTACACCGCGTACAGGCAGCTGGCGCCCTTCGCCCGTGCGCCGTCGGCGCGCGGGGCCGCCGCGGGGTCGTCCTCGTAGTCGGCCCGGTCGACCAGGTCGTCGAGGTGGGCGAGGACCTCCTCGGGCGGCAGGTCCAGATCGGCGAGGGTCTGTACGGCGGCCCGGAGCCGGCCCATGGCCGCGGCGGCCTCGATGCCGTGGCCGACCACGTCGCCGACCACGAGGGCGACCCGCGCGCCCGACAGCGGGATGACGTCGAACCAGTCTCCGCCGAGGCCTGTCAGTTCGTCGGCGGGCCGGTAGCAGGCGGCGACCTCCATCGCGTCCTGCTCGGGGAGCCGGTGCGGCAGGAGATGGCGTTGCAGTACGAGGGCCGCGTCGCGTTCCCGGGTGTAGCGGCGGGCGTTGTCGAGGCACAGGGCGGCGCGGGCGACGAACTCCTCGGCCAGGCCCAGGTCGTCCTCGTCGAAGGGGTCCTGGCGGCGGCGCCGGAAGAAGGTGGTGATGCCGAGCGTGGTGCCGCGTGCCCGGATCGGGACGATCATCACCGTGTGCAGTCCGAGGTCGAGGAAGGTGGCCGCCCTGCCGCCCGGTCCGCTGTTGGACCATTCCCTGGCCAGCGGATCGAGCCGCTGCTCGATCCACGACCTGCCGCTCGTCAGACAGCGGATCGGGGGCACCCCGGCGAGGTAGCTCGCCACCTGTCCCACGTCGACGACGGCTTCCGGGGCACCCTCGTTCACGGACTGCTGGCCGGCCCGCCGCAGCGGCACGGGCTCCGTCTCGTTCAACGGCCCGGGAAGGGGCTCGCCCCCTTCGAGGACGGTCTCCAGCAGATCGACGGCGACGAAGTCGGCGAGTCCCGGCACGGCGACGTCGGCCAGTTCCTGGGCGGTGGTCATGACGTCGAGGGTGCGGCCGATGCGCTTGCCCGCCTGGTCCAGGAGGGTGAGCCGCTCGCGGGCCCGGTAGCGCTCGGTGACGTCGACCACCGTGTAGTACACGCCGATGGGGTTGTCGTGGTCGTCCTCGAGCCGCGTGAACGACATCGCGTGGGCCGTGTCCCGGTGCGGCGCCGACCGGACCGTACCGAGGTGTTCGTAGCCGACGACGGCCTCGCCGGTCTCCAGGACCTGGCGCATCACCGCTTCGAGGGCCTCGGCGTCCAGGCCGGGCTGGATGTCCGCGAGCCGTTTGCCGATCCGCTCGTGCGCGGGTCCGCCGCCGAACTGTTCCAGGGCCGTGTTCGACCACACGTACCTCAGGTCCGCGTCCACGATGGCTATGCCGATCGGCGAGTGCGCGGCCATCCGCTCCAGCACCGTGCGGCTCATGTCCCAGCCCGGGGTGCCGGCCGTGTCGGCGGCCAGGACCACCCAGCGCGGCGCGCCCTCCGCCGCCAGGGCCGGGACGACCCGCACCGACGTGACGACGGGGTGCCCGTCGCGGTGCCGCACCGCGAGGAGTCCGGTCCAATCGCCGCTGCCGACGCACCGGCGGGTCAGATCCGGCAGCCGCGCGGCGTCCTCGGGCATGAGGAGGTCGGCCGCGGTCCGGCCCACGACCTCGGCCCGGCGGTAGCCGAACAGCCGCTCGGCGTCGCCGGACCAGCCGGTCACCGCCGTGCGCGCGTCCAGCAGCACCACCGCGGCGTCCGCCATGTCGAACCGCCGCCGCGCCACGCCGCTCTCCTCGCTCGTCGCCACCCTGACCCTCTCCGTCCCTTGGAGTGGTCGTTCCCGTATCCCACGCTCATTGCACCCGTGCGATACGGGCCCAACGTACCGCCGCGGCCGCATTCCGACCCCGGCAGCCGCACCCGATCAGGGGCGGACGAGGAGTTGGAAGTCGAAGGTGTAGCGAGAAGCGCGGTAGACGTGGGTCCCGTACTCTACGGCCCGCCCGGTGTCGTCGTAGGCCGTGCGGCACATGGTGAGCAGCGCCGCTCCCTCCGGCTCGTCGAGCAGGCGGCCCTCCTCGGCGGTGGCGCAGCGGGCGCCGACGGTCTGGCGGGCGCTGTGCAGGGTGATTCCGGCGGCCCGCATCATCCGGTAGAGGCCGGTCGCCTCCAGCTTTTCGGTCTCCAGGTCGAGGAGCGTGGCGGGCAGGTAGTTGCACAGGTGGGCGACGGGTTCGCCGTGGGTGGAGCGCAGCCTTTCGAGCACGATGACGTCCCGGCCCTCGGGGATGCCGAGGGCCGCGGCGACCTCCGCCGAGGCCGACTGGACCTCGTTGCGCAGCACCCGGGTGGCCGGGCTCTGCCCGGCGGCCGCCAGGTCGTCGTACAGGCTGCTCAGCTCCAGCGACCGCCGGACCTGGCTGTGCACCACCTGGGTGCCGATGCCCCGGCGGCGCACCAGCAGGCCCTTGTCCACCAGGGACTGGATCGCCTGGCGGACGGTGGGCCGGGACAGGCCGAGCCGCGCGGCGATGTCCACCTCGTTGCCCAGCAGATTGCCCGGGGCGAGCGCCCCGTGCTCGATCGCGGACTCCAGCTGCTGGGCGAGCTGGTAGTAGAGCGGGATCGGGCTGCCCCGGTCCAGGGCGACCTCCAGGCTGTCGAACGCTGCGACGGTCGCCGGACGTGCGGTTTCGGTCTCTGCCACGGGAGCCCTTCCCTTCGCGTGTCCGTCGGAGCGTGTCAGGAGTGGCTGGGGAAGCCGAGGTTGATGCCGCCGCTGTCGGCCGGGTCGGGCCAGCGGGTGGTGATCACCTTGCCCTGCGTGTAGAAGGCGATGCCGTCGTTGCCGTAGATGTGGTGGTCGCCGAAGAGGGAGTCCTTCCAGCCGCCGAAGGAGTGGTAGCCGACCGGCACCGGGATCGGCACGTTCACGCCGACCATGCCCGCCTGGACCTCCAGCTGGAAGCGGCGGGCGGCGCCGCCGTCCCGGGTGAAGATCGCGGTGCCGTTACCCCAGCGCGAGCTGTTGATCAGCGCGATGGCCTCGTCGTACGTCTCGGCGCGGACCACACACAGCACCGGGCCGAAGATCTCGTCCTTGTAGGCGTCCGCGGTGACCGGCACCTTGTCGAGGAGCGAGACACCGAGGAAGAAGCCGTCCTCGTGGCCCGGCACGGTGTAGCCGGTGCCGTCCACGACGACCTCGGCGCCCTGGGCTGCCGCGCCGGAGACGTACGACGCGACCTTGTCGCGGTGCTCGCGGGTGATCAGCGGGCCCATCTCGCTGGCCGCGTCGCTGCCGGGGCCGATCTTCAGGCCCTTGGCCCGTTCGGCGATCTTGCCGACCAGTTCGTCGCCGGTGTCGCCGACCGCGACGACGACGGACACGGCCATGCAGCGCTCGCCGGCCGAGCCGTACGCGGCGTTGATGGCCTGGTCGGCGGCGAAGTCCAGGTCGGCGTCGGGCAGCACGAGCATGTGGTTCTTGGCGCCGCCGAGGGCCTGTACACGCTTGCCGTGCTCGATGCCCTTCATCTGGATGTACTTCGCGATGGGCGTGGAGCCGACGAAGGAGACCGCCGTGATGTCCGGGTGCTCGAGGAGCCGGTCCACGGCGACCTTGTCGCCCTGCACGATGTTCAGCACTCCGTCCGGCAGCCCGGCCTCGGAGGCGAGCTCCGCCAGCCGGTAGGAGGCGGACGGGTCCTTCTCGCTCGGCTTGAGCACGAAGGTGTTGCCGCAGGCGATGGCCAGCGGGAACATCCACATCGGCACCATGGCCGGGAAGTTGAACGGCGTGATGCCGGCGACGACTCCGAGCGGCTGGCGGATCGCGGCCACGTCGACGCGGGTGGATACCTGTGTGGACAGCTCGCCCTTCACCAACTGCGGGACGGAGCAGGCCAGTTCGACGATCTCCATGCCCCGGGCGACCTCGCCGAGCGCGTCCGAGTGCACCTTGCCGTGCTCGGCGGTGATCAGCTCGGCGATCTCGTCGCGGTGCGCGTCGAGCAGCTCGCGGTACTTGAACAGGACCGAAGTGCGCTTGGCGAGCGAGGCGGTCCCCCAGCTCTCGAACGCGGCCTTCGCGGAGGCGACGGCGGCGTCCACCTCGTCCACGGAGGCGAAGGGAACCTGCTTCTCCTGGGCGCCCGTGGCCGGGTTGTAGACGGGGCCGAAGCGACCGGAGGCGCCCTCGACGGGCTTGCCGCCGATCCAGTGGTTGATGTTCTTCATGAGTGCGGGTCCTTTTCGTGAGCGGGGGAGGTCAGAGGTGGCGGCGGCGGTCGGCGACGCGACTGTCGTACGTCTCGCGCGCGCGGGCGGCGGCCTCGCGGGAGGCGACCTCGGCGACCGGTACGTCCCACCACGCCTCGGCGGCGGGGGCGGTGGGCGTCGGGTCGGTCTCGACGTACACGCACGTCGGGCGGTCCGAGGCGCGGGCGGTGGCCAGGGCGTCGCGCAGTTCGCGGACGGTCTTGGCGCGCAGGACGTCCATGCCGAGGCTGGCGGCGTTGGCGGCCAGGTCCACGGGCAGCGGGGCGCCGGTGAAGGTGCCGTCGGCGGCGCGGTAGCGGTAGGCGGTGCCGAACCGCTCGCCGCCGGTCTCCTCGGAGAGGCCGCCGATGGACGCGTACCCGTGGTTCTGGATCAGCACCAGGTTGACGGGCAGGCCCTCCTGGACCGCGGTGACGATCTCGGTGGGCATCATGAGGTAGGTGCCGTCGCCGACCAGCGACCAGACGGGGGTGCCGGGGGCGGCCTGCTGGACGCCGATGCCGGCCGGGATCTCGTAGCCCATGCAGGAGTAGCCGTATTCCAGGTGGTACTGGCGCGGGCTTCGCGCACGCCAGAGCTTGTGCAGGTCGCCGGGGAGCGAGCCGGCCGCGTTGATCACCACGTCGTCGTCTCCGACCACGGCGTCCAGGGCGCCGAGTACCTGGGTCTGGGTGGGGACCGCGTGCTCGTCGTCCGCCCGGTACACGGCGTCCACGACCTGCGCCCAGCGCTCCTTGCCCGCGCGGTACTCGGCCTCGTACGCCGGGTCCACGCGGTGGCCGGACAGCGCCTCGGTGAGCGCCCCCAGTCCGGCGCGGGCGTCGGCGACCAGGATCCGCGCACTCAGCTTGTGGGCGTCGAAGGCGGCGACGTTGAGGTTGACGAACCGCACGTCCGGGTTCTGGAAGAGCGTGGCGGAGGCGGTGGTGAAGTCGGTGTAGCGGGTGCCGACGCCGATGACCAGGTCGGCGGTGCGGGCCAGGTCGTCGGCGACGGCGGTGCCGGTGTGGCCGACGCCGCCGAGGTCCGCCGGGTGGTCGTGGCGCAGCGAGCCTTTGCCCGCCTGGGTGGACGCGACCGGGATGCCGGTGGCCTCCACGAACTCCTTGAGGGCCGGCTCGGCCTCGCTGTGGTGGACTCCGCCGCCCGCGATGATCAGGGGGCGTGTGGCGGCTCGTACGGCTTCGGCGGCGGCCGCGAGCTCGGACGGCTCGGGCGCCGGGCGGCGTACGTGCCAGATCCGCTCGGCGAAGAACTCCTCGGGCCAGTCGAACGCCTCGGCCTGCACGTCCTGCGGCAGGGCGAGGGTGACGGCGCCGGTCTCGACGGGGTCGGCGAGGACCCGCATCGCGTTCAGGGCGGAGGGGATCAGGGCCTCGGGACGGGTGATCCGGTCGAAGTAGCGGGAGACCGGGCGCAGCGTGTCGTTGACCGACAGGTCGGCTTCGACGGGGTGCTCCAGCTGCTGGAGCAGCGGGTCGGCCGCGCGGGTGGCGAAGTAGTCGCCGGGCAGGAGCAGTACCGGGAGCCGGTTGACCGTGGCCAGGGCGGCGCCGGTGACGAGGTTGGTGGCTCCGGGGCCGATGGAGGTGGTGACGGCCTGGGCGGAGAGCCGGTTGAGCTGGCGGGCGTATCCGACCGCCGCGTGCACCATGGCCTGTTCGTTGCGGCCCTGGTGGAAGGGCATGGCCTCCTCACCGGCCTCGAGAAGCGCCTGGCCGATCCCGGCGACGTTGCCGTGGCCGAAGATCCCCCAGGTGCCGGCGATCAGCCGGTGCCGTACGCCGTCGCGTTCGGTGTGCTGCGCGGCCAGGAAGCGCACCAGTGCCTGGGCGACGGTCAGGCGAAGGGTGGAGCGGCTCATCGGTTCCTCACTGGGACGGGGGGTTGGATCGAGTCGTCAGCCGGGGGTCGACGGGCTGGCCGGGCCAGGTGTCGCGGATCCAGGCGTGGTCGGGGTGGTCGCAGATCAGCCAGGCCCGGTCGGCGCCGGGGCCCGCCATGACGTTGAGGTAGTACATGTCGTGGCCGGGCACGGCCATGGAGGGGCCGTGCCAGCCGTCCGGGATCAGGACGACGTCGCCGGCGTGCACCTCGGCAAGCACGTCCGTGCCGCTTCCCTGGCCAGAGGGGGAGACCCGCTGGTAGCCGAGGCCGGGAGTGCCCTCGTGGTCGGCGATCTCGAAGTAGTAGATCTCCTCCAGCTCGGACTCCTCGCCGGGCCGGTGCTCGTCGTGCTTGTGCGGCGGGTACGAGGACCAGTTGCCGCCTGGGGTGATCACCTCGACCGCGATGAGCTTGTCGCACTCGAAGACCCCGGCCGCGCCGAAGTTGTGGACCTTGCGGGAGCAGTTGCCGGTGCCGCGCAGTTCGACGGGGACGGACTCGGCGGGCCCGTAGCGGGCCGGCAGCCGGCGGGTGCAGCGGGCGCCGGTGAGCGCGAAGCGGCCGCCGGCGGGCGAGCTGAGGGTAGCGGTCGCGTCCCGCGGTACGTATACGAAGTCGCTGACGCCGCTGAAGACGCTCGCGCGGCCGTGCAGCTCGTACTCTTCGCGGCCGAAGTCGTCGGTGACGGTGACGGTGCAGCCGCCGCCGAGCGACAGCATGATCCACTCGCTGTCCCCGGCGGTGAACAAGTGCGTGCCGCCGGGCGGCAGTTCGAGAACGCGGAGGCTGGAGTAGCCCCAGTCGGCGCTCTCGGGGGTGACGTCCACTGCGTACGGGCCGCTCGCGGCCTTGCCCGAGGGCAGGTGATGTGCGCTGGTCATGAGGAGGTCCTTCCGGTCAGAGCAGGCCGACCGCGGTGTCCACCGCGGTCTCCACGCTGCCCTCGGCGGGATAGAGCAGGGACCGGCCGACGACCATGCCCTGGACGGTGGGCAGCCGCAGGGCCTTGCGCCATCTCTCGTACGCCCCCTCCTGGTCCTTGCCGACCTCGCCGCCCAGCAGGACGGCGGGCAGGGTCGAGGTCTCCAGCGCCGCGGCCATGTCGTCCGGGTCGCTGGTGACGGGAAGTTTCAGCCAGGTGTAGGCGGAGGTGCCGCCCAGGCCTGAGGCGATGGCGATGGAGCGGGTCACGGCCTCGGCGGTGAGGTCGTTGCGTACCGTTCCCTCGACGCGGCGGGAGATGAACGGCTCGACGAACACCGGGAGTCTGTGCTCGGCCATGTCGTCTATGGCGCGGGCGGTGGACTCCAGGGTGGTCAGCGAACCCGGGTCGTCGTAGTCGATGCGCAGGAGGAGCTTGCCGGCGTCGAAGTTCAGCCGGGCGATGTCCTCGGCGCGGTGTCCGGTGAAGCGGTCGTCCATCTCGAAGACGGCGCCGGCCAGGCCGCCGCGGTTCATGGAGCCCATGACGACCTTGTTCTCCAGCGCGCCGAGCAGGAGCAGGTCCTCCAGGATGTCGGCGGTGGCGAGCACCCCGTCCACGCCAGGCCGGGACAGCGCGATGCACAGCCGCTCCAGCAGGTCGGCGCGGTTGGCCATGGCCAGTCTGCGGTCGCCGACTCCGAGCGCGCCGCGTGCCGGGTGGTCGGCGGCCACGATCATGAGGCGGCCGCTGTCGCCGACGAGGGGGCGTCGGACACGGCGGGCGGCCGCTTCGGCTACCGCCTCCGGGTGCCGGGCGCGCACCCTGACGAGGTCGGGGATGGTGATGCTCAAGGGTTGGCTCCGTTCAGGGGGTGGCGGCGTCAGCCGCGGGAGGCGACGAGATGCTCGACCTCGGCGGCGGTCGGCATCGCGGAGGAGCAGGCGAGCCGGGAGGCGACGAGGGCGCCGGCCGCGTTGGCGTACCGCATCGTCTTCTCCAGCTCCCAGCCGGCCAGCAGCCCGTGGCAGAGCGCACCGCCGAACGCGTCGCCCGCGCCGAGGCCGTTGACCACCTCGACGGGCACGGGCGGCACTTCGGCGGTGGTGCCGTCGCGGTGGACGGCGAGGACGCCCTTCGGGCCCTGCTTGACGACGGCCAGTTCCACGCCCGCTTCGAGCAGGGCCTCGGCGCAGGCACGCGGTTCGCGGACACCGGTGGCGACCTCGCACTCGTCGAGGTTGCCGACGGCGACCGTGACGTGCCGCAGGGCTTCTGCGTAGTACGGGCGGGCCTCGGCGGGGTCCTTCCAGAACATGGGGCGCCAGTCGAGGTCGAAGACGGTGGTGCCCGCCTTGTCGCGTGCCTTGAGGGCCGCGAGGGTGGCGGAGCGGCTGGGCTCCTCGCTCAGGCCGGTCCCCGTGATCCAGAAGATCTTCGCCGCCCGGACGGCGAAGAAGTCCAGCTCATCGGTGCGTATCTCCAGGTCGGGCGCCTTGGGCTGCCGGTAGAAGTACAGCGGGAAGTCGTCCGGCGGGAAGATCTCGCAGAACGTGACCGGCGTCGGGTACGCGTCGACCGGGGTGACCCAGCGGTCGTCGACCCCGAACTCCTTGAGAGCCTGGTGCAGATAGGCTCCGAAGGGATCATTGCCGGTACGGGTGACGACCGCGGTGGAGCGGCCGAGGCGTGCCCCGGCGACCGCCACGTTGGCCGCTGAACCGCCGAGGAACTTCCCGAAGGTTTCGACACGCGTGAGCGGTACGCCGGTCTGCAGGGGGTAGAGATCGACCCCGATGCGACCCATGGTGATCAGGTCGAAGGACTCGGGCATACGCGTCGCTCCTCGTGCTGGGATGCGGACTTCCGGGGGTGCGGGATGCAGGGGACCGGTGTGTCCTAGGTGTAAGACCGGGACCGGGCCATGTCAATACTTTGTACTTACATTCTCACGTGATCGTGAAATGATGTCTTAACAAAGTATTGACAGCGGGGTCCGTCAGGGACTTACATCCCCTCCCAACAGCACAGCCGAGTTTGTCGGTAGACGGCCCGGGCACCTCGCCCGGTCCGTCGGCCCCTGCTCCCTTTCCCCCTGTCGCACAGTGAGGTGCCGGAAAGATGGACCGCATGTCTCGCCCCCGCTCCCGCAGATTCGCCCTCGTCGCCGCGGCCGCCGCGGCAGCCCTGATAGTCACCGGTTGTTCCAGTGAGTCCGGCGGCAAGAAGGCCGAGGAGGACGCGGACAACGCGTCGGCCGGCAAGGCCAACACCCCCCGCATGAAGGTCGCGATGATCACGCACGCGGCACCCGGGGACACCTTCTGGGACCTCATCCGCAAGGGGGCGGAGGCGGCAGCGGCCAAGGACAACGTCGAGCTGGTCTACTCCAGCAACCCCGACTCCGCAAAGCAGGCCAACCTGGTCCAGAACGCCATCGACCAGAAGGTCGACGGCATCGCGATCACCCTGGCCAAGCCGGACGCCATGAAGGCCGCCGTCGCCAAGGCACAGAAGGCCGGCATCCCCGTGGTCGGCTTCAACGGCGGCATCGACGCCTGGAAGGAGCAGGGCCTCCTCGAGTACTTCGGCCAAGACGAGACCGTCGCCGGTGAGGCCTTCGGCGAGAAGCTCAACGAACTCGGCGCCAAGAACAACATCTGTGTCATCCAGGAGCAGGGCCACGTCGCCCTCGAAGCGCGCTGCGCGGGTGTGAAGAAGACGTTCAAGGGCAAGACCACGAACCTCTACGTGAACGGCACCAACATGCCGTCGGTGAAGTCGACGATCACCGCCAAGCTCAAGCAGGACTCGTCGATCGACTACGTGGTCACGCTCGGCGCGCCGTTCGCCCTGACATCGGTGCAGTCGGTGTCCGACGCGGGCAGCAAGGCCAAGGTCGCCACCTTCGACCTCAACAAGGAGCTCGTCGGCGCCATCGAGGACGGCGACATCCAGTTCGCGGTGGACCAGCAGCCGTATCTGCAGGGCTACCTGTCGATCGATGCGCTGTGGCTGTACAAGACCAACGGCAACTTCAGCGG
>NZ_VWMY01000002.1:124521-134330 GCF_008905045.1 Streptomyces albicerus
CGGCCTGGCCGTGGATCCGGCTGATGACCTCGGTCAGCTGGGCGGCGACCTCGGTGTCGTCGACGGGGTGCGTCTCGGCGAAGCGGACCACGGAGCCGGGGATGGAGAGCTTGATGTCGTCCAGCACCTTGGCGCCGGCGATGCTCGCGGCCTTACGGGCCTCGTCCTGCGCCCAGACACCGCCGTACTGGCCGAAGGCGGTGCCGACCACGGCGACGGGCTTGTCGCTGAGGGCGCCGGCGCCGTACGGGCGGGACAGCCAGTCGATGGCGTTCTTCAGGACGGCCGGGATGGTGCCGTTGTACTCGGGCGAGAAGAGCAGCAGGGCGTCGGCCGCGCCGGCGACCTCGCGCAGGCGGGCCGCGGCGGCCGGCACATTGCCCTCGACGTCGATGTCCTCGTTGTAGAAGGGGATCTCGGCCAGGCCCTCGAACAACTCGACCTCCGCGCCCTCGGGGGCGAGCTTGACGGCGGCCTCGGCGAGCTGGCGGTTGTGGGAGCCGGCGCGGAGGCTGCCGACGAGCGCGAGGATGCGAACAGACATGGGGAACTCCAAGGGGACGAAACATTGTCGTGACGAACCGGACCGAGGTCCGTTTAAAGTTGTAGCACCTAAACGGACCGCGGTCCAGTTCTGTTCCCGAGGCGATAAGCTGGTGTCATGTCCGCCTCCCTGCCGCCCTTTCCGACACCCCAGGAACCGACCGACGAGCCCGTCCTGCTGGAACTGACCTCCGGCGCGGACGAGCCCTGCCTGCGTGCCGACGCGGCGCGCAACCGGGCCCGGCTGCTGGAAGCCGCCGCGCGCCTGGTCGCGGAGTACGGCGCGGCCGGCGTCACGATGGAGGCGGTGGCCGTGGCGGCCTCGGTGGGCAAGGGCACCGTGTTCCGCCGCTTCGGCGACCGCACGGGCCTGCTCATGGCCCTGCTCGACCACTCGTCGAAACAGCTCCAGGCCGCCTTCCTCAGCGGGCCGCCGCCGCTGGGCCCCGGGGCGCCGCCGGTCGAGCGGCTGCGGGCGTTCGGCCAGGCGGTCCTGCGTCAGGCGGCGGACCAGCTGGACCTCCAGCTGGCGGCCCAGCCCGAGCCGGCCCGCCGCTTCTCCAACCCGCCCCAACGGCTTCTCTCGGGTCACGTCACCCTGCTGCTGCGCCAGGCGGTGCCGGATGCCGACTGCGTCCTCCTCGCCCAGACGCTGATGGGCTACCTCGACCCCGCCCTGATCCACTACCTGACCAAGGAGTGCAAGATGCCCCAGGAGCGCCTCGAGGCCGGCTGGATCGACCTGGTCGCGCGCGTGACGCGTACCGAACTGCCGCAGTAGGCCGCTGACTTGGGCCGCAGCGGGCGCGGACGGTCCGTGCCGGACGTCCGGTCCCGCGCGGTGCCCCCGGCCCTGAGCCCGTCCGGGGCTTCTGCGAAGATGCCGTACGTCATGGTGCAGATACCGAAAACATCCGCCCCTCCGTCGCCCGCGCAGCACTCCGTGCCGACGAGTGCCGATGTGGCCCGCCTGGCGGGGGTCTCGCGCGCGACCGTCTCCTACGTCCTCAACAACGCCAGTGCCGTTCGGATCAGCGAGCCCACCCGCCGCCGCGTCCACGAGGCCGCCAAGGAGCTCGGGTACGTCCCGCACGCGGCCGCCCGCAGCCTGCGCGCCGGGCACAGCCGTATGGTCCTGATGCCCACTCCGGACGTGCCCGTGGGACCGCTGTACAGCCAGTTCTTCAACGAACTCCAGTGGGCGCTGAGCCGCCTCGACTACACCGTCGTGCAGTACGGCAGCGTCGGCCTCCCGAGCGACGAGGCGGCCCGCGCCTGGGCGGAACTGCGCCCGGTCGCCGTCCTGGTGCCCGGCAGCGGACTCGGCTCGCAGGGCGTGGCCGTCCTCAAGCGCTCCGGCGCCCGGGCCGTCGTCACCCTCGGCCCCGAACGCGTCGAGGGCGCGCACGCACTGCTCATGGACCACCACGGCGTCGGCCGGAGCGCCGGCGCGCACCTGCTGGCCCGCGGGTGTCGCCACGTCGGTGTCGTGGTGCCCGAGGACCCCGGCCTGGAGATCTTCTCCAAGCCCCGGTTCGAAGGCGTACGGCAGGCCCTGAGCGGCACGGACGCGTCGGTCACCGAGGTACCGCTCGCCTACGACGAGAAGGCCGCTGCCCAACTCGCCGCGCGCTGGCGTGCGTTGGGCCTGGACGCCGTGTTCGCGTACAACGACGAGTACGCGATGCTGCTGATGCGCGCCCTCCAGGACGAGGGCATCGGCATCCCGGACGACACGGCCGTCATCGGCGCCGACGACCTGATGCTCGGCCGGCTGCTGCGCCCCCGTCTGAGTACCGTCCACATCGAGCTGCCGTCCGGACAGGAACTCGCCGAGCTCGTCGACCGCGCGGTGCGCGAACCCGCTGCTGCGCCGGAGGCGCACGAGGTGCTGGGAGCGACGGTCGTGCACCGCGAATCGAGCTGAGAGCCTGTGTCATGTCCCCGGCCGGGGACATGACACAGGCTCCGAACACCTGGGAGGCGCGTCATGCGGACCACGGTCGGCATCATCGGCGGAGGCCCGGCCGGGCTCCTGCTGGCCCGGTTGCTGCACCGGACGGGGATCGACTGCGTCGTCCTGGAGAGCAGAACCCGCGCGTACGTCGAACAGCGGCAGCGCGCCGGAATGCTGGAGCAGGGCACGGTGGACGCCCTGCGCGAGTGCGGCGCCGCCGACCGGCTGGAGGCCGAGGGACTGGTCCACCACGGCATCGAGCTGCGCTTCGACCGCGAGCGGCACCACATCGACTTCCCGGTGCTCACCGGCGGCCGCATCGTCACCATCTACGCCCAGACGGAGATCGTGAAGGACCTCGTCGCGCTCCAACTCGCCGACGGGCCACCGCTGTTGTTCGAGGCCGAGGCCCTCGCGGTCGAGAACGCCGCCGAGCCGCCGGGGGGTCACGCACCCGTCGTACGCTTTGTGCACGAGGGCCGCGAACAGACCCTCACCTGCGACTACGTGGTCGGCTGCGACGGCTTCCACGGCATCGCCCGCGACACCTTCCCGGCCGGCGTCAGCCGCACGTACGAGCACGACTACCCGTACTCCTGGCTCGGGATCCTGGCCGATGTGCCGCCCTCCTGCGAGGAGTTGATCTACGCGCGCGGCGAGGGAGGCTTCGCGCTGCACAGCATGCGCTCGACGTCGGTGTCGCGGCTGTATCTGCAGGTCCCGAACGGCACGGACGTCGCCGACTGGCCCGACGAGCGCATCTGGGACGAGCTCGACGCACGCTTCGCCATCGACGGCGACTGGCGGCTGGAGCGCGGACCGATCACGTCCAAGTCCGTGACGCCGATGCGGAGTTACGTCCACGAACCGATGCGCCACGGACGGCTGTTCCTCGCCGGCGACGCCGCGCACATCGTGCCGCCGACGGGCGCCAAGGGGCTGAACCTGGCCGTGTCCGACGTCCGCGTCCTGGCCCGCGGCTTCGCCGAGCTCCACCGCTCGGGATCGACCCAACTCCTCGACAGCTACTCGGAGTTGTGCCTCGACCGGGTCTGGCAGGCGACGCGTTTCTCGTACGACATGACCACGATGCTGCACGCCCAGCCGGACGGGGACGCCTTCGAGGGCCGGCTGCAGCTCGCGCGTCTGCGCCGGATCACGGCATCTCGCCCCGCGGCCACCGAACTGGCCGCGAACTACACGGGACTTCCGCTTCCGCTCGCGGCCACAGGGCGCGCTATGGGCCCCACCCGGTAATCACCGGCCGGTCGGCGAGCCGTCGTGCCGTTCGGCCGGATCGCCGGGGCCAGCGGGTGTGCGAGGACGTTACTTGGCCTGCTGCTCCTGCTCCGCGATGGACTTGCGGACCTCTTCCATGTCCAGCTTCCGGGCCT
This sequence comes from Streptomyces albicerus, assembly GCF_008905045.1. Lineage (GTDB taxonomy): Bacteria > Actinomycetota > Actinomycetes > Streptomycetales > Streptomycetaceae > Streptomyces > Streptomyces albicerus. Next base: position 128,416 of record NZ_VWMY01000002.1, read on the forward strand.
GACCGATGACGTCCGTCAGGGCGGACTCGGGCAGCGCCCCGGGCTGGGCGAAGACCGCCACCTGGTCGCGGACGATCATCAGCGTCGGAATCGACTGGATGTTGAAGGCCGCCGCCAGCTCGGGCTGCGCCTCCGTGTCGACCTTTCCGAAGACCAGGTCCGGGTTTGCCTCCGCCGCCTTCTCGTAGACCGGGGCGAACTGCCGGCACGGGCCGCACCAGGACGCCCAGAAGTCGATCAGGACGAATTCGTTGTCCGTGACCATCTGGTCGAAGTTGTCCTTGGTGAGCTCCACGGTGCTGCTCATGGCGTTGATTCCCTCTTCCTGGGGTCGGGGCGTAGCCGCTGTGCACAACGGCGCCGATCGGCGGCGTATTCCGCGCTCGTACCCGTGTGGCCACGGCCCACACCAACCACCAGACTGACCCCATGACGGAAACGGAATCCATCGCGTACGACGTCGTGGTGCTCGGGGCCGGGCCCGTGGGGGAGAACGTCGCCGACCGCGCCCGCGCGGCCGGCCTCTCCACCGCGGTCGTGGAGAGCGAGCTGGTCGGCGGCGAATGCTCGTACTGGGCGTGCATGCCCAGCAAGGCGCTGCTGCGCCCGGTCATCGCCCGCGCGGACGCACGCCGCGTGCCCGGGCTGAGCCAGTCGGTGCAGGGCCCCCTCGACGCCGCCGCGGTCCTCGCCCACCGCGACTACTACACCTCCCACTGGAAGGACGACGGCCAGGTGAGCTGGCTGGACGGCATCGGAGCCGTCTTCTACCGCGGGCACGGCCGGCTCGACGGGCCGCGCCGGGTCACGGTCGACGGACCCGACGGGGAGCGGCACGTGCTCACCGCCCGGCACGCCGTGGCCGTCTGCACCGGCAGCCGCGCCATGCTGCCCGACCTGCCGGGAATCGCCGAGGTCAAGCCGTGGACCAGCCGCGAGGCCACCAGCGCGCACGCGGTGCCGGGCCGCCTCGTGGTCGTGGGCGGCGGGGTCGTCGGCGTCGAGATGGCCACCGCCTGGCAGGCTCTCGGCTCCCAGGTCACGGTCCTCGTCCGCGGCAAGGGCCTGCTGCCCCGTATGGAGCCCTTCGCCGGGGAACTGGTCGCCGAGGCCCTCACGGAGTCGGGCGCGGACGTGCGCACGGGCACATCGGTCGAGTCGGTGACGCGGGAGGGCACGACGGTCGTGGTCACGACGGACCGGGGCGACCGCATCGAGGCCGACGAGATCCTCTTCGCCACCGGCCGCGCCCCGCGCACCGACGACCTCGGCCTCGAGACGGTCGGCCTGGAGCCTGGCTCCTGGCTGACGGTCGACGACAGCTGCCGGGTGACGGGCAGCGACTGGCTGTACGGGGTCGGCGACGTCAACCATCGCGCCCTGCTCACCCACCAGGGCAAGTACCAGGCGCGTATCGCGGGCGCCGCCATCGCCGCCCGCGCGGCCGGCGTCCCGCTCCTGGAGACCGACCCCTGGGGTGCGCACGCGGCGACCGCCGACCACGGGGCCGTCCCCCAGGTGGTCTTCACCGACCCGGAGGCCGCCGCCATCGGCCTCTCCCTCGCCGAGGCGGAACAGGCCGGCCACCGGGTCCGCGCCGTCGACGTGGATCTGAGCAGCGTCGCGGGCGCGGGCCTGTACGCCGACGGCTACCGCGGCCGCGCCCGCATGGTCGTCGACCTGGAGAACGAGATCCTGCGGGGGGTCACCTTCGTCGGCCCCGGTGTCGGCGAACTGATCCACTCCGCCACGATCGCGGTCGCCGGCGAGGTCCCGGTGAGCCGGCTGTGGCATGCGGTGCCGTCGTATCCGACGGTCAGTGAGGTGTGGCTGCGGTTGCTGGAGGCGTACCGGGACGCGTAGCGCTCCGCTGGAGTGCTGTTCTTTGTCTGCGGGTCGGTTGTGGCTGGTCGCGCCCCGCGGCGGAGCCGCAAATGTCACAGCCCCGCGCCCCTTGCGGGGCGCGGTACCGCACCGGACTTCACCAAGGCCGCCTGGTTCCGGCAGGTGCGACGCAGGGGGTGCCATCGAACAGATGGCACCCCTCGGCTCCTCTCAGCCCTCCTCGGGCAGCTCGAAGCCGAGCTCCGCTGCCGCCCGCTTCGGCGTCGGCTCGGCCCATCGTTCCGCCATCGCCTGGTTCGAGGACAGGGAGCGGAGTTCGGCGCGGTCCAGGTAGAGCATGCCGTCCAAGTGGTCCGTCTCGTGCTGGACGATCCGCGCGGGCCAGCCCGTGAACACCTCGTCCACCGGGCGGCCGTACTCGTCCCGCGCCAGAAGCCGCACCGCGGCGTGCCGGGCCACCACCGCCTGCCAGCCCGGCACGCTCAGACAGCCCTCGAAGAACGCGGCCCGAGCGGGCCCCACGGGCTCGTACGCCGGGTTGACCAGGACGCGGAAGGGCAGCGGCACCCGACCGCGTGCCTCGCGGATCTCGTCCGGAACCGGGGCCGGGTCCTCGACGACCGCGAGGCGCAGCGGTACGCCCACCTGGGGTGCGGCGAGCCCGACGCCCGGTGCCGCGTGCATCGTGTCGCGCAGGGCCGCGACGAAGCGGGCCAGGAGCGCCGGGTCCAGCTGGCCGTCGAAGGGCTCGGCCGCGCGACGCAGCACCGGATCACCGGCGGCGACGATCGGCAACGGGCCGGTGTGGGAGAGGAGTTCCTCCACCTGGTCGCTGAGGGACGTGGGATCACTGGGGGATGCCATCGCGCCAGCATGCCAAGAGCGCGACAGGGGTGCGAGGCGGCTCACTGGGAGCGCGACAGTCCGGTGCGGTGCCCCACTGGGAGGCGCGCGCCCTACCCCGCCGCCTCCAACAACGCCGTCACGCTCTCCCGGGCCCGCGCGACCCGGGATCGTACGGTCCCGACGGGGCAGCCCACCGCCGACGCGGCGTCCGCGTAGGGCAGGCCGGCCAGTTGGGTCAGGACGAACGCCTCACGGCGTGGGGCGTCCAGGGTTTCCAGGAGGTCGAGGAGGGCCACGCCCTCGTCGAAGCCGGGCAGCCCGCGCGGCTGGGTGCGTTCGGCGGCCGTCTGCCAGTCGTAGGCATCGGATATGCGCGGCCGGGTCGCCGCCGTGCGGAAGCGGTCGGCCACCGTACGGCGGGCGATCGCCAGCAGCCAACTGCGGGCGCTGGAGCGCGCGGAGAAGCCCGGCAGGGCGGTCAGCGCACGCAGGAACGTCTCCTGGGTGAGGTCGTCGGCGCCGTGCACATCGCCGCTGAGGTGGGCCACGAAACGCCATACGTCCCGGTGGGTGGCCAGCACGAACCGCTCGACCGCGTCCGGGTCGCCGGCTCCGGCGGCCAGCGCCCAGAGGGTCACCCGTTCGTCGTCGTGTGCCTCGAGCAGGGCAGGAGTCATCGCAAGTGGTCCTTCGGTGAAGGGAATCGCGGAGTGAGGAGAGCGGCGTACGGCACGCATGCGTGAGGTGCGCGCATGCGGCACGCGCGCGTGGGCGTACGACAACGGCACGCGCGCGTGCGTGGCCCCACCCCTACGAGAAGGACTCAGTCGCCGCGCACGCGAGCCGTACACCGACGGCACGCACATACGCCGCAGACCCGCCCGTCACCGGTCGCGGGACGGACGGTCAGCAGACGGCCGGCAGAGCCGGCGGCCCTCTCCGCGCGACGACGTACTCCAGCAGAACCCCGCGCAGCCGACGCACCGGGGCGAACACCCCGGCCCGTACGGGCGCCACCGGCCGCGGTACGGCCGACACCCGCAGCGCGCGCCACAACGGCTCGAAGAGCGCGGCACCGAGCACCCGGCCGGTCCGGTACGCGAACGCCCGCGCCGTGCGGAACGCCGCGTCCTCACCGCGCCACAGCCACACACCGCAGACGAGTGCGGCGAGCACGTGGGCCGCGAACATGCCCACGTCACCCCCCATCACCAGGGTGTCCGCCGACTCGGGGGCCATCGGGTGTGCATGCCCCGTCTCCATGGATTCCAGAGACATGCGCATGTGCGTGGAGGTCCGCGACGACGGCGCGCTCTGGGACAGCCCGAACAACTGGTGCAGTCCCAGCTGTGCGACAACCGTCGCCCCCGTCACCAGAGCGGCGCCCCGCTCCCGCCCGGTCAGCCACCACGCGGCCGCCGTCGTCGCCGCGAACGCGTACCCGACGGCCCACCAAGCCGGCCCCGACCCGGACATCAACGCGTGCCCCAGGGCGGCCGTCACCACGCACACGGCCGCGAACACCGCGGCACGCGTGAGGCGGAAGGCGATCCCTGAGGTCATGCCGAGCATCGTGCCAGTACAGGAGCACCGGGATGCCCGGAGCCCTCGCATACGAGCCGTGATGTGACCCACGCCACGCGAACCGCCGGGAACTCGCCGTCCCCTCCCACCGACTACTGGAGCGCAACGGCCGAGTACGGCCCGTCGTCCCCTGCCCCACCGGAGAAGCCAGCCGATGTCCACCGTTCCCACGACCGAGACGGACGAGTCCCCGCAAGCCGTCGCCCCTTCCCCGAAACGCGGCCCGTGGTCGCCGCTGCGCCCCCTGGTACTGCGGCTGCACTTCTACGCCGGCGTGCTCGTCGCCCCGTTCCTGCTGGTCGCCGCCACGACCGGATTCCTGTACGCGGGATCGTTCCAGGCCGAGAAGCTCGTGTACGCGCACGAGATGACCGTCCCCGTCGGCGACGAGAAGCTGCCCGTCTCCGAGCAGGTCGCCGCCGCCCGCAAGGTCCACCCGGAGGGCACGGTCTCCGCCGTTCGTCCCTCGCCGGAGGACGACGCCACCACCAGGGTGCTGCTCTCCGGAGTCCCCGGCGTCGACGAGAACCACAAACTCGCGGTGTTCGTCGACCCGTACACCGCCAAGGTGCGCGGCGCGCTGGAACAGTACGGGTCCACCGGCGCGCTGCCGTTGCGGACCTGGATCGACGAGTTCCACGCCAACCTGCAGCTCGGCGAGAACGGCCGGCTCTACAGCGAACTCGCCGCCAGCTGGCTGTGGGTGATCGCGGCCGGCGGCCTGGTGCTCTGGTTCAGCCGCCGCCGTACGCAGCGGAAGATACGCGGCACCAGCGGACGCCGGCGCACGCTGGGCCTGCACGGCTCGGTCGGCGTCTGGGCGGCGGTGGGCTTCCTCTTCCTCTCGGCGACGGGCCTGACCTGGTCGACGTATGCCGGAGCGCACATCGACGAGCTGCGCACCTCGCTCCACCAGGCCACTCCGTCGGTGTCGGCGGCCGTGGGCGGCGAGCACTCCGGCCACGACTCCGACTCGGCCGAGGGAGGCGTCGAGCACGGCGTCGGCATCGACAAGGTGCTGGCGGCCGCGCGGACGGAGGGTCTCGGCGACCCGGTGGAGATCGTCGCGCCCGCCGACGCCTCGTCCGCGTATGTCGTGCAGCAGGTCCAGCGCAGCTGGCCCACCAAACAGGACGCGGTCGCCGTGGACCCGACGACCGGAGACGTCACTGACACGGTACGTTTCGCCGACTACCCGGTGCTGGCGAAGCTGTCCCGCTGGGGCATCGACGCGCACACCGGGGTCCTCTTCGGCATCGTCAACCAGATCCTGCTGATGGCCCTCGCGCTCAGCCTGATCCTGCTGATCCTGTGGGGCTACCGCATGTGGTGGCAGCGCGGCCGCGCCTCCGCCTTCGGCCGCCCCATCCCGCGCGGCGCCTGGCAGCAGTTCCCCGCGTACGTCCTCGTCCCGCTGATGGCGGTCGTCGCCGTCCTCGGCTATTTCGTACCGCTGCTCGGCATCCCGCTGGCCGCCTTCATCGTGGTGGATGTGGCCCTGGGGGAGATTGCGTACCGGCGGGGCAAGCGGACGTACGGAGCCTCGAAGGAAGCGGTGAAGTAGCAGGCGCTGGGGGCTGGTTGCGCAGTTCCCCGCGCCCCTAAGGGGCGCGCCTCAGCTGCAGGCGCCCCGTCAGGGG
>NZ_VWMY01000002.1:134448-141956 GCF_008905045.1 Streptomyces albicerus
ACCGGCCCGAGCCGCTGGGCCCCGCCTCGGCAGGGGCCCAGCGCTCCCGCTCACCCCGGCAGGTTGCCCCGCACCCGGCGTGCCGCGGCTGTCATCCGTTCCAGGGCGGGTCCTGCCTCGGCCCAACTCCGGGTCTTCAGGCCGCAGTCGGGGTTGATCCACAGCCGGTCGGCCGGTACGGCGAGCAGCGCCCGGTCGATCAGATCGGTGAGTTCCCGCTCCTCCGGGACGCGGGGCGCGTGGATGTCGTACACGCCGGGACCGACCGCCCTCGGATATCCGGCCGCGGCGAGTTCCTCCGCGATCTGCATCCGCGAGCGGGCCGCCTCCAGACTGATGACGTCGGCGTCCAACTCGTCGACGGCATCGAGGATTTCACCGAACTCCGCGTAGCACATGTGCGTATGGATCTGAGTGTCCGCGCGTACCCCCGAGGTGGCCAGCCGGAACGCCTCGGTGGCCCAGGTCAGGTACGCGGGCCGGGCCGCCGCACGCAACGGGAGCGTCTCGCGCAGCGCGGGCTCGTCGACCTGGACGACGGCCGTGCCCGCGGCCTCCAGGTCGGCCACCTCGTCGCGCAGCGCCAGCGCCACCTGACGTGCGGTCTCGGCGAGCGGCTGGTCGTCCCGCACGAACGACCAGGCGAGCAGTGTGACCGGGCCCGTGAGCATACCCTTGACGGGGCTACCGGTCAGCGACTGCGCGTACGTCGTCCACGGCACCGTCATCGGAGCCGGTCGCGAGACGTCACCGGCCAGGATCGGCGGACGGACATAGCGGGTGCCGTACGACTGGACCCAGCCGTGCCGTGTGGCGAGGAACCCGGTGAGCTGTTCGGCGAAGTACTGCACCATGTCGTTGCGTTCGGGTTCGCCGTGCACGAGGACGTCGAGCCCGGCCTTCTCCTGGAAGGCGATCGAGTCCCGGATCTCCTCGCGGATCCGCTCCTCGTACGCCGCCTCGTCGATCCGGCCGGCCCTCAAGTCGGCCCGGGCGAGGCGCAGTTCACGAGTCTGCGGGAACGAGCCGATGGATGTCGTGGGCAGCGGCGGGAGTCGGAGCCGGGCCTGCTGGGCGATCGACCGCTCGGCGAACGACCGGGGGCGGCGGATGTCGTCGGCCGTGACCGCCGCAGAACGGGCCCGTACGGCCGGGTCGCGGGTGAGGGCGGAGGCGGCACGGGACGCCAATGCGGCCCGGTTTGCGGCGAGTTGAGGAGCGATGCTGCCCTCGGTGAGACCGCGGGCCAGTGTCACCACCTCGGCCGTCTTCTGTTGTGCGAAGGCCAGCCAGCGTGCCACCTGCGGATCGATGTCACGCTCCGCCGCGGCGTCGAGCGGTACGTGCAGCAGCGAGCAGGACGGCGCCACATCCAGCCGCTCGGCGAGCCCGAGCAGCGTGGCGAGGGTGGCCAGCGACCGTTCCAGGTCGTTGATCCATACGTTGCGGCCGTCCACCACACCCGCGACGAGCCGCTTGCCGGGCAGTCCGCCCACCGCCGCGAGCGCGTCCAGGTTGGCGGCGGCCGGGCCGGTGAAGTCCATCGCCAGGCCCTCGACCGCCGACCGGGCGAGCACGGGCAGTGCCTCACCGAGCCGGTCGAAGTACGAGGCGACCAGCAGCTTCGGACGGTCGGTGAGTGCGGTGAGGTCGCGGTACGCGCGGGCCGTGGCGTTCAGGACGGCGGGGGACTGGTCCTGCACCAGCGCGGGCTCGTCCAGCTGCACCCAACTCGCGCCCGCCGCACGGAGATCGGACAGCAGTTCCGCGTATACGGGAAGCAGCCGGTCCAGCAGCGTCAACGGCCGGAAGTCGGCCGCGACGCCCGGCGCGGGCTTGGCCAGTAGCAGGAAGGTGATGGGTCCGACGAGTACGGGCCGGGCGGTGTGGCCGAGTGCAACGGCCTCGCGCAGTTGGCCGACCGGTCCGCGCGCGTCGGATGCGAAGACCGTGTCGGGGCCCAACTCCGGGACCAGATAGTGGTAGTTGGTGTCGAACCACTTGGTCATCTCCAGCGGCGCGGCCGCGTCGGTGCCGCGCGCCATGGCGAAGTAGCCGTCGAGCGGGTCCGCGTCGAAGGCGGCCCGGTGGCGGGCGGGGATCGCCCCGGTCATGACGACCGCGTCCAGGACGTGGTCGTACAACGAGAAGTCCCCGGTGGGCACTTCGGAAGTGCCGGCGTCGGCGAGCCACCGCCAGGCGTCGCGGCGCAGGCCGGCCGCGGTCGTACGCAGCTGGTCGGCGGTCACTCGGCCGGCCCAGTAGCCCTCGACGGCCTTTTTCAGCTCACGGGACGGGCCCTGCCGGGGCCAGCCGTGCACGGTGGCACGGACCTGCGGGGTGGGGGAGCGGTCGGTCACGTAACTCTGCCCTTCGCGAGTCGCGGGGAGGATCCCGGGACGTCCGACGCGAAGGAACGGCGGATCGGCGAAGCCTCGTCACACACTGCCCGCCTGCTCCGCCGGCCCTCCCACGAGGCCGCCGAGATCGCCGTACGCACGGGTGGCGCACGGGCAGTTGGCAGGTCTTCGGACTCGTGGGCACACCCTGTCCTCCGACGAGGACACGGCACCTACTGGCCGTCGCTTCCCGGATCCGTCGGGCGGATCCAGTGCGTATGACGGCGGTCGTTCCCACTCACCGCTGCGGGGCAGTCCCGGATTCCCACCGGGTTCCCTCTTACGACGCCTCCCGTCTGGCTGACGGGGCGAACCAGCTGCACGGACATCGTAAGCACATAACTGCCGTGGGCCGCGAGTCAGTTGTCGTCGCGTGGATCACGAGCGATGTGATTGCGAAGAGATGTTCGCGAAGAATCCTTCCGGAAGAGTTCTTCGCGTTCTACGCTGCGCCTCATGGCGGACGACGACATCACCCTCGACCTCGACAGGGTCGCGCTGCGCGTGCTGGCCCATCCCATGCGGATCGCTCTGCTGAACCGGCTTCGGCAGCAAGGCCCCGCCACCGTGCGGCAGTTGGCCGCGCACTTCGAGCTGGACTCCGGTGCGGCCAGCTATCACCTGCGGCGGCTCGCGGCGGGCGGACTGATCGAGGAGGACACGGAGAGGGGGACGAAGCGGGATCGGTGGTGGCGCGCGCGGCACCGGATCTCGATGCACGATCCGGCCGTCTCGCCGGGCGCCGCCGAGAACCGTGCGTACGCGCAGGCGCTGGCGCTGGCCGACGGTGAGTCGTTGCGCAGGGCGGCCGCCGAGGTCGTACCCCTGCTGCCCGACGAGTGGTTCGGGGTGAGCGCGTTCATGAGCGACATGCTGCATCTGACACCGGGTGAACTCGACGCGATGAAGGGGGAGTTGGCGGGGGTGATCGAGCGCTACCGGGTTCGTGAGCGCACCGAGGGGGCCGAGCGGGTGGCCGTGCGGCTGCAGATGTTCCCGTTGCTCGACGAAGACACGTGACCACGCGGCCCGCCTTCCGTGATCCCAACGTCCTGCGCTGGCTGGGCGCCTACACGACGTCGGTCACCGGCGATGTCGCCTACTTCATGGCCCTGTCCTGGGCCGCCGCCCGCGCCGCCGGTCCCGCCCAGGTCGGTGCCGTCCTCGCCGCCGGGGCGATACCCCGTGCCGTCCTCATGCTCGGCGGCGGCGTGCTCGCCGACCGCTTCGGCCCACGCCGCGTCCTGATCGGCAGCGACCTCGCACGGTGCGGGGTGGTGCTCGGCGCCGCCGCTCTGACCTGGGCCGACAGCCCTCAACTGTGGCTGCTGTACGCCATGGCCCTGGTCTTCGGCGCGGTCGATGCGGTCTTCATGCCGGCGGTTGGTGCGCTGCCTCCGAGGCTTACGGACCAGGGTCAGCTGGCCCGGGTGCAGGGGATGCGGGTGCTTTCGGTGCGGTTCAGCAATGCGGTGGGACCGCTGATCGGGTCCTTCGCGCTGGCCGTTCAGGGCGCCGCGGGCGCTTTCGCCGTGGTGGGAGTGCTGTTCGGCGTGTCGCTGGGGTTGTTGATGGCGGTGCGCACGGGGCCGGTGGCAGGGGCGCGGCCGACCAGGGACGCCGAGACGGGCCCGGCCCGGACCGACCCTCCCAGCCGTCCGAACGAACTCGCCCCGCACGGAGACGTTCCCAACGACCCCGCCCCGCACGGACACGGCCCCGACGAATCCGCGCCGCTTCGGCGTGACCCTGTCGCATCCGCGCCGCGTCGGCGTGATCCCGACGAACCCGAGCCGCGGCGGCCCCTGTCGGCCGATCTGCGCGACGGCCTCCGCTACCTGCGCGGCGACAGGCGCCTGCGCCGCCTGGTCTGGGTCATCGCCCTCGGGGAGATGTGCTTCAGTGGCCCGCTCGCGGCGGGACTCGTCCTCCTCGCCGACGAACGGGGGTGGAGCGCCGCCACGCTCGGCTGGATTCTCGCCGCTTTCAGCGTCGGCGGGGCCGTGAGCGCGCTGACGATGGCCGCCGCGCGCCGGGTGCCCCGTGCCGGGGCCGTACTGGCCGGCTCGCTCGTCGTGACCGCCGGAGTGGTCGTGGCGCTGGGCCGGGTGGCGACGCCCGGAGCCGCCGTCGCGCTCGGCGGGCTGCTCGGCACCGTCAGCGGTGTCGCGATGGTGCTCGGCAACGCCCTCCTGCAGAAAGAGGCCGAGCCCCGGTACCTCGGGCGCGTCACGTCCGTGACGACCCTCTGCACCCTGGGGCTCAGCCCTCTCCTCTACCCGCTCACGGGCCTGGTCGCCGCGGCCTGGGGCACGGCGGTCTTCTTCGCGGGATGCGGCGCGATCTGCGTCCTGGCGGCCGCGACCGCGCTGACCCCGCCGCTGCGTGGCGTACGCCTCTAGGCTGACGGGGCTCAGATCCGCCCGGCCTTGCCGGCGCTCACAAGGATTCGAAGTCCCCGGCAAGGGCCGACGCGAGCCGCATGTGGGGCTCGGCCTCCTCGTGCCGCCCCTGGCGCTGGAGCGTGCGGCCCAGCATCAGCCGGGCGTAGTGCTCCACGGGGTCGCGCTCGACGAGTTCCCTCAACTGGGTCTCCGCACGGCGCAGTTGGGCCGAGTGATAGTACGCGCGGGCCAGCAGCAGGCGCGGTCCCACCTGCTCCGGCGCCTCCTCGACCAGGCCGTCGAGGATGCGCGCCGAGGCGGCGTAGTCCCTGGCGTCGAAGAACATCCGGGCGCGCTCCCAGCGCTCCGCGGACGTCCCGTGGTCGTAGTACGTCGTGTTCACTGTCCGACCTCCTTCGACGCCCAGAACCACCCGGGTTCGTTGAATATTCCACGACCATGACCACGACCACGACCATGACCATGACCATGGCGGTGGGCGTGGGCACAGGCGACTGCGAGTGACTGCTACATGCGGGCCAGCTCCGCGTTCGCCCGCTCGGTGACGAGGGTCAGTACGCGGCCCGTCGTCGCCAGGTCCTCGGCAGGAATGTCCGCGTAGATCCGGGCGGAGATCTCGCCGGTCTCGGCGGTGACCCGCTCGTACAGCTCCCGCCCGTTGTGCGTGAGCCGCAGCCGGGACCTCTCCGACGGGACCTCCTCGATCAGATGCGCCGCCGTCAGCTCGTCGATGGTGGCCCGAACGACCGACTCCTCGACCTTCAACGAGCCGGTCACCTCGGCCACCAGCCGGTCGTGCTCGATGAAGTCGTCGGCGATCGCGACGACCCTGAGGGTCACCGACTGGTTGAAGGTGTTGCCGGTACGGGCCAGGACGCGCTCCAGGACGGCGCGGCCCGCGTAGTGGGCCAGGGCTATCACCCGTCCGTTGACGATCGGTGTGGTGGGTGTGGATGCGGCGGTGGTCATGACTGCCTACCTTTCGAGTTCCGTCTCGTTCTCGGCCGATGCGTCGGTTGACACCTCGGTCGGCTTCTCGGTGGGCGGATCAAGTGGTACGTCGAGCAAGGTCGCCAACTCTCGGCTGAACGCCTTCGTGCGCCGGCCGTCGAGGCCCCCGAGCGGCCCGAGCAGCTGTTCCAGCAGCCCCTGCACGACCTTGATCGCGCGGCGGGTGACCTCGCGCCCCTGCTCGGTGAGGGACAGCTGCACGGCGCGTGGGTCGGCGGGATCCCGGGTGCGCTTGACGAGCCCGGCGGCCTCCAGAGCGCGGGCGAGCTTCGACACGTACAGCGGTTCGAGGCCCGTGTGGTCGGCGAGTTGCCGCTGACTGGGGCGGAGTCCCTCCCGGTGCATGCCGTACAGCGACGCCACCAGCGAGTACTGCGCGTGGGTGAGGCCCAGGGGTGCCACCGCCCGGTCCACGGCGACCCGCCACTTCATCGACAGGCGCCACACCAGGAAACCGGGCGTCGCGCCCTCGGGATTCGTGCTCATGGCGAATACAGTACATAGCTATTATGTACATGGCTAGTATCTTTGGAGTGCGCGCCGATGCCGAGCCAAGTGACCGCCGACGGGCGGGTGGATGGCCTGACGAAGCGTCCTTCTCGGGGTTAGGTTGGGCGCCATGAGCAATCTTGATCGCGAGGCAGTTCCCGCTCTGTGCGGAGGCCGGGGTTTCGTGGTGGCGGAGCCGGTCCGCGAACTCCTCAGCCCCCGCCGGGTCAAGCTCGGCGAGTCCAGCGAAGTCCGCCGTCTGCTGCCCAATCTGGGCCGACGCATGGTGGGCGCCTGGTGCTTCGTCGATCACTACGGTCCCGACGACATCGCCGACGAGCCCGGCATGCAGGTCCCGCCGCATCCGCACATGGGCCTGCAGACCGTCAGTTGGCTGCACGAGGGCGAGGTGCTGCACCGCGACTCCACGGGCAGCCTCCAGGCGATCCGCCCGCGCGAGCTGGGCCTGATGACCTCTGGCCGGGCCATCAGCCACTCGGAGGAGAGCCCCAAGTCGCACGCTCGTTTCCTGCACGGCGCGCAGCTGTGGGTCGCTCTGCCCGACAGTCACCAGCACGCCGACCCGCGCTTCGAGCACCACGCCGAACTGCCCGTCGTCACCGCCCCCGGCCTGCGGGCCACGCTCATCCTGGGCGGCGTCGACGGGGCCGCCTCACCCGGGACGACGTACACCCCGATCGTCGGCGCCGACCTGGCCCTCGCTCAGGGCGCCGACGTACGCCTCCCGTTGGAGCCGGACTTCGAGTACGCCGTGCTGTCCATGTCCGGCGAGGCCCATGTGGACGGCGTGCCGCTGCTGCCCGGTTCCATGCTCTACCTCGGCTGCGGCCGTTCCGAACTGCCCCTGCGCGCCGAGTCGGACGCGGGCCTCATGCTCCTCGGCGGCGAGCCGTTCGAGGAGGAGCTGATCATGTGGTGGAACTTCATCGGGCGATCCCAAGGGGAGATCGAACAGGCTCGCTCGGACTGGATGAAGGGCTCGCGGTTCGGTGAGGTGGTGGGCTACGACGGTGCTCCACTGCCTGCTCCTGAACTCCCGCCGGTGCCGCTGAAACCGCGTGGAAGAGTGCGTTGATCTGGGCTAGTTGTGATGCTCGGCCCCCGCCGGGCGTGCCCGATTCCGTGCTGAGCTGATCGTGCCCGAGATGCTGCGGCGCCCCCCGACAGAATCTGTCGGGGGGCG